>NZ_NPDZ01000020.1 GCF_002811875.1 Leptospira perolatii
AAAAAGGTTAATTCAACAACCAAAAGTGTAACCCATGTCTCCGGTTTAAAGTGTTACCTATGTTCCCGGTTCTTCCCTTTTTGGGCGGGGGGCTGGTGGCGGGTACGCAACGCTGCCAATTATCACACTTTCTCACAAAATGCAAGATTCATTTTTGGAGAAGTTCTTTGTAGGAGCTCCTACAAAATATCTATTAAAAAACTTTAAAGTAGTTTGTTTGCTGGTGGGATGGTTTTTGTACCCTTGCCGACGGTCGGAGTCGAACCGACACGAGGTTGCCCTCGCTGGATTTTGAATCCAGTGCGTCTACCAGTTCCACCACGTCGGCGGGTACTAATAATTTCTTAGGATTTTAGGTATCCAACTCGATGTATTTGCCCTTTCCGCGGGCAACAATCTTGCCGATTTCGTTTTCGATCTCGGCCCGGTTTTCGATCACTTTCTTGTTCTTTTTCACGAACCAGCCTCTTAGATGAAGAGGTTGGTTTACTTGAGCCGGTTGAAGAAAGCGGATCGTAAGCTCGCCAGTGGTGGTCTTAAAATTCATGGCTTCGTTAATCTTAGCCATAATTTCGTCCAGGATTGTGGCGATGATCCCGGGATGGATAACGTCCGGTTGACCTTGAAACTTTTCTGGGACTGTATAGTCGCCATAGGCGGTTTTTGTGTCCTCATCAAAAGTAATTCTTAGTTGGAGACCGTCCGGATTGTCAGGGCTCGACCCGAAACTCAGGTTTTCCCGAACCGTTGATTTCATATACGCCAACTTATTACTTAACATTCATGGTGTCAATCGGAAAAACTCTGTGACAAGTGTTTAAGAACTGCACGATCTTAGGTCGATTTTATTAAGGAAGCAAAGATTCAATGACAACTGCGCTACTCTTATTACTGGGACTTCTGTCCGCCGGAGCGGGAGCTTATGCACTGTTTCGAGATCCGAATCGCGGCCAATCTCCTTCCGGCTCCGGACCGAGTGGTGGTGGAACTGGACCGGGGTCTGGAGGTCCCTCTGGTGGTGGATCAGGCGATCGCGGAAAGTTAGTCAATGTAGATGGAGAAGGAACTTCCTCTCCTGCAAGCAAAGAACAAAAATCAGGATCCTCTGGAAAAGGAAAGGAAGAGAGAAAGGAAACTCCTGAAAAAGAAACTCCACCTGGCTCGGGTTTAAGGAGAAAAAAGAAATTAGAACTTCCTTATTTAGCAGATGATATTATTCGAAACAACTCTAGGTATTCTCACCACAGAAGACCTCTCCTTCATTCAGAAGCACTTGTAGATAAGGAAAATTTTTTCGGAGCTCTGGAGATTTTAAAGCGAACTCTCTCTAGAATTCCGGACAACGAAATCCAGGAAAAAATTTCCGAAAACATTCGAGCGATCGAAGGCCATATTCAATCCCCTGACGAGGAGGCTTCTTCTCCAGAAGGTGGGGATTATTCCGACTCTCCGATTCCAATGGGAGATTTGGTCCGGGCAGTAAAAGAAATCAGTGAGGCTTTGGGAAACACTCTTACCCAAGGATTCAGAACTCCGATTCAGATCCAAGCTCCTCCGGGGACCGAAGCTCCTGCTCTACCTTCTGAACTTCCTCCAGGACCGGTTTCTTATTCGGTCGTAACCTATGCGCCTTATAGCGGTCCGATGCCCACGGGAGATCTGGAAGGAACACCCTCCAGCGGCGGCCCTGGCGGTCCTCCTGCATTCTTACCTGGAGTCGGTGGACCTCCTTCTGGAGGTGGAACAGGCGGGTCTGGTGGAGTCGGAGCACCAAGCGGGGGAGGACCGGGAGAAGCCGGGGCTCCTGCAAAACCAAAACCTCCAGTGGCTCCGGATCACCTAGATCCAAACGAGCTGGATCTGCCTGCGGATACATTTTTTACCGATGAATGGGAAAAGTTTAAGGATCTGCCATTGGTGGATCGAAGGACAGGAGAGGACAGGAGAGGCGGAGAAGATAGAAGAGGAGGCGCCGGCGACCGCAAGGACAGACGGGCAGGAGACGATCGCAGGCAAGAGGATTTATTCCAAGCTAGAGATGAGTATCTAAAACAAAAAGCAGAAGAGAAAAGAGAAGAGAGAGAAAGGCAGGCCGAAGAGCAAGCCCAGGAGCAGGTCCCGGAACAAGATTGGCCTCGCCCAGAAGTACCACTCTCGGATCAGTTACCCCAATATGTAACTCCTGTACTGCCAAGCATAGAACTTGTTCCGATCCGATTGCCTGATGCTGAGGATAAGCTTGCGAAAGGAGAACCGCCTTCTGGTCCGCCTTCACCTGCGCCTAGCCCTGAGACTGGCGGAGCACCTGCACCGACTCCGTCGGGCCCTCCAGCAGAAGCAAAGCCAGCCGAGGCAGCACCACCTGAACTTCCTAAGATCGGATTACCAAATCCAACCGACGAGAAAAAAGAAGAAGAGTTAAAACCTGAAATTCCGCCATTAGCAGGAGCCCCAATGGCTCCGGCTCCGTCTGCCCCTGGAGCTCCACCACCGAGTGGCCCTATGCAAGTGCCAACCATGGGAGAGGAACAAGAAGCTCCCGAGATCGAGGTAGTCGAGGGCGGCTTAGAGCCTTTAGACCAAAGAGGTGAACCTTCCGGAGGAGGAGCTAAGGAAGAAGAACCTAAAATGATCCACGGGATTCTGGAACTTAAACCTCCAGAAGTGGATGATGCTCCGTTCTTGACTTTGACTTATGATTTCGGAAAGATCCCCCACTCATTTAAACTTTCCGAAAATTATAGTATTATGGAATACTCATATTATAAATACAAACCTATGCTAATAAAAGCCCAGGAATTTGCTCGCCGTAAAATGTTGAAGAATGCATTGAATTATTATCGAGTCATTAAGTCTCAGAACATTCCTCCAGAATTGAGAAAGATGATTAACCGAAATATAAAAGATATCACAGAATTTATGGAAAAATATTTAATGGCGAAAGGTGGATAAGGATGAAAAAAGAATACTCTTATATGCCTAAGAAGACGATTATTTTGGGTGGGATCTTTTTTGGTTTTTGCGGTGTGTTTCTTGCCAACACTGCGATGATGAATGATCGTGGACTGATTATCAATGGCATCATTCATCTTGGTGTTTCTGGAGCGACTATATTCTTTTGGAGTTTGAGCATTGCCTCTTTCGTGTTTGTGGCTATGTCTATTTTGGGAATTTATAGAAGATTCGCTTTCCCCCAAAGAATTATTGTTTCTTCCGAAAGCATCACGGTTCCGAAATCCTCCTGGTCCAAGGAGGAAGTTACCATTCCTATCGAATCGGTGCAAAATGTTTCTGTAACTTCAGTTTATGGACAAAGGTCAGCTACAGTTATCCATTCAAGCGGAAAGTTTGGAATCTCTTCTTCTTTATTAGAAAAGAAAGAATACTTTGACGAGATTCTAAACTTCTTAGGAAGCAAGTTGCCTTGAAAGCTTTTGAATTTGTTTGAAACTTGATTTTGTTCGAAGCATCGAACTAAAATAAATGCAGAAAAAATAATAAGCTCGGAAGAATCATCCGGAAAAAGTAATGCTTCTTCGAGCTTAGAAAAGTGTACAATAGGAAAAGTTCTTATCTTTAGTTTTGTTTCATTTTCCTATCAAATGTTTGTTCTCGATCAGAGATAGATTTCGCTTACCGGAACTTCGGTCTTATCATCATCATCCAAGACAGCAGTATGTCTGCGAGAAGTCGTAGAATATTTAATATAACAAAGATGTGTTAGGTTCAAAATGTACTGTCTGTGCACCCTTTTGAACAGAACCGGGTTCGTCCTTTCTATCACCTCTTTGAGAGTTCCGATCACTTCTATCCTTTCATCCTTGGTATGAACCTGGCAGTGCTTTCCTTCTGCAGAGATGAATAGAATGAAGTCATTTCTAATGAAAATTGGCCCTGTAACCGTCTTTAAAAACACTCCATCAGCAACAATTGGGGGCATTTGAGCGACTCGTTCCAAAATCTGAGCCTCCTTTTCTGTAAGATCCTTTCAAAAAGTGGCCTGATTTTGAGTATAAATCAAGAATAAATTTACTTACCGGTCAGTAAATTAAAAAAATTCTTTCTTTCCTTAAATCATATGAGACAAATATTTATAGTTATTACTGTTAAGAGGGGCGATTTTGGGCAGAAAATCCACAGGGATCCGGGAAAGAATTATCCAGGAATCGAAAGATCTCTTCTACTTTCAGGGCTTCGGAAATACTAGTCTGAAGGAAATCGTGGAAAAATGCGGTACGAACAAAACCACGTTTTATGAGTATTTTTCTTCCAAGGATGAACTGGGAGAGATCTATCTTCGCAATTATATCGAATCAGAAAACAATTCATTGAATGAGGTTGTGAATACTATCAATTCTCCCGAGGAGCTCGTAAAGTGGTGGGTGGATATCAATTTAGCCGAGCTAAAAGATCCAGATCGTTATAACGCCTGTCCGATTGTTGGTTTTAGCTACCAACAGCCATTGGCAGAGCACCGCTGGGACGACCAACTCAATGATTTTACTCGGACCCGAGAAGGTATCTTTGCCAGGTTCTTCGAGAAATGCCAAGCGAATGGATATACCTTGAGATATCCTGCAGCGCATACAGGTGTGCTCGCGAACATGATTGAACAGGGGTCACTCGCAGCTTGGAAGCTGACTCGAAAGGAAGAATCCATCCTGAATTTCGGTCCTCTTTTTCTTTCTCTTTTTCAAAAAGATGCAAATGAAACCGAAAAACTGCTTCCCAAGTTCTAGGGTCTAAATTTAGAATGATTCTAAAACTAAGGAGTGTTGCAAATGCCACAGGTTACTTCACTTGCACCGGACTTTAAAGCAGAAGCTGTTCTTGGAAAAGAAATTAAGGAAATCAAACTTTCCGACTACAAAGGAAAATGGGTGGTCCTGTTCTTCTATCCTCTAGACTTCACTTTCGTATGTCCGACTGAGATTATCGAGTACGACGCAAAGTTAGACGAATTTAAGAAATTGGGAGCGGAAGTGTTAGGAGTATCCGTGGACAGCGCGTTTACGCACCTGGCATGGAAAGCTACTGCTCGTAAAGAAGGTGGAATCGGCGAAATCAAATATCCTTTGATCGCAGATATCACTAAGTCTATTTCTAGAGATTTTGGTGTTTTGACAGAAGGAGGGGTTGCGCTTCGTGGAACCTTTATCATCGATCCGAAAGGAGTCATTCGCCAAGCTACCATTAACGATTTGCCGGTAGGAAGAAATATAGACGAAGCAATTCGCCTTGTGAAGGCTTTCCAATTCGTAGAAAAACACGGAGAAGTGTGCCCAGCAAATTGGGACGAAGGTAAAAAAACAATGAAGGCAGATCCTGTAAAATCGAAGGAATATTTCTCTTCGGTGAACTAAGAATTGTCTTTCACCTCCTTGGGATTGCGGCCTTTGGTCGCTTTTCCAGGGAATTTCTCCTGGTCTGTACAGGCTCCCTCTCAAATCTTGTAATTCAGATCGAAATCTGTTATACTATTTCTATTGGAAAAATCCTCGGTTCTGAATTTGTATGATTCTTTTCATTCCAAGGATTTTAGTCTAAATAAAGAGTGATTCGCTATGGCTCAAGCAACTGAAATGCTTTTAAAGGACGAGGAAAGATACTATCGTCCGGATAACTTTCCCAAAGGCCTGACTAAAAAGGTAGTCGAATCGATTTCTCATATCAAAAACGAGCCTTCTTGGCTAACCGAATTTCGCCTCAAGGCATTTCAAATATACGAAAGCAAACCTATGCCTACCTGGGGATTTTTTCCTCAGTTCAAAGTGGATATAGACGAGTATGTGCATTATATCGGTGGCGGACACAAAAAGAAAAAATCCTGGGACGAAGTTGATCCAGAAGTTCTGAGAAGTTTTGAAAAACTCGGAATCCCCGAGCACGAAAGAAAATACTTAGCCGGTATTGAAGCGATGAATGACTCAGAAACGGTTTATGCAAACGTAAAGAAAGAACTCTCGGATCTGGGAATTATTTTTTGTGATATCGATACTGCGATTCGTGAATATTCCGATATCGTTCGAAAGTATATCGGGACAGTTGTGCCGATCGGGGATAATAAATTCTCTGCCCTAAACTCTTGCGTTTTTTCTGGGGGCTCATTCGCATACGTTCCTAAGGGAGTAAAAACTCCAATGCCCTTGCAGGCGTACTTCAAAGTGACTGCAGCTTCTTCCGGTCAGTACGAACGCACTCTCTTGATTGCAGAGGATGGAGCAGAGCTAGAATATTCAGAAGGCTGTTCTTCTGTTCAAGATAAGGGAACAAATTTTCACACAGCAGTGGTGGAGTTAGTCGCTCACAGAAATTCTAAAATATTTTATACTACGATCCAAAACTGGAAAAAGAATATGTACAACTGGACTGTCAAACGTGGTCTTTGCCACGAGGCGGGTCATATTACTTGGACAGACGTAAATATCGGCGCGAATACGATCAAATATCCCGGAATCATTTTGCAGGGGGATCATTCTACCGGAGATATCTTGTCTTTAGCGTTTGCTGGATCTGGGCAAATCCAGGATACCGGTGCTAGGATCGTTCACGTAGGAAAGAATACCCGAAGCAATATTCTGGCTAAAGGAGTATCTCTTGACGGTGGAATCAATTCCTACCGCGGACTAGTAAAATTTACTTCCAGTTCCTCGGATGCCTACAGCCACGTAAAATGTGACGGATTGATGATGGATGATAGATCTCAATCCCATGCATACCCTTATAACGACGTGAGTGGCAAGAATGGCTCTCTGAATTATGAGGCAACTGTGTCCCGGATCGATGAGGACCAACTGTTTTATTTGCAATCTCGCGGTCTCTCTGAGGACGACGCGAAGCTTTTAATCATCAACGGATTTTGCGAAGGGATCACAAAACATTTGAATGTTGAGTATTCCGTAGAAATGACTCGTCTGATTCGAATGATTCTGGAAGACGGAAAAGTAATTTCGGAGCATTCCAATTCCGTTGTAGCCTGAAAAAAAGGCTGGAAGTTGCCAGTAAATTAATTCTATCCTGAACAAGTATGGTAGACCGAATACTCGCGTCATTTTTGATCGTTGGAATTGTATCCTTGGGGATCGCCTTATTTTCTTCGAGTCCGGAACAACCGGTGGAGAATCAAAATCTGAGCTCTAACTCCTCGGCTTCCCAATCTGGTACCGATACCTCTGATACTTCTGGCTCCACCGGAAATTCGACAACACCTGCCCCTGAGGACGAGGGACTTGCTCTATTAAAAAAATTGATTGGAATGATCCAGGAATGGATGGAAAAAAAGGACGAGCCCGCACAAGATTCGACTGCTTCAGAGGATCCGAATGATATCTTCAAGGTAGCCTTTGATCTGTACGATCAGAAGGACTACGAAGGTTCGATTCGGGAATATGATCGATACCTAGAAAAAGTGCCCAATGATGTACCGGCTTTGTATAATCGCGGTTTAGCAAAATATAGTTTAAGCAGATATTTGGAAGCAGTCGAAGACTTCGATTCCGCGATCAAGATAGATGAAAACTATAAGGACGCATATCTTTACCGAGGGATTTGCAAAAGTAACTTAGACAAGAATGAAGAGGCTTTCGAAGATATAGATCACGCGATCGAACTCGGATCCATTTCGGTTACTTCGTATAACAATCGTGCTTATCTCAATAACGTATTAAATCGTCCTAAGGAAGCGATTAAGGATGCGCAAGCTTCTATCAAATTAGAAAAAGAGAATGGAAGAGCTTTCTTTGAAGTTGGATATGCAAGCTATAACCTCAAAAAGTACAGAGAATCCGTGCAAGCGTATGACAGCGCTGTGAAGATCAATCCCGAAGACCATCTCTCTTTTTATAACCGTGGTTGGAGCTACCTGGCTCTAAAAAACAAGTCTAAGGCTTGTGATAGTTTTAAAGAAGCTTCGAAACTGGGCTACAAGGACGCAGATTTAAAGGTTAAGGATACCTGCAAATGAACCAAGTCGCAGATTTCACAATTTCGGATGCGGATGCTCTAAATGAGCAAATTCAGTCTAGCACCTTTATAAAAGGCAAGACCATCCGAGAGTTGGAAGATCTGATCAAGTCCTTTGGGGAAAAACCGTTTCGTGCAAAACAGATCTATAATGGATTGTATGTAAATCGCTACGAAACCTGGGACCAATTTACGACCCTCGGAAAGGACTTAAGAAAATTCTTATCAGAACGTACTGTGATTTCTTCGTTACAAGTTCAAAAGCATCTGAAGTCTTCGGATGGTACTCAGAAATTCACCTTTGAGTCGGAACTTGGCTCTGGAAAGGAATTCGAATCTGTTTGGATTCCTTCAGGCGATGGAGGTCGCAAGACCATTTGTATTTCGTCTCAGGTTGGATGTACTTTAAACTGTAAATTTTGTGCCACTGCAAAGCTTCCATTCCAAGGAAATTTGAAGGCACACGAAATTGTAGATCAGATTCTACAAGTCGAAAAGATCGTAGGAGATCGTGCTACAAACGTCGTTTTTATGGGAATGGGGGAGCCGATGCACAATTACTTTAACGTAATGCGTGCAGCAGAAATTCTTCATGACCCGGAGGCGCTGAATTTGGGTGCGAAGAGGATTACGATTTCAACCTCAGGTGTAGTAAATGGAATCAGGAGATTCATTGAGAATAGGGAACCTTATACTCTCGCGATTTCTCTAAATCATCCGGATCCTGCGGGCCGCAAAGAAATCATGGATATAGAAGAGAAGTTTTCTTTGCCAGAGCTCCTCGGTGCTGCTAAAGATTTTACTCGAATTTTAAAAAGACGAATTACTTTCGAATATGTAATGATCCCTGAAGTAAACATGAGTCCGGAAGATGCGAGAAAACTCGTGAAGATTGCACGCCAACTAGATTGTAAAATTAATGTAATACCTCTCAATACGGAATTCTTTGGCTGGAGAAGGCCTACCGAAAAAGAAGTAGATTCTTTTTTGCGTCTCCTTGAGCCTGCGGAAGTTCCGATCCTGAACCGCAGATCACCTGGCAAAGATATCAACGGTGCTTGCGGAATGCTCGCTTCGAAGAGTTGACCTTCTGCCCCTTCCTTTCGAGTATGGGGAGAATGAAATCTCTGATTCGTATCTTTGTTTTATTGATTCTAACACTTTCACTTTTTGTCACCATTTCTTGTAAGGATCCTTATCAGCAGAAGTGCCAGGAAATCTGTTCCTTTTTTATTTCCTGTGTGGAGCAAGATTTTAAGGCTAAGAGGAATATTACGGATTCGGAAAAGAGCTTACTTCGGATCGATTGTGAATCTGGATGCTTGAGAGAACAGGGATTCGCGATGCCTTGTTACGAGTCCGAAAAAACCTGCAAAGGATTTAGTCGCTGTATTATGGAATCCGGATTGATGGATTAATTTTCGTGATTCGTAAAAATCCAGAACAGTACTTTTTAGGGGGGATAACTTGTAGGAACTCCTACAGATTTGTTTGGAAATGAAAAATCTTGCCGATTTCATTCAAATATGTTATATGGCCATCGAAGCCGGTTTCGCGATCGATCGCCCGCAAACTTTTGCACTCCGATTTCATTCTTTTTGGAAGGCGGTGTGTACCCGCCACCAGCCCCCCGCCCAGAGCCGGGTGGGGCTAGCAAAAATCGCTTCAATTCCAAGTAAAGGAATCTTTTCAGATGAACTCTTTAGAAACTAATTCTAATAAATTTTCCCGCGGATTCATACCTTGGATCCTTTTCGCGATTTCTTTCCTCCCTTTATTTCTTACATTTCCTCTGGATGTAATCGACATCGATTCTTCTCAGTATGCCGAGATCTCCAGAGAAATGACCGACAGTGGTAACTGGTTTTTTATCCGGGACAATGGCAGACGATATCTAGATAAGCCGATCCTTACATTTTGGACTATATCCTCTTCCTTTACTCTATTGGGTCAAAATGACTGCGCTTTTAGATTGCCGGCGATTTTGCTGACACTGCTTTCTCTTTGGGGAATTTTTACGATTACAAAACTCTACTCCGGAAATCCAAAGCGGGCTTGGATCGCTGTTCTTTTGTATGCACTTTCTCCTGGACTGTATGCGATGGTTGTCGATCCAAAAATAGATGTCTACGTGACTCCGTACATTATTCTGGTCTTCGCATTCTATTATTTGGGAACCAAGCGGAACTCATATTACTATTATCTAATGTATTTTTCCATGGGTCTCGGATTTATAACAAAAGGTCCGATCGCGGTCGTAATTCCGGCAATCGGAATCGGAGGAGACATTCTTTTTCGGAGAGATTGGAAACGCTTACTTGGCATGAAGATTTTTCCGGGAGCGATCTTGGCTCTTCTCCCTCCTTTCCTTTGGTCGATTCCGCTTTATCTGGAGTTCAACACCTATGGACCTTATTTCTTTTTGTGGATTCAATCTTTTGGCAGATTCTATGTGAAGATGTACGACCAGAAGTTTGATCCTGGATTTTTCTATAAGAACTTCTTTTGGGCTTTTGGAATTTTCATCCTTCCATTCCTTTTCTATGTGGGAAAGGGAATCGGAGAATTCTTCCGTAAGAGTTCCGTTGGTATCGTTTGGAAAGAATTCAAGGAAAATCGATGGAAAGAAAAGGATTTTGTTCCAGGATTCTGGCTTTTTGTATATCTATTCTTGATCAGCTTTTCAAAATACCAGCTTCCTCAATACATTTATTGGTGTCTTCCGGCGGCGGCAGTGCTCGGCTCAGGCTATTTGTTGGACGTATTAGAAAAAGATAATACAAAATGGATTTTTTGGGGAAAGGCCCTAATATATTTTACTGCTGCTCTATTTGCGATAGGAGGGATCGCATTGCCATTTCTGTCGGTTGACGTGAAATGGGATTATTGGGTTTGGTTGGCATTCTACATCGCCCTGTTCATTCTTCTTGTTGGATTTCTTTCGAGCAAAGAACGAGTGTTAGGTGCATTGATCGTTTCGGGTTCGTTTTTGTTTACTACGATCAGTCTTTACGCCTATCCATTGCTACTTTCTTATCAGCCTTCTAAAGAAATAGGCAGGCACGTCCAAAATTTGGAGCCAGGAAAAGAGAGACTTTTCCTGTTTGGAGTTCCTGCCTCCAAGAGATCTTATGCCTTTTATGCAAAGAGACTTTCTAGAACTTTGTTCGATCCCGAAGTACTTTTCGAAGCGTTGCGGAACGATAAAGAAAGATTGCTCGTAGTCTCCGAAAAATACATGCCAATGTTTGCGGAGTTTACGGACAATCGGATAGAAATGGAAATACTGCAGGAATTCCCGTCCTACAAAGTGGCTACCCCTGAAGGAAAATTCTTTTTGAAATCAAATAGAGATTCTGTAGTTTCCAAAGTATATTTAACCAAAGTTCGATTTAAAACTGGGAAGTAGTCGAATCTTTTTAATTCTTGCTTCTATGATTTTAGTTTCAGATTTTTTATTACGAAGCAAAAAAAGATAAGGGAAAAATCAAAACCAGACCGAATTCATAAGTAGGCTATTTTGTGAGCCTGGTTTGGTTTTGGTCCCGGGGTTCCGGGACTGTTTTTCTGATCCGACTTCTAGTTTACTTTTCCTCAAAATCAATGGATCCGGTGATCGGGCAATGATCCGAGAGTTCTAATTCCGATTCTGGGTTTCCGTCAAACCTTCCGTCATCACTTGGAAACTGAATCTGCTGGAAGCTATCTCCGATCCATTTGTGATCTGAAATCAAATAATCGATAAATCCTTCTTTGTACTGCCAGCAGGAAGGACTGTGTCCGTGGTTGGCAGATCTAAGCTTTCGGTTTCCGGAAAGTAACTTCCAGGCTGTCCGATCATTTTCCAGGTCATGATTAAAATCTCCCAGTAGCACGATATTTTCCAGTTCTGAAATTGCTTTAGATAACTCCGCAATCTGGGCCAGCCTTTCCTTTCGATCGGATTTGGATCTTCCTGCCTTCAAGTGTACCGCAACAATGTGAATCGTCTTGTTCTGAAAAGAGAAAGAGGCGAGTAGGCCTTTTCTGAGTCCTCTTCGAAACGATAAAGTGCTTAGTTCTTTGAGGATTGGTTTCGGAAAGGTTTTTCTCCAGCAAACTCCAATCTCCTGAGAAGAAAATTGATCTTCGGTAGTCGCACAGTCGTAAGAGCTATCTAGTAGAAGCAATGCCGCGTTCCGGTTCTCCACTTCCTGGAGCGAAAGGATATCCGGCCTAGTTTTTCGAATCACTTCTTTCAGAACTTCCAAATTCCGAAAGTTCCGAACGGATCGTCTACGATTTGGATTTTGGACCGAAGAAGAATGCTGAACCTTTTCCTTTAGAAACATCACGTTAAAGCTTGTGAATTGAACTTGGATAGCGGAAAGATCCTTCGCGAAAACGATGATAAGTAGTAAAAGATAGAGGCAAAGAATGGAGCTTCTTCCAGATATGATCATTTTTTTTCACCGCCTCTTTTCAGAAAGAAACAAGAGCCACATTCCATTTTAGGATCTAAAAAATGGAAGAACGAGCGTTCTACGAAATCCTATTCAAATCAGATTCTAGTCAAATAAAAACGAGATTCCCCGAAAACGCATTAGAATTCGATGATATACTCAAAATTTCTAATTGATAATAAGTCTCAACGGAATGATGTAAGATTCGTCGAAAGAGCAGCGTTTTTGGGGGTTTACTTGCAATTTTTCCCCAAGCCAAAATGTTTGTTCCCAACACCTTATTATGGACTCCGAAGGACTTTTCGCGAATGAATAAGAAAGCTTTCAAACTTGGAGTTCCGCTTGTTGCAATTGCAGCGGTGGCCTACCTAATTTTTTCTCCCTCCAAGTACGTCGGTTACACTCCCGATCAACCTATCCCGTTTAATCACAAGATTCACGCTGGTGATAACAAGATAGATTGCCGTTACTGTCATACGGGCGTTGAAACCAGCGCACATGCGACCGTTCCGAACACGTCGACCTGTATGAACTGCCATTCAATGGTAGCGAATCAGAAACCCGACATTAAGTTTCTCACGGAAACGTACCAGAAGAAGCAACCGCTGGAATGGGTTAAGGTTCATGACCTCCCAGATCACGTACAGTTCAACCACTCTAGACATATACAGCGTGGTGTGGATTGTTCTCAGTGTCACGGCAACGTAGCTGAAATGGTAAAAGTTAAACAGATCGCGTCCCTGAATATGGGATACTGCGTCAACTGTCACAGAGAGAACAACGCTCCTACAGATTGTTCCACCTGCCACAGATAACCAGGAGATAGCATAAGAAATGGATAATAAAAATTTCCAAAAAGAAAAGAAGGCTCACTGGCTCTCATTTGAACTTCGAGATAAAGTTGAAGAAACGAAGGAGCTACAGCGTTCCGAGTTTTTCACTTCTCCGGATCCAGTGATCGCAAGAATTAAATCTGGCGAATTCGATCGTAAAAGCTTTTTAAAGCTGATGGGCGCCGGGGTTGCAATGACTTCCCTGAATTGCGTTCGCAAGCCGGTCGAGAAGATCGTTCCATATGTCGACCTGAAAGTGAAGGAAGACGATGCAACCTATGATTTCGTAAAACACGGAAAGACTTACGAGTACGCTACTGTGTTTGCCGGAACCGGACTTTTGGTAAAATCAAAAGACGGACGCCCTTTAAAGATAGAGGGAAATCCGAATCACCCAGTTTCCCAGGGAGCAGTCAGCGCGAGTGGACAAGCTACCATTTTCGATTTATACGATCCTGATAGAGCGCAAGAACCTGCGGAAATCAACGGTGGAAAAGTAAAGAAAATCGATTGGGCGACTCTCGATGAGAAAGTAAAGAAAGCTCTCTCTGAATCAAAAGGTTCTACTGTAATTGTTTCTAAACCTATAGATTCTCCATCTACGAAATCCTTGGTCGGGGAATTCCTACGTTCTGTAGGTGGTGGTAAACACTTAGAAATTTCTCTGACCTCTGCAGAAGAGGCGGTTTCCAAAGGACAAGCTGCTTCTTATGGAAGAGCTCTGATTCCGAATTATCGTTTCGATTTGGCAGAAATCATTCTTTCAATCGATTGCGATTTTATGGGATCTTGGCTTTCTCCGGAAGAACACCAAAAGGATTTTTCGAAACGCAGAAATCTTAGAAGTGGCGCGAAGGATGTAAACTTCTTCATCGCTGCAGAAAGCGTTCCGACCATGTCTGGCTCTAACTCAGACTTGAGACTTCCGATTCGTCCCGGCGACCAAAGTAAATTCGCTCTGGCGATTGCGGCCGCATTAAGTGAATTAGGCGCCAATACGAAAGATGTGGTTGGCTCCAATACTGTTTCTGGCTTAGCTTCCGAACTCGGAGTTAGCGTAGAGAATATTCAAAAAACTGCAAAAGCTCTCTGGAGCAAGAGAGGAAAATCTCTCGTAGTTGCAGGAGGAGTTTCTGCACAAACCGGTGATGCGGTCGGTCTTCAGATTCTCGTAAATCTTCTCAACAGTGTTCTGGATAACGACGGCAAAACTGTAGATCATTCGAATCCTAAAAAAGAAGGACTCTTTGACTACTCTTCCAATCTAAAAGAACTCTCCCAGCTTTTGAGCCAAAATAAAGTAGGAGTTCTTTTTCTCTATGACACCAACTTGGTCTATCAAGCTGGTGAACAATGGAAGGACCTCCTACACAGAGCTAAGTTGATCGTCAGCCTTTCGGACCGCGCGGACGAAACCGCACTGGCTTCGAACTATCTGGCGACCACGACTCACTTCTTGGAGTCTTGGGGAGATGCAGAAGTTACCAAGGGAATTTTCTCTATCCAACAACCTGCAATCCGTCCACTGTTTAAATCTCGCTCTTTCGAAGACAGCTTGATTCAATTTGCAGGCGGGTCCTTAGCAGGAGAGACTGTATATTACGAATATCTGAAAAAGTCTTGGCTCAAAAAGTTAGGCTCTCAGAGAAAATGGGAAGATCTGCTTCGCGCAGGAAGTACTGTAAACAACGGAGATCGCAAAAAATCGGGCGGTTCTTCTCGTTCGTTTAACAAATCTTCGGTTCGCAAGCCTGGAGCTTCCGAGGCAGGAATCAAACTGTCTCTTTATGAAAAGACTTCGCTCGGGGATGGAAAGAACGCAAATAACTCTTTATTGCAAGAACTTCCAGATCCGGTGACCAAGGTAACTTGGGACAACTACGTTCTTCTTTCTCCGCAGCTTGCAAAAGAAAAGGGAATCCATTCGAACGATGTTGTTATCGTTAAGACCGCAAAACAGTCTATAGAACTTCCTGCACAAATCCAACCTGGAATGCATAAGGATTCTATTGGAATCGCAATCGGTTATGGTAGAAGCGCGGTAGGTTCAGTAGGGAACGGTGTCGGTAAAAACGCTTATGTTCTGGCTGAGGACGGAATTTATTCCGGAATCGCGGTCACTAGTTTAGAAAAAACTGGTAAGACCTACAAGTTGGCTTGCACACAAAGCCATCACATGATGTCTCCTGGTTTTGGTTATCCGGACAGACCTTTAATTCAAACAGTTTCACTGGACGATTACAAAGCGAATCCGGCAGCCGGAAAAGCAGAGTCCGAAATTCCAAAAATCAAAAAAGACGGTAAACTCATTTTTGCACAAGGTGCAAACCCAGTTTACGATTACCCAGGCTATAGATGGGGAATGGCGATCGATCTAACTTCTTGTACTGGATGCGGTTCTTGCGTCATTGCTTGCCAGGTAGAAAACAATATTCCTGTGGTTGGCCGCGACGAAGTTCGAGTCGGTAGGGAAATGCATTGGATTCGGATCGACCGTTACTACATCGGAAATCCAGACCAACCAGAAGAAATGCAAATGGCTCACCAACCTGTGATGTGCCAGCATTGCGAAAACGCTCCTTGCGAAACAGTTTGTCCGGTTGCAGCAACCATTCACGGATCCGAAGGAACCAACGACATGATTTATAACCGTTGCGTCGGAACCCGTTACTGCTCCAACAACTGTCCTTACAAGGTCCGTAGATTTAACTGGGCACAACATTGGTACAACGGAGCCGAAGGTTCCAAAACGCCTCGCTATTTAGGACTCAATCCTGATGTAACAGTTCGAGGAAGAGGGGTCATGGAAAAATGTACCTTCTGTTCCTCCAGAATTGCAGAGAAGAAAATCCAAGCTAAGAACGAAGGTCGCGCGCTGAAAGACGGTGAACTCAAGACCGCCTGCCAGCAAAGCTGCGCGGCAGATGCAATCAGCTTTGGAAACATCAACGACAAGAATTCGGAAGTCAGCAAGCTTAGTAACGATCCGCGGTCTTACCGCTTACTCGATTACTTAAATGTAGGCTCTCAGGTTGCATACCTGACCCGAGTTAGAACCAAGATCTAAGCAGGAGATTCGAAGCGCTTATGTCAATGACCAACGCAGTAAAAGAAGCATTGGATATCCAGCCGCTGGTAACCGGGGGTAAATCCGTCCGAGATGTGACCGAGGATATCTTAAAACCTGTAGAAGCTTTTCCTACCTCATTGTGGTGGAAGGCTTTTATACTCGCAGGAACCATCACGGTGATCGATTTAGCGATCATCGGATATTTGGTGTATGAAGGACTTTATATTTTAGGAATCAACAACCCGGTCGGTTGGGGATTCTTTATCGTGAACTTCGTGTTCTGGATCGGGATCGGTCACGCTGGAACTTTGATTTCAGCAGTATTGTATCTCTTCCGTCAGGAATGGAGAACTGGGATCAACCGTGCCGCTGAAGCGATGACCATCTTTGCAGTGTTAACCGCTGCTTCGACATTGATCATTCACATCGGTCGTCCTTGGTTAGGGTTCTGGCTCTTTCCTTATCCGAATGAAAGGGGACCACTTTGGGTGAACTTCAGATCTCCTTTGATCTGGGATACTTTTGCGGTGTCTACCTACTTGACCATCTCCTTGGTGTTCTGGTATCTCGGATTGATCCCGGATATCGCTGCGGTTCGTGACCGCGCAAAAGGAAAAGTCAGAAGATATATCTATGATCTACTCGCTTTAGGTTGGGTCGGCTCTAACAAAGCTTGGTCTCATATGGAGACCGTCGCCATGATTTTGGCGGCACTTTCTACTCCGCTGGTTCTTTCGGTACACACAATCGTATCCTTCGACTTTGCGGTTTCGATTTTGCCGGGATGGCACACTACGATTTTCCCTCCTTACTTCGTCGCTGGAGCGATCTTCTCCGGGTTCGCGATGGTGGTCACTTTGATGGTAATCGCAAGAGAAGTCTTCAAACTGAAAGATTATATTACCATGAAGCACTTGGAAAACATGAACAAGGTGATCATGGTGACCGGATTGATCGTGGGGCTCGCTTACTCCACAGAATTCTTTATGGCCTGGTATTCTGGAAACGAATACGAAGGTTTTGCATTCGTAAACAGAGCTTTCGGACCTTTCGGTTGGGCCTACTTCATCATGTTCAGCTGTAACGTATTCGCTCCTCAGGTATTCTGGTGGAAAAAAATGAGAACCAGTATCCCAGTGATGTTCATCATTTCAATCATCGTGAACATAGGAATGTGGTTCGAAAGGTTCGTGATCGTAATGACTCTTCACAGAGACTTCTTACCTTCCAGCTGGGATCTGTATGTTCCAACAGTTTACGACTTTATGATGTTGCTCGGAACGTTCGGAATCTTCTTCACTCTCTTCCTATTATTCTGTAGATTACTACCGGTGATTGCGGTTGCTGAAGTGAAGACTGTTATGCCCCACAAAGACGGAGGCCACCACTAATGTATACACCTAAGAAAGAACAATTTCATACATTTCAGGAAACTGAATCGGGAGTTTTCGGACTCTTTGATTCTCCTGCTCAAATTATAGAAGCAGCGAAAAAAACAAAAGAGAAGGGTTATACCAACTTCGATTGTTTTACTCCGTATCCGGTACACGGTTTGGATGATGCAATGGGTCTGGCTCGCTCCGGATTGCCTTGGGTCACTTTGTTCATGGGAGCCTTTGGCTGCATTACCGGATTCGGTATGCAGTATCTGACTCACAAGTACGATTGGCCTTTGAATATTTCCGGAAAAAGCTTAAACGCTTGGTTTGCATATATTCCGATTACTTTCGAGTTCACTGTGTTCATGGCCGGGGTTTGCACTGCAATGGCTTTGTTCGTAGTAACCAAACTTCCGAAAGTGAAT
This sequence comes from Leptospira perolatii, assembly GCF_002811875.1. Classification (GTDB taxonomy): domain Bacteria; phylum Spirochaetota; class Leptospiria; order Leptospirales; family Leptospiraceae; genus Leptospira_B; species Leptospira_B perolatii. The sequence goes on from NZ_NPDZ01000020.1 coordinate 18,112, forward strand.
CGTAAAGTTCTGCATCCGGATATCACTACTGATAAGTTCGCGCTCTGGATTCCTTCTAATTCCGCGAATTATTCCGAAGCTTCCGTGACTGAGTTTATCAAGAATCTCGGTTCTAAACATGTTGAGACGGTGAAATAGGAGAACCTCCAGGAATGAATTCACTTACAAAGATCTCTTCTCTCTCATTCGCGGTTCTGCTGATCTGGAATTGCGAATCAAAAACTCCTCCAATGGAGTTCACACCGGATATGGCGGATTCACCTGCTCGTGAATCGCAAGAAGCCGACGAGTTATCTGCAATAAATTCCGCTTCTAGGATTCCTCCGAAGGGCGCAATTCCGGTGAACTATTTTCCGTACGACTACCGCGGGGTAGATGTAGGATCTCTTCCGAATAAAGGGCTCGCGAATCCTTTCAAACTGGATCTCGCCACCTTGAAAAGAGGAGAGGACAAATACCAAGTCTATTGCGCGCCTTGTCACGGAGTTCGTGGTGCCGGAAACGGTACGATTGTAGGACCTTCTCCTAAGATTGGCTTTCCTGTTCCTGCTCTGATTTCTGACAAAATCAAAGGATACTCAGATGGTCAGCTCTATCACGTAATCACTGAGGGTTGGGGAAGGATGGGAAGTTATGCTTCTCAGATCACGCCAGAGGATCGTTGGAAAATTGCGCTCTATATTCGTAAACTTCAAGAATACGACAACAAGACCAAAAAGGAAACGGCTAACAAATAATGGACGTTAAGGTAGAACAAAACCTAATTAACTATAAGCTGGATTCCAAAACTCGGACCGCACTGATTGGTATGGTCATCGTAGGAATTATCAGCTTGCTCGTAGCGGCCTTCGGTCTGGGACATGAAAATCTTCGTCATGAAGGTGGTCATTCCAATCCTGCTTGGTCTGCGTATCTCGTAGGAGTGTTTTTTATACTCGGTATTGCTTTGGCCGGAGTGTTCTTTACCTCTCTCGGTCATATCACTGGTGCACATTGGCCGGTTACTCTTCGTCGATTGACTGAAGGTTACGGAATGTTCCTCCCGGTTGTCTCGATCCTGATGTTGATTCTGGTGCTGGGGGCTCATGATTTGTATGAGTGGTCCCACACTGACAGCCCGGAAGTTCAAGCTGACCATATTCTACAGCATAAGAAACCTCTTTTGAACATGGGAGCTTATACCGCAATCGTTCTGATTCTCGGTGCTGCCTGGTCTGCATTCGGTTACCTTTTCTACAAAAGATCGGTTTCTCAGGATACAGATAAGGATGTGAACCACACTAAATTCAGTGCGGTACTTGCAGGTGGATTCATCGTATTCTTTGCGTTGTCTTTCTCTCTCGCTTCCATTGAGCTGATCATGTCATTAACTCCGCACTGGTTCTCCACAATGTTTGGAGTATATTGTTTTGCGGCTGCTTACCAAGCTGGACTTTCTTCCTTTGTGGTAATGGCATACTTCCTCAAGAAAAAAGGATACCTCGGAAATTTAGTGAACGAGAACCATATTCATGACTTGGGTAAGTTTATGCTCGGTTTCACTGTTTTCTGGGCCTACGTAGGATTTTCACAGTTTATGTTGATCTGGTATGCGAATATTCCGGAAGAGACTTTCTTCTTTGAGCAGCGTTTGACTGGAGGATGGGAATACATCACTTTAGCAATTCCTGCGATCAAGTTCGCGGTTCCTTTTATGCTTCTGTTGAACAGACCGAACAAAAGAGATATTGAGTTCTTAGTAAAAGTAGCAATCTGGATCTTACTGACTCAGATCACTGAAATTTTCTGGCTGGTGTATCCTGCCAACTTCGTAGACTTTTCGTTAGGTGGGTATCTTGCAAGCATCGGAACTTCGATCGGTATGATCGGATTGTTTGGATTGGTTGTATTAAAAAGATATGAAAAAGCTCCTTTGATTCCGGTTGGAGATCCAAGGTTGGAAGACTGTCTCCACCATCATCAATAAGAGGAACCATAAGATGAATCGAATGAAATTAAACCTTATGCTTCTAACTGCTCTCGCAATTTTGACCGGGGCTTGTTCAAACTCTGCTCAGATTACTGGAAATGTGGATTGCCCGTCTTTGGAAAAAAACACATTTTCTCCTACGGTTTCCATTTTTGCGGAGCCTGATTCTAATGCGACTGTAGTGGAAAAACTCCCTGTAGAATCGGTAGTGAGAGTGTACGATTACCGTAACCACGAGAGAAATCCTAAGTTGTTCGTGAGAATAAAGACGAGCAAGAATGAAGGATGGGTGAGCCCAAGCTGTCTTTTAGTGAACCAGGATCCAGAAAAGTCTGTATTCAAATGGGCCTACAAAAAAGATTACAAGCCGTTTAACAGTCCCGAAGATCTGGACCATTACAATAATGGCTATGAATTCGAAGAACTAAAGAACCTTCCTAAGGAAAAAGTTCCCTTAGCTGAGCTTGCACCTGAACTACAAGGAAAGTAGGTAAGTTAAGTAGATAGGGTTGGCCTTTTAGGCTTCCCCGAGAAATCTTATCCGTTTATAAACAATTGTCAAAGAGCCCTGTCCGAGCATCTGTTCGGGCGGGGATTTTTTTTGCCCTCAAGCGCAAAGGACAAATCTTAATTCGAAGTATTCTTGCTTCTTACACAAAATCAAATCGTCAGATAGAATTTTGATTTTCTAAATCGAAAACTTAGTAAAGATATTTCTCTCAGATTGGGTTCAAAAATGAATAGAATACTTTTTGTTTCTCTTATTCTTCCCTTATTTTTGGGATGCGCATCGAGATATAAATTTACACCGCCGAGTCCAGATTTCGTTCCTACAAAAGTGGATCGAAAATGGAAGGTCGCTTATTTAGGTTTCCATACTTTTAAATCATCCGTGCTCCGAAACCAAGATGGAACGATCGATTTTGAGGCCTTGATCGAACCTGGAATGAGATCCTTGCCCAGTCCTATACTCGGCACTTTTCCGAATCCCGAGGAACTGAAATCGACAGCGAATCGAAAGGATATTCCGGAAGACAAGGTCCAATCTTTTGCAAAAGACTATCTTTCTCAAGCCGGTCCTTCGGGAGTGAAAGAAATCGAAAAATTCGTGGAGATTCGTAAAGAAGGAGAAGCCTACAAGTATTCTCTGAAGACGCTTCCTTTCGATTATTATGTAATTGGAATACATGCACCGACGCTTGAGAAGACTTCAGCAAGTGTGGGGATGAATTTTGTAACGATCTTTAGTACTCTTTTTAGCGTTGTGACTTTGGGGATACTGCCTTCCTATGAATCCTACCAAGCTTATACAAAAGTAATTGTATATGATAAAAACTTAAATAAGGTGAAGGATTGGCAATACGATAATAGCTACACCGTTTGGAGGGCATTATGGATTTCCCCGAACCCGAAAGAGTGTAGCATCGGAAGTTTAGGTTGCCTCGGAATGTTTTCTCCTTCTGTTCAAACGAACCAGCCCTTAGTTTTTGCAGGCACGATTCCTAAAGTGCAAAGTGATTTGCAGGAATTTTTTGCCAAGAGTAAGTAAAGCACCTTAAAAGTAGTTAGGCTTAGAATCTAAGTTCTATTCCAAAATTTATGAACGGAATCTTATTTTTTCCCGCCTCGAAACCGTTTGAATTGATATAAGAAGTCTTAGGATTTTTCCCAGGTATATAAGGTACAAAGGCGATTAAATCACCGTTACTAACTGCGACCTGATTTCCGGTGATATTTACCAGTTCCAGGTAAAGAGTCATCTTTCCCCATTCAGTAGGTATGAATCTGTCGATTCTTAGATCGATTTGGTTGTATTGAGGAAGCCTCGCTGATCTACGGAGGTCAGAGTAAATAGGTGCGTAGAAAGTAATCGGACTGGCTCCGGGAGGAGGTGGTGGAAGAGGAGGCAGCCCGGCTCCTCCGCTCACGAGATCAATCACCTTTGAGTCAACGATCGGAGTATATGCATAATTTGTTAAATACGTAAATCTAATACCAATTTGACTGATATTTTTGTATTTCCACCCAGCGACTAAACTCAAAACGTGGGTTCTGTCCAAGTCATAGAGCTCTTCTTTGGAATTCTTAAATAGAAACTCCGTAGTTCCATCTTTATATACATTCGTATAGAAATAACGGCTTACGTCCTGAAACGCCAACTCTTTTCCAAGGTGAGCTGCAGTTCTGGCCATCTGCTCTTGAAAAGTAAGGTCGGGCTGGTTCCTATTTCGCTTAGAGACAGATTTGGTATAAGATAACCAGAAAAACAGACCGGTCTCGTTAGTTGGCTCTTTTTTTAGAAAGACTTCGATTCCTTCGGAAAATCCGGACATAGAATTTGAATATCGTAAATTGTGCGTTCTATATAGGGAAGGATCTGAATTAGGATTTAAAAACTCTAATTTAAGGTCCCGGTTCCTAGAAAACGGATCTTGAATATACGGATCTTCTACTACAAGATTTTTGAATGTGTTTCTAAATCCTTCTATCTTTAGGTTCCAAAGCTCGCTAATTTTTTGCTCAACTCCGATCTCGTAATGATCTGATTCTTCCATTTTAAGGTCAGGGTTCCCGGTTTTTACTGAATATCTACTTACGTCGCTCGGAGCCTGGTAATGCTTTCCATAACCCGCAAATAGTCTTGAGTTCGTGGGTTCGATTTCTTGACTAAAGGAGATCCTTGGAGCAGTTTTCCATTCTCCGGATCGATCGTAGAATTCTCTGCGAACCCCCAGATTTAAATTCGAGTTTCGTATTCTGAATCGATTCTCAAAAAAAGTACCTATCTGTCTTGTTTTTGTAGTATCTCCTTCTAAGACCGCACCGGTAATCGGGTCAGAAAAAATTAGGTTCTGTATATCGGTATAACGTGGGCTCGGATTGTACTTCGAAATATGACCTTTAAATCCGGAAAGTGTTTCTCTATACTGACCTCCGAAAGAAATTTTCCAGGTATTCTTTAAAATTTCAAAATCGGAGACGTTTTCAAAGTATCTCAAATCATAAAAGAAATCATTTCGAATCGTATTGATTTTTTCGTAAACGGAGGTGATGGTGCTCCTTTTTGCAGGATCTAATTCGAGCATTTCTGTGCTGTCTTCCGTAATTTCGGTAAAATAGTTTCGTGCTAAATTGAATACAGAAGTTAAACGCTGGATAGGTTTCCAGATATACTGCAATCCCTCTGTATGAAAATTTCTCTCTAGCTTAGAAGAATCAGGAAGTCCTTGAAAGCCAGCTTGTGCGGCTTGCTTCGGGCTATACTGTTCCAACGATTTAAAGGGATATCTTCTGTCTTTTGCTCCAAAAGCGTGGAGGGAAAAGGAATGTTCCCGATTTAACTCCCAAGATAACCTTGTTTGAAAATCACCGAAGTCGGATACCAAGGTTTTACCTGGCAGTAAATCGGGAACCCGGGAAAGAATTACGTTTGGATAATATTTTCTTCCTGATACGGAGACATTCACTTTTTCATTAATATTTTTGTAAAAATACGCATCCGTCAAAAAGGCGTTAATGTTAATTACGCTCAAATCCGATTCCCTTTTGTTTGGTCCTTCTATATTGATAATTCCTCCGGTTGCAAATCCGTATCTTGCCGAATAAGCTCCAGAATATATTTCTAATGTTCGAATTGCATTGTTATTGATGACGGATGATAATCCATCCGCGTGAAAGGGGTAGGTTAAAGGCAACCCGTTGAAAAAAAATTGGTTCGCCCTGGTTCCAGCGCCTCTCATTACCAGAAATCCTCTTTCGCTGTTCGGTTGATCTGGACTAGTTAGCACACGTGATCTAGTTAAACCTGTAAGCGCTGATTGAAAACTTGAACCGGTGTATGTCTGAAAGAGAGGCGTAATTCCCGGTAAAGACTGTATTGCTCTGACCGCGTCCCCATATCCTCCGGGCATTCTCACCGCTTCTTCCTGGCTGATCGAATAGGAAGGAGGCAAACCTTCTCTTTTGCCGATCACATTGATTCCATTTTTTTGCGAGTTAGTTTTTTCTCTTTTTTGAATATTGATTTGCTCAAAATTAGAACTTACAGTCGCGATTCGCTTTAGCTGCTCCTGTGAATAGAATAGCACTATAACTTCGTACTTTCCTGCCTGAGGCAAAATAAACTCCGCGTTAAAATCTTCTCCGATCACTTTCTGGTCAAAAAAACCTTCCCCCTTGACGGATATTTTTAGGGGCTTATCATCTGGCGAAACGACGGAAATTCTTAAGACTGTTTTGTCTTTGGCTGTAACCGGTTCGGTTGCGGCGGAAAAGACAGCGCAATATATGAGTATGAATTTGTAATTTATAAATTTATTATATACTATTTTAAGCTTCTTGTTTCTTTGGACCATGATGACCTTAGGACCTAGGCTGGAAGTTTTAGGTTCACAGTCAAAAAAAAGGTAGGAAAATTTTGTTAATACAGCATTAGTCGATTAACGTAGTATAGGCGAAAAAATTGACTTAAGATAATTTTCGAATTGGTTCGAAGGAAATACCTAAGTTAAAATAGAAATTCGGATTTTCGGAAATTTTCACGAGACTTTTGGCGGAGTTACTCAATGCGATGGATAGAATTATCTAAGGATATCGCTGGAATTGCCAAAGTACCACTTTATAGAAATTTCGAATCTGGAACAGTTCGGTTGATTGATGGTTCTAAGGGAGAAGGTGGATTGTGACTTGAGATTTGCTGAAGAAAAGAAAACACCCAGGGAGAGAAATTCCCTCCCTGGGAGTGAAGTTAATTTCGGAGTAAGGAGACTAGGACATCCTTTTTGGTCTTGGAGTTTGTTCCTACGGCATCGCAGACATGATAGTTAGATGCGCTTGGGCAGCTTCCGGTTCCACTAACCCGGCATCCTGCGTTTTCACATTTTTTCCTATTATCCCAGGTTTCTTCGCCATAGTATCTGCAGTAATCCCTGCAGGCATCACTCGAGCCTGAACCACAAAGGTAGCACCCGTCAGCAGACAAAGTAGCTGGCAGTGCCAAGGAAGTAAACAGAGCCAGAGAAGCTATGCACAAGAGTCGTTTCATTGTAAATCACCCAATTCATATTGAGCTGAATAATTTATTTCCATTTTTGAAGTGGGTCAAGTGCTTTTTGCCCCCCAATTCTTCAAATTCAAAGGGTTCGGCTGGAAATAAGATTTTCGCAGGGGTCAATGCTAAATGAAGGTTCGTAAATTATAAAGTAAATTTCGCAATAAAATAGAAAAATATTAAGTTAAATTTTAAAATATCTTTAATTAGTAATAAATAAATACGTTCATTATGAATATTTACTTTTCTGTTAGACAGAAACACGAGAAAAATCTTTTTCCCGGAAGGGGAGATACAATTGGTCATCGATCAAGGAATTGAAGTTCCAGAAGGAGGAAAATTCTACCCAAATTTCTTTAAAAGCGGAGAGTAAAAGCTTTCGATAAAAATCTACATCTATCTTTGGTGGTTTCTTTCTTGAGTTGGAATACATTTCTTCTTCGGTAATATATCGTATTCCTTTGGTTTTTGAGTTCCTATTCGAGACGATGTACCTTACTTTTTCTCCCGCTTGTACTTGTATGCCCATTTCACTGAGCTTATTGACGGAAAGAGCTGTAGCGTTGTCCACCTCGTATTCTTCTGATTCTCTGGACGCGGTTTTTCGAAGCAGCAGATCTTCCCAGAGGACTTGTCCTTTTGCGAGCAAAGTATCATATTTTTGGAATATTCTTAATATCTCCGATTCTGCGGACCTTAGTTCTCGAATGGTCTCTTTTCCTTTCATCCACTCGAGCATTTCGATTTGTGCGCTTTTGACAAACACAGGGAGATCTTTGCGCCGGGCACCGATTCCTCTGTACTTAAGTTCTCCCGTATTGAACCTTCCCATGTATCGATTGGCGACCGGCATTTCTGGATCCTGGGTCGAAGGGACAAAAACTACCCAGGAATAGATTCCATCTACGCTGATTTCTATATTCGTTTGTTTGAATATTTCAGAACAAATCTCGTCCAGTTCTAACTTGGAAAAAGCGGAGGAGTCGCTTTTTCGAATAAATATACTATCGGTAATTGCATGAATGAAAACATAGCCTCTTTCCTCGACGATTTCCTTTGCAGTCAGAAGTTTTTCCCGAGAAAACGCATTTACGCTTTCGTGACTTTCTAATCGTCCGAATTTTGCGTTTCTGTATCCTAAATATCCGAAGGAAGTGACGAGCATCCACTTAAGGCTGGCTTGTTTAGCTTTGTATTCTTCTGAGATCTTGCCCGTAGTTTCTTTTTCTCTTTTCTTATAGTATTTTCTCCTCTCTAATACGTGCTCCAAGGCTTCCGAAACCACTCCCAAGCGCTTGTTGCATATATGATAGCTGGCCTTTGGTACGACGGGAGCCGTAGGATCAGAGGAGCAGCAGGGACAGTTTACGCACTCCGGAGAAATATTGTGTAAAACCATTATGGTCGGATACATCTGAGCAAAATCCAATTGAGCCACATTTTCTGCGGTTTTTCCGTAGGAGACATCGGGCTGAAAAACCAAGCCGCCTTTATCTACTTCAAGTAATTGTAATGCAGTTTTGGGAGACTCTACTGCGCTTTTTTGCCAAGGAATTAGATAGCCTCTCCTAAACGCGACATCCGTTTCGATATAGGTAAGTGCTTTTCCTGTAGAAGCTCTGGCCATTCTTTGAACAGGCAATCTAGATAATCTTGCCAATTCGATAGTTCCCAGGAGTTCGGATTCTTTATATACAAAGCTATTGGAGGAATCGATATGCCATCTGCCGAATAAAGGATACGCCGGTGCTCTGAATACCATTACGCCGTACGTATTGTAACTTGTGCCTTTTGTTACTATATTACGACGTATTGGAGCTGTAACGTCTCTGTCTAACGCAGGAACAAAGCCTATCTTTTGCGCCTGCGTAAAAATATAAGGGAGAATATACTGGTCTCCATATGCAGAAAGTATAATATCCGGATCTTCTTCCTTTAATATAATGTCTAGCTTTTCCAAAATGATTCTCGGATTCGTAGAATATAACTCGTGTATTTTGCTTTTTGTTTCAATGATGATTGGATTTTCTTTTCTGATACCGATTCGGTGATTTTGCTTCATGTACATCTGAATCGTTTTAAGGGAGGGTAGCTGATACTCCAGGTCCGTCGGAAGGGTTTCGGATTTTATCTGTTGTATTATTTTTCCTTGAGGCGTGTCATTATATTGAATTTGAAGCTTACAAAGTGGATACAATCCTTTTTCGTACATGTATCCGGTCGATACATCAATGTCTGAATGATAAATATCGAATTTCCCATAAAGAGCATATAATTTTTTAGTAATCTTGTTGAGTATGGAAGGTTTGGAAATGATGAGTTTTAGAACAGGTACTGACCTATTTTCATAGAACAGCTTTCTGCTTTCGTACAAAGGAGGACTTGCTAGAGCATTCAATTGATAGAGACGACCGACTAGCTTTCTTAATAAATATTCTTCTCCTTTGGCATAAATGACAGGGCAATAAAAATCGTGAAAAAGATGAGGATGTCCTTCGAAATCCTTTATCCATACGTACATTCTTTCTTCAGCGTGATATATATCGAATAGGTAACCTTCCGCTATTTGCGGTTGGTCATTCATGTTTCTCAACCCTTGATTCTATTTTTGCTAATTCGTTCTTTAAATGTGTAATTTCCTTTTTCAATTCGATCATCATCGACAAGAGCATCGAGTCGATCGGATATGCGCTGGAAGCCATGACTCCTGCTTGGACTTGTAGTTTTGCAAATCTAATCAATTCATCGAAAATTTCTTGGTCAGGTTTGCGAAGTCCTCTACGAAATTCTTGGAGACTACCTTCCACATATTGAATTTGACGAGAGTAAGGTATAACTGTTCTGCCCACAAGCTCCTCCTTTAAAAATCTCCCAGAAATCCCATGGTAGGAGAAATCTGCTGCGAAGATGTTTTTCTTGTTTTAAGATATGCATAACCTTTCTCTACTCGTAGTTCCCAGAGATCAGAAGTAATTTCGGCTAGTTTAGGAAACAGAAGTCGAAATGTTGGATGCGAATAATTTAAAGATTCAACGATTAAGATCGGATAATTCAAAGAGTGTAGATCATCTAACAATATGAATAACTTATTTAAAAGAAATTTTCCTTCGTCTTCTCTCACGTCTGGATCAAAGAACTGTTTGCAAGGAGCTAGGAAAAAATAGATCGTGTTTCCGTCCCATTTATTCTTGGAAATATCTTGCACTGAATCTAGAATTTGATAAGGAGTGAAAGCTCTTCTCACTATGATCTGCTCTAAAAGAGGTTCAGGCGGGATATTTCTCCTTCGGGCTTGCTCGGTCAAAACGAATGGATTGAATCGAATCGCGCAGTCTAAATTGAACACGATCAAACCAGACGCTGCGAAATTATACTCCCAGAGCAGGGCTAGATTATAAATCCCTTCCTTGCCGGTCAGCATCCCGATTCCCTTTTTGTCCCAATCCAGCGTTGGCTGGTAGAGTTCGTCTTTTACGGAATATTCGATCGAGCGAGACATGCTATACTTAATATATGATATGTGAATATATGTAAAGTATAAATATGTTTAGAATAGAAATTTTCCGCTTTTTAAATGCATTCTGTCACTTAAGCGAGCTGTTTTGTTAAGCGAAAAGCGGACATTTCTATTATTATTGTCGCTTATCCGAATGTGTCTCCAAAGCGATTTACCCTAAATTGAATCGGGAAACTTTTGGAGTCCTGATATATTATTAAAACAGAATATTCTGAATATTTAAATTGCGTAAAGAAAGGAATACGTCCAGAGATCTGTCGGCAGATTTTTTTGGTCGCGGTGCAATAAAATTTGGGCTGTGAACGAGGATTCCGAAAGATTAATTTCAATTTAGGACTAAGTTGAAAATACTTTTGGATTCTCGAGAAAATTCCTTTTCCGAATATTGTAGGAGCTCCTACAAGAAATAGCGGAAGAAAAATCGCTGGAAAAAAAGAGAGATTCTGTATATACGGTCGACGATCGCTGCGGGTACCCGCCACCCACCCCCCACCCAA
>NZ_NPDZ01000021.1 GCF_002811875.1 Leptospira perolatii
AGTAGCAGAAAACAAACAAGCCACTGAAGACTGGGCAGAGAGAGCACTACGATTTAGCCAAGCAGAGACAAAGATTAAGGATCGAATGGAGGATCTGAAAAAGCAGATCGCTGCGGAAAGGAGCACACTGCAGTTTAGTCTTGAGGACTTTCTGGTGCCAAGGCTGGGACAATTCAATGAAAATGGGTTAAACGGGCTGGTTGATGTAGGTAGCTCGAAATACAAGACATTAGAATCCAATATGCGTGCCGAGTACAATATTATGGAAGGTTTACTCAATGGAAAGATCGGGATGTGGGACTTTATCAATGGGGCTAGAGGCCAGGCAGGACCGCCAACTACCTTTGGTAGTGGACTCTCCTCCAAATACCCGCAATACGATATTTATAATTTTGTAAGACCGAGGCTAAATGGTGGAAACCCAGCTACTTTCATGAAGGTAGCTCAGGAAACCTTCGATGGAGTATGGTTCATTGCGGAAGATGATAAGGCTAGTTCAACAGCTAGCCTAAGATTAGAATCGGATAGTTATACACAATATGCATCTAAGATGAATGCGAAACTGGACCAAATTACAAATGCAGAGGCAGTCATCATCGCAATTATGGGATGGGGCAATCCACTTGTAGGTGCGGAAGCAATTCATAGAAATGAGCAATGGAACCAAGCCAAAATCGATCTGCAAAACTCCATTACCAATGCAACCGCTTCTGCGACTAGGCTTAAAGATCTGCAAGCAGAACTAAATTATTACACGGATATCTCTAGTGCTGAGCAATTACGATCCGTACTACTCGGAACTGGAAATAGTATAGGTAAGTATAAGTTAAACACTGGGCTAGAAGCAAGTGATGCAGACTTCTTGAACGGTACAGGAACTTTAACGGCAGGAAGCCTAGAATGGACTGCTGGAAAAGAAGGACTTAATCTAGATAAAATTGCGGGGAAAAACGGAGATCCAGTCGCACAAGAAAGGTATATACACGACGCGTACGGACTACTCGTAAGAAATAATACAAGTTACACTCCAGGTGGAAGTACGGCTGCAGCAACCAGTTCTACCTCAACGAGCAGCGATGGAGTAAAAACTGCCTTTATGGTGTCAGGAGATGAATTTGTATCTGCACTGGCAGTGCTTTCTCGTTCGCAATACGAAATAGAAAGAGACGAGTACTTTGCGGCACAAGAAGCAAGTGTAGGACCTGGTGGACAGAAAGCAGATAAAAGAGAAATACTAGACGATAGAGAACAGTTCTTTAGCGACCTGATCCAAAGGCTTAGCAAGAATACAGGACAGAACATAGAGTTTGAAATGTACCAAACAGTAGTATCCGACTACATGGGCAAAGGTAAGATTGTAGATCAACTCTTTGAACTGAATTTGGAACAACAAAGGAAAGCGCAGATCGGTTCCTGGGATGCCAAAGAAAAGGATTTCCATTCGAGAAAACAAGAATGGGTACAAAACATCCAATACTTACAAGATACAGGAAACGCTAGATTTAATGACCTAACAGGGGTTATACTAAAACAATGGGATAATTGGAGATCCGACTTCCGCAAAGAAGCGAAAGAAGGTGAAGAAGCACACCTCAGAGAAATCGAGAAAGCAATCAAAGAGAAGTCCAGTTGGGAAAAAGACTTCTTATCTACGATGAAGGACCAAGATGATAGCACAGTACTCCGAGATGCATACAACCAAATCCAAGGAATGATAGAAAGTTTTGGTGGAACACTACCAACGGGAGTGTCTATCAACCTCAACGCAAATACAATACTGAATTCAGTCCTTGCAGACAGTCCATCCAGGTTTGATGAAAAGCTTGTAAGCGAAGGAGCAGCTCAAGACGTACAATTCTTCATTAACCAATTGCAAACAACAAAGCTGGATGAAAAGAACGTAAAAGCATTTGAGCAACTTAGAAATGAGATGGATGAACGCTCCCAAAAGATGGTAGTGCTACAAACACTAGACAGTTTGTATTCGATCCCCAAAGCGTACGAAGAAACAATCAAGAGCGCCAACGAAGACCTACACAAACAACTGAAATCACAACTGGCACAAGACCAGTTCATGCCGGTAGGAAACGTATACATCAGACAAACAGTAGGACCAGATGGAAACCCACAGGCACAGGTGCTACCGGACTATACAGACTTCGTATACAGTTCACCAGATGCATTACCAAAAGTAAAAGATAGCAGCGGAAAAGAATGGGATCTGACCGATTTTAATACGTTAGCTGCAAAAGTAGGACCAACATCCGCTGAATTGCAAACAATGGTAAGATTGGCTCAAACCCAGATGGATCTAGACTTCAAAAGAATATACGATCCAGAAAATCCAGCTAACAGAGAAATAGCGATTACAGCACTAGATCCAGTAGCGGTCGCAAAAGTAGCACAGGCTGCACAAGCGGGACTGAGACAACTGTTTACAGATCCGCAAAAAGCATTAGAATATACGAATGCAGATGAACGCGGAAAACGAGCCATGGAAGAATCTGCGATGAATTCCGGATACTTGGTCGGACCAACCGAAGGAGGAAAATTCGGAGACCACCACTTTAGCCAATTCTATACCATCTTGAAACTCAAAGAAAAATACAACGAGATGAAACAAGAAGGAGAATCCCTGAAAGGAGATGGATTCTCGAACGCAGTAGGAAGTGTGATGGAAGCGAGCACCTTTGGAGTGTTAGACGGCAAAATGGTCAGCAAGTTTATGCACGATAACAAGGACGTGGTAAACACGATCGCGACAGTCGCCGCAGTGATCGCAGCGCCCTTCACAGGAGGAGCATCTCTACTAGCACTTGCAGCATACAACGCAATCCAAGGAGCCTATGATGGGGGAGCACTGGGAGCAATAGCCGGAGCAGCAAGTGCATATTCCTCGATGACAGGAGTGGATGTAAGTTACTCGTATGCAGACGGGTTCGGAGCAAACGTAGGACTAAGCGTTGGCAAAGTAGGAACATTAGGACTTTCTTATTCAGAACAAGCAGGATTTGGAGCATCAGCATCCGTAAAACTTGGAAGTGTATTCTCCGCAGGAGTGAACTATACCCAAAACGGAGGGTTTGGAGTAGATTTAGGAATCACAGCGAGTAGAGGTGCTCTACAAGGGACAGGACTAAATCTAAGCTACAACGAGCAGAACGGATTTGGAGCCGGACTATCATATACCAAATCCATGGCCTCCGGAGTGAAAGGGACAGGATCCTTGAGCTGGAGTGATGGAGGAGGATTTACCGGAGGAATTAACGCATCCTACAATAAAGTCTACCAAGAAACACCGACATCGAAAGTCCAAACATCTACACTCACAGGTGGACTTACATTCAATGAATTTGATGGATTTGGAGGAAGTTTAAACGCTTCTTACTCAGAAACAGATCAAATGAAGTATGATACTTCCGGAAGACCAGTTGCTCCAATCAAACCAATCTTCCCGAAAGTGAATACTTTCGGAGGAGGACTTTCTTGGTCTGAGACCGGAGGATTTACAGCTAACGCAGACATAGGCGGAGCAAACGCATTCAGTTATTCTAAACAAACAGGAATCGTAGGAAACGAGAACTTTGGACGAGATTTCTGGCAATCGAGTACGGAAAGCTACCAAGCGGACATGCAAGAGTATGCACAAGAACTTGCAAGCTATGAATTAGAGCAGAAGAAATCACAGTTTGTAACGATGCTCAAACAAACCCGACCTGAACTATTCACAGATGCAATGGATGATAACCAAGTGCTTGCAGCTTACAAAAAAGTACAAGAGAGCTTAGGTCAACAAGACGGATCTAGAGACAATGTATTTAGTAAAATAGCAGGTGATCTGTATGATGACATGGCTGGTGCACTTGGGTATTCAACGAATGCACAAGGTTATGTTGATGAGAAGGGACAATTCCATGCGAGAGTATGTTTTGTTGCAGGAACAAAAATCCATACGAAAGACGGACTGAAAAACATTGAAGAGATTCAAGTTGGAGATATCGTCCTGTCTAAAAATGACAAAACAGGTGAAGTTGCTTACAAGAGAGTCTCTCAAACATATATACGCACAGTGGATTCTATTTACAAAGTTGAATTTGCAGATGGATTACTCTTAGAAACCACTTGGAGTCACCCGTTCAGAAGATTGAAAACCGAGAACAGAAGAGAGAATTTCTCGGTAGAGAATTCAGAATGGACCCAAGCGTGGAACTTGAAAGCTGGAGACATTACGTTAACAGCAAGTGGTGATACACTTGAAATTAATTCAATTGAAGTAGATACTCGTGGAGAGAAAGTCTATAACTTTGAGGTAGAAGACTTTCATACTTACTTTGTAGGCGAAACCGGTGTTTGGGTCCATAACGCAGATTACAATAGCATAAGTATGGGAACTAGAGAGCTAAATCTGAACTACACGCAGAACGGAAAAGACATTTCAGGTAGATATTTGCAGGTAGTTAAAGATGAAAACGGGTACTCTGTTTATCAGGACAAGGAGAACGGCAGCGTTTTGACCCTTGACAAAAATGGGAATATGACTCGTTATTACGCGGACCGCTACGGCAATAGAATCGAAGAGGATATGTTGCTGGACGGGGTATCGTTAACGGACAAGAAAGCTATGCGCATCAATGGAAGGGAAATGACTGAAGGCAGTATAGTTCAGATCGATAAAACTGGCAAGATGATCGTTACAACACCGGACGAAATGGCCAAAGTCAAGAACGGGACTGCATTTGTAAACGGGATGAATATGAGGTTTGAAGCCGCGTTGGATGCTGCACATTATTTGCGTGAAGGTTATAAGATGAATAGTAACCTGTATCTGTATTACAACGGAACTAACGGGATGATGCATGATATGACGAACGTGGCAATAGGACAGCAATCGCAAATTGCAAAAGGTTATGAGAAGGCCCAGGATAACCTGCGGGATGCAATAAAATCCGGTCAGATGAACACCGTTTATAGCTACAGCCAAGGAAGTGTAATTACGGGAAATGCTTTCCAGCAGGCGGCGAAAAATTTAGATGAACGCTATTTTTACGACAATAAAAAATGGATTTCGATTGGAGGAGGTCATGTCCCGCAGAATATACCTTCCAACTTTGCGAATGTAAAATTCTATACTAACATATTTGATACGATTAGTAACGGTGCCCCAACGCTCTCCGGCCAAAATACATTAAGTAGGAATGCATATGAGGCTCAGAATGGCAGAACTACATATACTGATTCGAGTTGTAAATCAGTGAACCCGCTCGCTTGTCACAGCATTTACGCCTACGATTGGATCTTCAAATGAGGGGGTTTTCGGTTTTGAATTTGAAAGGCGGCATTTTTGTTTTAGGTTTCTATGCGATGCTTTGTAAGGGACCTGAGTCAGTTCCTGAAGCTTTCAGAGATGATATTATTGGTGCCAGGCATGTTGATTTTAAGTTTGATCCGAGCAATTTACCTAAGATAGGAGTTACAACTGAAAAAAACTTGGATCGAATGTATCCGGAGGGACCCACTTTTCGTAGGACTTATATAAAAACTAGATCAGCAAAAATTAGGAACTCAATTTTTGATTTTTCAAGAATAGTTGATTATCAGTACATGAAGAAAGAATATCATACCCAACCGGGTGTGACAGGATGGAATACGGAAGAAATTATTGGCTTAACGATATTTATAAACAACGGTTTTGTGAATTACTATTTTATAAAACACATGAAAAGAAAAGATGAAGATAAATGGGTACCAGGCAGGTATAATCAAACGGAAGTCAATATTGAAAATTGGGAAATTAAATCGTATCCAGGTGCTACCGTTGATAGTTGCATTTACTGGCTACAATGGCCAAGGGAAGCAAGATACCCTCACGTCGGGAATCAACTTGACGGATTAACCGAAGAAGATTGCGAAAATGGGGTTATGGGACCGAAGAAACCTCTGGAAGACTCAAAATCCGAGGAAGTAAAAAAGAAAGTTTGGACGAAGGAAAGCTTGGAGAAGGCTTTAAAAAGAGCTAAAGAATTGCTATCGTACAAAGGAATGGATCCCGCTGCCGTAATTCGTGTTACAGGTCTGACAGAAAAAGAGTTAATGGAGCATGGTCTTTTACCGAGAAAGAAAGAAAAATAAATCCCCCAAAGGTTCCACTATCATAAAAGTAGATTTAGTTTGCATCAACCTTGTGTCAGTTGCAGAAAAACTGGATCAAAAAATCAGTGGACGTATAAGCGAGCCTACCTATGTTCAAACCAAACAACCCCATTTCAGGTAAAAACTTTATGAAGAAAAGCCTAGCGCTATTAACCATTTTTGCTGCCATTTCATTTGGATGTGATGATGGTAAGAAAAACGGTGCAGATGCATTATTGACTGTACTTTTGGCGAACCGACCAGTACCAATCGTTGTTGATCGAGTTAATACTTCTATGAATTCAGCGACTACCATTTTGGTGTCGATCTTTTCCGGACAAAACTGCACTGGAACCCAATTGTTGACTTCTTTTCCACTCACTGGGGTTTCGCAAACTTCTATTGAAGTACAACCTGGGACCACATTCTCCGTTCAAGCAGTGGATCAAGCAGGTGTGGAAACTACGATGTGTGAAAACTCTCCACCTGCGAGCGTAATTGTTTCGGGATACAAAGCAGCTTGCGGTATTAATTCTGGATCTATCGCCTGCGGAATGCTTAATAACTAAAAAGATTGTCATTCTCGGGTTTTAGGATTTCGTCTAGGGTCCGAGAATTTTCTAATTAGTAAATTCCCGTTGCACCTCGTCAAAATTTCCATTCTACATTGTTAAGCTACTTCCTTAATCGGGAAAGTTCTGCTTGAAGCAGTGAAGAATCCACAGAAAAGTTAAATGCAATATTCCGGATATTCGGAAAGTATCAAACTTTAAGAGTTCCTCCGGGCAATGACCTATGCCTGTCGACGTTTCCGACCCGGTGATTAGAGTAACGCACCATTCGTGTGCAGCCCAGCAGAGTCCACAGAAAAGTTAAATGCAATGTTCCGGATATTCGGAAAGTATAAAATTGGAGGAGTGACTGCAAAGTAGTAGTAAAAAAGTTAAGTTTGCCAAATGATTTTGGAATCACTTGCAAGATTTACATAAGGAATTTGAATTAATAAGCGTGCGATTGGAGGCGGCTTCTTTAATTTTATAGGAAAATCTAAACTTGTCCGGAATTGCGCCGTTCAGAACTTGCCAGGGAGAATAGCCAAATAACACTCCGCTCGGTCTATGATTGTATTCTGGAACCGCTTTTCTAAGAGTTTGGATTACATCTTTTAGGTTTCGTTGCGGAATTCGAAAAAGAAACTCGTATTTCATTTTTTTGTGAATTGCTTCAACCATGCTGTTTGAGTATTTGATGTCGACTTGCGCGATTAATTTGCGAATACGGATCTCGGGTAGATTAATAAATTGGTCAACGAATCCGAAGTTTTCAGCACCACCATCACAGAGGAGGTAAACATTGTCCTTATTAGAAAGATTAAAAGTAGTGTAAACTTTCTGGAGATTCTGTTTTGCAATATTGGAGGAAGATGCTAAGGAAACTTTCCAGCCTAGAATAGCTCTTGAAAAGTTATCCGAAATAATATGAATGAATACTTTGGTTTGATCTGTAGTGTGAAGGATCGTAGTATCCATGTGTAACAGCTGAAATGGTGAATTTGCGCGGACACCTGTTCTTTGCTTAGGTTTTCTGAATACAGGTCGTTGTGGTTTTAAAATTCGAGCATATTTATAGAAGGTGGTTAAATTGAAATAAGCTTTTCCATCGTTTAGAATACGATAATATATAGAACGTAAGGGCCAATTCCAAAATATTTTTCTGTTTAAGTAACTCTTCATGACGAGTTGTTCAGGAATGGTAATTTGTTTTGGGTGAGATTTTCGACAGATTGAAAAAATGGAAGTTTTACAGTCTAATTCATTTTTCCATCTGTAATAGAGGGGAACGGAAATCTTCATGAGTTTGCATGTTCGCTTGACCCCGAAGATTGAACTAAGCCTTGTAACAAGAGCTGCAATCTCTGATCTTTTCATATTCCATATCTTTCGTTTTCCCTTCATTGTATCGGCTAACTTATAGTAAAATCGGAAAACAAGTATGAGCCCGCGCAGGATAGTTTTGAAGGATCTTGAGTCTAAAATTTTATTCAAAGTAGCTTCTTTGAAAAGATCCTTATCATCACTATCGAATCCTATTACATTGGACAGATCGCGCTTTCTCATATCATAGAAGGTTGAAGTAGGAATACAGGACTTTTCTTTCTCAGATAACAAGCCTGTCTGGACTTTAAAGGCTATATTCGTGTGATAAGAGTTTTTCTTTCTCATGCAGGAAGTTTGTCGGAGTAAACTATTTAATATTTTTATGCTTACTGAGGAGTTGCAATGGAAAAATAGAAAGGAGGAGAATTAAAATAACATAATCTACTTTTAAAAATTAATTTATGCATTTTTCAGGCTGGTGAGATTTTTTTATTTTTCAAGAACTATTGATCTGCGATGCATTCGATCAAAGATTCCATATTGGTATATTCCGTAACAGAATATGTTCATTTGGAATGTGTAATATTCCATCTTGAAGTATCCGCCAGGGATCGTAGCGATATCCTGAACCGCACCATGCTTGATCGTGGAAGATTGCCATATTATAAAAGCATAAAATGGTGCGGTGCAGATACAAGCGTAGAGCCCGGTCCGGCAAAGCCGGAGGCGCCCAGCGAAACGCGCCGAGAGACGGGGAGGAAACGGGAAACGCATTCCCGAAGAGTGAGCCAGGATGGCGAACGTCCCGGAGCTCGACACAAGGATGTGTCGGCGTAGGGCGTAGGGAAGCGGTTCGCGTTTCCAACTGAGCTCAAAAGAACTGGTATCGGCGTAGTGCGAGTGAAGCGGTTCGCGTTTCCAACTGAGCTCAAGAGAAAGTTCGTTTTTGTCGCAAACTAAAAAATCGAAGTATGGATGGTTTTCTTCTGGAAGCAGAAATAATTTCCTTTTTTATAAGTAGATTCAAGTTCGAGAGCAGGAGGAAACATGGGCTCAGATAAAGAGAAAGAAAAATTGGCATCCGACCTGAATAAGGAATGGGAAAAATTCAAAAAAGCTTCACCGGGGGTGAGTCTTGTGATTCCACCTCCTTCTTTCAAGGAAATGTCGGGAGAATTCATTTCCTATGTTCGTAAAAAGGAAATCACTTGTTCCTTTTTGGCAGAACCTAGATTTTCCAATCCGATGTCTGTCTTACAAGGTGGCTTTTTGGCTGCGGCCTTTGACAATACCTACGGACCTCTTTGCTATCTGGCTGCAGGAAAACCTACCACTACCTTAGAACTCAGTACAAGTTATATTCGAATGATTAAGGAAAATCAAAGGATCACAATCACTGCTCGAGTGATTGCGAGAGGCAATCAGCACATGTATATGGAAGCGGAAGCAATTGATGAGGAAGGGAAACTAGTCGCAAAATCTACTACACAGGTTTTGATTTTGAGAATTCCAGGAAATCAGTAAACTGATTGGTTAAACACAACTAAAATCCATCTTTCTTCACGGATTACCCATCACACATCGATCATCATTCATTTGATCGTTAAACTATCATTAGGTGGCAGCTTCTGGTGACGAGTGACCTTCACTTTCCGTCGGTTTAGAAACCGCAGGATCGCTAACCGGCAAGGCACTAGAAGGTCCGGTGATTCTCTCCAAAGGTAATTTTTTGACGTGATCCGCCATTTCTCTTAGAATGCTCGCGGTGATATCCTTCATGATATCTCCCATGACTTCGGTTTCTAAAACTTCCGCGATCATCTCACCGATATCTTCTCCGAGTCTTCGAGAAACTTCCGACATAAATGGAATTCTAGAAAGTTCTCCGAGCAGAAATTTACTCTGCAAGGATTCATTCACCTTTCCGTGGAATTGGTCGTGGTGCTTGGAAAATGCCTGCTTTGCGAGTTGGCTATAGTCCAACCGAAGCATCACTTCTTCTACTCTTTCGAGTGAATGTAGAAACACTGCATCTGCAATCGTGTCCACAATCACATCTCTAAACCGGAACGTGATTTCTCTAGTCAAAGCTTCGCTTACGTTTTGACCCGACATTCCGATTCTGTAAAATGCGATTGCTAGTTTTACTCCTCTTAACAATAGAAAGGGTCGTAGAAAGTAGAAAGGAATGATTCCGATCACTTCGTACCAATTCGTTCTTAGATATTTTCTTGGATCTTCTAACTTCTGGATTCGGATGAACAAATCAAAAACCCAGAGTAAGATTACGAATAAATCGAACACCAATAGGTAGCTAGGGATATCCTTGTGCATGAACTCTTTGTAGGAATTTACAAAGAGTAAAAAGAACACGTCTACGCCGGCGAGGGTGAGCAAAAAGTAATCCCGACCAGTGCCCGGCAAAACGCTTCTCCAATAGCGAATCGTGCGGAGGTATTTGCCAAATCTGGAAGAGTGAGAGCTATGGTGTTTCTTTTTTTCTTCCGACATTGAGCGCAAGATTCCCCTTTGGGAAGGTGTTTACAAGTTTTTTGGAAGTGTCCAAACTGGTCACTAGATTTAGCAGGATGCATTTAGTCGTCGACGGATTCAATTTGATCTACAAGTTTCCCGAGCTTGAGGAATACATGTACGCAAATCGCTTAAGAGATGCTCGTGTAGGGTTGCTTCGAATTTTGGAATCGTATTCCGCAGTCGCTAAAAATCCGGCGATTCATGTCTTTTTTGACGGGAAAAAGGAAAAAGGGAGTGAAGTTCGCTCCGATTCGTATGGACAGATTCAAGTCTACTTTAGCCAAGACCAAAAGGCCGACGATCTTATCAAGGAGTATATTAAGTACTCTCCTAGACCGTCGAATCTCTTTGTAATAAGTTCTGACCAAGAAATAATGGTTTTTGCAAAAAGGTTAGGTGCAAAATCTATACTTTCCGAGGATTTTGCTGCGAAAATTACCGAAGCTTTGGCGAAGCAGAATCAGCCAAAGTCGGAGGAGAAGGACACGGATCGCAAGCTTTCTCCGACAGAAATCCAATACTGGAAAGAATTCTTTAAGAAGGGAAAGTAGCGCGTGCTTTTTAATTCCGTTTTATTCTTACTCTTTTTTGCAGTTGTATATGTGATCTATTGGTCACTGCCGAAAACTTGGAAACTCGATTTCCTTCTTCTCGCGAGCGGAGTTTTTTATCTTTTTAGCGGAAAAGCATTTTTCGTACATTTTATTTTTGTAATATTATTAAACTATCTGGGATATTATAAGGTAAAGACTTCTAAGAATAAAAAGTTTTGGGTTACTTTTTCGGTCCTCTTTAACGTAATTAATTTAGGCTTCTTTAAATATTTCTACTTTATTAATAAGATTTTGGCCGATTTGACTGGGTATCCTTTCTTTTCGGAAGTTCCAAGAATTCTGAAGATCTCACTTCCTTTGGCGGTCAGCTTTTATAGTTTTCAAATGATCGCTGCAGTCGTTGACGCTTACAGAAAGCCGGAAGAAGAAAGGATCACTTTAAAAAAGTATTTCTCCTTTGTGCTCTTCTTCCCGGTGTTGATTGCAGGTCCGATTTTGAGGACCTCCGACTTTTTTCCGAATTTAGAAAGATTAGAGCCTTCCAAAGACAAAATAGTGAGAGCCTGCTATTTAATGATGTCGGGACTTTCGAAAAAACTTTTAGTAGCTGACCCGGTAGCGAGCTTGATTGCCCCAGTTTTTGCGGGACCGAGTCAGTATGATAATCTATCTTTGGTCTTGGCTGCTTTTGGGTACGCAGTGCAAGTTTATTGCGACTTTTCCGGACTTACGGATATGGCTAGATCCGTCGGATTATTTATAGGCATTGACCTGCCGGAAAACTTTAAAGCTCCCTTATTCTCTTCTACTGGAAAAGAACTCTGGCAAAGGTGGCATATCACTCTTTCTTTCTGGTTAAGAGATTATATTTATTTTTCGCTAGGCGGAAGTAGGGCAGGCGAATGGAGAACTTATTTAAACCTGATCTTGACTATGACGATCGGCGGAATTTGGCATGGAGCCGATTATACCTACGCCACCTGGGGATTTTATTGGGGAGTGATCTTAGCATTTGAAAGATTTTTGGAAAAGAGATTCGGCTACGGTTTAAATGAGAGCAGTAATTCTCTATTGCATATTCTAAAAGTATTATTTATTTTTTCATTATTCTCTTTCAGCGCGGTCTTGTTTAGGGCGGATAGCGCCAGCACTATGGTTCAGCATGTGGCAGGACTATTTACAAATTTACCGGGAAGTTTTGCCCACAAGTTACAAGGAAATGGTTTTGGCTGGTTAGAAAGTGCGGGTGTTCTCGCTTCCGGGCCGGATGCTTTCCAATTATTGCGACTCGAGAATATAGAAAGACTTTTATATGCGTATCTCGCATTCTTAATGTTCCACTTCCTTCAGTTTAAGGTGAGTGCGGTGGAAAAATTTGGGAAAAACAAGGATTGGCTTCTGGTAATCTGCGGGGTGGCTACCGTATTTTTACTGACTCTTTTCTCCGAAGATTCCGGAGCATTCATTTACTACAAGTTTTAAGGCATAAGATAGATTAACATGGCAAAGGTCCGATTTTTATCCATTCCGTTTCTGATTCTTTTTCTATCAATTGCAATCGATCGAATTATCACCTTGGATTTTTTTCAGGATTATTATTCAAAGACATTGTCGCATCTCAATTTTTTGAACAAGCCAGAACTTTATGAAGATCTAAAGGAATATTTACGAAAGGATCCGAAAGAAAGAAAAAAGGTATTGGTCTTTCTCGGAAATTCCAGATCCTTAATGTTTCCGGTAGAGCAACTTGCGGAGAAAAATCCGGAATGGATACTCTACAATTTTTCGGTACCTGGAGGAACTCCTGACTATTTCCATTACTGGGTGGAAAAAATCGAAAGTGATGGGTTGCGTCCAGATTTTGTGGTGATAGATCAATCTATAGAAGTTTTCAACAAAACTCCGATACTCGGATTGGATGAGGTGCTGGTGTACGGAATTCCGATCAGTTTTATGATTCGGCATTGGAATTATTACTCTACTAGCGACTGGTCCACTGTGATTTCGAAAGGTTTGTTTCACACATACAGAGATAGACCCAAGCTAGCAGTCATACTTGATCGGATGAAGAATCATTCGGAACTTGCAAACATGTATCACAACGCGAAAGATGTTATTGTTACGAACCTTCGTCTGGAGAAAGGCAGTTACTCGTCGGACATTAATATGAAAAAGGCTCTTGCATATGACTTACTCCTGAAAAGATCAGAGAGTGATTTTTTGTCTTATATGAGCCCATACACTTTTTATTCCGAAATGATGGACATGCAAAAGGAATCGATCCGTATATTAAAAAAGCAAAACATTCCGTACGCAACGATCTGGGTCAGAGTTTCCAGGCCGTATTACAAACTATATTCAAGCAAAATAGTTCAGACTCAGGAAGGAATGAAATCGCCCCAAGAGGTTTGGATGCCTTTGCTAGAACAATTTAACCGCGAAACCGGAACCATTCTTTGGAACATGAATGAAGAGCCGAACTACAACTGCGATAGCTTTTCTGATCCGGGGCATATGTCGCCAGGTTGTTTTTACGACTACGGTGAATATGTGTTCAAGAAACTGAACGAGACTTTAAAATAGAAAATCTTAATTTTCGGTTAAAGCTTTTACAAGATCTGGCAAAGTATCACAAGCAGTTCCTTGGAGGGAAAGTTCGGCTACATGGCTGAATCCGCTTTGCTCTGGATTCACTTCCACAACAAATGCACCTGAAGACTTAGCGACTTCGGCCAAATAAACAGGAACTCCTACAGAACCGGAAGAACCGACTATAATCACGATATCGCAAGACTCTGCCTCTCGAATGCAATCAGCCAAGATAGTTTGATCATAGTTTTCGCCGAACCAGACTACATTAGGCCTAAGATTCTGTCCGCAATCTGGGCAAGTCGGGGGAATTTTAGAGAAAGGCAAGCTAGTCACATCAGCAATTTTTTTACAAGAAATGCATTTAGTACGAAAAATGTTTCCGTGGATCTCCTTCATTTTGCGAGAACCAGCCTTCCCGTGCAGACCATCCACATTCTGAGTGATCAGCAGAAAATTCGGATGTTTCTTTTCTAATTCTACCAATGAATAGTGCGCATCATTCGGTTCCTTCTGCGAAATAAGTTCCATTCTCCAAATATACCATTCCCAGACTAAAACTGGGTTTCGTGCAAAAGCATCGGAGGTTGCCAAGTCTTCTGCCCTATAGTTTTTCCAAAGTCCGTCGTTTCCTCGGAATGTCGGAACTCCACTTTCTGCGGAGATTCCGGCTCCGGTTAAAACTAGAATCTTTCCTTTGCTTTTTTGTAGTAATTCTTTAGGTAAGGTTTGCATCGGTTCGTTTAAGGAAGGTGAAGTCCTTTTTCTACTTCCATTTTCTTTTGTGGGTTCGTCAAAACTTCCACTATTTTCAAAGCGAATTCAAATGCAGACCCAGGTCCAATACTTGTCAAGATTTTTCCAGACTGCTCCAATCTAGAGCCAGTATAATCCGGAGAATCTACCGCGCCCGGAAAGGCAGTAAATTTTTGACCGGAACCAAGGATCCCTTGCGCCTTCAGTACGCTAGGCGCAGCACAAATAGCTCCAATCCACTTTTCCTTTTTCTTTTGCTTTTCTAAAATTTCGGCGAGAAGTTTGCTCTTTCCCAGATTTTGAGTTCCTTGGCCTCCGCCAGGAAGCACTACCATGTCAAAATCTTGGTCCCTCAGATTTGCCAGTAGAGTATCTGGAACATGCTTTGTTTTTCTTGCCGCAATAACAGGACCTTCTTCCAATCCAGCAGTGATTACTTCCACGCCGGCTCTTCTTAGAACGTCCACAAGAATGATCGCTTCCATTTCTTCCATTCCGTGTGCAAACGGGATTAGTACCTTTGCCATTTGAAATGCTCCATTCAATACGATAAATTTTATCTTATCAGAGAATTCTGCTGCAGATAGGAATATTTAGAACCGTAGCACTGAAAGCCAAGTGAATTCTTAGGATTTTTTTGTAGGAGCTCCTACGAGGAAAACAGGCGAAAAAAAGGCTGGAACGAAGCGATATTTTGTGAAAATGGGGTGGGTACCACCGCTGCGCTCCGGCCCCCGCCCAGGAAGGGTGGGGCTTTTCACTAAAAAGTACGCACTACCAAAAGGGGCCCGAACTTTATTCGTCCGAGCTCCCTTGGAGTAATAGGCTTAGGGCTTCTTAATCAAAAATTGTATCCCACTTTTGATTATTCCCGCCATGGTAGGTCCAGGTTCCGATCCCTGATCCTTGGCTAGTTCCGAATCCATCTAACACGAAATTGGTGTTGGATCGATTTTGAACGGTTCCATCGCTTTGAATATTGAATTGCTGGTTAGAGCCTCCGTTGCACTTGCGGAGCGTAATACTTCCTCCGTTATTCATCTGCCCGTTGTTATCCAAACAGAAACTCGTGTCGGTCCTAGTCTTAACTGTGCCAGAGACCGAATCATAAGCCCACTTCTGATTGGAACCACTGTGACAACCCCATTGAACGATGCTCGTGCCATCCGCGGTATTTCCGTTTGGAATATCTGCGCACAAACCAGAAGAACGGTTTTTTAGATTAAAGTATCTTGTGACACTGCAACAAAGTAGCGCACTAGCATTCCCGTCTCTCTGTGCCACTCCGGCTACATATTCATCTTCTCCGCACTGACCTTTGTAGGAACCGTTAGCAAAATCCCCACCTTTGGTCGAAGTGCGATTATCGCCTCTATCGAACCAAACTGTCCGACAGCTGTTCCCCAGTTGTACTTTAGCTTGTGCGCAAAGGATTCCGCTAGTACCCCAAGATCTTTTCGAGTATCCCGAAACATAGTAGTTCGCAGGACATTCATATTTTGTAAAACCTGAAGCCCAGTCCCCAGTGTTGTGACTTCTCGTAGGAGTTTCATTAACTGCTTGTACGTTATATGCGTGGTTGTCGTTCCAGAGTTTTCCGTAATTTGAGTCGGTGCAAAGAGCTCTATGATCCCTACTCAAGCCGTTCAGTCTAAAACCATCGTGGCACGTACCTTTATTCGCGCCAGAATCCCAATCGGTGTTAAACGAAGCAGATAGATTATCGTTTCTTCCGCCGATCGATAAGGAAGCGTATAGTGCGGGGGCTTGAACCTGTCCGACTTTTCCATTGAATTGAAGAAGTCGATTTAGGTGCTCAAATCTCCAGTCATCTTTTAATGTTCTAGACCAGTCGCTGGATAGAAGTCCCCACTCGTCGTTTCCATTTAATGGCCAATAGGCGAAATCTAGATCTTTTTCTATCAGGTAATCCACAAGACGTTTTAGCCATTCTTTTTCCTGGTCGTCAGTGGTGGAGGGGGAAGAACCAAATTCACTAACCCAAACCGGCGCAGTGTAATGATTCTCTGTATCTACTACGTAGCCCCATTCTCCATAAATAGTGTTTTTAAAAGTGGCAAGGTCCATTTGCCTGTACTTGATATTTCCGCCCGAAGTGTTGTCGTCGCCGTTGTGATTTGGTCCGATAAACCCATAGTTATGGGCTGCATATACCAGCTTATCCGAGCGCTGCAAATGTACGGAATTATCTTTAACAGGTCTTAGGTGAGGTCTTTCCCCCGAACCTAGAATAGGTACCGAACCCCACCAGTTGATTCCTTCGATAATCACAATGATGTCTGAATTATTTTGCATAATCATCAGACCTAAATCGCGAGAAGCTTTGGCCCAGTCGTTCTTGTCGCCTGAACCCCAATTTGGACTTTCCGGTAAATGAGTATCGTTTAAGCGCATGGTGCGGACTTCATTTCTAAGGTCTGCGGCCGCGACCATCTTGTTATTTTTATAACGATTGATCATCATGATCCAGTCATTTTGCCACATTTCTACTGTCTGATTGTAAGCAAAAGAGGAACCAGTATGATACCAAAGTCCATTGTAGTCGAATCCGCAGCACCATTCTGGAAAAGTAGTGTGGTTATTTAATACGACTACAATCCCAGCATCTGTCAAAGATTGCACTGTTTGGTCGTAAACCTGTAGAGGAGTCAAACCAATCCATTGTGGGTTAGCACTGATATATTCCGCCGACACCGGGGACTCGTTATGAAGCATTATATTAGAAAATGGTAATCGAATTGCATTAAATCCCCACTCTTTGATTAAAGAGATGATTACCGAGATATGCTGTTTGTCCAAGCCTGCGACTACTTGCTTGGAATCACTGGCTCCCCACCAGTTTACCGCCTTCATTTTAAATCGATTGTTGTTTGCATCCACTATGTATCTACCGTTAGTGCTTAGCGGAGTGGCTGGCAGAACAACGTTCCCGACTTCCCAGTTTCCAGAAGCTGCTCGATTTCCGTGCGTGTTAGGAACGGAGCGGGAATCCGAAAACAGATTCAAAAGACTCGCAAAGCCCTGTGAATCTTTCGATTTATCAGAGCCGCAGTTTATTAAAAACAAGACGAGAATGAAACATCCCGATACCAATTTTCTCACTTTCAACATAAAGTCCTCCAGGACCATTTTTCTTATTTATTTGCTAAATCGCATGACTCTGAATCCGGGAGCGAGGACTTAGATCAACGAAAGCATCCAGAATAAAGAGATCTTCTACTTTTGAATCATCGTTCACTTAGATGTCACTTACTTCTTCAGAAAAAAATATTCTTCTTTTGACCGCATCCTCCAAAAGCAAAACCCAAGATTTTGCAATGCATCAAAAGAAGATCGTGAATATCTATTCAGCACAGTTTTTAGATCGCTCGTCCCAAAAAAAATTGCGATAAAAAGAGCAGTTAACGTTTCAACCTCACTACGGTTAGTTGCAAAAAGGAAAAATCGGAAAAAAGGAGTATCTAGAAAAATGTATTCAACTTTTCGAAAAAATAGATTCAAACACCTTAAATTATATTATGTTACTGTAATATTCTAATTTCTTCCTTTAAGTTTGGGTGAATTTCTTACACAGATTTGCTGGTGATCATTTCCTTAGCACCATTTCTGGTGAACTCCGGTGAACAAGTAATGAAAATTACACAAAGAAATAAAAAACTGAGAAAATACAAAGCAGTTGCGGCAGCATAACTTTTTCTAAACTATTGCTTTTAAATAATATAAAGTAGCATTACGTTCAATATTCATCGTAAAATTTTTGCTAGGTGATCCAAGTTTTCTCGCGTGATGCTTAGTTCAAAGGCAGGATTGCAATATTAAACGAAGGGCAGGATTTGCGAAAGTAGAATGCTATAAGAGTGCGGAATTCGAGAATGAAAAATACTTTACATAAATTACCTAAATATTAGAATAGATGTACTTGATTAGAATATTATTAAGGTGAGTGTCATGAGACAGAAATTGAACCTCATTACTTTGGGTGTGAAGAACTTTCAAAGGTCATTGGATTTCTACGAAAAGGGTCTGGGCTGGAAAAAATCCTCCGCGAGTTTAGAAGATCTCGCACTTTTTCCTTTGGGTGGAATTGTGTTGGCTTTGCATCCGAGAGAGGAGCTCGCAAAGGATGCAGGACTTCCGGATGCAAACGCAAAAGGATTTTTAGGAATAACTTTATCTTTTAATGCAAAGTCGGAGCAGGAAGTAAATCAAGTCATCGAACAGGTCAGAAGTTTAGGGGCAAAGATCATAAAAGAACCGCAAAAAGTTTTTTGGGGAGGTTATTCTAGTTATTTCGAAGATTTGGACGGACATCTGATTGAAGTAGCTCACAATCCTTTTTGGCCATTGGATGAGAATGATAATGTCGTACTTCCTGAGTAAAATAACATTTCTGAAAACACTACTGCTATATGCAATATTGTTGGGGTAGTGTTATTTCGTGAACTGTCTGCGCAAATAGCGCTAGCTTAGCCATCAGTGAAATTTCCAAATCATAAAACTAAACCCGTAACTAAGTCGAAGCATGCGCTTTGAAATGTGAATCCTTCCGAAAGAGAAAGTAAGGAGCGCGGAAAAAAAGTCCCTGGTTCTACATACCTAAAATCTCTGATTCTTATCTATCCAAAACGGCCCTCTAGTTTCCGATTCTGCCATTTGATCCAGTTTGCCTGGCTCTAAAAATCCAATTCATTCCTTAAGAAGAAGTGAATATTCCGAATTGGTATGTTCGTGTCAGTGTATCCCAAATTAGTATATTAAAATAATTACACATATCTGGAATGGCTTTCAGGACAATCGCTCTGAAGGTATTCGAGGGAGGGCGATAACCAAAAACTAAAATGCCAAAAGGGTGAAAAAGTGAAAAAAATAGCCAGTCTAGTCGCTCTGATTCTTTTCGGAGCTTGTAATCCAAGCGATCCGCTTTCGGACAAAAGCAACTTGTATTTAGGAATCGCTTCTCTAACAGAAACTAAATATCCTAGGATAGAAAGGTTGCAGCGTGCATTGTTGGAACGTACAACATTTGGAAGTAGAGTTGGTTTGGAGACTGGAGAGGTAGTAGGGGATTCGTTTTCGGAGACGGTTGCGGCAGTCGAGGAAATTGCATCGAATGTAGAAATGTCGCAAGCAGCTACCAAAATTCAAGAAGTGGAAATCTTCGGAATTACTGAAAGCGAAGCAGCAAACATCCAAACTTCTATTGGCGAAGGAAAGTTTGTAGAAGCATTTACGGAAACGTTCCAAAATAAACCACTTCCGAATTTCGTAAGTGAAAAGTTGGGTGAAGATCCTTTTTCCTCTATGAATCGGATGGATTCAAGAAAGGCATCTTTGTTTTGTGATGCGGGAGGATGGTGGTTTCGTTGGGCAAATCCGAACCAAGGGAGCATATGGCTCGGAAGGAATTTCTGGCCTGCTGTTTACATTACGTGGATCTTCCAAGTTTGGTACCAAATGTCAGGAAGTCTAGTATTCGGCAGACAGTGCATCGACTTCGAAGGATCGATTACGATCTATGAGTGGTGAAGGGCTATTCTCTAATTTGAAACTACAATGAAAAGCGAATTAATAGGAAAATTAAAAATGAAAAAGTACCTTGGTATCATAACTCTACTGTTTCCGGTCCTCTCACTTTTTTCTGAATCACAAGGTGAGTTGAGAGCAAAGAAGAATCTTCAAATCTCTGTGAACAAGCCCTCAGTAACCGGATTGGGAATTCGATTGGAATATTTCCTTGGCGAAAAGCTGAGCGTAGGAGTTGGTTACGATAGAATTCACGCATCTAAAACTGAAACAAGTCTATCTCTACCATTGGCAGATGGCAGCTCTGTGTCTCACAAAGAAGCGACAGAGCGAAATTTACACAATGCGTTCCTGACCGCTACCTTATTTCCCTTTTCTTCCAACGGAATTTACATATCAGGTCGTTTCGGTACCTTGGACGGATTCGGAAAAAAGGTTTCTGATAATATAGGAGTAACTCCTCAAGGAGATTTAAGGAGAGTGACCGCTTCGAGTCCGCCTTACGGATATAAAATCGAAGAAAGTCCAGCGTATTATCTTGGGGGCGCCTTCGGATATCGACATATCTTCGATTCCGGACTATTCATAGGACTCGAACTTTCGGTATCACATCGTCTTGGGCAAATTCACAAAAAATATATTCCGATCCCGGATGCAAGTAGTCTCGCTTTTGTTGGAGCATTACCACCGAGCGTCTTAGATTTGCAATATGCAAAAGATTCCGCGCTGAGGACGTACGATATTCAGAGAAATTTAGCTTATTTTAATATATCAGTTGGAACTTCTTTCTGATTCCGATTTGTGTCCTGATTGCTTGCCTCGCTGGATAGACTAACTTGCCCGGGTTCGCCGCAGACTAAGTCAAGTATCGGCTCTATTAATAATCTATTCGCTGCGCAAGCTTTATCACGTGAACTTGTTTTTGTAACAAACAATACGAAAGAATTTAATATGGTAAAGAATCTAAAAATCGAAAATTGGTCGCAATAAAACGCCACCGCATTTAACAATCTGCTTTTAAAAAATCTGTTGATTATTTGAGTTTAAGTTCAATCGTCAATTTCATAAATCAGGAGAAGATGATGAAAAAATATTTGTTTTTATCTGTCGGTTTCGAGAAGCCAACTCAAGAAATAATGCAGGCCTGGGGAAAATGGTTTTCATCAATCAAAGATAGATTAGCAGATTCTGGAGGCCATTTTGCAATAGGGAGAGAGGTTACTCGAAAAGGAACAATCCAATTGCCGTTAGACTTAAATTCAATAACCGGATATATTATCGTAAATGCTGAAAATATGGACCAAGCGGAAGAAATCGCAAGAAATTGCCCAATAATTACGAGCTTAAAAATATTTGAGATAATGTCCGCAAAAGGTTAAGACCTCGCCACATTCATCTAAATGTTGTTCCCCCAGTCTCCGTTTTAATAGCAAAAGCGGCAATTCGCTCGGTATGGACAGTCTGACCATCTGTTTCTCCCGTAGATTGAGTCCCATTGCCCATTACTCCTTATAAGGAGAAGATACACCTGGACTAATCGTTCTAAGATTTGGAGTAGATTTTTACGTGATTCCTAAAAACAGTTTAGAGTAGATTCTTTTGTGATGCAATATGGCACTTCCGATAATACATATTATGTCGCATGCGAAAATGGAATAGTTTGATAGTACTCATGCTTAGTTTACACTCTTAACTCAATACATCCTTTACAGAAAGGACTTAAATGAATCATGAATCTTATGTTAATTGAATTGGCACAGGATTCTTATATTGCAACACTTTTCCTGTATACATATCGATCATTCCGATTGCCGCTTGATAAAAAAGAATTCTTGCATGTCGATCTGAGATGTCCTCGAGTCCAACCGATTCATTAGTGAGCGCAGGTGAAAGAAAGATACGACGCCCAGCACAATAAATACTCCCCAAATCATTTACCTGACAACGCATTACATTTGTTGGATAGTATGCTTCTGGAAGAACTTCAGGATACTCTCTCTTTGATGGTCTGTAGTATGTAGCCGGGAATTCGTTTTTTAATCCTTCATGCGGTCGATAATTATTATATTCGTATTGAAAGTAATCGAATGCTCTTTGTTGCTCTTCTAAGGACGAGCGCGGTGGTAAAGCTGTCTCTTGCTTCAAAGTTCGGTGCATTCTTTCGTGGCGACCATTTTGTTGCGGTTTTCCGGGTTCGATGCGCTCTAATTTAATTCCCAATTTTAACCACCAAACTGCTAATTGAGTCAATCCGGCTAAGCCAACGGAAGAAAACGGAGGTCCATTATCTGTGCGAATCGCTTCTGGCAATCCATATTCCATAAAAAGCCTTGTAAAGGCTTCTAAAACGGTTTTGGAATCGGCTTTAGGTACGATTTCGCAGCCTAAAAGGAAACGGCTATAGGAATCCGTAATCGTTAAAGGTGTGCACTTATCTCCGTTTCCAACGGTGAAGTGTCCTTTAAAGTCGGCACACCAAACATCGTTGGGACCTAATACATGAGAGAAATGATAAATAGGGAGTGGATTCTTTTTTCTCGCTTTGACTTTACTAATTAAACCTTTGCGTTTTAAAATTCTTCCTACCGTACTAATGCAGGGCCAATCTTTAATTTTAGGATATTTTCCTTTTAAGGAAGCTAAGAGTTTGCGAGCTCCCCAGTGAGGATGTTCTTTCCGAGCATTAACTATTATTTCTACGATCTTTTGTCGAACTGCCTTTGGGTGAGGTCCAGGTTTTCTCGGTTTATCTTTCAACCCGTCAATACCGAACTCTGCATATTGTTTCAGATACTTATAGCCGGTTACTCGGCTGATTCCGAACTCTTGGCAAAGGTCCGTCATCGTCCATCCACCCTGCTTCCAGGCCACGACAAATTCCATTCTTTCTTGGTACACACAAGTCTCCTTCCAAGGCATCTGGGGTCCTCCAAATGGCTTGTATTATAAGAGACATAATTTATTGACAGATCTGTAAATTAAGGTATGAGTCTACTTTGTAAGCGATCTTCTGGATATGTACCAAATTTGATAAAGGCATCCGAACGAACGGGACTTTGCGAATAGAACCTCTCTCTTGTTCCCCGTGTTCTTCCGATTAGTGAAGTCCGCTCTTTTAGATTTTTGTCCAAATCAACGATCAATTTATAAATAGTACCTTTTGTTCTTTTTCCCTATCGATCCGACCGCGCTTTCCAATGTTTGCTCGTATCATAACCTCAAATTCATCCATTCCAGAGGAAAGACGCAAAGCCGAGCCGAGCGGCCTGCAATTTCGAGTCTTCCCAAAAACGAGCTCGAAAGACTGATGAAAATCATACGTTAGGGTGTCCTCATCGCATTGCAATGTCAGAAATTGTTGTTTCTGAGGCAAAAGAATAGAGAAAAAAATTCGTTATTTTCGCAAACGTTCGAAGTACTTGTTTAGTATATTATGTTCTCATAATTATCAATTTTATTAAACTTCGTTCCTTGAGTGCCAGATCTATGTCATAAATGCGGAAAAATACGATATTTTAATATTCGAATATGGCTATAGCCATCAATGAGACGAGTAACGTTTTCGTTTTATAACATTACAAATATATGATAAAAGTCAGAAAATTATTTATAACACAATTTTAACATTTTGTTGTAGAATGATTTCATAAAGTAGTAAATGGATAGTCAATTGTCCGTAAGTTTGGCAATAGGATATCGAACTAATTCTTCGGTTTAGGTAAACTTATCGTTTTTGCCTATAGAAGCTGTTCGATTAGGTGAAAGATGAGATGCAGCTAGAGACACAGAATGAAAGAGAAACTTCGTTAAGAATATTGCATGTTACATCCGATCAGGATTTGCACTCAAGGATAGTAAAGAATGTCGAGATGCGCTGTTATGACATGCGCGCCGCCGGCAACTTTCCTGATGTTTTGGATGGATGTTTCGTTTTTTTGCCCAATGTGATCATATTGGATCTCGATTCCCAAGAGCTGGGAGCAGACCATTTGATCGGGATTTTAAGAAAACTTTGCCCTGCAAGTTTAATATTATGTTACTCTGGTGCCGTCTCGCCTAAATATAAAGCGAATCATGCTTTGGATGGCCCATGGGCTAGCATTGATAAGTCCGAGCTTGAAACGCTTCTGCCGCAGCAAGTAAGAAAAGCTGAAGAATTTCTTCGCGGACATTCCCATAGTCGCGCCCTTGAATACCAGCAGGAAGAAAATATATTACTCGAATACGAATGGCTTTTGAAGAAGGAATCTCATCGCAAAGCGGATCAATCTGTATTGGGTAGGAATATTCTTGATAAGCTAACAAGCAGTATGTTTCAAGGCTTGGGCATCGGATCCTTGATTACTCGATTGGAATTAGCAGAGATTTTCATGGAGAAACAAGGAGAGAATTATCGGGTTTCTCATGCTTTGATAGATGGTATATTAAAAAATAAGAATATACTAAGGGAAAGGCTCGAGAGGCTTGATACCTTTAAGTCTTTGTTTAACTGGAAGATCTCGTTAGAAAAAGTGGAATCCGAAAGATTTGAAGCCACTTTGATGGATTGCATTCGGCATTCGGAAGAAGTGGCTAAGATTAAGAATCAAACCATTGTTCAAAAGGTAAAGCTTCCCGCACTTTGCATTTCTTCAAACATCGATTTCCTCAGATTTGCAGTGAATGAGTTGATGGTCAATGCAGTGAAGTTTTCTCCGAATTACAGCCGGATTCAGATCGATGCCTTTCGGTCGAAAAGAAGCCTTTGTGTACAAGTTACCAACGAAATATTATTCATTGAAGGAGGGATTTCTGGAATTCCAGAAGAGTATATTTTTAAGGTTTTTGAACCGTTTATTATGCTGAACAGCATTTTTGATGAACGTTTTCTCGGTATTGAATTTGGACTGGGAATCGGACTCAATTTAATTCAGAATCTCGCAAAGCAAATCGACTGTAAGGTTTCAATTGGTGAAATCTTGGACTGGGTCGACTCGGTACCGAGACGCAAAGTTAGCGCAGAATTAAAGTTCCCCTTAATCGAAAAAAATTCCACCGGAGGAAGATAAAAATGGGAAGATCCCAGTATAGAATTCCTGTGCCCGCAGGTAGTGTGAGTGTTTCTGATTTTATTTCTTCTAGAGCGATGATTCGTCCGGATCAGACTGTGATCCCATCGAAGGTTCACTCTATTTTTGAATCGTATCAAGATTTGCTGAGGCAGGCAAATTATGAGGAAGCGGTAATTCGAGTCTTTCCTATAGAGATGGATAAGACACTTGAGTTGGTCAAGGTTACAGGAAAACCTTTACTCATTCCGGATACAGAAAAGCAGGAGAATTTTTTGCAAAATGACTCGAATCTCGTGAACTTTGCGAAAGAAGCTGTCTGGGAAATCAAAGAGGCGATGTCTTATTACAAAGCCAATGAAATTAAATCAGAGTTGATTGTACCAATATTTCACTTCAATCAACGTCGAGAAAGAATTCTGTTAGGATCAATCCGTGTTTCCAGCAAATCTAAGTCCTACGGAATGATAGATTGCTCTGAATTGACCGCTTTTGCGAATAAGATTTCGGATGCACTTCAAAAGCAAAACGAACCAGTTTCTAAAAATATAATGAAGGTTCAGGATATGAGTCCCAAGGGATTACGCCTGAGAATCTACAATGAATCTATTTTAGAAAATCTAACTACGAATCACGAGTATCTATTTTTCGTTCACTTTCTAAAGGAGCCACCCTTTTCTGTGAAAGGATCTCTCCGCTGGTGGTCCAAAAGTACGGAAGGTTGCTTAGAAATCGGTTTGGAAATTGTTACCATTTTCGGTCCAGAAAATGAAAGAGTAAGATTTGAAAAGGCTGTGGAATTGCTCAGGGATGCATTCGTGAATATGCAAGCCGAAATTAGTGGTAGAAGTTTGGACCAACTAAGTCCTGAAAGGTCGGAACGTTTGAACCCAGACCTGGCCCAAAAAGCAAGGATTCTACATATAGATTCAGATGAAGAATCTTTGCAAAAGGTTAGAAGTCTCTTTGAAAAAGAAGGAGTTTCCATAGAATCGGTCAACTCCCCTACTCTGGCTCTTGAATATTGTCTGCTTTCTCCGCCTAGCGTGATCATCACCGAAACGGATTTTCCGGATCTGGATACTATGTTTTTCCTAAAGGCTCTTCGAAGAATATCCAGTGCTAGTGTTTTCGTAATTTATTCGGCAAGAGGAAGGTTCTCCCAGTTTAGAAATTCTTTTAGTTGGGTTTGGGCATTTTTAGAAAAGCCTACAGAGGAGCCGTTGCTGGTAAGTTGTTGTATGGAAGCATCTAAATATAGAGCGAAGAATGCGACTTTTTTGAGAACTCATACTACGGAAGAGGAAATCGTTTCGGAGATTGAATGGCTGCTTTGGAAAGAATACCATAGGAACACGGATCAGCTTTCGTTAGGAAAAACTATCTTTGAGAATATTACGCACAGTAGTTCTCAAGGACTCGGTGTTGGCTCCATGTTAATTCAGCTCGATCTGGCTGAGTGCTTTATCAAGCGGGAAAGAGACGCTTGTTTAATACCAGTGGATGTCATGAATTCTATCATGGAAAACAAAAACGTACTGAGAACCTGGACAGACAAGATGGAAAATGTTCGCTCCCTGTTCGACTTAAAGCTGGAAAGGGAGCCCATTCACACAAATGAAATTCGAAGGATCGTAAATAAGACGATTTCCGAATTAGGCGAACTGACCAAAGTTAAGAATGCGAAAGTTACGTTTGTGGATAAGGACCTAGACAAAGAACTTACATCCCATGTTGAATTTGCAAAATTCTCGATCAAAGAGCTTTTAGTTAATGCGCTAAAGTTCTCTCCGGTCGACTCCAGCATTCATCTGTTTTTCTCAGCGACTGAGGACAGTTTGTATTTGGATGTAATGAATCATATAGATGTTTTGCCGAACGGAATTTCTGGAATTCCGGAAGAATATAAATCTAGAATCTTTGAACCATTCTTTAAATTAACCCACAATTATGATGAAAGATTTCATAGCGTTGATTTCGGGTTGGGAATTGGTTTGAGTGTGGTTCAAAATCTTTCAGAGCAAGTCGGCTGCACGGTTACTGTCGGTGAAATCACGGATCATACTTCTGAGAATTTGAAAAAAAAGATTTCGGCTAGGATTCAATTCCCAATCTATCAGCCAGCTGCAGAGCTTGAAACTATCGTAAGCAAGCCTACAAATCTCGCAAATGCGTTACTTAGGATATATACAGGTTCGGCGTATTCGGGTAAAAACCAGGCGGAGTAAAAAAGTGCGTTTACTTAGGTTAAGATTTTCTAATTCACCGTATTTCGAAGTGTGCTTGGATATATGCAAGAATTCTTGATAAAAATGAATGCCCAAAGCTAACGCGAGATCTCTGCAAAAAGGAGATCCTGAAAGGCGGAATATCAAGGAATGTTAAAGGAAATTTAAGAAGAGTCAATCCCTAAGAATCTCAATTCAAGTTTTCTTTCCCGGTTCAAGTACGGATACTTTTGTAAAAAGATCTCTACTTGGATGGGTTTCTTTGCAATTTGGATTGACCTGACACCAAAATTAGGATAACAATCGCGCGATGTGCAGAACAGTAAGAATTTTATTCCTCATCACCTCCTTGTTCTCCATCTTATTATGTGCCTCTGATTCGGAGATAAAACACGAGGTAAAAAAGTCGAACGGCCAGAACGGCCAGGATAAGGATTTGCTGAGCAAAAAGGAGATGTTTCATTTAGTTAAAATACACAATATTCCTCAGTTGAAGAAGCTAGTCGATGCCGGCGCCAGCGTGAATCTTCAGGATAATCACGGTGAAATTAGCAAGCCCAACGAGGGTGAGACTTTGCTCATGGTCGCGGTCACTTCCAAAAACGTACCAGTGGTTAAATTTCTAATCGAAAACGGGGCAAGCGTTTCCGCCTCTTCCACCAAAAACGAGAAAACGGCATTACATATCGCTGCGGAGTCCGGCAATATCGAGATGGGGAAATTGTTACTCGATAACAAGGCCTGGTACAAATCAAAATCTTCTTTGGTTAACTCCCGAATGAAAGACGGAACTACTCCTTTACTATTGGCGATCAAAAAAGGAAAATCTGAGTTCGTGCACTTTCTAATCGAAGAAGGCGTAGATGTGAATGAAAAAACATCGGATGGCAAGTCGCCTTTGCATATCGCCAAAGCGGCTCACCAAGCCAAGATCGTAAAACTTTTGACTAGCGCTGGAGGGACTGAGTAAAAATTCTACTTAGTATCCTTGCCACAGAGAAATAGATACGATCATTTTTCCGTTATCTGATTTGTTCAGGCACTCGCATTTGATTTTTGCGGACTGGCTATAATAACCTTGTCCCAAGGAAAATCCTGGTGCCGGTTTACAGCTCTTGTACAATCCTTCGTTCACCAATCGATTGCAAGCTTCTTGTATAGCTGCTTCCACATCCGCGCCTTGCGATTGAACTTTTCCAGGGATGGCGAGGAAAACTGTTACTGTGATCACAGATAGAGATAGAATCAAAACTTTTTTCATAAATCCGTTCCAAAAGACAGGTAGGAAGAATCCACTCTTAAAGAAAAAATTTCAAATCAAAAATAATTTCTTTCACGAAAAAGCTGAGGCAAGCTTCTCCCTGCGATTTAAGATTTTCCACGTAAGAGTTTGGTTCGCGTTCTTAGGAAAAAGTTTATTTGTGATTAGGAAGGAAAGTTAGCGAGGTTCTTGAAAACGTATAGAGTAGCGTGACCTTTGTACCCATTTTGGTACACCATCCGGTGTGTTTCCTTTCGGTA
>NZ_NPDZ01000022.1 GCF_002811875.1 Leptospira perolatii
AAAAAGGTTAATTCAACAACCAAAAGTGTAACCCATGTCTCCGGTTTAAAGTGTTACCTATGTTCCCGGTTCTTCACTTTTTTGGGTGGGGGCCGGTCCGGTGGAGAGTTACCGTTCCCCGCATTTGCCCCTACTATCACGAACCGATTTTTCAATCAACCATCTTTCTTTTATGAAATCCTTGTAGGAGCTCCTACATTTTTTTCTTCCTTTCGATGCTTCAAATTGAAAACTCAATGAATGAACTGGAAATTCCAGAAGTTCAGAGCCGGCCAATTGAATCGATGGGAATTTTTGATTCCACCAGGAACCGCCACGGAAACAGACGCATATTTGGCCGACGTGTTTGGTGCTCCGTTTTTACCAGGACAGTCAATTCCAACAGGACAAGTATTTCCTGAAAAATTCATATTAGAAAAATCGAATTTTAAACAGGCTTTAGAGATTCTGGCGAGAATTCCTTGGCTAACGGATTTCAGATTAAATCTCGGAAAATACAAATTAGACAAAGCATTCAGTTTTGATGGGTTTGAGTCCGCTTTAAAAGATTCTGGCTTATTGCCTTCCGGCTGGAGCCTGAAACTTCATCCACAAGCCAAAGGAAATTCCTCGTTAGGTAGGGAAGAAATCCAAACCTTATGGGATGAACACAAGTCCTCGTTCCAAGATGGGTCGCTTTTTACCGAGTTGAATGCTTTATGCATCGGACATGAAATGATTCTTTCGCTCAGCATGTGCGGCGACCCTCTATTCAAAAGAGGACGATTTAAGCCGCTAGGCAAATCCGCTCCGGTTCGTGAGAATTTGGCATCTTTTCTTCTTTGGCGTTTGCAACAAAGATTAAGCGAAGTGGACGCACTTATTGTCCCGTTTGCCGGGTCCGGGACGTTTGTATGGGAAGGAGCCCATCGAATTTTAAGCCTTAGTTTCCCTCATTATAAAAGGAGATTTTTTTTTCAGGACCTTCTTGAGTTTCCCCAAAACACTTGGGAATTTTTGTATTCCAGGCTTTTACGGGAAAGAAGTAATGATCATCTGAAAATTTGGATCAACGAACTAGAACGGGAAACTTGGAACTACTTGCAGGAAAGAAAGGAGGAATATTCTAAATATCTAATAGATTTGAATTCTTCTTTTGCTCTAGACTTTTCCGGTGAAAACTCTGATTTCTTTACCGTGAATTCGAAGATAGTCTGGGAGTCTCTTGGGGAGCCAAAGAATATATGGATTCCGGTCAATCCTCCTTATGGCCTTAGAATTCAAACGGGGTCTAATTCTAACTTTTATCGAAAACTAGGAAGAAAACTATCGGAATGGAAAAATTTACCCGCGAACGTAGTCGGATTTGTAATGTGCCCAACGGAACAGTCGTGGTCGGAAATATTAAATGAATTAAAGAAACACGTTGAAACTATACATGTGACTCATGGAGGAATGGATCTTAGGGTGCTTTATTTTTAGTTTTTTCCTTTTATTCAAAAAGTAGAAGCCTCATTATGCCAACATGGTTCGAAAGGTCTATCGAATTGAAGCAAAGGGATCTATCGATCACCTGGAGCTTGCTGAAGAAGAATTGTCTCCTCATGGAGACAACGAAGTCGCGGTAGCCGTAAGGGCCATCGGCTTAAATTTTGCCGACATATTTGCCATCCAAGGATTGTACAGCGCGACTCCAAAAGGACCTTTTGTTCCTGGACTTGAATATTCAGGAATCGTTTTGGCAGTAGGCAAGAAGGTAAAACAGTTCAAGAAAAATGATAAGGTGATGGGTGTCACTAGATTCGGAGCCTATGCTAATCATCTAAATATTGATCATAGATATTTGTATAAGTTACCCGCACGCTGGTCCTTTGAGGATGGTGCAGGCTTTCTTGTCCAAGGTTTAACTGCGTATTATGCTCTAGTTCCTTTAGGCAATCTTCAAAAAGGACAGAATATATTGATTCATAGCGCAGCCGGCGGTGTCGGAATCTATGCCAATCGAATTGCAAAGAAATTTGGTGCTCGGACAATTGGAGCAGTTGGCAGTGCCGCTAAAATACCACTTTTGGAAAAGGAAGGCTACGATAGCTGGATCATTCGATCCTCGCAATTTGCTGCGGATCTGCTAACTATTCTTGGAGAAAAGGAACTGCATTTGGTTTTGGAATGTATCGGCGGCAAGATATTCCAGGCTAGCTATGATGCTCTATCTCCTATGGGTCGAATCGTCGTTTACGGTTCCGCATCTTTCATGACTCCTGGGGACCGAATCAACTGGCTATCTGTAATTTGGAGATATTTGACTCGACCAAAGGTGGACGTAATGGAAATCATTTCTTCTAACAAAGCGGTTCTGGGCTTCAATTTGATTTGGCTCTACGAAAAAGTGGATGAGCTTTCTATACATTTAAAAAATCTGATAAAGTTAAATTTGGAACCTCCTCATATCGGCTCTGTTTTTCCGTTTTCTGAATTGCCCGACGCCCTTAAGCTTTTCCAGTCCGGAAGAACAACTGGTAAGGTAGTTGTTAGTCTAAGCGAAGAAGGATAAATCAAATTGCAGTCAGTTCATCGACATGCCCTAACATCGCAGATGTCTAACGCAAAACAAGAGTTAGAACGATATTTAGAAATCAAGGTATATTCGAAATTTCGAATGGAGTGTGCCTCGGAATTGGCGGAAGCCATGGAATACAGCCTAAAAGCAGGCGGAAAGAGGCTCAGATCTATTCTTTGTTTTGCTTCCTTCGGTTCGATTTCTCAGGATTCACTCGCGCTGGCTACATCTTTAGAATGTATTCATACATATTCCTTAATTCACGATGACCTTCCGAGCATGGACAACGACGATTTCCGTCGTGGGATACAGACGTTACATAAAAAGTTTTCCGAAGCCACAGCGATTTTGGCGGGAGACGCTTTGCAAAGCTATGCTTTTGAATGGCTGACCTTTGCCGAAGGAAATCCTGGAGATAAATTCTTACACAGAGATTTGGTAAGAATTCTACACGAAGGTG
Organism: Leptospira perolatii; assembly: GCF_002811875.1. Lineage (GTDB taxonomy): Bacteria > Spirochaetota > Leptospiria > Leptospirales > Leptospiraceae > Leptospira_B > Leptospira_B perolatii. The sequence continues at coordinate 3,000 of NZ_NPDZ01000022.1, forward strand.
GAGGAGCGCCTGGAATGGTGTCCGGTCAGGTCTACGACTTGGCTTTAGAAAGAAAACCGGAATCATTAAAAGGATCCAAGGAAGAGCTTTTGAAAAAAACTCATCGATTGAAAACGGGCGCTCTGATCCGAGCCTCCGTTTTACTCGGCAATCGTCTAAGAAAGGATTCGATAAAGTTACAATCTGCGTTCTCAGAATACGGTGAAAAGCTCGGAATGCTATTTCAAATTACAGATGATATTTTGGACGTTGAAGGAAATCAGAAAGAATTGGGAAAGACCCCAGGCAAAGACCATCGTTCCGGGAAAATCACGTATCCATCTCTTTTTGGATTAGAAAAATGTAAACAAATGGTTTCAGAAATTGTCAAGAGTCTGGCCGAGCTTGGTTCTCGGTTAGATTCAGAGATCTTGAATAGTGGAGAGGGCGGCCAGTTTCCCGAATTTTTCCGCTCCTTACCCGAAAGTCTTGGCTCGCGGAAAAATTAGATTAGATAGACTTCTTCTTGAAAGAGGTCTGGCTGAAGATCTTTCAAAAGCTCAAAGTCTAATTTTATCCGGATCCGTGTTGGTCAACGACCAAGTAGTGGATAAAGTTGGACTTCTATTTGCCGAAGATTCTTCCGTACGATTAAAGGAAGTAATTCCCAAGTATGTGAGTAGGGGCGCCTTTAAACTGAAAAAGGCATTCGAACTTTGGAATATAGATCTTTCTGATAAACTATGTTTGGACTGGGGCGCTTCCACCGGCGGTTTTACTCAAGTGCTTTTAGAGCAAGGCGCAAAGAACATTTTTGCTTTTGATGTTGGATACGGACAGATGGTGTCGCGTATAGCAAAAGATCCTAGGGTGAAAGTGATCGATCGATTTCATGTAAAGAACATCACCTGGGATATTTTGGAAGAACTTTGGAAATCGGCAGAATCAAGCGATTTTCCCGAGAAAATATTTCTAGTCATGGATTTAAGCTTTATTTCTCTTCGGAACGTATTTCCGATTGTTAAGAGACTTCATGACCAAGTTCCGGGGCGAAGCTGGTCTGGATTTAGTCTGATCAAGCCCCAGTTTGAAGTAGATCCGAAGTTTTTAACAAAAGGAATTCTAACGGATCCGAAGATCCGATTGCGGACTGTTCGGTCTTTACTAAGGTTTGCAAGAAAGGAATCAGGGATAAAATTATTATCCCTTTCCGAATCTCCCATTGCCGGTGCCGACGGAAATCAAGAAATTCTAATGTACTGGTCGATTTAATCTTTTGGTTGCAGCTTATTGGTTTCTTCCCTAAAAGTTACAGTCAACTTTCGAATGAAATCCAGTATGGTAGCTAATTCGCTGTCTTTATAATTGGAATAAAGTCCAGTTAGAGAGTTAACCAAAGACGAAAAAATTTGTCCCTGTTTTTCATATTCGTCGAATATCGGTTTCACGAATACCTTCCTGCGATCCTTAGCATCTCTGACTCTTTCTACGAACCCTAACTTTTCTAGACGATCGATTAATCCTGTAACCGAAGCCGTTGCCAATCCGGTTTCTTCCGCAATTTCGCCGGCGGTTAGGGGGCCTTTTCTATCCAATATGTCCATCGTTTTGCTATCGGTTGCGTTCAAGCCCATTTGATTGCCGATGGCAGTGTGGAACATAACTATCGCAGCTCCATTCTCTCGACCTGCTTGCAGGAGTTCCTGGATCAGTTTTTGCTTTTCGGAAGATATTTTTTTCATTGACAAATTTCCAGAAATACTTTAATAAACCGAATATCTCGGTTTAGCGAGATATTCGGTTTGAGGAACCATAACATTTGGAGGATCGTATATTATGGAAATTCTGCAAGAAAAAAACGCGCATAGTGGCCTTCCTTTGAGAAAGAAGCCTTTGGAAGTTCTGATCATAGGGGGAGGATTGGGCGGTCTATGTCTTGCCCAAGGGTTAAAGAAATCTGGGATTCAGGTACAAGTTTTTGAGAGGGACTTTTCTCCTACAAGCAGGTTGGAGGGGTACCGAATTCATATTGACCCCAACGGAGCCAGGGCATTACAGAATTGCTTGCCGGAAGAATTGTTTCAAACTCTGCAAGATGCTAGTGGCCCTGCCAGTGTAGCTTTTACTTTTCTAGATGAAAGATTGCGGAAGCTACTCCAATTAAGGGACAGCTCCCAAAAAATGGACGATGTCTTGTTGCATCGGTCTGCCAGTAGAATTCTACTCAGGTCCTTACTCTTGCAAGGTCTGGAGGGGAACGTTCATTTTGATAAACGTTTTTCTAAGTTTGAAATTCAGGCAGATCGTGTTACCGCATATTTTGAAGATGGGACTTCTGCAACCGGAGACTTGCTCATTGGAGCAGATGGAGCAAACTCCAGAGTAAGAAAGCAATTTTTACCGGAAGCTCAAAGAATCTACACAGAAGTGCTAGCTATCATGGGCAAGACACCTTTGACTTCAAAAATAAGAAGTTTACTGCCAGAAGAGTTGCTCCTGGGGCCCGGTTCAATTCTGGCTCCAAAAGGAAGAGGAATGTTTCTTGCGATGCAAGAATTTCCGGAACGCGAAACTGGATTTGGAACCGTAAATGACATCGAAGACGTTACGAAAAATTACCAAGATTATGTAATGTGGGCATTCAGCACGAAAGAGCCAAATTATAAAAACTTTATAAATGAAGCTCGAAATGCTTCGCCGGAGGAACTCAGAATTTTGGTTTTAAAAATGATTGATTCTTGGGATCCAAGAGTCTCCGGCCTCGTTGCAAACGCAGATCTGGAGTCCATTCTCGCAGTACCGATCCATTCCTCGGTTAGAGTAGAACCTTGGAAGACTGGAAGAGTAACTTTGCTAGGAGATTCGATCCACAGCATGACCCCAGCTAGAGGTATTGGTGCGAATACTGCCTTTAGAGATGCTAGCCTTTTGCGAGAAAAAATAAGTGGCGCGGTCGATTCAAACGAAAGCTTGGAAAAGGCTATCGGCGAATACGAATTGAAGATGATAGAATACGGATTTCAGGCTGTCGATGATTCTTTAGAGGCGCTCGAGTTGATCGTAAATGAAAGCAGGTTTGCCCGAGGAGTTACTAAATCCGTTTTTAGACTGTTCGAAGCAATTCCTGCACTAAAGCGAAAAGTATTTCAGGATTAAGATTCTTGTGTAGCCAATCCGGACAGGGCATGGAACTTTCTGACTGAATCTGACGATTGTCCCATGCTCGGTAAGGAAGTCGGATTTCAGAAAAATGGGGATCCGGCTAACAAGGAAAAACGGGTTCCAAAACTTAATGATTCTTTTTCTCCGTTCGTTCGAACAAATTCAAAATCACTAGTTTTTAAGAAATAAGTGCGAGCCTTAAATTCAAACGTAAATCCGGGCCAAAGAGTAGTATTTTTTCCAGATTGAGTATTGTACCAGCTTACGCAGCCGCCCGTAGACCATACAGACTTTGCCAATCTATCATGTATCTCTCGATTGAATTTGTCTTGGGCGCTTTGTTTGACATCCAGATATTTTACATTTTTCTTTCGGAGAGAACGTATACACTGTAGGATGTACTGCGCCTGAGATTCTATCATCAGAATCATCGAGCTATGTCCCAACCCAGTATTTGGTCCCACAATCATAAAGAAATTAGGAAAACCAGAAACGCAGGTTCCTAAATATGCTTCTGGGCCATTTTTCCAGATGTCAGCCAAATCCATTTGGTTTTTTCCTTTTACTTCAAAAGGAGGAGTAGCCTCGGCTGCTTGGAAACCGGTAGCGAATACGATTGCATCGACTTTGTGTTCCACATTGTCACTTCCGATGACTCCGTTTTTAGTGACTGCTACTATTCCGTGTGGAATTAAGGAAACGTTTTCCCTAGTTAGAGCTGGATAATAATCGTTGGAAAGCAGAACTCTTTTGCAACCGATTGTAAAGTTCGGAGTTACTTGCTTTTGCAAAATAGGATCCTGAATTTTTTTCGCGATGTATCTCCTTCCCAGTTTTTCGAAAGTTTTCATGATCTTGGGATGAATCGCGAATGCGACGACTCCTATTTCGTGCATCCAATATAATAATTTTCTAAATACCCATCTGAATGGAGGAACGAATTTGAACAAAAGCCGCACTGGTTTTGCTATCTTTGCATCTAGCTTAGGCAAAATCCACGGTGCAGTTCTTTGAAACAAAAGTAATTTCGAGACCGTCGGAGCGATTGCGGGAACGATTTGAATTGCGCTTGCACCGGTTCCGATTACCGCAACAGTCTTGCCTTTTAGATCGTATTCGTGATCCCATCTCGCAGAGTGAAATTTGGCTCCCTTGAATTGATCGATTCCTTTAATATTTGGCAATACAGGACGACTGAGTCCGCCTGTTCCGCTGACAACTGTCCTAGCTTTAAACTTTTCTCCTGATTCTGTCGCAACTTCCCAGAGTCCGGTTATTTCGTCAAAATAAGCGCCTGTTACTCCCGAATTCGTGCAGATATATGGCCTTAGCCCGTACTTGTCCGCACAATAGTTCATGTAGTTTAGAATTTCTTTTTGAGGTCCAAACTGTCTGCTCCAGCTGGATCTGGGCTCGAAGGAAAAAGAATAGAGGTGAGATTCTACGTCGCAGGCGGCTCCCGGATACGTATTGTCCCTCCAAGTTCCGCCGATTGATTCAGCTTTTTCAAAAATTACAAAGGACTTGATTCCTGCTTTTTTAAGTCGGATTCCCATACAAAGTCCTGCGAATCCAGATCCGATGATGACTGAATCGAGCACTTTCGTAGCATCCTGAGTTTTACTTTTCAACTTTGGCCTTTCTAATATTTGGGAATCCATTCGCACTCCTTTAAGAACAAACCTGATTTTTTGCCCTGATTCGGGTCTGTTCCATTCTCTTCACTATTGATATTGCATTCTAATCGATTCCAGGAGAACTGGCGTCCGATCTTATGAATTACTACTGCGAATTTCTCATTTATTTTGAAATCGGCTAGGATAATTTGCTCCCAGTCTTTCCCAGTCCTTTGCCATTAAATCGAATTCAGCTAACATTTGAATTTAACCGAAATTGCGCTATTTGGTATTTGGGTGTAAATTCGTCCGGGACTTTCCATCAAGTTACCTTTTCGAGAATACCGTGGAAGACGAATCCAAACTGTCTAATGCTTATTACAAAAGAAGGAATCAAAGGTCCTATGAATGTTCTGGCTATCTCGGGAAGTTTGCGTAAGAACTCCTACAATTCAGCTTTATTACGATCTGCTATGGAACTCCAACCGTCCGGAATGAAGATGCAAATTTCGAATTGTATCAGCGAACTTCCATTTTTTAATCCCGATTTGGATTCCGAGGAACTCCTTCCCGAGAAGGCAAAAACGTGGAAACATGAGTTGATAAAAGCGGACGCTGTACTCATTGCCAGCCCAGAGTATGTCTTTGAAATACCTGGAGTTTTGAAAAATGCTCTGGATTGGGTCGTAGGCAGCGGAGAGCTTATGAATAAACCTGTAGCGATTTGGAATGCTTCTCCCGGGTTAAGCGGTGGACAAAAAGTGCACTTACATCTTGGAAACACTCTCACGGTCATGACTGCGACCTTGGTCAAAAATGCGAGTCTTGTGATTCCGGCGGTAAATAAGAAGGTGGATCGCGAAGGTAATATCACCGACCTGGACCTGAAAGGTTTGCTCAAAAAAAGTCTAGAGGAGTTACTTCTGTCTTGGACAAAGACGAAAAATCTGGAAGAATCGAAGACCTAGCAGTTTCCTGCGTTCTGCGATTTCCCGAGCCACTAACAATATAACGATTTTCGAAAGTACTGAGAGGCTTACATTAAGTAAGTCTTTCCGTGTTTATCCTTGATGTTTGGATCGGCCCCATATTTTAGAAGAAGGTCGATGAAGTCGCTCATTCCATGAGACGACTTTGCCAGGTTCAAGCAAGTGACACCATCCTTGTCTTGCAAGTTTGGATCTGCTCCTTTCTCCAATAAGAATTGAAAGGACTCAAGCTTTGCATCGTTCAAGCAGTGGTGCAATGGTCCGAAACCATTGTTATCCTTTAGATTAGGATCTGCACCTTTCGATAAAAGAAAACTAAGGAGATCCTTCGATTCAGTTCGCAAAACTGCGTGAATCAAAGGTGTGCTTCCTGTCTCTTCGTCTTTTTTGTTCGGATCTGCACCGAGTTCGAAAAGAATTTTTGTGCATTCTAAACTTCCATAGTAGGCGGAGAGGGAGAGCGGAGTCATTCCATAGTTCAAAGGCTCGTCGATCGGAAATTCCTTCCTTAATAAGAGTGGTTTCAAATTCTCGGGGGAGTTTTTTCGAATCGCGTTCAGAATTCTACGGGAAAGTATAATTTTTGATAAGAAGTTCATGCATTTAGGTAAATGAATCATGAGTTCGTAATTGAGAATTGACCAATCTTTTTTAAGGAATTCGCTGAAATAGAATAATGTTTTTGTAGTTACAGTTTGCAAATCCGTATCGAATCAAAATAGAAGTGAATCCATTTAGCTTAAAATAAAAGGGCCCCGAGCTTTCCGCATCGGGGCCATAAGTACTTATTGAAAAAGAAGCACTCTCATATAGTATTTAGTACCGCCTCTATCATCTTTTTATAAAGAGGGTTCGTATGCACAGAGGAAACATAGAAGTGTGAGCGGGAACTCTGGTGATGCTCACTGGATAGAGCTTAGCTCCCCAAAGATCGTCACTGGAGTCTAACCAGAATTGGTCATAAGCATGTGAAGTGTAATTATGCTCCAAGGTAGTCAGGATGATAGCGATATTTACTCCACCTTTATCAGCCAATCCTGAATCGGGATTTTTCTCCCTGCAGTAGTGGGATGCTTTCCATTTTTCATCAACCGGTTGCTTTCCGAAAAAAGCACAAATCCCCGCGACTCCGTCTTTCGGATTGGATGCGTTTACAAAAAACTCGCCCTTCTTGCACTCAGAAGGTTGCGTTTGATTTTTTGAAGCGGATTCATCTTTCTTGGGTTCCGTTGTTGTACTAGGTGCAACATCTGGTTGTTTCGGAGGATTCTTTTCTAGATTGCTTGCAAGTTTGCGAGCTTGATCCGAAATTCCATCTAGATCTTGCATGCATTTTTTTAAGATTGTGACTGCACCTTTATAGTTCTTATAGTACTTCACATAATCTTCTCCGGTTTCGCAGTCTTTCCGTATTTTAACCAGCTTCGGGTGAACTTCTCCTTTTTGCTTGGGCGCTAATAGATCAACCTCAGAGGATACTTTCCTCAGTTTGCTTTTGCTTTCGGAGAGCAAAGACTGAGCGTCTTCGATCGTTTGGGCTGGTAGGTTGTTAACGCTCATACTCATTACAATGATAAGCGTTAGAATAAACTTTTGATTCACGATAGGTCACATCCTTGAGAAATTCTTGAGGAGAATTCCTTATTTATGATTTCCCAGGAACGTACGAAATTCAGTCAATGAATCGGGGTAGATTAACAGGGGTTACATTCCCCTTCTTAAAGCTTTTGTTTCTCTTGGGGAGGAGTGGTGCAAAAGGGAAATGGCGAAACCTCAAATCCCGAGAATTCATGGAGGCATTCAGAAAAAATAAAAAAGCCCCGGGTTTTACTCCGAGGCTTTATTATCTTTTTCGTGAAAGAGAGATTCAAGGACGAACTGAAATTACTTCATCCTTGTTGATCAAGCTAACAATATGTTTGTATTCAGGAGAATCTTTTCCATATTTTAGCTCGGTTGCGCGGAGTAAGTGAATGTTCTTCTTGTGACGGAATTTGAACATCTGGTCTTCACTTGCACCACCGTATTTTTTGATCATGTTTTCCTCAAAAGCGTAGCAGCTTGCGAGGTACTTATGAGCTGGGTATTCCTTCTCATTTTCATCCACCTCGATGTAGAGCTCCAGTATGGGGATACACTGAGGTAAGTTTTGCAGATCGTATTCAGTAATAATCCAAGATCTGTAAACATCCGATAATAAACGTTTGAATTCTGCGCGTTCACGAAGGTCCGGGTTTTTGATTTCATCTAAGTGATTGATTGCCTTAGTGAAATAATTCAAACCAAGCTGTTTCGCTTCTAGTTTCATTCTGGAAACGACTCGGTCTTCTCTCGCCTTGCGATCGACTTTTTGCCAGTACCATTTTTCATCCAAGCGTTTCTTCTCGGCTTCTTCTTTACGATACTGTTCGACGGCTTCTCTCATCTTTAGGACGGTGTTGACACCTGATTGATAGCTGGTCAGGGCAAGACGGAACTTGTTGTTCGCGAAAGCCTTTGATAGCTGATGGAGTTCCTGGAAGTTCTTATCGTAGCCTTTAAAGTCCGGGTTCTTCCAAATTGCTTCCTGCTCTTGGATTACCTTTTTACGCTTCTTCTGTTCTTCCGTAATATTCTTGTCGTCGTCTTCCGGGACAAGTTCTCCTTTGAGTAATTCATCGATCTTATCAGCCGCTGCCTTAGCTTCCTGTTGGTTCTGCCCTTGACCTTGTTCGTTCTGAGCAAACAAGGAAAGGTTAAGACCGACGATGGCCAGAAGAACGAATATTGTCTTCATCACCTTCATAGTGCTCACACCTGTGCCTTCTCTTTCAAAGATAGGATTTGGGAATAGGATAGTTAGTCCTTTCCCCTGTTTAACTATCGGTTGCCAACGCTGTAAGATAAACCGGACTAAAAATTTTTTTGTCTTTTTTACCTAGTTCGGGACATAACCGAAACGGCTTTTTTCAAAGCAATCCCCAGAATCCTTTATACAAATTCCAATTGCGAGCAGATTTTGTAGGAGCTCCAGGGTTTCTAGGAAGACAGTCGATTCTTAATTTCTTTGTTTCTCTTCCTTTATCACTTGGTATTCTGGGCTCAATTTTATGAATTTGAAACATCTGACTGATATTCGGGAAGGAACTCCCACTTGCACGATTTGCCAAGGAGTGGGATTCTACTTAGAAGAGAATGTGATCAATTCTTCGTCCGGCGTATTGGTTTTATGCTCCTGTATTGGGGATGCTTGTCGAACCTGCGATTCAAAAGGCAGGGCACCGTTTTTGGTCTTCGATGAAAGCCAAAATAGAATGATGCCTTGTGTTTGTCACAATGCTAGATTGGAATCGGATCGGATCGAGTTTTTGATTCGGAAGGCGGGAATTCCTCCTAGATACAAATACCGCACTTTGGATCGGATGGATACTTCTGAACTTTCTTTTTTGATCGCTCACGACTGGGCAGCAGATCTCGTTTTGAAATGGAAAGAGTTGGGAAAGTCCGCTCAAGGTCTTTATCTTTGGGGAGGAACCGGATCAGGCAAAACTCTTCTTGCTTGCGCAATATTAAACGAATTAGTTTTCAGATATGGAATGGAGTGCAAGTATGCAAAGATCAATAGAGACTTTCTTTCTACACTTAGGGATACCTACCAAAAAGACAGCGAACTTCATGGAATGGAAAAAACGATAGAGAGACAGTTTTCCGAGGTGGAAGTTTTAGTATTAGATGATTTTGGAGCGAATAAGGAATCCGATTGGGCAAATTCAAAATTGTACGACCTGATTGATTCCAGATACGAGCAGGAAAAGTTGACGATCCTGACTTCGAATATTTCCCTTTCGGCTTGGAAAGAGACCGCCGAAGGAAGAATTTTTTCAAGGCTAATGCAGATGACCAAGGAGATCCACTTGGATTGTCCTGATTATAGAGTGAGTCATTCAGTTCATGGAGGAGTCTAGGATTGGATTCGGAAAAAGTCTTCCTTTCCCTCGGATCAAACATCGGTGACAAGGAGCAGAATCTAAAAGAGGCAAATCGAAGAATCTCTGCAGATTCCAGAATAAGAATTGTTAAGGTAGGAACTCCTTTAGTGACCGCTGCACTGGAAGTGGTCGATCAACCTGACTTTCTAAATCAGATTATTCTCATCAATACAGATTTAGACCCTCACGAGTTGTTGAATGTTTTGCTTGAAATTGAGAATGCAATGGGAAGGGTTCGGACTCGTGACAAAGGACCAAGGCTGATCGATATCGATATTCTTGCATATAAGAGTATAAAAATGCACGAAAAAGGACTTCATCTTCCCCACCACAGTCTATATACTAGACCTTTCATTATTGATTTATTAAGCGAACTTCAAGAGTCGGATTTAGTATCTAAGTTTTCGAATTAAAGAGAGGAATTCTGATGAGGGACGTGCACAAAGTTTTCCCAAGAGGAAACAAACCTCTTCCTAGAAAAATATCCGTACTTACTTGTTACGACTTTACTTTTGCAAAACTTTTGGAAGAGGCAGAAGTAGACAGCATTCTTGTCGGAGATTCTTTAGGAATGGTGGTGCAGGGACAGAGAAGCACTCTTCCGGTAACCCTGGATGAGATGATTTACCATGCAAAAGCAGCTAGAAGAGGAGCTCCTAAGACATTTATAGTCACCGATCTTCCTTTTCTTTCTTATCAAGTTTCCCTCGAAGACGCGATCCAAAATGCGGGAAGAGTAATGAAGGAAACTGATTGCGATGCCGTAAAAATAGAAGGCGGCTCAGACGAAATCCTGGAACTCGTCAGAAAATTAGAACGGATCGGTGTTCCAGTTATGGGACATATCGGATTGACTCCTCAATCTATCAATGTATTCGGCGGACACAAGGTTCAGGGGAAAGCGGACCAAGAAAGCGCAAAATTGTTAAGAGAAGCGAAGGACTTATCCAATGCCGGAGCTTTTTCAGTAGTGCTTGAGCTTGTCCCGGCCCACCTCGCGAACGAAATTACTAGCTCGATTCATGTACCTACGATCGGAATCGGAGCTGGTCCTGGTACCGACGGGCAGGTTTTGGTGCTCTACGATCTCTTGGGTTTAAATAAAGACTTTCATCCTAAATTCTTGAAGACCTTTTTGGACGGTCACGGTGCGGTCTTGGGTGCGATTCAAAAGTACAAAGGCGAAGTGGAATCCGGAACTTATCCAGGGCCAGAAAATTCTTACTGACTCTTCACTGATGGATTTCTTGACGTTCCGGGTAGAATCGAAAGCCTGGAGTTAGAATCAATCGATACAGAGCCCGAATTTGGGCGGAGGCTACGTGGATATAGTCGAACTAGAGAAAGGCCATCCTGAAACAGAATCTAAGATTAAGACTCTCGCATCCGAATGCGGCAACCAAACTGAAATTATCCGTGGTGCAGCCGTTTCGGACACGATTCATTTCATCGGAGACACTAGAAAAATCTCCGAAAAGGAAGGGTATGTGAAGGAGCTCCCCGGAGTCTCTAGGATTTGGAACGTGTCCGCACCGTATAAAAATATCGCAAGAATTGCTGCCGGAAAAAATGGAGAGGTAGTCCATCGTGAAAATCGAGTCGTCGAAGTCAAAGGTGCAGACGGCCTGGTTAGAAAGTTCGGCGCAGGCAAACATATCTTCGTAGTGGGACCTGACTCTCCGCAAACCTACGAACAGACCGTCACAATCGCAAAACAGGCGGTTGAGCTTGGTAAAAAGTTTGGGATCCTAGACCGCATTATTTTCAGAGGCGGTGCATTTAAACCGAGGACCAGACCGACAGATTGGAGAGGACTTGGTTGGGAAGGAATTAAACTCCTAGACAAGGTAAAAGAGGAAACCGGTCTACCTTATGTAACCGAGGTTATGGATCATACTATGGCCGAGGAAGTTTCGAAGCACGCCGATATGATTCAGATCGGTACAAGAAATGCACAGGATTTTGAATTGCTCGAAGCAGTTGGTAGGGCAGGCAAACCTGTAATTTTGAAAAGAGGATTCGGCAACGAAGCTGTAGAATGGTTTTCTGCTGCAGAATATATTGCTAATCAAGGAAATCTTGATATAGTACTTTGCGAGCGAGGAGTAAAAACTCTCTTTATTAAAGAAGGCTACTGCAGAAATACTCCCGATTTGAACGTGATTACCCACGCAAAAAACCAAACAATTTTGCCGGTGATTTTTGATCCGAGTCACGTAGCTGGAGACGACAAGATCGTAGTATCTAACCTACTTGCTTCTCTTCCGTTCAACCCGGACGGCTCTATTACAGAAACCTTGCACGTGGAAGAGTTTAGAAAAGAGCAGATGTGCGACGCAGCACAAGCGCTACTGATGAGTCTTTACGAAAGAACGGTAGAAGCTATATTGACGTATGAGGAAAAAATAAAGCCGATTACTGATAAAGTGGATTCTTACTTTACGGAGCGCAAAGCCAAAAAGTAATTCTGTTCAGATCTTATTTTCCGGGATATTTGGTATTCAGTTCAGCTTTTGTCTGAGTCCAAATTTCTCCGAGAGAACTGCAAAGCTCGTGGCAGGAAGTCAAGTTACCATTTTTTAATAATTCCTCTGCATTTGCGATTGTAGTCCGCAATTTCTCTAATCCGAAATTTGCGGCTACACCTTTGGTCTGATGAAGCTCCGCTTGAAGTTCTGATTGTTTTTGATCAGAAGAAAACGAGACTATGTTTGTCAATCGAGAGCTCATATTCGTTTTTAGAGATTCAATCATCTCCGAAAGCCATTCCTTATCATCTTCATCATCTGCCTGTATTAGCGAATCCAATCGTGACCAGTCTACTAGCATATAGGTTTTTGTTTTCCCTGTAAAAAGTTTATCCTAAAGAAAACGAATTTGCACGTTCAAGAGAATCATTTATTAAAGAGTACATTCTACACCGCAAGCATTTAAGGCTTGAACAAAAAAACCATGTCCTTTTTCGTATTATCGAAGAATTAAGAGGCGGTTCTAATGAAAATTCACCCCACAGCAATTATTGATTCTAAGGCCGAATTGCATGAATCCGTGGAAGTCGGGGCTTACACAATCATTGAACGGGACGTAAATATCGGAGAAGGAACCATTATAGAGACCGGCGCGAGAATTATGGCCGGAACTAAAATCGGCAAATTTAACCGAGTGCATCACGGTACAGTATTAGGAGTCATGCCTCAGGATCTTTCCTTTGACCAAAATAAACCGACCAAGCTAATTATCGGTGACCATAATATTTTTCGGGAATACTCTAATATCCATAAAGGAACAAAAGAAGAAACTCCTACACTCATCGGTAATAAGAATTATTTTATGGGAAGTGTCCACGTCGGGCACGATTGCATTTTGGGAAATGAAAATATCCTAGTTCATGGGTGCGTGCTCGCAGGGCATACAACTTTAGGGAACAAGGTCTTTGTCTCTGGACTCGTGGCAATCCATCAGTTTTGTATCGTCGGTGACTACGCTATGGTTGCAGGACTTGCAAAAGTAGTGAAGGATGTTCCTCCATATTCGACAGCCGATGGCAATCCTTGCAGCATCATCGGCTTAAATACTGTGGGACTAAAAAGAGGTGGCTTCTCCCCTGAAACTAGAAACGCGATTAAAGCAGCATACAAGACGATTTATCATTCCGGATTGAACTTCAAACTAGCAATCGAAGAATTAGAGAAGCAATCGGATATTTCAAAAGAAGTGAGATCCATTATAGATTTCTTTAAGAATAGCGAAAGAGGAGTAATGGATCACAGGTGAGGATTCTTGTCACTGGTGGAGCCGGATATATCGGCAGCCATGTTGTAGTACTTCTTCTTGAGAAAGGATACGATGTCCTTGTCGTCGATAATATGGAAAAAGGAAACCCTATCAATTTGTTTCCCAAAGCCGAATTTATCGAGGGTGATATTCACGATGTTTCCATATTAAAAAAAGCTTTTGCTAAAAAAGTCGATGCAGTCTTTCACTTCGCCGCTTGGAAAGCCGCGGGTGAATCAATGACTGACCCTTCCAAATATGCACTGAACAATATCGCCGGAACTTTGCAGTTATTGGCGCATATGGATAAGGAAGGAACTAGAAACTTTATTTTTTCTTCCTCGGCCGCTGTGTACGGAGCTCCTAAATATCTTCCTTTGGATGAATTGCATCCTTTGGAGCCCGAGAACTATTACGGATACACAAAACTTGCAATTGAGGAGAATTTGCACTGGTACGCGGAACTAAAAGGATTTCGATTTGCAGCATTACGTTATTTTAATGCAGCTGGTTATGATCCGAGCGGCAGAATTCGTGGCTTAGAAAAGACTCCTGCCAACTTACTTCCGATTATCATGGAAGCTGCCACCGGAATGCGAAGCGGAATGGAAGTCTTTGGAGTTGATTATGACACCCAGGACGGAAGTTGCATCAGGGATTATATTCATGTAAGCGATCTTGCCTCTGCCCACGTTCTGAGTTTGGAATATCTATTTCGCGAACAGAAATCTCTAGTTGTTAATTTGGGAACTGGTCGAGGATTTTCAGTATTAGAAATGCTCGAGCTTGCCGAGAAAGTTTGTAATCGACCGATTCCCTATAAAATATCCGGTCGCAGAAACGGGGATCCCGCACAGTTGTGGGCCAAGGCTGACCAGGCCGAACGATTGCTAGGATGGAAGTGTAAATTCAGCGATCCAAAAACTATTCTTGAAACTATGTGGAGTGTGTATCAGGAGCAAGTTAAGAAATGAACTTTGCTTCTTTTCAAAGTTACTTAATTTTTAGACAATCTGGGTTAATGGAAGTTACATAGCTGAACGGAAGGTCATTCAGCTCTTCGGATCCTAAAAATAAGCCGGACAGATGGAGTTGGTTCTTTTTATATAACTTCACCCAATCTGCTTGAAACCGATTAGATAATGGGGCGTAGGACCAATGCCATTTTTCTTCATTGTATCCTTGCCCAGCTCGTTGCTGCTTAGGTGAATAAGGTTGACAGAAACCGAATTCGGAAGCGTTTTCGATCATCCATTTATAAAACTTTTCACCCTTGCCACCAGTTTCAAAATAAGAATTTTCTAAAGCATTTAGATCTAAATCTGTTCCCCAATGATGACGAGAAGTACCTGGCGCACTCGAGAATTCGAGAATGAGGTCTATAATTTCTTTCTTTGACTTCCCTTTGATCGAAACCCTCATTTTCCTTTTGCCAGTAAATTTCTCTTCCCAGATTCCTTTTTGTTCTTGAAAAGATCGAAATGCAGAAACTATGAAGGGAGCTTGGCGTTCTTCGGGGTGATCTTTTTTGAATGCTTGCACAAGTTGCTGAAAGGAGTGAAGGACCTCCTTCCTAAGAAAAAAAGTTCTGGGATCCCCAGGATTTTTGTAAGCTACCAGTGCCTTTTCTTTCGGGTAATTTCCTAGTAAATACTGAATCGGATCTTGACCGGCATAAATCTTCGAGTCGCTTTCCTGGGCAGAAAGATCAAAAAAAAATGCTAGTGCAATACCGAGCAGATAAAATCGAAAGAAAATCCGGTATTGCTTGAGCATCATACTTCCACAATGGAAAGTTTCCTTACCGGGAAAAGAAATTTTTGAAGCAACGAATCTATCTTCCGAACAGTACAATGAATGAAGTTAGATGAGAAAGGTTTGTAGGAGCTCCTACAAAAGACCGTTCGAAAAAAACGGATTGCAGAACCAAACGAGCTCTGATATCCGACTTGCAAGGCGTGCTGGGGGGTGCCCGCCACCAGCCCCCGCCCAGGAAGTGAAGAACCGGGAACATAGGTAACACTTTAAACCGGAGACATGGGTTACACTTTTGGTTGTTGAATTAACCTTTTT
>NZ_NPDZ01000023.1 GCF_002811875.1 Leptospira perolatii
GAAGAAGTTTCTTCTCTGGCAGATGTCCAATTGAAAGTTAGATGTGAAGTTTGCCGAATTGATTTTCATTCGGATAAAAAGGATACAGTGGAAATCACCTTTAGGCTTCACCCTTCCGTGGCGAAACTAAAAAGAATTCTATATTGCTCGGCGGAAGCAGGCAAACGGCAAAACGCTTTAGCACGCTTTTATCTCAATCCAGGAAGGAACGAAATCCCAGTGACGACTCTTCCGCCCGGAGCATTGCTCCTTTGCAGAGGGAAGGAGCAACCACTGCAATATACTGCCCAGATAAACACTCATCAAAGTGAAAAGGGAGATTTACCGGAGTATTCGCAAACACTAGTTGTTGATTTGGAAGACAAAGAAGAATGTCCGGCAACATTAGAAATTCCTCATGGAGAGGACGAGGCGTTGCACCCTTCCATGCTATTTGGATTTCAGGAATTTAGGGATTTATTCCACGAGGAGTATCTTTCGAGCGATTTGCGCATGGACCTGGGCAATCAAGTTTTAGTTTTTACCGACTTAGTAGGATCTACTAAAATGTACGATCAGTCAGGTGATGCAGCCGCATTCAAAGAAGTAAAAAAGCATTTTGAATTACTGTATTCCTTAGTAAAGGAAAATGACGGCGCTATTATAAAGACGATGGGCGATGGATCGCTCATTTGTTTTCCGACCACTCAGTGCGCTTGGAATTTTTCTAAGAAATTGTTAAACGACTTCGAAGATCAAAATTCGCAAATAAAGATAAAACTAGGTGCTCATCAAGGGCCTTGTTTAGCGGTCACTCTAACCAGCGGAGTAGATTTTTTCGGAAGGACAGTAAATCGGGCTGCAAAACTATTATTAGGTGCTGGTCCAAATGAACTTGTATGTTCTCAAGAATTTTTACAATCGCTTGGAAATGTGGACACGGAGAAGACCGGCTGGAAGCGAGTTCGGATCGAATCCAATTCACTGATAGAACCTATCTCCGCATGGAAATGGAAGCAAAATGTTTCGAATTCATTGGCCGTCTAAGCACTATTCGAAGTCTTCAACGAAGGTTCTAACTTTGGCGATTGAAGCAGTCACTCTAGTAGAGCTTCAGCTTAATATTTTTACTCATTAACTTAAAATGCTTATCCAGAGTGAAGAGAATCGCTCCATTCTGAATCACATTCTGTGTAATTATCAAATCCGGAATTCCGACTTTATGAATTCCATTTCTAAGATTTAAAGTTTGATACTCAATGATTTGCTCCCAATCAATTTTTAGTGGGAAGCGTTCAATGGCCTGCAAGGAAGTAATTATCTTCGACTGTTTTCGTATCTTCAAAGCAGGAAATAATTCCGAAAGGATAAGATCATTGGTGTAAATATTTTCTCTATCGATCAGCTCATCGACTTCTCTTGAAATTGATGAGTTAATATTTCTAAAATAATCAATCCAAATTGATGAGTCTAAAAGGACGCGACTCATCGCTTCCGCAAGGTATCTATGCTAATTTCAAGATTAATCGATCCTTTATACTTTTTAAGAACTTTTAACTTTTCTCTTCTTATTAAGGAAGCAAGTCCTTCTTTAATAACGTCGGTCTTAGTTTTCAAATGGGTCAACCTCATTGCTTCCAAAAATAGCTCTTCAGGAATATCTACAGTCGTTCTCATAATATGCATAAAATAGGAGATTTATATGCATTGTCAAATTATAATCAATCTAACACGATCGTAATATCCACTCTACGGTTCTTTGCCCTGGACTCTTCACTCGAATTATCTGTAATAGGTTTGGACTTTCCGTATCCTTTGTAGGACATCCTCTTTTCCTCGATATCGTGCTGATCTCTAAGTTCTTGCAAGACAGATAGAGCTCTCTCTTGGGATAACTTTTGATTGTATTCCTGGCTTCCGCGGTCATCTGTGTGTCCGCTGATTCGAATTTCTTTTTCGGGATATTTTTTTAGAACCTTAGCAATCTTATCCAGAATCACTTTTGCCGGTGCTTTCAACTCCGAACGATCTGTGTCAAAGAGCAAACTGTCGAGAGATAGAGTTACTCCTTCCTCACTCTTTCTAACTTCTACCGGAGATTTTTTTGTAGGAGCTCCTTCCCAGTCTGGCCAATCCAAACCGTTGCCGTTTTTAGGAGCATTTTCCGAACGCGCAGGATCTTTAGCGTCAAGTAAAGACCGAACTTCTTCTGCAATTCTGTCCTTATCTGGATCCGTTAAACTTCTCTGTTTGTTGTACACCCCATTTATGTTGAACGCCATTTCCTGAGCGACTCCATTCGAATAAACGAAAGTATAAACCAGTTGCACGTGTTTATACTGCGGAATCCCAGCCTCGCTATCGAAGAAAATTTTTCCTTTTGCAAAACCGAAAATCTTTTCAGGCACATTGATCGAACTACTTGGCGATTTATAGGCAAGATTATATGAATATTCTATAATAGATCCCTGCCCCTTTAACTTGCCGAATTCCCAATTTCCAATTCCATTATATACATATTTTGCGCGGACTGGAATTTCTATCCTTGTGTTGGTAAATTGAAAACTCTCACCAGCAAACTGTTCCCAAGTTTCGCCTACTACAACCGGTTTCAAAGCGAATGTAGGAAGAGATCTAAGATTCGGCATTGCATATTCTGCAGGTACGTAATACTGACCTAAATCGGAAATTCTAAACTTTGAATAATAGGTTTTGTCTTTAAAAAAAGCAGGATCGACAGCCGGAAACTTCGTATATGTATCGAATATTCCGGAGAACTCGCAGATATTTTCCGCGCATTGATTCACTCTTAGTAAAATTCGATTCTTGTCTTCCCTTTTGACGACCTTAAGTCCTTGTCTCGCCTCGACTTTATGGTACTCGTTCAACTCCAAATCGTCCCCGGCTTTTAGCTTCCATCTGAACAATACTGGCTCCTCAGTTTGCGAAGAAAGAAACATGGGAGAACATAAGAATAGAATCGCTATAAGAACAAAGCGATGATTGAAGAGGACCGTCATATCTATAGTTTCGATCACTTTCTGAAATAAATTAGGACTCTTTCTGATAAAATTTGTCCCGGAATTTCTTGGGAAACGAATGAGCCTAAAGATGGAACTTTTCTAAAGTAAATCGTACAAAATCCAAGTCGACTCTAAAGAACTTGACACGGTTTGAATTACGAACACTCTCCATTTCTCGTGGCCTCGCTCTTACAAGAAACAGTTTTCTTCGGAGCTGTATTCTGCCTGCTTTTAGGAACAGCCGCACTCATTCGACCGAATCGTAGGATATCCAACAAATTAATGTTTCTACTATCAGTCGCTGTTTCTGTATTATTTTTTTACGTTTATTTTTTGCTTCGCGATATTTATTTCGAACCCCCGTTCTTTAACCACTTGCATATACCCTTTGCCTGGTTGCTCGGTCCCGGGATGTACAGTCTTTTCTCTGCAACTGTGAAGGATCAGTACGAATTCAAATCAGATAGATGGTTTTATTTTCCGGGGGCTCTATTGTTTTTTGCTCTACCACTTGGATCTTTGGTAGCGCCTCAGTATTTTAGACTAAGACCAGTGGATTACTTTGTAGAAGGAAGTACTACTCCCTTAGATTTGCTCTTGCTTTGCGCATTTTTATGCAACTTAGGTTACTACCTCAAAGTATTTTGGGATACTCGGGCGATGTACCGTTTCGAGAATCTAAAAGAGGAACCAGGAGCTCGGGTCTTACTGTTCATTATTTTAGGAAGTAGCAGTGTCACACTAGTTCTTGTATTTTCTTATCTACTTAGAGATTTGCATCTTTTGTTTGGAGCAACCGTTGGGACTACTTTTTACGCGGTTGCATCATATTTGGCCCACCAACATACACCAAGATTGCTCCAGGAGATAGGCCCCGCAGTGCGGGACGCTTACCGCAATACTAGATTAGAAGGAATCGATTTAGATGCGTTGGATTATCAAGTAAATGAACTAATGTTCACAGAAAAGCTATTTTTGGAAGAAGAGCTAACTCTTTCTGCCATGGCGGATAAATTGGACATCAAACCTTATCAGCTTTCCGAATTCTTAAATCAGCACCGAAAAACAAACTTCTCTCGCTTCATAAATAATTTTCGTGTGGATGAAGCCGTAAGCATTCTAGAAAAAGAAAACGGCGCTAGCATACTTTCGGTAGCGTATAGATCCGGTTTCAATTCCAAGGCTACATTTAACCTGGCATTCAAAAGTGCAAAAGGTGTTTCTCCTAGAGAATACTTACGAAGAGTAAAATCGATTTAGAAAAGTCTTACTTTATGAATTAAGACATTATTTTTGTCTAAGATCCGAATCCAGGACGAAATAGAAATCACACCTCACTATACTCAATCTCCTCTAAGCGAACAAAGGTACATGCCTAAATGCTTAAGGAGAAAAAGAAATGAGAATTGGATATAAAACGTTTGTTATGCGACTTTGCATAACAGCATTAACATTTGCAGGATTGTTAATATCTTGCAAAGGCGAATCAAATCAAAATGCGGAAACGGCAGCGCTTCTCGCATCTCTGAACCCAGGCGCGCTGCAAGGTCAAAATGGCTCCGCAAGTCAGTCTTTAAACCAGAGTATTACGGCGGAACAAATACGAGAAGCGTTTGCTCAAGAAAGCGACGGTAGTTTTACCTTTGACGATTCACTAAAGATATCGTCAGCAGATGGTACTAAGCTAGCAGCGAACATCTTTCAGCCAAAGAATCCTGTTTCTGGAAAAAAATACCCGACAGTCATCTTTGTGAATAGTTGGGCACTAAACGAATACGAATACTTAGTTCCTGCAGCAAAACTCGCGAAGAAAGGATATGTCGTATTGAGCTACAGTACCAGAGGATTCGGATTTTCCGATGGCTTGATTAACACAGCAGGGCCCAAAGACCGAGAAGACCTGAATGCAGTAGTGAATTGGCTAGAAGCAAATCCTTTAGTTGATACAGCTAACATAGGTATTGCGGGAATTTCTTACGGAGCTGGAATTTCACTTATCGGAGTAAGCGTAGACCCTCGAATTAAGACTGCAGTCGCGATGAGCGGTTGGGGAAGTCTAAAAAGATCTCTGTATGGTAATGATACACCTAGACTTGTTTGGGGACTCATACTAATAGGAGCCGGCTATTTTACTGGCCATATGGATCCTACGATCGTTCAGAATTTTCAGAAATTGTTGGGCCACCAGGATGTAGAAGCTGTCACCACCTGGGCCGCAGAGAGATCAGCAGAATCGTTTGTAGATCAGTTAAACTCTTCCGAAAAATCGGTTTATATCTCGAATAATTTTGAAGATTTCCTATTTAACCCAAACGGAGTTCTGGATTATTATTCGCAAATTACTGTTCCGAAAAAATTAGATATGAACGAGGGGGTGCATGCTTCCGCGGAAATGCCGGGAATATTAGGACTTTCTAATTTAATTTGGAATAATGCGTACGATTGGTTCGACTACTGGTTGAAAGGTATTGATAACGGAATCATGTCTAAACCGAAAGTAAGCTTCCAGAAACGATTCAACGGCGACAGAGTTTCGTTTCCTTCGTGGCCTTCACCTTCCGTAAGCAATAAAACCTACTATCTGGAACCAAGAGGCTGGTTTTCCAACGGACGACTTTCCGCTACTCCGAATACGACAAACAGTAGCACAGGAATACTTTCCGGAGCAGACACTCTGGCCACTACAGGATTTCCTATCCTGTCAGATCTTTTGTCTGCGCACGTAGAAATTCCAGTTACTGCGTCTCTGCCTCTCGTGAGCAGAATCAACGGAATTGTTTACGAGTCGGGAAAGCTCTCCGCTTCACTCAAGATTCGAGGAAAGATTTTTTGGAATGGCAGGGTTTCCTCTTCATTAGGAAAAGCGAATGTAAACGTTTACTTTTATGAAATGGATGATTGGGGAATCGGCAAACTGATTACTCATGGAACGGGTACAATTTTCAATGCAAGCGCTAATCAAGTAAGAGATCTTTCGATCGACTTGAATGCAGTTGCTTATGATGTTCCAGCAGGAAAGAAAATCGCTATCGCTTTAGATACCTTCGATGCTCAGTATTCAGTACCGACTTTGTTAGTCTATGGCTTAGACGTGAAACACAGCGCTACTCAGCAATCAACTCTTGTGATCCAAGCAGAGTAAGCAAAAAAGAAAAAGGCACAGGATGTTATCTTGTGTCTTTTTCACTTATTCCAAAGCAGCAACCTTTGCTTTGCATAGTGTAAAACCTAGTCAGAATAAGTCGTGACCGGCAATTTCTCGAATCCATTCCAAAACGAATTCGTGTAACAATAAAAGTAGCAGAAAAGATCCAACATATACGATCGAGCGGACCCATATTTCGGTATCCTCTAGATTTTTGCGAATGTATTGGATTACAATATAAACCGACGAAAAGCAACTCCCGATAGGACCGAGATTATTAAGCGTAAAAGGATAGGCCTGTTTATCGCTCATTTCGCGATAGTAAAAACTAGATGCATAGAATAACTCAAACCAGGTCAAGAATATGATCATCGAAAGCAGAGAAAATAAAATTCCTAACTCTTTGTCTTCCTCGTCCCACTTGACCCTAAAGACAAACAAAGAAAAAACAGCGATATCGATCGAAATTGCACCTATATTAACTGACTCTATTACAGAATTCTTATAATATTCTTCGTAAGGGAAAAAATCCTTCCAAAATAATCCATAATATTGCCCGGCATAGTAATTTAGAAATGTAAACACTCCGAGGCCCGCAAATATAACTGAATATGAAATATCTATAATTCGCATTAGTGATAACTTTCCGTAATCGGAAGCTTTTAGAAAAAAAATGAATGCATATCGAAGTTCTCTATGCAATAGGAAGTGTTTCTTGCTGGATCCATTTCAAATAGTCCTGGTTCGCTTCGGAGATTTGCCAACTGACCGCACAAGGAATTGTGTAACTATGCAACTCTTTGACACGGGAGATTATATTTTCCGCCAGGTCCTCTCTCGTTTTTAGAAGTAGTACGGCTTCGTCGTCTTTCTCCAAATTGCCTTGCCAATGGTAGATCGATTTAATTTTAGGAAGGATATTGGCGCAAGCGGCCAATCGTTCTTTTACTAACGCTTCTCCGATTCTTAGAGCTTCTTCCTCATTCTTAGTAGTAATATAAATCGTTCTGAATTGCATGCCTGGGAATGGTAAGCACGTTGCTGGTTCATGCAAGTTTTTTTACCGTTGATAAACGAAACAAAGTCTTCGTTTCAGTCGTTTTCATAAGACTGAAATGGCTGGACATAATCATAGCAGGAGCCTATTTAATTCGGAATGCCCAAAAAATCCAAGTCCCCTACAATTCTTGTTTCTAAATCTTATGATGCATTAGCTTTGAATTCCGCTTTTTTTGGGTTCTTTGCACATTCAGGTTTTGTTTTAGGTTTAAAGGAAATCGGATTTAAACCGGCAAGAATCACTGGATCAAGTTCAGGTGCGCTGATCGGATCTCTTTTTGCCGCGGGAATTCCCCCGGAAGAAATCACTCGGATGATACTGGGAATTAAAAAACGAGACTTCTGGGAAGGAAATTCCTTATCCCAATTTATCAAACCAATCCGAAAAGGATTAAAAAAATATTCCGGAATTTTAAGCGGGAAACGAATTCGAAAATTAATCGAACCTTATATCGGAAATAAAAACTTGGAAGACTTTCCAATTCCAATGGGAATAGCAGTCTCCAACTTGACCAAGAGAATCCGCGAATTGAAAACAAAAGGGAACGCGATCGACCTCGTAATGGCATCGATGACTTTTCCTCTGCTTTTTGAGATACCTCTGATACAAGGAGATGAATTTTTGGATGGCGGAGTTGTGGATGCCGAGCCGATCAAGGAGCTCATTCTTGATCCCAAGATTAAGCGAATAATTGTACATGATATAGATAATGCAAAACCGACATCGGACAACACTCTCATGCGCGCGTTTGATGCTTGTGTCAGTGTAATCAGCAGCGAGACTAGAGAACTGAAGGACCTCCTTTCCAAGAAGTACGGAAAAAAGATCATTCGAGTCGTGACAAAAACTCCATATCTACATCCGAACAAAATGACTGACGGTCGCAAAGCTCTGGAACTAGGCCGAAGGTCCGCGCATCGACACAGGGCAGAAATTTTAGGAATAAAGAAGGCTAAATAATCAAAACAGATCCGGAACAGAATCCCTTTTTTGGAAGGCCACACTTACCAATAGTTCTTCATCAATTCAGTTGCCCAATCAGGTTGCCTAACTTCGGAAAGCGGAAGGAACTCCTTCATAACAGGCTTGATATCTATGATAGGAGTTCCGTCGATCGCATCCAGATTTCGGACGAATACGGATCTGCCTTTCACTTCTTGTAATTCTACGATCGTTGCCCCTAAATGATTCATACGGTTTTTCTTTCTTTGCGCAAAGATTCCGACTTTTGGCCAGAGCTTATTTTCTCGGGGATGCTCGCTTCCGATTACGATCGGACTTTCCAAGGCTTTATGAAAAATATAGAATATCTCCAAATGTGAAAAAGACTGAATTGAATCCAGGCTTTCTTCCGGAATATCCGAATCCAAAAGTATTTCGGAAACCACGCTTCCCCAGAAATCATCCTGCAGTTCTCTTCTGGAATTAACAACGGTTCCTATCGATCTAATTTTGAATTCCATTCTACAAATCCAATATTTTACCTTTTTGCTTTTCAGCGTGCTTTTCGTTTTGGAGAGCCTGTGCAACAAAGTTGCACAGGGATGCTAAGAATAACACTAAATACGTGAAAGCGATCTGTATCCATTCGGATTCCGATAAATCCATATTCATTATGGAAGAATAATGATTAATCAGAGTCAGGATTACAGCAAGCAATGCTGAAACCAGAACAGAACGAAGCAGAATCGAACCGTCAAACAAATATTTGGTGATCCTTTTCATCGAATTCCAAACCGGACCTTTTCAAAAGTAGAATTATTAATTCTTTTCGGCGAATTTCTTTTCGATCAGGGCAGTCACGATTTTCACTTTTTCTGGACTCATTGACCCTTGCTTTCCTAACTCGCTATTCTGAATTTCGCTATGATCGTGAGAATATTCTACTCCTGCTTTAATCAAATCCTCCGAAGTTACGAAGATAATCTTGTCCCCTCTCACAGCAGAAAGGTAATCGCCTTCGTTCACCTTATGAAGATGACTCTTCTTGCTTTCCATATCTACTTGACCTTGACAGTGGCATGTTACTGTAGTTTCGCCAACCACGGTTGTATAAAATTTTGTGCCCCTAACTCCGGCCACTGCAGTCGGCGAGCTCAGCTTCAAAGATTCTCCCTGTAAAAGTTTATTGGACTGAAGCCAAGATTTTCCCGCTTCTTGAAAAAACTCTTTGCTACTTCCGGTTCCATCAAATCGAAACCTAGAGTTGGATTGTATTTCTATCACTACCGATTTGCCCGGAAATTCAACGATGGAGGTAGAATTTTCTCCAGTGGAAAGTATATCTCCATTTTGAATCGCCTGACCAGAGTTAACCGAGATTTTTTCAGAGCCTCTTTCCAAATTAACCGAACCTCTCGTAAAGGAAACGACTCCTCCTTCCACCTTACCGGAAGATTTATTACAGTAAATAGTTCCGAATAACAGTCCGACTATCAATATGACAGAGCGTAACAGTTTACTATTTTTTGATATATGAAACATGCAAAGTTCTCCTCATTTTTAGAGATATCATTACTGCACTAATTGGTCAAAATGACAATTATCTTTCCTTCTTATCCGCAGTGGTTTTCTGGAAATTCTCAATGCTTGGAATAAAATCTCATCCTTTTTCAAAGGTTATTCTACGGTTCGAAAGCGCAAAAGCGACGGTTACATGTCCTCGAGCTTTACAAGCTTTGATTTAATTTTAGAATCGCTTTTTGCTATTTTTAAGAACAAAAACCGTAGTGAAGTTAGGGCCTGTTTGTTGGGCGGTCGTCGAATATACTATCTCTAAAGCGAAGGAAACTGGCTATGACCGACAGGATAAAAAGATCAAAAGATTCCGGCCTAAAAAGATTCTTTGTAGGCGCTTGGAATTTGCTCCCACATGGGCTGAGAAGAAGCTTAGTCGCTACATCCAATTTTACAGGTTTGGATTTTTAATTAGTTTAGAGATTCATCGTTTCGATGGATATCCTCCTCTCATTCTCGCTTTTATATAAGCGAACTCCCCTCCCTTAAATTCAATCCGATCAAATCCTTCAACCATAGACTATTTCAGTCTGCCCTGCCCAATTGGCGTACGTTCTTGACTCGGCAGCCTTGGAACTGAATGCTGTTCTAAAGGTATATATAATGGATTTTGCGTTATCAGACGATCAGAAAGATTTAAGGGAATTAGCTAGACATTTTGCAAAACATGAAATTCGCCCAAAGGCGGAACACCACGATAAAACGGGTGAATACCCTTTACAAATTCTGAAGAAAGCCTGGGAAACCGGACTGATGAATATACATATTCCTGCTCAGCACGGTGGAGCTGGGATGACCGAATTAGACGACGCGATTATTGGAGAAGAATTATTTTGGGGCTGCTCCGGGATGGCAACCGCTATCCTAGCGAATAACTTAGCATTGGCTCCAGTCTTGTTAGGCGCAAGCGAGGAAGTTTTGAAAAAATGGGTTCAGCCCATGACAGAGCAGTTCCAACTTTGCGCGTATGCAGTTACCGAACCAGGAGCTGGCTCTGACGTCGCCGGGATTCGCACCACTGCAAGAAAAGTCGGAGACGAGTATATTATTAACGGATCCAAAATGTGGATTACCAATGCAGGCTATGCAGACTGGTTC
Organism: Leptospira perolatii; assembly: GCF_002811875.1. Classification (GTDB taxonomy): domain Bacteria; phylum Spirochaetota; class Leptospiria; order Leptospirales; family Leptospiraceae; genus Leptospira_B; species Leptospira_B perolatii. Next base: position 10,823 of record NZ_NPDZ01000023.1, read on the forward strand.
TTTGTACTTACAAAAACGGATCCTGCTGCAGGACATAAAGGAATCTCTAGCTTTATCGTTAGTTCCAAAGCCCCCGGTGTAACCGTCGGCAAAAAAGAACTGAACATGGGACAACGATGCTCTGATACTCGCGGAATTACATTCGAAGAAGTGAAAGTTCACAAAAGTCAGATGATAGGTAAAGAGGGAGACGGTTTCAAAATTGCAATGGGTGCTTTTGACCATACTCGTCCTGGAGTTGCGATTGGGGCTGTCGGTGTAGCTCGGGCAGCAATGGAGCACGCCCTGGAATACGCAAAAACTAGAGCAGCTTTTGGAAAGCCGATCATCGAAAACCAAGCGATTTCTTTTATGATCTCGGAAATGGCGAGAGATATCGAAGCAGGAAGACTGCTCTGCTACCAAGCGGCTTGGTTGATCGACAACGGATTCAGAAATACGTATCAAGCTTCTATCGCGAAAGCATTCTGCGCCGACTCTTGTATGAGAATTACAACGGACGCTGTTCAAGTGTTAGGCGGCTACGGGTTTAATCAAGAGTACCCAGTAGAAAAGTTAATGCGAGACGCTAAAATATTCCAAATTTATGAAGGAACTTCTCAGATACAGCGCTTGATCATTTCCCGATATCTCACTGAAGGCAAGGGAATCGAAGGACCAAACATCTGAAGGAATATTCCCTTACATATGAAGAATTCCTGGAACGAAGCAAGTCTGGGAATTTAATTCCGATCTTCAAGCAGGTGTTTTTAGATCTAGAAACACCTGTAAGCTTGTTCTCAAAATGGGGCGGGACCGAATCCAAGCATTCATTCCTATTGGAATCGGTGGAAGGAGGAGAAAAAGTTGGTAGGAACTCCTTCCTGGGAAAAAATCCTCAACGCCTGATGTACGGTAAGAATGGACTTTTCTACATCATCAAGCAAAACGAACCCGAAACGGAAATCATCACGCACGACCCTTTATTTTTATTAGAGTATGTGATCGGGAACGATACTTACGTTCCGGATTCCAGGCTCCCGTCTTTTCAAGGAGGCGCGGTTGGATTTCTATCCTTTTCAACTGTGCGCTACTACGAATCCATTCCGGATACCAAGCCGGAAGACGAGCCATCACCGGACGTCTATTTTGCGTTATACGATGAAATTCTTGTAGTCGATCATGTGGACAGACTTTTACGAATCGTAGTCAACGCCAGACTCGCGGACTATGAAGATTCCAAAGCATGCTATGAAGCAACTTTAGCAAGGATCGATGCGATTGAAAAAGAGATCCGCGATGGAGAAATTCCGGGATGGATTAGACATCCTCTTGTTAACGATGATGCACTAGAATATAAACCGAATATCTCTGACGAAGATTATAAGAAGGCAGTTCAAAAAGCTAAAGAGTATATCTACGCAGGTGATATCTTTCAAGTGGTCCCTTCTCGAAAGTTAGAGTGTCGACCAGGAATTCCTTCATTTCAAGTTTATCGCGGACTTAGAACTATTAATCCAAGTCCTTATATGTACTTTCTGAAGTTAGATGATATCAGCATCGTAGGTTCTTCTCCAGAGATCATGGTAAAATGCAAGGACAGAAAAACATATCTACGACCGATCGCAGGTACTAGGCCAAGAGGTAAAACTCCTGAGATGGATAAATCATTGGAAGAGAACCTGCTCGCAGATCCGAAAGAAATCGCCGAGCATATCATGTTAGTAGATTTAGGGAGAAACGACTTGGGACGGGTTTGCGAACCTGGAAGCGTTCACGTCGAAGAATTCAAAGTCATCGAAAGATATTCTCACGTAATGCATATTGTTAGTCAATGTTCGGGCGATTTAGAAAAACATAAAACTGTTTACGACTTGCTGCGAGCAACTCTACCTGCCGGAACCGTTTCAGGAGCTCCAAAGATTCGAGCCATGGAAATTATCGATGAACTGGAAAATACCAGAAGGGGTATCTATTCAGGTGCATTGGGCTATATTTCGTATTCCGGCGATACCGATATGGCGATCGTAATTAGAACGATTACTTTTTATGGCGAAAGAGCATTTTTACAGTCCGGGGGAGGAGTAGTCTATGACTCTTCTCCTGAAGGTGAATTGGAAGAAACAAAGAATAAATTAGCCGCACTGTTGCGTGCCGTAGATTTTGCGCGTAATGGCTTAAAGGGAGAATGGAACAAATGATTCTCCTGATCGACAACTACGATTCGTTTACTTACAATTTATACCAGTATTTCTGCCAGATCGGAAATGAAGTGGAAGTATTCAGAAATGATAAAATAGATCTGGAACATGTAATCAAGAAGAATCCGAAAGGAATCGTACTCAGTCCCGGCCCGGGTAGACCCGAAGATTCCGGAGTTTGTCTGGAGATCATAAAAGAGCTCGGGGGCAAACTTCCGGTTTTAGGAGTTTGCCTAGGACATCAGGCAATCGGCTTAGTTCACGGTGGAAAAATCGTAAACGCTCCAAGCATTATGCACGGAAAGGTCAGCTTGATAGAACACGATGGTTTAGATATATATAAAGGAATTCCCTCACCCTTCTTAGCAACGAGATACCATTCTCTAGTAATCCAACCCGAAAGTTTGCCTGCAGATCTTGAAGTTTCTTCCAAAACCCAAGACGGCGTGATTATGGGCGTTCGACATCGAACAAAGAAAAACCTATTCGGGGTTCAATTTCATCCTGAATCAATCATGACTCAAAACGGATTGGACTTAGTCCGAAATTTCTCCCGGATCGTTTCCGAATCCTAAAATGAAGATCTTTTCTAGATTACTGTCGTATTCGATTCGATATAAATATCGATTCTCGCTAGGAATCCTTTTCGCACTATTGACTGCTTTATTAAATGCAGTCTCCTTGACCGCCTTCATCCCGTTATTCGACACTCTAGGCGCGGACTCAAAGACTAGGTTTAAATTCGAGTATACCAAGCCCGAGCAGGATATTCTGCTCAAGGAAAGATTCTTAGGAAGCGATAGCTTAGACGGACTAGAGAGAGTTAAGAAAGTCCTAATCGAAGCAAAAGATTGGGCAAACTCTAGGACCAAGAACTTGGAACCTAAACAGGTCGTTTGGGCCGTTTGCGTATTAGTACTTCCACTCTACGTTCTTAAGTTGGCGACCTATCTTTTATCCGTATTCTGCCTAGCGACTGCAGGCTACAGAGCAGTGCGCGACCTAAGGCAGGAACTGTTTCAGAAAAATCAGACTCTTCCCTTAACATTCTTTTTTAAGGAAAAGACCGGGTTGCTGATGAGTCGGATCATCAACGATGTGGAGATAGTAGCTGCTGTTATCTCTTCAAATTTTAGAGACGCAACCATCAATTTCTTTTACGTGGTAACCCACTTGATGGTTCTTCTTTACTTGAACACTGATTTACTATTGATTGCTTGCGCATCCGTTCCGGTTATTATTCTGCCTGTTACTTTATTCACTCGAAAGATTACAAAATCTACGGCCCGCTCCCAAGAGAAAATGGCCGATCTGAATGCGAACCTCCAAGAAATGATTTCCGGAATCAAGGTGATCCGAGTCTTTCACACCGAGGATTTGGAAAAAGAGAAATTCCAAAAAATCAATCACAACGTTTATCGGAGAAATTTTAAAGGACAGTATTATCTACAAGTTGCACCGAGTCTAGTCGAGCTAACTTCTTCGGTAGTAGTATTAGGTTTTTTTGCATTGGGCGCTAGCTTTATCGTTAGCGGTAGATTTACTCAGGGAGAGTTTATGACCTTCCTTTTAACGCTACTGTTCCTATTAAGACCCTTGACACAATTGTCTCAAATGGTCGGAAAAGTTTCCCAAGCAACCACGGCAGGAAAGAGAATTTTCGAAATCATCGATTTGGAAACCGAAGACCACAGCGAAGACGCAAAAGTCCCAGCGCTTCCGCTTGTGGATTCAATCGAATTCAAGAATATTAACTTTTCTTATCCCGGAACCAACTCTGACGTACTCAAAGATATTTCGTTGAAAGTGAATGTCGGAGAAACGATCGCGATCGTTGGAGCAAGCGGTTGCGGCAAATCCACTTTAATGGACTTAATCCCCAGATTCTTTGATCCATCGAACGGCTCCATCGAATTTGACGGAGTCAATATAAAGGATTTCTCTTTATCAGATCTTCGTAAGAAAATCGGAATCGTAACACAAGATATCTTTCTATTTCACGGATCTGTAATGGAAAACATAGCATACGGAAAACCTGGCGCTTCACGAAAGGACGTGATACGAGCAGCAAGGTTAGCTCACGCCCACGATTTTATTAAGAAAATGGACCACGGTTACGATAGCATCCTAGGTGTTCGGGGATTGAATTTATCCGGAGGACAAAGGCAAAGGCTTGTGATTGCGAGAGCACTCTTGCGGGATCCCGAGATCATGATTCTAGACGAGGCAACCTCCGCCTTGGATGTGGAATCAGAAAGACTGGTAAGTGACGCGCTCCGCAGGCTGTTTGCAAACCGTACTACATTCGTGATTGCTCATAGACTTTCCACAATCAAAGACATTCCGAGAATTATCGTGATGGATAACGGAAGAATCTTGGAGGAAGGAAATCATAATAGCTTAATGGATTTGAATGGAATTTATCGAAAACTTACGGACAACCAATACGCAGGAGCCGGAATTCTTCCATGAAAAAATTTGCTCTAGTTGTAGATGATAACGACAAATACGCAAAAAATCTGATATTCTATCTGGAAAAAGCCGGGTTGAAAGTACTGCGGGCGTTGGACGCAGCTGAAGGCTGGAAATTATACCTGGAGAATAAGGAAAACTTGTCCGTGGTAATCACCGATATCACGATGGAATCCCAAACTTCAGGTCTTTGGATGATTCGCAAGATTCACAAGGACGGATTCCAAGGTATTAAAATTATTGCAACTACCGGCTTCGATGTGAACGGAGTAATGGGGCTCGGGAAGTGGATATTGCCTTGGTTTGCTGGCATCAGCTATATGATTCCAAAGGTTCCGCTAAAAAGTGGAACTGTGCAGATGATTGAAACCAATCTAGCGAAAGGAAAGTTTGAAGACGCACTAAGAGTGTTTTTAACCTAGTTTGCTAGATCTTTTTCCCCTAAATTAACCCTTCATCCTTTCATCAAAAAAGCAGTAATCGAAATTTGCCTTTTATAAAACAAAGTAAAATCTCACTTTAGTCTACTGTAGGCAAGCTTATGAAATATTTTACTAACTTTTCTTTACTGATCAATAGGTTTATTGACCGACTAGTTTCTCTTATTTATCGAACCGAAAAATTTAGGAAAAAATTCCATTCCATTTACCCTGATGAAGTTGTAATTGTTGTCAGTGCTGCCAAAGCAATCCAAGAATCTAGCGACAAAGCAGTCGTGTCTGGTCGCAAATGGATATTTGCCAAAAGATCGAATGTTCTTTTGTCTTCGGGAAGAATAGTATGCGGAAATTGGAATATACCTTTAGATACAATTGAAGATGCAGAATTGGTCTTATTAAGATCCAGGCCTTTTACTAAACATTATCGGGGACAGGTCCTAAAGTTGAGGACAAGGTTAGGTCAATTTTTCCAATTTGGAATGCTTATTGATAAAGATTGGAAAGATCAAAATGTTTTGCCGTTGCGAATTACTGAGCATTTCCTGCAATACTCCGCTTTAAGTGTGACATTAAGAATAACGGCTATTATCGGACTTTCAATGTATCTGATTGGAGAATATCTACTATGCCTTTCTAAGTTCGATTAGAAGTTCTACAATCTCCATTTGCCCGGGTGACCGGCATTGTGAAATCTGCCTGAAGGAACATGGAAAGGATTGTGCGTATGATGGCGTTGGAATGGATTCGGTGAGTTGTAATTATTGCGGTAACTAGGGCGATTATAGAAATAGAAGTAAGGATAATTATAACGGGAGATGCCAGATTGATAATAGCGATTACAATTGTACGGAGTTACCTTATTCTGAGCGTTTGAGTTCTGGTTATAACATTGATCGTCTTGATTCAGGCCGTTCGGTTCATAATAAACCGGGTAAAAGGTCACACATTTTATCAGCGAAATTGAAACAAATAATAGGATCGTATACTTTACTAGAGAACGCAATAACCAGTGATTCATCTCTCTTCTCCTGTAAAATTCTAAGGAGTCCCATCCCAATTCTAAGAACTAAGTCAGCTGGACTCCGAAAAGTTCCTATTTAATTCTAGTCAGTTAGACCGCTAGAATAGACATTTTTTTTCCAAAATTTGATAAGTTCATTCATTCTATTAAAAGTTCTATTCCGAGGAGCTCCTACAGTTCTTCCTCCAAAAATAAACCTTGCAGAACTGAAATTTTTCTGTTAAGTGGCGGGATGTACTTCCACCGCACCGGCCCCCACCCTAAAAATGAAGAACCGGGAACATAGGTAACACTTTAAACCGGAGACATGGGTTACACTTTTGGTTGTTGAATTAACCTTTTT
>NZ_NPDZ01000024.1 GCF_002811875.1 Leptospira perolatii
ACCCAAAGAAGGGTGGGGCCCCCTCAACTCCTGGCGCGTTTCTTCAATTTCTTGTTACTTGAAGCTGGGGCTTTTTTCTTCTTTGCGTTAGGTTTTTGGACTTTACGAGCCACTGTTGAGCCGGAATCCATTATCGAATCTAAAACTCTAAAATACCAACAGTTCCCCTTCAGATTTTCATAAAATCCGTTATGTCCTCCGTATTTTTGGATCAGGATATGCAGTTTCGGGCCTTGAGAAATTTCATGAAATTCGTTCGCGCGAATGATGGGATCATCTTCAGACGTTATGACTGCGATCGGCACTTTCAGATTTTTGAAATCCGAAGCAGATAAGGTGTAACTCCCGAAGTAATGATCGATGTCCTGGAAATGATCTGTGGTCGATACGATGCGATCTGTTATATCCATGACCGATTTCCCCTGTAAAATTTCTGGGTAAGGATGCAGATCGGGAAAGTGCACGCTTTTTTTCGTAAGGGACTCTTTCCACTTTCTCAGGAAATATTTTCCGATCAAAAATTTAGAGTCCATCATTTCGGTAGCACTTTTCGGGTGCATCGCAGGACTTACCGCCATGCAATATTTAAGATTCGGAATGGGTTTTTTCCCTTTTGAATGTTCTTTCGCAATTCGAATCGTAAAATTCCCGCCCATTGAAAAGCCTGATAAGTATACCGGAACGTGCTTGCCGAAAGTCTGAGCGGCTTTTCGGACCGCTTCGTAGGTTTCTCTCAGCAAACTGCCGTTAAACGGTTCAGGATTTAAGTGGTGCGTATTTCCGTGATCCCTCAGGTTTAAACGAAAAATCGAAAAGCCCTTTTCGAAATATCTGCGCGCAGTTCGTTGGATGTAATTGGAGTCTGCGCTTCCTTCCCACCCATGGATCAATATTAGCAGTCCTTTATTCTCGTGGGAAAAGGAATACTGCCCTAAAAGTCTGACTCCCTTTCCCGCGTCCAAAACGACTCCTTTGGCCGAGCGATCCATGGGATGTTCGGGCCAATTTTGCCGCATGAGAGAAGCAAGCATGGTCTGGACAAAAGAATTTCTAATATAGAATGGAGGCAAGAATGGAACAATTTTTTCCATTCCTCCAAGATTCCAGAAAATCTACGAATTTGCAAGTGGTTCCTCGATAAGAATCCCGGCCGAATTAACTAACTTGCAATTAGACTGACGTCGACCGAGTCAATGATCGGTTTCGACATCCAAGCAAATCTCTCGTAGCAACTCCTTCTAACAATTCTCCATTTTGTAACGAATGAGACATTCTGCTGTTTCCCAATTCGTAGAGTATGAGGCTTCGCTTAAATTATGGATGAATCACCAAACATAGAATAACGGAGTCAGGAGAAATGAACTACTTTAGTAGAAATTTACATAAAAAAAAGAACATTCAAAGTTTGCTACTCTCGGCAGCTGCTAGCGCGATACTTTTCGGAGTTGCGAGTTGTGGTGCGGGAGAAAAGAACAATAATGAATCTTTGAATTTGTTAGTATTGGCCGCAAACGATTCTTTTCGGGAAGTATCCTTTAACGAGGCAAAATTTCCGAACAGTACTGCTTTAAAAACGGACCATCAAGTTGCGACTACGATTAGTATCAACGGAATCGATCAACAAATCGGATATACGAAATTGATTCGATCGGGAGAGGTTAAGGGAACCGGAACTTTCGGAATTCCAGTCGATTCGACCATGGTGCCGATCCCGGACGGAACGGACATCGGTTATACGATGAGAAATGGCGGCACCGGAAAAAGCGGCCCGAGCACTGCTTCGGACTTTAACTCACTAATTCAAAAAGATGGATCAATTTTTATGATCTCTCACTTTGAAGACGTAATCGGTAGCATTTACATTAGCAAATTGCACCAAAATGTAGAGACTGGCGCACTAACTGTCCAATCGACAAAGCCGGTAAATATGAGCAGTGTAAAAGGAATCTATATCCCATGTGCTGGAAGTGTTTCTCCTTGGAATAGTCATTTAGGTTCGGAAGAATACGAACCTAACGCTCTTAAGGCGAACACGGATACGAACATGAAATACTATGCGGCATATCTTGGCGCTGAGACTCCAAACCCTTACTGGTATGGTTGGATTCCTGAAATTAAGATCTTAAATTCCAATGGCGATACTTCCGTAGTAAAACATTTTGCGATGGGAAGATTTGCTCACGAACTATCAAAAGTACTTCCGGATAAAAAGACTGTGTATTTGGCCGATGACGGTTCGAACACCGGTCTTTACTTGTTCGTTGCAGACAAAGAAGAAGATCTGAGTGCTGGTACTTTATATGCGGCGAAGTGGACTCAAAAAAGCGCCAACCATGGCGGCTCTGCAAATATTACCTGGCTGAATCTGGGACATGCAAGCAACACAGAGATCAAGAATGCGATTAACGCAGGGATTACTTTTGGCGCAATGTTCGAGCCTCAGACTTCTCCGGCTTTTGATCCGGCAACTCCTAGTACCTGCAGTGTTGCTGATGGGTACAAATACATCGATGTAGAAGGAAGTGGCAAAGAATGCCTGAAATTAAAGACAGGAAATTTTACGACAGGAACTTCTATTGAAAAACTTGCTTCTCGTTTGGAGACCAGAAGATATGCAGCTCTTAAAGGCGCTAGTATTGAGTTTAATAAAGAAGAAGGTATTACTTACAATACGGACGCTTCCAAACTTTATGTGGCTATGAGTAGCATCAAAGCCGGAATGATAGATACGACTGGCGATATTCAAATACCTTCGAATCCTTGCGGTGGAATCTATTCCCTCGATTTAGGAGGGGAAAAGAAAGATATTTCTGGTAACCCGATCAAGAGTTCGTTTGTGGCTTTCACTATGGCAGGAGAAGTGATGGGAGAACAAGCGAGCGCTCTGGATTTCGGGTTCATCGATTTCGGAACCGATAAGACAAACACCTGTAAGGCGAAGTCGATCGCAAATCCGGACAATGTAGCCTATATGGAAAAATCGGATATTTTGATTATCGGCGAAGACACGAACTCAGGCGAACACCAAAACGATGCAGTGTTTGCTTACAACGTTACGACCAAATCGCTCACTAGGATTTGGACCACACCTTACGGTTCTGAAACCACTTCACCTTACTTCTACCGGAACATTAACGGCTGGAGTTATTTAATGGTCGTTACTCAACATCCTTATGGGGAATCCGATACTGCAGGCAAAAAGAAATCTTGGGTAGATTTCAATGGTGCGGAAGGATCTCCTACAATTCCAAGCTTTGGAGACACTTTATATCCGTCTTACGTTGGATATATCGGTCCCTTTAGATATTAATAAACGAATCAGTTTTAGGAGTCGAGGGAGTACCTTCTCTCGATTCCTTTTTTTGCGAACTCTCAGAAATAAATCTTAAATTCGAATGCATAAACACTTAATTAAATTTTTCTCAATTGCTCTTTTGAGCTCCACCTTCCTCTTCTGCTCGGATAACAAATCCGTATATAAGGGAGAATCACGACCGCATTGCGATACAAAAGCAAAGCCTGCCTCTTTTTGTATCCTTGAAGCTTATGGTTCAGTTTCTCACTGTGCTAAATGTCACCCTGGAGATGCTCCCTTTGATATTCTAAGTTACGATGAAGTCAAAGCCAGAACAGTGCCAGGAAAGCCGGAGCAGAGCGTACTTTACCTTTATTTAAAACGAGAAGGTAAAATGCACGCTTTCGGTTCGGAGCATTTTGAAAAGGCAGTCTACAGATGGATTGAGGAAGGATCTAATCCTTAATCTAGTAATCGAAGATTTTTAAGCTCTTCTACAATTTCGTTTAAGGATAATTCGCCTCCGCCAACAGACTCGGACCTTGTTTTTAAAATCGGCTGCAGACGCATCGCTTCTTCTTTTGTGACTTCAATTCCGGATTCGACTAATATTTCATAGGCGGCCGATTTTCCGGATTGGCTCGTAAAGGAGATCCTATCTCCTTCCGGTCTGCCGATTAAATTTGCATCAAATGCTCTGTAGGCTCCCTTACGCAGATTCTTGGTTTTGGACACTCCATCTTGATGGATCCCGCTCCGATGAGCTACTACATCCTCACCGATGAGAGGCGCCTTTTCGCTTATGGGGATGTTCGACATCTTGGAAACGATCCTAGAAGTTTCATAGATTTCTTTTAGGTTCAAGTTTACAGGAACACCGCAATTGTGTAATGCGATCGCGACTTCGTATGTATTCGTGTTTCCTGCTCTTTCGCCTAATCCATTTAAGGCGGTTTCTAACTGTACCGCGCCGGCGAAATAGCTTTCTACTGTAGTAGCAGTCGCCATTCCCAAATCGTTATGTGTATGGACAGAGATTCTGGAGCCTTTCGGCAGAGACTCTACTACTTTACGAACCATTGCTACGAATAAGTAGGGCCTATATCTTTCCACGGTGTTCGGCAGGTTGACCACGTCTGCTCCCGCTTCCAGTGCCGCTTGGAAAGCCTTTACCGTAAATTCAAGATTATCTAATGCATCTCCAAAGTGTTCGCCAGAAAACTGCACTTCCGCGAAATTGCCTGCTAGCTTTCTTGCATAAGAGACGGATCTCTCTATGTTTTCGATCACCTTGTCTTCGGAGATTCCTAGTACGTTTTTGATCGCAAAATCGGAAATCGGATAAACAATATGGATTCTGGGTCTTGGTGCACGTCGAATCGCTTCCCAGGAAAGATCGATTTCTTTTTCCACTGCTCTAGAAAGACTAGAAATTACAACAGACTCGGGAGCTAAGGAAGCCAGATAGGAGCAAGCTTCAAAGTCTTGATGACTCGCGGACGCAAACCCCACTTCGATCCCTTGAACACCAAGCTTTACTAACTGTTTGAATATTACTTCTTTCTCATTTAAGTTCCAGGGTTTGCGAAGAGCCTGATTGCCGTCCCTTAGTGTGACATCCATAAAAAATGGAGGTACTTCGGGGGCTCTCAATCCACGACCCGGGATCAAAATATCTTGAATGGTGGGGAAGGACAAAGTCCTAGGTGGTTCCGGTGAATTCTCTGTTTCCATTGTATCTCCTAGTTTCCCGACTTAGAGCGGGATGTTAGTCGGAGTTACCGAAAACAAAAAACCCGCTCAGAGGAGCGGGTTTTCTTGCAAACGCAAATGTTCCGGCCCCTCAGTCCCTAAGGAGGAGAAGGAGAAGCAGGTTTGCATTTAAAACTGTTTGCAACATATAAATCTGAGGCAAGACTGAAAGAGTTTAGATTGACTGTCAATGAAAAAAGGAAGAAGTTCCGACTGAAATTTGAGATATTATTAGCAAATATTAATCGAACCCAGAGTCTTCCAAGAAAGTCCATATTCCCTTGGATTCGATTCTCTTTTCTTCCAAAAGATCTTTGAGTCCCGAGAATTCCTTCTTGATAGATTCTGGAATTCCTATCGCTTCTAGTTTTTTGAATATTTCTCCTGCTTTCTGGAGATTTTCGGTATAAAGATAACAAATTCCTAATGCATATAAGGTCATAGGATCTGCCAAGGCTGATTCCGGTAGGGTAGAATAAAGATTTAAAGCCTTATCGTACTTCTGAGAACCGGTATAAATAGAAGCCAGATTTCGCTTTGCATTGACGTCGGTTTCATCGAGTTCCAAAGCTTTAGAAAAATGGAATTCCGCTTTTGCTTTGTCCTTTTTTCGAGCATAAAGAACTCCTAAGCCAATCCAAGCTTGCACCATGGATTCGTTTAAGACTACGCATTCATGGAGTTGGACCTCCGCCTCGATTAGATCCCCGATTTGGGACAGGCACATTCCATAGTGAAACTTGGCGAGTGAGTTATTTGGAGAAGATTCTACCCAGGATTTCAGCACGGACTTCGCAGTTTCGAAATCTCCCCGCTTTAAAAAATTGAGTGCAGTTTCTAATTTCGGGTCCATTTACTTGTTCCGACAATTTAGCGACTAGTGAAGACTCAGAATTTCAGTACTAACCATGTAGCACTCCGATATGAGATTCTACACTTTCCGCCAATGCTACCAGGTCGTACCCGCCTTCCAGAAAAGAAACTATTTTCGCTCCGATCTGACTTGCAGCCTCTTTGACCAACTTTGTAAATTCCTGGTATGCATTTGTGCTTAGATTCATACCGCCTAAAGGATCTTCTCTATGAGCATCGAATCCCGCAGAAATCAGTATGAACTCAGGATGAAATTCTAGAATGGAAGGTATAATAGTATTCTTAAAGCAGTTCAGATACTGCGAATCGGAACTGCCTCCGCTCATGGGCAGATTTAAAGTAGTCCCAGTTCCATCACCTTCGCCCGTCTCCGATTTTGAGCCGGTCCCCGGATAAAAAGGATATCTGTGAATCGAGGTAAAAAACACATCGGGAGATCGATAGAAAATTTCCTGAGTCCCGTTTCCATGATGCACATCCCAATCCAGTATGTAGATTCGCTTTACACCCTGTGATAAAAGAAAGTTTGCAGATAGCGCTATATTATTCAAAAAGCAAAAACCCATCGCTCTTCCTGTTTCTGCATGATGGCCAGGTGGACGAACTAAGGCAATCCCAGCGTCTAATTCTCCCGCCAAAATCTTTTTAGAAAGACAGACCCCGCTACCGGCGGCCAATAGAGCGGCTTGGAAACTTCCCCTAGAATAAGGAGTATCTCCATCCATCGCGCCTTCTTTTCCGTTCATCGAAAGAAATCGAGTCAGATGAGATTGGCTATGGGTGGACAATATAAACTTTGGATCTAGTAGCTCTGGAGCGACAGGAACCAGGCTGGAAAAGTAAGATGCTCTAGAAAGTCGATTCATGATCGCTTCCAGGCGTTCCGGACATTCAGGGTGAAAATCTCCGGTTTTGTGGTTTAGAAAATGATCGCTATAGGAATATCCGAGTCGCATAGGATGCCTCGATTTTTTGTTCGATTTTTTGACGGTGCAGAAGATCCTACTTTAAAAGTTCGATATTAGTACCAGCCCAAGGAGTCACTTCTTTGTATAGATTCGTTTTAATCAGTGTACTTTCCACTTTCTTTGTTATCTCTCTTATGGCGGAGTTTACACTTCCTTTTCCTGAGAATTCTAAAAAAAAGACAGCTCCCGAACTAAATAGCAGGAGTTCCAACAAAGAAATAAAATCGAAGCCAAAAGATTCAAGCATAGCGGCTGAAGAATCGCAAAGGCAAAATCGAACTGTGAACCGAATCGAAAGAACAGAGATAGAACCAGTTCGCTCTGCTCCGGAAAGTCTGGCTGAAGAATCAGAGACGAGTCGTCCTCCTAGAAAAAAAATATTGGGAGAAGACTCAATTTTTCCTCCGAAATTTTATAGAGGAATCTATATCAGCAACTCAACGTTCAACGGATCAAATCAAAAGAAAAAGAAGGACAAGATACTTGCCCAGGCCAGCGAAGTAGGCATAAATGTTTTGGTCATCGACGTTCAATCAAAAGTACCGACCTCTGAAGAAGTGAAGAGAATTAAGGAAATGGGTTTTTATCCGGTTGCGAGGGTCGTTAATTTTGATGGTGGACTTCCCACGGAATTTCCGAGCAAAACTCGGATGGAATCGATACTAAGTTATGTAAGAAGGGCGTGCGAAGCAGGATTTGCGGAGATTCAGCTGGACTATATTCGGTATGCGGATGATCCGGAGATAAAGTTAACTCTGAAAAAGAAATATAGCAATTTGCATTCGATCATCAGTAGAATCCGTAACGAGGCAAATCAATGTGATGATTTACCGTATTTGGGTGCAGATATTTTTGGAAGGATTCCATTTAACAAAGACGATTTAATCGGTCAGAAAGTAGAAAACTTTGCGCAGTTAGTCGATGTGATTTATCCGATGCTCTATCCCTCTCATTTCTATGGACAACCATCCAGGATTTCTAACCCGTACCAAACAGTCTATGACGGACTCGTGAATACGAAAAAGAGATCATTGCCAACGACTAGAGTAGTGGGTTATATCCAAGGCTTTAATATGAAAGTTGCTCAATCCAGAAAAAGTATGAAGGACTATATAAAAGCACAAATCGAGGCGAGCGTAGACAGTGATTCCAATGGATTCGTTGTTTGGAATGCCTGGAACGATTACGCGGAAACCTTTAAGGCGATCCGTGAATCCATATCCGAAAAGAAATTGGAAATTGCGGATTAAAATCCTTTAAAAACAGGCTTTCGCTTTTCTTCTAGGGACTTGATTGTTTCTAAGAAATCTCCGGAAAGAAAATTGCGAGCCTGAGATTCTGCTTCTTTTCGTAGGGCTTGATTTAGAGCTTCTCGATCGTAGGAATTTTTCTTTAATTCTGAAAGTGCAAGGGGAGAACTTTCGCTTAGAGAAATCGCGATTTCTGTGGCTCTCTGTAGGACTTCATTTTTAGGAACGGAATCATAACAAATTCCTAATTTTGCTGCTTCTTCTCCTGTAATCGTATCAGCCAAAAACAGAAGTCTATTTGCTAGGGAATATCCGAATAACTCCGGTGTTAGATAGCTAGAGCCCATTCCCGGATGGATTCCGAGTTTTACAAAATTGAACTGGTACTTTCCTTCATTTGCGAAAATTCTAATATCGCAGGCGAGAGTTAGAGAAAAGCCTGCTCCGATTGCGTGTCCGTTTGCCGCGCAGATGACCGGAATTTCCAGATCTCTAACAGAAAGAAATAAATTATAAAATTCGAACATATCTCGTTTGTTCGACTCGAAATCCTTTTCCGCAAAAGATTTCAAAAGTTCGAAGTTACCACCTGCCGAAAAGATTTCGTCTTTTCCAGTGATCAGGAGCACTCTCGGTGCAGTTTTCGCCGTCCTTAACCGGTCGATATGGGATTTAAATTCAAATCCCATATCTCTGGTCATGGAGTTCTTGCTTTCAGGATTATTCAGATAAAGAATTTCAATTCTAGAGTTGGCGGAAAGTTCCACCGTTTCGGCTTCCACTAACGCCATTAAACGGCTTCCTGCTTCAATTCAAAACTTTCGTACCAAATTCTGTCTGATATAGAAAGGGGTTTTTCTCCGAGGCCCATTTGTTCAAAGTAATCCAGGAGTACTTGCAAGTGGATATTTTCTTCATCCTCTAATGTCCAGAATCCTGAATCGATTGAACGAGAAACCAAGGCGTTTCCTCTAACCGAATCGGAAAAGTAGGTCGGCCTGTCCGAAAAGATTAAATGGGAAGAGATAAAATCAAAACGTATCGTATCTACGATCTTGGAAAATTCCTGGTCCGATTTATCGAAGTATCGGGAGCCGATCTCTGTTTGAAAATAATCTCCCCAGCTAAGAATATCAGGTTCGACTCCGAACCGATTTACGATTTCGCGAAGCTTTTCTTCTTCCAGAAAGGGTCTGACCGCGAATCTATCGACCAATTCTTTTAGCGAAATCAGAGAGAGGATTTTCGTCGCAGACAATTTTCCTTGCCGCATCATATCAAAAAGTTCTGGGTTAAGTTCGGATTTCTTTTGCTCCATACATTTACTTTCGGCAGTTCTAAGAATTCCCGCCGAAGAATTTGTAAACCTATTCGGTGAATATGTCTCTTAAGCGTCCGGTGCTTTGGAGCAAATAAAGCGATGGTCCATTGAATTTGAAGGGTTCGGAAGTCGAAAATGAAGGGAGAGATAGACGGCGCAGTAGGAGTACTTTTTACGGGCCCCACCCTTCTTTGGGCGGGGGCCGGTGTGGTGGAGTACCGGGGGGCGTCGAATTGCCTAATATCAGAAATTTAGGCGCGCGTCAACCTTTTTTCTGAGGGGGCTATCTGTAGGAGCTCCTTCAAAAGTAAATTAGGAATCTATTAAGTAGATTCTAAGCTTCAGTATTTCGGAATTTTTAATTATGGCAGTAGGTAGATCGGATAGTCTTCAGGAACTTATTACAATTCTTGAAACTATGTTTGGGGAGACAATCATCGGTTCGGATATAAATTTGGTGAAGCACCTTTTTTATAGTTTAAAGGCGGATCAAAAAGAATTCCCCCTCGATTACGAAGGAGAGAAGCTTCAGGCGGTTGTCGAGCAGGTCGAAGAAGACAATCTCGTTTTATACGTTCCGAATATTCAGACAAGGGGCATCCTTCGGGCCAAAATTAGTTTCGAAATATTGAATATACTCTATCAATTCGAAGTCGTGATTATAGAGTATTGGGCGGATCATATTCGAATAAAGATCCCGTCCGAATTACAAGCCGCGGCTTTCCGGAAGAATATTAGGGTCGCGGTCGACGATCTTTTTATGAATTACGTGATCCTTTATAGATCTCTTTCCGGAGGCGAAAGGGAACTGGGAAAGAATCTGTACGTGGAACAAAGGTTCTTTCATTTGATGAAAGAGATCAAAAAGGATAACCCTAGTATTAAATTAATCAATTTTATGGCCACGGAATATATTGTGGGTGTATCAAAAGATTATAATTTAGTGTTCTATAAAGCAGAAGGGAAAACGGACTTTCTGGAAAGATTTATGTCCGAATACAATGGGACAGTTTATGTATCGGATTGTTCTTTGATCAAGAATTATATCGGCGAAGAGAACGATGAGTATCTAGACAATTTTAGAAAAGCCTATATGAGCATGGTGTCCGAGAAAGGACAGGGAGTCGCTGATCAGTTTTTTCGAGAAATGCAAAAGGAGGAAGTAAGAAACTTCATGATTTCTTATGTCATCACTCCGATTCGTCTTTTTAACGAAGTGATCGGTTATATCAGAGTGTATTCTACTGCCATGGACAAATTTTCGATCTCCAGGCAACAGGCTTTGTATGTGCAGGAATTAGGAGAGATTTTGACCTACGCCTTGACAAAAGTCTACATTCGTCAGGAAAACTATAAGAGTTCGAAGGCGGCTACAAGGATTCTAGATATCAGCATGAATGGTCTTTTGTTTGAAATCGAAGACGAGAGAACTTTTCATTATTTAAAAAAACATAATATTATTAAAATGTTTGTGCCTATGTCGGAGCGTACATTGGTTCTGAGAGGAGAAGTCGTTCGCTTTATGGAGTTCGACAACGGAAAGTTCCACTGCGGAGTAAACTTCTTCGATTCCAATCCGGATGATATGGTCTTTTTACAGGATTATATTTTTAACAAGAAACAAAGAGTATTGTCGGAGTAGATATCCCTTTTCTGTGAATCCGAACCGCCTTCTCCCTCTTCCCGGCTCCCGGATTGACAGAAACAGCATCCACACTCAACCAACACATCCAACCCGAGCACATTAGCATTGTTAATGAAGCTAAACTCATTCAGATACAATTGAGAATACTTTGGCTTTATGTATGCGTAAGGAGCAAAGGCAGTTTTTAGGACTCTATGATTTCCTTCTGCTACTTGGTTATGGGCTCCATTCTTATTCCAACGATTACGAGCGAATCTGAACCTGTTGACCTTGGATTTTACTGAGTGATTTACTGATCTGTGGTTCCTGTAAACTCCCCAAAGCCATGGATAGCCTTGATCTGTAAAAAGGGGAGATGTAGGCAAGTGTTCTCTGATTAGAGGTCCAAGTGTCCCTGCATTTTGATTAGGGACTGATGAGAAGAATACCGGTCCTTGCTTGACGGCTATAGTTTGGACAAGGGTTCCGATTTGTTTTCCACCAAGCTTTTCTGAAAGGTATATAGAAGAGGTTTGTCCTCTGTGACTGTAGCGTTTCTTACTTTGGCTTGCTCTTTCCGCCGCAGAATATAATACAGCAGTGTCTACGCAAACGTAGGGCCTCTTAGCCATAATTTTAGAGATGTCTCTGTTCTCATTAGGAGGCAGTAGGAAGTCCTTGAACTGATCGCTTAGAGCATCGTAGGTGAGTTGCTTATACTTTGGGTTTAACCTTTAGTTGTTTCGAAATACGAAATATAGTATTCATATTCGGATTGGTTCAACCATTCTCTATCTCTTGAATTGTTCTGAAATGAATTGCGAAATCTCCCTCATCCATATCTTCTTGAGTTAATCTGACTGCAAGTCCAACCTTCTTAATTCTTTTTCCTTACAATATGATCTCAGGAAATCTATAACGACTTTGAAATGCTTTCTCTTTTAGACTTTTAGATAGGTAAAACATTAGACACAGATTGAAAGAAGATTGAGAGTTGAATTCATAGAGAAATTTGTATGGTTAATTATTGTTACTTACCTGGAGATGAACATTCTCACGATTCTTCTTATGAACATATATTTCCGGAATCTATCGGAGGAAGATTAAAGGTAAGAGGGCTTCTTTGCGCGAAGCATAACAATATTTTTGGCTACACTATAGATTCGGGCTTGGAGAAGGCACTGAGACCATACTGTGTTTTGCTCGGTCTTACCCAGTTGGCTGGGCATGACCCAAAATATTTTGAATTAGAGGTAGGAGAAAGAAAGATAAGAATTGATTCAAACGGTGGGAAGAGAATTTCTCAGCCAAAGTTTGAAAAAAGGTTAGATCCCATTACCGGAAAAACGGAAATAAAAATTGAAGCACCGGATGATGAATATCTAGAGGTTTTGCTGAAGCAATTTGCAAAGAAAAATCCTAAGTTAAATATAGATGTCAATCAGGTAGAAAAGCTTAAAATTGAACTTGATACGAAAGAATATCAGCCGAAAATTGAAATACCGTTCAATAATAAAAATGTTTATAGATCTATATATAAAACTTTAGTAAACTATTGGATCGCAAAAGGTCAATCAGTCGAATATATTTATTCACTCATCAGTGCTCTAATAGATATCTCTCCGATTCTCACTGCTCCTTATTATGGTACAGAAATTTTAAATGGAAAAGTGGGCCCTACTATTGCAAATTCGCTCGTTATTGTCGGGAGTCAAAAACATAAAAGACTGATAGGGTATGTTGAACTACTGGATGCTTTTCGGTTTATAATTCAAATTAATTCAGAGTATCTTGGTCCTGATATTGAGCTGAGTCTGTTTGAGAATGTTTTGTCAGACGAAGTGTTGGATAATCTTACGGTAAACTCTGAGGCTTTATTTACTTTTGAGCATTATAACCAATCCATAAAGCAACCAGATTCGAATGTATTTAAAGGCAATTTTGACCGGCTCTATTTTAATATAGTTAAAATTTCTGAATTCAATGGGATTTTGAATTCAGCTTTGGATGCGGCGGCAGCCGAATACGCTAATACAAATGATAGAAAAAAATATTTTGATACGCTTTCTTCCCATCTTACAGAGAGCTTTGTTAGAAAGCTTTTCGAGGGTGATACACCTGCAGAAGCTACGGTTGATTAATCTTTAGCTTTTTACAAATCCTATAGATAGTTCGGAGATTTATACTAGATCTGCCTACTTCAATATTTTGAATTGTTCTATATGGATTTTCACAGCCGTCTAACCATCGATACTAATAAATAAATTTTACGTTAGCCTGCCTTCTTCAATACATTTAGAACTTTATAAAGTTTTTTAGCTATGCTATAAACTGACTCTTTTTTTTCATTTTCAAAGGAAATATCTGCGCCGGCACCTCCTGTGCCGAGCTCCGGAACGCTTTCGCCATCCTGGCTTCGCTTTCGGGATTTCGGCTTTCCGTTTCCTGTTTATTTCTTGGCGATGGCTGCTTTTAGTGTTCGGTTTCTTTTTTACTGATAGGGTTTTGTATACTTCAGCAGTGCGAAATTTTTTATGTACTGACGGTTCATCCC
>NZ_NPDZ01000025.1 GCF_002811875.1 Leptospira perolatii
TGGAAGCTGCAATTTGGATCAAGGATGAACGAGTCCAAAATTTGATCTCTAAATTCGCATCGGATGACAGCCCTGCTCTTAGGAAAAGATTCTTTGAAACATTACAGAAAAATAATATTTCAGATACCAGGGCAGTGATCCCTAAAATGGCTTCCAGTGATCCGGACGAAGATGTCAGATTGCACGCAGTTGAAATTCTAAAAAACCGGAAGAATAGGCAATATATTTCCTTGTTTTACAAGGGGCTCTCCGAGCCGAATCCTGATCTCAGACGGATCAGTTTGGAGGCATTGTTTTATTTTGGGGACAAGCCAGGTGCCAAATCCGTTTCGGATCAACTGTCTAAGGAAAGCGTCACTTCTATCAAATATCGCTTGATTGATCTTCTCGTGGATTTAGGAAATCACGGGGGAGGCTCCGGAATATTAAATATTCTTTATTCTGACCCGGATCCTAAATTAAGATCCAGAGCGGCAGAAGCCATGGGGAAATTATCGTTTAACCCAGGAGCTCAGGAATTGAAGAATATCTTTGATAAAGAAGTGGTTACGGACGTAAAACTTTCCCTTTTGAAAGCATTGGCCGATTTAAAGGATAAATCCACAATTTCTGCTTTGCTAGCGTTTGCGGTAAACAAAAAGGAACAGATGCCACTTCGTTTACAAGCAGTAGAAACAATTCGAGTGATCAACGACCCGGATTGTCTTCCATCTTTATTTGACGCCTATGTTTTCGAGAAATCTCTTGAAGTAAAAGCCGGAATGGAAAGAGCGATCAAGGAAATCCTAGCGGCGAAGTTTTTAAAGTAATCTTGATCAATAGAAAGAAATAAACTTCGTTAAAAACTTAAAGATACTTTTCTAAATATTCTTTTCCCTTTAGGTGACTGGGTTTTAGGATAGGAAAATCTTTTCCGGTCTTCTTTCTCCACTTGCGATATGCCTTGCTGGATTCCCAGTATACTTCATATTCCGAATCCAACCGAAAGAGCAATTTTTCCCAAAATATAAAATGACTATCGATAAATTCCTGTCGGATTTCCTTTGCCCTTTGCGTCAGAGGGCATTTTTCGGTGAACTCCTTCATAAATACAAGTCCGACTAGAACACCTCTGCTGTCTAAATACGGTTCCAATGGAAAAGTTCTACAACTAATAGATCGATTTTCTCTTTCGCAATGAGCGACCCCTTTACATTCGCAAAACGTAATTTTACGATGATCGTATTGGGAGAATTCTTTTTTTTCCTCCTTAGTAGTCGGGACATATGCTTTCCAAAGATCTGTCCTAGCGGAGAGCATTTCGAATTCCGACTTATACAAAGCGGGGAGCGCGTTGTCCGATTGGCAGCACAATGGGACTCCTCCATTGCTAGGTGCGCATAAGCTCCCGCAGTCGAAAGAGGTGACTTCTTCTTGCAGTAAAGAATAATAATATTGTACTTCTTCGGCTGTTAAAGCCTTAGGGTCCGGCTTGGGTACTTTTTTCATGAATTTCTTTTTCTCTTTTCCGTTCTCTTTTCAGAATGATTCGATTGATATAAAAAATTCTGAATAGAAAATAACCGCCGCACATAGTTGCACCGGAAAGTAACAGCCCCCATTTTTTATAAAATACTTCGACCTCTTCCGGAAGGAACCCAGATTTTCGAAGTAAAAACAAAGCCACCGAGCCCAAAACTAGAACGCAAAAGCAGATCAGAAAATAAAAGGTGGTGTTGTGTAATGACCAGAGTTTATCTTCTCGCTCCCGTTTCAGTAATAAAAATTGCTGATACAGTCTGTGATACTCTTTCGCAGTAGATATCTTTTGTTGTTCAAAGAATTTTTCGAATTCTTCCGGAACTCCGCTAGGATCAAGAATCACCAACTCATAGTCCAAAGACGCGTCATACTTTTTACGTCGATTTGGGTCCGAGAGGAAGTAATGTGCGAGAGAGCCTTCTCTGAGCAGGTCTTGGTTCCAAGGAATCCAGGAGTGGGAAAGCGTGCTTTTGACATATCTATGGAATGCCTTATCGATCTCCGAAGGAGTCGCATCCCTAGAAATATCCAGGACCTCGTAATAGTCCGCTTTCCGATTTAATCCTAAGCCTTGCAAGGAACCTCTCATTTTCCAAAATCCGATTTTGTCTCTTTTCGGAGGAATGCCAACGTATTTTCAATCGCTTTTACTCCCTGGAAATCCTTTACAGCCGATTTTGGGAGGGAAAAGTCGACTTATGAGTGTGATCGAAGCCATACCGAAACCCGGACGCGTATACATTGAAACATACGGGTGC
Organism: Leptospira perolatii; assembly: GCF_002811875.1. GTDB lineage: Bacteria > Spirochaetota > Leptospiria > Leptospirales > Leptospiraceae > Leptospira_B > Leptospira_B perolatii. The sequence goes on from NZ_NPDZ01000025.1 coordinate 2,280, forward strand.
CAAATGAACGAGTACGATTCGGGTATTGTTTCCAGTTTAATGAAGGGTGCTAGCTTCGAAACAGTTTCTAGCCCTGAAGAATCTGACGTTATTTTTCTGAATACTTGTGCAATCCGCGAAAACGCACACGCAAAAATTTACGGCCGTTTACAGAGCTTAGGTTATTTAAAAAAAAGGAATCCGTCCCTGGTTATAGGTGTTCTGGGTTGTATGGCTCAGAATTTGGGAGACGATTTATTCCACCAGGAGCTCCCACTGGACTTAGTCGTAGGTCCGGACAACTATCGATCCCTTCCCGAATTGATCGATCGGATTCGCTCAGGGGCTCAGTCCGTATCACTGACCAGACTTTCTAAGATCGAAACTTATGACGAAATCGAACCCAGAGTCGTAAACGGAGTTCAGGCCTTTCTTACCATCATGAGAGGATGCAATAATTTTTGCACTTTTTGCGTGGTTCCTTATACGAGGGGAAGAGAAAGGAGTAGGGACCCGCAATCTATTGTCCGGGAAACGCAGGACCTTGTCTCTCAAGGTGTAAAACAGCTGACTCTTCTTGGACAAAACGTGAATTCGTATAAACACCAAGACGAAGACTTTGCTGCCCTAGTTCGCTTATTATTAGAAGAAACAGAAATCGAAAGGATTCGGTTTACATCTCCGCATCCAAAGGATTTTCCAACTCATCTATTGCAACTCATGTCGGAGCAACCAAGATTTTCTCCAAACATTCATCTTCCATTACAATCTGGTAATACTGAAGTATTATCAAATATGAAGAGAAATTACTCTAAAGAAGAATTTTTGGAAGTAGTCGAGCGAATCCGCAGTTTTGTCCCCGAGGTTGGACTTACTACAGATATCATTGTCGGCTTCCCTGGAGAAACCGAAGCGCAGTTCGAAGATACATTAGACACTGTCAGACGTGTTGGATTTGATATGGCCTTTATGTTCAAATATTCCGAAAGGGAAGGAACAATGGCCCAGAGAAAACTCAAAGACGATGTTCCTGAGGAAGTGAAAGGGGAGAGATTGACCAGATTGGTGGATCTACAGACTGCAATTTCTCTGGAGAGAAATCAGTCTAAGATAGGCAGAGTATATCCTATTCTTGTGGAAAACACTTCAAAAAAATCTAAAGTAGAGCTCTGTGGCAGAACTCCGTGCGGAAGAATGGTGGTGTTTCCAGCCGAAGGCGAATTAGATGAATTCTCTTTACTTTCAAAAATTGGAAGTACTGTACAAGTTCAGATCGAATCTGCAACAAGTGCGACCTTAAAGGGAAGGATCGTGTCTTGAAGAAAACTTCTAATCCTTCCGGAGGGAAGGATGGAGGAAGTAAAAAGAAATCTACTTCGAATGCTTCGGCAAAAAAGACAAAGATTTCGGATTCCAAGCCTTCCAAAAAAAGGAATACTGTTGATTTCGGTGTAGAAGCCCACGGACAAGTAGGATCCGGAACCGACCTGAGATCTGTTCGCGTCCATAATGTAAGCGAACTTCCCGCAGATTTTTACGTTCATACAGACCGAGAAAAATTCTTAAGAAAAGTTCCCATCTTAGATCGATATATTCTTTCGGAAATCGTTCCTCCCTTTTTTGTTTCCCTTCTCTTTTTCACTACGGTTTACATGGCGCTCGCCTTGCAAAAAATGATCGGTCTCTTTGTGGGAAAGGGAGTGGATCCTTTGCGACTCTTGGATTACTTCGGATATCTTTTGGGAAATATCATGCCAATGACGATTCCGATGGCTTGTTTGATGAGCGGAGTTATGGCCGCAGGTAGATTGTCTGGTGATTCTGAGATTACTGCAATCCGATCAGCTGGAATTAGTTTTTCTAGAATCTATGTAGTGTTTATCGCATTCGGGATCTTTATGGCGACTGTAGTTGGATACCTGAACTTCTATTTGTCTCCTGAAAACACTCGAAAGATGACCGAATTCAACAAATGGGTGTTAGCTTATAATCCTTTGCTGGCGATGACTCCGGGGCAGTTCAGCGGAGACAAACAGCAGGATCTTTTTGAAGAAAAAGGAAGAACCATGTACACCGACGGGGTCAATCCGGAATCCGGCGAACTCACCGGTGTGCAGATTCGAGAATGGAAAATCTTTCTAGAAGGTGACCAATATTTTTATATCGGGTCGACAGCGATTCCTATGGGCGGATCCAGGATGACTCAGATCATCTCCGCGAAAAAAGGAACTCTTGTTGAAAAGTTGGGCGAAAATGGAGAGTTCGAAAAATCTATACGGTTAAGAGACGGATGGATTTTGGAATGGGACGATGCGCAAAAGGGCTTTTCGATTACAGATTTGCGAAACGGGGAGATGGACTACAATATCCCGAAAAAACAGGAAAAGAAAAGCCTAGAGCTGAATGTTAGTCCTGAAACTTTCACAATGCCGGTTCTTATACAGATTCGTAACAGCATCGAAAGTGAAGGCTTGGAAAACATTCCAGGACTGGAAGTTCTAAAGGAGATGGGAATTTCCGTGAAAGGGATCGGTGGGCTGAAGCAAATGGTCACGAAATTGCAAATCGAGCTCATGCAGACAGCCGGTGATCCAAATATTTCTGCAGCCGAAAAAACTCAAAAATTCTCCGTTTTTACTCAGCTGGATGCCCTACTCAAACAATCAAAGCGAGTTTTAGCTCAATTTAATGTGGAAATCCATAGAAGAATCGCAATGCCTTTGTCCTGTCTGATTTTTTCAGTCATTTCTCTACCGTTAGGGCTCGTGGTAAAACGATCCGGTCGTGGGATGAGTTTTACAATGGCGGTTGTACTCATCATCATTTATTGGGGACTGTTTACCGTTGGAAGTAACGTATCAGATAACGATAAATTTCCCGTTTGGCTGGGCCCCTGGTCAGGAAACATTGCCGTGACCATTATCAGTCTGAATATCATGCTGAAACGAACCGACATGAGACTTCCGGAACCGATTACGAAATTTCTGGATAAGATCGGAGAACCCTGGGAAGTCCTAAAAACGAAATTGACAGCTATCCTCGAAAAAATACCTTTATGGAGAAATCTCTGGCCAAAAGAATAATCGATTTTTTTTCGTCAGAGGTGTAATCTTTGAAATATTTCCACTACTGCTTAGGTTAAATTGCAGAGAAGGAAGGGGGACCGGAGTTGAAAACGGCAAATATTTGGCATATTACTTCCGGAGCAGAATTCCCCATCCATATTTGGAAACATCCTCGGATCAACCTTGAACTGAGGAAAGTCCATTTGGAAGATTACAAGGCGATCGAACTCGATGCCCAGGAAATTCATATTTTTTACCTAAATATTCGCCTCAAAGAATGGAACGGAATCAAGGATGACTTTCTAAAACGATTCGAGCTCCATCCTTTTTTGAGCGTGATCCTTATTGTCTCTCCGGAAGCCGAAGAGATTTTTCCTAAGCTTTCGGCGAAAGGGAAGACTGAGGTTTTAGAAAATCCGGTACAACCTAGAACGCTCAGACTGATCCTAGATAGGATTATTCAGACAGAATTTTTCAAAAATGTCGCAAATGAAATTGGGAACAGTTGCCTGGCGAATGTTGGTTTTTTTGAAGGAGTTTTCGAGCTCGCCAATAAAGAATATAAAGATTCCAGCAAGGCTAATGCAGCTCTCCATTCTATTTTAGAATTTGAATCTAAAATCAAGAAAAACAACGAAGAGATTAACAAGGCACTGGAAAGAGTCAATGAGCTGAAAAATCAGGAATTACTTGCTTTGCATGAAAGACTGAAAGTATCCGAGATCATAGACAATCTAAAGACACAAGAGTTAAAGCAAGCTCTTGAACTGAGAAGGGCCACCGAGAAGGCACTGGAATATTCAAGCATTGAAGAAATCGAGATGAATAAGATCTTGGATGCTCATACTAAATTATTTGCCTATACCGAAAAAGAAATCAGAGAGCTCGTAAAGGAAAACAAGCGCCTCAGAAAAGAATTAGGCCTTCCAGATATAGAAGATCCTTGATTTTATCAAGCTGCCCTTGATTGAAATTGTTAAAGGCCTATTCCGAATTCCAGCTGCTCGATTGTTCGCAGTAGCTTCGGTTTCGTTTCTCCTATTTTATAAGCTTTCTCCGATCCTATATGACGCCGTCTATTCTTCTCGGGTCTACAGCACCGGATTTTACTTTTTAGTTTTAGATCCCTTTGGCGTGAGTATGAACTGGGACACGATTCTTACTCCTCTTTTCCTGCATTTTGTAGATCCGAAAATGAGTCCAGAAAAGTTCGCCAAGATTCTATTGACCATCACTTCATTGTCCGGCTCTTTGATCAGTGTATTAGGTTTTTATTATTTACGAGGCTTAGGTTTTATTCTACTAGGATTCGTTTATTTGGCCAGTCCTTTGATGCTCGTTCAACTGAATTGGATTGGGTTTCCGGATAACATTACAGTATTGTTTTCTTTTTTACTTATCTCGATTTTGCTTAGAAAAGAGAAGGATACTTTCTATTATTTAACACTAGGTTTGGTTTTATCAGTCGGAATGTTGAATCACTATTTTCAGTTTTTCCTGATAGGTTTGATTCTTTTATCTGCGAAAAGCGTTTATCTAAACCAGGTGGAAAGAAAAGATTTTTTTGTGTTCGGGTTTTCAGCCTGTGCAGCATTGATTTTTGCTTTCTGTTTTATCAAGTGGAATGGAATTCCTTTTCGGAACACTCGTGTAGATGCAGCAACATCGTTTGCTTTATCTGATTTGCTAAGAAATAATCTCTCTTACTTGCATTATGGAATTATAAGTTTGTTTCATGGGCTTTTTCCCTTGGCGCTTTGGATGCTTTATAAGGAAAAAAGAAGTTAGCTATTTTTATGGTAGCGATTTTGTCGATTACCTTTTTTACTATAGATACAACTAGAGTATTTTCGATTTTATTCATTCCATTTTTGTTATATGCAATCTTAATACGGTGGAATGAACTTATAGAAAAAGAAAGGAGGATTGCACTTTCCTTAGTAGCCGTAGCTCTTCTTTGGAGCCTGTTCGTTCCCCTTTTCTATAAATGGGTTGACAAGATCATCTTTTTGGATGGAACCATACTTCAGTAAATTCTCGCAGTATTTCACAGGATAGCTTTTTAATTCGGTTTAGGATTCTGAAAGAATCAGTTCTATCTTTATTCCTTTGCGAGTAGCTCGATCACTCTTCTGAATTCCGAAGAATTGCGTCCGTATTTTTTCTCTGCAAAAAGGATGGCGTGCTTTCTTTTCTTGGTAAGATAATACTCCGCACTTTCTTCGTCCTTCAACTTCTTGGCCGAAAGGTAGAGTCTTTCAAAGCAGTGTACTAACATTTGGTGCGGAAGACTTTCTGCCTCAAACTTTGGATCCAGTTCTATATATTTTTGTAAGAATTCTGAAGCTTGCATGTACTGCCTCAGCGAATATTGGTGCTTAATTAGTTCCCGATAGACTCCTGCTTGGAGTTCTACATAAGCCGAACTTTGCTTGATCTTCGGGTTTCCAATCTTTTCCATATCACGAATCGCTAATGCTAGTAGTGTGATAGAATCTAATCGAGCCCTTGTCAATTCTCTAGAATAAATACGCTCGACGTTTTCTAATCTCGCATTCTTTTGCCAATCGTATCTTTCTGAATCAAGAGTTCTGGCTTCTTCCGACTTTCTCTTTTCTTCGATTTCCATGTTAATTTTTCGGAAGGTGTCGATTGCCTTTGTTAGTCCTTCTCTGGCTTTTTCGAGCAAGGATTTTGAACGATCTTCAGAATATTCGTTTAGCAAATCTAAATCTTCGAATTGCAGACTCTCCTTTTCCCAAGGCTCTTCTTCAGAAGAATCGGGGATCAAAACTTCTAATCTTTTGTGATTTTGCGAAGTATGAGGATCGGTTTCGGCCAATATTTGAACAGCCGAAGTGAATAAGAATAGTAGGAACAATGCATGGGGTAGTGCGTAAAACGCTGGGCGGGATCGGAGACTCAATTTTGAAACTTCCATCTACTCATAAACATCGGCCTATGAGGCCAAAAAATTAGGAATCCTTTTTTGATATGTCCCTATATAAAAGGATTTCGTTAAGCCAACTGAGGACCTGCCCATGCGACACGATTCCGCTTTCTCCGGAAAAAGAGTTCTGCTAATGCGGGTCCTCTGAAATGTTGAAGTTGAGGTAAAGGCACAATGAGAGAGTCCGAAGTTCCTAATAAAAAGAGAATCGTACTAATTGCGCATGATAATCGAAAAAGCGATTTAGTAGCTTGGGTCAGCAGCCACCTTGATTTATTGTCGAAGCATAGTCTGCTTGCAACGGGAACAACAGGAAAAATTATCCACGAAAAAACGAAGGTACCGATCGAATGTTTCGTGTCTGGACCATTAGGGGGTGACCTGCAAATTGGTGCGCAAATTGTGGATGGGGAGATTGATATGGTGATATTTTTCTGGGATCCATTGACGGCGCAGCCTCATGATCCCGACGTAAAAGCCCTGCTAAGAATTGCAGTACTTTATAATATACCAATTGCTTGTAATCGGGTATCTGCCGATTATTTTATACAATCACCTCTTATCAACAAAAGTTATCGCCGTAGCAAAGTAAACTACGCTACAGGCAGTACAGAATATTAGGAAATTAACTTTAGGAACCAAACATTGGCGTACCAAAAGGAAAAAAAAGTTACCGATAAGGTGTCGATTATCATTCCGACGTATAATGAATCGGAAAACTTGCCGTTAACTGTCAACGCTGTTAGAAGGGTATTGCACGATTTCGATTACGAGATGATTATTGTCGACGACAATAGTCCAGATGGTACCTGGAGGGTAGCCGAGAATTTAAAAGAAAATTTTCCGAATATTAAAGTGATTCGTCGTATCGGAGTCACTGGGTTATCATCAGCTGTGCTGACTGGAATGGCAATGGCAGAAGGAGATTATATATTTGTAATGGACTCCGATTTGCAACATGACGAAGCCATTCTGCCTCAAATGATAGAATCTCTTGTAAAAGACGGCGCAGATATTTGCATCGGGACTCGATACATTGTGGGAGGCTCGACTGGTAAATGGAGCAAAACGAGACTATTCTTAAGTCGAGTTGCCACAAATTTCGCGAAGCTTTTATTGCCCATTTCAGTTTCTGATCCGATGAGTGGTTACTTCGGAGTAACGAGAAAAATGTTTCAGAAAACGAGCGAGCAGGTGAATCCTACAGGATTTAAAATATTGCTCGAGTTTCTTGCGAGAAGTGGATCGAATACAGTGATTGCAGAGATCCCTTATACCTTTCGAAATAGATTGCACGGAGAAACAAAATTAAATAGTTCGGTAGTTCGAAATTACTTGATCGCTTTGTTTGATCTTAAGTTCGGAAAATGGGTCTCTCCGACTTTCTTGCTATATTCTATCGTAGGTGCGAGTGGAGTGTTGGTAAATATTTTAGGATTTTTGTTCGGAGAATTATTAAAATTTCCTGATCTATTGACGAACGTTCCTTTCATAAATCCACTCCCAGTTTCTGTATTATTTGGGATAGAGCTTTCAATCCTGTCCAACTACCTATTGAATAACTACTTTACATTTTATGAAAGAAGGTTCCGAGGGAAAAAGGCTCTATTAGGTTTTTTAATCTTTAATTTGGTTAGCTTTTTGGGCCTATTTGTGCAGGTTTCGGTTTTTCACGTATCCTACTATGCGATTTTGCCTAGTTTGCAAATTTCTCCGAATCTTTTCCTAAAATTGGGATGTGATATTCTTGGGATCTTGATCGCGATGTTTACCAATTACTTTTTGAACTCAAATCTGACTTGGAAAAGGAAATGGAGTTTAGGGTAGAAGTAGTTTAGGTTTTCTTAATTAACCAATGTAGGAGCTCCTACAAGTGTTTCTTTTTTTAAAAGCTTGCGCGAACTATGAATTTTTGGTAATGGGCTTTTTGAAGGGGGTTTGCCCGCCACCATCCCCCCACCCAAGAAAGTGAAGAACCGGGAACATAGGTAACACTTTAAACCGGAGACATGGGTTACACTTTTGGTTGTTGAATTAACCTTTTT
>NZ_NPDZ01000026.1 GCF_002811875.1 Leptospira perolatii
GCGTTTGTTTAGTGTTACCTATGTTCCCGGTCTATTCTGTTACCCATGTCTCCGGTTCATACCAAGGGCGGGGCCTTTCCCAAAAACTCCTACCTACAGCGAATCGCAATCATCGCAATATCATCGGTCAGGTCTGATAGCCCAGGCTTACCAATTTCCTTATTTGTAAAGGACTCTACATCAGTCACGATTGCAGAGATCAGATCCTGAGGAGATTTTCCCAGACTTTTCCCGACGATTTTATGCAGTCTTTCTTTACCATACAGCCCTCCGTCCGGAGAACGCGCCTCATCCAAGCCATCGGTATATTGAAAAAAGAAATCACCGGATTCAAGTTTGACTGTTTTCGCCTGGATGGTAGTTGCAAAAAAGTCATTATCATCCATTCCGATCGGAGATCCACCTGCGGGCAATTCCATCAATTTTCTCTCAGAAGAATCGAATAACAGAGGTTTAACGTGTCCCGCAGAAATAAAATCGAATCTTGAAGTATTTGAATCGAAGATACCTAGAAAGAAAGTTATAAACATATGATCCGGAGTGTCCTCGTATAGATAACCGTTCAACTCCAGTAACACTTTTTTTAAATCTCGTTCCCCCTTTCTCAGGATCGACCTTACCTGAGACCTAAAAAGTGCCATCACGATTGCTGGTCCTACACCATGATTCGACACATCACCTATGCAAAGTGCAACTTTCCCTTTTTCTAATTCAATAAAATCGTAATAATCTCCGCCTACGCCGGCCATGGCTTTATAAAAAGCACCAAATTCCACTCTGCCATTTAAGTTTGTCGGAAATTTGTCAGGCAGTAAACGCTTTTGAATTTCTTCGGCGGCAATCAACTCGCCTCGTAGCTCTTCTCGCTCCCTCAAGCCGGTAACCATATTGTTAAGCGATTCGCTTAACACTCCGATCTCATCATAGCCTGATAATGGAAACTCGACCTTTAGATTCCCTTCACCCACTTCTTCCGACTTTTTGATAATCGCCTTGATTCTTCGAACCACTACCCAAGCAAGTCCATAAGCTAATAGTATCGCGAATGTTCCAATAACAGCTGTATATTGAAGGAGCTCCTCTCGATTTCTCTTAATTTCCCTGAGGCCATCCGTTCTATCTAATATGATTAGATTATAGCCAAGGTGATCCTTGTTCAAAAGATCGAATACCAACCCCTTTTCCTGTTCATGATCGATTACGAATGGGGTAGAGTCTAAATTCCACATTAACTCTTCCACTTCGCTTCGACTCCTGACCAAAATGCCTGCATTCAATGCGGCATTCTTTGTCTGTTTCGGAATTTCGGTCTCTGACTCTCCGGCCATAATCCAATCACGGAGAATTTTCCATTTTGCTCTTATCTGCTTTCGTTCTTCCGGGCTCTTCCAATACCTTTTGATAGAAGAAGAATCTGTTTTGTAAGGCAAAAAAGCAAAATCGTCCAAAGCGGCCTCGCGGAGTCCGAAAAAAGCATCCTCGGATTTGTTCTCATCATATTGAGTCCAATCATCCTTGGTCAGTATCATAGATTGGAGAGAATCACGAATCTCCTCCGATTGGAATTCTAATGCACGAATTTTCTCCTGAATTTCTTCCGCGCTTAGCTCCGAGTTCTCCTTCGGCTTGGAACCCTTAAGTTGTTTTTGAAGTTGGGAAAGTTCTGCACTCAGATTCTTTAATTTTTCTTCGAGCTCGTCTTTTTCCTTCTTCCATTGATTTGCGTTTTCTTTCTTGAGTGAAATGTACGGACTTAACTCATAAAGGAAGGTCTCTCTTTTTTTCAAAATCCTTTTGTATTCCGAATAAAGCCCCCGAAATTCGGGATCTGCAGACGGCTTTAGCTTGCCGGTCTTCTTTAATTCGTCCAGCTTCACCTTCAGTTTCTCTGTGAGATTGGATATTTCCTTTGAGACTTCTCTATCTCTAGATAAAAAGTCCTCCCAATCGTCATTTTGGATTTCCTTCGTCAGTATCTTCGCACGCTCCGCAGTATTAAGATTTCGGAATACAGACCTTGATACAACCTCGTACTGTCTTCCTGCAATTTCGTAATTTTCAGCGTCAGTTTTTTCTTGGAGCGAGATGAGAAGTTTGTCCCGCTGAAATAGCTCGTCTTTGTTTTTTTCGAATTCCGAAAACCCGAAGAGCTTCTTACCAGTAGAAGAGGACTGAGGGAAAAGAAGTCCTGTGTCTAGAGTCTGTTTTCCCGTACGATTGAAAGCAAGGATCCGAATTTTGTCAGGAAGCAAACCGAGGGAAGAAATTCTATCTTTGTAGGATCCTTTAAAAAAGTTTTGCAAAGAACGAACCATATTCGCTTCGCCCGCAAGAACCTTTCTTTCCGAGTCCTGCAAAGACTTCTCGCTTAACTTACGCTCCTTTTCGAGGTTTCCTTTAAGAGTCTCCAGTTCCTTAGTACGTTTTGGATCCAAATCCTTACTCGATAACTCTTCTGCCGCTGCCTTGGATTCTTCGTCTATTTCTCCTAGTCTTATTTTGAACGACTCAGCCGCTAATCTAGCTTCTGCGGTTTTTTTTGCGATCGTAGTCAGTTTAGAATAAGTTAATTGTTCAATTGGGGCGCCATTTTCTTTACGAAGTTCGTTCTTTACTTTGGATTCAAAATCCTGAATTTCCTTTGGCGAAAGGTATCTGGTATAATAAGTGTCGACTGCGCGGACTTTATAATCGTATTTAACTTTCAGTCCGAGTGAAGCCCCTATCGACTTTAAGGTTCCAAAAAAGCCAGTTTCCTTTTGAGTTACTTTTCTCTTAAACTTGCTTAATTGTGCCTGTTTTTCCTTTATCCTAATCTTAAACTCTTCGATTAGAATCAAACTCCGGCTTAATTTTTCCAAATCAAGAACTACAGTATTAATGTATTCCAATGGAGCTCTTAATTCAGAATCTATTTTCTCTTCGAGCGCCTTCTTTTGTTGTCCATAATAAATTACTGATGTAAGCGCAAGGATTGCTACCACCAAAATCGCCGTGAAAAAGGAAAGTTTAGTTCGTATTCCCGGCGATATTTTATAGAGAAATTTATTCTTAATCATTCTTTCCTTTTTTATAAATTAATGTCAGTTTATTTCGTGGAGGATTGGACAGTTGCTTGTACCTGACCAACATGATTTTCTTAACAGATCGAATCCCGAAGCCGCCGTCCGCTCCGGATTCGTACAGATCTTTCCATGTGGATGATTTATGCTTTGTCGGATCAAAAAGAATTCCCTCGTCGGTGATCGTGAATCTCCAACTAGCCTTGTTCTTTTTCATCCTAAGTTCCATTTCCGATTCTTTTGGTTCCGGAAATCCGTGCTCTATCACGTTTGTTACTGATTCATCTAGCGAGAGTAAGATCCTATTTCGAGTAATATCCGAGCAATCCTTTCCAAGGAATTCTCGAATCTCCGAGCGGACTCTTGACAACTCAGATAAATCTGTCCTTATCTTCAGTATTTTTTCGCTTTTCGAATCCATCCTTAGATTTCTTTTTCTATAACGCTGCTAATGCTTCCTGTAAAGTATTGAACAGTCTGACTTTCTTTGTCAGATACATCAAATCCATTGTATCCCTGATTTCTTTTTTAACATTTGTGAATACGATCTCTCCGGATTTCTCCTTTAAGAATTTCTGTATGGAGTTGAGTACTCCGATTCCAGCAGAGGCGATATAATCCAAACCGGAACAGTCGCAAATGATATTCACCAGGCCATTACCTACCGCCGATTCCAATTTTAATTTTAACTCGGGAGCTGTTTTTGCGTCTATTTCGCCCGTGATATGAAGGACTAATCGTTTGCCTTCCTGTTTTTCATTAAACGTAAGTGCTGCCATACTATATTCCTTTTTTTAATTCCTTCATTAAGTCTTTCGAATGTATGATTCCATACAGTTTTCTCTCAAGACTGTCGATTTCGTAGTAATATTTCACATCGGGATCTCCCTCAAATATGTGTGCATACTTGCGAATCCCTTGTATCGCTTTTTTGACATTTGCTTCTAAGATGCCTCTAGTAATCGAGTAATACAAATCGATGGCGAGAGAATCCTTTAGATTCTCCCTAAAACCCGAGGCTCTCTTGGTCAGTGCATCTATTAACTTTTCCACTTCCTGATTATTGTAATTTTCCGAATCGCTAAAATTAATAATATAAGAGGATAATAATTTTCTACAGCGCATTACATCGTTCGATTTGGCTGCCGAAACGATCTGGCTGTACAATCGATGCACTTCCGCATCCAAATAAACCTTTTGTCTATGTGCATCGAGTTTTACAGGTTCGAAAGCCGTCTTCAGCTCGTCGGGAGAAAAATTTCTAATCGAATCCTCGAACAATTTTTCGCTACGAGTCTGGTTCAAATGAGCGAATTCCGTCATTGGCTTTTCCAAGAGCCCGATAAATTCTAAAGCTTCGGGAGAAGCAGCAACTTGCTCATCTTCTAGGATCTTTTCACAAAAGAAAATGCAAGTATCTCCTATTGCGGAAAGATTTTCAGACAACGCTTGAGAAACCAACCTTTTGCAATGCGGGCCGATTGTATGAAGATAGGCCGGGTTTCTGGATTCTTCCTGTATTTTATCGATTCCCTTTGCCGAGGACAAGGCATTATGGGCCTTCTCCCTTTCCCATCCGCCAAAGATCAGAGGATCACATAAGTACTTACGGAAGTTCTTTTTACCCGAAAGCGCTAATAGGCGAATCGTCTTAATGATTTCTTCTGCAAGAGCCGAAGGGACAGATGTTCTCTTTTCAGGCATTATTAATACTTCCGATCCCTAAACTGAAGAGTCGTCGGTGTTAGGTGCTTTAGCTATTAACAACGATCGTTATCGGAACTTGTTCTAAAATAACGCCACAAAATGCAAAGCAAATTCCAAGATTCGTTTCATATCGAACCTAAAGTTACAATCCAATTGCGAAAACCGTACTATGTCTTTAAAATTCGATTGTTAGTGGGATTAGGTCTAGTTATCCATTGCGAAAAAGCTTGCGAAAGATACTTCCGATCAACTCCACAATGCTCTTATTTTCCAGTTCTCGAATCCTCTTTTCCCGTTCGACGGATAAGTATCCGATTTCCTCATCCAGATCCTCTTCGTTTGGGTCTTCAGCTTTGTTAAACGAAGGATTCCTTGGATCGAGTAATGATCTATATCTAGTTTTCTTAATTAATCCGGCTATGATATCTAGGGGGATTTCGGAATTCAAATAGAACTTCCTGGTTCCATTCGGAAAAGGAAGGATATCCTCATCTACTATTCTATAATCCAGGCCTTGTTCAATGAGCAGTTTTTCAAAGTAGGTGGATTCCAGTAGATCGTTTGTCTTGAAAAACTCTTTATAAGCCATTTACAAGTTTTATCTAAGTGCGAATCTATAACAAAAGGACAAATTCGTTTTTCAGAATCAAATCCGCCTGAGTTCAGGCCGATTCTATACTGATTCGGTTCACTTCCCCCAGGTTTCTCATATTATCCACAATCTGAATCATATCGAAACCCTTCGGCGCAGCGATCGTTAATTTCAACTGCACGTTTTTAGTTCTGAAATCCTGTGAAAAAGATTCCGAGACCAATCTTAGATTATGATTTGCTAATAGTTCTCTCAATCCTTTTCTGTGAAACTTTTTCTGACGCAGGTCCAAGATTAGAACCTTATATTCGTATTTTCCGAAATATCTTTCTTCGATTAAATCGAAGGAAATCAAAGTCAGCAAAGTTACCGAAGTAGTTAATAGGGAGGCAAAGTACAGGCCCGCGCCCACCAGTAGTCCGATCGCAGACACCACCCAAATCGACGCAGCAGTATTTAATCCTTTTACGTTTAACCCGGACTTGAGAATGGCTCCCGCACATAAAAATCCTACGCCAGAAACAACCTGTGCAGCAATTCGAGTTGGATCTCCCACGTGTCCCGTGTAGTAATCAGCCGCGTAAATAGATAGGAGCATCAACACGGTAGACCCGAGGCCGATCAGAATATGAGTCCGAAAGCCTGCACCGTGATTTTTCCTTTCACGATTCCAGCCGATTGTGCCGGCAAAAAGGATGATAAGAAACACTCTTAGAGTAACCGAGATCTCGTTTATTTCGTTTGTCTTGAATAGTTCTGCAATAAATTGCATGGAAAGTACCGATATTAGAAACTATGAGCCCGGACGCAAAATAAGGAAAGCGTTTTAGAAAAATTTGCGCGAAGGATCCTAGAGTATTGGGGGCTTCAGTCGAAGTACTTGTTCCAATAAGTCTCCATCCCTGGAAATAATGGAGCTCATGCGAACTCGGTCCCATTTTTGGGGGTTCCCGTCCAGGTTCACCAGCAGCCCCCCCGCCTCTCTTACAGCCACCGCGCCTGCCGCAAAATCCCAGATTTTTGCCCCATTCAGATTTAAAAATATATCTGTTTTTCCCTCCAGTAGCTCCTTAAACCCGGCGCCAGTTGCACCTAATGCACGGGAAGCCATGGCTTCCTTTGAAACATTACGGATCCACTCAAAATGACCATCAAGTAGTGTATTATTGATTTCTAAAGAAACCAGGCTATGCGAGAGAGGTTTTGATCTTTGCAGACTGATTTTTTCCCCGTTCAGGCTTGCACCCTTCCCTTTTTCTGCCAGTATAATCGTGGCAGACGCTGGAAAGTAAATACATCCGACTTTCGGTTCCTTATTTTCGATGTAAGATAGCACAATACTAAATTCAGGAATTCCACGCGAAAACAATGCACTCCCATCCAGCTCATCGCAAACGATGCATGTTTCAGGCAACGGTTCTTTATTTTCCTGCTCTTCCAAAACTAGGGGTATGCCGGAAAATTCCTTTCTCAAACGATTGCTCAGAATTTCATGAGAAGCAATATCGGCTTGGGTCAAGACCTGCATAGGATCTTTTAAGTTGTAACTTGACTTGCCGTCGAAGTGTTTGAGCACTTCTTTACCTGCTTCGTTGGCAATCGCCTTAAATATGGAAAGCATTATAGAGGAATATTAAATAATTGAAATATTAGGGCGTTTGCTCGCTCGGGGCTGGCTCGTTCGGCTGCGAATTCTGATCATTTGATGGAGCAGCTTCCGGAACAGAATCTAGAATCGGAGGCCTTTTCCTTTTTTTGGTCTTCTTAGGAGGCTTGATATTTCTGACTTTGATAAAAGGACCGAATACCCATCCCTTCACTACGTCTGTAAAAGAATCTTTGAATTTTGTAGCTACCATTACGTGGTAATAAAAATCTTCGATCTTCCTACCATCCACTTCGATGATAAATCTCTTATGGCTTTTCCCCAGAATCTTTCCGACCTCTCCCATTTCCAATTCACGGATTACTTCTGCTCCAACATAAGGCATACGTAAGAGCGGAGTGTTTTGACGAGTGATCGTAAGAAATTTTCCGTACGCCTTTAATCTATATAACCTAATGCTGATTTCTTTTACTACTGCCTCCGAATTGGAAAAGGATTCTAAAATTCGAATCAGTGCAAAGATCGCGTAGGAATTCCTTTGCTCAGCCAAAGTATCCAGGATCTGGGTTCTAAGATTTTCTTTATTCGTAAAAGCATCTTCCAGAATGCTCATTGCAGTTCGAGTCTTATGAACTCCCAGTGCTTGCACCGCCGCTTTTTGCAACTGTTCGTCTTCTGAATTTAGATTATCCACGAACAACCGAATGTCTTCTGGTACTTGATAATATCCGAGAGCTGCAATGGAAGCTAATACGATTTCCTTATCAGAAGAAGTGAGCCCCTTTTGCAACAAGACTTCTCTAGCTCCAGGATCCAGAGTTTTTCCCATTCCCTTAAAGCAAGCGACTCGAATGTCCCTGTCTTCAGATTTAGTACCTTCGTAAAAATAATCTAAGGATGCAGGAGATCCTATATCCGCGAGTCCTTGGTAGGCCGCTTGGCGAGCGGTTTCGCCGTCTCGATCGATCATCTTATGCAAATAATAAACGCCTTTTCTAGATTTTAGCCTTCCTAATGCTAAGGCAGCGGCGGCCCTCACTCTAGGTATAGGATGATTCAATGCATAATAACCTAATTTTGTAATGTTTCTGTATGCTTCGGAGCGAAAGACTCCAAGTAAGCCGTCTCTGAACTGCAGATCGTACTTACGAAGCTCGTTTTCATTCTCCTGTGTCGGCTCTTGGTTTTGGTTTTGAGGATTGGGTTGAGTGTTTTCCGGATTTTGAGAATCACCTTCCTGCGCAGTTGGACCGCCGCTTGGTGTATCCTGAGAATAAAGGGAAAGAATGGAAGTTCCAAAAAACAATCCGATTACGAGCAAAATTGGAGTTAGATCTAGATAATTCCGATTCGCCACTATGTATTTTGAAGAAGACATCCGATCCCAAAAACCAATTCGTTTCATTAAGCTCTATTCTTTTTTTCGACACATATTTCAGTTACATTCATTATTTTCGGCACCTCGACTTGGTTCGATGACCCAGAAGCACCTGCTTTCGAACTTCAAAGTTCGCAAAAAACTTTAAAATCCTGTACTTTTTACATCCGACTTGGACTTCCCAAAAAAGTAGGAGCTCCCCGAACTGCTTGACGGAGACAAGAGAACATGGTAATTCTTGAAAAAAGGAGTGATCGTATTAGTAAGCTCAGCGGAAACCTATCCGGTCTCAAATCAAACCAAATCCATCGCCTCAAAAAACTCTCCGAACGGAGAATCAGGGAAAATGTAATTATCACTCAGGATGTTTCCCGCCTACTCTGTGAAATCTCTCACGAAATCAGTCGCCAAGTCGGAATCTTAATCGATCGTTCAGGATATGTAACACACGTGATTGTAGGATCCGACAGTTCGATCGACATCCCGTGGCTGGATAGAATTAGAACATCCGAAGCAAGACTAAGAGGCTTACGATTAGTTCACACTCACTTAAAAGACGAAGCACTCAACCAGGAAGATTTGACAGACTTGGCCTTGCTTCGACTGGATTATCTTACAGCGGTTACAGTTGGAGCAGATGGTTTTCCGAAGGTATTGTTTTCCGCACA
>NZ_NPDZ01000027.1 GCF_002811875.1 Leptospira perolatii
TGAATCTCGTATCTAAAAACATAATGCATGATCAGGCACAGGTAGGTTAAGGAATTTATGGCCGAGATTACGGATAAAAAGCAATATCTTTCCTTTTTTCTGGGAGAAGAGATGTACGGAATCTCTTTGGGAGAATGTAAGGAAGTGGATCACAATAAAAGAATATTAAAAGTTCCGCATGCTCCTGATTACGTGGAAGGAATCGTAAACCTGAGAGGGGATCTGGTGACGATTCTAAATTTGAGGTCTTTGTTCGGAAAAGACTTAGGAGAAACTTCTCAAAAATACTCACTCATTCGATTGAAAGGCAAGAAAGAATCCTTTGCGATACTTTCCGATTCTGTATCGGACATCGTAGAGGTCTCGGATCAAAAGTTGGAGGCCTGTCCTTCTCACCTAAACGAGAAAGAGAGCAGATTCATTCGGTGTGTGACAGTATTGAAAAGCGGAACGATGATCATATTGAACCAAGAAGAATTACTACATCTAGAGGATGAATAAGGTAGAAAAGTATGTTAGGGTTTGTGTCTCAAAATAAGGAAAAAGAAAACGAAAGAAAACAGATGTCCGTCTCTCTCACCGAACAAGAAAGGGTGATGAAAGAAGGAACTACGCTCGTATCAATGACCGACTTAAAAGGAAAGGTCACATATGCGAATAAGGACTTTTTGGAAATAGCCGGACTTACCGAAGATGAACTAGTCGGTAAACCTCACAACGTTGTCCGCCACCCCGATATACCTAGAAGCGTATTCAAAGACTTTTGGACGACGATCCAGAGCGGGAAGCCTTGGAGAGGAATCGTCAAAAATAGAGCCAAAAACGGAGACCATTACTGGGTAGATGCGAACGTAGCACCTAGAATGGAAAACGGAAGCATCATCGGTTACATGTCGGTTCGACGTGCTCCTAGCAGACTTCAAGTCGAATCAGCCTCCAAGCTCTACGATGATATTTTGGCTGGAAAGAAAGCTTTAACTCCAACCAACATCAGGAAAACTTCTGTACGATTCAAATTAGGAAGCTTCGTTTTTGTTACCGTATTCGGTCTGGCAACGGTAAGTGCGATTAACTATCTGGGAATAGGCCCTCTTTATTCGTTCGCCGCAGCCGGAGCATTTGCAGTTTTGCAAAGTATTTTAGGTCTTTATTATACAAACTATATATTAAGACCTTTGAAAGAAGCTTCGAACATTACAAACAAGATCGCGACAGGCGACCTTTCGGTGAATATTGACCATAACCGAAACGATGAAATCGGAGAGTTACAAAAAGCGATATTGAACATGTTGATTAACACTGCGGCATTGATTTCAAGACTGAAAGAAAACGGTGACACTTTATTCTCTTCTTCCAGTGATTTGTCGAGTGCGAGTTTGAATCTTTCTTCCGGAATCGAACAGATGTCCCAACAGTCTCAGACCATCGCAGCTGCAGCTACTCAGATGAACCAAAATCTAAACGTAGTTTCCAGCTCGATTGAAGAGATGTCGGTTTCCGTTGGTGAGGTCGCCAAAAAAGCAGCGGATTCTGCAAAGATCGCTCGCGAGGCAAACTCCACTGCGATTGAGACAAGTGAAGTCGTAAAAGAACTGGGAGAAAACGCAAAAGAGATCGGAAACGTGATAGAAAGTATCGCGAGTATCGCTGCCCAAACCAAACTGTTAGCGTTGAACGCAGCGATCGAAGCTGCCGGAGCCGGAGATGCAGGAAAGGGATTTGCTGTGGTAGCTTCTGAAGTAAAAGAGCTAGCTCGCCAGTCTGCTGAATCTTCTGAAGAGATTAAGAGTAAAATTTCTGCGATCCAAAAGAGTACGGAAAAGGTAATCGACTCAATCGCAAGAATTACCAGCGTAATCGCAGAGGTGAACCAAATCAGCGGAAGCATCGCTTCGGCAGTGGAAGAGCAATCTATCACTACAAAGGAAATTGCCGCAAACGTAGGACAAACTTCTTTGACTTCGAACGATGTGACTAAAAACATCAATGGTATTTCTACTGCTTCCCTAGACGGAGCCAAGGATGCCAACAGCGTTTCCAAACTTTCGCAATCCTTGCAGGAGCTTGCAGCAGGTTTGACCACGTTAGTGAACCAATTCAAAATATCTAATACTGCTAACAAGTAAAAGGTATAAAGAATGCAGGCTCAATTTAAAAGCGCCACCGCGAAGCGTAAAGTTTCTGTCTTCGTGGTGGATGATTCCTTAGTGTACCGCAATTTGCTCCGAAGTGCATTGACGCAGGACCCGGAAATTGAATTTTTGGGAACTGCGATCGACGGAAAATTTGCGTTGCCTAAAATCGCTCAACTGAAACCGGACATCGTTATTCTTGATGTAGAAATGCCCGAGTTGGATGGAATCCAAACTCTCGCCGAAATCAAGAAGCGATTTCCGGAAACAAAAGTGATCATGCTCAGTGCCCTAACGATAGAGGGAGCCAAGATCACTTTAAAGGCGCTGGAGATGGGGGCGATCGACTTTGTCCCCAAACCCAGTGCAGATGGAAGCGGTGTGGAAGGAGTCGGAGAGGCTCTCGTATCGCTTACCGCAAAGATTAAAGAATTACAAAATCATGAAAGAATAATATCGATTCAAGAAACTGCTCCACCACCACCTAAGGTTTCGGGGGTCGCCAGAAAGTTAGATAATCAATTTAGACTTTGTGCAATCGGAATCTCCACGGGAGGACCAATCGCACTGAGGCAGTTATTTTCAGGCATACCTTACGGTTTCGAAGGAACCATTGTAGTCGCTCAGCACATGCCACCATTATTCACAAATTATCTCGCCGAGAGTTTGTCTCAAGCATCCAATATCACCGTAAAAGAAGCCGAGGACGGTGAGGTTCTTAAAAAGGGAGTAGCGTATATTGCTCCGGGTGGAAAGCAATTGGAAGTAATTCACGATTCCGAAGGCCCTAAAGCTAAAGTTTTTTCTGGTCCTCCTGCGGAACTATGTAAACCATCCGTGAACATACTATTCCATTCCCTTGCCCGGAGCTTTCCTAGGGAGACAATCGGTGTGATCATGACTGGCATGGGTGAGGACGGGTACCTGGGTTTGAAAGAACTGAGGGAAAATGGCGCCTATCTGCTCGCACAAAACCAGGAATCCTGCACGGTCTATGGGATGCCGAACCGGCCTACAAAAGAAGGATTGATAAACGAAGTATTAAACGTAGAAAAACTTGCAGAAAGAATCACACAGTTATTCCAGAGGTCAGGTAAGAAATGAACGAAGCCACTTCCGAATTAATGGAAGCGATCAAACAAGCGACCGGTCTTTCTTTGACAGAAGAGAAAACCTATCTTTTGGAAAGCCGCCTATCCGACTTGATGTCAGACTACAACCTCTCCGATTTTCGCGAGTTGTCAGATAAATTCAAAAACAGCTCCGACATAGACTTTAGAGAAAAGGTAATAGAAAGAGTAACTACACACGAAACAAAATTCTTCCGTGATGAAAGCATTTTCGGTGCCCTACTAGAAAGGATTTTACCAGAGATTCTGGAAAGAAAGCGTGAAAAGTTTCCGAATCAAGACAATCATATCATCAAGATTTGGTCCGCAGCCTGTTCTACAGGACAGGAACCTTATTCAGTCGCTATGGCGATTCGTGACAAGCTTCCTCATATATTTAAGAATATTAGAATATTAGCAACAGATATCGCCAAGGAAACCATTGAAAAGGCAAAATTAGGAATTTACTCTACCTTTGAATTAGGCAGAGGGCTTACTGATTACCACTTGGAAAAATATTTCGATCCTTATGAACCTGGCATACTCAAGGTTCAGGATGAAATCAAATCAGTCGTAGAGTTCAAACAGCACAACCTGATAGCAGACCCGTTCCCGACCGGTTTTGATTTGATACTTTGTAGAAATGTATCTTATTACTTCGATAGCAGCGAAAGAAAAAGATTATTTGAAAAAATTGAAAAGGCTTTGAACCAGGATAGTTTTTTAATTCTGGGATCTGCAGAGTCTATTGCGGAATATTCCAATAACTTCATTATCCGAGAATTCGGACTTTGTCGTTTCTATGAATTAAATTCGTCGAATTTCACATTGTTTTTAAAAGGAGCATAACATGCGGGCAAGGGTATTGGCAGTCGATGACTCTGCGACTATGAGAAGCTTAGTCCAGCAAACGCTGGGAATGGGGGGATATGACGTTGTCCTTGCATCGGACGGGAAAGAAGGGATAGAAAAATTCGGAGCCGATTCAGTAGACTTAGTGATTACAGATATCAATATGCCCATTATGGATGGAATCTCCTTCATTAAAGAAGTGAGAAAAATAAATCTAGAAATTCCCATACTTACACTTACGACCGAATCAGAAGATGGGATGAAACAAAAGGGAGCAGAGGCAGGAGCAAACGGTTGGATTATAAAGCCATTTCGCCCAGCTCAATTTTTAGATATCATCAAGCAGATATTGCAAAAATAAAAGAAATGGCAACGCACTGTTTGTGGTTGCCAATATCTTTTTACAAATAAACCGAGTGGGTCTTTTTATTGGAAGTTCCCGACTTAAGCAGCAGACTTCTTGGCAGTTTTTGCTGGAGCCTCTGAAGCAGGTAGGCTAGTCGATTTTTTTACGATTTCATCGAATTTAGAACGCACAGATTCGTAACTCTTTTCTGCGGAGGAAGAGATCTCTTTAATCTCCGTAGATACTTTATTGAACAACTCTCTTGCTTTTTTGGCAGGTTCTGAGTTATCTGCGGCTCCTTTTGTGATCAGATTTTGGTAAGTTTGAGATATCTCTCCTTTTGCTTTGTTCAATGCCTCCGACGTAGTCATTAGTATTCCTAAGCACGCATTTACCGCGTCCACCAGTTGTTTTTCCATAGTGAATTACCTTGCAAAAAATTTTCATTTCTTCTATCCAGATTATTAAGGAAGTCAATAAAATTAAGAAAATTTAATGAATAAAGTTGCGTATTTTTGTTTATGTCTCCTTTATTAAAATGGAATATTACAATTTTGTTTTGCACCATTGCTTACATGCCGATCCGATGAAAAGCGACGCAAATTGTTCAGTATTCGGGCATCGGAAGTATTTCCTGAAGAAAAGTCATAGATTGGGCGACTAAGACTCATGATTCGATATTCGATTGGATCTAAATTATTTACGTGTAAACTAATAATGTAAGACAGTAGTAACAAAGACTAGTTGATGCACTTAATAGAAGCTTTCGGAATGCTACCTTTTATAACATTCATTACAGTTGAAGGTGAGGCTAGAACACTGAAAAAGAGCGGCAATTCAGGTGTTAGTTGCTAGATAAGCCCTTGTCTTTTCGAAAGCATTAACGTGGAAAGGAATTGCTAGTACTTATTTTCGATAGAGAATAACTGTGTGAGCAAATTTTCGGTAGATACCAAATTGATTTTTCCTAACGAAGAATTAAACGGTGAAGCAGAGACAACAAGAATTCTGCTTCGGAACATATCCGTACTTGAACTTTTGCAGCAAATATCAAGTGCTGCAAACGAGTCTACGGATCTGGAAGCATTATTGCAGTTTGCGATAGATAGAATTTGCGTCATCACGAACTGGAAATTAGCTAATGTATATCTTTGGTCAGACCAAAAAAAACGCCTGGAAATCTCACCGATTTGGTTCTCACAGGAAAATGCATCTCTCAAAAGTTTTCGAAAGTATATAGAAGAGACATTTTACCAAACGAGTCTTGCTCCGCAAGTATTGCGCGAAAAAAAGGCGATATGGCTCGATCCCCTTAATGAAAACCTGGAAGAAAGAGTAAGAAATCTAGCGGAGAAAGCTGGAGTCAATTCAGCCTTTGCATCTCCCATTTGGAACCGAGATAAAGTCATTGGAGTTTTAGAATTTTATTGCAACCCCGCAGATATGACTCCTACGTTTTTGGAAGCACTTGCAAATATCGGTTCTCAAATCGGAAGGGTATTCGAAAGAAGCGAGGCGGAAAACTATTTAAGAAAATCTCAAGAACAATTGAGAGCTTTATCGGCTAGACTCCAGGAAGTCCGAGAAGAAGAAAGAGTAATGATTTCGAGAGAAATACACGACGAACTTGGGCAAATCTTGACTGTCTTGAAAATCGATACATCATTACTGAAATATAATATACTTAAAGGAACTTCTGAGCATAAAGAGTCAGGCAAAAAGCTCGCACTTGAGACGGATTTAGATTCTATGCTAAATTTAATAGAGTCTGCGATTAAATCGGTGCAGAGAATCGCGACCCAATTAAGGCCCATGATTCTGGACGAGTTAGGATTGATCGAAGCAATCGAATGGTATACAGAGGAATTCCAAAAGCGTACCGGAATAAATTGCAGTATCCACAAATCCTGGAATGATTCGGCTCCTCTTTCCCAAGAGCATTCAGTCGCATTGTTTCGCGTTTTCCAAGAAACTCTTACGAATATAGCAAGACACTCTAAAGCTGAGAAAGCAGAAATCTACTTAGAACAAACGGATATTCATGTTACATTAACAGTCATTGATAACGGAATTGGAATTTCTTCAGAAAAACTTTATGATTCGAAATCGCTCGGCCTGATCGGCATGCAAGAAAGGGCAATCGTACTAGGTGGTGACGTTCAAATCCAGGGCGGCAATGGTACTAAAATTCGCGTTAGAATTCCAAAGAATCCCCGAAATGGGAAAGGAGGTGTTATATGATTTCAATCGCGCTAGCAGACGACCATCCGCTATTGCGTGAGGGTCTAAAAAAAGTTTTGGCGAAAGAAAATGATATGGAAGTAGTCTGCGAAGCAGAAAATGCAGAACAAATGATTGAGTTTGTAAGGAACCAGGAAGTTCAAGTCGCGATTTTAGATATTAATCTGCCCGGAATGAGCGGACTAGACGCATTAAAGATTTTACATACTTCTTCTCCGAACCTGAGGGTTTTGATTTTGAGTATGTACCCGGAAGATCGATTTGCGGTTCGAGCTTTGAAAAATGGTGCTGACGGCTATATGACAAAGAGTAGCGCAGCGGAAGAACTGATTCATGCGATACGATCCATCCTTTCTGGCAGAAGATATCTAAGTTCTACTGCCACTGAGTTACTCGTAAGAGAGCTCTCAAAACCTGCCGATAGACTATCTCACGAAATCTTGTCGGAAAGAGAAATGCAAATTATGCTCATGTTAGTAAGGGGAAAGACTGTAAAAGAAATTTCCAAAGAGCTGAACTTGAGCGTAAATACGGTGAATACATACCGCGCCAGAATTTTAAATAAAATGAATTTAAGAAACACAAATGAACTAGTGCGTTATGCGTATGACAATCGGCTTATTGAATAATCCTAAACAATTAAGGTTCAAATTTGCCTAGTTCTTCCATCTAACAAAGTGTCATGAAATTGGTAATAAATTATTAACTATATGTGCGCCTTTGGGGTGTCACATTTTTTGTGACATTCCTATTGTTCGTTTAACAAGAAGAATGCTTTCTTGAGTTTAATTTGTTTTTTGTTGCGAAACCGTAGAAATTGATACATTATTTAAGCGATCGACGCGTTGTGCGCATTCGTCTGTGAATCGATAGGTGGTTTTGTATGTCCGTTGCGAGAACAACTGATCTCATAGAAAATGATTCTCTAAATCTAAAGCAAATTCTCGAAGTACTTTCAGCTCTCAAACGAGGGGACCTTACTCACCGAATGCCTTTGGATAGCACCGGGATTAGCGGAAAAATCGCAGATTTATTAAACGATATCATTGATCAAAACGAACGAATGGTAAAGGAATTCGAGAGGATCAGCAACGAAGTAGGCCAAGAAGGTAAGATTTCCCAAAGGATAAGTTCCGTGGCCAAAACAGGATACTGGGCCGCGTGCATGGATGCGATCAATTCACTCATCGGTAACTTAGTACAACCAAACAGGGAGGTCATGCGAGTAATCGGTGCAGTTGCAGGTGGTGACCTTTCCCAAGATATGTCCCTGGAAATAGAGGGGCGGCCCTTAAAGGGAGAGTTTCTTAGGACTGCAAAGATCGTGAACACGATGGTGGACCAGCTGAACTCCTTCGCTTCGGAAGTAACACGGGTGGCAAGGGAAGTGGGCACCGAAGGTAAGTTAGGCGGACAAGCGGATGTAAGAGATGTCGCAGGTACGTGGAAAGACCTAACGGACAGTGTGAACTCTATGGCATCCAACCTGACTGGACAAGTGAGGAATATCGCGGATGTAACGACTGCAGTAGCAAGAGGTGACCTTTCCAAGAAAATCACAGTTGATGTAAAGGGAGAGATC
>NZ_NPDZ01000028.1 GCF_002811875.1 Leptospira perolatii
TCGAATTGCAGAGCAATTCTTGTGCCTGTCTTCGCTTCGCTCAGCTCGCCAACGTCGTCAAGCCTTGGTCGTTATCTGCCATGCCGCGCCCCTTCATTATAGCGCCTGCCGTCCATGGCAGGCTTTAATTTCAATAAAGAAATAAGTAATTGTGCAATCTATGAAGAACCATGAATAATAAGCCATTTCAATCAGACAGAGTATTAGAAGAAACAATAGCTGAAGGGGGCTTTAAAGCATTCAAAGTAGGATTTGATCAGAAAGAATTCAGAATGCAACCGTTGGCTGATGTCATTGCAAGCGTTATACCTGAATTTGCTTTAGGACACTATGAGCTACCGCAAGTTCCTGTGACCGATATTAGAAGTAGGCTAAAGCAAGCTGCGATTAAATTATATACTACTGATAAGTATCAAAAAAGAGGTGAGTTTGGTGAAGTTATTCTTCATCTATTACTAAGAGATTTTTGTGAATCATTTCCTTTAATCTCAAAGATCAATTTCAAAGATGCCACTAATTCAACAGTTAAAGGGTTCGATGGAGTTCACATCATTGACAATGGAACTTCAAAGAAATTATTATTAGGTGAATCTAAAATATATAGTGATGGTAAAGAAGGAA
Organism: Leptospira perolatii; assembly: GCF_002811875.1. Taxonomy (GTDB): domain Bacteria; phylum Spirochaetota; class Leptospiria; order Leptospirales; family Leptospiraceae; genus Leptospira_B; species Leptospira_B perolatii. Next base: position 622 of record NZ_NPDZ01000028.1, read on the forward strand.
TAAAATCTTTAACGAAAGACTTGAAACAGCATTTGACTGAAGACTATCTAAGAAAAGAATTTTTGCTAATTTCCCCCAAGATTTCTGAAAATGTTCCTGATCGGGAACATTGGATTAATTTAATGCATGAACATACTACATTAGATCAAATATTTAGCGGAATTTGTATTCCTCTAGTTTGCACATACAGTAGCCCTTGCTATACTAATCATTGCGAAAACACAAAAGAATTCTTAAATGAATTTATTATCGAGTGTAAATCTTTAAAACAAGAGTTCGATTCAAATAAGATACAGACAGACGTTGACATAATATTAATGCTTCTACCCGTTCAAGATAAAGCTAAATTAACAGATGAATTACATTCAAGACTAAGGAGTATGCAATCAATATGATTTATGAAAGTTACAACCAAGTGTTAAATCGCCTTTCTGATTCTGAGCCACTGTCTTTTGATGATAGTTTTTCAATTTCTAAACTATGTTCAAAGTATTTGAGTACTCAAGAGAAAAATCAAGAGGCTCGTGATATCATAATAAGAATTCTAAATGTTTGGGAAAAGATAGATAGCAATACTCGTCAAATTTGGAACGATTTAGTTGAAGCATCTGGACTATACCCTTACTTAGATTACGCAAACCTTTCAGATAGTGCGGCTCTTCGGTATGAAGTTCATGAGTCTCCATATCTTGAGAATATTTATCTCCATGAAGAGCAGATGAAAATCTCACTTGAATTGCTTTCTGGTAAGTCTGTTGTAGTAAGTGCCCCAACTAGTTTCGGAAAAAGTCTATTAATTGAAGAAACCATTGCAAGTAAGGTTTTTAAGAATATTGTTATAATTCAACCTACTCTTGCTCTTTTAGATGAAACTCGCAAGAAATTAATTAAATATAGAGATTATTATAAAATTATTGTATCGACTTCTCAAGAACCTGATTCTCATAAAGGCAATCTTTATTTATTTACAGGAGAACGAGTTGTCGAATACCAAAATTTCCCAAATATAGATTTTTTTGTAATTGATGAATTCTACAAATTGAGTGTTGAAAGAGAAGATGATCGGGCAATTGTCTTAAATCAGGCCTTTTATAAACTTCTGAAAAAAACAAAGAAATTTTATCTCTTAGGACCTTTAGTAAACAATGTATCTGAATCTTTCTCTCAAAAGGTTGATTTTAGTTGGCATACAACTAACTTCGCAACTGTTGCTGTAGATGAGCATAACATTGAGATTAAAGAAAAACTTCGAGCAAAAGAACGTAATATAAAGAAAGTTGAACTTTTATTCAATTTATTGGATCAACTAGAGGGAAGCACCTTAATATATTGCGCATCTCCAAATAAGGCAACACAACTATCAATTAGATACGCTTCACTGCTTGAAGATGCTATGGCTTTTTCAATCTCTGAGACTGCAAATGACATTTCAGAATGGATTACAGTTAATATCCATAGACGATGGTCTTTAAAGGATGCAATTGACCAAGGAATTGCTTTTCATCACGGAGCTTTACCTCGTCATTTAGGGAGTTCGATTGTTGACGCTTTTAATGAAGGTAAAATTAAATATCTTTTTTGCACCTCTACACTTATTGAAGGAGTGAATACATCTGCTAAGAATGTGATTCTTTTCGATAAGGAGAAGGGAAAGAAAAATTTAGATTTTTTTGACTATAAGAACATTGCGGGGCGATCCGGTCGTATGAAAAAACATTACATTGGCAATGTTTATCGATTTGAAAAAACCCCCGATCAGCTTGAATTGTTTCTTGATATACCTCTTTTTAATCAAGAAAAAGCACCAATTGAAGTGCTGATTAATATGAATACAGAAGAGATTGAGCAGAAAGGAGCTGATCGATTAGAAGAATTCAATTTACTTCCTGACTCTTTAAAAGAAGTAATAAAAAAGAACTCAAGTATCAATGTTGAAGGACAAATTTCATTAGTTAATGAAATTGAAAAAAACTTTTATAATTACAAAGATCTTCTTAATTGGACGGCTTATCCCTCTTTCGATCAACTTGCAGCTGTGTTGGAATTAGGCTGGAATTTTTTGTTAAAGCCATATGATAATAAAGCAGATGTTCGCAGCGCAAGACAATTAGCATATCTAACCAACAGATATTCTAGCTTAAAATCTATTCAGGCACTAATCGCTGAAATAGTAAATGATCCACGTAGAATCCAAGAAATTCCAGATGAGCAGGAGAGAATTGATCAAATGACATTTTATATACTTAATATATCTAGAAATTGGTTCGAATATAAAATTCCAAAATGGTTGAATGCTATTTCGGATATGCAACAATATATATTTCAGAAAAAGAATTTGATACCTGGAAATTATTCATTCTATTCTGGACAAATTGAACATAGATTCCTTCCTCCCAGTTTAAATGGGCTGCTTGAGTATGATATACCTCAATCGATAATAACAAAATTACAAAGGATACTCAAATTGGATCTTTCTACAGATGCTTTAATTGATCTAATAACAAAACTTAGTGATGATGAATTAAGAAATTATGGCTTAATTCAGTACGAAATTAAAAAAATCCGTACAGCTTTGTAATTCTTTTAAACTTGCCCCGATTATTGCAAATCGGTCCACCCGAACGCTTTGCGATCGGGATGCCGATTCTTCACGTAACTTGTTCTAATAACCCTCGTTAAAACTGCTTCGCAGATTTTACTCGGGCTTAATCTGTTCGTTCAACAAGATCACTTTTAATAAAGGCGGAATAGAAATAAATAGTTGGTTTTCCATAAAGCTTATATAGAATCAGAAACTCATCCATAAACAAACGTCTCTGCCCTAGTTCTATTTTAGAAATATGACTTCGACTTCGCTTTAATTTCTTAGCTACTTCAGCTTGAGTAAGACCAGCGTCCTTTCTTGCAGTTTTCAAAGCTCTGTAAAAGAATTCTTTCTCTTTCTTAGATACTTTCCACTGCGGAAGGACACTTGCAAACATTGTGACCTCGGAATTTGCTACCTTTTGGGCATTCGAGGGCCTCAGAATTGGTCTTTTTCTGCTTTTCGAATAAGGAGATACCATGAAAACTAATTCTGCGCTCACAAAGTGCTAAATACGATAATACTCTGAAAACGTATTATTGTCAATTATATTTTATAAAAGTATTTTGAATGACAGTTAAAAAAGTAGAGAATTTACTCGGTAAAAAGGTGCAAGCCCTGATCGAAGCAAAAGGGGATAGTCAGAAAGAAGCGGCTGCCAAATTGAAACTTACACCTACCGGAATGAATGGAATTGTTCAAGGACGAGTCGAATCAGCTTCGCATTCTTTTTTAACGCTTCTGAAGCATGAGTATAAGCCGGACTTCAACTGGCTTTTAAATGATTCGATCCCAATCCTTCCAATTAAATATCTTTCACCGGAAGAGGAAGATAAATTGGTTTCGAAATCGGATCAAGATAAAGTTTTACTCAGCCAAATCAAGACCACAAAGGGCTTGAGAGAGATTATTCAGAACTTATTGAAGTTCTCTAATCAGGAAAGAAAAGCTATTGGTGATTTGATAGCTGAGTTTTCCAAAAATAAAGATTAGTTATCGTATTCAGTAGGAATTTTATTTTCTGAAATCGATAATCTTGTTTAATTTAACTATAATGTATTCTTCTAATGAAATGCCCATTTCTTCGGCTTCGATTTTGATGAAGTCAATTGATTTTAATCTTTCTGGTCGCACTATCAATGGTTTTTCAAATTGGTCAGGATAAGCAAAATAACATTTTGAACATTCAAAGGAACAACCTTGGCATACGACTCTTTTTTGATTATTGCAATCTCTGCAAAGTAGTTGAAAGTTATCAATAGTGCCGGATCCATTTCTTATTAATGGTCTCCTGTGGTCCCAGAGCAGGTCTTTTCCGATGTTTCCTTCTTTACCGCATAAAGCGCATTTTTGTTCATTTTGAGAAAGGAAAACCTTTTTATCGGAAGCTGATAAATAGGTTCTTACTTTAATTTCCTTTCTTAGGCTACTTCTAAGTCGATAATGAGGTTCTCCATTTACATGAGAAGACTCTATATCATAGCCAAGCTCATCGCGCAATTCTCGAATTCTTCGATCAAAGTATTTTTGTTTTGTTTCTTCTAAAAGCCTTTTGGAACTTACCCAGTTCCCTTTAGAAAGAATTCTTAGAATTAGTGCTTTAACATCACTAAGCTTTTCCGGCATAAATGAATAAAAATTCCGAGACCTTACAATCTGAAAAGCAGAAAACACTATACAAATATATGCTTTAGATGAGAGTTACGATTCAATGAGAATCTTGGAATTATGTTCCGGTGCAGGAGGTCAGGCTCTAGGTTTAGAGAGAGCCGGATTTGAGCATATAGGCCTGATAGAGATTGAAAAGGATGCTTGCGATACTTTGGCGCTAAATAGGCCTAGTTGGCCGATTTACAATCAAGATTTAAATAATGTTGATTTTCGCGATTTCAAAGGGGTAGATTTAATTTGCGGTGGGGTCCCGTGTCAGCCGTTTAGCATTGCGGGGCACCAGCTTGGTCACAAAGATGAGAGAGACTTATTTCCAATCGCTGTGAAAGCAGTAGAAAAATTAAAACCTCAAGCTTTCTTTTTTGAGAATGTTAGAGGTTTAGCTTCTGCAAACTTCGATCGATATCGAAATTATATTTTAAAAGAGTTAATTTCATTAGGCTATTATGTTGAATTTAAAGTAATAGATTCTTCAAACTATGGCGTACCCCAGCTACGACCGCGCTTTATTCTTGTTGGTCGTCGTGATGGGAAGGTCAATTTTCCTTGGCCAAAACCTCAAGGAAAAATAAAAACTGTTTCTCAAACCATCTATGACTTAATGAATGAAAACTCATGGAAGCAAATTGATCAATGGAAAATTATAGCTGATAAGATTGCACCTACAGTTGTAGGGGGAAGTAAAAAGCATGGAGGTCCAGACTTAGGTCCGACTCGTGCAAAAAGGCAATGGTCGGAGATGGGTGTTGATGGGAATGGTATTGCAAATCTACCCCCTGAAAGTGATTTTATTGGTTTGCCCAAATTAACTAATAGAATGGTCGCAAGAATACAAGGATTTCCAGATTCCTGGAAATTTTCAGGGAAGAAAACTTCGACTTATCGCCAAATCGGAAATGCGTTTCCACCTCCTGTTGCTGAGAAAGTAGGGCAGTCTATCGTTCAATGGCTAAATGAAAAATCAGCAAAAAAATCTAATAATTCCGCTTCTGCATATCAACAAGAATTCTTTGAAGATCTCGTTGCGTTATAATCCCTAACCGGCTTCGCCTTCCTTGGCTGCGCCGGTTAGAATTCGGGGCGCGGCACAGCAGATAACTAAAAATTGTCGCGGCGCTTCGGGTTCGCTTCGCGACCCTTGCTTGGGCTATGCCAAATTCCGCTTTGTCACTCGTCTTGCAAAGCAAGCCTTGTGCCAAGTCCTTCGGACGCGCGGAACTTCGACAATTACTGGTCGTTAGACGTAATGGATAGAATATTATCTTACAATTATGGGTCACGATTCATTAAACAGATTGCCGAAATTAAAAAGGCTTAAGCTTGAAGAATTCATCTTCCTGATGGGATATGAAAAAGTATCACCGGGATTTTATTTCTATTATAAGGATGATAATTATAGACATTATCAAGCCGTTCATCTTTCAATAGATGATAGCGATAGAAATGTTACAAAAATATTTACGAGGACTAATGTTTGGTGTTCAACTTCAGATTTAGCTGTGCAAAATCGAACAATTAGGTTATTAAAAGAACGATTTGGAGGATCATTTGCGACTGACGATGGAGAAGGACGGTATTTTAAAATCTACGGAAAAGATCGTGAAAATGATGAAGCAGGATGTTATCTTGCTTACGAGCGATTTCTGCAAATGGTTCAGTCCATTGAATATTACGTTAGAATAATTGATCAAGGCACTAAAGGTCAAGTGCCAAGAGATAAATTCTTTATGGATACGCTTGGCATCCACCACCCATTAAATTTATCTGCCGGAATGGCCATTCCATTTCTATTATCAGCATTAGAAAATTATTTTAGAAGTACATATATTGCTCTTATTAAGTATAAAGCGAATGAGTCTTTCTTTCGGAAATCACAAATTCATAGAAACGAGATTATCAAATTAGTAAAAGAAGAATCTGATTTATTTGAATCCCTCTCTCAAAGTGTATCTTTTCAAAATATTTCCTCCCTATGCAATGCTTTCAAGGAAATTGATAATAGGATTAACTTAGAAAAGATTTTAAAGATTAAATATAAAAAATCAAATCAGACTTTATATGATTATTTTCATAATTTCTTTGAGAAAAGGCATAAGATTGTGCATCGCTTTGAGTTTGAGGCTGGCTATGATCTCGAAAAGTTTTCCTTTGAATTAAAGAGAATAAAACTTGGAACAAAGAAAATTTACTATCATTTAATCAAAGTTTTTAAATGGCAAAATTATCGGTAACGAGATATCCACTACGTCTAACTGTCGGCTCTAACGCTGCGCTGCGGGTTGCTTCGCACCCTTGCTTGGCCTTCGGCACATTTCGCTTTGTCACTCGTCTTGCGGGGCAAGCCTCGTGCCAAGTGCTTGCGCACTCGCGAAACGTCGTCAAGCCTTGGTCGTTATACGCCATCGGAATTAATTAACTATGAAGACAATAGGATCAATTGCTCCAAACTTTCATGAAGGATCAAGA
>NZ_NPDZ01000029.1 GCF_002811875.1 Leptospira perolatii
AGTAGCAGAAAACAAACAAGCCACTGAAGACTGGGCAGAGAGAGCACTACGATTTAGCCAAGCAGAGACAAAGATCAAGGATAGAATGGAGGATCTGAAAAAGCAGATCGCGAGTGAGCGGAATACTTTACAGAGTAGTCTGAATCAATTTCTGGTTCCCCAAGCTGGTCTGTTTAACGCAAGTGGATTGAATGGACTAGTTGATGTTGGGAGTTCAAAGTATAAGACATTAGAAACCAACCTGCGATCTGAGTACAATATCATGGAAGGTGTGCTTAGTGGAAAGATAGGGATGTGGGATTTTATCAATGGAGTTAGAGGCCAAACCGGGCCACCAGCGACTTTTGGGAGTGGACTTTCCTCCAAATACCCACAGTATGATATTTATGGTTTTGTGAGGACGAGATTGAATGGTGGCGAACCATCTTATCTGATGAGGATTGCTCAGGACGCTTTTAATGGTGTTTGGTTTATTGAGGAAGATGATAAGGCTAGTTCTACGGCTAACCTAAGATTGGAATCGGATACCTATTCCCAGTATGAATCTAGAATGAATGCGAAGCTGGAGCAGATTACAAACGCGGAGGCAATCATCATTGCCATTATGGGATGGGGGAATCCGCTCGTTGGAGCAGCAGCAATCCAAGCTGCTGAAAAATGGTCTACAACCAAAACGGAGCTACAAAACTCCATCAGCAATGCGACTGCATCTGCGACTAAGCTCAAAGATCTGCAAGCAGAGCTAAATTATTACACGGATATTTCTAGTGCGGAGCAATTGCGATCGGTACTGCTTGGAACTGGAAATAGCGCGGGTAAGTACAAATTGAACACTGGACTACAATCGAGTGATACCAACTTCTTGAACGGTGCAGGAACCTTAACGGCGGGAAGCCTACAATGGACTGCTGGAAAAGAAGGACTGAATCTAGATAAAATCGCAGGAAAAAACGGAGATCCGGTAGCACAAGATCGATACATACACGACGCATACGGTTTATTAGTAAGAAATAATACTAATTATACACCAGGTGGAACTACAGCTGTGGCAACCAGTTCTATAGCAACTGGCAGCGATGGGGTAAAAACAGCATTTATGGTGTCCGGAGACGAGTTTGTGTCTGCACTAGCAGTGCTTTCACGTTCCCAATATGAAATAGAAAGAGACGAATACTTTGCCGCACAGGAAGCGAGCGTAGGACCAGGTGGGCAGAAGGCAGACAAAAGAGAAATTTTAGACGATAGAGAACAATTCTTTTCCCAACTCATCAACAAGTTAAGCAATGGGAATGCCCAAAACATAGAATTTGAAATGTACCAAACGGTAGTTTCAGATTATATGGGCAAAGGAAAAACAGTCGATCAACTCTTTGAGCTAAGCCTTGAACAGCAAAGAAAGGCCCAAATCGCTTCCTGGGACGCCAAAGAAAAGGATTTTCAAGCAAGAAAACAAGAATGGGTACAAAACATCCAATACTTGCAAGACACTGGAAATGCAAGGTTCAATGACCTAACAGGGGTTATACTAAAACAATGGGATGAGTGGAGGAGTGACTTCCGCAAGCAAGCTAAGGAAGGCGAAGAAGCACACCTAAGAGAAATAGAGAAAGCAATCAAAGAGAAGTCTAGCTGGGAAAAGGACTTCCTGTCTACGATGAAGGACCAAGACGATAGCACCGTACTCAGAGATGCATACAACCAGATCCAAGGAATGATAGAAAGTTTTGGTGGAACACTACCAACCGGAGTATCTCTCAACCTCAACGCAAATACGATTTTGAATTCAGTCCTTGCAGACAGTCCAGGTAGGTTCGATGAAAAGCTTGTAAGCGAGGGAGCGGCTCAAGACGTACAATTCTTTATCAACCAACTGCAAACAACAAAGCTGGATGAAAAGAACGTCAAAGCATTCACTGGACTGAGAGAGGAAATGGATCAGCATAGCCAAAAAATGGTAGTGCTACAAACCTTAGACAGTTTGTATTCCATTCCAAAAGCATACGAAGAGACGATCAAAAGTGCCAACGAAGACCTACACAAACAATTGAAGTCTCAACTGACGCAAGACCAGTTCATGCCAGTAGGCAATGTGTATATTCGCCAAACCGTAGGGCCAGATGGAAACCCTCAGGCACAGGTGCTACCAGGATACACAGACTTTATATATAACTCACCGGATCTACTACCAAAAGTAAAAGACAGCAACGGAAAAGAGTGGGATCTGACCGACTTTAATACGTTAGCTGGAAAGGGAGGACCCACTTCCGCCGAACTGCAAACAATGGTTCGCCTTGCACAGACACAGATGGATCTAGACTTCAAAAGAATCTACGATCCTGAAAATCCAACTAACAGAGAAATAGCGATCACAGCGCTAGACCCTGTAGCAGTTGCCAAAGTAGCACAAGCAGCGCAAGCTAGTTTACGCCAATTATTCACAGACCCGCAAAAAGCATTAGAATATACGAATGCAGATGAACGTGGAAAAAGAGCCATGGAAGAATCTGCGATGAACTCCGGCTATCTAGTTGGACCAACCGAAGGAGGGAAATTCGGAGACCACCACTTTAGCCAATTCTATACGATTCTGAAACTCAAAGAGAAATACAATGAGATGAAGCAGGAAGGAGAATCCTTAAAAGGAGATGGATTCTCGAATGCGATGGGAAGTGTGATGGAAGCAAGCACCTTTGGCTTGTTAGACGGCAAGATGATTAGTAAGACATTGCATGATAATAAGGAAATCGTGGATGCGGTGACGGCAGTAGCCGCAGTGATTGCGGCACCATTTACAGGAGGAGCGTCGTTCATCGCATATGCAGCCTATAAATCAGTGCAAGGAGCGTATGAAGGCGGAGTGCTCGGAGCAGTAGCGGGAGCAGCAAACTTTGGAAATGCATATTTGCAAGGCTTCTCTGCCGGAGCAATTTCTTACGGAATGTCTTACAGTTATGAAGATGGCTTTCAAGCGAGTGTGGGAGGAGGACTAGGGAAAGCCGGACTCGGATTCGGAGGAAGTTTGTCCTACAGCGCGAATACTGGAGCAATATCCGGGAGTCTAGGCTTGCAAGCAAGAATGGTCCCAAGCAGTCGAATCACAGCAAACCTAGGAGTTAACTTTGACAATAGCGGATTTACAGGAGTCAATACCGGCTTTGGAGTAGGCATGGGAACCAATTCTCAGGGTGGTCCATTAGCTTCTCTTAATGTAGGATTGAGCTACGATAAGAACAGCGGCTTTGGCCAAACAGTGGGCATCTCGCAAAGTGTGAACAGGGCAGTTTCGCAAGCAGGTTTGGATTATTCTCACACAGCGTTTGGAGGAGATACCTGGACTGCAAGTACACCTGCCTATTTAGGAACAAACGCTAGCTACTCTTATAACAACCTGACGAAGAGCGCTACGGCGACCTTGAACTCAAACGGAGCGACAGCACTGACGTATGATTTAGCAAGTGGAACAGCAAAGTATAACGACAGCTTCTTTGGTGACTTAGGTAAAGCTCAGGCGATGTCGCTGGGTGGTATGTCGGACGAAGAGTATAAGAAGCATATAAACGACCAGAAAGCGATTAGAGCTCTATCCCAAGGTTTGTGGGAAGATACTATTGGATTCTTTAGTGGTCTATTTTCTTCGGATACTTCACCCGATTCTCAGGCTTCACGTGCGGCTCAAGAGAGTGCTAGAGGTAACTTAGTTAAGGACATGTTAGGTGGGTTGGTACATAGGGAGGGCGAGGAAGAGCCTGATTCGCAGCAAAGATTTGCTGAAGGTAAACGAAAGTTGTTAGACACTGGAAAATGGGCAGATCCTGTAACTGGCAATATTTACAGCCTAGAAAATGGAGAATTGAAGACTTACTTTCAGGATCTGACTACTGGTGAAATAAAAGTTCGGTCCGTTGATGCCCAGGGGACCGAAGTGGAACGTCCGTGGAATCCTAGTAGTGATGTGAGCTTCGGAACGGATGAGGCTCAATTATTACTAACTCAGTCCCGTGGGAAGGGAGATAAAAACGCATTTGAACGATACAATCGATTGCAGTTGAATAAGGCCCTGAATAATTCAGATCGAGCGACACAAAGCTTTGAATCGTGGGCAAATAAATTAGGATCTAAGAATCTACCTGAATTACAGAGCAGTATAGAAGGACAAGAACTCGGCTTATACAATCAGCTCTTAGATCAAGCAGTTCGAAAAGGAAAGTTCGATGATGTTATCACGAAACAACTTGGCGTTGATTTAAATACATTCGAAGGAAGTAACTTGGATTTTCTTTCTCTAGAGCAAAAAGCAATAGATATTTTTGAAAAAAACTATAATAACCTTAGAATGCCATTAGGTGATATGGGTGCAGCAACTGGAACACTGAATTTCTTGTATAAATTTTTAATGGGACTCGGTGGTGGGGGGCTGTTGGACGGAACTATGGCCGCTGGACAAGCAGTGACGGATAATTATGTACATTCGAAAACAAAAATACAAAAAATGAATGAGTTAACAGATAGGGCACTGAATGCCGCAAGAGACCCATCGAAGGACATCTTCACTGAAATCGAGCGCCTAAATCAATTGAGGTCTCAAGAATATTGGACTACAGATCCTTTTGGAACGATTTTAACCAAAAAAGGGACGCCGTTAGGCAACTATGAGATGAATTTTATGCTTCAGATATACAGAATTGAGCGAAGAAGGTTAGAATTGGCTCAATGATTTCTGTTGGAAAAAGTATTCTTCGACTTTCATTGATAGCTCTTGCTTTAGTAAATTGTGAGAGATTTGAAATAAAAATCGCAACCGAAGATTCAAGGCTATTTCAGTACTACGGACACGTTTACGGTAAGCCAAAGGTAGCGGAAATTGGGCATATTTACCCCAGATTTCCACTACCGGTAACGAGCGATACTTTGCCTGATGGAGCAAAAGTCGATCGCCTCTTTGGTGATATGTATGGGCATCAGGTTTTCACTTTTGCTACTAATCTAGATGATACTTCCAGAAAAACAGAGATAGTTATCTTTAAAATTTTCTATCATAACATAGAAGAAGATCAATTGAGTTCCTCCTCCCCCATGAAAATAATACTCTATAACGAAGAGACGGCGGTAATTTATGCAGTTTTGAGGCTTTTTAGAAAGGTCAAAAAAGATAAATACAGAGGAAAAAAGCTTAAAGAAGTCCCGTTGGAGGAAAGGGAATATCCTCATGACAGATATTGGATCTGCAACGTTGAGCAAAATCAAGAAAAGCTTAAATTCACAAATTGCCTATTCGGTGATAGACGAGGTCAGGCGACCACCCGCGACATTACCAACTTATACTATCCATTTGCACCCATTGTAGAAGACTTATCGAAGGATAGCAGTTTTCAGCTCGGTTGCTCACGTTTTGTGAACTCAGCTAAAATTAAATGCGATTTTGAAGGTTACGAATTGTTTGGTTTGCCAGTGAGTCGATCAAGTATTTGGAAAGAATGGCCATGAGGAGTAATTCCTACAAGTCAAGGTGCAAATTTTGGATGCGAAATTTCGGAGGAAGAAAGAAGACGTTCCTCCCTGCACTAACATAGAGCCCAACGAACTTCTTGCCGATCTCCGCAAGAAGGATGCTATATGCTTATGAGTTTGCTAGAGATCCGTTTGCTGGAAGAATACAATTTTTCTTTGCTTAAGTTAATTTAAGCAAAGAAAAATTGAAAATAATTAACTTATTAAGGATTTGCCATATGGAAAAGAAATGCTTTGACCGGAAATACATTCAACAATTCCTTTATTCTCAGGAACAAATTCCACTTTTTCTAAATAAGCATATTAACAATTGTGTACTTTGTCAAACAACGATAGTTGAACTTTCAGAAATAGAGCCGATTTCTGAAATGATTTTCAGAAAACCGTTCCAAAAACAAAAAGAACTTTGGTTCGGAGCAGAAATAAGTAATCAAATTTCAAATTCAATACCTCATAAGGATAACTTGATGGTTGGTTTACTTCCAAAGAAATCGTTTTTTGACTGGGTTTCTCTATCTAAAGGGAAGGTTCCCAGAACCATCTTATTAACAGTGTATTCGATTGTTGTTATCGAGATAATAGTTTCCTATTTCCAAAGTGCTTACTGAAGCGGAGTTAAGTCTTTTGGATGAAAGCATTCGATGCATATTTACTTGAACTACCTATAACTAATATTGAGTTAGATTTTCGCCAACCGTGTGTCAGTTGCAGAAAAACTGGATCAAAAAATCAGTAGACGTCTAAGAGAGCCTACCTATGTTCAAGCTAAACAACTCCATTTCAGGTAAGAACTTTATGAAGAAAAAGCTAGCATTTTTAACCATCCTTTCAGCCATTTCATTTGGATGTGATGATGGGAAGAAAAATGATACGGATGCACTATTGACTGTACTTTTGCGGAACCGACCAGTGCCTGTAGTTATTAGTCGGGCTGGGGCATCTATGAACTCAGCTACAACAATATTGGTATCTGTCTATTCGGGACAAAATTGCACTGGAAGTTTAATTCTAAATTCTTCTCCACTGACTGGTGTTTCGCAGGCATCTACCGAAGTGCCATCCGGAACTACCTTCTCCGTCCAGGCAGAGGACCAAGCTGGCGTGGAAATGACGATATGCCAGAACTCCCCTTCTGTAAACCTGATCGTGGGTGGAAATAGAGTAGAGTGTGACATTCTTACTGCGTCAATTGGTTGCGGAGTTTTATAGTTTCCGTTTCTATAATATTGCGATTTGGATCTATCTGTTGTCTGCCCACTGCCAAACACAATGCCCAACTTAAAGAATATCACTCGACCTCCTCTTGCCCAGCAGAGTCCACAGAAAAGTTAAATGCAATGTTCCGGATATTCGGAAAGTATAAAATTGGAGGAGTGACTG
>NZ_NPDZ01000003.1 GCF_002811875.1 Leptospira perolatii
TCGAATTGCAGAGCAATTCTTGTGCCTGTCTTCGCTTCGCTCAGCTCGCCAACGTCGTCAAGCCTTGGTCGTTATACGCCAGTTTTAAATGAATCATAAATTGAGGAATTAAACAATGACCATAGCGATTGCCTGGATTAGGGAAGTAAAAAAATGCCAAGAGCTAATAATTTGTACTGATAGCAGATTGAATGGTGGAATGCGTTGGGATCAAGGCCCTAAATTATTTACACTACCTAGATCTGATAGTGCTATTTGTTTTGCTGGTGATACAAGTTATGCCTATCCACTTATCATACAACTAACGAATGCAATTAGCCAATATGACAAATCTAGTGATCGATCTCTTGACATTCATAAATTAAGAGGGCATATAATCAAAGTTTGTAATAGTTTGAAAGACTCAATTCGATCATTATCAGATAAAAATGCATTTAAGGATAATGAATTTCTTTTTGGGGGATATTCATGGACAAAGAAAAATTTCTTCTTATGGAAAATAAGATACGATCGAGATAATAATAAATTTCATTTTATAAGAAATACACGAAAATATGGAAAACTTGGAAAAATTCTCTTTGCAGGAGATATGACAAACACTGCTAAAAAAAGTCTAGGTATTTTGATTAAGCAAAAATATGGTAGTTCGATAAAAAAACTCAAAGGAATAGGATATGATTTTGAACCTTTCGAAGTTATCAGAGATATGCTCCGGGCTTCAGACTTAAGAGGAAGCATTGGTGGAGCACCTCAGATCTTGAAAGTTTACCAACATATGAACTCTCGAGTTTTTGGTGTCTATTGGCCAAATAAGGATAGTAAAAAAATTACAATCAATGGACGAGAATTAATTGGATATGAAAACATCCAAAATTGGATAATCGATCCAGATACATTAGTTTCAGAAAAATTTACAAAAACATCCTATACAGAAGAAGATGATGAAGAAGAAGATTTTTCTGATGATGACGAACTTGGTGATCTTTAAGTAAAACCGGCGTATAACTATCGGCTCTGACGCGTCGCTTCAGGATTGCTTCGCAACCTTCGCTTGGCCTTCGGCACATTTCGCTTTGTCACTCGTCTTGCAGGGCAAGTCTCGCGCCAAGTGCTTGTGCACTCGCGAAACGTCGTCAAGCCTTGGTCGTTAGGCGTAATATGGGCTAAAATTTCACTTTCGTAAAATAGTAAAGATTAAAAATATCGATAGACAATTTGTCTTACGATATTAGTATCGATATATGAGCAAGGTAATTATTTCGCCCAAATTTCAAGTAGTTATTCCTAAAGAGATACGTGAAAAGACAGGAATCAAAGTTGGTAGCCATTTAGAGGTAATTTCTTACGGGAATAGAATAGAATTAATTCCGATTGAGCCAATTAAAAAGCTTAAAGGTTTTCTCAGTGGTCTGGATACTAAAATTGAAAGAGAAATGGATCGCCTTTGAATATTGTAGATTCTTCAGGATGGCTTGAGTATTTTGCTGGCACTAAACGTTCTGATTTGTTTTCAGAAGCAATTGAAAGGACAGACAAACTCCTTATTCCAACTATTTCGCTTTATGAAGTGTTTAAAAAAATCTATATAGAAAGAGATGAAGACAGTGCCTTAAAGGCTATTGCTCATATGCAACAAGGAACTGTAATAGACTTAGATGCTTCGATTTCAATATTTGCTGCGAAACTAAGTAAGGATCATAAACTACCGATGGCTGATAGTATTATTTTAGCAACGGCTCGTAAGTATAGTGCAATGTTGTGGACTCAAGACGAAGATTTTAATGGTTTAGATGGAGTTAAATATTTCCCAAAGAAATAGGTTGGGGTATTTCCGATTGAGTAGCCCATACTGCGCCTAACTATCGGCTCTGACGCAGCGCTTCGAGATGCTTCGCACTCTCGCTTGGGCTTCGCCACATTGGCTCCAGTCACGGTTTTTGCAGTAGCAAAACCCGCGCCTGACCCTAACGCCTCTTCGAGGCTCAGAGTTCGCCAACGTCGTCAAGCCTTGGTCGTTAGGCGAACATTTTTGCCAGGGTTTCTCAGATTTCTTTCGCCGCGTCCATGCGGCGATTAAAACCAAGATTTTGTAATGGTTTAAGATTGACAATACCCTATTGAATAGGGACAATTGCTTTATTGAAAAGAATATTCATTCATCTTCCGGATTTCGATCTATTTTGGAGGAAAGCTGGACTTGATGATGAAGAGTTAAAAGAACTCCAAGAGTTTCTATTAGAAAATCCGAAGTATGGTCCAGTTATTAAAGGTTCTAATGGAATCAGAAAGATACGATGGAAAAAGAAAGGAATAGGTAAGAGCGGAGGAATTCGAGTTTTTTACTTAGATATGGAAGAATTCTCTGTATTATTCTTAATAACACTTCTTGAAAAGAATGACAAAGAGAATCTTTCTAAGAAAGAATTAACGATATTATCAGATTTAGTAACTTCTTTAAAAGAAGCTATTCAATCAAAGAGAGCGCGACATGAAAAAAGAAAGTAGCAAGTTATTTAATAGTCTTTCTAAAGGACTTAATGAAGCCATTGAATACACTAAAGGCAAAAAAGTTGCTGGTGTAAAAGCGCAGATTATTGAAATTCAGAAGTTACCAACGTTTAAAGGTAAAGAAATTCGGAATATTAGAACTAACTTACACCTTACTCAAAATACTTTTGCTCAGGCACTAGGTGTTTCTGCTAAAACAATCGAGGCATGGGAATCGGGGAAAAACATTCCCCAGGGTCCAGCACAAAGAATGTTATTCATTCTTAAAAATAATTCGAAAGCATTGAATATTTTAGGAATTAAAAATTAACAAACGCGCCATCCTTGGCTTAACTTGTTAGTGCAATGGCAAAAACGTCGCCTAACTAAAAATTGTCGCTGCGCTTCGGGCTCCCTCATGCGACCCTCGCTTGGGCTTCGCCACATTGGCTTCAGTCACGGCTTTTGCAAAAGCAAAATCCGCGCCTGACCCTAACGCCTCTTCGAGGCTCAGAGTTCGCCAACGTCGTCAAGCCTTGGTCGTTAGGCGCCATAAACCTTGTAAATTATTTCAATGCATACCGGACATCCTTGTCCGGGGAAAATGAGGGCATTTTTTATTGATTATTTGCATTGACAATGCTTACAATATATGTAAGTATTAGTAAATTGATCAAAAGTTTCGAAAACAAAGACACGGAAAAAGTTTGGAAAGGTGTATTTGTTAAATCGATTCCAAATCAGATTTCAGAAATAGCTCTTAGGAAACTAAGGATGATCAATAACTCTCAAAGTGTTGAAAATCTAAAATCACCTCCAGGCAATAAATTAGAGTTACTTTCAGGAAATAGAAAAGGGCAGTATAGCATAAGAATAAACGATCAATGGAGAATATGTTTTCGATGGCATGAGCAAGATGCCTACGATGTTGAGATTGTTGATTATCATTAATTAGATTGCTTGAGTTTGTTTATGAAGAAATTGATTAAGAACCCTCATCCTGGAGATATTTTAAATGAAGAATTCCTTAAACCATTGGGTTTAAGTGCGTATCAACTTTATAAGGATACCGGAATTCCTCAATCTCGGCTAAGTGAGATCATGCATGGCAAGCGAAGCATTTCAGCTAATTATGCTTTAAAATTAGGTAAATACTTTGATCTTCCTCCTCAATTTTGGCTAGGATTACAGAATGATTATGATCTTTTAGAAGCTGAAAGAAAGATTCATAATCAATTATCTAAAATTAAGAAATACACAGTTAAAAATAATTCAGCTAAGAAAGTTAAAAGGCCATCCGTGGCTTAATTTTTACCTAAGGCTCAAGGTTTACAGCGCCTAACTGTCGGCTCTGACACTTTGCTTCAGGATTGCTACGCAACCTTCGCTTGGCCTTCGGCACATTGGCTTCTGTCACTCGCCTTGCAAAAGCAAGTCTCGCGCTAGTCCCTACCGCCTCTTTGAGGCTCAGGTTCGCCAACGTCGATAAGCCTTGGGTCGTTAGCTGCCAGTTTTGGGTATGATTTTCTCTATGACTTTAGCGAGCATCCGTGCTCGCGATTTGAGCAAATGTCGGAAAAAGAATTGTTCCCAAATGGGTAACATTTCATAATTGAAAATGTGAGGGTTATTTTCAGGAAAGTTTTAAGAGATTTTTATGAAAATCCTAAATATGCAGATTCTAAGACATCTATTGAAATTTGGTATAAAGATGCTTCGAAATCGCTTTGGACTTCGCCAAGTTCAATAAAAGAAAAGTATAGAAATGCGAGCTTTTTAAAAGCTAATCGAGTCGTATTTAACATTCACGGTAATAAGTATCGGCTTGTCGTAAAGATACATTACAATCTACAAACTGTTTTTATTCGATTTATAGGAACACACGAACAATACGATAAAATTAAAGCAGAGGAAATATAGATGGAAATTAAACCAATAAAATCTGCCAAAGACCACGAATTAGCTCTTAGAGAAATAGAAAAGCTTTGGGACGCCAAGAAGAATACGCCTGAGTATGATAAATTAGATATCTTAATCACTCTTGTTGACTCTTACGAAAATAAACATTTTCCAATTGAGATTCCTGATCCAATCGAAGCCATTAAATCAGTAATGGAGGAAAAGAATTTAAAGAATGTCGATTTGGGAAATTGGATAGGAGGAAGGAGTAGGGCAACTGAGATTCTTAATAAGAAGAGAAAACTGACCTTAGAAATGATAAGGAAGATCAATAAGAATTTAGGGATTCCTACGGAGATTTTAGTTAAAGACTATAAAATTAAAAGTGGTGCCACTAAAACACGGGTTAGGGCGAAATCGTCATCCATGGCTTGATCTTTTACGAATCAAACCCAAAACCAACAGCTAACTATCGGCTCTGCCGCATCGCTTCGAGATTGCTACGCAACTCTCGCTTGACCTTCGCCATATTTCGCTTTGTCACTCGTCTTGCATGGCAAGCCTCGTGCCAAGTGCTCGCGCACTCGCGAAACGTCGCCAACCCTTGGTCGTTATACGCAATCGCTAAGGATTTCATTTCTCAGGAAATTACGTTTAAAACTAAACTATTTAAATTATAGGGGTAAAATTTGTATAATAACGATTGACGATACTGACTATTTTCGATAGTATGCAGGAGTGATAGAAAGCTTTACTTCTGCTGAGACTGAAAAGATTTGGAAAGGGGAATATTCTAAAAAACTTCCGACAGATATTCAAATCCAAGCCAGAAAAAAGTTAAGGATGTTAAACAACGCTCATATTGTTGACGATTTAAAAATGCCTCCTGGAAATCGTTTAGAGATTCTAAAAGGAGACAGAAAGGGTCAATATAGTATAAGAATTAATGACCAATGGCGCATTTGTTTTACTTGGTCTGGAGCAAGTGCCTATGATGTTGAAATAGTCGATTATCACTGAGGTAGAATTTATGAAACGTATTCCAAATATACACCCCGGTTCTATATTAGAAGAAGAATTTTTAATTCCTTTAGCGATAACAGCATATCGCTTATCTAAAGAGACGGGTATTCCTCAAACTCGTGTAAGCCAAATTATTAAAAAGCGACGAGGCATAACAGCAGATACCGCAATAAGATTTTCTAAATTTTTTGGAACTTCTCCACAATTCTGGTTGGGCTTACAAAATGATTACGATCTTGAAGAGGAAATGTTAAAAAAGAAACGTGAGTTTAGTGCCATTCATAATTTCAAAGAAGTTGTTTAAAGTTAAAGAACTTCAGCCAAATTTGTTATTTTAGAACTCGCGACTGCGCATAACTGTCGGCTCTGGCGCTCCGCTCGGAGATCGCTAACGCTCGGGCTACGCCACATTTTACTTTCGTCACTTCGTTTGCAAAGCAAACTCGTGCCGTCGTAAAACCTTGGTCGTTATACGCAATCGCTAAAAATTCATTTTTGAAAGAAAAATAGAGGAAAATACTTGCAATATCTCATTTTGAGATATTCTTTGCATAAGTGCATATAATTAGCTGGAAGAAGATCTCAGATTTTGTAGATAAATATCCCAATTCAGGGCCTTCCCGCAAAAGCTGGTTTAAAATAGTTCAGAATACAGACTTTAAAGATTTCAACGAATTAAGAAGAGTATTTAAAAGTGCGGATCAGGTTGGTAAATTTACAGTCTTTAATATTAGTAGGAATAATTTTAGATTAATTTCTGCAATTCATTATAATAGAAAGAAAGTCTTCATTCGACATGTTTTAACACATTCGGAATATGATAAGGGAAAATGGAAGGAGGAATAGGATATGATTCTTGAATTAGAGCGCGTGAGAAATATTTGGCCAGAAGTCAAAGACCTTTTATCTGTTCCACATTCTGATAAACAATACAAGAAACTATTAAAAGCTCTTGATGAATTGATAGATGAGGTTGGTAACAATGAAAAGCACCCATTGGCACCTTTAATGGAAACAGTTGGAAATCTCATTGAAGAATATGAAAAGAGTAACTTTGAATCCATTGAGACAAGTCCTGTTGAGGTATTAAAGTATCTCATGGAAGAAAATGGGCTCTCTCAAAAGGATATGTCAGAGCTGGGCAGCCAGGGTGTTGTCTCTGAGATTTTAAATGGCAAAAGGGAATTGAATATTCGGCAAATTAAGGCATTGGGAAAGAAATTCAAAGTTTCTCCAGCAGTTTTTATTTAATTAATTAGCGACTGCGTATAACTGTCGGCTCTGGCGCTGCACTTCGAGATGCTTCGCACTCTCGCTTGGGCTCCGGCACATTTCGCTTTGTCACTCGTCTTGCATGGCAAGTCTCGCGCCAAGTCCTTTACACTCGCGGAACTTCGACAATTACTGGTCGTTATTCGCCATGCCGAGCTACACAGCCATATTTGCGATTCTCCCCCTCCTATTTGCCGCTTGTCGACCCAAGGTAACCACTCCGGTGCTAGGCATCGTAACGGCATCCGTCCTCTCCTGCAGGAATGAGCCACTGCAAACGGCCCCCGTAAAGGCCGCCTTCGCATACGGGAGTGTTTTGCCCATTGTAAGTGCCACGGAGGCGGATTTGGAGGTCGACCGGAAATCTGCCCCTTGGTTTAAGATCCAAGGCGTAGACTGCTGGGTCTTTGGAGGCTATGTGAAGGGCACACCCTCGCGGGAAACGTTCACGCTTACTCCTGACGAATTCTTGTGCTTACCCCCTACCGAATACAGGCCCGACACGCCCATTCATGTCGTTGGCTCGCTATATGTGATGTCCGTGTACGCTGATACCTTCTTCCGTCCAACGCTATCGGGAGGTAAGGCAGGCAGTCCCGAGCTCGGTACCGAGCGCGGTATTGTCATCGGTGATGCAATAGTGTCCACAGGCAAAATCTCGCTTGAGCCGCGAGAGATGGGTGTATATTCACCCGCCCACATTTGGATGGGAACATTTCCCGTACCAGACTGGATCACGAAGGAAGAGCTTACTTTCATAAATGATCCCCCTGCCCAGTATTTCGCCCGCTCAACGCTGAAAGTAAAGAAGTCAGCCGCAGCAGGAAAATGTCCTCCGGAGGGAGTAAGGACTTGGGAGAATGCCTTTTCCGAAACGTACTTCGTCAAGAAAACCACCTCAACAACGCAAATCAACGAGATTCTCCGTGCATCGATCTACGAGTAAGGTTTGTTCGGCCCAGCACATAACTCTAGTTAGGCGGCTCCGTTCCTCGGCTTCTCCTTCGGTCAAATGTCGGTTATCCTATTCCGTTATGCGAAATCGAGCCGCAAAAATCCAATGACACGATCATTGCAATTCGACCTCTATTCGTCACTGCAGGCCCGATGGCCTCAAACAGGAAAGCACATCCTCGCGTAGCCTTCGAGAAAATTCTTTCTTTGGCCGTGCACTCGAGTTTCCAACCCGAGGCTTACTCCTCCGAAGAGGAATGGCGCAAACTTGGCGCAGACACGGATGTCAGGCTTCAATGGGATCCAGATCATTCGCCGGCGGGCGCACCCTTGGAGCGACGTGCTATCCAACTGGGTTTGCGGGGTGACACCCTACGCTCGTTCGCGACCGAATGGGTCCTGCAGATCAGTGATATTTCCCCGTTTGTCAGAGAGAACCATCGGCTACTTGCTGATCAGCGTATATCCGAGCTCATGGTCCCAGTAGAATCTGTGCTTACCATCGAGGATTCGCAAACAGCAGCGCGCATCTTTTCCTAGGCGGCTGACCTTCGCCTAACTTCATAATCTTTAAAGGTTGAACGGAATATTAGCTTTGAAAGGGTAGTCGTTCAAATTGAATCCGGATCAGTTTTTTCCCCGCAGAGGCATAAATGAACATAGTAAAACAAATAATTCCATCTTTTTTGGTAGTTCTTTTAACTTTATGCATTGTCTATTCAATGCATTATATTTTTTTTATGTTTTTTCGAGAATCCATATTAGGCAGCTATTCCAATGAATTGGGGCATATTCAGGTAGTATTGTATTTTTTGATTTCATCAGTCCCTCTTTTTTACAGAAATAAAATCAAACAGTTGGTTTCTAATTTTAATGTCACATTATTTTTGATATTTTGGGCAATTGCTACTTTTAATCCAATTACATTATTGGTATTTTTTGCCTGTGGAATTTATCGAAATTGTATATAATATTTTTATTATTATTTCTATGAATTTGCTTCACGCATACAATTAAATGAACTAACAATTCTAAAATCTATTTGATAAATATAACATTTATCTACTTAAATATTGCACTACGGCTTACCAAATGGCTGAACCTTCGGCTCTGGCCGAGCGCTTCGAGATTGCTTTGCAACTCTCGTCCTAAACGCTTGCACATTCACGAAACGTCGCCCTAGCCTCGGTCGTGCCGCGCAATTTAAAATAATTGTAATTCGTTCGGAGGTAACTTACTATGACTCACTCACAGAAGATTGCAGCCCTAGTTGGACCGGGCATTCTGGTAACTACTATTACAGAAACCGTAAACTCTCACATCTGGGCTGGAAATACAGCGGCCGGGATTCACTTCAATGGTACGGTCCTATTTGTAGCTGGACTTGCACTGGTTCGTTCACATAACCTTTGGGTCCGCGGATGGCCCACCTTGTTGACGCTAACAGGTTGGTTCATTCTATCCCTTGGCTTATTCCGGATGATTGCACCGGAACTCCAGCTTAAGGCCGCCCAAACTCCATCTGAGTGGCTTCTTCCATCAATTACTCCAATGATCATGGTAGGTTTGTATCTGACATACAAAGCATATTGGCCTTCAGGCAAGACGTCGCCAAACCTTGATCGTTAGGGAAAATTGAATCTCAAATTTTATCCAAGTGGCCATCGCGGCCGACTCAAGAAACTATTTTACGTTCCTTAGCGCAGGCAAATATTGACAATACCAATTATATTTGGTATGTTGTATTTCATGCCATTAAGCGGCAGGGAAATGCTAAAGCATTTAGGAGAAGGCCAGAGGTAAATCGATGCACTATCATTTTCGTATTCACACAGATAAGACAGGCTACTGGGCAGAATGTATAGAATTAAAAGGATGCATGACTCAGGCTGATTCTAAAGAGGAATTAGAAGCCAATATTCATGAAGCACTCAATCTTTATTTGAATGATAATGAAGATTCCAAGTCCATATTTCCCTTACCGAAAAAGAAAGTATCAGGAAGAAACATAGTTTTAGCAGCAGTAGATCCTAAAATAGCATTTTCTCAAATCTTGAGAATGACTCGCTTAAAGCGTGGTTTAAGTCAAAAGCAAGCAGCTTCTCTTATAGGGATGAAAAACTTATATAGTTATCAACGTCTCGAATCTCCCAAGAGTGCGAATCCGGCGCTTTCCACGATTGCAAGGATAAAGCAGGTGTTTCCCGAATTAGCTTTAGATTTAGTAGTGTAATTTTTGATAGTAAAACACTATCCGTGGTTTCGCCAAGCCTTGGTCGTTAAGAGTAATTGCTGAGAGGAGAGGATGAAATACGATAAAAACAATGTAAAAGTTTATACTTTCGCGAAAGTAATGTTTATATTTCTATTTATGAATTCCTGTATGGAATATAAGTCAACTGATCCGGTTGAAAGTTATCAGTTATGGTCTGGTCAAAAACCAACTTCGGAAGTAATTGTAATAAACGGACAATATTGGCAGCTCATTGGACAAAAGAATACATTACGTATCTTGAATTAAAATCTTCCACAAGATGGCGTAATGAATTCTTTGAAGAGAATGTATTTGTGAAAGATGAAAGTAGATGGGAACCTCCTTCTGACTGTCCGAAGTGGTTTAAGCCAAAAAAACACTACAAAATTTGGAAACATTCTCGCTTCGAAAGTGACTCAAGAGTATTGGAGGATAGAACTGCAGGGCATATTTTTATCTATGATATACAATTATGATTTTTTTAGTGGAAAACTGATTCAAAAAAACTTGTATAAAGCACCAAAATTTATGTACTTCGCAAACTGAGTGGTGGTAATGCCATTTTGATTTTTGAATAGAATCACCGGTCAAAGCATGAGTTTCTTGAAACGTCTCAAACTTCGATTTGTTCCACTTCTACTGCAGGACCCAGAGCTTGGTCAGATGCGCTTCATGTACATTTCCCACCGACCTGAGAATAGCTATTGGGAATGTGAGTGGTTTTTCCCGCCCACAAAAACGAACGTCTTTCTTCCTATTCGGGGTACGGAAGAGGGACCGAATCAGCAGCATCGTAAATTCTATCTTGATCTTGTTGCAAGATTTGATTTCATCCTACAGGCATCGCGTCCACAGCTAGCCGCGGCATACAAACAGTGGGCAGATAAGGAACTGCCTTCCGATATCTTCTCTGCTTTCGAGCTCGCGGCTTTCGGGTTAGAGGACCCAGGCGCGAATCCGGTTCATTGGGAAGTTTCTTTCGAGGCAACAGGTGAAACGTGGATTTATGTTACCATCTCGTTCGTGGGAAACGAGGCTCAATCCGCAGTCGTGGATACTTAAGCTTAAATTAGATGTATCCAAAGATTTCAAAGGGCGGGTTGATCCGGTGCCCAATTTCGGCTAACAGTATAGATTTAAAGTGGATAGTAAAACAATGTTAGCAAAAAGATTTTTACTCTTATTTCTGTTTATTATTTCCTGTAAAGATTTTGGATTCGATACTGCTGATGTGATCAGGGCGAATGATGCTTATCTAAAGATCATAACTGCTGTTTCGAATAAATTCGTCTATTGTAAGTCTCTTGGAAATAATTATAGCAATCTAGGAGAGCCTTCCATTTCTTATTGCAATGATGACACCTTCCTCCATAATAAAGGTAAATATGTTTGGGTACGTTCCGTAGACACTTGTTTGAATCTGATTCATTTTGCTTTGTGCCCGGAAAATGGAACGAATTTTGATGAATGGCAAGATCTAGTGATTGGTAGTTGTCATATTTCAGAGGCGTATTTTATGAATTCCTATAAGCCCTTTCAGGGAAAGGTTCTTGGAATACCGCGGAACTTATATGGATTAAGTCTTCTTTGTCTCTAACGGTTCCTTCAAAAAAATCTAATATACGACAAGAGTTATAGTTATTGATCTAAACCTAAAAAGAGGATTCAACATGAACCGAACATTCTGGATTTCCGTTATCGTTTATCTGTTGGCCACATTTGTAATCGCAGCAGGATGGCATCTTTTCCTTTTCCGGGATTTGTATATACAACTCGCAATTTTCAGCCGCCAAGAACCGCTGATCCCTCTCGGTTTGATTTCGATGAGCATACAAGCCGTCCTAGTCGCTTACCTCTATCCCAAGATTCGGGGAGAAGGTCATCCGGCTCTGGAGGGGCTCAGGTTCGGAATCATTATCGGTGCACTGATGGCCTCGATCGGGGTGTTCGCAGAAGCAGGTAAGCAGAACGTAACTTCACTGTCTACTTGGTTGGTCCTAGAGAACATTTACTATCTGCTTCAGTTCAGTGTTGTCGGTGTTCTGATCGGACTCGTCCACGGGCAGACACGATTTTCAAACTCCCTTCCTCGTTAAGTGAAATCGCTCGACA
Source organism: Leptospira perolatii (assembly GCF_002811875.1). Taxonomy (GTDB): domain Bacteria; phylum Spirochaetota; class Leptospiria; order Leptospirales; family Leptospiraceae; genus Leptospira_B; species Leptospira_B perolatii. Next base: position 12,002 of record NZ_NPDZ01000003.1, read on the forward strand.
AAATGAAACCACACCTACTTGCAATTATTCTCACTTTGCTTAACGGTTTGACCCTAAGCCAGATTCGATCTCAAAATGCGATAACTCAACAGTTAAGAGGACAAATCTCCTCGGACAACGTCATACTCAGAAAAGGTCCATCGAGAAATTCCCAATCCATCCGATCCCTGAGTCGGCTGACGGAAGTCTTTGTGATTGGACGCTCATCCAATAGGGAGAAAATCTACGACTGCGAGCATTTCTGGTTTAATGTCCGAGTCGCTAATCAGACTGGTTGGATATACGGCCAATTCATTCAGAATCTTCAAGATTCTAATTTTGTACCCCGATCTGTGCCTGCCTTCCCCCAATTTAAGTTGTTCTTACCAGCCTCTTGGATGCTTTCGGGGACAACAGTGTTAGATGACTATCACGGTCATAAGGTTATGGAATTCTTGGGTTCATACGAGTATAACGGCTCCCTTATCGATGACTACTTACGGAGGAGCACTGCAGGCGTTGACCCGAGTAGTGAGCATGTCCTCGATTCACTCCGACTCGATCACCCTCGTTTCCAAGTGTATCGAGTGCGCACGAATATTGTCTTTGAAGGAGGTTGCCCTAAATGGGTTGGTGTTTGGTATCCAATTATATATGTGATTGGAATTTCTTCGAGTCGCTACTTCACATTTGCAGTTTATTTGCGCGATATTCGTGATACAACCTTACTCGCTTTAGCGGACCGCATAGCACTGTCAGTCGATCAGGAATGAGTCATGCTTTGCACAAAGTGCTTGTGCGCTCGTGGAATTTTGATAATTACTGGTCGTTATACTAACATGGTAGCAGCCAATTTTATTCCCGAGGATTTATGAAATACATTGAAATCTCTGCAGTTGCCACGGTCTTGGCTTTGCTCATCTCCGCGTGCCAATCGAGGACACCGCAAGAGATTGCTTCGGCGGTCATTGATCGATGCGACAGATCGGCCATTAGCAAACCCTTCCGCAAAGAGGACCTACTCGGGATCTCAAAACACAAGGTGATTCTCATCAAAAATACGATCGTAGCACAGTACGGAAGGGAGTTCAAAACCCCCTACATACGGGAACACTTCCAGAAATGCACATGGTATAAACCCCAGCATGCAGAAGTTTCATCTATGCTCAATGAGACTGATAAAGCGAATCTTGCCCTCCTCGAAAGCATTGAAGATTCTCTCCCCGAAAACGAGGCGATCCCATTGTCCGCTGATCGCTTTACAGGGATTTTTCTCCGAACAACTCCCGGCGATTTAGGCTATCCCATTTTCTTGTGCCCCAATGGCGTATATCTTGAACCAAGTATGTGTCGCCCCGGTTATCAACGGGGTGAATGGAAATATGTTCCCGGAGACTTGACATTCATTATTTCGATCGAATGCACAAGCACGGACGAAGGAATTCCCTCTGTCCCTCCTTCCGGATGTGATAAGGTGTTTCCGAAACACAGCTTCTCTGGCTGCCGCCGGCTTGCACACTTCAAGGTCAATCACATCAAGGCCGATTCCAACGCTGAGTATTTTCTGTATATCTTCGGAAATCCTCGCTCCGGCTCCGGTCCATCCATAGATCTCAAACAGTGCGCGCCTGACTTCAAACCAAAGACGCTGGATGATTTGCAGCTTTCAGGGCAATAGAGTTGTCACTCCGGTTACCCTGTTCTGTTAGCCGAAATGCACGGAGCGCTTTTCGGTTCCGGGCAACGATTGTCCTTGGCTTTTTCGCTTATTAATCCGTTATAGCTTCCCCCATTTACTTTGTTCGCAAAGCAAACAAAGGCAAAGTGCTTGTGCAATCGCGAACCCTTATCAAGGCTTAGGTTGTTCTAGGCCACTGCCATTCCTCAACTCAAGAGAAAATCTTTACAAAACATGGCCAATTTTAAGCTAAGAATCATAGAGCAGAAATGGATTGATGATAATCCGGAAAATGCATATGACCTCTGTTCCTATGGTAGTATATATTTAGAAATAGGTGGTTCTATAATTTCAGATGCAGAGGATGATTGGACAATTAACACTGCAGGATTGGAATTACTAAAATCTGCTATCTCAGACCACTTTGTAAATTCATCAACTCGTCCTATATTTGATCATTGCGGACAGTTGGCAATGCTTGGCTGCCCTATAAGTACAAACTGGGATGTTCGGCACAAAGGTGAAGAAATAACAATCTGTAATATAACAAAAATAAGCTCAATAGATCGAGGAGCTGAAACTCAATTTAAGGATATAGAAGTAACGATTCTCAAAGTCGATTATTTGCGGCAGATCATAATGTTTTGCGACAATATCAAATTGTTCTTTAGTACCCATAGAAAGCGCGTATTCCGAAACGATTATGATAAAACTGAATTTGAAAGTTTTTGGAACGAGTTTGATCGATCGCTTGATATTTGTAGGCATGAATTAACTGTATTAAAAAACCATAATTACGAATAACGTAAAGTGTTTACGATGATTTTGAAAAAGAAGAAACTAGTATTATAGGCTGGGCGATTTAGCTGGGGTAGGATCAAGGTGCGATTCAATGGCATAGAGGATTGGTTTATAAACCCCTTTTATCAGAAGCGTCGGATGAAAATTGTTATAAAATTGAAAATTCGGAAGGCCTCTTGCTTTCTTTCGCGTTTTTAGTGTCTTTCAGAGACGCAAAACTTCCTCAAATCTGTTTTCGTTAGACGAAATCTAGCAAAATATTCCGTATTCATCTCACAATCAGAATTAGTGCCTAATAATTTCTTATTACAAAAAATGAATTTACTATTTATTGCGATTCTATTCTGTAGTTCACTTAAAAAATGTAATTCAATAAATAAAAGTAGGGGGTACATAAGAATTAGCTTCAACCGAAAATTAGAATATCAGAAAATTGTATTTTATAAAATCTAAAACAGGAGTGATTTAAATATGATCAATTCAAACAAGCTTACACAAATATTTGTATGCATATTCATCCTTTCTTTCGGCGGCATTATTTGGGCAGATGATAAGACCAGTGCGGTTAATGCGCCAACTACAGGTCCGGCATCCCAAATAACTCAAACCTCAGCGGTGTTAAGCGCAAAATTTGTTCCAGGCGGATCGTTTGCAACAATTGGTTGGGGTAAAGAAGGTGGGGGTAAACCAGTAGATGCGAATTGTGGTCCATTGCCTATTTCTTCTAATACGCAAACTTGCACTGCCACTGGTTTAACATGCAATACAAAGTATGGTTATTTAGCTTCGGAAATTTTATCCAGCGGTAAAACCGCAACGGGCAAACGGGAATATTTTACTACTGCCCCTTGCAATTAACTTACTATAGTTTTGAAATTTCATTCATCGAGAGTTCTCAACTGAGTCCTTGATTTTTAGAGAATTCTCGATTTTGCCGGCCGCAAGCGATACTTCGTTTATTCGTGGTTATTATATGCAACTGAAACTAATATCTAATATTTTATAAAATTTGCATGATTGAGCTAGTGAACTTCGAGCCGTTTATAAATTGAGTCATGATGTAACTGATCTATTCCTGTACGATTTAGATAAGTTAAAAAAGAAGTTTTAGGATAATGGCGTTAACTTCACATAACTATTGGCTCACGATCTGTGTGATGATAGAGGTTGACGTCTAAAAGAACAATCACATATTCGAAGGAATGCACAAAATCAGTATTATGAGTTTCCTGATTTTGAATATGTTCTTCCTGTCCAATGTATTTGCGGGCGATTCGGAACCGTCTTCCTCGCTAACTCGGCCACGCGGTCTTCCGAGACTCATTCATCCTGAGCTCCAATCCGAAAAGCATACATGCGGGTTACATTCGATACGAGCAATCTACGCCTCCTATCGTCTCCCGGTTCGTGATTTCAATCTGCGCAGCCGACTCGGAACGGATGTGGCGGCTTTTCCCTTCTTCGACTCAACAACCGGAACGATTCATTTTGATATTTTCCGAGTGCTTGATCAGGACGGGTTTTCCTACAGCGTAGTGGATACATCCAGTAAATCCGGCCGCGACGATCTCCTTTTTCACTTCTACGAGGGACACTATGCGTTGACTCTTATCAAGAGAAAAGAAACAGGCACCTTACACTGGGTGGTTCTGCTCGGCCACAAAGCTAATAAGTACCAGATCGCCGATTCCATCGGGGCACGGATTTACTCGGAAGACGAAACCTTTCTTAGACGTAACGTTGTATCTACTGTGCTTATCAAGCCGGTTGGTGAGGGGCTCTTTTGGGGAAGATTCAGCGCGTATTGTTCCGGCCTGATTGAAGGTCTCTTGAGCCTTCTGCGCTGAGGGATTGCTCCCGAATCCTGACTGCGCCATCAACGAAACATTTCGACTTGTCACTTCGTTTGCAAATCAAACTAGCACAAAGTGCTTGTGGCTCACCAACCCTTGTTAAGCGTTGCTCTATCGTACATGCAACTGCGATGAAAAATAATTAAGAAGGAACAGATGAAAAAAATCGCCATACTTCTAGCTGCTTTTATTGGGTGCTCTGCTTTTCAGAAAAAAATATCGGCCCCTGTTAAGACAAAAGTCCCCGAAATATTTCAAACATTTGCACCTGAAGTTCAGAGGTTTTATATCTCTCCTGCAGTAGATGAACAAATTCAAACTAGAAATGGTACAATCTTTACAATTCCTAAAGACTCTATCTATTTACCATTCGATTATAGAGCGGGGGACTCTATCGAATTAGAAATTAAAGAATACACGAATCCGGTAGAGTTTCTTTCTTCCGGATTTTCCCTTGGATATATTGAAAGTAATAGTTTTAAGCAACTCGATTCGGCTGGTATGTTTGACATAAAAGCTCTTTATCAAAATTCCGAATTACATCTTAAAAATAAAATATCTGTCAAATTTCGAAATTTGAACCCTGGTAAATCCTATAATTTATATAAGGTTGTTGATAACGAATGGCAATATTCTGGCTCTAATCAACAAGTTGCTGAGTACAGAGAAAAACAGGAATTCCTCTATAGGGTATTTACAGGCATTGACAAGTTTACTTTATGGAATTTTGATCTTCCTGTAGATAATTCTTGCATTAATATTTCATTAAAATCGTTGAAGATCGATCAACAAAATCCAATTTTCTACTCTGTGTTTAGTACTTCTAATTTTAGAATAAATTTTAAGTGGTATCCATCGAATATTCTAAATATTAACGTTCCGATAAATGATACTGTGAATATTCTTTTTTGGTCCGGGAAAAAGATTGGTATTATTAAAGGGATCCAAACTCCCACTTCTCCATTAGGAAAAGATAATTATCCTACCGATGAGAATTGTTTAAAAAAAGGTGACTTCGATTTAGATTTCGTCACTGAAGATGTGCTAAAAGAGTCGAACAAAAGAATTCAATATTTATATTCTACATGATTACACTACACCAAATTACATGGTACACGCTGGTCTTACGAATCTCTGTTGTTATCAGCGTGTTCACTTTTTTAACAAATCTGTTGCCGCTTTCTCAAAAACTAGGCGATTACGCAACGGCGATCTTTCTTGTTTCCGACACATTGAAAGTGGTGGCGGGATCGGCAGCGGTTATTGTACTTCGAATCCTCACAGAAGTCAGGGCCTTCACCGTACTGCTTTTCTTCTCAGTTCCGTATCAACTCTATGTGCTTCTCCTCAACCTTCATAAGGACTGGCGCATCGAAACCGATTTTGTTTTGGCTTCCCTTGTAAATTTAATTACTGCGTACGCTATGTGGCGTGTCCCCAACAAATTCGGAGCTATTTTGCCGCGACGAACCCTCGCGATCTCCCTCGCACTATTCGCACTCCTGTTGAATTTGCATCATGTGCTACCGACTCACCTCACTGGTTATGTAAGCTTGCTCGTCTATGCAGATTATATCGTTGTGCTGTTTTTGTATTTTCGTGTATTCTGGAACTTCCGTCCTGCGTAAGCGCCAGATTGTATCTAACTATCGGCTCGGACACGCAAGCATTATAGAAGATGTGATCGCATTGAACAGTAACTCTCGTTTGGGCTTCGGCGCATTTCACTTTTGTCATTAATCTTAGGATTATTTCGGTAAGTTTTTCCAACATTTAGACCAAATTCTTTGTATTGACATTAGGCACACGTCTAATACTGTAATATAGGTGATCTTTGATTGGGATAATGACAAAAATGAAGCTTTGAAAGCGGAGAGAAACATCAGCTTTGAAAGAGTAGTTGTTGAAATTGAATCCGGATCGGTTTTGGACATCTTAAAAAATCCGAATGTAAAAAGGTATCCTAATCAGATTTTAATAATTGTAGAAATTGATAATTACGCTTGGGTAGTTCCTACAATTGAGAATAGGGACACTTTCTTTTTTAAAACAGCATATCCATCAAGGAAATATACAAATACCTATCTGTCGGAGGCAAATTTATGAAATATAAACTTAGCCAAGAAGAAAAAAACTTAGAATCCTCGATCGAGCGGAATGAATGGAAGCCGGTGGATAATAAAGCTCAATATTTGAAAAAATTCAAATCTGCAGCGAAAAACACTCTGTTAAAAGATAAGAGAATGAATATCAGGATAGCTGGGAAAGATATTCAATTATTAAAAACCAAGGCGTTGGAGATTGGAATTCCCTATCAGACTTTGGTTTCAAGTATACTGCATCAGTATGTAACTGGTAAATTAATAGAGCGATAATTAAAACTCAGCGTATACCTAACGATTGGCTCCGACGTACCACTTCGGGATGCTTGTGTAGCCCGGAAACTTCGTCAAGAGGGACGGAAGCTTTAGCCAGTTACATCTCGCTGGTAACCGGGATTGTCCCATTCGCATGCTTCCGCGTCCATAGAAGAAGGAGCTATAATCCACTTGCCACAATCTTTGCATTCATACTTGAACATGTACGCGTATCCAACTTCTACGTTGGTCGAAAGGCATTTGGGGCAGCGGTATTCTTTGGTAGGTTCTGTGAATTTTAGAGCTTCCCTTGCCTTGGACCATGCGGGAGGTTTGCCTGACAAATACGCCTCGCGTAACCACTTTACTGCTTCAGCATCACTTTGCTCCACGCCCACACCCTCCAAGAAGTGGAGACCTAAGTAGTATTGAGCCAAAGCGTGGCCTTGTTCTGCAGCTAATCGTAGACTGTTCAAGTCGCCTTTCTGCATCTGGCACTTTTCTATCCTTTTACCCGAATTTATACTGTAATCACGAATCGGCACAACTCGAAAAAAGAGAGCTTTGCTCGGTTCTTTACTGAAGAATAAATTTGATTTAGATTCCTCCATCTGCTTTATGTGAGAGAACCATGACAAAAAATAAATTACTACGAATGGACAATGTTCTGATCGTGATCAACGATATGGAGGGTGCGATCGAGTTTTTTACTGAACTCGGTATGGAAGTGGAAATCAGGACTACGGTTGAGGGATCGTGGGTAGATCGTATCGTCGGACTCGAAGGAGTTCGAAGTGACATCGTTGTGATGCGGACTCCGGACGGCCGCAGCCGGATTGAACTGGACAAGTTCCATGCACCGGCAGTGATCAAAACTGAGCCGGAGAACACTCCAGTGAACACCTTGGGTATACGTCGCATTATGTTTGCAGTCACAGACATTGACGACGTCGTTGCGCGCTTGAAGAATCGGGGGGCCGAACTCATGGGCGAAATAGTACAATACGAGGACATGTATCGACTCTGCTACCTCCGCGGACCCGAGGGAATTATTCTCGCGCTGGCAGAGCAGCTCGGAAATAAATCGATCAAAGATACTTTAGGAAATCCTTAACAAGAAAATAGAATGAAAGATAATAACCTGGTTGATGCAGCTAATCAAATGGTCATGCTTGCACGCAAAAGCCTATTATTTTTCGGAGCGATTTTTACAATCATTGCTCTGTTAGGAATAACAATCGATATCGTGGTAGCAAGTGTTAGCGGTGGCGATTTATTAAAGTACCATCAAACAGCTATTGAACGATTTGATGAATTACAACGGCTGCTATATTCAGCTGCCGGCGAAGCGCTGCTGCTCGCTATGCCCGGAGGGTTACTGTCAATGTTATGGATGGCAATGTACACATCCCGATTATTTAAGCTATCTGTATAGCCGCTTGATTTGTTTGGAGAGTAAGTAGCAAGGAGAGTAGCTATGTTATTTTAAAAAATTCCCTTGAAATGCTTGAAAATACGAACTTGTATCGTATATTGTATCGTATGAAAGTGACCGCAATATTGCCAGATGATTTGATTGCAGAGGTCCAAAAGTATTCTGGTGGTAAAAACATAACTGATTCCCTTCAGAAAGCTCTCTCAGAGTGGTTAAGACAGGCCAAAATAAAGAATCTGAATTCAAAGCTACATAAATCCCCACTTTCTTTCAAAGAAGGATTTTCCGGGGAAAATATAAGAGGACTGAATCGAAATAGATGATCTTAGTAGATACTTCGGTTTGGATCGAATTTTTTAGTGGAAAGGAACCTTATTTCATTGAATTGAGAGATTTAATAGAATCTTCGGAAGTGATAGTTCATGAAGTTGTCTTTGGAGAGCTTCTCCAAGGATGTAAAAACAAGAAGGAAGCATCTTTTATTTTAGAATATTGGGAAAATCTGAATACTTTAACTTCGAATGGTAGTTTTTTGTCAGCGGGGAAACTTTCCTTTGAGAGCAAGCACATCGATAAAGGCATTGGATTAATTGATTCGGTCCTTATCAATGAAGTTAGAAGTAAGAAACTTCGACTTTGGACATTAGATAAAAAGATACTCAAAGTTTTAGATAAAAAAGAAATCTATTCGAGTAAGTCTTATTTTTATTGACATTACAATGTGTAATTACATCGTAATTACCATGAGGGCTTCTGTTGTTAAGATAGGCAATTCAAAAGGCATACGAATACCTAAGGCAATTCTTGAAGAATGCCAAATTGAGGAAGAAGTAGATTTGCTTATTGATAAGAATCAGATCATTATAGTTCCCGTAAAAACCAAGCCCAGAGATGGTTGGGAAAAGCAGTTTAAAACAATGTCTGAGAGAAAAGAAGATAAATTGCTTCTACCAGATACTATCGACTTATCCAGCAAGGATTGGGAATGGTAGTTTCTCAATACGAAGTATTTTTGATCAGCTTAGATCCTACAATTGGACACGAAATCAAAAAATCAAGACCTTGCGTTATAGTATCGCCGAATGAAATGAATAAGTTCATTGGCACGGTTATTATTGCGCCGATGACTGCCAAATCACATGCGTACCCAACAAGAGTTGAGCTAACATTTCAAAGTAAGAAGGGTTGGCTCGTCCTAGATCAAATCAGAACCGTTGATAAAGCTCGTTTGATTAAAAAACTCGGTAAGCTTGAATCAAAGACAGTGACCAAAGTTAAGCGAGTTATTCAGGAAATGTTAGTAGATTAAAACCAAAAAGGAGGCCTAACATGAACTCAAAACTCAAAGATCCTTATTTCAGTTTGGTCCTTTTCAGCATTTACTCCGGTATCATGGGTGCCGCACTTCTGTTTTTGCCAAAGGTACTATTGCCTTTGTTTAATGTTCATGAAACTGTTAATTCATGGACTTACATGCTTGGGTTTGTCCTCATCTGTTCTTCGTTTTACTATTTGATGTCCGGGCTGGGCAAGAATTTTCACTTCGCGAGACTTACGGTTTATACCCGCTTTGCCGCACCAGTTGTTACTTTGATACTTTTCCTGAGCGGGAATGCTCCGGTGAATTTCATTCTGCTCAGCATTGTTGATGCCTCTGGAGGTCTTTGGACTTTCCTTTGTTTACGGAAACTTAAATAATGTTTTGTCGGTCTTCGTAAATTTTCCGGTGTTTTTTGGCTTCGGTTTACTAGCCTCGCTACTGCGATTCTACTCATTCTCGGCATTATCCTGATGAAACTGGCGCAGGTGAACCCATCCTCGGGAGAGTTAGCTGGCAGGTTCGGCCTCTTTCAGCGTATTGCACTGATCCCTTTTTTCTTTTGGATCGCTTTGTTTTCCTTATCTGCTCGCCTCTTTGCAACCCCGCGAAACAGCGCCTAATCTGATACACGACTCTCTACTCTCATAGCTAAGGCTTTGTCGAAAAAGCCGTAAAAAGGCTTGACATTATTTCTTTATATAACTATACGTTTATATAACATATTTGCTATGCAACAACTCGATACCACTTTTGCCGCACTCGCCGATTCCACGCGTCGAGCCATACTCATGCGCCTCGCGAAAGGCGAATTAACGGTCATGGAACTCGCTAAACCCTTCAAAATGAGCCAGCCGGCCATCTCGCGGCACCTCAAAGTTTTGGAGGAAGCCGGCCTTATCTCAACCACGATCCGCGCGCAGGAGCGCCCGCGCCGACTAGAAACTGCGCCGCTCAAAAAAGCCGCAGATTGGATTGAGAAATACCGCCAGATGTGGGAAGGGCGTTACCAGGCACTTGATGGACTACTCGAAGAATTGCAGACGATGCAAATAAAAGGAGATCAACGAAAATGACTGCAGATCAAAAAGAATGTAAGGTAGAACTGCGAGGCGAAACCGAAGTAGTGCTCACACGCTATTTCGCCGCGCCTCGCCAATTGGTATTTGATTGTTTTACTAAACCAGAGCTGATGCGTCGATGGCTGACTGGTCCAGAGGGATGGACTCTTGAAACTATAGAGAACGACCTTCGGACTGGCGGGAAATACCTGTATGTCTTTGCGGATCCAAAAGGAAACAAAATGGGCGTTTATGGAAAATTCCTAGAAGTGATTGTTCCTGAGAAAGTAGCGAATAACGAAAATTATGCGGATATGGCTGCTTTTGATCCGAATGGTCCGGAAAATCCAGATGCAACGGTCGAGTCTCGCACTTTCACAACGGAAGGAAATCTGACTCTTCTGACCCATGTGTGCAAATATGCTTCCGCAGAAGTGCGGGAAATGGAATTTGGCGCGGTCGATGCTTGGAAAGAACTCTGCCAAAGGCTAGATAAATTATTGTCGGAGCTTGTTTGAAAAATCTAAGGCTCGGTTGGAGCCTCTGCAAACTCAGCTGCGAGTGCACGTTTCATAAAATTTAAAAGACGGACGATCAGATCGCTCTAAAAGGAGAAGAACATGGCGAAGCCAAAGAAAAAAACCAGTACACTGAAGAAGAGACCTGAAGGAAAGAAAGTAAAACTCCGGGGTGCTCCGTCTCACAGCATTACACCTTTTCTAATGTTCAATGCGAACCCGGAAGAAGCTGCGAATTTCTACGTATCTATCTTCAAGAAATCTAAAATACTTAGGGCGGATGCAATGTCGGCCGATTTCATTTTGAACGGCCAAAGGTTTTTTTCTTACAATGGCGGACCTGGGTTTCAATTCAACTGGGGTGTTTCATTCATGATCAGCGTCGAGACTCAAAAAGAGGTAGATTATTATTGGAAAGCGCTTCTTGCAGATGGCGGCAAAGAAGCCATGTGTGGCTGGGTTCAGGATAAATTTGGTCTGTGGTGGCAGGTAACACCCAAGATTCTCTTAGAACTTATATCGCAGAAAGACCGAGAGAGGGCTGAGCTCGCAACCCAAGCGATGTTGAAGATGCAAAAAATTGACATCGCAGCACTTAAGGCAGCCGCTGGAGCATGACCTGCTCAGTAACTTCCAGTTTCTACCGCGCCGGCACGCTTGTAATTTGCGATAATGATTCCAGCTGGGGAGATTTGACTTTCGGTCACCTTGAACGCTGCAGGGATTGTGCCGTCCACAAATAACCGTTTCCCGCTCCCCAAGGTTAGTGGGTATATCTTGAGCCAGAACTCATCAACCAAATCATTCTTCATAAGAGTCTGGACTAAATTTGCACTTCCGTAAACATGCAAATCCGGTCCTTTCTCTTGTTTGAGTTTTCTAATTTTTTCCGCTATGTCTCCACCTAAAAAAACGGAGGGTTTCCACTCGTGAGAAGTTATGGTATTTGAGGCGACGTACTTAGTCGCTGTCATGACGGGGGGCCATATCTCCGAATGTTTCGGCCAATACGGTGCCCAGATATCAAATGTTTTGCGTCCTAACAGAAGATCAAATGGCAAGTTCATATGCTTATGCATAACTGCCTCAATCACATTGTCTGAATATGGAACCTGCCACCCGCCATACTTGAAGCCACCACTAGTATCTTCCCCCGGCATACCAGGGGCTTGTATCACGCCGTCAAGAGTGAGGAATTCGAGTACAATAAGTTTTCTCATTACCGAGTTCCTTATAGAATATTTGCCGCTTCAATTTAAGAACAAAAGTTTTTGTCCGTCAATAGTATTTAGTTAATGTTTTACAGCTGAATGAGCGCTAGCGTTAATAAATGCGCAGTGGAGAAGTGTATGAAGCATAAGATTCTAATCGCAATCGTTCTTGCATTCATCGAAGCTTGCGTAGGAAGCGTGCACGTCGCGCAGGCCCCATTCCCGGACGAAAAGATCCGATCTGTGGCCTCAACGATTCCTATGGTCACCGTCCACTTTTCTCCAGAAGTCTCAGCGCGTCTCGTCTCTGAAAAATACGACTACGAGCTCTCACGCGATCCCAAGTTTTTGAAGTTGTTTGAGCGGATTCTTCTGTCCGTTTTGAATACCCGTTTGGAAAATGCACCGTGCGCAAAAGCTCTCAAGCAACTCAGTCCTTCTTGGGATTTTTCCATCACGTATCGTGACGATCCTTCCGGGATCGGCGTTCTCGCTATTTGGCCACTCACAGGTTACTGGCCGCTACAGCCGATCACTGGCTCCGTCGAGATCCTTTCTCGGTTTGGGTTCAAGTCTGACTCGCTCCCTGACGAGTTCAATGTAGCTACAACCGATCAAAAGCAGATCTGGTGGTACTCATTCTACCGTCCTGGCTCTTTCGATTCCATGATCAAGGCATCATTGGAGCGCCACGTAGATTCCATTCCAGTTGATCTCTGTCTATTTATCGGAACCGCTGATGGAAAATAAGCTCTCTAAATATTGCATTGCCATTTTACTGATCGGAGGAGTCATCGGAGTTTCCGCATGCAAAACCCTCCCGATTGACTACGATCGAGTTGAAAATCCTAATTGTATTGCTTATTATAGACAATACTCCAAGTATCGAAGATCTTTCCCTTACACATTCCTACCGACAGGGATAGGCTTTTTCGGAGCAATGGCAACAGACATCGGAGCACTCTATCTTGGGTCGGCTATAACTGTCGTTCTGATCGGGGTCAATAGTGCATCCATTTTCTATTATCAAAGCAAGCTTCTTGAAAGCGGCTGTCCTTTGATCGAATAGAAGAAATCGCTCAGACTCTAGTTCGGATAATTTTATGAATACAACTTCATCAACTGAAAGATCGCTACTAAAGTTCCTTCTGCTGCTAATAGCGCTTTCGGTTCCATTATGGGTGCTCGGATCTATCTTCGAAATAGAATTGTTTCCCGGATTCTATCTATACCAACTTCCACTCGGCATGCCCTCGGTCGCTGCACTGATCCTCATCTACAGAGAACGCGGAAAGGCTGGGGTGATCAGTCTTCTCAAAAGAACATACGACTTTCGTAATATTAGATCCAAAATCTGGTACGTTCCGATTCTATTTTTATCCCCCATCGTTGGCCTGATCAACTACACGATCCTTTATTTCACCGGCGTCCCGGTTCCTTCGCTGCAATTCTCCAGTGTTATACTCCTCGGTTACAGTATGGTGTTTTTCATGACCTACGGCGAAGAGCTCGGTTTAACAGGATATCTGATCGACCCTTTGCAAGAGCGCTATAGTGCTCTTAAGTCGGGATTGATTGTTGGGTTCATATGGGCTGCCTACCATATCCCTGGCTTTGTGATTAGCGGATTCTATACGATCGAATGGATGTTCTGGCATGCACTCTACACTATTGCCACCCGGATTATATTTGTTTGGGTGTATAACAACTCCGGAAAAAGTATGTTTTCTATGGCGTTGTTCCATTGGACATTCGGAATATTTTGGATCCTATTCCCGCCGACCGGCAATTTGCAGAAGGCTACGCCTTACTATGATCCACAGATCTGCTCTCTTACGGTACTATTTTTTGCTTCAATAGTAACCTTTCTATGGGGTCCAAGGACACTAGCACATTACAGATTTTCCACAGCTGAAAACAGCAAGGGCTAGAAAGGTATTGGGAAGCTATTCGGAAGCTTGTCAGAAGTTTGTAATCAACTGAAAAATCGCAACCAATATTAAAATAAAATGAAAGACCATAACTAAGCCGATTCGGAAAATGAAACTGTAAAAAATCAAAGGAAATAGAAAACTTGGATACAATTGAAAAGATACCAATTAACAGCGTCGATCAGTGGATATCGATCCGTTCGAATCGCACTAATGGCTATCCTTTGTTACTTTTTCTTCACGGAGGACCGGGAACAGCCCAAATCGCTTTTTCTAGAAAAACTCAACAGAGACTTGAGGATCATTTTGTTGTGGTGAATTGGGACCAAAGAGGTGCAGGCAGATCCTATTCTTCTTCGCTGCGAAAAGAGGATATGGTAATTGATCAGATGGTTGCCGATGCAGAGCAGGTTGTGGAATATCTTTTAAAGAGGTTCGGTCAAACCAAATTATTTCTGGTTGGTCATTCCTGGGGCAGTGTACTCGGGATAAAACTGATTTCGAAGCGCCCCGAACTTTTCCTTGCATATATCGGCATTGGCCAAGTCGTCAACATGGTAAGAGGGGAAAATCTCTCGTATGAATTTGCGCTTAAAGAGGCTAAGAAAACCGGTAATTCGCGGGCTGTAGAAGAACTCTCTAGAATCGGAAATCCGCCATACCGAAAGTTAAGCGATGCGGGTGTTCAGAGAAAATGGTTATCTGCATTTCATGGAGATGCGATTCAGGCTTCGACGATTAACGTTTTGTTAAAGAACCTCTCTTGGAAGGATCTGCGCCTGATTGATATATACAAATTCATTCGTGGTACAATTTTTTCGCTTTCTTGCCTAGACGACGAACTAATGAAAGTGGATTTCCTCAAGGAAATCGTAAGACTAGAAGTACCCGTTTTTTTCGGTTGCGGTCGCAGAGATTACACTACACCGTTCGAGCTGGTAACAGAATTTGCGGAAAGGCTCATTGCTCCCAAAAAGGAAATCATTTGGTTCGAGCATTCGGCCCATCTCCCGAACTTTGAGGAGCCTGAAAAATTTTCAGATCTTTGCATTTCTCTGCTTAAGATTTAATGGTGCACACTGATTCCTCTGCTAAAAATGAAAGAGTAAAAAGTAAACTGAAACAAATTATAAAAACTGCATTCATTCTCCTAGTGCTGAATTGTTCCGGAAAGAATATTAAAGGACAAGCCGCGAGCTCTCCTGAAATTAAAATTTCTGATCTACTTGATAATATTTTTTATAGTTCTTCGATCATTCACGGTCTCACTTTGAAATTCGATAAGAAAAAGCTAACGTACGATTTCGATTTCGGCTCTGAAGGTCTCTATTGGCATGATATTGGGAAATTCACGATCATCGAGGATAGAATCGAGCTCAAGCCTACTAAATGTGAGCCAAAATGTAGTGAATCATTTGGAGTTGGTTTCTGTGCAATCACGGACAATAAAAATTCATATTCACACAAACTTTCATTAGAGTGCCAGTCTAAATCGAATGGTAAATTGTTAACTACCGGTTATAAGAATAATAAAGCATCCTTTAAAATATATTCCGAAGGGGAAAGAAGTTAAGATATATTTGAAAACCATTGATAAAGAAAAAGTAAAGCAATGGGAAAATTATTGGTACTTTGTTGAGACTTTATCTACTGCTGGCTGGGTCTTCGGAGAGTTTATTAAGATTAAATAAGGGGATCACCCTCGCATAACTTAGATGGTAAGCTGAGGACCCGAATCGATTTCTGAGAAATTCAAGAAAAGCCGCCAGCTGGAGCCCTCGAAAGCTGTAAGAAATTCAATTTTGAACCGAGAAAAGTGGAAAAAATGTTCTTGCAATGCCCATTCAGGGCATTCTAGTGGTAAATTGGTTCTTTACTCGTTCTGTTTTAAGCACATAGCCCGTAATGATCTAAATTAGTTATTATACGGATGTTTCAATCCGTATGGAACGAGGATAATATTCATGTCATCCAAATTGTTTGTTGGTGGTCTCAGCTGGTCCACGACTGATCAAACCCTACGCCAAGTTTTCGAAGCTCATGGCGCTGTCCAAGAAGTCAATGTAATCGTTGATCGTGAAACTGGAAGATCCAGAGGATTCGGTTTTGTTACCTTCTCTGATCCATCTGCTGCACAATCTGCAATTGCAGAACTGAATGGAAAAGAATTAGACGGACGAAACATTGTAGTCTCCGTTGCGGAAGACAGATCTGATAGATCTGGCGGTGGCCGCAATAGAGGTGGCGGTAATAACAATAAAAAGTTTAGCCGCAACAACAATCGCTGGTAGTCGATTTACAGCCCGCTTAACTTTTCTTTATAAAGTTTAGGAACCACAGGAAACCAAGTTTGTACTTGGAGACCTGTGGTTTTTAAGTTATAAGTACCAATCAATACAATACTTCTGGCTTTAGACGAGCAATTTCTGGCTCATACAGAAGAATGACCTCAATATTTATCCATCTCCTTTTGCAGTTCTTTTAACAAATTCAAAAATCCACCAGAAAAGCTAACTCAATATGCAAACTTCTGCATATCAATCGATTTGTGATGGTAACTTTATGCAACAGGGGCTATCCTTTGGGGCGTTATCAAGAGTAATTAGAATATTAAATGAACCTAAATTGAGGAGGAAAACGACTATGATAGCAAAGAGCAATATCAATTTTACGCGAGTATTGTTAGGTGGGATTGCGGCCGGAATAACTTTTTTCATCATTAATGGTGCTGTGAATGGAGGGATTCTTAGGGAGCAATTTTATGCTTGGTCGGCCGAGATGGGTAGTCTTAGGCATCCTCCAGAACCATTTGTAACAATGGGGCTTTGGCTATTGAGGGCATTTATTTTAGGTATCGTCGGAGTCTGGATGTACGCTGGTATGCGTCCGCGTTATGGTGCTGGACCTAAGACCGCATTACTTGCCGGATTATTACTTTGGATAGTAAGTAGATTTGCAATGACACTTGATCTGATTGTTTATGGCATTCTTCCTTTTGGAATTATTACGGGACAATTGATCGGCAGCTTCTTCGCAATCTTGATCGCTGTGTACTTGGGTGCCTGGCTCTACAAAGAATAAAGTTCCGGGAGTAACGTGAGGAAATAGTCGCCTGCGCTACTCGGTGCACTTGCTCTCTCGCATTTCTTTCTATTCAAGGCGACACCGCATAACAATATTGGTCGTCAAATGGCATTGATAATTAAGAAAGAAAGTGCGCTTGCAATTGATAAGAAGGGTGTCGCTATGCGCATCTATAACAACAAAGACCAGTATTCTGGAGCGTCCGTTGTATATCAGGAAACTCAGAAAGGGCATTTTGAGGAATTTTATCATTCCAAGAGTCATTTCATTTACTACATTATCGAAGGGAATGGGATTTGGTACATCGACGAACAAGCGTATGACGTATCCGGCGGCGACCTGATTATTATTCCTCCTAACAGCAAGTTTTACTACAAAGGTGCATTAAAACAGATTTGTATCGTTTCTCCCTCCTGGGAACCGGAGTCGGAGCATCACGTCAGAGACATCGACTGGTCGTAACAATATTCATATTTGCTGCTTTCTACATAGGCAGAAATGGGGGAGGTTGGAAGAAGGAACTGTTTACCTCCCCATTTGCTCTTTACTTTAAAGTTCCCTTAAAAGTCTCCAAGTATTTCGCGAGATTTCCGACGCGCTGTTTGCTGCCCTCGTCTGATTTCGGATAACGTTCGTCAAGGGTGGATCGTTACTCTCAAAAATGTGGCAGGTATCGAAACTCCATCACCCCGGCTCCGATTCTGTGCCTTTGCGAGCTCTACTAGCTGGGCGCGGAGTTCCTCTATTTTCCCGTTTTTCTTAGCAGAGTCAAAAGCGTTCATTGTTGGACCATAGAATTTTCCCAATGACTCGATAAGATCTGCCGGGCTTTTATCAGGAGATATAAAACTGTAAGTGTCTTTGACCATGGATATTTTCTCTTTAGATACCCCGGCCTTAGTAAAATATTCGATCACTTGATGATCCACACCCCAAGTCATCGGGCTAACGAATCCCTCCGGAGGTGGAGGAGTGAACAATGTGCTTATCTTTAACAACTGGGAAACAAATGAAGTCTGATCATTTGGGATCCAGTTTCCCATTACAATACGGCCACCAGGTTTTGTGACCCGAACCATCTCTTTCGCAACATCAAAGGGCTTGGGAGCAAACATAGCACCAAAGACGGAAAGAGTTAAGTCGAACGAATCATCTTCTACTTCATGCAAATTGCATGCATCCCCCTGTTGAAATTTCAAAAGTGAGAGACCAGCTTCTAATGCTCGTCGATTTCCTGCAGCGACTAGGTTCTCCGCGATATCGATTCCGGTTACTTCCGCTCCGATTTGAGCAAGTGGCACTGCAGTGGTCCCATCTCCGGAACCAAGATCCAAAACGCGTAACGGCGGTTTTATTCCAAGAGAACGAACTAGAGCGTCTCCGGATTCGCGCATCAGTGCGGCGATTTCAGTAAAGTCGCCTTTTTCCCAAAGCGCTTTGTTTGGATTTTCCATTTTAGAGTCCAAAACTTGGTTTGTCATAATTTTCCTTTGCAATTCGGATTATATTCGCAGATTTTGATGCCGACTTGTATAATCCTGCAATCTAAGAGAAAAAACTTTACAGGCTCTTGCTATGGAAATTGATATGAGCATGCTGGATCGTGCGGAAACGATATGCATTTGGGGAAGTCGTTGTCTATTTGCTGGTTATCTCCCGGACTATAACTTGAGACGCAGGGCCGCGGCGACCGTATGCATCAATTTGGACGGAGAATTTCAGATTTCTTTGAATGATTCAGATTGGATGAACTTTCGCACCGTGCTTGTACCACCGATGGTGAAACATTCCATCCGGTTTTCAGACTCGTTTTGTGTGATGCTTTTTATGGATTTGAGCAGTCCTAATTATAAATCCTTGAGAGCTTCTAACATAGAAAAGGAGAATGAGGGCATCTTCATTGGATTGAGAGAAGAAAAGCAGCTCTTCGATCGGATCAACCAAATCTTGTCGGCGGATCCGGATGTGATTCTATTAGAATTATTGAATCAGATTCCGCCGCTTTCCGATAATCCATCCCAGACGACAGATCCTCGTATTCAAAAGATCGTTGAAATGATTACTACAAGACCGCATGAAGATCACTCCGCAAAAGATCTAGCGGAGTTTGCACAGATGTCTGTCTCAAACCTAGAGCACCAATTCAAAAAGGAAATCGGCATCCCATTTCATTCGTTTCGTACTTGGTTCAGACTTAAATTGACCGTATACTCTCTGTTACACGGTATGAGTCACACTGATGCCGCACAGCGTGCTGGATTTTTCGACTCCGCGCATTTTACGCGGACATTTCGATCTACATTCGGATTGCCTCCGTCAGAAATTTTCAGAAGCACACGACAGCTGAAATCGTTTATCGAAGTACCTGCAAGTTACGCGGAACCTTGGTAAGCAACGTGAGGGTAGAAAGCCTCGAGAAAAGAAGAACAGTTTTGTTTTAGTAAGGCGTTTTAGCTGAAGTCTTATGATCCGTAACTCAAATATGTAGTCATCGGGCCTTTCCCTTTTACATCTACTAATCTGCTTACCTCGATTCGAGACTTATCGCTCAGTAGATTATAGGTTGTTTCAGAAATCTGGATTCTACCCGGCACGCCATGAGATTCTAGTCTACTCGCAGTATTCACTGCGTCTCCCCAAAGGTCATAGGCAAATTTCTTTCGGCCAATTACGCCGGCTACAACCGGCCCAGAATGAATACCAATCCGCATTTTCAAGACCTTCCCGGACGGGTCTTGGACTGATTTTACGTACCTCTGCATTTCGATTGCCATCCGCATTGCATTTTCAGCGTGATTTTCATCCCAAATCGGAATTCCTGCAACAGCCATATAAGCATCGCCGATCGTTTTTATTTTTTCCATCTGATATTTTTCTGCAAGTACATCGAAGTGCGAAAACACATCGTTTAGAAAATGTACCAGTGCTTCCGGAGCTACTTGTTGAGAAATTACAGTAAAGTTTTCTATATCAGCAAACAGTATCGAAACGATCGGATATCCGTCTGCAATCGTGGATGGATTGTGCTTCAATCTTTCTGCAATAGGCTCCGGCAGAATATTCAACAGTAGGTTCTCTGCGCGATCATGCTCTTGTTTGTTTTTGGAAATAAAGTAGTACAGGCTGAAGAAGGTCATTGCACCCGCGCCCACTATATTCATCACGAAAAACAATATCTTTAGATTCTGCTCTACTTTTGGAGCCGGGAGTTGTGGAAGAAACTCTGCGAATCCTGTTAATACCAAGACGAGAATAAATAACCCGAACCAAATCAAACCTTGGCGAATCGGAGCAAACGAAAGAGCACCAAGAGGACACAATATCGCCCAAATGATCACGGCTCCTGAGTTTTCAAAACCACCCAAGCTTAATTGTAAAAGTACAGGCAATATTAGAATTAAGAGAAATTGAAGAAACCGAAATGCTAAGAATTTTCCAGTAGCAAATACAAAGATCAAGCTCAGCAAGCTCAAGATTGCATAGCCTCCTGGGATCATTGCAGATTGCGGGAAGCCCAATGCGAAATATAAAATGCTCCACAAAAAACCCGCAGCTGCGAATGCCATAGAGAAATTAATGAGCCCGTTTTTGTGAAGTTGTTCTCGTACTAATGTTTGCATGTTTGATCCAATTTATCCACATAGTATCCGCACAAACAAACTCTCTGCTTGTATAATCCTGCAAGTTTATTAAGAAAATCTAACTATCCGCACAAAAATTTTCCGAGCAGTTGCAGGATTATACAAGCACATCAATTTCCGTGCTCTTATACTGCGGGAGATGCATACTTCGATGCAATGGTCAAACGCCGGTATGAAAGATATTTTTTTCCATCAACTTTTCGAGACTCAATCTTCTACTTACACTTACTTGATATCAGATCGGGAAACAAAAAAAACCGCGATCATTGATCCAGTCTGGGAAACAGTGGATCGGGATTTGAAACTAATCCGAGAACTCGGACTGGATCTAATCTATATTTTAGAGACTCACATTCATGCAGATCATATAACAGGAGCCGATGCGGTTCGCAAAAGAACGACTGCCAAAACCGCTGCGAGCGCCCTAGCCGGAATCGAATGCATAGACATTCCTCTCAAAGATGGACAAAAACTCTGGCTCGGAAACAAAGCGATCACGGCAATTGCTACTCCCGGACATACGAATGCTTGTATGAGTTTCTTATTTGAAAGCATGGTTTTTACCGGAGACTCACTTCTCATTCGTGGAACTGGAAGAACAGATTTTCAGGAGGGATCTTCTGCAATATTATACGAAAGCATTACCGAAAAACTTTTCCGTCTTCCAGATGATACTCAAGTTTATCCGGCACATGACTACCAAGGCTTCACTACTAGTACAATCGCCTTGGAAAAAGAGTTAAATCCTCGTATTGGTGGAAATCGTTCGAAAGAAGATTTTAGAAAAATAATGAAAGAACTACAACTTGCTACCCCGAAGAAAATGCATCTGGCTGTGCCGGCGAATCTAGGGTGCGGCAGGTCGGTGGTCTTGCATTCGAACGAGCAGGGACTGCCGAAGGAGTAAAAAAATGACAACAGAATGGACGATGGGATTAATCGGCGGGGTAGTGATAGGGATCGCCGTATCTTTGATGCTCTTGTGGAACGGAAGAGTTACCGGAGTGAGCAGTATTGTGTACGGTGTTCTCAATCCAGTGAAAGGTGATACAGCCTGGCGATGGTACTTCCTTATTGGACTGCTATTGGGAGGTCTCTCTTTGCAGGCGACTGCTCCCAATCTTTTGTCTGCTGAACTGCAGATAAAAACATGGATTGGTGCGTTTGCTGGCTTACTTGTTGGCTTTGGCGCGATTTTGGGCGGTGGTTGTACCAGCGGTCACGGAGTTTGCGGAGTGAGCAGATTTTCACTGCGGTCTATTTTGGCGACAATCGTTTTCATGGTGGCGGGTATGGCTGCTGTAGTCTTACTCCGAAGCACAGGGATGCTTTTATGAAGTACAATCTTGGCGCCCTGATTGTGGGTTTGTTATTTGCGATCGGTCTAGGTTTGTCCGGAATTTTGCAACCGGCAAATGTAATCGGATTTCTTGATATATTTGGAAAATGGAATCCGACGCTCCTTTTTACGATGGCAGGAGCGGTTGGTGTTCATTTCATCACTTACAAATTAATACGCAAAAGAAAAACTCCTATGTTCACTAAGCATTGGTTCGTTCCAACCCGGACGGAAATCAGTCCGGCACTGGTCATCGGAAGTTTGATTTTCGGAATCGGGTGGGGCCTAGGCGGCTATTGTCCGACAGTTTCGGTGACTACTCTCGCAAGCTTTGAAACAAGGCCGATCATTATTTTTGCCAGTATCATTTTTGGAATGTACCTGTTCAAAGTCATCGATAAGAAAACGAATTTGAAAAGCAGACTAGAGTGAAATACAAACTACGATGCTGATTTCAGGTTACATCGCATCGTTTCTTATGGGAACTTCACTTGGTCTTATCGGAGCCGGTGGATCAATTCTTACAGTTCCCATTCTTTTTTATCTTTTTGGACAGGATGCGATGCGGGCCACAACAAACTCTCTTTTTGTGGTCGGCATATCTGCGTTAGTCGGCGCACTGTTTCAGGCAAGAAACGGAAATATCAATTTGAAAATAGGATTTTTCTTCGCAGTACCAAGTTTTGCCGGAATCTACTTTGCGAGACATTTCCTTCTTCCTTCACTTCCGAACAATTTCCTCTCGGGTTTTGGTTTCACTCTGACAAAACCTCTACTGATCATGACCGTTTTCGCAATCGTCATGGTTTTTAGTTCTCGGGCTATGATTCGTTCTGGCAACCAGCCTTCCGATGAGCAATCGTCCGAATCTAGCACATCGTTTTCTGGTTTTGTGTCTATCGGGCTCAAAGGACTTCTTGTTGGAACGATCACTGGTTTTGTAGGAGCTGGCGGTGGTTTTTTGATTCTCCCGGCTCTCGTGATTCTACTTAAGTTTTCTATAAAGCTCGCGGTAGGTACTTCGCTTGCGATTATCGCAGCGAATTCTTTATTCGGCTTTGCGATCAGTTTTCCGTCGGTGCAATTCGCAGATTGCCCTTTACTTCTGAGCATTTGTATTCTGGGAATCGGAGGGATGATTTTCGGACAGATTCTTTCTTTAAAAGTGAACGAACGAACTCTTAAAAAAGGTTTTGGCTATACTGTATTAATTATCGCAATCTTGATTCTGTGGGATCAGGGTCTAAGATTCTGATTTCTACTTCGCGATGTTCTCGCGAACGCGGATCAGGAATCAATTGATTTACTAGATGCACTGCTTTAGTGTCTAGTTCGCTTCGGTATATTTTTTAAAGTTGTCAAGTATAGCTTGCCAGCCGCCTCTCTGCATTTCAACCGGATTCTCTGATTCTGGGTCAAAGCTTACTGTGACAAGAATCTTATGATCCTTATTTTCAAAATTCACCGTTGCTTTTCTGCCGTCTGTCATTGTATAGCTAAAGGATTTTTGATCAACGACTGTATCGTAAATTGCTTCAAACTCAAAGCCGAAGCTTCCGTCTTTCGCTTCCATTCTTGCGCTGTACTTTCCACCGACCTTCATATCGTTTTTTGCCCAAGGGCATTGCCAATCGTCAGAAGCAAAGTTCCATTTGATAATATGCTTTGGGTTCGTGTAACAGTCCCAGACTTTCTTTAAGTCTCCTGTAATAGCTGCTTGCACTGTGATCTTTTTCGAGTCCATGGAATGGAATCTAATCGATTCTATTTCGTATGGGAAAGCATTTTCATGAAGATTCAATGTCTCTTTATAAAAAAATGACGGCTCGATTCCGCAGAGAAATAGGACGAGTCATTTTGATTTCTGAACCAGAGTCCAATCCCGTGTACTTTCAAAAATACTAATGCAGCAATACCAATTAATTCAAAAAGGCTCTGGATTTTTTCATCGGCATTTATTTGATTTGAAATAAATTTGGGCAAAGGTGCAGGCAAATATGAAGAAAACAAATAACAATAAAAAGGAATTATCATCTGGACAGGGCGAAGAATTGCTAACAACGATCAAAGTTCGGTTTGAGAAAAACGTAAACCGGCATAAAGGTATCTCCTGGGATAAAGTGCAGGCGAAGCTCAAAGGCAACGACGAAAAACTCTGGTCACTCAATGAAATGGAAAAGACTGGGGGCGAGCCAGATGTGGTCGGTTTCGATAAAAAGACAGGTGAATACATTTTTTATGATTGTTCTGCGGACAGTCCGAAGGGCCGCAGAAGTGTTTGTTATGACGGTGAAGCCCTGAGATCTAGAAAAGAGCACAAACCGAAAGCCAGCGCAATAGAATTGGCGGCCACTATGGGCATAAATATTTTAACGGAAGAAGAATATAGAGAATTACAGAAACTCGGTGAGTTTGATACGAAAACTTCAAGCTGGGTGCAAACACCTACTGAGATTCGAAAGCTGGGCGGAGCTTTCTTTTGTGACCGTCGCTACGACCATGTCTTTCTTTATCATAATGGTGCAGAATCCTATTATGCGGCGAGGGGATTCCGCGGTTCGTTACGAGTTTAAGACGCGGATCATTGCGTTCGAGTTATCTAAAACTAGCAGAAGTCATGGAAAATGTCCAGGAAAAGAAAAAGAAGAGAACTTAATCAATTTAAGGTGAACTTGTTGGTACTCGGCTCTACTTATATAAAGACTCTATTCAATAGAAGAAATCTCCTCCTCTGTAATTGGCGGCCAGCAGGAAAAACCCGACCTCCCCATGCTGATATTGATGGAAGTTTCCGCATCAAATAGACCTCGATGCAAAATCTCTCCCCAAAATTCCTGTGCACCATTTGCTTCGGAGGGTATCGTATAACTTTCCTGCCGAGTGCCGGTGAAGATGTAAATCGTATCCGAAGTCATGAAATCCTCACTCGGCTCGTAGCATACTCGGATAATTTCTGACCATGCAAAAGAGTCTTCCCACTGGTCCCCACCGGGAGGCTGGACTCGACGATGGACCTGAGAAGAATCGAAAGTAACAAAATACCATTCAGATAACGAACTCATGGTGCGTCCTTCCTCTATCTTCTATTATTCGCTGTTAGATTGTTTCATAGTCGCGAATCATTTTTCAAGCTTTCTATACTGACCTTTGGTAAGAAATAATTGCTTTAGTAAAATCTCTTTGAAATCGTTATGAACCGAGATTTTACTGTTGTGCTGAGGGGGATTTATGAAAAGCCAAACGATACTTTTTCATTCCGTTCCTGATTACATCAAAACATATCCTTCGGAAGTGCAGAAGATACTAAGAGAAGTCAGATCTACGATCACAAAAATTGCCCCCAAAGCGGAAGAGAAAATTAGCTATCATATCCCTTCCTATTATCTAAATGGTCCTTTGGTATCGTTTGCAGCGTATAAAAAGCATATCGGTTTTTATCCAGGCGCTGCAGCGATTGCAAAATTTAAAAAAGAACTGAGCTCGTACAAGAGCGCAAGGGGATCTGTGCAATTCCCGATTGATGCGCCTATGCCTTTGGAGCTCATTCGAAAAATCGTCAAATTTCGACTGCAAGTAAACTCAAGTAAGCCGACTAAAAAAATCGCAAAGAAAGTTCTTTCGAGGTCCAATAACATAAAGAAGAAGGAATTAGAATAAAGGTAAACCTATGGAGGCAAGTTTTTGGCACCAGAAATGGGGAAAAAATGAAATCGCTTTTCACGAAAGTAAAGCGAACCCGCAACTGGTGGAGCATTTCGACAGGCTTTCTTTGGCAAAAGGCAGTCGCGTATTTTTACCGCTATGCGGAAAAACCCTAGATATTTCTTGGCTGCTTTCAAAAGGATATCGTGTCGCCGGAGCGGAACTGAGTAAAATAGCAATCGAGCAATTATTTTCCGAGCTCGGCATCAAGCCCAAGAGATCCACGCTAGGTCAAATGGAACTCTACCATGCGGAAAATCTGGATATTTTTGTTGGGGATATTTTTCATTTGTCTAGCCAGATGCTTGGGTCGGTCGATGCAGTTTATGATAGAGCAGCTCTGGTTGCGTTGCCGGAAGAAATGCGCAAGCGATATACTGAACATTTAATCGAGATTACAAAAATTTCTCCGCAGTTACTAATTTGCTACGAATATGATCAAAACTTAATGGATGGCCCTCCATTTTCGATTTCGAACGAGGAAGTATTTAAGCATTATAGAGATCATTATGATTTAAATTTGATAGCGAGTAATGATGTAATCGGTGGGTTGAAAGGAAAATGCCCGGCAAAAGAGAACGTTTGGTTAATACAGAGAAGATGATTCTTTTTATTCATACGACTCTCAAGTTGTCCGGTTCTGAAAGGTAGTACGCTCTAGGAGATTCAGTATGAAATTACCTCTCTCTAACAAAGTCGCTCTGGTGGCAGGAGCTACAAGAGGAGCAGGTCGAGGCATCGCAGTGCAACTCGGCGCCGCAGGAGCCACTGTATACGTAACCGGCCGAACCACCAAGTCGAGCAAATCCGAAATGAATCGACCGGAAACGATAGAAGAAACGGCATCCCTCGTTGACCAAGCCGGTGGGAAAGGAATTGCGATCCAAGTAGACCATCTAGTGCTGGATCAAGTGCAATCTCTTGTAAATCGCATTCGCAAAGAACAAGGATGTCTGCACATTCTAGTGAACGATATCTTTGGTGCGACTCGGATCGAATGGAATAAAACTGTTTGGGAATCGGATTTAGAATTCGGATTACATACCTTAAGATTAGCGATCGATACCCACGCGATCACTAGTCATTTTGCGATACCATTGCTCCTGCAGACTCCAGGTGGACTTGTAGTAGAAATCAATGACGGAACCGCTGAATACAACAATACGAATTATAGGAACTCCTTCTTTTACGATCTTACGAAAGCAGCCGTGCTAAGAATGGGATTTTCTCTTGGACATGAATTGAAACCTCACAATGCTACTGCTTTGTCTCTGACTCCAGGGTGGCTCAGGTCCGAAGCGATGTTAGAAGCGTTTGGGGTTACAGAAGAGAATTGGCAGGATGCAATCGTAAAAGTTCCCGGCTTTGCAGTTTCCGAGACTCCTGCGTATGTAGGTCGCGCTGTGGTTGCCTTGGCCACGGACCCGAATTTGTCTCGTTGGAACGGTCAATCATTGTCCAGTGGGCAACTCGCAAAAGTATACGGCTTTACGGATATTGACGGAAGTCAGCCAGACGCTTGGAAATATATGATGGAAAGTCAAGATACAAACAGTACAATCGATGCAACTAATTACCGTTAACTAAGCATATTGGGAGTATCGAATCCATTTATGAAGAATAGAACGTTTTGGAAAAAACACTACGTGTTAATGACTGATAGCGAAGAAATCGAAAGGAATCTGGAATATACTGTTTTTCGATCTGCTGCAGAGATTTTCGAAATGCCCTGCTTTCTAGTAGGAAAGAATGCAAAGAGCATCCTAATTAGCCCAGGATCCGGCGGCCACTCCTACATATTTGCAGAACTAGCATATTATTTATATCGAAAAGGATATAATGTTTTCATCATGCCGAAGCACGGAGGCTATTCGGTTAACGACCTTATACCGCGCCACATCGACGCGCTTACTCATATTTCTCATGACTATAATCAAAAAATTGGAATATTCGGAGAAGGTTTGGGTGGTTATATCGTTTTCTATTTAGCTTTAATGAATATACCGGCAAAAAGTATTATTTGTCAAAACTCTCCGGCTATCCTAACTGAAAAAGAATACCAAGAGGCACTTTTAAACGATGGTGGGTTGTGGGAGAATTCTTCAAGAAAGCGTAAAATACTACTTCCGATTGCAAAGACTTTAGTAAATTGGTTTCCGAATTTCAAGTTGCCCATTTCGTCCTATCTGGATTGGAAGGCAATCATTGATGACGATCCGGAAAATAGAATCTTGGAAAAACCATTGGTAGAGAAAGGTTATCTGAAAGATCCTGATTTCGACAAATGGTATCCATTAGAGGCAATCATGTCCATGGTTTCAACAGAACCACCTGCTCCAATCTCATCATTAAAAATTCCTACAATGTTTCTCCTGGATTTAAAAGGACCCACGCCTTCCTATATTCGGAATCTATACAATCGTCTGCCTCTAACGAAAAAGAAACTAGTTGAAATCAATGGAAGTGTCTACTGGATGCTCTCTCATCCTAAAGAAGAGTCTGAGATTATCTCTAACTGGTTTACAGAAACGCTTTAATCAGCCTGAGTAGCAAAAATCGACTACAAAGTAGATAGCATAGAGGCCTCAATGGATATTCTAAAGCAGCTTTCTTCTCAGAAAGGGGATAGAACCGAAAAATCCAATCGTAGTGTTGTAGACAAATGTTTAAAGAAACATGATTTACTAAATGAAATTTCTTTTGGTCTATCTAATGATGCTGATACGAAGCTGCAAGCGGACTGCGCGGAAGTTTTTGCAATGGTTTCTGAAGTAAATCCGGATTTAGTAGTTCCGTTTGCCAAAAACTTACTCCCCTTGCTTTCTAGTAAGGATACAAAAGCAAGGTGGGAAACGGTTCATGCTCTGGCGTTTATTTCGGAAAAGATTCCTAAGATCATTTCTTCGATTTTACCGAATTTAGAAAAACTGATTCAAACCGATAAAAGTACAATCGTTCGTGACCATGCCATAGATACTGTTTCTAATTATTCAAAGACTGGAAAAGCGGCATCCGAAGAATCTTTTAAGGTCTTAAAAGTAGCTTTAAAAGAGTGGAAGGACAAACATGCGAAGCAAGTATTCAAAGGCTTTTATCATATAATGATTTTGCAGCCATCCTACAAAAAGGAAATACTTGCACTCGTATCGCCTTACGCGGATTCTTCGAAAGGCGTCGTAAGGAAAGAGGCCGAAAAGATTCTAAAGAAAGCAGAGAATGAATTCGCCTAACTTAGTTCCCGTGGCTCGCTTCGGATTGTTTCGAAAACTTGATCTAAATCAGTTTTTTAGAAACAGTGATTTTTTCTGAAAAAGCTTGTTTCTATTTAAGAAATTATTAAAGTCAAATTTCTATTCTTGTTTCTCCTTTTGGAAAAACAAACTTGGAGGATTCTATGAAGAATTTGAAACTTGGGACTTTAATTTTTGGGGTTTCATTCGTTCTACTCAATGCATTAAATGCTCAGCAAGGCCAGGGACCAAATATGCAAAATCATCCTTGCTTGAACGATAAACAAACTCATTGTGCAGGCGTCCAACCCGGGCAGGGCAGAATGTGGAAATGTCTCAACAATCATATGCCCAAATTGTCCGAGCAATGCAAAGCCCATGTGATGGGAATGAAAGGTGATATGCACGGCAAAATGGGAGCTTGTTACGAGGATAGAGAAAAACACTGCGCTAATATGCAACCAGGGCAAGGTAGAATTCTTCAGTGCTTGAAAGAAAAAGAATCCGAGCTTTCTCCAGAATGTAAGGCGGTGATCAGTGGGAAGTGAAAGTTAGCAAGTAATGGAATGCTTTGGTCTAGAATAAAACTTCAGACTTCGGTCTGTTGAAGCGTTTGGAAAAAACGAGTCTATCATAAAAATATAGTTTCAAAAGATTAAAAGTAGATCGCCTATGACCAAGTAGGAGATTCACTATGAGCTACGAAAACAAGTCGATGAAAATTGCTACGATCACCGTACGATCGTTGATGGGTTTATTATTTACATATGCCTCGATTGCAATTTTGTTCAAATTAGTGCCTCAACCGGAACAGACCGGTAACATGAAGATATTTATGGATGGCATCGCGGCATCCGGGTATCTGCTCACATTGTTAAAGTTAACTGAGCTTGCTTGCGGAATTGCATTGCTCACGGGATATTTTGTACCGTTAGCGCTGATAGTCATTTCTCCAGTAATCGTAAATATTTTCTTTGTTCATTTGTTTTTGGCGCACGAGGGATTGCCGATTGCTATCTTTCTAGTTCTAGCAAATAGTTTCCTAGGATACAGCTATCGAAAACATTTTGTGACAGTATTGACAGCGAAAAAACTTTAACCTACCAGTTCCACTTGGAACCTATATGCGCCAGGAATAGTTCATCCATGGCGCATAAGAGCGCTGTACACCTAAAGTAGTTTACTTCCAATAAGCCAGTACCATTCCGATCACTTGTAAGCTGATAAAATAGTAACCTGCGTTAATTCCGAACAATTTCCAAGGTTTTCCTTCAAACGCAACTGAGTTTAATGTCAAGGGAACAATAAAGCCGAGCCACGTATAGAATCCGCCATAGAATCCCATTAACCAAGGAATCGCCGGACCATGTACTTGCAGCATGGTTTTGTCATATAAAAAATTCCAAACAAACGCATTGTGAGCAAAGACCCAGGCCATCAAAAAAGAACCAATGACCATTAAGCCCATAGACTTTACCATTTCCATTGTCGGCGGTTTTTTGCTCATATCTATTCCAACTGCCGCCGCCCAGGCTTTCCCAAAGAGCGGGCCGTACCAAATATTGCCTATGACAATATTGATAACCACAGCAGTTAGGATCGCCAGATAGTTTAAATTCATGTTTTCCATGACCTTACTCCAAACAAATCAAGTGGCATAAATATATTACCAAATCGAAATGTCGTCACCAAGATTTCCTGTTTGAACCTAATTGTTCGAATTGAGACTGTAATGAATTAAGCTTTAGTTCTAATATTTCATTCCTCAAAGTGTGAAAAAATGCACCAAAGTCGATTTTAAAATCTTGCCACTAAAGAATTTTTTGAAAAATGAATGCGTGAGATAATCATAATATTGGGGAAATATGAGGAAATTAGTGTTATTCATGCATTCATCTTTGGATGGCTTTGTCGCTGGAACAAGCGGAGAAATGGACTGGATCAAAGTGGACGACGAAATGTTCGAGTTTGCAGGACAAAGAACGAATGAAGCAGATACTGCATTATATGGAAGGGTCACTTATCAAATGATGGAGAGTTATTGGCCGAGTGCAGGAGAGCAACCGAATGCAACCAAGCACGATTTGGAACATTCTAAATGGTACAATCAGGTTTCGAAAGTAGTGGTCTCGAAAACATTGCAAGAGGCTAGCTTAAAGAATACGAAAGTGATTAGTAAAAATATCCCGGACGAAATTAGAAAACTAAAAAGCTTATCTGGAAAAGATATTTTGGTTTTCGGAAGTCCGACTACGATGCACGCGCTTATGCATGAAAACTTAATCGACGATTATTGGATTTTCGTAAATCCAATTTTGTTAGGCGCTGGAATTCCTTTGTTTCAGAATATAAAGGAAAGAACGAAACTGACTCTGGTGAAGAATCAGACTTTTCGCTCTGGAGTAGTTTGTCTGCATTATACTCTTGAAAAATAGATTTTAGGAATATTCAAACAGAAGCAGATTTCCAATTCTCGATCGAAGGTAAATTCCTGGTTCTATATTCAATCGGAGTCATTTTCATCGCATGACGAAAAACTCTGTTGAAAGTCGACTTGGAATTGAACCCCGCCGCCAACGCGATGGAAAGAATCGATTGATTTGGTTCTTGTAAAAGCCATTTGCAAGCTTCTTCTATTCTAAACTGGTTTAGAAATTGATTATAGTTTTTCCCAAATTCGCTATTTATGAATTCGGAAAGTTGCGCAGGTTGTATTGGAAATCCGTAAATCGATACCTCCTGCGCAAAAGATTGGATGGGAAAATCCTCTGTCAGATAAACTTTCTCTATCTCCATTAGGGATAATATGCAGTCCTTTAAAGACTTCCGATTTAAATTCGAAATTCTAGAGTGTCTGTATCCTCGAATTCTATGACGTAGGAACATTGGTTCGAAGAATCTTCTATCGAGTGCATAGATTGTAAAAATGCAAATGCTAGCAAGAGCAGAACCAATTTTTAAGAAATGATCTCCTGGCAAAAAATGATCCGCCAATGCGATTGCCGCTGAAGCAAAGGTTAATAAAAACAGAAGAATCGCAATTGCGCGAATTTCTTGCCAAAGTGAATCTTTTCGCGACCACAACCGAATAGAATGAAAAATTAATAAGCCTGAATAGAATAGAATGGATAGTTTGGGACTCAAAGCAAGAAAGGCGACTACTCCAAAATAAAAATCGATAGAATTTCCATTTTGAGATAATAAAGGAAAGTCAAGAGCGGATTGAGTCACGTTATAAGAATATCTTTCCATTTCCGTTTTTAGATTTGTCTCTGAAAAGAAAATTGGAACTAACAGGATTACGCAAAGTAGAACCGGAGCAAAGTGAAGCGCAGAAACCTTACTAAGGTGGAATTCTGGATCGATTACCTCTCTAAGGAATAAATAGAGTAGGGGACCGATTGAAAGCGCGAATGGCAAATGGGTCATTCTGAGATGGCCGAGCGCTCCTTGCATAAGCCCAGCGGAAACTAGTCCCATATAGACTTGCCAGAGCATGGTACAAAAAAGAGTACCGGATAACAGATAACGTCCGTGGCCTCGTCCTACGCTCACCAAATGTCCAAAGCATGCTACACCTGCGACCAGCGCACCGGCAAAAATGAAGTACGTATAAAATTGGTCCATTCGAGTGCCAAATCCTGATCTGAGTCGATAAGTTTGAAATCAAATGTTACGCTAACACTGAGGTGTGAAAATGAAAGTAGAAAAATCGAGCTTCTTTGTGAAGAGTAGCGACGGGTATTCGCTAGCTGTTTATTCTTTTTTACCTTTGGCTTCAAAGCACGCCGATAGAGCGCCAATTCTTGTACTGCCTGCCATGGGTGTTCCGGGAAAATTCTACGTAAAGACAGCTTTGTTATTAGCAAATTCAGGGTATCCAGTATATCTACAAGATCTTCGTGGCCTAGGAGATAGTAAGCCTGGTCCTTCCAAGAAGAATGACTTTGGGTACAGTAAACTTATTTACGATGATTGCGAATCGGTGGTCGAGTTCCTTCAAGAAAGGCATTCTGTCGAAAAAGTGATTCTATTGGGGCACAGTCTCGGAGGGCAATTGGGTGCAGTCTACGCAGGGATTCATCCGGAGAGTATCGAGCGTTTGGTCTTAGTTACGACAGCGATTCCTTACTATAAACTCTATGGGTTTCCTAGATCCATTCTCTATTTTTGCTACTATAAATTTGCTTCTTTGATTTCTTCGATGCTCGGTTATTTCCCAGGAGATAAGTTGGGAGCAATGGGTAGAAACGCAAGACAACTGATGAAAGATTGGTCTCGCATCGGACTTACGGGAATTTTCAGAGACTCTGGAGGAAGCGATTTAGAATGGGCCTTTCCTAGAGTGACTTGTCCGGTTCTTTCCGTTTCATTTACGGATGACCAAACCTATGCACCTAGAAAACCGGTGGAAGCATTCCACGGCAGAATGATCGGAAGTACGCTTGCTTATTTGTATCTTTCTCCATCGGATTTGGAAGTGAAAGAGGTTGGTCATTTCGGTTGGATGAAGAACGGCAAGTTTTCTGAGCTTGTCGTTGCTTGGCTTCAAAATGAAGTTTTGAGACAACCAAGAAACAATGATTCTCAATTGGTTTTAGAAACAAAGCATTAGAATTGTTTTCTATAAAAGTGCTGGAACGTTTCCTGAGAATGATGCAAGATCATAGAAAGAAAGTGCGGGAAAGAGTTCGGAGAAAATCATATGAATACTACAGTGCAGGAGTACAAGACTATCTTGGAAGGATTTTTGGAAGCTTGGAATCGCTCGGACGCATCAAGCGTGGCTTCTTTTTATTCAGAAGATTGTGAATATAAAGACCCGAATGTTCCTGAGGGAATTTTTGGGAAGCCGGCACTTAAAAGATATTTAATGCTTTTGTTTCGGCGTTTTCCTTATCAGGATTGGGTTCTCACGGAACTTTATCCTCATTCTGAATCCGGAAGTTTTTCTGCGTGCTATCGTTTTACCTTTGCCAATCCAAAGAAGGGGTTGGAGTTTAAAGGGACTGGAATGGATCGAATCGAGCTGGAAGACGGTAAAGTCAAACTAAACTGGGTCTTCTTGAACGCGGAGAAATGGAGAAACTGGATCCAAGAAGAAGAAAGGCTGGCCACTAGCAAAAGCGCTTAGTAAAATTCGAAAATAGGAATAGGCTGAGTCAAAATAGTTGATGGAAGAAAGGTTTCTGCAATGGTCCAGTCTCCATCATTTAATATTGATAATCACAATATCGCTACTGGCTCTGCTCATTTTTTTGGGGCGTTCCAACTCCAGCCAAAAACCGATCAATCAAATCGGATATGCGATCGGCGCAATCTTGATTTTAAACTATATCGTTTACGTAATATATAGAGTAAAATCAGGTTATTGGGAAATCCGGTACGATCTTCCCATGGAGCTTTGTAACTGGTCCATGATCGTAACCGCTCTGGCCTTATTTACTCACAACCGCACATTCGCAGAACTTTCCTACTTTTGGGTCATGAGTGGATCTGTGAATGGGGTGATCACTCCTGATCTGCAGGTTACTTTTCCTCATATCTATTTTTTCATATTCTTTATCGCACATTCCGGTTTAGTGATAGGGTCTCTATTCATAGTCTTCGGTTTGAAACTGTATCCTAGAAAATGGTCCGTACTCAGGACTATTCTATACACTGAGTTGTTTTTTATAACTGCCTTTGTAGTCGACTTGCTGTTAGACGGAAACTATGCCTATATCATGGCAAAACCGAGTTCAGGGTCGATACTAGATTATTTAGGAGAATGGCCGTATTACTTAGTCAATCTGCAAATCCTCGGAGTTGTTCTTTTTTTTATTTTATATGTACCGTTCTATTTCAAAAATAAGAATGAAGAGATTGAATAGAGGAATAGAATTCTAGTGCGGTTCCACGAAATCCGTCGTCTGAAAAAATATGAAAGAGGCGCCGATTCCAGAAGACGAAATCAAAAGACTCCAAAGCTTGAATGGGCTGCAACAGCTATACGGTCCTGCGGAGGAAAGATTCGACAGAATTACTAGGCTCGCATCTAGATTATTTAATGTACCCATAGCAATTGTTAGCTTGATCGATTCAGACCGGGATTGGTTTAAATCTGTTCACGGGTTTGCACTGAACGAGACACCTAGACAGGATTCTTTTTGTGGTCACGCAATTATGAACGAGGAAACATTGGTGGTTCCAGATGCTCTGCAGGATGAACGTTTTGACGACAATCCACTCGTTACCGGAAGTCCCAATGTACGATTTTACGCCGGACATCCGATCCATTCCCCAGATGGATATCGCATCGGTACATTTTGTCTAGTCGATCACAAACCAAGACATTTGGATTCCGGAGAAAAGCAAGCTCTCAGGGACCTCGCGGCCATTGTAGAAAACGAGCTGCAACTCTTTAGATTGAGCAAGGCTCAGTTTGATTTGTTCCAAGAATTAGATGATACACGAAGAAGGGCTTTGATAGATCAGCTTACTCAAATTTGGAATAAGCATGCAATTTTGGATATTTTACGAAGAGAAGTAGAGGCCTCTAAAGAGCAGGGCCAACCCTTGGGTCTGATCTTGTTAGACCTGGATCATTTCAAAGCAATCAATGATACTTATGGCCATCCGATCGGAGATTCGGTCATTCGTTACTCTGCAGGAATCTTGCGATCGGCAGTCCGATCCCAAGATGCATTAGGAAGATATGGTGGAGAGGAATTCATTATAGTGCTCCCTGGATCGAATAGCGAAAGCACTCTTAAAATAGCAGAGAGGATCCACAAGAGTTTCGAATCCTCAGTAATTCATACTCCAGCAGTTACTCTTACTGTTACGGCGAGTTTAGGCGCAGTGCAATACATTTCTAAGAACCAGGCGATCGAGGAGTTCCTACAGGCGGCAGATGAGGCGATGTACCACTCTAAAAGGAACGGAAGGAACAGAATTGAATTCAGGGAATTTTGAGAATCTAATTCGATTTTAAAGATTTCCTGCCACTATTGACAAGGTTTCTTCCCCGAATCCAGTTCTTTCTAGCAGTGAGTACCTTAGATTTCTTTGCATAGAAATTTTATTTGAATGATAAAAACGGATTCCTGAAAATGATAGGTAGCAAACACTACCTAAC
This sequence comes from Leptospira perolatii, assembly GCF_002811875.1. GTDB lineage: Bacteria > Spirochaetota > Leptospiria > Leptospirales > Leptospiraceae > Leptospira_B > Leptospira_B perolatii. The sequence continues at coordinate 48,260 of NZ_NPDZ01000003.1, forward strand.
ACGAGTTAGTTAGGGCTATTTTGAATGACGTTTTTAGCTGATGTAATCTGGCCTGCGCTTTATGTAATGCATGGATACTATACACTTTGGCCCTTAATTATTGTCACCGTTGTCATCGAAGCTTTGATTCTGAGACACTTTATTCGGCTGCCTGTTGTAAAATCTTTCATGATTTCCTCCGTCGGAAACGCGATCTCCGGTGTGTTCGGAATGCAGCTATTGATCTTTATTCCATTACTTTTTCATTATATTGCGGATCCTTGGACTGGCGGCACTTTTAACACGATAGGATGGATCGCTACGTTCTTGCTTATGTTCGGAACGAGCGTAGTGATCGAAGTATATTCCGTAGGCTTTTTGTTCAGATTAAAAAGAAGAAGACTATGGTTTCCTTTGTTCGCAGGGAATTTTCTCACCTATTTGGTGATCGCGATTTACTTTAACATAAGCAGCCAGTTACAAATGTGATACGTCTTGGCTAGAAATCGAAAAAGATTTAATTTTATCTAATATATTTTCAGATCGGATCTTTTTGAAAAATGTATTTTAGGCTCTCTAATTTAAAGGACACTTTGAAAAACTGGCCAAGAAAACAGATCAGCGCTCAAAAAATAATTCTCCACAACCTTGCTCTAAGACTGAACAAGTGCCAGGATTCTGATTATAGGTTGTAGGTTATTTTACTAAATTTTGCAAATTGTGGAACTCCGCTTCTGCATAAAATCGCAGATACAATAGATAGCCGTTTGCGCCAATGCTAAAGATTAAGGGAAGGATTTTGAAGAATCGGTTCTTTGCCATTGAATATAGCAAGAATGAAGCTACAAATCCGAAAAGTGGTAGAAAGGAGGCTATACTTAGGATCAGGTACCAGAGCCAGAACGCGCCCGGACGATCGCTTTTTTGTTTTAGCTTATGAACCTTGAAGGGCTTTGCCTTCGGAGCTTCTCCTTTTTTGCCGACGTTCCCATGAGTGCCATGTTGAGCGTGGGCTACTTGACTACCTCTTCTAAAATCCGTATTCGATCTTTGAATTCTGTCCATGTCCATTAACATATTAGATTATTTGATCGCGTGCAACTCACAAACTCGTATATTGGATATTTTTAAAGGCCTAAACCGGGCAAAGGATTAGTGCAGAATGACAACATTCATCGCTTTGTTACGAGGCATCAATGTCAGCGGCCAGAAGATCATTAAAATGGACCATCTTAAAAGTCTGTTCGAAGCCCTTCCCTTTCAAAACGTTAGAACTTATATTCAGAGCGGGAACGTTATCTTTCAAACGGAATCGTCTGCTTCCGAAAAGATTCGGGAGCAGATAGAAAAACACCTGGAGAAAAATCTCGGTTTTCAGGTGAAAACAATTCTCAGAACTAGGAAAGAGCTTGAATCTGCAGTCAAAAGGATACCCTTTCAGGAAAACGAGTATTCAAAGGAAAACAAACTGTACATTTCCTTCTTATCTCAAAAACCAAACGCGGGTTTGGTGGAAAAGCTCATTTCATTTAACAACGAAATAGACGAATTTAGACCTTCCGGAAAAGAAATCTATATTGTATGTAAAAAAGGGTACGGTAAATCCGTTTTTTCCAACCAATTTCTGGAAAAGAAGTTAGATTTGATTTCTACTACTCGTAATTTGGACACTGTTCAGAAGATCCTGGAAATCTCTAAGAACGAATCCCCCGACTGAAATTCAAAATGCATACCTACCAATCGGAAAAATTAGTTCGGTTCCAACATTGTGATCCTGGTGGAGTCGTGTTTACTCCTCAATACTTCAATCTGTTTACCGAAGTGATGGAAGATTGGTTCGATGAGGTTATAGATTTCAGTTTTTCCGAAATGGTCGTGAAACAAAATTACGGAGTACCTGCGATGAAAATCGTGGCCAAATTTTATAAGCCTTCTTTTTTAGGAGATCGCCTAGTTTTTGAAACAGTGTTGAAAAGATTAAAACGAAACAATATAGAATTACAGCTGACCGCACAATACCTTGGGGAAAAAAGATGTACGGTGAACTTTCTGCTTGGATTCGCAGATCTCAGGACGAAAACTTTGACGAACTGGCCAGATGAAGTTTATATCCGCCTCAAAAATTTAGTCACAGAAATACAATAGGGGAGCTTATGCTACAAGCACCATTCAAACAGCTACCGTTCACCGAAGTCCCTGACAAACCTAGAATTAGCCATCCTTACTTTAATGTAAAAAGCCAAATGATCTCCTTTCATTCTAAGCCCTTCGGCAATGTAAATTTGCATTTAAAAACATACGGATCTGGACCTCCTTTGTTGTTGGTACACGGTTTCATGACCACAGGATATTCATGGCGGTACATGATTGAGCCTTTGGGGCAGCATTTTACTCTATATATTCCTGATTTAGTCGGATCCGGATTGTCCTCTAAGCCGGAGGCATCTTATGACCCTGATTCGATGGCGGAATTCCTACACGAAATGGTTAGGAATTTGAATATCTTCGGGTGTCGCGCTATCGGCAATTCTCTTGGCGGATATCTTTGTATGAGAGCTGTCCTAAAGTTTCCTGGAATTTTTTCCAGACTCGTAAATCTACATTCTCCCGGAATCAGTACGGGTAGAATGCAAGTATTGAGATTTGCATTGGGAATGTTTCCTTTTTCTGAAACTGTGGTTCGAACTTTAGTGAATCGTAATCCGGAAAAATGGGTGCATACAAACGTGCATTATTATGACGAATCTCTAAAATCGAAAGAAGAGCACAGGGAATATTCTTTGCCCTTAAAAACTCCGGAAGGAGTTCACGCATTTTATCTAATGTTAAAGCAAACTTTGAATGTAAAAGAGATGCAGAAATTCGAAAAGGATTTGCTCTCTCTAAACGGATATTTTCCGATCCCTCTTCTATTAGTTTATGCAAAGAAGGATCCTATGGTGCCTCCTGCTGTCGGTAAGAAAATGCACCGGATTCTACCCAAGGTCGAATTTCATTGGTTGGATCGAGGCTCTCACTTTGCTCACGTCGATGCGACAGACTTATTTGTAGAAAAAGCTTTACCATTTTTAATGGCTACGTAGGAATCGAATGAATCCAAACGAAAGTGATTATCCTTTTTTTCATCCAATTCGAGTGAGATATTCCGAGGTCGATTCCCAGGGAGTAGTCTTTAATGCAAATTATTTAAACTATTTCGATGTTTCGCTGAATGAATACATGAGACATCTTAAATATGATTATCTTGGGGAGAGCAAACGGACCGGTTTGGACTTTATGGTAACACGGTCCGTCGTAGATTTTAAGTCTCCAGCAAGATTCGACGAGGAGATATTAGTCGGAGTTCGTGCCGGAACCGTAAAGCCGGCTAGCGTTGTTTGGGAAATCGCAGTTTTTAAAAAAGAATCGAAAGAGTTGGTCTGTGTTGCAGAACTTACCTGGGCTTGTTTGCTTCTAGAAACTAGAAAACCAGTAAAACTTCCGGAAGCATTTGCGAATCTGAAAAAAACTTAAGGCTGTTAACTCGAAACGTTAAGGGTTCCAGTTCAGATTCGGTTACGATTCGATGAATTCTTTCTTAAGAAAACCTAAAGTATCCTTTTAAAAAAAATCTATCCTGGATAAAAGACTCAAGATTCCGAAATTTAGGGTTTCATAAAAAAATTATATAAAATCGGATCGCTTTTTTAAAACCTTATGTGAAGATTGGCCGCAGTGGCCGTCCACTCACTCTAACAGGAATTAGTTAGAGAGCCTCGTGTTTCTCTTTCCTATTTCGATGCTGTTAAGATTGTTAAAAGGACTGGGATCACGGGGAAGCTATGCGCAACAGTAAACTCTTTGTCGGAAACCTAAATTACGCTGTAGGAAGCACCGAAGTAAATAAACTTTTCTCTAACTATGGAGAAGTCGTTAACGTCAAAATCATCGAAGGCAAAGGGTTTGGATTCGTTGAAATGGCGAACGAAGAAGACGCCGAAAACGCGAAAAACAGTTTGAATGGTACTCAGTTCAGCGGAAGAAAACTGAACGTGGATATCGCGAAGCCTCAAACTTTCAGCCGTCCAAAACGCGATCACAACTAAAAATCAATCCTTTCGCTTTTTGCAGGCGAAATAAGATCGGTAAATTTGCTAACCGTCATCCTTTCATTCCGAATTTTTCGGATGAAAGGATGTTTTGATTTTTACTAGGTGATTTCTATTAAACGCTGACTTCTTCTGTTTCTTCGTCTTCTTCGAAGGTGAGTAGTTCCTTCAGCTCTTGGTATGCTTTTTCCTTTTCTTGCACTCCGGTTTTCTTGATCGCTTTTCGGAGCACATCATCCCATTTTTTTTGCGGGAGTACAGCTTGCATATCTTCTAGAAGTTCTAGAATTCCGATCTCGTTTGTAGTATTGAAAATCTCAGTCGCATCGTAGCGAAATAGACCGGAAAGTTGATCGATAAAATCGCCTACGCTGCTGCCTCTGGAAGAAGAACGTTTTAACAGGGTTTCTTGCTTTTTCTGTGATTTTCGGAGATCTCTTTCGCGTCTTTCTAATTCCGTCCGTTTCATCGAAAAACCCTCACTTTCCGGCAGTTGTGATACCAGTCTTTCCAACCGCTTTCTTACGCAAAGAAAAAACCTACAGACTGGAGCCCCCTTTTCCGGGATTGCACGGATTTGACAAAATATTGTCACGGGAAAGCACAGATCTGAAACTACGCCGGTAATAATTCCAAGTCTCTCTGAACAATCTCATAACTTTCCATCCACTTCTTTTCGGTTCGGAAAGAAAGAGTTTGTCTAAGTATCTTATGCCTCCTTCTCTATTAGACTGTCAGAATATGATTTTCCACGACAGTCACTTTGAAAAGGAGACTATCTCTTAAGAGTTATTTTTACTCAAACCAAGATCTGAAAATTTCCGGAACTGGAACGACGGTTCTGGTCTTGTAATCCATAAATACAAGTCCTGTTTTTGCTTCGCAGATGGGCTTCCCATTGATAGGTCCATCAGTATGCATCATTCTGTAATATAGATCGCAACCTTTAGACGTAAAGTCAGACGCACCAATCTCGATCTTCGCTTCGTCTCCAAAGAATGCTTCTGCTTTATAAACCACCACCAAATCCGTAAGAATGATACCGATTCCGTTTACATCTAGTTCGCTAAAACCTTTCTCTCTAAAGAATCTAGCTCTTGCTTCGTGCAAAAGAGAGATCACTCTGTCGTGTGCGAGGTGCGCGGCAAAATTCGTATCGTAAATTCTGATCCTCAAGGAAGTGGACCAGCTAAATTTTTGGGGCAATTCCAGTTGTACTCGGGCCATAATCAGGCTCCCTTTATTTAGTTCAAGGCTATGTGCAGAAGATCGATCGGAGCTTATTCCGCCAAACCTTTTTCTCTGCGAAGCTGTTCCATTTTTTCCATGAACTCTTCCGCTTCCTTGATCTTTTCCTGTTCCTCTTCTGGACTCATTGGAGAATACTGATTATCTACGAAAATCTCGGCAGACTTGGAAAAATACAAATAGAGCACACAAATCAATGCAAGTAAGCCGCCAACAATTAATACTCTATTTCTATCACCATGATATACATGAAATAAACATAATATACTGAAATAGATAAGTGCCCCGAGACAGATTGCCTGGATCAAAGTCTGGCTGAGTCCATACGGGCTAAACAGACTAGAGATCGCGAAAGGAATATAAAGAAAAGATAGAAAAGAAGCAGATGCGAGGGCAGATAGGAAATCTGCTTTTCCACCGGTCAGATTTGCAAAAAGAAAAAGTCCACCGCCGACAGCTGATAGAAAAATTGCACCGTAGAGCAGCGGGAGGGTAAAGAACAATAGTATGTATTCAAGTGACAACACCAATATATCAAAAGACATACCGAGGGCCGCTGCAAAAGCAAACGTCGGGATTGCACGAAACAAGATGGAGATACAGACACCGATTAGAAAAAACAGATAGGTTCGGAATATGACCTTCTTGAGCCCTTGTTTTGGAAGTTGTGTTCGTAGGAAGTTTTTGGGATCGCGGAGAAATCTCCATGATTCACGAAAGTATTCTGAAACGGATCCGACCATTTTTAGCTTGTCAGAAACTGTGACAGCTCTGTAAAAAGGCAAGCGATTCTAGCGAAAACAGCTTTTCGGAATGTCGCCGTTCTATATAAATATTCATTCTATCCGGAGCTTATGGCAATGAATTCGGAACAGAGTTTTATACCTATGAAATCGCTTTCAATTAGATCTTATTTAGGACCGAAGGTTCTTGCCTTTGTAATCTTTGCCTTTTCATTTTCTAGCCATTCTTCCTGCATTTACCATTCCCCTAGAACCGGAGAAGTGCAGGAGCAATTTCCTGAAACAGTCTTGATTATCGGACATCGAGGGACCAAGGCGCTCGCGCCGGAAAACACGATGTCTGCCTTTCGACTTGCAACGAAGTACGGGCACGGATTCGAATTAGATACCATGCAATGTAAGTCAGGTGAGCTAGTGGTAATTCATGACTACAATCTAGAGAGAGTGACCGGAGTAAAAAAGGACGTAAAAGAGACCTCACTTCAAGAAATCAAAGATCTGGATGCCGGGAGTCGTTTTTCTCCGAAATTCAAGGGAGAAAAGATTCCAACTCTGGAGGAGGTCCTCGACGAATTCGGTGGGAAAGCTGTTATCGATATTGAAATTAAAAGTAAGGAATCCGGAGAAGCGGCTCAGAAATTGGCCGACGAAGTTGTTTCTCTCCTTCAGAAAAAGAAGTTTCCAAAGAGAACATTTGTTTCTTCTTTCAATCCAAAAATATTGGAGAGGATCAAGGAGAAAAAGCCGGAACTTATCCGCGCTCAAATCTACGGGACATTCAAGGATTCCGATATAGAATATTATAAAAAAGTGGTCCTTAGGAATTTACTTTTGAACAAGCGCGCGGTTCCGGATATTCTGGCTCCGGAAAAAGTGTTAGTGGATGAAAAGTATATTAGAGAATATCATGCTTTGGGGTATAAAATACTGCCGTGGACGGTGAACGATCCCGAAGAAATGAAAAAGCTTTTGAAGGCAAAAGTGGACGGCCTGATTACGGATCGCCCGGATTTGTTCGCAAAAATCGTAGAAGAAGAAACTCAATCAAATCGAAAAGGTACGGAAAAGTAACTGGAAGATTCGAATAGGCAAGGGGAGAAAATGGCGGAACTTTTGGATAGGGTAGACGGTTTGATTCCGTTGGTCGGTGGAATTTACACTTCTCTTTTAGGTTTTGGGATTATCAAGCCTAAGATGAAGAGCAAAGAACATGAAGAAAAGTTTATAAAGTTTAAGCCTATCTTTAAGATAAGCGGAATATTCCTTATTTTCTGGGGATTGGTTCAGTTACTAGGATTGTTAGGGCACCACTAAAAACCGCAGAAGTTTTTGGTGCGCCCCATCGATCCTTTGAAAATTCAATTTCAGCTTAGAGCGGGAATATAGCTCGCGTAGTCCATCATTGTAGTGAACTTAACCGGATCCCTTTCGTATTCCAGGACTTCTTCTAAGGTTCTGAATCGATTTTGTCCAGCTCCGATTTCTATGTCCCTACCAGTAAACTGAAGCGGGTGTTCGTATCCGCAAGCGTGAGCTACGGATAGGAGTTCTTTACGAAGTCCTTTGATAAAGTTCGCGGCTCGCTCTGCCTTTAGTTCTACGTCCAAGCCGGCTTGTAACCATCTGCTCTGGGTCGCGACTCCTGCCGGGCAGTGTCCGGTATGACACTTTTGAGCTTGGATACAACCTACGGACATCATCGCTTCTCTAGCGACATGAATCAAATCGCAGCCCATCGCGAATGCTACGATAGATCTATCAGGAAATCCTAATTTACCACTTCCAATCCAAAGCATGCGATCAGAAAGTTTTTTGGCCTGAAAAATTCTATAGACTCTTGCAAAGCCTACTTTGAACGGTAATGATACGTGATCTGTAAATGTCAGGGGAGCCGCGCCTGTGCCGCCTTCTCCTCCATCTATCGTAATAAAATCTGGCCCTTTTCCGGTGGCCAACATTTCCGACGATAGCTCGTCCCAAAACTTGGATTCGCCGACCGCACTCTTAATTCCAACTGGTAAACCAGAGGCTTCGGCGATCATTTCGATAAAGTGAATGAGACCTTTTACATCTCTAAATTCCGAATGTGCATTTGGCGAAACACAATCTTTGCCGGGTTCTATTCCACGGATTTCTGCGATTTGTTTTGTGACTTTTGCTCCGGGAAGGATTCCGCCTTTACCTGGTTTTGCACCTTGAGAAAGTTTGATCTCGATGGCTCGAACCGTAGGAAATTGTTCCAATCGTTTCAAGAGCATATCCAATGAGAATTTTCCATCCGGACCCCTCGCTCCAAAGTAACCGGTCCCGAGCTGCCACATTACGTCTGCACCAAAATTGTGGTAAGGCGAAAGCCCTCCCTCTCCGGTGTTTTGATAGCACCTGGCTATCTTGGCACCTTTATTCAATGCAGAAACTGCTCTTTCCCCCAGGGATCCGAAAGACATGGCTGAAATATTGATCACTGAGGCAGGTCGATACAATTTCTTGCGTTTATGAAATTCTCCCATGACCTTTAAGCTAGGAATCATGGAAGGATCTCCTTCTACGAACTTTGCTTCGGCGTCTGGAAAAGGAAAGGCTGCGTGCTTAATGATCGGATAGCCGGCGTCGTATAACAATTCGGTGGTACCGAAGCCAAAGTTGTTATTCTGTTTTTTGGCAGTCGCATAGACCCAAGATCGTTCTGCCCGGCTGAAGGGCATTTCTTCCTTATCGTTTGCGACCCAGTATTGCCTTAGTTCAGGTCCTATCGTCTCAAATATGTATCTCAAATGCCCGACGATGGGGAAGTTGTGCTTTATAGTATGCCTCCGTTGAAAGAGGTCGTGAATGAGCAATCCGACTAAAAAGAATCCGATGACGATTGAGGTGAATATCCAAGGATGTTCTTCCACGAACATTAATAAATCATAGAAGGTTTCTTCTACCATATAGTAAAATTATAAAATCGCAGAAATTTATTTCAATCAGAAATAGTAAGAAACTGAGAGCGGGTTTTTAAACGAATGAATATTATATTTTTAAAGTGAACTCTTTCTTGTAATTTTTTCTCGCAGTCATACGTATACCGACGAACTTTCTGCCGTCTTGTAAGACAAATGTATTACTTTTTACCCAGTCGCCGGTATTTATGATATTGATCTTTGGGATACATAGAAAGTCGTGAGTGTGACCGGAGATAAGCACTTTGTGGCCTTGGTGGGTCAACTTGGAAAGCCTTTGATAGTAGCTAAGTATTTCTTCCGTAGAAGTCGGATCATGTCTGTTCAGATGCTTGTGATAAAAGGCTTCGGAGAACTTAAAAACCCTGGGAAAAATCGAAGCGAAGACGTGCAGGATCCTTAGAACAAAAATCGAACCGATCCAGGTAAACTTATTGTATTGGCCTTGGTGCCCATGCAATGCGATCAAAACCTCATCTTCCACTTTTTCGCAAACGATCCAATCCCTTTCTTTTAAGTAGGATTCGATTCTCGGGGAAAGTCGCATCAAATAGGAAGTAGTGTCGTGGTTTCCTACAATATAATACTTTCTCGAATTCTCTAGCGCAAGTTTGTCGAGTCGATCAAAAAGCTTATTAAACCTTTTCTTGCCTTTAATACGGGTGAGCCTTCGATCTGCGCTAAAGAACCAGCTTTCTATGATATCTCCGACTAAATATACATTTTGAAATCGTATTTCTTTCTTATGAAAATGATCGAGTAGCTGAAAAAGCTCCTTATGCTTATGGGACTTTATCCTTTTATTTAAAAGGTAGTGTATATCCGAAATGAAAAAGCTATCGTAGATTTTTCCTCTGGGGAGTTTCATGAACTGCAGGCTGTCCTAGTTCCATATGACGGCCTAGCACAGGTTTGTCAACGGAATCCGAGAGACAAAGTATTTTGGAAAATTACAGTCCTGCAAAAAGGCTTTTTCTCTACCGCCCACGAATTTTTTGAAGAAAGCTGAGAACCGCTTGCCATTCCAAATACAAGATTCCGATCGATGAAATCAGAACTAAAACAGCAAGCGAGAATAACAATCCTCCGTCTCCTTGGATGACGATTCCAATCAGGAAAAAATGGGCGAATAGTGCAGAGGACATGATTCCGATGCTACCGATCGCGCCCAAAAACCTGAATTTGGGAAGTAGGATAAGTACAGCCACAATCAGTTCGGCGATGCCGGATCCTATTCGTCCCCAGGGCTCCATGTGCAAGGAATTGAATATGTAAACGGACTCGCTCGCACCAGAAAACTTAAAGTATAATGTTTGGAGCAAGATAATAGCGGAAACTAAGGAAAGTGCCAGAGAAATGCGATTTCTGTTTATTGATTCTAGCTTCATTTTAGATAGAAACTCCCCCGAGCTTTCTTCGGAGAAGTCTTTCTAAAGGTTACTCCTAATTCGAAAATTTTAAGCTCTGTAGAGTCTGTCTATAGCTTCTTTGTATTTATCCGAGACAATGTTTCGCCTAACCTTCATTGTTAAAGTCAGTTCGTCTCCCGGCTCGAAATTCTTAGGCAAAAGATAGAAGTTAGAGATTTTTTCGAAGTTTTTGAATCCGTTCTTGGAGGATACTAACTCCCTGATTTCTTTCTTGAATAACTCTCTTACATCTGCGTCTTCGTTCGGATCTTTGATTTCTTGGAGCAGTCTCGATTTCCATTCTCTGAGCTGTTTGTCTAGAGCATCCCAATCTGGGACTAATAAGGCTCCGATCGTTTTTCGATCGTGTCCTACGACCATTGCTTGCAGGATATAGGGACTTTGAGTCAAAGCAAATTCGATCGGCTCTGGTTCTAGATTTTCTCCCCCTAATAATACGATAGTGTCCTTTGCTCTTCCTGCGTATTTCAGTTCACCTTGTGCTGTCCAAACTAGCAAGTCCCCGGAATTTAGCCATCCGTCCTTGATCATCTCTCCGGTTCTATGGGAATCTTTGTAGTAACCCATCATCACATGTTCTCCCTTGTGCCATGCGATTCCTTTGATTCCGGGTTTGTGAATTTCCTGTCCGGACTCGTCCTTTAACTTTATCTCGACTCCCGGGATGCACTTTCCTAAAGTTCCGACGGTAATTGCGTCTAATCTGCGTCTGGTGGAAACTCCTCCTAGTTCAGTCATTCCGTATCCCTCTAAGATCGGGATCCCTATAGAATTGAAAAATCGATCCACGTATTCGGGTAATGCGCCAGCACCTGAAAGCGCAAAGCGCAATTTCCCTCCGAGTCCTTTTCTGATTTTTCCAAAAGCTATCTGCGCGATCGTATTTGGGATGAACAAGAGAATCACTCCAAATAAGGAAATAGTACGGCGGGAGATTTCCTCCAAAAAGGATCTGGCTTCTAAACTGTATTCGAGTCCTCTCAATCGACTTATGTTTTTGTGATACGCAGTCGCAAAGAATTGGAAGGATTTGAACAATGCTTTCTTGAACGAAGAAGAATCTTTCAGTCTATCTTGGATCTTATTGTAAAAACTTTCCCATACTCTCGGAACAGAAAGTAAAAAGGTAGGGCGTATTTCCTGAAGGTCTTGGGAGAGTGTACTGATAGAGGTGAATGCTTCGGAGGCGCCTACTCGGATGCACGCTGTTTCGATCAGTCTTTCGGCGATATGCCAAGGGGGAAGGTAGGCCATGGTTCTGTCTTCGGGCGAAAACTCAATATCATCTAGTGAAAGCGACATGTTCACGTTGAATAAAATATTCTTGTGAGACAGCATGACTCCTTTTGGCTTTCCGGTGGTTCCGGATGTATAGACTATTGTTGCCAAATCTTTCTCTTGGATTGCTTCTCCACGGCTGGTATATTCTTTCTCGCCATTTTCCTGGATCCAGGATTCTCCCTTTTCCATGAGTTCGTCCAGAGTGATCAGTTGAAAGTTGGACTTGGCTTCTAAGTTTGCTGATTTCTCGAACAATATTATGGTTTTGAGATGTGGAAAAGACTCATGATTGGAAATGAGCTTTCGAACCACGGTGCTATTTTCTGCAAATGCGATCTTTGCTTCGGTATGATTTAAAATATAGGACAAATCTTCGTCGGTTGCGTCTGTTCCTCTCGGAACATCTACGCACCCGATATTGGTGATCCCCATACTGACCCAAATCCATCGATGTCCCGAGTCGGCGATTAATCCGATCTTATCTTCCTTTTTTACTCCAAGACTGATTAGGCCGAGACCAATTCGTTTAATAATTGCTTCTAGCTCTCTAAAGGAAATGCTTTTGTATTCCTTTCCAGTTGGTTTATAAAATTGTGCCGTGTGTTCCTTAAAGACCTCTGCAGAAGTCTTCGCGAGTTGGTATAAAGTCTGTGCGCTGAGAAAAGGGAGATAGGAACGTTGCATGGCGGGAGTTGATTTTATCCGCAGGCAAAAAAGCGGTCCAGGAAAAAAATGAGCTGGGCCTCATTTCCATCAAAAAACATTCGTTCGGTATCGATCTTCGCTTAACAAATTATTGACCCCTCAAGAAATACTACACCGAACTGATTAGCAAGTGGGCATTATAACAAGGATAGTATAACGGATTTAGTGACGGATGTGGTTTCTTCCAAACGCCTTTGCGTCGTATAAGTTTTTATCCGCTCTACCTAAGAGTTCCTGAGGAGAATGTATATCTCTATCTTGGTTACTTGAAACTCCGATAGAAACAGTCACTCTTGAAAACGGACTTTTCTCATGAGCCAAGTGCATGTCCTCAACCGTTTGGAGCATATTCAAAGCGACTACGATTGCACCTTCGACGGGCGTATCCGGAAGTATTACTCCAAATTCTTCTCCACCGTACCTAGAAATCATGTCGGAAGATCGATTTAAGCATTCTTGCAGCGAGTGAGCAACCTTGCCTAGAACTTCGTCTCCTTTCGGGTGTCCGTACGTATCGTTATACGCTTTGAAGTAATCCACATCAATCATCAGCATAGATAAAGGTCGATCTGTTCGAACCGATCGATTCCATTCTCGGTCCAACTCCTGGTCAAAGAATCTTCGGTTTGCAACCCCTGTCAAAGGATCCATCAGCGAAAGTTCTAGCAGGATTTCTGCTTGTTCTTTTGCCTCTTCTTTCTCCTTTCGGAAAGTATTGATTCTGTCGACCAATCCCAAAGACAATAGAACCACATTGGATAGAATTCCTAGTTTCAAAGAGCCAAAGGCGAAGTATTGTTCATCCAAGATTCCCAAAAGGTACAAAGAGTAAATAAAAGTGCCGAGTAAAGATAAGGACCAAGCGATTAGAAAAATCTGGGCTCTTCTGTCTTTTTGTAATATTCTAAAAATTGAAATTGCTATTAGTACAAGAATTTCTCCGATCGGTAGAATCGCTCCAACCGGCATAAGAAAATGGAGCGGGATGAACAATGCGGATACAATAAATATCGCCCAAAGACCGATCATCGCCATCAAGAGTAAGTGTAGCTTTTTGTGATAGTTTACGGATTGCAGATATTCCGCAGAAAAAACGATGACCAAGGTCATTGTAATCCCGACCAGTATGATATGTGCCTTATTCGTGAAATTCGGAGAATTCGGGAATAAATACCAGAAAGCATATCCGGAGTTGAAAAAGACATAAAGGATCACCGAACTGATTAATAAAACGTAATATAGGAACGCCTTTTCTCTTACTCCAAAAAATAGGAACAAATTGTAAAATGCCATGACTCCTAGAGCACCGAAGAAAATCCCATGAGCCAAAAGCGCGATTCTGGAAGACTCCTCGTGTTTCTCTTTCGTGAGAAGCGAGATCGGCAGGTTTACCGCTCCTTCGGTATAAACTTTGATATAAATCGTTATCTTTGCCTTATCCTCCAGGGGTAACGGAAACACAAAGTACCGATCTGCGACTGGTCTTTCTTTAAAAGGAACTTGGTCCCCGGTACGAAATTCTCCCTCTCTGGAAGAGCTATCCTTCCAGAATAAATCCACTTTATCCAAATGAGAGGATTCGATTTCCAGATATCTCTCTTCGGAAAGAGATTCATCCACTTCGATTGCGATCCGGAGCCAATATACGCTGGGGTCATATCCGAAATTCAGAATCTTTCTGGTGTTCTTTTTGAACTGAGAGTCCAGTTCTCCAGATATTAGTTCGGTTTCTGAGAGATTTTTTGCTGAGTCTTTTAGGTAATAGACTTCGTTTGAGAGTCTGATTTCATCCGGCGAATGAAGATCCAATTTCAATGTCTGAAAGGAATTTACAGGCGGCTTGGATTCCGACGAAATCGGTAGCGAGTAGGCAGAAAATAAAAATATAAGAAGCACTCCAGCTCGAATCGACTGTATCAAGATGGCTCCTATTGTTTGTGAGTCTTTTCCATCATCGGACCTGACTTGCATGTTCGGAAAATTCTACCTGGCTAGGAGATTGTCAAAGACTTTCGGAAAGTTTAGGAGATCGTCTCCGGAGAAAAAGCAAAAAAACTAGGCAAGAGTGATCAGTTACCTCCTAGTCTTTCCTTTTCGACCAATTATAGGGAAAATAGGGTACGGAGTCCGAGTCCAAAAGCGGAACTAATTCCAATCCATGGCAGAATCTGTATCTTCTTAAAATGGAGTACGAAAAAAGTCGCGATTATCCAGAACAAAAGAATCGGAGTCGCTTGGTTTACCGGAAACAAAACCGCTTTTCCAAAAATCACAGTTAGTTGGGAAAGAGCGCCGACCACGGCTGCAGTGACAAAGCTAAACAACAAACTGAGCCTTTGGTTGTCCTTCCATTTGTCGAAAATAGGACTCCCTATCAGGATGAATAAGAAAGAAGGTAAGAACGTATAAAAAACTGTGAGTAAAAAAGCGACTCCGCCGTAAAGATGGGTACCGAATTGGTGATAGCCAGCCAAGTAACCCACAAAAGGCAAAACCATAATCAAAGGACCAGGAGTGCTTTCTCCCAAGGCTAGGCCATCGATCATTTGAGAAGTTTCTAACCATTTGAGTTCGTTTACGCTAGCCTCAGCGATATATGGCAGTACTGCATACGCACCGCCAAACGTCAAAAAGGCGGCCTTTGTAAAAAATATACTCAAGGTCTTCCAAAAGGAGTAGTTTGCCTTATTCCAAAGAAGTAGTGCAATTTGCGGAGTCGCCCAGAGAAAGATTCCTACGCTAGAGATTCTTGAAATGGTTCTCCAATGATTCTCTGATTCGGAGCCTTTTTCTTTAACAAAGAAGGGTTCTTCCGTTTTCTCCGGAACTTTTTTGTTGCCGTAACCAAAGGCAGTGCTGATTCCTCCAACCAAGATAGCAAATAATAAAATGATCGGGAAAGATAGCTTGAGCCAGAGCATTCCAATTAGGCAACCGAGGCTCACGAATACATGGAGCCTGGTTTTGATTGAAGTTTTGATCAATCGTACCAAAGAGGAGAGAATGATCCCGAGTACTGCGGGTTTTAGCCCGTAAAAGATCGCTTCGACCGCGAACAACCTTCCATAGCTTACATAAAGCCAACTGAGTAGAAGTAGGATCCAAACCGAAGGCAAAATGAATAAAAGGCCGGCCAGGATGGCTCCTTTTGTTCCGTGAAGAATCCAGCCGGTGTAGGTCGCAAGTTGCTGTGCTTCTGGCCCCGGAAGCATCATACAAAAGCTTAGAGCATGAAGGAATCTTTTTTCATCGATCCATTTTTTCTCTATTACTAAAAAGTTATGGAGTATCGCAATTTGTCCTGCAGGTCCTCCAAAACTAATCCAGCC
This sequence comes from Leptospira perolatii, assembly GCF_002811875.1. Classification (GTDB taxonomy): domain Bacteria; phylum Spirochaetota; class Leptospiria; order Leptospirales; family Leptospiraceae; genus Leptospira_B; species Leptospira_B perolatii. The sequence continues at coordinate 64,008 of NZ_NPDZ01000003.1, forward strand.
TAATTTGAACCAAAAACGCAGTGCTTCTTTTAGGCTGGGATTCATTTCTTAGTCAGGATCCTTTTTGAAAGCGCTTCTATTGATAAACAAAAACTGAGTTTCCGTTTTGATTCCGTCCTTTGTTTTACCTTGGACCGAAAATGGTAAATAGCTGGCCCTTGACTTAAAGGTAGGGATCTGGATGGTATATTCGTTTTCGGAAGTTCGTGATAGAATTGCATTTTTGTTCCGGATTAACATTTTGACCGAATTTGCTTGCAAGCCTTCTACAGTTACCTTGAAAGTGTCCCCTGGCCTTACCCAGGATCCATTCTCAATTCCTAATATAATTTTTCCAGGATAGGAAGCACTCAATATCGAAGAGTATTTAGATTGAGATTGCCCCCACGAGACAAGCGATCTGTGCAAAGTGTAAGCAGGACTGCCAGGAATATTTTTTCCTGGATTTACAGTGAACGCCATTCTATAGCCAGCGCTCTTTGCTTCTTCAATAACTCTAGTGTCGTACAAACCGAAAGGATAGGCTAGATCTTTTACCTTCCATCCGGTTTTTGCTTCTAGAATCGCTTTAGAATTTCGTAATTGGTTTCGAATCTCCGATCGGTGCATGGTCGGAAGTTTCGGGTGATAAATAGTATGAGAACCTAAATCAAGTACTCCACTGTTGAGAGCTTCTTTGAGAGCAGTCCAGGATAGGTAATACTTGAATTTCGGATTCGAAATCACAGTTGGATAAATGAAGATAGAAGCTCTAAAGCCATATTTTTTTAAGAGCGGAACTAGCACAGTATTGTGACTGAGGGAACCATCATCGAAGGTAAGTAGAATCGGTTTTTCAGGAAATCCTTTTGGAGCATTTCCTTGGATATAATCGTAAAATTGATCCAAGCTTACTGTTTGGTATCCGAGTGCTTTCAGAAACTTGAATTGTTCCTCTAACAAGCCCGGATCTAAATTGTAACCTCCCATCGGATTTCCATTCCCGAAGAGATGGTGGTAGCATAGTACCGGGATTCCTTTTCCGTGCCCGCCTCCTTTTTCTTTGCTCGCATTATATGCGACGCTTGCGGGTAGATTAGAAACTCCTTTGACCTCGTGATCGTACTTTTTCTTTTTCTCTGTATTTACATCTTGGGTTCCTTTCGGTTCTTTGATGTCAGCTTCCCGATTCGACTTCTTGACTTTCTTTTTGGTTTTTAGAACCGGATCTGTAGTTTTAGGTTCTTCTTTTTGCTGAGTCGAATTCGAGGGTTCTATCCTTGGAGGTTCATTCTCTTCGGGTTCGAGGTGTTGCTCTTTTTCCCCTGCAATTTTATTCTTAACTTCCAAAGTGATTTGGTCATTCTTTTCGAAGGTTTGAAAGGATTTTGGAGGGCTTTCTGCGGTTTCTTGGCTTTTGTTTTTACGTGCAGATTTTTCCGGAGAAAGGAAATCGTTTATCGGTCCGGAATAAATGGATTGTACAATTAGGACTTGCAGGATGCAAATCCAAAGAAAGGTGACTAACTTTTTCATATCTTGATGGATGGACCCGGTTAAGTTCTGGGCCATTTTGCATCGTTTTTGAAATCACAAACTAGGGCAAGTGATTAAGCTAGGCGAAAATCATGGCTAAACCCGTTCCCTGCAGCTCGGAAGAACCGCAGGGAGTACGTAGAATATGACTGAGTTTATCACTTTCGAAAAAATTCAGCCCTGGACCAATTAGGCCGCAAACTTCAAGGTAAACCAGAAGTTGTCAGTTTACAAAAAATGAATGTAGTTATCTGTAGGCAATTCGTGAAGGGATCTATTTTTTAGATTTTTCTCTGATCAATCTCTTCAATACTGATTCCGAATTATGGCTTAACTTGATCACACTCATCTTGTTTGGTTTCTTTTTGTCTAATTCAAGAAGGTTTGTCGCAAATCTGAATTTTCTGCGGATATGGTTCACTGCAGGAATGGAAGTGCGAAAGGTCCGAGCGAGTTCATGATCCGCTTGCCCTTCTTGATTCAAGTCATAGAACTTGGAAAGTTTAGTCTCATCCCAAACTATTTTCCTATCTGATTTATAATAATTATGAAATTCCAATCTGCGACTGTTTCTTTCATAAGATCCCTGATTCCTTTTCTTGCGCCAAAAAGGATGACGATTCCTTGCATACTTGATATCATCAATCGTGTAACCGGACTTGTGCAGCCACTCCGTGGTAATACTCGATTTTTTGGGTCCTTCAAGTCTTGATTTGATGGAAAATTCGATATATTGTTCCGGACTCTTTGCCGAAAGAAGTTTCCTTTTTTCCTTTTCGTAATCCATAACCTTGCCTTGCGATCATTGACTCACCATTAGATGGTGTTAGTTTATATTTAATTTTGATGGATACTGTTCATTACCATTCACATTCATGAAACTCTTTTTCAGAAATTGCTCCGAAAAGTTTTTGAAATTCAAAAGTGAACCGATAACTAACGCCTGTTAATCTACTAAAAGTTTTTCTTACTCGTTATGTATACTATTCCGAGTCGAGTGGTTGTAGCTATATAAAAAATTTAGCATCAAGTTTGGCGAAAACTTCTTGATCGAACTGAAATAGCAAAGTTGTAAAAGCAATTTTATAATTATTCTATCCAACTGAATGTTTATTCACTGATAAGTAAGTGAAAAATAACCCTTTGTAAGTAGTGCGATGAGCAGTTAAATTATAGAACACCTAACTGCGAATAAATTGTAATTCTATCTCATAGTTCTCTTAACAAATTTTTCGATAAGCGAAGTTAAGAGTTTGAAGACTGCCTTCTTTTTAAGCAAAGGAAATTAGATTTTTTTTCATGAACATTTCGATCTAGTGAACTTGCATTTTTACCGTTGACTTTCATTTCCTCGAGAAGAACAATCCGGTATATGCTCTCTAGCAATATTAAGGGATTTTTGTTCGATCTGGACGGAGTTTTCCACACCGGTGACACATTACTGGCAGGTGCTTCCGAAACCCTTTCTAGAATAAGAGACAAAAAAATTCCTTTTTGTTTTTTAACAAATACCACTACGAAATCCAAATCTGACTTGGCCCGCAGTTTGGTTGGCATGGGCCTCAAAGTGGACGAATCCGAAATATTAAATGCACCGAGCATAGCCAAGACCTACTTAATTAGAACCGGAAATCCAAGAGTGTACCCGCTTATCTCTTCTAGCGCAAAAGAAGATCTAGAAGGCATAGTTGAAGATAGAAGAAATCCAGAGGCGATTTTGATCGGAGATATCGGGACTACCTGGAGCTATGAATTGCTTAACCAACTGTTTCATTTTTTGCAAAAAGGTGCAAGATTGGTAGCACTGCATAAAGGGAAGTACTGGCAAACTTCTGAAGGTCTCATGTTGGATATTGGTGCATTTGTAGCTGCGCTAGAATATGCCAGCGGCGTAAAAGCGGAAGTTGTTGGAAAACCTTCCTTTTCTTTTTTTCAGGCGGGAGCAGAAAGAATTGGTTTGCCGTTATCTGAATGCGCGATGGTAGGGGATGATATTGATTCCGATATAGGTGCGGCTCAATCCCTTGGAATCTACGGAATTTTAGTTAAAACTGGGAAGTACAGAGAGAGTAACGCTTCTAGAAGTAATGTAAAGGCAGATATCGTATTGAATTCGATTGCAGATCTATTCGATTAGTTTTCACTTATACGACTGAAAATAATTTATTCTTGTTTAAAAGTGCAAGGAGCGCGAATGATCTCAGATTGCGAGAAGGCAATTTAAGTGAAAAGCCAAAGCAAGGATCATTAGAAATGAAAAAAGTTGTAATTACTGGGGCTACGGACGGAATCGGCAAAGCAACTGCAAGAGGTTTAGCAGAAAGAGGTTGGGAAATACTCTTGGTTGCAAGAAATCCGAAGAAAGCAGAAGCAACTATTGAAGAGATTTCCGCCAAGACCGGAAACAAAAAGATCAGTTATGTGACTTGCGATTTGTCCTCCCTCAAAGAAGTTGCAAAAGCTTCTAAAGAAATCTCCAAGAAATTTCCCAAAATCGATGCCCTCATTAATAACGCAGGATTGATTTCTCCAGAGAGGCAAACGTCCAAGGACGGATATGAGCTAACTTTTGCGGTAAATCACCTTGCTCATGTTTTGTTGACGGAGAAGTTGCTACCAAGACTAAAAGCAGCAGGTTCTTCTAGAATCTTGATCTTGACTTCAAAATTGTATGGAAACGCAAAACCGGATCCGAACGACTGGCAAAAAACAAAGAAGTATACTTGGTTAGGCGCCTATTGTGATTCAAAGCTTTTCAATTTATATTATATGCAGGATCTTTTCGAAAGATTAAAAAAAACGAAAATTACAGTAAACGCGATTCATCCTGGCGTAGTGAATACCGAGCTTTCTAGAGATTTCGGAGGAATACTAGGTTCAATCTATAATAGTGTGAAAAATTTATTCTTTATTACACCTGAAAAAAGCGCCTTGGACTTGATCTATCTTACGGATGCTCCGGGAATGGAAGGTGTGAGTGGTCAGTACTTTGAAAACCGAAAGCAAGTAAAATACAAAGGACTCGCGTTAGATACAAATCTTAAGCAGAAGTTGCTAGAAGAAACCAAGAAGTTTTTAAAATCTTTTCTTTAGAAAAGAATAAAATTCTAAAGTATTAAAAGCCTTTAGCCTTCTAAGAGTTGGTTTGGATTTCTTCTCGGGCTCACGTACCTGTAGTCGCTTAGCCCAAGGCGGAATAACATTTGTACTTTTGCGGGAGGAGGTATATTTAGAAGTTTTTCTCCCGCTAATCGTAATTCCTTCATTTCCGAATACTCTTCTAATATCTGACTGACCGGATGGAGAGCAAAACCGCAAGCCTCGGCGGCGAGGCAGATTCTTGCGTAGTCCCTTCCAGATTCTACTCTAGAAACTGAATCGTCTTTTTTTGTTTGAATCCAAGCGAATGCCGGAGTCGCGGCGATTGCATTTTGAAAGACATCGACGGAGCCCTCTCGTGCAGAGGAAGAATGCCAAACTTCTTGCCCAGGTGGAACAATGAATTTAGAGACGAGCCAATGTTTGAATCCGGTCAGTCCAGATCCACGGAAAGAAAGCCCGTCTTTCTTGTTGTCCCATTCGTCGTCACTGTAACGAAACCATTTTCTGGTCTCTTCATTTGTTCGATACGTATTCGTTTCTACTTCGAAAGCCTTTTTACAAAATCCGATCAATTCCTCTTTCGTATTTCCCTCGAAAAGAAAACCTAACTGGTTCCGAAGTATTCCCGCTTTAGAGAGCAAAGATTCTGACTCTTGCTTTGCGAAGGTTCCTGTAAATGGAGTTCGGGTAGTTCTTCGAGACACGAGAAATTCAGAGAGAGAATCGTATGAAATTGACTTAGCGGAGAGTGCAATCTTTGCGATGGGTTTTTTTGCGAAGTTGCCGATCTCTGCATTGCCTTCCGGAAATAGGGAAATTTTAGCTTCATATCCGAAAGCAGAAGCTCCGATGGCAAGACACTCTAAAAAAGTACCTTGTGATATAAGACTTTGTCTGGCTGGAGGGTCAGTGTCCGTTAATAAACGAGAAGGATCCAGAAAGAGCAAAAATTCAGAGTCATTCAGTATCCGAAACTTCCAAGGCTGAGAGTTGTGTGCGTTCGGCGCAGTCATCCCGCAACGGATCGCCCTTAAAACTGGGGTTTCGTTTGATGAGCCGATCCAAGGAGTTTCCCTAGAAAGCGCGGGACCGGAACAATCTGCTAAGAGAGAAGTTCCGAATAGAGCAGAACCTCCAGCAAGCATAGATATTTTTAAGAACTCTTTTCTGGTAATTGGATCTTTCACGAGGAAGGAATCTAAGAGAATTTTTGGAAAAAGAAAGTAGAAATTGGAAATAAACCAATTGATTAGAGGCTCAAAAGAGATGAGGCGGAAGTACTTTTTAGTGAAAGGGCCCCGCCCTATGTTGGGTGGGGGCCGGAGCGGCAGCGGTGGCGCTTACGCCGGATCCTTTGCCATAAAACTTGATTCTTGGCAAGCAATTTAAGTGATCGGTTTATCTGTAGGAGCTCCTACAAATCGGAAGAATTTGGCTTTAAGTTCCCAGTGGTTCCTGTTTATTCTTGAAGCAACTTAACATTATTTGTTAAGATACATTCATAATTTGTAATAAATAATTCATAAAACAGGAATCCGGAGAATAGGTATTGTCGTGTATTTTTTGAATAGTGTAGAAAAATTAGAATATTGGAATGTTTTAACAACTGAGCGAGCAAATGTCTAAAATAGCGGATTTATTCAGTAGATTCTCCGGCAAAGGATTGTACCCTCACCAATTCGCCTGGGTATTGCTTTTGCCTATTCGAAATTTATTCCTTTCTCCGAGTAAGCTTGCTGAGCGCCTAGACTTGAAAGAGAATTTTAATGTACTCGAAATCGGTTGCGGTCCAGGATATTTTAGTCCTGAGATTGCGAAGAGGATTCCGAAAGGAAAACTCTTTCTCACCGACATCCAGCCAGAGATGCTTGAAAAGGCCCGTAAGCGACTAGAGCGAACGGGATTAAAGAATTTTGATTTTAAAACTTGTGACGGAGACAAATTGGATTACCAAGACCAGACATTCGATAGAATTTTTTTGGTCACCGTACTGGGCGAAATCGAAAATCAGGCTTTATACGCGAAGGAAATGTTTCGCTTACTTCGTAAGGGAGGTATCGTTTCCGTTTCCGAACAAGCAGGCGATCCTGATATTTTATCCGTCAAAGAGATCGAAAAAATTCTTTGCCCTGCAGGATTTGTGCTGGATCGGGTTTTCGGAAAAGGAAAGACTTTTACTGCAAACTTTATAAAACCTTAACAATCGTTGTTAATAGAAAATGATTCAACCAGAAGCATTTAGAAAAATGGCTCTTTCTTATCCCGAGGTGGTAGAACAGGACCACTGGGGAAATCCTTCCTTTCGAATCAAAAAGAAGATATTTGCTACCTTGCAGCCCGAGGAAAAAACTGCTGTTCTGAAGTTAAACGAGTTCGATCGGCCCATTTTTTGGGCGATTGATTCTAAAATGATTTTTCCAGTCGAAGGCGCCTGGGGAAAGCAAGGTTGGACAAAAGTAGATCTCACTAAAGTAAAAAAGGAAATCTTAATTCAAGCGATGAATGCCGCCTATTGTACGGTGGCTCCGAAAAAAATTGCGGAGAAGTTCAGAGCCGATATCTAATTTTACGATTCCTTTTCTAACCAATAGTAGAGTACCGGAAGGATCACTAGCGTCAAGAATGTAGAGGAAATAATTCCCCCGATGACGACTGTCGCCAAAGGTTTTTGGACTTCGGAACCCAATCCGGAGCCGAAAGCCATAGGCACGAAACCGAAGGAGGCAACCAGTGCGGTCATGATTACGGGTCGAATTCTACTAGTGGCTCCTAAAATTACGGATTCTTTCACGCTCAATTTTTTCTCTTCCCGAATTCTATGAATCGTATCTAGTTTTACTAATCCGTTTAATACTGCAATTCCTGATAATGCGATACATCCTACAAAAGCAGATACGCTAAGGTCCATTCCCCTCAGGAATAAAAGCCAAATCCCTCCGGAAAGCGCAAATGGTACGCAGAAAAATACGAGTAGTGCTTGCTTGGCGGATCCTAGGCCTAGATATAAAACGATTAAGATCATAAATAACGTGGCCGGAATGATAACGGAAAGTTTTTCTTTTGCCTTGCTCAGATTTTCTATTTGCCCTCCCCAAAAAACGTTATATCCGTTCGGAATCCCAAGCTTGGAAATTTCTTCCCGTGCTTCGTTATAAAATCCTTGTAAGTCCCTACCTCTTAAGTTGACCGAAACAGCGACAAAGCGTCTGGATTTGTTCCTGGAAATCGTCATTACCTTTTCTTTCTTTTGAAAAGAGGACAACAGGTAAATCGGAATCATTCCGCCGTCGCTGGTTCCAACAGTAATATTACGAATCTCTGATTCAATATTTCTAACCTCCTCGGATAACCAGATTTTTATCGGGAAACGAACTTCCTCCTCGTAGTATCCGCCGAGTTCGAAGCCGCTCATCGAAGCCTCAATCGCCTGATTAAAAGAAGGAAAGGAAATATCATAATATTTTAATTTCATCGGATCCGGAACGATATCAATCACGCGGGCCTTGCGCAACGCCATAATTGGGTCTAGCTCAACTTCGGCGGCTCCAGGAATGTTTTTCAACTTTTCTCGAAGCGTTTCCTGAAGTTCAAAAAGTACATTCAGATCCTTTCCTAGAATTCTCACGCTTATATCCGCTCGACTTCCTTCTAGCAATTCGTTGAATCTAGCCTCTAATGGTTGGCTTAAGGTAAGTTCAGAACTCGGGTATTTTGCCTGAATCGTAGAATGGATTTTTGACAGCAGCGGCTCCCAATTCTTGGGTTGTATTAATTCAGAAATCGCTTCTTTTTTTAGAATGATAAAGGTGTCCGCATTGAATGGCCCCATCGGATCATTCGCAACGGAGCTGGTTCCTATTCTAGAAAATACGCTTTGTACTTCGGGAAGCTTAAGGAGTTCCTTCTCCACATCCTTTTGTTCTCTAATGCTTTCCTCGAGCCCTACCTGACCTTCTCGAACGATTACGAGCATAAGGTCTCCTTCCAAGAGCTTCGGTAAGAAAACAGTTCCCATATTCAAATATATTAATATTGTAATGAGGAAAAAGGAAAGGCTAAATGTAACGACAAATTTTGGCTTTTCCAAAAGCGTAGGCAGGTAGCTTGCATAGGCGTGAACGATTCGACTCTCTTTTTGGACTCGGTTCGGTTTGGAAATTCGGGGGGATAAAAAGAAATATAGAAGGGGAGGTAAAAGAAAGACCGCTAAAAACAAGCTGAACCCCAGAGCGAGCAACACGGTTTCCGCCATCGGGCGAAACATCCGACCTGGAATTCCGTCCAAAGTCAAAATCGGTACATAAACGAGCATGATAACGATGACTCCGAATGAAACTGGCTTCAATACTTCGATCGAAGATTGCAGTATGACCCTGCGTTTTTCTTCTTTCGAGAAAAAAGTTTCCGCGTCGAATCTTGAGATTACGTTTTCCGTGATGACGATCGCCGCATCTACGAGGAGCCCGAAATCTATAGCACCAAGGCTCATTAAGTTTGCCGAGATCCCCAAGAGTCTCATACAAGCAAGTGCGAGAAGCATTGAGCCTGGGATAATGCAAGCCACAATGACGGACGCTTTCAGATTAAAGAGGATGAAGAATAGGGTCAATACTACTAGAAGTGCACCTTCTATTAAGTTTTTGGAAACTGTTTTGATTGTTGCATTGATTAAGAAAGATCTTTCTAAAAGAAGTTTTACTTCCACGTTTTCTGGAAGGCTCAAGTTCGAAATTGCTCGATTTAGATCTGAATTTACTTTATAACTGTTTTCGCCCCTTAGCATTAAGGCAGTTCCGAGTACGATTTCTCTGCCTTCTGAGGTGGCACCTCCCAATCTAAGTTTTCCGTGTTCGTTTACTGTTGCGATGTCTTTTACTTTTATAGGGGAGCCAAATAGCGTGCGACGTACCGGGACTTCAGAAAGTTCCTTCAGGCTCTTTTTCAGCCCGTAAGCGCGAACGATAGAGATTTTGCCTTCGTTCTCTATGAATCCGCCTCCGAAACTTTCTCCTAAGGTAGAGAGCTCCCGAATAAGCTGATCGATCGTGATTCCCCATCGTTTCATTTTGGAAGGTAACAAGTCGATGTGAATCTCCTTTTCGTATCCTCCATTCGAATCTACTTCTACGATTCCTGGAACCTGGGCTTTGATTTGGGGCCTGACCATGTAATCCTGGACAGTACGAAGATATAAGAGCTTATCTTTTTCCGGGAGCTTCTCCAGTTCGGAGCCCGGCTTTGCAACCACTTCGTAAAAGAAAATTTCTCCGAGACCTGTCGTGTTAGGTGTGATTTTCGGCGCGATTCCTTTGGGAAGTTTATCCTTTGCACTTGATATTCTTTCCAAGATCATAGATCTCGCTTGGTAAATATCCGTTCCTTCCTTGAAAATCAGAGAAATATTAGAAAGACCGAATTTAGATACGGATCTAACATCGATTAGGTTGGGTAAACCCATTAGCTCTGTTTCAAGCGGGAAGGTGATTACTTTCTCTACTTGATCGGGATCCAGAGATCCTGTATCAGTATTGATCATTACCTGAACATTCGTGATATCAGGTACTGCGTCGATGGTTATCTCTTTTAATTGAAAAAAGGAAATGAGAAATAGGAATAAGACGAGCCCTGTAGAAAGGACCGGATTATTTAGACTGGTATTCAGAAGCTTCGACAGCATTTTTCAAGTTTCCTAAAATGTCTTTTTCGTTCGTGATGTAAAGTAGGTTCAATAGCGACTCCACATGACTTAGCTGCGCATCCAGAATAGCATGATGGGTCTCGTGCAATTGATTTTCCAATTCTAAATACGTCATCAAGAGGATTCTTCCTTTTTTGAATTCCACGTCGGCATAATTCAGATCCTTCTCCACTTCATTCAACTTAGATAAAGTGAAGAGCTTCAGGTTGGCTTTTGATTTTTCGTAATCCAGAAAAGCCTTCTTGAATTCTATCTTAATTAAGTTTTCCTGATGAGTAACTCTGTCTTGCTTGGATCTAAAATTTGCTCGAGAAGTCGATACTTTGTTTTCGTATTGGTCCCAGACAGGGATCCTAAATCTCAGGCCGAAGTCATAAAATCTGTTTGCGACTCCAGATTTGTCCTCTCCGACCTGGCCCATGACGGAATAGTCGGGATATTTCTCCATATTCGCCAGAAGTAGTTCTGTCTTGGCTCTTTCTACTTCTCCTACTGCAGCTAAAATAGTTGGATTCTCTAAAACAGCTTTTTTCAATAAACGATCGTACTCGAATTGTATTCCATCTTTATAATAAGGAATCCTGAGATTCGGAGGATTTTCGCGCATCAGATAGAGATTCATCGATTCGTAATCCTTTTCGGAACCGAGCTCTAAGTCGTTGAAATGCTTTTTAAGCGAAAGAATTTTTCTATCGATGATAAATAGATCTGCCTTTGCCTGCGGAGTAATGAAAGGTCTCGCTCGAATATAGCTTTCGATCAAAGAAAGTCTCTTGAGCCTTTCTTTGACGTGGTTCTTCTTTTCTGCCGCGACTACATAACGATACGCGTATTTGATCGAACTCAACCGTATGGAGTTCGTCGCCTCGACCAACTGGATTTCTTTTATCTTAGCGTCGTTATCTACGAGAAGTTGTCGTAGTTCTTTTCTGCCAGGATAGAAAATAGGCTGGTCGAGCTGCAGAGAATACTCGGCTCCGGACTGATTGATCGCGCTTCGAATCCCGTAATCAATCGTAAGCGAAGGGTTTTGTGTTCTTCCTTCTTGTCTTTTTTTATAGAAGAGTGCCTCTAAATCCGAATTGAGCGATAAAAGCAGTGCTGAATTTTTTTCAGCAAGTTGCAAAATGCCCGCCAGATCCAAAATGTCCGACTGATTGGTTTGGGCCTTCGTGCTATTTAGAAATGGGTTAAGAACCAAACATAGTAATGCTATAGCTAAATTGCTGGAGTTGCGTTTATAGGAAATGCTTTGCATCGGTCGACCTCGCTTTCAAATATTTTGATATTTGAGAGTGAAGTTCTAAATCAGTATGCGAATGGACTTGAGGGATACTAGCCTTTCTTCTGTTTTAAAAGAAAGGCCGGTGATTTTTGCCAAATCGGCTTGTGATTTCGGGCGAAGATCGTATTCGCTTGGGCAAAAGTAAGAAATAAAGCAATTCGGAGAGATAGATAGGCGAGTGTACTCTGTCGATTTTACCGATCCGGTGTCCCAACTGCATTGAGGATCAGAGCCCAAAGCTACATTTCGGTGACAAATCCCAGAAGTCATTTGGATCGAAACTGCAAAACTCGGGGATTCCGTAGAGCAAAGTGGCGTGCACTCTGACGCAAAATAAAGTACAGAGAGGAGGGAACTGAATGCGAAAAATTTCTGTATCCTGACTCTCACAGGATCATTTCCTAAAAAAATATCTGAAAAATCAAATAAATTAATCTGCCCGAAAAAATAATCCGATCGGATTATGAACTCGAATTTGCTTCTTTTCAGATTGCCTTATGATCGGAAGGCTAAGTTTAAGTACTGATTTTGCTCTAGATAGAACACATTATTCTTGAGTACTTTTATCGCTTCGATGTGTTATCAATTAAACTAGTTTAATTCTATCTACACAATTTGACACATATTCATATATTATGTAATGCTTATATAGCGCTCGCTATGGGACGCTTCGTATCATCGCTTAAATGCTCCCGAACAGTGAATGTCTTGACATGATAAAGGTCATGCGCAAGATTCCATTTAGTTAATTTTGCGAGTTCAGAGATGAAAATAAAACAGATGTTCAAAAAAATCTTATTAGCTGTAGCTTTGGTTCTATTTATTGGAACACCTAACGTAGCAAATAAGGATCAACTGAATCTTAGCGTAAACGATCTGAAAAGTTTCGTTGTTGCAAATGATTTAGAGGCAACTACTTGTACGAACCCTCCCGGCACTTACGAGTTCTATCCGGGTACTGGTTATTATCCTAGTGGAAGCACGGAGATTTTACCTTGGAACACTCCTGCGGGTGTGCAATTCGAAGGATTCGAAACTTATGCAAACAACGAGGTGATCGAAACTAGTTCCAACAAAGCAATGCAAAGTCATCTCGAAGTTACTTCTGGAACTTTGACAGCTAAGTATGTCGGTACTGCATTGTACCATCGATCTATCACAACAGATTATAATTTTAGAATGTTACTCCAAGGTCTGTCTAGCGGATCTAGGATAAAATGGACCGACCAAGCATTCGAATCCCGCTTTTATGTGGATTCTTGGCAAGCGTCTAGCGATGCATGGCAAGGGGTGCATTTATTCGGCAGATACAGAACTGAGAACGATTTGTATGTTGTATCTCTTCGGAATGATGGAACCACTTACTTTAAGAAAAAGCAATGTGGTGTTTATACTACTCTCGCGAGCGGTGTTCTGAAAGATGCGAGCGGAAACCCGAAACCTTTCAATGTCAAACAGTGGTATAAGCTTACATTTGCGGCGATTGGAACTAGCCTAAACTTTTACGTAGATGGAGTTCTACAACTGTCGGTCACCGATGGTACGTTTAGCTGGGGAACGATGGGAATTCGCACCGACTATGCCAACGTTTATATGGATGATCTCCATATTTACGACGATTTGAGTGATTTTTAAATCATAACACTTTGCCTAACTACTTACGTACGAGTCTGTTTTGCAGTCACGACAGGCTCGTACGGCTTTCTGCCAAATTATTCACTTACTGACTTTCTCCTTTCAGAAACACCAACTAACAAAAATTAAACTGCAGTCTATTCGTTAAAATCCATACAATTGGGTTTGATGAAAAACTACCTTTCTAGACATTTTGCTATTGATTCACTCTACTAGTTCCATTTGTTGCAGTTGGGACGGATATAAAAAAGAATTTGAAACCACCTATACGTTCTTTGGAAAAACAAAACCTCTGGAAAAACCTATTGTACGCGATAGTATCGCTAGGTTATTGGATACTTATTGGTCTCTTCACTCTATTGCTGATTTTACCATTATGGATTTGGAATCTAATAAGGCCTAGCAGAGTACTTTCTGGAAAAGTTATATGGCTTTGGAGCAGAATCATTCGCTGGTTCTTGCCGATTCGAGTCATCGTAGTAGACGAACAAAAACGCGAGCCAGAGGACGTTTATATTCTAATTGCGACCCAGGCCTCGCATGCAGAAACCTTGATATTTCCGTCGGTTTTACCTTCGGACTTGATCTGGGTAATCAATAAGGAATATGCTAGAATACCTGTATTCGGTTGGGCCAGAAAGCCGAACTGCATCGTGATCGATCGAAATCAAAAGAAAGCCGCATTGAAAAAATTGCTCAGGATGGCTCCAAAGTTTTTGGAAAAAGGAATTAGCGTAGGAATTTCTCCGGAAGGATTTCGAAGTAAAAACGGAAAGTTGCAGCCTTTTCAGAATGGTCCCTTTGTGCTAGCGGAAAAATCCAAAGTAAAGCTTTTGCCGGTGATTGCCATTGGTATGGAAAAGATTCTTCCGTACGGAAGTTGGATCATTCGTCCCGGAACAGTTAAGATTTTATTTAAACAATTCATTCTACCGGAAAATTTTTCGAGCTCCAAAGAGTTGCAGGAATATTCTCATCGATTCTTTTCGAAAGTTATCTCCGAGAATCTTACTTCTCCAGGATGAAATATTCTATGTTTCTTGACGCGGTACGTTGATCAGGTATGGAAATGTGAGAAGACCGAAAAGGAGAGAATTCATATGCAATCAAAGGCATCGACTCCAAAGGAATATTTAGATAGTCTCCCGGAAGATAGAAAGAAAGCAGTCAATTCCTTGAGAAAAGCAGTACTCAAAAATCTGCCGAAGGGTTTCAAGGAAGTGATGAACTACGGTATGTTAGGTTATGTAGTTCCTCTTACTATGTATCCGGACGGATATCATTGCGATCCTAAGTTACCATTACCTTTTATGAATATAGCTTCGCAAAAAGGTTTTATCGCGGTTTACCATATGGGTATTTACAGCAACAAAGAACTATTGACTTGGTTCACGAAAAAATATTCGGAGGAGTGCGAGGGAAAGTTGGACATGGGAAAAGGCTGCATTCGGTTTAAGAAAATAGACCAAATCCCTTACGAGCTCATCGGTGAGCTCGCCGGAAAAATGACGCCGAAGCAATGGATCGAAGTCTATGAGAAAAACCTAAAAAAGTAGGTTGGCAGGTGATGTTTCGGTCAGCTTCCATTGCAAGTAGTTGACCGAATCAAAGTTCTTGTCCGGGTTATTTCTCTGCTTGCTTTTTTAGACTAGCAAGACCCGCTTCGAAATCTGCACCCATCATGGTATCTGGATCACATACTACATGGAAGATCTTAAAAACGAAGGGTACGGGTCCGTGTACCGCCCAAGTAACATTCGTAGCGTCTCCCTTTGGCTCCAAAGTAAATTCAACAAAATTATGAGCCTCAAAAGGTTTCAAAAAATCTAATTTAAGGGCAATTTTTGAAGACGGAGTTGCTTCGGTAATTTCGAGGCGTCCCATTCCGACTTCTTCGTTTCCGTCCCAAGAGTATACCGAACCTTTTCCGGCTGCTGGTCCGCTGTAAGTTCTTTTCATTGCTGGATCTCTTTCAAAAGGCGACCAGGTCTGCATTGCATGCAAATCATTGATAAGCGGAAAAATTTTCTCCGCCGGAGCTTTGATACTCGCAGTCCGTTGGACATGGAATGTATCCGGTTTTGTAGAAGCAAGGCCTAACAGTACTAAGATCGAAATTCCTAATACTGCAAGAACCAAGATTGTGATTTTCTTCGCCATTCTGATTCTCCTTCATCTTGGATGAATATTTTACGTTTTTGTAACGAATTCATGATGGGCAACCAAATTTGACCCGCCTTGATTTCTACATCCGAGAGGATCGTTATATCACTATTGCTCTTTCCTGTATTCACTTTTCCTGCCGAATGATCTATAATTGTGAAAAGGCTACCGGAGATCTATATAGTTTACCCAGGTAACTGCAGGTTTGATTTGGTATCAAACATCGTTCGAACCTTCCAATTTCTCTGCAGTCGCGACGGATTCCTGATTATTTTTAAGTAGAGCTAAAACTATCACTGCAAGTCCTGCCGTCAGAACTGCACAGATGATCGATATGATTTGCACGGAATCAGTAAATGCTTCTCTGGCTGGCCCGAGCAGAGTAGCCGCTACACTTTCGGGGAGATTTTTTGCCAGCGAGACTGCCCCTCCTAACGTACTCCTGGCGGCTTCGGCTAGATCGGGAGCGATTCCTTCGGGTCTGAAGTCTTGCATTTGACTTCGATAGATTGCAGTACCAATACTTCCTAGAACTGCAATTCCTAATACACCACCGAATTCTGCTCCGGTTTCGGATACAGAAGCAGCGGCTCCGGCTCTTTCCGGAGGAGCCGCACCCACGATAATATCAGTGCCTAATAATACTACTCCGCAGATTCCGATCGAGAGAATTACGGATCCGATCACAAGAGATATCAATCCAGAAGTGCTTTCTACGTTTGCATACAGTATGAGCCCGATGGAACAAAGAACTAGACCGCCTGACATTACGTAGACGGCACGGACTTTACGTACAAGGATTGGCACCATCATTGATCCGAATACATTCCCTAAGGCGGAGGGAAGCGTCCAAAGTCCTGCCTCTAAGGGAGATAATCCTAACACAAGTTGTAGATACTGAGCGATAAAAAGAAAACTTCCGAGTGCAACAAAAATTGTGAGAGTGTTCACAAGCAATGCTGCATTAAACGAAGGGGATTGAAAAAGTTGAAGATCGATCAAAGGATCTCTTAGCTTACCTTGTCTTAGAATAAATGAAATCCCTAACAAAAAGCCGACTAATATCGAAAGATTGGATTCCCATCCGAATCCATATTCTGCGATTCTTTTCAATCCATAGATTACTGAAAGCACCGAACTCAAAGAAAGAACGGCGCTCAACAAGTCCAATTTTCCTGCGTTCGGGTCCTTGTATTCCGGTAATAGCTTTGGTCCTACAATCAAAAGCAGAACCATTACGGGAACGCTGACCAGAAAAACAGAACCCCACCAAAAGTGCTGCAACAACAAACCTCCTAACAAAGGTCCGATTGCACCTCCGACGGAAAAACTAGCTCCCCAGACACCGATCGCAAAAGTGCGCTCCGAGGGATCCGGAAACATATTCCGAATTAAGGATAGAGTAGACGGGGCAAGAGTAGCAGCAGTGATTCCAAGTAGCGCGCGAGTTGCTATTAACATTTCTGCCGTATTGGAAAACGCTGCAAATACCGACGCAATCCCGAAGGCCGCCGCGCCTATGAGCAGAAGCTTTCTACGACCGATTCGATCTCCTAGGGTCCCCATTGTGATCAAAAAACCTGCTACTAAAAACCCATAGATATCGACGATCCAAAGAAGCTGAGAGCTACTCGGTTTTAGTTCTTCACTTAGATGCGGAACCGCTAGATACAGTACGGTCAAATCCATCGCATAGAGTAGGCAAGGGAGTGCAATGACGGCTAGACCGATCCATTCACGACGAGTAGCCATCGATTAGTCCATTCCTCTGAAATTATTACTTAATTTTTTCATAATGTAATTTGGATCCTGTGTCTTTTTCCTTCCAAAAAATGTTTGTGATGTTTCAATCAACTGGGCATTTCTTTGTAAAGATGGTTTGTCTCAGAACCATATTGAACCACAGTACTAAGGGTCAAATATTCTGAATCTAATCACCGATCAATTATAATTCGCGCGAATCATCCCTGACCAACTGAAAAGCGGCCTCTCTTGGTCGTTCGTTTTCCTATTTTGCCTAAGAATTTTCTGCAAAAATAGGAAAGGGGTTCCTTGGAAGAATAAAGACCTTCAGAAATTCTAGATGACTTTCTAGTAAAAATGAAGGAAATTTTCTAGATCTTTAAAGTGGAGTATGTATGAATCTTTTATTCAGAGTTTGTCTCTTGTTCCTGTTGGCTTTTTACACTGGCCTATTGGGAGATTCGGAAGATCTTATCCCTCCTAAGGTTATCTCTACTATTCCAGAAAACGGATCTCAGACCGTGGATCCTAATCTAAACGAAATTGTAATAGTCTTTAATGAGCCTATGCTAGACCAGAGTTGGTCTTGGGCCTACAAAGATCCGAAACTTTTTCCAAAATTGAACGGCCAACCTAAATATGATTCGAATCGAACGAAGAACTTACTGCCGGTAAAATTGGAACCTAACAAGCAATACGAGATTTGGTTAAATACTGAACAGTTTCAGAATTTTCGAGATAAAGCCGGAAATCCATTGGTTCCCTATGTCTTGAAATTCAAAACTAAGTAAAAACGATCACTTTACTTGGATGGTAGTTTGCAATGGATACGAAGAACACGTTTCCTCTAAAAGTAACACGTAAATTCAAAGTGCCTGCAAAACCTGTATTTGATGCTTTTTTAAATCCGGAATTAGCAGGAAAATTCATGTTCGCTACCCCAACAGGTACGATGGTTCGTGCAGAGATTGATCCGAAAGTCGGAGGGCATTTCAATTTTACAGATCGCAGGGGGGAGGAGGATGTAGCGCACACCGGAGAATACTTAGAAATTCTCAGGCCCAAACGACTAGTCTTTACTCTCAGAGTGGAAAAGTACAGCCAGGACACTGATAAGATCAGCATTTCAATAGAAAACATGGGAGAGGAATCTGAATTAACTCTAATTCACGAACTTTCTTCCAAGTTCAAGGAAATGGAAGAAAGTGTAAAAAGTGGTTGGACCGAAATTCTAGAAAAATTGGCGGAGCTACTCGGAGATCCGACGGCAAAGAAACAGATCCCGACAGCATTGGTATCTTATCATTTTGATGCACCGATCAAGAATGTATTTGAAGCATGGTTGGATCCTGAGCAAATCGGAGAATTTATGTTTGGTCCGAAAGTTCGTCCGAACGAGGAAGTCCTACGGATTCAAATGGATCCGAATGTCGGAGGAGACTTTTCCTTCCTGATCAGAAGGGAGGATGCGGAAATCGATCATATTGGAAAGTATTTGGAAATTGTGCCACCACATCGTTTAGCATTTACCTGGGGGACCGCAGACGATCAAAGCTCGAGTCGTGTGACCATAGACTTTTTGCCCGTGAAAGAAGGCTGCGAGTTGATCTTAAAACACGAATTAGATTTTGAGTGGGCTGATTTTGTGGAACGTTGTGAGGAAAGTTGGAGAAAGATGATCAAAGCTTTGGATCAAAATCTAAAAGAAGGAAACAAATAAAATTTAATGACAAGGTGTCCGTTTCTATTTCGAAAAAATGAGCCGAAACCTACTTTGCTGAATTAGAAATTTTGAATTGATTCACGATGGTAGTGAGAACAGAAGCTAAGTCCTGCAAAGACTGGGAAAATTTAGATACTTTGCTCGCATCTGTGGCACCTTCTCTGGAGGCGGTCGAAATCCCTTGGATGTTTCGGGTAACGTCATTTGAGCTAAGAGATGTCTGACCGATATTCGCTGCGATTTCTTTGGTTGTAATCGATTGCTCTTCGACAGCAGATGCAATCGAGCTACTAATTTGATTTACTTGTGAAATGACAGATGTGATTTTTTCAATCATATCTATCACCTTTTCGGTGCTGAGTTGAATCGCAGAAATCTTACTCTTGATATCCCCGGAAGATTCCGCGGATTGTCTGGCTAATTCTTTCACCTCAGATGCGACTACTGCAAATCCTCTTCCTGCTTCACCAGCGCTGGATGCTTCGATTGCTGCGTTGAGTGCCAGAAGTTTTGTCTGAGCGGAAATTTTTGCGATGATTTCGATCACGTTTCCGATTGCGTGCGCATTTTCTCCGAGTTCTTTTACTTCCTTGCTAGTAACCATCGCGGTTGAATTCGCTTCTTTTGCGATCTTGGCGGAGGCCGCGGCTTTTTTTGCGACCTCTCCGATAGAAACAGACATCTCTTCCACTGAACTAGAAACTACGCTCAGATTCTGATTCATTTGAGTGGCTGCGCTCGCGATCGTCTGAGATTGCTGTGACATTTCTTCTGTACCTGAAGATAAACTCATGCTAGCTTCCGAAAGTCCCTGAGAGGAAAGTAACAGTGTATCGCTATCCTCCTTTAACTTAGAAATTAAGGGTGCGGTATTGATCAGCATTTTTAAGATTGCTTTTTGAAGCTCTCCTATTTCGTCTCCTCGGTTATGTGCGATATTTACGGACAAATCTCCGGTAGCGATTTTATTCGTGACCGCAGTCGCTTCTCTCAAAGGGTTCAAGATATAATTTATATAATAATATCCGAATGCGATTTGAAGTAAAGCGAACCCTGCAGCCGAAATAGAAATCAGCAACGGATCGATTTCTATAAACCTCATATACGAAATAGTTCCTAAACTGAATAGGGTAGCTAGAACGAATAAGAATGACTTTTTTCTGATGGAAAGTTTTCGAACGACTGTAGGTTTAGCCTTTGCTTTTCCGGAAAGTATATCTTCGTATAGTTGGGATGCTTCTTCGATCTGTTTTCTTGTCGGCTGTCTGCGAACCGACATATAACCTACGATTGAACCATTTTGAATTCTAGGAACTACTACCGCATCGACCCAATAGTGATCTCCATTCTTGGCTCTGTTCTTAACGATCCCTCTCCAGGGATTTCCACTTTGAATTGTGCTCCATAAATCTTTGAATGCGCTTCTCGGAACATCCGGATGACGTACCATATTATGTGGCTTTCCGATGACTTCTTCTTCGGTATAACCGGCTATGTCCAGGAATTCCTTGTTTGCGTAAGTGATCTTTCCTTTCAGATCCGTGATCGAAATGATCGTGGTTCCGTCCTTCATCAACCTTTCATGGTCGGTAACAGGGACGGACATTTGTTTCTTTTCGCTTTCTATCTTCTTCTCTTGAAAAACAAATCCAAACATTTGATCAGCCGCTCCGAAACTGCGAAAGCATAGAGGCATATCGCCGGAGCTTTCTTATAATATAGAAAACGGATAAATTCCATGATTTTCATTTTTAGATTTGGAAAGTAGTATTGATAATTGTCAGAGTCAGGATTGATCTGAGACAACTTGCTAGGAGGAAGCCAAGGGCTATCCGCATCCTAGGTGCGGGACTCTTGGCTAAGGAATTGTTACTTCTATCAGGTGAATTTCTGTGCCAGGGCTGAGCGCTGCGAGAACACTTTTTGGAGTTTTAAAACGCAAGGTACTGAAGCAAGTTTCAAAATTGGAAGGAATTACTGCGATTTTCTTTTTGCCTCTGATATTCCAAATTCCGAGATTGCAACTAAAATCAAAGGTTGCTGCTATATGATCCTCGCTAGAATTGATCGCGATTGAATCTACAGTTTGGTTTAATTTTTCGTTCGAGTCCGTAAAGGAAGCGGATAATTTACCGCTGGCCTTATCCCAAAGAGTGAGAGGACTATTTCTACTTCCGGAGCCTATGTATTTTTTTGAGACAAAAATGAAACGGACCCCGTCTCCGTGGTTTCCGAAATTTCCCAAAAGTTTTTGGTCCGGAAAACTCCAGATGTACAAATCCTTTTCATATGTATCACCGCTCGCACTGACTATAGTATTCTCTTCGTTAGAAAAATCTAGCCCTGATACAATTCCGTTTTGGTTGATAACTTTGACTTCTTTACAGTCGCTGGTCTTATAGATGTGAATGCTGTTTTCATAAAAGACAGAAATTGCAAAAAGTTTAGAATCTTTTGAGAAACTTGTTTGGTTTACTAGATCCTTGAAGGAAGAAATTTTACAAACCGGTTCTCCTTTGCTAAGATCCCAAAGGATTGCTGTTTTGTCTTTGCTTCCGGACAGCAAATATCGGTTGTCGTTACTAAAAGAGAGAGAACTGATAAAGTCTGAATGACCCGAAAAAGTTTTGCGAGGTTGCAAGGATTTCAACTCCCATAGAATGATTCGATTGTCTTCTGCACCGGTCGCGAGGTAAGATAAATCCTTGCTAAATTCTAGTTTTGTAATCGGTTTTTCGTGGCCTTTTAAAATTGCAATCTCCTTGCGCAAAACCTGAGATTCCCCAGGGAAAAGTTTGTCCGAAAAGAATAGAAAACTTGTTAGTAAGAGTAAATTGGTTCGTAAGAAGGAACTTTTCATGGGAGTCTTGATTTAGAAACGGCGCGAGTTCGAGTCAATCAATTTCTTTAGTTAGTAAGTTTGGTTCTTTCGTCAGAATTAGAAATACCGGGTCGGATGTATGAACATAGATAGCAAATGGAAACTATTATTAAGATCATACGTAGCAATCATAGCAATCATGGGAGCGATGATTTCCTATCCTGTATACTATATTATGAAAAGCATCTACTCAGAAATAGAAAATTATGATTTCAGAAATGGGATTAGGATAAAGACGAACAATGTTCTGGTTCGGAACACAATATTAAAAAACCGAAATGATTTTCGAGAATCTCTACATCGAGAAATTCTCATTTATGAAGTTTACGATTCTAAAGGAAACAAAGTTCAAGACATCTTCGGAGATTTTACTTGGAATACAATGATTCCTTATGATATTAATCACGATGGATATGATGATTTGTTTATTAGTGGGGCACCCAATGTGAATGTTCCCCGAAAACCTTCGGGTAGAGCCTGCTATCTTTTCGATAGAAACCAAAACAAGTTCGTGTTTTCTAGAATCTATTCCCGTGAGGAATTACCTCTAAGTCTGGACATCCAACTATTCGATCTAGCATGGTTATCCAAAATCGAAACTCCTCTGTTCGTAATTTTTGTATTAAATCTATTAAATATTGTTGTATATGCAATGTTGAAAGTTCGAAAATATTTATTGCAGTTCAGAAATAGAACTAGAAAAACTTAGAATTGATTCTTGTTCAACAAATTCAAATGCGTGAATTTTGATACAGTGCTGTCTGCTTTTCAGTATCGAAAGGGTAGTGGAAGGTTTTCTACTAATTGGTCGAAAAGATTTGACATCCCATCAATGATAACTGAAGAATGGGAAAGT
The DNA here is from genome assembly GCF_002811875.1 of Leptospira perolatii. Lineage (GTDB taxonomy): Bacteria > Spirochaetota > Leptospiria > Leptospirales > Leptospiraceae > Leptospira_B > Leptospira_B perolatii. The sequence continues at coordinate 86,609 of NZ_NPDZ01000003.1, forward strand.
TATTTACTAAGTTCAAACTTCATACTAATGAATCCTACTTTTCATATGAAATTTAAAACTTTGTTGGTTTTCGTCTGCAATATCATTCCTGTTTACGGATGCATAAAGTTTGATTGCTCTACATTGGATTCATCTTGTAGCGCTTCTGCGTTGCTTTTGAGTTTGCCTTCTCCCAGTTTGATTGCCTCGCGTGTTTACGGGCAGGTAGGAAGTTTCACTACCGCGAATGTGAATACGCCTGTAATGAGTGCGGATACTCTAAATGGTCCCTTTAAGCCTGCACTTGCTCCAGATGGGAGCGGAATTTATCTTGCAGACCAGTTAAATGCGAGAGCCCTTTTTTATCCTGGCATTTCTACAACGGCAACAAGAGTGTACGGTACTGCAGGCAGTTTTGCAGTGCCAGGTAATACTGGAACCACAAGCTCTACATTTGATACCATTGCGAATGTTCCAGAAGTGTTCGCGGATCCCACTGGAGTTTATATTTCGGATATCCAAGGGAATCGCATTTTATTTTTCCCGGGGACTTCTGCGACCGCCACTCGAGTGTACGGACAGTTTGGACAGTTCACTTGCGCAGTTTCAAATAATGTGGGAGCGTGCATTACTGGAAGTCCTACAACAAACGGTATCGCAAACCCGCAAGGTATTTATAGCGATGCATCAGGAGTTTATATTGTAGATACGAACAACCATCGAGTTTTATTTTACCCTGGCACTTCAACGACTGCCACCCGCGTTTATGGACAGTTTGATTTTAGCAGCGGTTTAGCGAATGCCGGTGCTACCGTTTCCGCTGCAGGTTTAAATCAGCCTAGAGGTCTGTGGGTAGATGCCTCCGGCGTATATGTTGCAGATGTAAGTAATCATAGGGTTCTATTTTATCCAGGGACCTCTACGACTCCTTCACGCGTCTATGGTCAGCCTGATTTTAATTCAGCAAATCCGGGCACTACGGCGACATCCTTGAATAATCCCTGGTATATCAGAAGTTTTTTCGGGAAAGTTTATATTGCAGACACATGGAACAATCGCGTTTTAGAATTTGAAGGAACTTCAACTACCGCGACAAAAGTCTGGGGTCAGGCTGAAAATTTTACTACAAATGCACCGAACGTTGGGGGAATTTCCGCAGCAACTTTGAATCAACCTTATGGTCTGGAGATGGATCTGACCGGACTCTATGTCGCAGATTCTGCAAATAACCGTATGTTATTTTATCCCCGTTGAGGCTTGATTTGGTATTAGAGTCCGTAATTGTACTTAAAGAATTGATAATGCATATCGTGATTCGTATCCGGTATGTCCCAAAACATTTCTCGCGATTTGAAATACCATAAAGATGTATTGAGTTAAGAGTGTAAACTAAGCATGAGTACTATCAAACTATTCCATTTTCGCATGCGACATAATGCTGATTATCGGAAGTGCCTCATTTCCTCATTTAAAAATATACTTGAAACACTGAACGTTTCCTCACCTGAAAACCTACACGAAACCTAATCGAAAATCAGATAAAAATCTACTCCAAATCTTAGGATCAAGTGTACAACAATCTCCTCTATTTCCCGCCTGCATTCTTAAGGATCAAAACGATTTCGGTATGGTTTTTAAGAAGTGCGGCCTTCATCGGAGTGTCACCGTTATCGTCCTTTGCATTTACATTCGCACCAGCAGAGATGAGTTTCCTGACAAGCTCGGTATGTCCCGCCATAGAAGCTAGGTGCAAAGCGGTCCCGCCCAGTGAGTGGCGATCATTTGGATTTGCACCCATCGCCAGAAGTATTAAAGCGAAATTCGAATCAAAGTAGGAAGACCAAATGAGCGGAGTGACTTTCATCGTAGAGAACTGATTTAGCATACCTGCGGCGTTCCCGCCGTCGTAACCGATTCTATCTGCCATCGCAAGAGCACTTAATTCATAGCGATTCTTTAATGAAGTATTTGCTCCGGCTAACAAAAGTACTCCCACTGCACGGTGATCTCCGGAACTAGCCGCGTACATGAGAGCTGTATTTTTCTCTTGATCGCGGTCGTTTATCTTTGCTCCTTCTCGGAGTAAAAGATATACGACCTTGAATCCATCCTTTTTCCAGGCAACGAGCCTGCCTTGGGAAGCTGCCGCCATCAGAGGAGTAATTCCTCGAGAGTTGGCTAGATTCGGATCGGCACCATTCTCTAAGAGCAATTTTACAACCGCAAATCTTCCTTCGGCTGCTGCGCGAAATAACTGCGTATCTCCTTGCGAGTCTATAGGCCGATCGATATCAGCTCCGCCGGCCTTTATCATTAGCAGTTGTTTCTCTGCTTCTAATTTTTCTGCAGCGGATAAATCAAGAATTGATTTATCCCTAAGTTGCGGTAACCCAAAAGAACAGTTGAATAGAAAAACGCCAGAAAATGCGATCCAAGTACAAAAAAACAAACTGCATTTGAACCTATCATACATGTTCCGCTCCCCGACCGAAATTTCATCGGTTCAAGTACAATTTTAGAGAGTACTCTTATTTCGGTTTATTGCAAGAGAAAGCGGTAGGATGATAGTGCTTGGATCCAAATTTCTTTGAGGTAAATTTAAGTTAGCGGAAACAAAAACAAGTGCATTTTGACGGTCTTGACCGCAGGATTTGATGCTCAGGCACCTTCAAGACTATCAAAAAATTCTAATATAGTTCAAAAAGTCAAGATCCCGGCTTTAGACTTTAGAATTGTTAAACCCCTTAATAAAAGTGCTTAACGACCGTTACAGTAATTATGCATTGAATTTGTGCAAGTAGTTCTGTGATTTAGGCCATGAAAGATTCTTGACCTTAAATCTGTAGCGAAGTTAACTTTATGGAGCCCACTCTCCGGAGATTGTTTTGAAGCGAAATTTGACGATCATCCTCTTTCTTTTCTGTTCTTGTCTCAAGGTACATCTGAACCCTTTTGACACAACTACCTCGCAAGGGCTTTTGTTATACGAAATCATGGGATCGCAAACTCGTTATCTGGCCGTCGGAGCAAACTGCGCTTCTTGGGTATCACCTGACGGTGTTAGCTGGGACAGGCCTCCTAATACAGCGTTTCCTGGATGTACATTTGTTCCAGGAGGTCCTTCGAACGGTAGTTTGAATGGAGCGATCTATTTCAACGGGCAATTTATTGTAGTAGGTAGCACTAGTGGTTCGGGTGGTTGCGGTATCTGGACGAGTCCCGATGCGTACACTTGGACTCAGAGAACTTGCGATATTATAGGCGGGACCCCAACTGCACTGTTTACACTTACCATCGTCGGAACCGAAGTGATTGCTGGCGGATCGGTAAATTCTAGCGGAGATTGTTCTTTCCAAAAATCCTCAGGCGATCTTTCTAAATGGACCCAAGTGCTGCACACTGCTTGCGGATCTCAGAGTATTGCGTCTATGGCAGTTTCCGGAACCACACTTCTTTCATCAGAATTTTTGAATGTGATGGAGCCTAGCCCTCCCACAAATCTAGTCCCGAATGACGCGATTTTTCTCTCTTCCAATTCCGGATCCACTTGGGTAGCAGGGACTGCGCCTACGAATATGGCGTTTTTCAATATCATTCCTGGAGCGAATGGAAGAATACTTGCCTTTGGAGAAGTCGTAACTCGGACAGGCGGACTTTCATTTTCGGACACCGCAGGTAGTACTTGGAATACACCAGCTACTGTTGCGGTCTCGGGAGCTACTATTTCCGGTGGAACAGTCCTCGGAAACACCTTCGTAGGTGTAGGCGGAAATTGTGATTTGGTAATGTCAATGGACAATGGTCAAAGTTTTCAGCCATTTACTACAATGGGCTCAGGATGTAGTGGTGTGAACTGGTCTCCAATCGTTGTAAATCCGATCACCGGTGTTTTTGTGGCCGCCGGAAATCTTGGAACCCCATCCACTGAAGTATTCGCGATGTCTACTTCAGGTCTTAACGGCACATGGACGATTACTACTTTAGCAAATACTAATTATATTCTTGGAATGACAGTTAGACCGTAAGACATTGTCTGGAAAGGCAGCTGACAGATGGAACGATCGGTGAGTCATAAGACTGCAAAGCAAAAATTTGCTCCGCAGTCTTATTTATTACGAACTTATAATACGAATGGGAAGATCACTGCATCAGGTTGCAGATCGCAGGTGATTCCGCCTATATCGGTCCCGGAAAGATTGATCAGCAAGGTGATGCGGGCACAATCGTCTACATCTGATTTCAGATAATAACGATCCGGATTCACATTCGCCAAATCGGCTGCAAAGAACGGAAGAATTCCCAGGCTTCCAGAAGCTGCCGAGCCTAAAATTGCGTTCGTAACGATGGTGTCTTTTGCTTCGCGTCCGCTTACTCTTTTTGGATAAGCTAACCCTGCCCTATCCATCAGGATGCAGTTTACGAAAATGAGGAGGGGAAAAATGAGAGTGATTTTCTTCATACCGAATATGGCCTAAATTCAGAAATTTTCAACTTTTCGCTTAGTCTGTATTGAACTTCAACAATTCAACAGCTGAGTAATTACACATGAAGCTCTCTTTTCGTCCATCCAAAATTTTGAAGGACCTCCCCTATATCCAAGAATTCCTTTAAATGTAAACCGTTTGAACGAATTTTGTTCAACTCCTGAAAATGCTTCGGGGTTTTTCGCCTTGCGTCTATTAAGAGTGGACAAGTCCCCTCTCTTATCGAGTATAATAGCGATATTAAATTCGCGCGGAGGATGCAAATATGGATCAGCAAGCTTTAAATATTATTAATGCATGTTTCGGGATTATTAAGACAGGGCAGGAAATGAAGGAGGAAACAAGGGCAAAACTTTTGAAAGCATACCAGGATTTCTCCGCAAAGGGAGCCGCCGATATGTCTGAATCTTCGGTCCGAGTTCGCGACTTGGCGGATAAGTTTGTCACCGGTTTAGAAGAACTCGTTCACACTGCAGAAAAAGATTACGATGATATCAAGTTGAAAGTTCTAGAGGTCCAGGATCAAGTTTTCGCTTGGATGAAGGGGGAACACAGAAAGGATTATTCCATCTAATCGTTTACTTTCCAATTTTCGAAGCAGAGTAATATCTACTTTCTACATTTTCCCAATTGATAATCGAAAGCACTGAGTCTACAAATCTGTCTCTTTGGTTTCGATACTTCAAGTAGTATGCATGTTCCCAAACGTCTATCACTAAAATAGGAATTACTCCCCATTGAGTTAACCTTTCGTGATTCTCGCATTGTAGAACTGTCAGTGAGTTTGAATACGGTTGGAATCCAAGAATTCCCCATCCGTTCCCTTCGATCGATTTTGCCACGGAAGACAATAGAAGTAGTAGCTTATCTAATGAACCAAAATCGGTTTCGATTTTTTTGAGCAAACTACCTTTCGGCTGTGTTTTCTTTTTCGTTAAATTTGTCCAAAAGATCGTATGCAGTACATGGCTGGAAAAGTGATATGCTAATTTCTTGGTCCAAACATCCAGTGCTGAAGTTTCATTCTTCTGCAACGCTTCTCTAATCATCTTGAGATCTTGGTTCGCGGATTTTACGGCTCCACCATGGTGAAACGTGTAATGAAGATGTACGGTTTCTGCATCCATAACCGGTTCCAGAAAATCTTCTTTGTATGGAAGAGGTAGCTGTATAAAATTTCCTGAATCATCTGTAAGCCGATCAAAAGGCCAGGAAGCGTTTTCAACACCAGATAGCTGTTTGGCGGTGAAGGCAAGTGTAGCACCCGCGACGAGTCCTTGTTTTATAAAGTCCCTTCGTTTCATTTTTTACCTTTTTTCCGGTGAGATCAGCCTGATCTCGTTTGCGAATCTTTCGTGCATTTTTGGATCGACCGGTTTATGCTTAATCTTGGTGCTTGCTGGATAGTGTTCTATATCGTTATTTCCATTCCAATTCATACTAGGTCGGATTGGTCTTGGCATAAAGCCTCCTCCACAATTTGGGCAAACATTCCCTAGAACGGTCTCTACACAATCGACACAAAACGTGCATTCAAAGGAGCAAATCCTCGCGTCTATCGAATTCGGTGGCAGTTCTCGATTACAATTTTCGCAGGTAGGTCTAAGTTCCAGCATAAGGATTCACTCCTTGTGTTTTTCACTGATATACATTCACAGTTGATGTTAAACGAAAAACAAAATCTTACTTATTGTTTAGCCAATTGTAGAAAATCGCCTTTTCCGTTTTCGTAGACCGCGTCTCGTAAAACGTTAGATAGCCGAAGTGATACCTTCGACTTCGGCTCGATATCGACCGCTTCTAATTTAGGGAACGGTTTGTTGTCCATGTAAACGCTCGCAACTTCGATTTTCAGTTTCGTTTTAGAATCGTTTACTAGGTTCATTCCTAAAGTAAATTCGTCTATGTTTATCGTGCTCCAATATTTCTCTTTGATCGCTGTTTTCAAAGAGTTAAACGACTCGCTACTTAAATAAAGTCCGACTTTGATTTTATCAGCTACCTTGACAGTTATGTTTAGAAGTCCAGGTTGCGGCTTAAATTCCTTATCCTCTAACTTGACCATTGGGATCTTAATCGATGCTTCGAAAAAGTTTTCGTATTCTTGTTTGGTGCATCTTGCATCTTTCAAATCCTTAAACTGTTGCCCGATCGTTTTGATTAGAAATTCTTTATCTTCTTCGCATTGTTCTTGGGAAGAAACTCCGAATTTAAGTGAAGAATTCGCGTAGACTGTTTTATTAGATTTGGAGCTAGCGATATCTAAAATATCGGAAACAAAGATCTCACCGGTGATTGAATACTTGCAAAGAAGGGTCGCCAACGCAACCAGGGTGAGAACTGCGAAAAGCATTTTTGAACTTAACCTCGAACTACTTCTGAATCGAGCGATTTGAATTTCCTTTGAATCGAGTTTTTCATTCATATCAAATACGTAGCCTTTCTAAAGATCGCCAAAGCATAGACAAAAAGGAAAAGTCTGCAATCATCTTTTACGCCGATGCAAAACTTTGCAAAAAGCCTGAGAGTTTTTGGGAAAAATCTCTTTTCGCGTTGCCTATAAGTTACAAGATTGTGTTCGAATCATTTATGCCAATTGTCGTTCACAGCTCAGACGATCTGTCAGTTTTAGCTTCGACCTTACTTCAGCTGATTCATACCGAATCGGTCGAGCAGAAGGGTCTGCACTCGCCTGTAATCGTTATACCGAATCTGACAATGGAAACCTGGCTTTCTCTAGAATTTGCGAAATCAGCTGAAGTAACTGCGAGTATACGATTTCTATTTTTCGAAAAAGCAATCTCTGAACTTTTTATTCGAAAGTTTAAAAGTACGGAAGATTCTTGGAAGGAATTCCTTCAGCCGAGGGAAATCCAACTGTTTATCTATTCGTTTTTGATCGCTCATCCGGATTTGGTCCAAAAATACGAATCTTTAAATAGATATCTATTGCCGGAAGGTAGGGAAAAAGCGGACCCGGTGCGAATCTTCGACCTCGCGGCTAGAATCTCGAAATATTTTAAAGACTATGAGTTGCACAGACAAGATTGGATTCGAAACTGGCTTGGAAAAGATTACGAAATCTTAAAGCTTTCTGAAGAAGAACTCCGAGAATCAGAAGCTACTAAGTCCGAAACTTTTTTCTTAGAAAAGGAAATCTATTCCCAGGTCACAGCTTTTTTGGGATCCAAAGGTCGTGAGACCTTGCTCCAATCAGCGATGAAGGTTTTTGGATCAAAAGATAGGACGAATCTTCCGGATGCAAAAAACCCTCAGGAAAACTTTTATATATTCGGTTTGTCTCAATTTGCTCCTGCTTATATAGCAATGTTCCGGAACCGATTTCCTGAATTGAATGTGCACGTATTTCAGTTCGGTTTTCCAGGACTGGACCATGCCGAGGATTCTGGATTCAAGAGAACAACTTGTCGAAGCTGGTCACAGCCTTTCCTGGTGGTTCAGAAAAATTGGAAATTAGCCGGTGCTCATTTTATCAAATATACTCCGGACCGTTCCCCAAGATCTTCCAACCTGAGATCCTTTCAAAGGTATCTGTTAGGAGAATCGGAACCGCTAAAAAATGAAATTGAGTCCAAAGCGATTCCTATAACAGGCAAAAAACAGCCGGCCGACGGAAGTATTTTGGTCCTGGAAACGCCAGGAAAATTTAGGGAAGTGGAGTCAATCTATCATAGTATATTAGCAAAACTAGATGCAGATGACCACTTGAAACTAACCGAGATCGGAATTTTCTGCACGAATCTCGCGGAGTACCGAGCCGCAATCGAGTTTTCTTTCGAAGGTGGAATCATGGCATTGGTACAAGAGGGAGAAAAGCAGAGTATCCGGAAAAAAACCATTCCTTATACGATCCGAGATTTGACTGTGGCAGAGACTAGTTCCTATATGAAGGGGATTCTCTCCATATTTATGCTCTTGCTTTCTGGAAAAAATAGATCGAATCTATTTGCACTATATCGCAATCCTTGTTTTCAAAATCGTTGGAAAATCAATTCGTCTTTTGTGGATCACTGCATCGAATATGCAAAAGATCTAAATCTTTTTCTGGATACTGATGATGAAAATATAAAGGAGCCGTTTTCCTTTGGCTCTGGTTTTTTAAGACTAGCTCTTGGAGAAATTTTGCCTCAATGGGCTGAAAAAGAAATAGGAATATCTCCTTTCGAACAAAATGAGCCTATGATCGAAAAGTGGATTCATATTTGGATCTCCTTGAACCAAAAGCTAGCCGAATTCCAGCAAGTGCTTGCAGATCCAAATGTAAAGACGGAGATTTTTTTGGAGTCATTTCAAGGACTCCTCTCCTCCACCCTTTTGCCCGACCAAGCTAGCGAAATCGAAATTGAATCTGAGGTAGATTCAGTTCTATTTAGATTGAGAGATATAGATTGGGATCCAAAAACCGAAGAGGATAGAATTCATTTTTTGGAAACTTACTTATTGGAATCCGTATCCGGACTTCCGATTCGAAAAGGGAAATATTTGACGGACGGAATTACGATCTCGGCTCTACAGCCAATGCGTCCGATTCCATTCAAACATATTTATATTCTGGGAATGGGAGAAGGATTATTTCCTGGATCGGAGGATAGATCCGCTTTCAATCTGCGTTACCTTTCGCCTAGAGAAAGCGATATTACTGCAAAGCAAGCCGACGAATCTTTGTTATACGAAACCATCCTTTCCGCGAAGGAGTCTCTGACCTTTTCTTTTGTGAATCAGGATATCGGAAAAGACGAAGAGTTGGCTCCGTCATCCTCTTTAGTGCAGATCGAGCAAGCCTTAAAGGAGCATATACTTTCGGATGGAGAAAAGATTAGAGTTCGCATCCCGCTCAGTAAAAGCAGCAAGTCGTACTTTGAATCCTCACAAGGGATTCAGGAAATCTTTAAGAAAACCTACGATATTTCGGCCTCCCTAGTTTATGGGCCTTTGGAGACTCGACAGAAATATTGTGAACAGATAATAAACTTCGGTCTTTCAAGTTCGGCCCCGATCTCGAGAAGCGCATCCGAAGTATCTATCGATTTATCGGACCTAGTCAAATTTTGGAACTCCCCTCTTTCGCATAGGCTGCAAAAGAAATTCGGAATGTATGTAGAGGATGCAGAGGAAACTGAGAATATTTCCTGGGAACCGTTTCGCCTAGAATCCAGGGAAAATTATCTTTTTCGACAAGAGTTTTGGTCAGAAGCATTAGATCGTATCACACGGGAAAAATCAGATTCCAAATTAGTAGGAATATTCTCCGACGCTTTTACGAATGCGTGCAGTAGATTTACTCGGGAGGGTCGTATCCCCAAAGGAATTTTTGGTGAAATCGAAATCGAAGACCTTGAGAGCCAATATAAGTCTTTGGTTGAGTCTCTTGATCCTTTACTTAGCGGATGCGAGTACTTCGATGCCATCGTTTTCGGTGAAAAAGAAAGGTCCGGAAGTATATTAAGAATTAATGAACCTCTAATAGAATCTGATGTATTGCAAAAAGTTGTTCTCACAGGAGAAAAAAAAGGTATTTTCTATCAGCCTGTGGAGCGTAAGTTCCTTTTATTTTACCCGTTTCATTCTTCCAAGTTCAGAAATTACTTCGAGCCATTCTTGGTTGCAAGTCTGATGTTCCAATTTCGACAGCAGTTAAATCGGGAATTCGATTCGATAGAAGTTTTGTTCGCCTACGGAGATAAGCTGAAACAGGTGAGAATCGGAGGAGAACAGGAGCAACGAATTGCGATACTCGAAGAGACGATTCGATTTTATTTCCTACAAGATCCAGTTCTAGTGAGTGCAGATCTTTGGGAAGACTTTACTAAGGCTAAGTTAGCGCAAAAAGATCCGGAAATCTTCATGCGCTGGTGCAGGTCGGCCATTTTGGAATCTAGTTCAGACTATTTGAATTCTTCTCTGCGAATATTGCCCAGACCTTGGGAATATCTTTCCGAAACTGGATACTCGATTGCGCAAAAAATTTATTCTCCATTGGAAAGTTTGATTTCATGAAGGAGAATTTGTCAGGAGGCAAAGTTGAACTCCCGAATTCGTTCGCTTCCGAAATTGATACCACCAAACACGGATTTATCGAAGCTTCTGCCGGAACTGGAAAGACTTTTACGATCGTGTTTCTCGTAATCAAAATATTAAGAGAACTCTTTTTCTCCGAGGGGGAAACCGACAAACCCCTGGAAAATAGAACCGGGATAGAGTCCTTCCTAGTTCTAACTTTCACTGAAAAGGCAGCCTCTGAACTTCGCTCCAGAATACGACAAGGAATCGAACAATGGATTCAGACTTTAGAGCAGGAACATCGGAGAATGAATCCTACTGACTCGGAAGCTTTTGCAGCAATTGAAAGAGAAAGGGAGTACTTTCAATTGCAACGAAGAAAATTGGATCAGGCGTTTATCTCTACGATCCACGGCTTTTGCCAGAGAATATTAAGCGAATATCCTTTGGAGACTGGATATCCGCAAATCTCTAGCCTTGTCCCGGAAAATACTCCTGCGGAAGAAGTATTGTTTCTCAACATGAGAGAAGAGTGGGCTCCCCTATTCAAAAAAGAACAAGCAAAGTCTTTGGTTTCCACTCTTAGAAATCGATTTGATCGAGGCGGTCTAAAAGGACAGGGCACAACCTGGGAGCAAAATCTTTTAAGACTGGCGGTTTTGAAGGCCGCCGGACGTGCATCCCTCGAAATCTTCCCGAAAGAAGTAAATCAAGAACTGCAAAAGGCAATCACTGACCAATTAACCGAATGTAAAAAACGATTCTCTGAATTCAGGACGAAACAAGACAGGATTTATTCCCTGATAGATAAATCCTTAAAGGGTAAATTAGAAAAGAATACTGTAGAATTTCAAGATTTACTCACTCGCTTTGAAGACCTGCTTGAAACTGAAAATTTTGCCGAATTCGAAGGAATAAGGACCAAGTTCGATGAGAAAAAAAGAACTGTCCAAAAGATAGATTTGTACGGGATAGATTCGTTTTTTCTTAACGAAGAGATCTTTCCGGATGCAAAAAACTTGAATGAATATCCGGAATACCAAAAATCTTTTCGAGTTCTTGCACAGACTTACTTTTCGATACTAAATCCTTCCTCCTACTCGATTGCTAGAATGGCCGAAACAGTACAAATCGAAGCAGGCGCACTTAAGAACAGATTGAATCAGATTACATTCAACGATATGATTCACAATCTCGCGGGTTCATTGTCCTCAAATGTTCTACTACAAACGCTCCGAAGCAGATTCAGGTTCGGAATTATAGACGAATTTCAAGATACAGACTCGGATCAATATTCAATTTTCAGAAAAATCTTTTTGGAAAATCCGCAAACCGATGAACTCAGAAACCTTTTTCTGATCGGGGACCCCAAACAGTCGATTTACGGATTTAGAGGTGCGGATATCGGTACTTATCTTTCTGCAAAGTCAGAGTTTGAAACCGTATTTAAGGAAAAGGCAGTTGTATACAAGCCACTGAGCATAAACTACCGTTCGCTTCCTGGTTTGATCTATTCTTGCAATTCACTTTTTTCGGAAACGAATAGTGATTGGTTTCCAATTGCAGAATCCGGTTTTACACATCGGATTTCATTTACCGAAGTTAATCCTGCTCGATCCGGTTCTAGCAAATCCAGATTGTTTAGCGATCAAAGCGACAGAGGATCCCTGAACGCTTACAAGTTGTCTTTTTCTAACAACCAAGATATTTTGAAAAAAGAAATGGCTTCCTTTATCGCAAAGGAAATCCTGCATCTTTTATCAGAAAAATCAAAATTAAGAATTCATAAAGAATCTAGTGATAAAAAATCGAATGGATCTAAGCCCACTTTTAGAGACTTCACTGTTCTGATTCGGGAATCCTCCGATGCCTCTCCTTTAGAAGCCGCTTTTTCGGAGGCAGGAATTCCCTATCATTATTATAAAAAAACAGGCCTTTTTGCGAGCGAAGAAGCGTTTCGATTCAGGTCGATACTTGCCTCGATTGGAGAGCAAGGCAGCCCTGATTCTTTCAGAAAACTGATACTTTCGGATCTGTTCGATGTGTCGGTAAAGGACCTAGATGGTTATTCTGAATATTCTTTTGATTCGAAAGAAAAAAGACTGATCGAATCTTGGAGATCCTTGGCGAAAAGAAGGGATTTTGCGAAGCTCTTTAAATCCTTACTGACTGAAACGAAATTGCCTTCTCCTCACCCTAAGTTACCGAAAGAAGCATGGGAAAGAAGGAATTCCAACTATCGGCAACTAAGTTCTATTTTGCTCGAGCAAGCTAGTTCGCAAAATCTGGACTTCGAGGGGGTCCTTCGATATCTCGACCAAAAGTGTTCGGGAGGATCAGAAGCCGACGAAACTTTCTTTGAATCAGAATTCGAAGAAGAGGCAGTCAGAATCATGACGATTCACGCTAGCAAAGGCTTGGAGTTCCCTTTCGTATTTCTAATGGGTGGGTTCTCTAAATACGGAAAGAAGAACAATTTTTACACGGAGTACAAAAGGCAGGATCTTTTAAAGGACGGGACTCTCAAAAGTGTGAGAGTACTGGATTTGGATCTAAACAATGCAGATGCTCATCTCGCCCGTGAAAAGAACGAAGATAAACGATTGTATTACGTGGCAGTGACCCGCGCGATGTACAAGTTCTATTTTCCGTTGTTAAGCGAAAAGGCGAATCGACCTTTGGATCTTTTTTATGATGCTTTTCAAAATATGAAAGTCGGAGCAAATACCGATGCCAACTTTGCGGAGATAGAGAAACAAGAAGAAGGCGACAATTATTTTGTGAAGCGATGGGGTTCACCTGAGTCATTGCTTTCCAAAAAAGAATCGATCAAGGAAAAGAATGTCGAGGTCGCGGACCAGCATCTACCTTTTGGTGCCAGGGATGTGTATTCTTGGCCAAAGAACGTGGAAAATAGAAAAACTATAATGGAAAGCTACTCTTCGCTTTCTAAAAGTATCGTTCTACATCAAATCGAAGTGCCGCAGTTTGAATCAGAAGAAACTAGAATCCAACCAAGCGAGCAAATTTCTTTAACACAAGATGATGCGACAGAAGAGGAACTTACTTTGGATTTGCCTTCTTCCAATAAAATGGGGAACTTGCTCCATAAAATACTCGAAAGGATAGATTTCCGTTCCTTTCGAGATTATGCATCGCCTCAAGAACTTCCTGAGAAAATTCGTTCTGAAGTTCGTAATTCTTTAAGAGTAAATCGTTATGGAGATGGTCCTCAGGAACTAGAATCATATACAGATACCGCTTTGAAATTTCTCTGGAACACCTTAAGAAGTCCATTACCGAATTTGCATGCGATTCCTAGCTTGGCCTTTTTGGAGCAAGGAGATAGACTTCACGAAACCGATTTTACTTTAAGATTTGATAATGAAAACTCTGCAGGATTCGATTTCCTGAACGGTACAATCGATCTTTTATTCTATGCCGACGGAAGATATTGGCTTTTGGATTGGAAGTCAAATCGATTAGAGAATCGCCCTGCAGTTGCCCTGGCCAAAACTAGGCAAGATCCTTATGATGAAAATTCTCTAAAAAATGTAGTTCAGGAAGAGTACCAGTTACAGCTAGATTTATATTCTATGGTTTTAGACCAGTGGCTGCAATTTAGATTTGGAAAGGCTTATGATCCGAATTTATTAGGCGGAATGTATTACGTTTTTCTAAGAGGGACAGATCCGACTAGAATCGGGAGAGGATTTTTTCTCGAACCATTGACTAGGGAAAAGATCGAAAAATCGCGAGAGAACATCCGACTTGCGTTATCTCTCAAAAAAAGAATGATCTTGGAAAGAGAATGATAAGTTCGAATCCGATCGTTGATCCGTTGTACGTAGAGTTTCTGACAAAGGGAATGCTACCCTATTGCAAAGGAATTTCTGAAAAAGATTTGCATGATACAAATGTAACTCTCTTGTCTTCTCTGCGGTTAGGAAATCTGAGCGTGCCTATTGAGGAGCTGAAAACAAAATCCCTCCTCAGTTTAGAGAACCCATTCTTTCGAGAAAGAAACAAACTTCTGTACTATAGAAAGCCTTACGAATCCTTAGTGAATTTGGAAGTCGCGATAAAAAGTCTGCTTTCCAAAAAGATTCCAGAATCACAATCGAAAAGAATCGAATCCGTCGTAAAGGAAGTAACGGAAAAATTCCCGTTGTCGTTAAAAACTTCCAGTGGCGAAATCCATCTGTGTGCAGAAGGAGAGCAGAGAGATGCGTTGGTCGAAGCTCTCAAAAATCCTTTTTTTGTACTCACCGGTGGGCCGGGAACCGGAAAAACTACGGTAGTAACCAGTCTACTCAGGGCTCTTGTAAGGTTAGGTTATCCGAGTTCCAAGATCGGTCTGGCTGCTCCGACAGGTAGAGCAGCTCAAAGATTAAAAGAGTCCTTGGATCATACGCTCGGTTATTTAGAAAATATTCAACCGATCGATGCCTCTCTCAAAGAATTAAACCCTTTCACGATTCACAGACTTTTAGGATATAACCCTTCCAAACGATCCTTCAAGTACGGAACCGATTCAAAACTACCTTATGAAATCCTAATATTGGATGAAGTTTCTATGGTAGACCTTTATTTGATGAATTCGATTCTTGAGTCAATCTCTTCCAAAGAATCCTTCCGATTGATATTACTAGGAGATCCCAATCAGTTACCGAGCGTTGCAGCGGGAGCGGTTTTATCGGATTTGGTATACCAGATTCGAAAGGGATTTCCCGGAAATGGAATCCAATTACAAATAAGTAGACGTCAAGAAGGAGAGGCTTCTTCTATATTCAACCTCGCTCAATCTTGCTTGGAAGCAGAAAGCGAAAAAGAAATCGCTCTTGCCTTGCAGGATTGCTCCAAACAGTCCCTTCGCTTACAAGAAATCTTACCGTATTCCAAGGGCGGAGATTTTGGTTTCGGACAAATGCCAGAACGAACCGGGTTTTTCAGAATCAACGGTAAGCTCCCCGAAAACCTGGACGAATTTTTGGTCCGGTATTTTTGGTCGAAACTATTAGAAAATATTCATACCGTTTCCAAGATCTCGCAAAACTCAGAAAGGCTGAAAGAGTATCTTACCGTCGAAATTCATAATACCAAGATATTGACTGTATTAAGAAAAGGCCAATTTGGAAGTGAAGGTTTGAACGCAAGACTCTGCGAGCTTATCTTAAAAGAGCAAAGACTTCCTACAATTTCTGTTGGAAACAGAATCTACTTTTCCGGTTTACCGTTGCTCATCACCGAAAACGACAAAGAAAGGGAATTGTTTAATGGAGACACGGGAATCGTCGCGGAAATTAAAACAGGCGCAGAAGGAAAAGAGTTACGGGCCTTATTCTCAGTAGGAGGAGTTCTCCGAGACTTTGCTTTGGATACGTTGCCCGATCATGAATATGCCTTCGCAATCACGGTTCATAAATCGCAAGGATCTGAATATGATCAGGTTTTCTTGATTTTACCACCAGATGCAACTTCTGACCAAGATACGGAAAAGGGATCTCAGTTGTACTGCAAAGAAATTCTGTACACAGCTTTGACCCGAGCGAAAAAGAGCGTCTACCTGTTAGCCGGAGAGAAAAGACTAAAACAAAGTCTTGAGAACAGATCGATTCGGACTACTGGGTTTACTGTTTGTTAAGCGACAAACCCGACTTTCGCGTGAGTGCCATCGCAGTACGGCTTTTTAGAAGAATGACCACACCTGCATAGAGCTGTGGTTTTGGTCCGTTTCTTTGTATTGCCTTCCTTATCCTTAATCGTAACGCTGCCGTGGACTAAGTAGGGACCGTTAGCTGTCGCTTCAATGATCACTTCTTCAGAAGATTGCTCTACAGGGTTTTCGGACATTGCAAAACCTCTTACTTATGATCTCTAGTATATACTCCGTCCCATGAAATCGGTGGAGGAGTCGCTTTGTATTCCTTACATCTTTCGATCAGCAATTGAACCGCTTTATCAGGACCATCTCCGGCAGCTTCGGCATCCTTGAACTTCTTGATCGCATTGTCCCACTTGCGATCCAGGTACAGAGCCAAGCCTTCTTCGTAATGCCTAGTTTTTTCTCTAATCTTAGGACTTGCAGATTGCATGTCAGAAATAATTTCGTACAGAATGACAGGATCGTTTTTGCCTTTCACTCGAACGAGATCTAGTTTTCTAGTAAAGATCTGGTCTTTGACTTCCGCGTATACCGCGTCCGATGCCAGAATAGAAACACCGTAGTCTTTACCTGCTGCTTCCAACCGTGCCGCGAGATTCACTGTGTCCCCCATCATCGTATAAGAAGCAAGTGCATCAGTACCCATAAAGCCTACTTTTGCGAGTCCTACATTCAAACCGATTCTGATCTTCATGTCTCGCGCTTCTTGGATGTATTTCCTATCCTTATTCCAGCCTTTTTTTAAATCCTCGAGTCTTTCGATCATTTTTAGAGAAGCTTTTACAGCTTTTAGAGTGTGGTTCTCTACATCGACCGGAGCATTATAGATTCCGACAATTGCATCACCGATATACTTATCCAAGACTCCATCATGTTCTTTTAATATATAAGTCATTTGAGACAAGTACTCGTTCAATAAGTTGGCGAGTTCGACGGAGCTTAACTTCTCGCTGATCGCGGAGAAACCTGCCACATCAGAAAAGAACGCAGTTACTCTCTTTTCCATCCCTCGTTTCAATGCGGCGAGATCCTTCATCGCCTCGATGATCACGACCGGATCCACCATACTTCCTAAAATACCCTTGATCTTATCCCGGTCTCTCAGACCGGTAACCATCTGGTTTAATGCGACGCTCAGGTTTCCGAACTCGTCGTTTCCTCCAGGTTCGAATTCTACGTTGAGGTAGCCTTTTCCGACCTCTTCTGCGCCTCGAATAATCCTCTTAATTTTTTGTACTACAAAGCCCGAGATAAAGACTGCTAGGAAAATGGAAAATCCGCAGATCCCGAATGCAGAAACTACCGCTCGATTTCGGTTTTGGTGGATCTCCTTCAATCCTTCTGTTCTATCCACTAAGGTTCTAATAATTCCGGAGAAGTTGGACGAGAGCACGATTGTAGCAAGATCGTCCGTCTCGTCAGAAATCAAAGGAGTAGTATCTAGTTTCCATAATATCTGCTCCGCCTCTGTACGACTGTTTCCGATGATTCCGTCCGGAAAACTTGCCTTTAATTTTGCAGGAGGAGTTTCACTTTCACCGGAATAAATCCAGCTACGCAAAGCAGCCCAACGTTTTTTAAAGTATTCTTTTCCGGAATCAGAATGAATGTATCTCTCGTAATCGGATCCATCTGGCTTGAACCTCAGTAGGACCTGATCCTCCAGGGCGGAATCCCTAAGAGTTTCCATTGCATCTACTTGATGCTCTTCTTCCTCGTTTAAACGCAGATTTTTACGAAATGCGGTAAAAGCCAAGTCTCTCTTGCGAATGAGTGCCGCGTACTTTTCGTACTGTATCTTGAACTCTTTATCTTTGTGAGGAGGAACCGGAGGTTTTTTCTCCCTCAGCAATTTTAGTCTAGCTTCCAAGGCAGGCGGTATTTTAGAAAGTTCCTGCTGTATATCCTGGATAGAACCGACGAATTGCCTCCAAGGTCCCGGATCTTTTCTCACTTCATCCACCAACCTGGCTCTTTCCGTAGATGCCGGATTTCTAAAATGAGGAGAATATAGAGCCTGCAGCTCTAGTCCGTTTTGCTGAAACGAAGTTGGAGGTACTTCCCCAGTTACTCCGACTGTTTCGGTCAGAACTGTAAAAGCACTCTTGAGTCCGTCTTCGAGAGGTCCGTCTAGAGCAACTTGGTTGATCGAAGATTCAGGATCGAATATTTTAGTATCGAGAGTTGTCTCTGTAATTTCTCCGTGAACAATTCCACTCGGTGGAAAAGATTGTATTCTAAATCTGCTAGTGTCCAGACCTAGATCTTTGATTTTCTTTTTCTTAGAATTTGCGAGCAATGCAGCGATGCTTGCGTCCAAATGAGTCCGATAGCCTCTTGCTTCGATGGATTTTTTTCTAAGCTCTTCTTCTACCGCAGTGATCTCTGTATGATCCGGATTTTCCGAAGCTTCCTTCATTTCTGCGACATGTTTTCTTAATATTGCTGCTTCTCTATCGGTCTCTACGAATTTTTTTGCCTGAGACTGTAGTCTAGAAAAATCGAAATCGGAAATTACCTGATCCCCAGAATGTCTGAGTTGGGACCGTATGTTTTTTTCCAGAGTATCGATATCCGTTTTTGATAAATATTCGGAATAATAAGTCGCCAAGGATTTTCGAACTGTTTTTTTCCCTAACACTCCGAACAAACTGGTCTTAAATCCAAATAGGGAGACCTTGTTTTCTTCCTTGGTAGTTTTAGTAGTTTTATATTTTTTTAGGGCCTCGGTTTGTTTCCGAACTCTGTCTCTGAATTCTTCGATGCGAATCAAACTCTGGGAAATATTATCTAACTCTAAAACTAAAGAAGAAATATATCGCCTCGAAATTGCCGCTTCCCTCTCGTAACTGTCCGTAAGGATTTGGGTTTGCTGGCGAACATAGATGAACGATAGGATCAAAATCGTAAGTGCGATCAAACTTCCGGTAAATAGCGCGAGTTTTGCCCGAATTCCAGAGTAAAATACCTTAGGAAGTGAGATGAAATCGTGCCACTGCTGTTTAATGAAAGCGAGAATTTGTGCGATCACCTTTGCCATAAAAAATAAACTCTCTTTGCCGTCTGTCTGTAAGGCAAGGATAATCCGAGCGTTCTCTCGGGATTGAATGAGCACCCAATATTAGAACAATTTTCCCCAATAGGAAAGAACTTTGTCAAAAATTTGGTGCATTAAATAACAAGCGAAGTGTGACAATTTGCGTGAAAACACCCCACTTGGAATGGATTTCTCTTAAAATAATTTCTCAAAAGGTGAAATTCTGTCTTCCGCATTCAAATAGAATGTATGTTCGCAAGCCGGGCAGCGGTAATTCCCTGGTTGGTCTACTTTTAGATTCTGAAAGCATACTGGACAGGCGACCGAGTGCCATCCTTCTGTATCGTGAGAAGCCGATTGCAATAAGTATGCTTTTGCATCCTCCCTTAAATCGAATACAGGCGCAAGTTGGGTCAGTCCCACTTGGTTCCACGAATTCTTTAAATCCTCGGATAACCTACAAGCGGCAAACCTAGAAACAGGATTTGCTAAAATAGTTTCCTTAACGCAACTAAGCCCTTCTAAGTTCCAAAATTTCAGCTCTAAAGCATCGAGCAAGATGAGGTGGGGGTTAGCGGCGAGTAGAGGATTGGTTCGATCGCGGAAGGCCTCGCCGAGCGACAGATCTAATTTTCCTTGTAAGTTAACGATGAGTTCTTTCACAAATACCCGCGATTGGGATTTCTCCAAAAGAATTCACTCCTTCCCGGAATTCCGCAACCGAAAAACCAAAAAGATTGGACTTTTCTCAATCCCCGGTTTTTTTTTCCATCATGGGGCATTGGAATCGCCGGACCTTGATCTTCCCTCTCGATATGGGCTTTATGGTGCTCTCGTATTTTTTGGCTCACTTGATTCGATTTGAATCCCTTTCTTTTCTGAACAAGCCGGAAACTTTCCTAATTCCCTTAGCAATCGTGGTGACTACAAGATCGATCGTATTCTTATTTTCGAATATATATAGATCTATCTGGGCCTATGCTTCCATTCACGACCTTGTAGAGATTATCAAAACTACTTTCTTGTCTTCCCTGGTCGCCACGGTCGCCTTACTATTTTATAATAGATTCGAACAGGTTTCTAGGATGGTGCCGATCATAGACACGATTCTATTGCTCAGTTTTCTTTGTCTGCGTAGCCTTTCCTGGAGAATGTTCCGAGACCAGTACATTATGCGAAAGACCAAGGTGGAGGGCCTCCCCACTCTGATTTTAGGAGCTGGCAAGATGGGAGCGACTTTGTTGTCGGAACTTCGACGCCACAACGAACTCAAACTCAATCCAGTCGGATTTTTGGATGATAACGAGAGCAAAATAGGCGCACATATCCAAGGTGTTCCGATTCTGGGCCGAACCGATCAGGCAGAAGCGATGATCCACGGGATGGGAATCAAGCAGGTCATCATTGCGATCAATAACCCGGACGGAAAGGTGATCGGTAGGTTGATCAAATCCTTTGAGTCCGCGGATGTAAAATTCAAAATCCTACCTTCTTTGGGTTCTCTATTTTTTGATCCGCCCAAAATCCAACAGTTGCGCGAGATCCAAGTAGAAGACTTACTCGGAAGACCGGTGGTAGACCTGGAAATAGAATCGATCCGTTCTTACCTAAAAGGCAAAACGATCTTGGTTACAGGTGCGGGTGGCTCGATCGGTAGCGAGCTTTGCAGACAGGTCGCAGTTTTCGAGCCCTCTAAAATCGTACTTTTGGACGCGTCCGAAACTCCTTTGTACGAAATCGATTACGAACTCAGGAAAGCATTTCGCAGCACCCAGATAGAATTCGTTCCAGTAGTCGCAGATGTAAAAAATCTTTCTCGCATCAGCTCGATTTTTGAAACGCATTCTCCGGAAGTAGTGTTTCATTCCGCAGCTTACAAACATGTTCCGATGATGGAAATCAATTCTACGGAAGCGGTTCTGAACAATGTGCTCGGTACCAAAAATGTGGCGGATATCGCGAGACTTTCCGGTGTGGAAAGGTTCGTTTTGATTTCTACAGATAAGGCAGTGAACCCAGTGAATATCATGGGAGCTTCCAAGCGTGCGGCGGAACTCTATCTGCAACATGTGTCTAGAGAAAGCAGGACCAAGTTTATTACGGTTCGTTTCGGAAACGTACTAGGTTCCAACGGTTCTGTGATCCCTAGGTTTAGAGAACAGATTCGAAATGGTGGACCGGTTACTGTAACTCACCCGGATGTGATTCGTTACTTTATGACGATTCCGGAAGCTTCTCAACTAGTGCTACAGGCCGGAGCGATGGGAGAATGCGGAGAAATCTTTCTGTTAGAGATGGGAGAGCCGGTTCGTATTGTTACGTTAGCCGAAGAAATGATTCGTTTATCCGGCCTCAGACCTTACGTGGATATTCCCATTGTATTTACCGGATTGCGTCCTGGTGAAAAACTATTCGAAGAACTGCTGTTAGATCTTGAAGGGATTAAAAAAACCCACCACCCGAAAATCAGGATTGCAGCCCCCTTAGATGATCCAGATCCTAGTAGCTTTCAAGCTCGCTTCCTGGAGCTGTTAAATGCAGCCCGTTCGAACCGTGCACGGGAAGTCTTCTCTTGTTTTAAGGCACTGGTGCCAGAATATAAGATTCACGAAGACTATATCAACGAAACGAAAGAAGCAGCTCGTTCACTGGAACAGAATGGATAGCAATCTAGAGGAAGTTCGGAATCTCAGAGAATTGAAAAAACAGCTCTTTTCCCTTTACTGGGAAAGGTTCGGGACTTTTTACCTCCATGCTATGCCTCATCCTGACTTAAAAATCGGAAACAGAGGTCTGGTCGGAGAAGAAGCAGAATCCGGGATCGTGCTCGTCATCGGTCCGAGAGCGGCCCGCGATATCAGATTAGAAGAAGAATTTGTGTACGCGGAACTTCAGTTCGGGTACGCGTGGGAACACGTATATATCCCCTGGGACGGTATATTCAGATTTTTTGATAAATCCCAGCAGACTGTTTCTCAAATGAAAATCTATCTGGCAAAAATCCCCGCTTCCGGTTCTGGAACGCAAGAAATCAAAACGGATGAAGAACCTCCAGTTTCTGTTTCCGGAGAACTCCAATCAAAAAACAAAAAACGCAAGTCGAACGTCATCCAAGTCGATTTCGGGAGTAAGACGAAAAAATGAGCAAATACAAATGGTTTGTACCTGGGGATCTGGACGGATTCTTCGGGCTGATGATCGATAACCTGATCCAGATTCTGGTTCTAGTCGCACTTTGTATGGGATTCTGCGGAATGCCGAAAGACTTTGTGTTTCGGGTAGTCATCCCAGGAGCCGCCATTTCGTTGTTAGTTGGTAACCTGTTCTATGCATGGCAAGCGCATCGACTTGGCGAACAAGAAAACAGATCCGATGTGACCGCTCTACCCTACGGAATCAATACAGTCTCTCTTTTTGCATTCGTATTCTTTATCATGTTCCCGGCGTACCAAAAAACGGGAGATTATAAAATCGCTTGGTCTTACGGATTGATGGCTTGTTTTCTTTCCGGATTGATCGAATTCTTAGGAGCCTTTGTCGCGGAAAAAATCCGAAAAGCGACTCCTAGGGCCGCTCTACTTTCAGCGCTCGCTGGGATCGCACTTACGTTCATCTCGATGGACTTTCTAATACGGACCTTTCAGAATCCTTTGGTTGCTTTTGTACCTTTTGGAATCATACTATTGCAATACTTCGGAAAAATCGTTTTTCCGTTTCGAATTCCAGGCGGATTGATTTCCGTAATCGCAGGTACAATCCTAGCTTGGTCTCAAGGTTTTTGGGGAAAACCTCTGATGAATTCCGCAGCACTCCAATCCTCTTTTTCTATCGATCTTTCGTTTCCTGTATGGAGCGGAGGAGACTTGTGGAATATCTGGGGGGCCGGAGGAATTAAGGAATATCTCTCCATCATTTTGCCGATGGGAATTTTCAATGTAATCGGTTCTTTGCAAAACATAGAGTCTGCAGAAGCAGCCGGCGACAAATTCGATACCAGAAGTTCCCTTATGATGAACGGGCTGGGAACCATAGTCGGATCTTGTTTTGGTTCTCCCTTTCCTACTACAATCTATATCGGACATCCAGGATGGAAGGCTCTCGGTGCCAGGGCAGGATATTCCACATTAAACGGAGTGTTCATGACTCTGGTTGCGTTCCTTGGTTTAATGGGATTTCTTTCCCAACTCATCCCGATCGAAGCCGGAATGGCGATCGTACTCTGGATCGGAATTGTGATCGGTTCTCAGGCATTCGAAGCTACTCCCACTAGACATGCTCCTGCAGTAGTCATCGGACTATTGCCTGCCATGGCCGGATGGGCGGTGCTTTTGATACAAAGTGCTTTCAATTACGCAGATCCAATTCTGGCAAAAGTACTGGAAGGAGCCTCCAAGGCATCTGAATCGCAAAGAATTTGGCTTTCACTCGTGCCTCCTGACCAACCGATTTTTCCTTATTCTCTAGATGGATTGCTAAGTTTATCCCAAGGGTTCCTGCTTTCTTCTATGGTCTGGGCATCCATCGCTGCCTTTGTAATCGATCGAGATTTCAAAAAAGCAATCGTGGCCTCCTTGGCTGGTGCGGTGCTTTCTGCAACCGGATTTATACACGCGCATTCGCTCATCGGGAACGCGGTTTTGACTCCTTTCGAGTTGAATTTTGGCCAATTTGTGAAAGCATATTTGTTCCTAGCCGTGCTTTTCTTTCTCGCGTCTTTCCTCCGGAAGGAACCTAGAACGGTCTAATACAACGAAGATAGAAATAACCTAATTTTGTCCGAGGTAAGTTTCTCGGGCATTGTACCAAAAGGAGAATAGAATACAAATGTGGCTGATACGTAGAATAGGTTTGTTTGCGCTTACGAACCTTGTTGTGATCTTCACAATTGGATTTATCATTAATATCACCGGACTCGGCACCTATCTGGCGTCCTCCGGGATTTCTTATGTTGAATTATTAATATTTGCAACTGTGTGGGGTATGGGAGGTGCTTTTATCTCCCTCTTCATTTCCAAGTTCATGGCAAAAATGGCGATGGGTGTGCAGATTATCGATCCACGCAGCGCCTCCGGTTGGCAAAAAGATTTGCTCTCTAGGATCCAAAGACTTTCTCAGACTGCGGGACTTCCTATGCCTGAGGTTGGAGTTTATGAATCACCTGAGATCAATGCATTTGCGACGGGGCCGAGCAGAAACAACGCATTGGTTGCGGTTTCTACCGGACTTCTGAATAAGTTAGATTCCGGGGAATTGGATGGGGTCTTAGGTCACGAGCTTTCTCACGTGGCGAACGGAGATATGG
Organism: Leptospira perolatii; assembly: GCF_002811875.1. GTDB lineage: Bacteria > Spirochaetota > Leptospiria > Leptospirales > Leptospiraceae > Leptospira_B > Leptospira_B perolatii. The sequence continues at coordinate 111,097 of NZ_NPDZ01000003.1, forward strand.
TTACAATGACCTTGGTACAAGGAGTTGTGAACTCCTTCGTCTACTTCTTTGCTTGGATCGTGAGCAGAATCATTGCTTCTCAATTTAGAGATGATCTAGGATACTTTGCGAGATTCATGATCAACCAGCTATTGATCGTTGTTTTCGGAATTCTAGGATCTATCGTAGTAGCTTACGTCTCCAGAGCAAGGGAGTATAGGGCAGATGCAGGCGGAGCAAAGCTTGCAGGAAGAACCAATATGATCGCTGCTTTGGAGAAACTGAAAGCATCTTATTCAAGGGATCCGGTAGACCAAAGAGGAGATGCAATCGCAGCTCTAAAGATTTCCAATCGGTCCGGCGGATTTATGGCACTTTTCTCCACTCACCCACCTTTAGAGGAGAGAATCGCTGCTTTAAGAGCAAACGCCTACTAAGTACCAATTGCATATAGGCAAAATGGAAAGAAAAACGCTCCAAATTCTGGAGCGTTTTTTTATGATTAAAAAAGAATTGTTTCCGCAAATCGAAAGTTTGGAATAGGATCTTTATTCGAAGCTTTTCAGGAAATCAATGTCGATCGTAAAATCAAAAATTCGCACCATACCGGATTATCCTACAAAAGGGATTTTATTCCGAGATATCACTTCTCTACTTTTGGACCCGGAAGGTCTTGCGCTAACCATCGGCACATTTGTGGATCGTTATGCGAATAAAGGGATTACGAAAGTCGCCGCAATCGAAGCAAGGGGCTTCGTGATCGGAGCACCTGTTGCGTTCCAATTGGGTGTTGGCTTTATTCCGATCCGCAAAAAAGGAAAGCTTCCAGCCGAAACCGTTTCACAAGAGTACGACTTAGAATACGGTAAGGATATTATCGAAATCCATAAAGATTCTATCCAACCAGGAGATAAGGTTCTCGTCATGGATGATTTGATCGCTACCGGAGGAACCATGATCGCCGCGGTGCAACTATTGCGGAAGTTAGGCGCAGAAGTTCACGAAGCAGGAGTCATTATCGATCTACCCGATTTAGGTGGAACTGCCAAAATGGAAAAAGAATTACAGGTCAAAGTATTTTCGATTTGCGAGTTCGAAGGCCATTAAGGGCAAAATGAAACACACAAAAGCATCTATTTTCCTATTATTTACGATCTTTTTATTTTCTCCGATCTTTTCGGAGACCAAGACCGATTTCGACGAGATTCGAAAAGCTGTCGTACAAATCAGAGTCTATTCCCAAGCAGTAAATCCATTTTCTCCTTGGACCACAGAAGGAGTTCGAGCCAGTTCCGGTACTGGATTTTTGATTGGCGGGAAAAGAATCCTGACAAACGCACATGTAATTTCTAACGCGAAGTTCATCCAAGTGCAAAGATACGACCAGACGGAATGGTACAGGGTGAAAGTGCTTCACATCGCTCATGATTGTGACCTTGCGGTTTTGGAAGCAGAAAGTCCGAATTTCTACAAGGATTCTAAGGATCTAGAACTGGGAGGAATTCCGGAATTAAATTCTCCCCTAATTGTTGTAGGATATCCTATTGGTGGAAACCGAGTTTCAGTGACCAGAGGAATCGTTTCTAGAAAAGAGCAATCAGTGTACTCTCATTCTTCCGTAGATAGCCATCTCGTGTTACAAGTAGACGCAGCGATCAACCCCGGCAATTCCGGAGGGCCTGCGATCCAAGACAACAAAGTCGCTGGGGTGGCTTTTCAAGTAGCTACAAAAGGCGAAAACATCGGATATTTGATCCCGACCAACGTCATTCGACACTTTCTAAAAGACATAGAAGATGGAAAATACGACGGCTATGTAGAATTAGGTATTCGTACTTTAAATTCCTTTAATGTAGCGCTACGGAAGTCCAAAGGGATTCCGGATGATTTGGAAGGAGTTTTTGTATCTCGCGTATTACACAATGCTTCCGCAGAAGGTTATCTCAAAGATGGAGATTACCTGATTGAACTGGACGGCTTTCCGATTGGAAGGAACGGCACAGTCACTCTAGACAGAGACGCGAGAGTAGACTTTACCGAAATCGTGGATAATAAACACGCGGGGGATCTAATTCGATTCAAACTTTTACGAAAGGGTCAGACCTTAGAAGTGAAGTTTCCTGCCAAAAAAATGCAAGACTTTGATTTCTTGCGAAATCAGTACGATGTTCCTTATGAATATGCAATGATCGGAGGATTGGTTTTTCAAGAAATGTCCAGAGATCTTCTAACTGGCTGGAGTAGAGCCGGGAGCACTTCTGGGGGAAGCCAGTTCTTGTATCGGTTTTTTTACTTTATCGATGATCTGTTAAACAAAGACAAAAAGGCCGATGTGGTTCTTTATAGAAAGCTCGCACACCCGGTAAATTCTTCTGCAGACTATTTTTTGAATCTAGTACTGGAATCTGTAAACGGCAAACCTGTCAAAAGTCTGAAAGACTTAAAATCGATCCTGAGTTCCTCAAAGGAAAGATTCCTGCAATTAAAGTTTCTGGATGTGGAACTCCCACTCGTATTGGATAAGAACGAGGCGGAAAAGGCAGACGAGCAAATTCGGGCGACCTACAATTTGGAGTAGTTAGATTGAAATTCAGAATTTTACCTATTTTTGTTTTGATCCTAATTTCAGGCGGATTGCACGCAAAACAAAAGAAAAAGCAAAATCATCATTCAACAGAAAGTTACTTAAGTTCTAATATTCAAATTCCTTCCAAGGCCGAGGAAAATTATAAAAAGAGTATAGTTCAGATCAAGATTTCCTACCAGGAACCCGACTATCTTTACCCTTGGAAACGGAAAAGTCCTAAGGTACGTAGAGCCGTCGGAATCGTTGTAGAAGGCGGCAGAATTCTATTACCGGCTCATTTACTTTTATATCATACATTAATCGAAGTAAAAAAATTCTCCTCTTATACCGAAACCAAAGCAAATCTACTTAGGTTAGATCCAGAAATCAACCTGGCTCTGCTTAAAATCGAAGACAAGGATTTCTTCCAGGATTTGAAGCCTTTGGAATTTCACTCTATCGTGATGTATCCAAAGCAGGTTTCTATCTTCCAGCTTGATAATTCAGGATCCATTCAAACCGCAGCGGGAAATTTACTGAGTTTGGATCTGGATCAATCTCCGATCGGTCACGTGGAACTTCCCATTTTAGACGTAAACTCTACGGAGACCTTAAACGGAAACGGAGAGGTTTTGTTGGAAAATGGGAAAGTAAGCGGTATTCTCTTCGATTTTACCGGGGATAAAAATTCCGGTCGAGCTATCCCTTCTTTTTTGATCCAAAAGTTTTTAGGAATATTAGGAAATGCGAAAGTAGCCTACAAAGGATTCAGATATAGACCAATTACGGACCAAGCAACTAAAAACTTTTACGGCGTGCCAGGCCAAAACCAGGGAATACTTGTGGGAGACGTTTTGCCGAACGGATCTGCGGATGGAGTCTTGAAACCCGGAGACGTGATCTTAGAATTCGGTGGGAAAAAGATAGATTCCAAAGGATATTTCGATCATCCTCATTATGGAAAGCAAGCTCTATCATTTCTTTCTAATTTTGGAGATTCCTTCGGATATTCGATTGGCAAATCTGTACCGCTTTTAGTTGTTCGAGACAAAAAAGAAACTAAGCTGGAAATGATTTTAAAGACCTTTCCTTATAGTTCGGTTCGGATTCCCCACCGTAGCCCGCAGGCAAAATCAGAATACTACTTGGACGGCGGATTCTTATTTTTAGAACTTTCCGAGGATTATTTGCAAGAATGGGGAAAGGACTGGAGATCAAGAGTAGATAAGAAACTGCTCTACTTTTTCGATTATAGAAAATTTCGCACCCAAAAGGATCCTGAGGGCAGGATCGTGCTTTTCTCTCAGGTATTTCCAGATGAATCCAACGAAGGATATCACGAAGTTTCTTCTAGGATTGTAGAATCTGTAAATTCGAGCCCAGTGAATTCTGTCCGAGATCTAGCGCAAAAGGTAAAGGAAAGCAAAAGTAAATACGTTACCATTTTACTAGACGACGGAACAGAGGTAGTAATAGATAAGTCAGAGCTTAAAAGCGCAAATGAACGAATACAAAACCAGTACAAAATTCCGGTTTCCGCTATGGGAGAGCAATCTCAGAAATAGAGAATAGGCTCAAAAAGAAATCCAAGCGAATAGACGAAGAGACTTCTATTATAAAATCTTAAATGAAGTTATGATTAAGTTCCCCAAATCATATGCGAAAGCGGCTTGGAAATAAATGCTAATTTTATAAAGAGCGCAAACAGCACCAATAGAGTAATCACCCAAAAATGCCAGGTCTTGAGAGAATCATCTTCGGATTGCCAGAGAATCAGTAAGGGAACCGCGATCGTAAACATCCTGGAGATATTCTCGTAAGTCGCCCAATACAGTACGTATCCTCCGGAAAATACAGTGAATACCACAAGCGCGATTCCAAAACGGAATACTGACGCTTTCTTGTAATTCCCTCTAAATAGCAAAACGCAAGAGCTGACCAGAAGCAGAACCAAAGGAAATCTGGAAAATTTCTTCGCAAAAGCTCTAAATCCGACCTCTTCCGAATCGCTCGCGATCAGTTCTTGGGCGGATTCCCACAATTCGAACAGATATCTTCCGATTCCTTCGAAGGGCTCAAAGAATCCGGCATATCTTACAGGTTTCATTTCCGAAAAGTGAATCCTAAGAAACAAAGCCCAGGCGATCGGTGCGAATACAGTACAAAGTACGAAAATGCTCTTTCTGTATTCCCTTTGCCAAAGCGTTTGCACTCCGAGTGGAAATAGTAAAAAGAGAGCCTGCTCCTTGGTAAGAATCGCGAGGCTTCCGAATATTATAAAAATAGCATATTTTTCTTTCTTGTAAGCCCAATACGCCAAAACAACAAGACTGATCATGACCGCGTCCGAGACTAACAGGACGTAACTCCCTAAAGCAAACGGAGAAAACAAGTAAAACGCAGAAAGATACTTTTTATGCAAAGGAAGAATGGATCTGAGTGCAAGAAAGGAAATAACCATCAATCCTAGATTCAACAGATACATTCCGAAAATAGTTCCGTACTGCCCGAACCATCCAAATGGAGATGCGAGCAAAGGATACCCAATTCTAGGAGCTCTCAAACTTTCCTCAAAGCCTGGAGGCCAGACTAAACTAAAACCAGAAAGCATCCTGGAATAAAAATAGAATATTTGTCCGTCATAACCTGCTCCAAGGTCCCCCTTTTCTCCCAGAAAAACGATAGAGCCGTTAGGAGTTTCGGACTTATTGAGTTCGCAAAATTCCTTTCCAAAATTAACTTGCGAGCTCGGGTTCCAGCCGTATTTTTTCCATATAAGCGCCGAAGCGATCGCGTAGAGTAGCAACCCGATAAGAATTACTTTATTTTGATTTTCTAATATAGAAAGAATCTTATTCCAATAGATCGAAATTTTCGACATCGCAAGAGCGGCTATTCTTTGAAAAGGCCCATTGTTTTTCATCTATTTGAATTCTCCGGCCAAATTTTGCCTGATCGATAAAGGAAGTTCACTTGGTTTTTAGGTTCAATTCTTTGCCGATCCATTCAGCAAAATAGATCTCCGACATTCTTTCAGCGGCTTGATACGTCAGGTGGTGCGGATCCAAAAAATCCCGCTTTTCATTGCTTAATGATCCTGCATCGATGAAAGTACCTTTCTCTTTTACCAAGGATTGCAAGTGATTGAGATACCCTAAGTACCATTTACTTTTTTCGTACAAACTGCGCTCGATTGGATTTTCCGGCGAGTTTACGATTACTACATGTATTCCACTCTTTTGCAGGTACTCGACTGCTTTTCTCAATTTTTCCAGCTCCGAATTGGGGAAAAAGTCGGAAGACTTAGACAGCAGCATCTTTGATTTTCGAAGTACCTTTAATCTTGTAAGTGCACTTTCATTTTCTGGATTTCTGTACAAGCGTCTTTCATAGTCTTCCGTATATTTTTGATCCGAAAACCCGGAAATTCTGGAATCATCTATTCCGAGAATCCTGTCATAGGAAATGTTCTTCAGGATTGTTGCTCTACAAAAATTCTGAGAGAGGCGAATTCCGTAATTCTCCGAGACTCCAAAAATTCGGGCGTCTACTTCGTCAGAAGTTACACTCGGTGTCGCGACAAAATGTAATTTTACAAAATTAGAATTTTCTTTTACATCGAATTCTATATTCGTCCAACCAGACTTTGGAAAAATCTGATCAAAATAAAGTGTATCTTTCTTTTCCGAGAAAATTTGAACTCTTGTTTCTTTTTTCTGAGTAAAAATACTCTGCTTGAATTTACCATCCTGGACCACGCACTCGATATCGAATTCTGGCTTTGCCCACCCTCTTAAATAGATCCCTTGTTTTGGGGGAATTCCGGTATAATAATGATACGATCTACCACTTCTGAAATGATGCTCGATCCAAACGTCAAACGGGTCATACAAAAAGCTGCGGTATCTAGAAAGCAAGAAAAGCGATTTAGAAAGTAAAGAATAGAAATGAGAGCTACCTAATTTCCAAATAGAACCTAAGTGATCCCAAAAGAAGGCATCTGGGTATAAGAATCGATTCTGGTGTCTGCCGGATATAGAATCTTTTAACAGACTTGCTTCGTCAAAATCCACTCTTCCTTTTTTTTCGATCACGTAGTCGAGTTGTAAATCGGCAGGATTTAAGATATAAAAGACTAATTTAGGATTCTTTGATACTGCATCCTCTTTGTAATAATAGAAGTCGGAAGGAGTCATTGCAGGGTGCGCGTAGAATTCCGCCAAGACCTTTTCTTTTCCAAATTTGCTCGCAAAAACTTCGTTCAGTTTCTGAGGTAATACTGAGTAAAGAGCTACGCTGCTGCCTACAACAAGCACTCCATTTTGCTCTTCCCGGAATTTGATTTTTCTTCTTTTTTCCAGAAAGTTAAACCAAGGAGAAGTATCCCATTCCAATTCGTTTGGAAATCCGAATAGAACCGCAGGAAGCAGGAATCTATCCAGAATGCAATACGAAAGAAGTAATATTAGAGCTGTCAGAAAGACTTTGAGCTTTATTTTAATTTGATTCATTTGTTAAGAGAACTGCACTCGGAACACAGACCGTATAAGATAATCTCGTGCGATTCTACTTGAAATCCTTTTGGTAAATTTTCAATCGGGAAAGGACAAACTTCTATATCGTAGACCTTGTCGCAATTTCTACAATGAAAGTGATGGTGATGATCCAAATGACTCGTTTCGAATCTTGAAGATTCTCCAGGCAACTGTATCTCATGGATCCTGCCGGATTCTAAAAGCTGGTTTACGGATCTATAGACAGTGGCTATACCGATGTTCTTGATCGATTGTTTGGATATTTCGTGGATTTCCTTTACGGAAAGAGGACCTTTTGCGTCTTGGATCACGCGTAGGATCTCCCCTTTTTGTTTTGTATTTCTAGACGTGGTTTTTCTATCTTCGTCCATACGATAAAAACCTGTTCGGATGCGCACGTGCTACTACTCTCCGATTTGGAAGCAGGAGGTGTCAACCTGATTCCAGAAGAGCGGAAATAGCTGAAAATCCTGATCCACTCCAAATTAGAATTTCCATCGGAACTGTGAATGAGTAAAATTGCGCCATGTCCACAAGACCGTTCGGGCTACTTATTATAGTTTTTCTCTCTCTAAATTGCAAGTCCTCTCAATTCGGAATCCCGGTCTCTGAAACCTCCGGAGAAATCTTGGGGCAATATCACCCAGAAACTAGGTGGATCGGTTTTACCAAAAATCAGAATCCTAAACTATCAGAGTTAAGTCATTTTCCTAATCTAGAAATCCTAGAGCTTTCCTCCTCAGAAATAGAATCAATTGATGCATTGCCCGAGCTCCCGAAATTACGCTTCATCAATCTAAATCACACGAACGTCAAAAGATTTGAAGTCTTGGAAAAATTTCCCAAACTAGATAGTCTGATTTTAAACGGAACCCAAGTTGATGATTCAGACCTGGCCTTGTTTCACAGTTGGAACCGACTCACTAGATTAGAATTGAATGATACGAAAGTAACGAATCTGAATTTTCTAGTCCCCGGTTGTTCTCTCAGGAGACTGCATCTCAGACATACGAAAATAGAAGACATCTCTCCAGTTTCCAACTGTGTATTCTTAAAAGAACTGTATCTAGGCGGAACTCTGGTACAAGACTTAAAGCCATTGGCTTCTGTTAGCGGATTATATCATTTGCAATTAGACGGCACGAATGTATCTAACGAAGAAATCGCAAGTCTTCGAAAGCAGCTTCCCTATCTGAAAATATTTCCTGGTTTGAGGAAAATTTTCTTATCTGAAACGGGCCAGTAAACCCTATTCGTACACGAGCGGATTTGCTTCTCCAGGATTTGTATATAGAATCAAATCTCCGACTTTTAGAGGCAGTCCGCCTCCTAAAATTTCCCCAGTAGTTTCTACGGTTTTCAAAGATTTCAGCAGCGTTTTTCTGCCATCGGCTTTCTCCAAAACCAAGGTCGCGTTTTTACGAACTCTCGAAAGTCTCATTCCCCAAATGTCCAGGAAGCCGCTTTCTGCTCTTACGATGATTGCTGCGATTCTGTTTGGAGAAGAAGAAGGAGATCTTTGCAAAAGCAATCCATCTTCTTCTCCCTCAGGTCCAGGAAACAATCTAACTTGGTTCGGACCTGCATTCCAAATTAAGAATTCTAAGTGATCGCACTCGAATGCGCGGGCCAAGGCCCATCTTCCTCCAGCTTCTTTCGTAGTGTATATTCTACACAGTCTTGGAACAAATCTGTAACCTTTTCCTTCGGGATCTTCGATTAGTTTGCCCTCGAATCTTGTCTCCTCCCAATTTTTGGTCGAAGTTACGACAAGCTGACTGATCAAAAACTCCGGCCTTCTACGTTTGGCAAAAAGGAAAATCTGTCGTACAAAATACCCGTTTTCTAAGGGGCGAATTTCCGAAAAATATTCACCGTCTTCAGGGAGAGTTAGATTCGGACCAAGCCCAGGAAAAGGAACCTGGCCCATAAAATCGGTCTGGCTGGTTTTTGGACTGCAATTCAGGATCAGAAAGCAGGTCAGAAAAATTTTTCCAAATTGAGAAAAATCTTTCCAATTCACAAAGGTTAACATACCCAATGATACTTGCTCCGAAACAGTAGGTCTCAAAAATTGACCGTAAGAGAGGGCGGAAAACGAGTAAAGAAGATTCTTTCTCGTTCTGGATTGCTGAAAAGATGGCTCGCAAAATGCTCAGATACCTGTTCGGATCCCTTATCCTTCTGCAGCTTTTGGCCTGTAATATAGACGAGATGCTTAGACCAGGCAGCACGATCGGTCAGGATATTTTCAGCGCTCAGATGTTTTCTCTTTCCAATTGTACCGGAGAAGGTATGTTCTGGGCGAGAGATCTCAGGACGAATGCCTCGTACTGTGTAAAAGCGCAACTCAAAGCATCCGGCACTCACGCGGATATATACGTCGAAAGCCAGCTCATTACTAGTTTGAATTACGCGGACATCTCGAACGAATTCGATTCCAAGATTTATCCTAGACTAGAAATCGCATTCGGTTCCGCAATGGATCTGGATTCCAATGGAAAAATCATCATACTTATATTAGATATTAGAGATGGAAGCCAGCCTGGAGGCTCCTTCGTAGCAGGATTTTTTGATCCTGTAAATTTTTTTGACAACGAAATCGCGTCTCTAACTCACTCGAATCGTTCTGACATGCTCTATATGGACGGAGTGGAACTCGTCACCCTATCGAATAAAAATCTTTCGGAAGGAAAGCCGGACGCATTCTTAGCCACTCTATCGCACGAATACCAACACTTGATCCGTTTTGGATTTGAAATCCCGCATATGGGGGCCACAGGACTGAGAGATGAAACCTGGATCAACGAAGGATCCAGTGAAGTCGCCGCGGATATTGCGGGATACGCTCCTCAAGGGGAAAGGATCAAATGCTACCGAGGAAATATTGCCGGCACCTGCGCGAGAGGAGTAAACGGATCTTCCTTATTCGGTTCTTCTCGATACAATTCCGTAGTAGACTACGCTTTCTCTTATCCTTTCATGAAATACATTTATGTTTCTTCGGGCAGTACTGAGGGCGAGAGAAATATTTTCTTGAAGGCGACAGTGCAAGGAATCACCGGATCAAGGGCCGCTGACGCGAATGGATTGTTTGAAGTATTCAGAAAATCTTCTCCAAAGTACAGCGCAGCTTCGGCAAACGTTCTTTCTGCTTTGGGACCTGATAGCGCTTCCACATTTCGGAAAATGTTCGCCTCTTTTTTGTGGCAATCTTTGGGAGACACAACTCCTGCAGAGGCAAAAGCAGGAGATCCTTCCACGACCGGAACAGATATCCTAGCTCAGATGAATTCTGTGATTGGATACTTTCCTTTTCCGGCGAGCGGACAATTTGGAGCAGAACTAAATGATTTGTATTCGCCGCTTCGTCTTCCGGATATTCCACCTTTGTCCACGTTAGCACCTGGACAATTTCACTTTATTCGTGCAGATAGAACGAATGCGAATGCTAGCAACGGACAATACTTGCTCAAGAAATCGTTTTCTTCGGTTGTTTATTCACTGCAAGTAAATACGGAACCGTTTAGAAACGGAGACATTTCGCTATCTGTGGGCTTAGAAACTCCGAGTGAAGAACCGGAAGGATTCCATCTTCCGGATACCGGAGAGTTTACTCCGGTTTGTCCTCAGGATTTTATCCACCATCTACCGAGTCCGTATAGAACTCAGAGATTCCGTTTTCGTTCTGAATAATCACTTAGATGTCTAGAATTCTAGACGAAGCCAGTGTTTGTATGATTTGGTCAAATTAGCCAGGCATTTTGGAAAGCAGGCTACGGAACTCGCCCATTCTTTCTTCGGCTGCTTTTTGAGCTTGTTCGATCGCGAGATTGACTGCCTGCTTTATGCTTTTCTGAAGTAGCTTTTTATCATTTTTTTGTAAAAGTTCGTCTTCTACTTTCACTTCTTGGATCGTCAACCTACCGTCTGCGATGCAAGTGACTAATTCATTTTTTGATTTGCCTTCGAAAGATAAGGCTTCCAATTCTTTTTCCAGACGCTTCATGCGAACTCTCATCTGGTTCATTTGTTTAAAATTTTCGATACTCTTGCCACCAAGCATGTAGCTGATTCCTCCGGAAAAGTCGACCTAGTATTGCTAAGCTTGAAAAATAAGAAGAATGGAGCAACTCATTCTCTGACGAAGAGATAGAAACCGTCACTCACCTGCTTTTTAAATCCCTTCTAAAAGGAAAGTTCCAGTCCAAGACTGGTCGCATACTCGTAGATGGACTGAGCGTTTGTGGGAATTAAGTAAGGACCTAAATCGGTAAAATAAATTCCTCGGGCGTACTGATTCCGAAAGTTCATAAAGAAGATCGTATTCTTCATTCCAGTCTTTCCACGAAAACTCGCGGTAAAGGAACTGATGCTTTGGTCGTTTTTGCCTGCGATCGGAGCCTTTTTGGAAGCTACCATATCATAGAAGTTATTTCCTAAAAACAAGGAATAGTTTCCTGCCGAATCTAGTATCATGGTCAATCCTAGAGTCGCGGTGTCCATGTTCACTAAACCGTTTTTGAATAGTGCATGATTTGTAGGATCTGCCAAATAACTGTATCTGAGATTCAGTACAACTTTGCTAAACTCTAGCATCATAGAAATCTTTGCGAGTTCCGGATAAAATTCCCCTCTTCCTTGGTCCTTGTTGAGCACCGAACTTTGTATCAGGAAATTTTTTACAGGCCGAAAGTTTGCCTGCCATTCGATCACTCTACCGCTGTTCGGAGAATTGGGAGATGACATTGCACCGAGGGTTCCTCTTCCGACAAAAAAACTTTCTACAGGAAAAGGATTGGAGGCAGCTACCAATTGCGGCTGGTCGACCCTGGAACCATAGGCACCAGTAGAAATCCCAGTTACGATTCCAGTACTGAACATGTCGGTAGGTCGAATGGACAATCCGGCCATAGAATAATGGCTGGATTTTTTGTCGGATCGATCACTGTAAGGAGATCCAGTTTTTACTACCGCATCCACAAGAGAAGAAACCGAATACGCCACTTCCAAAGTGTCCATGCTAGGAATGTGATTGTTAGGATCTAAAGGATTCGCAGATTTTAAGATCCTATCTCTTGCTTTTCCTTCTTTATCTTCGCCCAATTGAGAATTCCGAGCCAAGGCAATCACCCTTAATTTAGGGGTGATAAAAGCGTAGGTTCTATTTCCAAAATGAACCGATTCATTTTCCCAAAGTGCATTATAAAAATTGTCACTCGCAATCGTTCGACTCGATCCTTTCAAACTCTGACTGGGATGAACTCCGGAGGCAATCCAAGAAGACATCTCTTCATGAAAGGAGGAATCGATTCCAGAATGCGCTTTCACATCGAAGTATTTTTCCTTCGGATTGGAGTCTGAGTCTGGTTCGGAAACAGGAAGTTCTAAACTAGGACTTAGTATTTCCGTAGGCTCGCTGAGTCTTGGTTTTTCTGGAACTTGTACAGGAACTATAGTCAAGAGTACTGCTAGAGTGCCGGCAGAGGCTGCTGAGATCAAAAGAGAGGAATGTATATTTATGCCCAGCGAGCTTTTCATTTTCCCTGCTACTCTAGTATCGGCTCCGCGCGAAGCCACAAAACAAGCGATTAGACGTTAAAACCGCAAAGATTCTGGTCTATTTTCAAAATTCGCTCAAGAAATAACTGATTGAACGAAATAAATTCTTCTAATTCTTTCTCTGACTATTTTCCGAAGCGACATTTAGTGCACTGCGGATTTCTATTTTTTTATAACTCCGGATTTTGTCTCATCGAAGCAGTATCCGGAATGGGAACGCCCCGGACCATTATTTCCGGAACGTTAAGTTGCACAAATATTTATTTCCTCATCAAAAAAATCTAATCTACTCATTCGTGTTCTTCGGATTCTCTCTTGCGATCAATTCTCTCTTCGATGATTCTGAATAAACTGCCTTCCGGATACTTTCCTAACTTGCTTAGTTTGCCAGCAGGCAGTCCGAAAATCTCAGGGATCAGATCCTCTACATGCGAACAAGAAATGATTCTGAACTTCTCTTTTTTCATCAGATTTCGGATCTCTTTATTCAAATTCAAATCTCTTACATTATCTTTTGGTAAATAAAGAGTGTATGTGTCCTTGGAAGATCCTGCCAGACGAGTGACATCGTACCAGGCCTGCACCTTTGCATTGACAGATCCTACTGGCAGAATTTCGCCGTATTGGGACATAGCACCGGTGGCTGCTATATTACAAGGGATCTCTAATCCGGAAAGTGCAGAAAGAAGCGCCAGCAGTTCGGCGCAGCTCGCCGAATCACCGTCGATCGGAGAATGATTTTGTTCAAATAATATGGAAGCGTCCAGACCGAAAGACTGAATATGAGAAAACATTCCCTTGATATAGGATTGAAGGATAAACACCCCTTTATCGTGCAGATCTCCCGATAGGTTTACTTCTCTTTCTATATTGATCAGATTACCCGATCCTAGAGATACCCTCGCAGAAACTTGGTTCACTTGTCCAAAATCCAAAAGCGAAGATTGTAACAAAATGATAGAAAGCCCGTTGATCCTTCCTGTCTTTTTTCCTTTTAACTGAACGCTAATTAACCCTTCTTTAATATTCTCTACGTATTTCCTTTTATGAATTGCAGTGCGTTTTTGTATTTCTTCCGGAGCTGCCTCGATCTGCGCTCTCGAAACCGATTTACCTCCCTTTCTATAAATGGCCAAAACCTCAGTCACAAAGGATCTTAGTTCCGATAGATGAAGAGAAATTCTAGTCTTGCTATCATTCCATCTGAGTGCAAGTTCCAGGAGAGCATCGAGCGCCGTTTTATCTAGAGGCGGATATCCCGGCTTTTCCCAAGATTTCATCAGCCCAAAAAAAACAGGGAGCTCGGAAGTTCCTAGACTGATTTCGTATGGAAGGTGAATCTTGAAATCGAATCCCACATAAAAATCTGGATCTAGGAGAGCCATCGCATCCGTCTCTTGCTCTTCTCCCACCAATATTAATCTGAATTTGGAGGGAATGGACGGATGAAATCGATTGATGTATCTTGAGTCCGGTCCTTCCGGAAGCGCAAGAAAATCGATCTTTCCTGTGAGAATCACTCCCTTCAGAAAAAAGTATAAATCCGGCTCCTCGACGAGTGGACGCAAAGGAAGTACCAGGAACCCTCCATCTGCTTCTGCAATTCTGCCGGGCCGATACTTTTCCTCCATCGGAAGTCCAGCTAAAGATAATAAAGTCGGTGCAGGTTCTGCAACCACTGGAACTCCAGAAAGAAAGGATTGAAGGTACTGCCCAAATCGCAACAGATTGGATTCGATCTCAGGTCCAGTGATCAAAAGATGTCGAAACAAACCTGGATTGTCCAGGGCTTGTTTGAACGTTCTCATTTCCTGTTTATGAAAAACTAAAAAGTCGGGAAGTCCGTTGAGCTGTTTTGCTCTGACCGCTCTAAATTTTACTTCGGTTTGTGTGGGAAGAACCTTGCGCAGCACACCTCCCATTATTCGTGAAACCTTGTTTTCCTCAATAAAAAACCTAAGTTGGGTGCTGAATGGTTTTTAGAATCAGCATGGCATCACCGTAGGAAAAGAATCGAAAATGATTCGAAATGGCGTATTTGTATGCCGAAAGCACCCATTCTTTTTTTGCGAAAGCGCATACGAGCAAAAGTAAACTGCTCTGAGGTAAATGAAAATTCGTAATCAGACCATCGGATGATTCGATTCTGTCCTCCGGCTGGAGAAAAAGAGTGCTCTTCCCTTCTCCGGCTCGAAACATTTTTAGAGATGGATCGTATGCTGTTTCCAAGACTCTCAATGTAGTAGTTCCTACAGAAATAATTCTTCTATTTTGCGCCCGAGCCTGATTTAGTTTGCTAGCGGTCTGTTCCGGAAGAAAGTAAGATTCCTCGTGGAGGGACTTACTTTGAAAATTCTCTTCTGTCAAAGGTTGAAAAGTTCCGTATCCTACTTTTAGCTCCAGCTCCAAAAACTGAATTCCTGAATCTTTACAACGCTTGATCAACTCGGGAGTAAAATGTAAACCTGCAGTCGGCGCGGCTACGGATCCCAAACCTCTTGCATACACGGTTTGGTACCTGATATCGTCTTCCTCTGTACTTTCTCTTTTGAAATAAGGTGGAATGGGAGTTTGCCCGATTCGATCGAAAGTCTCTTCAGTGAATTCGGAAGGCGCAGAAAGTAAAACGTTCTCCTTCTCTTTACCACAAAGGATAAACGAAATGGATCCAGTCTTTTCATCTCGGAGAATTTCTCCGATTTTTAGTTTTCTGGAATTACGAACGAGAGCCTTCCAATTTGCATTTCGATCTTGCCCTAAAAAAAGTGCTTCGTGTCTTCTCCCGGAACTAGATAGCAAATACACTCTTCTCTTACTTACCTTAGTGTTGTTTACTACGAGCACGTCTCCGGAGACCAAGTATTTGAGAATACAATCGAATGATTTTTCTTCTAGCTTCTCGCCATTAGAGCGGTCCAAAACAAGTAGCTTACTTTGGTCCCTGGAACTCGCGGGATTCTTTGCGATCTGATCCTCAGGTAGTTCAAATTGAAAATCTGAAAGTTCCTGAAAGTCCATAGATCCAAGAAACATGAGGGATATTCGGTGAAAATCGAATTTTCCGAAGGTAGGATCCTCGGTTTGTTAACGCATCCGAGTTTAGTTCTTGGCTTTTGAGGGCTTTCAAAAAAGAGTACCGGAGATGCGCACGGTTTTTGAAAAGAGGATCCCCCTCCTACTTTTCTCGTTCTTGCTGGTCTTTTTGTACATAAGCGGGATCGGAAAAGTTTCGCAAACATCCGATTTCAAAGATTATTTTCAAGCCTCCCAAAACTTCCGGGACAAAAAGGATCTATACAACCTAGATGTGTTAGAAGATCTGCGTTCCGAATTCGAATCCGGTAAATTAGATTTTAAGGATATTTTCCAGCCGGAAGTATTCGAAAAACTCAAAGCAAGAATGGACAATGTGGGAGCTTATATTTATCCTCCAACATTTGCTTTTTTATTAGTTCCGATTTCTTTTTTTCCGTACGAAGTCGCATCCGGAATCTTTTTTACCTTAAATTTCCTAGCGCTGCTAGGTAGCCTTTACCTAATATCAAAAATACTACATAGAGAAAATCAATACCTGTTCTTATCGCTGGCTGTTTTACTTTCCGTTCGGTTTATAGAAAATCACCAGAACAACAATCAGGTTGGCTTACTTTTACTTTTTCTAATACTCTCGTCGGTGGTAAGCAAGAAAGATTGGCTATCCGGACTTTTGCTGGGACTCGCAATCGTAATTAAAGTCACTCCTGCCGCATTCTTATTTTACTTTTTATTTAAAAAGAGATACGGAGCGATTTTTTACACGATAGGCTTCGCAGTACTTTGGGCTTGCTTGCCCGCTCTCTCGGATCCTGGTTTTACGTGGAATATGAATCGAACCTGGTACGAACTAGTACTGGAAAAGTATCTAAAATCTCCCATGCTAAGGGCTTGGAAAAATAATCAGAGCCTGAACGCTACACTAGCGAAATATTTTTTGCCCTACTCCGATATCATGAACCAGGGAAGATTCGGAATGCCGTTCATCGACTTGACCGTGTTTCAAGTAAAATGGATCGGAAATCTTCTCACTCTAACAATCGCAGGACCTTATTTGTACAAAGTTTACAAAGGTGCTAGCGAAGCATTTGTACTTTCCGGTTTGTTTTTCTTTTCCGTTTTGTTCAGCGGGATCTCGTGGATCCACGCCTTCGTATTCTTGATTTTTCCTGCCGCATATATTTTAGGAACTGTCTGGCCTAAGGACGATTCTATCCCGAAACTAGAGACATGGAAGGATAAGAGGAATAGATCTTCTTTCGTATTTCTATCTATGTCTTTATTCATTCTTCTAGCAAATCGCTCTTTGATCGGTTCTGGAACTGAAGAAAAACTATTGATGTTCTCTTACTTACTTTATACTTCTCTAATTCAATATTTTTGTCTTTTCTTCATCTCTCCAGGAGATACGGAAAAGTCTTGAGATTGTATGGTTCCTAAGGACGCACTGAAATATAAGCCCAGGGTCGCAGTTGATGCAAGACCTCTCTCTTATGGAATTACCGGAAATTCTAGGTACCTCGCAGAAGTATTAGAAAGGGTGATTCGAAACGATTCTCCTTTGGAATATTACCTTTATTCAAACAAACCGATTCATCCCGTATTTAACGAGTTAGTTGCAAAGGCTCAGGTGTTTTTACCGAGCAGTCTGCCCGGTTTACTCTGGCTCAACTTTTCGATGCCGAAAAAATTTGTAGAACACAGGATCGATCTTTTTTGGGGAACTCTGCAGTTGCTCCCCGTCGTTGGAAAAAAAATTCCGATGGCGGTGAATTACCACGATCTGAATTTCCGTTCCGCGCCAGAAACGATGACCACAGCCAACTACTGGCAACATAAAATCTTTTCCCCGATGACTCTGGACAGAGCCGACTTGATCTTCTGTCTTTCTGAAAACACAAAAAGAGAAATCTCGGAGTTTCGTCCTGGCATAGAATCAAAATTGAAAGTAGTCTATCCGGGCGCCCAAGGCTTCGGCAGAATCCTTCGCCCTGAAAAAAGACTCCCCGAAAAATTCCTATTTTCTCTCGGGACCTTGGAACCAAGAAAGAACCTGAGCACCTTGATCGAAGCATATAGATTTTTAAAGAAAGAAAATCCTAACTACCCATACTCGCTCGTTCTTGCTGGAAGGCTAGGTTGGAAATCTGAGGAACTCACACAATTGTTAAAAGAAGGCGCCCTTGAAAAGGAAGGGATCTTCTTTCTAGAAAATCCGGCAGATAGCACGCTCGGTTGGTTGTACCAAAATTGCTCCTACTTCGTATTTCCCTCTTTGCACGAAGGTTTTGGCTTGCCAATTTTGGAAGCTCTCCGAGAAAAGAAACACTGCATCGTTTCTAATATCCCCGTATTCCATGAAATCCTGGATCCGGAAGCGGATCTATTTGTACCTCCGAAGGATGTGAACGGCTGGAAAACTGCCTTGCAAAAGGCGGGTCAAAGAGGAAATCGAATCCGAAGGTCCGGTACTTTTGAATGGTCCTGGGATCATACAGCAAAAGAAGTCGAAGCAGGTTTGGTTTCTCTTTGGAAAAATAGGAAAAAGCAGGATCCAGTCAAAGAAAGGCAATGAACAAGCAAAAAGAAAGATCCCTTCCGGTATGGTGGAGTTGGAGCCAGGAAAATCAAATCGGCAAAAAAAGAAAACTCCAGCACGCAAAGTTGATTCCAAATCCAATTCCCAGCTTTCTTGCCATCCTGATCTACTGTGGATTCTTGTATTATCTTTTGCCTCTCCAAGAAATCATAGCGACCTATGTTTTCAAATTCGTGGAATTTCTACAAATTCCGAAAGTTCTGAAGATTCAGCTTCTGACAGACCCTAGGTTGTACCAGTATTCTGCACTTATATTGGTCGGTTATGTTGGATTTGCATTCTTTATCGATCTCTGGAACTTCTTGGAAAAGAACCTGTTGCAGAGCCTCTCCTGGGAAGGAGAAAAAATCAAACTCGTAAAGTGGAGTCTCCTAGGAAAAGAATCCGTGAGATGGAACCCGCACCTATCGGGATTGCAAATTATGCATAAGAGCGGACTTTTGCGATCCTTCTTAGGATTAGAAAAAATCGTATTTTATCAGCAAACCCAGGGGAAAGAAGTTTCGGTTTTAGCGGAATCCCCTTATTTTCATTCCAAAAAAAACCGCGAATTTTTGGATTCTATCCTCCATCGCTAAACCATGCTTTCCTTGAGTTCTCTCCATTCGGTTACATCAAATTTTTTGCATGCACTTTCTCATGGGAAAGGAAAATGGAAAGGATTTCTATTTCTCTTCGTTCTTTCTTTGGTAGTATTACTATTCGATCTACGCTTTCTATCTAGGCATTACGACTGGGATTCGATCGTTTACACTCATAATATCAACTCAGATCTATTTTGGAAGATATTTTACAATCCTCATCATATCGGATTCGAAAGTACCGGTTACCTTTATCTAAAGTTCTGGAAGTGGCTCAACGGTCCTCATTCGATTATGTTCGGGATGAGATTGAGAATTCTTTTCGCAGCGATCCTGTTCTTTTTTGCGCTCACCTCTTTTTACTGGAGAATGTACGGAGACATGGTAGGAGCGGTGCTGCTTGGATTTGCGGTCCACTTTACCCAAGGATTCTGGTTCTATGCCCAACACCATGACACTCCTCTCGTGCATTCTTGCCTGACAGGAGCACTCTTTTTGTACTGCGTATGGAACGCGCGAAAAGGTTGGGGACCAACGAAGTTATTTTTCGGGTTTGCATTACAAATTTGGAATGTGTTCTTTCACCAGTCGGATACGATTTTTCTGACGATGGTTCCTGCTTCCATTTTACTTTCTAATTCCTGGAAAGGCTCCGAATTCCAAACTTCCTTAAAGCTAAAGCTGATCTTTTCTTACACCTTTCTTATCGTATTCTTTCTGACCCTTTCCTATTTATTCGTAGGCTTTATCTTGCTAGAAAGAAATCTGATCGCTCCTCCGGAAAGCGAAAGGAATTTTGCGAATTGGCTTTTTTTATACGCGACCAAAGAGAAGTGGGGATTGGCCGCAGGAAATAAGAATTACGTAATGAACTTTTATCGAGGAATCGGAGATGCATTCCTAAACTTCGAGGGAGTCAAATCCGGCCTGAGAATCAAACCTCAGGATTTTATGAATAGAAATGCTTTGCCGTATAATTTGAATCTTGCCTTTTGGGTGAGCATTCTAGCATTAGCTTTCTTAAATATTTCCAGACTTTGGAAAAAATTTAGAGCGGAACTTGTGCTTTTGGCTCTTTGGCTAGTTCCTTCCCTTATTTTCTATACTTGGTGGGAAGGATATTTTTTTGAATTTTGGGTTTCGAGCGTGATCGGTCTTTTGATTTTTGCGGCTCTCGTAATTCAATCTTACAAAATGCAGTCGATTCCCCATGGGACCAGAGCACTCGGACATGTAGCACTGTTCGCCTATGTATTTTTGCTTTTTGCAGTGAACTTTACATTTTCTACATTCCCCAGATCCGAAAAGCCTACAATTAGTTTTATCGAGGGAATCGAAGATAAATACCGTTCGTTAGTTCCGGAACCGGTCTACGATCAAAAGTAGACGGACCTTTTTCTGGATGAAAATAGGGTTGTGAGTTTCCCTTCCCCCAAAAAACTGCTCGGAAGCAAGGCAAAACGGAACGATCATGCTGTTTAATTCCGCCCACTTCATGGTTTTTTTACCGATCGTTCTGATCGTTACAAAGCTTCTGAAGGGAACTCCAAGGCGGGTTTTCTTATTACTCGCGAGTTTGTACTTTTATAACGGATGGCACCCGGCATCCATTCAATGCTCCGCAATTCGGACTAGTTCTTGGATCGAAAATTGGATCGATTCTTCCTACTGCAACCTTGGAATCAATCTCTACATACTGATTCTATTCGCTTCTATGTTGGTCGACTATGCAGCCGGTCTACTCATGAGCCGGAATGGGGCAACAGATCGATTTCGCAGGATTTGCCTCATCGTTTCGTTAAGCGTGAATTTGGGAATCCTGGGATATTTCAAGTACACGAACTTTCTTTTAGAAGTTTTTGCAGACATTCAGAATCTTGGCCCTACTAAAATTGATCCTCTAAAGATCATACTTCCTGTCGGAATTTCTTTTTACACATTTCAATCCATGAGCTACACGATCGATGTCTATCGGAGAAATCTGATCGCTAGAACTTCCTTGCTCGACTTTGCGTTGTATGTTTCCTTTTTCCCGCAACTGGTAGCCGGCCCGATCGTAAGAGCTCACACTTTCTTTAGAGACTTGGATCATCCTCCGGTTGTAACTAAGGAAGATATTGAGATCGCTTTTTGTCAGATTTTGATGGGATTTACACGCAAGATAGTCTTTGCGGACAATCTTGCAAAGGTAGTAGACTTCACTTTCACAAATTATACTGTCTTAAATCCGGTCGAAATCTGGACCGGTGCTCTTGCGTTCGGTTGGCAGATCTACTTTGACTTTGCAGGATACACGGATATCGCGATCGGAGTCGCAAGACTTTTCGGATATAAATTTGATCCGAATTTTAACTTCCCGATGGTGGCAAAGAATATAGCAGACCACTGGACCAGGTGGCATATCTCTTTTTCTACTTGGATCAGAGACTACATCTTTATACCGTTAGGTGGATCTCGCGGATCTCAATTCCAAACTTATATAAATATGTTCATCACTTGGCTATTTGCAGGTGTTTGGCACGGAGCTGCTTACCATTTTATCGGCTGGGGGCTTTGGCAAGCGGTGATGATTTCGGTCCACAGAGAATATGCAAAGACTTCTTTGGCTCTTTGGCTGAATGAAAAAGGTGGGACCTCCTACGATATAATTTCCAGACTCGTGACCATGTTCTGCCTTGCATTCGGTTTCATTATGTTTCGGGCACAGGATATGAGAACAGCAGTAACAATGATGAAGTCACTGGTTTTCTGGGTTCCCGGAGGATTTGCTTCCGTAAAATCTTATGTAAACTACGACTATGGGCTTCTACTCGTAATCTGTTTCTCGGCGTCGTATTACTTCTCACGAAATACAATCGATTCGGTTGTGGAAAGTCCGAGAAAATTTTCTCTCTTCTTTTTAGCCAATGCGTTTCTGCTTTTAGTGTTCGGAATCACGGAAAGTAAGAACTTCCTATATTTCGATTTCTGAGGCTTTTGAAATGAATCCATACCTAAGTTTAATTCGAAAGCGAAAATTCTGGATTCCGTTTCTGCTGCTTGTGGGTTTTGATCTCTGCCTACAAACCGGAGCATATCGTCCTTTTTTGAAAAAAGGATCCTACGCAGCAAACGTGGTGCGCCTGACTGAAATTCCCATCGAGAAAAAATCAGAATTAGAGCCTACGGTTTTAGTCCTCGGCACCTCTGTCGCTTACCAAGGCCTATCGATGAAAATTTTGAACGATGCCTTGGAACCTTATGGCGAAAAGATACAATCCATTGCTGTGCCTGGCACAGAGTTACTCGTACAAAATCTGATTGTCCAAAAAGTTTTACCTAAGTTTCCAAAAGTCCATACTGTCATTCATGTATTCGAAGTTTCCACTCCTTGGGTGAATCAAACCGAACTCCATCTAGCCACTTTAGCAATGTTAGGCGAGTTAGACAGAATCAGCGCAATTCAAAAAATTTATCAGTATAAATACAATGTTAGATACGACGATATCGCGTATTTGTTATCCAAGAGCTTGGCTTACAGAAGAGATTTCAGAGACTTTTTCCTAGACCCTTCCAAGCGATTGAAAGATATCGGTCGCGCCAAAAAAGAACAGAACAAGAGTCCTTGGGCCTACGAAAACCAATACTCTGAAATGATCAGCATGTATCCGAAAGCGCAGGATGTGCAAAGCTGTCTTGCCACTACGGATATTCGAAATAATGAACCGATCCCGGCTGGATCAGACAGACACCACAAAAAGGCGATTTGGGATACTTGCGATCTGGCGGCACATACTCCTACAGTAGTTACTTACAATCCGGTAGTGCAGGCTTACTTTGAAAGGCTCGGGTACTTGTACAAAGATATTCGATCCATAGGCAAATCAAACGGACAAAATATCCGGATCATCGGAGTCCTTGCACCTTACAGTGAAATCATAAAGAGCTGGAGATCTCCGGAAAGAGATCGTATTTGGAAGGAAGAGTTATCCAAGTTATCCTCGGATGGAGAATTCAAGCTTTTGGACTACCAAGGAATCCTGGACGGAGGAAAGAATGGAGACTATTACTACGATCTAATCCATCTCAATCGACCAGGGATGCTCGAATTTTCTGATGCTCTTGCCAAGGATCTTCCTTCTGCTCTCAGCTTGGGAGTGAAAAGGAAACCATGATCTTTACTTCTACACTCTTTTTTGTATTTTTCTTATTTACATATATTGCATATTGGAGTTGGGACTCTAGAAAATTCAGAGAATGGATTTTATTGATCGCTTCCTTTGCTTTTTATGCGACTTGGAACCCTCCATTCTTGTTCCATTTGCTCGGTATCATCTACTTGAACTTTTTGTTCATGAAGGCGATTGCAATTTCTAAAAATAAGTGGCTACTGAGAACGATCGTAATCATAGACTTGGTCAATCTAGGAATCTTTAAGTATTTCTACTTTATCACGGATAATCTTTTCTACGTTACGAATTGGTCCTTATTTAATACGAACACTCTTCCTTTCCGTATCATTCTGCCTTTGGCGATCAGCTTTTATACGTTTCAAATCATCGCCTATGTAGTGGATGTATACCGTGGAAAAATCGAAAAGGTGCCGAGCTTATTTGATTTTACACTTTTTATCCTCTTTTTTCCGCAATTGGTCGCTGGACCGATCATGCGTCACGCGGACTTTTTCCCAAGGCTGGAAAAACTTAGGATCCATAAAACTTCTATCTACACAGGATTATTTTTGATCGGTCTAGGCGCTTGCAAAAAGATTCTGATTGCGGATAATCTAGGATCTCTGATCGATCCTGTATTTGCCAGACCAAAAGAATATGGCGGAATGTCTCTCTTTATGGCGGTGAACGGATTCACTTGGCAAGTATACTGCGATTTCTCCGGGTATACAGACGTAGCAAGAGGCTGCGGGTTGTTATTCGGTTTCAATATCCCTAGAAACTTCAGAGCGCCATTTTTTAGCGAAAACATACATGAACTCTGGAGGAGATGGCATATCACCCTGGGAACCTGGCTCCGAGATTATATTTATATTCCACTCGGAGGCAGCAGAATCTCTGAATTCAGAACGAATTTGCATCAAACCATCACATTCGCGTTAGGTGGGATTTGGCACGGAGCGAACTGGACTTTTTTGGCCTGGGGACTTACCCATGGCTTCTATCTGATGGTGGAGAGATTCATGGAAAGAAGGGGAATCCATGTACTTCCGCAAAGTGGAAAATTCTTCAAGATAGTCCGAATACTTTGGACCTATTTTTTATTTTTGATCGGAGCTGTTTTCTTCCGAGCTCTCAATATCGGCGATTCGTTTTATATACTCACGCACGGAATGTTAGGGGTTTCTCCAGAAAACAAGATCAGTTTTCTATCACCGGAACTCATCCTTCCCTATGCACTAGGTGGTCTGCTTTTGCACGCTGCTGAGGAACCTAAAAGATATCCGATGTGGTTCCATAGGAATCGAGGAAAATTGCTCCTTGCATTTCTTTTGATCGGAGCATTATTTTTCGGAAACTATGCAGGAAAAAGCCAAGAGTTTATCTACTTCGCTTTTTAAAGGAATGAAAGAATGAAAAAAGTTTCAAAGATACCTCTGCTTTCACTCCGAATCCTATGGATACCGCTCGGGATTGCATTCATCGCGTTTGCATGGGATAAAGTACTTTCTTCCCAATTGGTAAGACCTTACACCGAAGCAGGCGCGGAATATTACTTTTATGAAATGAAGTCCAAGATTATGGACACGATGAAAAAGGAAACAGAGACAAAGACCTCAGAACAAAAGGTTCTGACTTTTTTTGGGACCTCCCACATGGGAGAATTCTCACTCGAGGAATTTGCAAAAGAAAGCCCAGGATTGATCGTCTATAATCTTTCGGCACCTTCCGCACCCTACTCTTTTCACAACTTCACTCTCGAAAGAATGCTCGACCGAAACATTCCTTTGGATTATGCGATCTTAGAATACTATCCAGACTCCGCGATAGATTATTCCAATCGATATGCATTAAGATATTCTTATGATTTTAATTACTTTCTAAAGAACTGGGATGTTTTCCCCACGAATGAGTGGGATGTTTTTCTTCGATCTAGAGTGTTCAGAACCTCGGTTTTTCCGCCCAGATTCAAGGAAGCGATGCATAGGATCAAACACCCCGACGAACTAGCGTATCTAATGGCGATTCGAAACGGACTCATGAACGAGTCGGATAAGTACAAAGGCGGAATTCCGAACTCTCTACTGTCGAACACCCCGGAAGACAAACTCGATTCTGAATCAGAAAGAATCTACCGGGAGACTTACAGAAGCTTTTTCCTCTCAAAAACCCAAGAAGCCTTTCTTAGAAAGTTTTTGGAAAAGGCAAGATCCAAAGGAGTCAAGGTAGTCCTTTGGTCCCCGTTGCTATATTCTAAATTTGCAAAACTAGTCCAAGACTCTAAATTCTTTCCGGAATGGCTCCGGCTAAGAGATAAATTAAAGGAAGAATTCCCCGAAATCTTGGTACTGGACATGGAGAGCTATCGAAGCTCGGTCAAATGCCAAAAATTCATAGATCCCCACCATTTGAGCGGAGGCTGCTACCTGGAGCCTACTCGAATTTTAATCTCCTTCTTAGAAGAAAATGCAGGACTTCCTAAGACCAAAGTGAGATGAACATAGAATTACTTTACAGTTAGGAAACAACTCCGATGACCTTTGACGAAGCGCAGGCTACTGTAGACGAATGGATTCAGAGAATCGGAGTCCGGTATTTTTCCGAACTGACCAACCTCGCTATTCTGATGGAAGAGGTGGGAGAATTTTCCAGAATTGTGGCCCGAAAATACGGAGACCAATCGTTTAAGCAGGGAGAAGATCCTCAAGCTCTTAGCAAAGAATTCGGAGATATACTTTTTGTACTCACCTGCCTTGCCAATCAAATGGGGATTTCAATGGAGCAAGCTTTTCAGGCAACATTAGAGAAAAATAATACTAGAGACAAGGATCGTCACAAGAATAATCCCAAACTGCAAAAGGAACTGTAAAACCTCCGGCATTGCCGCAGTAGTCATTTTCGAACGGCGAGCTCCAAAGAATCGGCTTTTGCTTTTCGTAGATCTTCTAAGGTTCTTACAATCAAACCGTAATCTGTTTTTTCATCCGCGAACAGGCGGATTTCCTTTCCTTTCATCGCGCCGCTTGCAAAAAGGTTTTCCAGCGAATTGGAGTCCATATTTTTTCCGTTCACCTGAAACTGCCCTTCTGGCAAGAGTACGAGTTCCATCTTTTCTCCCTTCGGATCTTCTCCCTCTCCTACCTTGGGGAGCTCTAGAGGCAAAGCACGGATTTCCTTTCTAAAACTGACCGCGAGCATCACAAAGATCAAAAGAATAAAGACCACGTCCATGAAGCTGGTCAGGTCCATATTATTGTCTTCTTCCCTTAATAATGATTTTCTCATATTTATTTACTCGGAGGAATCTTAGTCCAGGACAGCACTTCTCTTTCCAAATCCAGAACCCTGTGCTTTAAGAATTGATAAGCGAAAAGAGAGGGAATCGCAACCGCCAAACCTAGAATCGTCGTAACCAATGCCAGACGGATTCCTCCGGCAAAGGCGTCCAAACTTACTGTTCCTGCTTCTTGCAAAGTGGAAAATGCCTCCGAAATTCCGAGCACAGTTCCGAGCAATCCGAGCATCGTGCTGATCCCAGCCAAATGTTTGATCCAAGCGAGTCTAGTTTCTAAAGGGAATAAGATCAGAGTTAACTTTTCTGCCCAAATCTCAGGATCTATCTGCGAAGAAAATTGCTCTAAGAGGTCCTTTCTCCTTTTGGGGAGGACGCTCCATATATGCAGAAAAGTTCCTAAATTCCATACGGAAAGAATTAGGATCAGCACCGAAACCCATCCGCCTTCTTCCCAAAGATTCTTTATTCCCATTAGATCCCCTATTTCTCCTAAAATTTCACTTAGATAGAACATGTCGATCTCAACTGAGTTCCAAATCCCTCTTGCCAAAGTCGATTTCCGAAAAATTCTGTGGGAAATGTCCTCCTTTCAAATGCCTTCCACAGATACGAAAGCAAGTTTCGTGAAGGAAAATTTCAACCAAATCGCAAGAAAGTATGATTTGTTCAACGACCTCAATAGCTTTTTTCTGCACAGAATCTGGAAGAACCATTTGGTCAAGGAAGTGGAGAAAGAAACAAAAGGCCAACTTGCAGTATTGGATTTATGCTGTGGAACTGGAGATATCAGCCTTCGATTTCACAAATCCAAAAGAGTAGATTCGCTCTTATGCATCGATTTTTCCAGTGAGATGCTCGAAATTGCAAAGTCCAGATTAAAAGAACCGATTTCGAGCGGGCGCGCAGTTCTCAAAATAGAAGATGCTACAAACTTGAAATCAGTTCCGAACAACTCATTGGATGCGGTGAGCATAGGATTCGGGCTTAGAAATGTAGACAATCTTCCCAAGGCATTGTCAGAAATCTATAGAATCCTAAAGCCTGGTGGAGTATTTGCAAACTTAGATGTAGGAAAGGTGAAGAGTCCGATCATCTCCAACCTTGCGAACTTTTACTTTTTCAAGATTGTGCCCTTGCTAGGCTATCTGATCTGGGGAGGGAAAAATGAAATGTTTGATTACTTGCCGGTTTCCTCTCTCAACTATCCTGACCAAGAATCTCTTAAGGCACACTTAGAGCAGACAGGCTTTCTAGACGTTCGATACAGAAACTTCGTATTCGGGAACGTTGCACTCCATCTGGGCAAAAAACCGCTTCGCTAACGTGGTAAATCCTTATTTCCGTAGTCCTACAACTACTAAGTAACCCCAAAAATAGGATTTCAAAACAATGAATCGAATCTTACTCCTGGCGTTTATCGCCTCTTTGACCTTTCAGTGTAATCACAAAAAGAAAGGTATGTTTTTATTACCCTTCCTAGATCTTGTAAATACAAACAGTACAGGTTCTTCCTCCGGAACTTCCGGAAATACAGGAAGCTCAGGAGTAGTGTTCGTCCCAGGGGACGGAAATGGGAACCCGGCACCAGGCGTCGAAGTTCCGACAAATTCTACCGACAATTCTAATTCAGGAAATTCCGGCACTACCTCTCCGAGTGGTTCTACCAGTAATTCAGGCGGAGGTTCAGAAGCCTCTAATTCTAATTCTGGCGGGGACAATACTACTAGTTCTGGGGGAGGATCCGGTTCTCCAGGCACTTCCTCTGGAACCGAGCCAAGTTCCGACAATTCTAATTCAGGTAATACAAGTTCTGGTGGCTCCGACGAAGTGGCTAGCGGAAATGAAAGCGACTCAGGTAGCGAGACTCCTGCAGACACCGGTACAGGAAACACCCAGCCACCTGCATCTGATGTAGTTGCAGTCGTAGTTGTAGATGACCCTAAGGGTGAACCAGATTTCAATTACAACACAACTCAGAACATTCCACTAAATCTTACCGTAGTGAATAACCAGGATCAGACTGTGAGCGGTGCTACGGTTCTGGTCTATGACGAAAACAGCAATTTACTATTTCAGGGAGTTTCTGATTCAAACGGTAAGGTCACAGGAATTCTTACAGTTCCTACTTCTGTCGGAAATATTACCGTAGATATTTCAATCGGTGGAGATTCCATTTCTCAATACATTGATCTTACGAATGTGCTCGGAATCAATCGTACGATCCGCTACGAAATCAATCTACCTGCAAATCAAGTCGCAGATTCGGATAATGACGGAGTTCCGAACAGTACTGATATTTATCCGGATGATCCTACTAGATCCACAGAACTTCTTTATCCAAGCGAAGGAGTATATACGATTGCTTTCGAGGATCAGTATCCTACTCCAGGAGACGCGGACTTAAACGACTACGTAATTCAGTTCAAAAACCAAGAAGATCTGAATGCATCTGGTAAAATCGTTCGACTCAGAGGAACTTATGCTCACGTGGCAAAAGGCGCTGGATACAGACACAAACTCTATGTTCGTTTGCCTGTCGGCACAGGAGCATCCGTCACCTATAAACTTACACAAGCAAGTGGAAAGGTAGAGGAAGAAAAAACCGTACAAGTCACTGCGAACGACTTGGCTACTGGCTTTGAAATCTTTCCGGATTCGAATACTACGATTCGCAACCAAAACGTTCATCCGGGAGATGTTTTCAAACCTGGATTCACAGCGACCGTAGAGTTTGTTTTCAATTCTCCTGTAGCAAGAACCAGCATAGGTGCATTTCCCTATGACCTGTATGCATACGTGATCAACACCAAGCAGAATATCCATCTTCCAGGCTTATTCAAAAATGCGGATGGAAGCGATCCTTACCTAGATAAAACAGGATTCCCTTGGGCTATCCTAATCCCTGGCGCTTGGAAATATCCTTACGAGCACAAAGACATTCGTAAACCTTCCGAAACCGGATATTCCGAGTTCGCACTTTGGGCAGCCTCTAACGGAAAAGAATACAAAGAATGGTACAACCATATCAGCAACGATAGTCTAGTATTCCCTGTCCCGGATCCGGCTGGATTGCTCGGTTACCTTTACCTTTCCGTAAAACATTACGCCTTGATTTACGCTGTCGGGCTATTGTTGGCAGCAGGGGCAGCGCTTTACATCCTAAAAAGAAAGCACTTAATTAGAGCTTAATTCCTAGGTTACTTTTCAAAGGGCATCGGCCGATACTAGTCTGGCGATGCCCTTTTTGTCGTACGCTTCGGAACTCTGGCCTATTCTTTGGAAATTATTTGCTACGGTCTCTGCGGCTGTTTTCTACTGGGACTTTTACCGTAGAACTTATTATTCTGGTCACGAACCTCTAGTTTCCATCACAGCATTTTATTCAGGAATGTTCGCGACCGGCATCGCGCTCATTTGGGAGGCAGCGGTATTCGATCTGTTTCCGAAGCTCTCTCCATTTTCACAGGCAATTTTTGCAGGAGCACTTCCCGAAGAAGTTTCCAAGGTAGCACTCGCGCTCTGGTATCTCAGAAAAGTAAAACCCTCGGCAAGCTTGGCGGACGGACTGTACTTTGGCTTAACTTTGGGTGCTTCTTTTGGTTGTATCGAAAACGTTTTCTATTCTTTCAAACTGGAGTTTTGGCCGAGCCTACTTCGGGCAGGCACCTCTCTACCTTTACATACTTTCTTGGGTGGTATTCTAGGTTTCATTTTGCTGCAGAACCAGCAATCGCGCAAATCCTTTCTGAAGAATATAGAAACGATCTTCTGGTTTTTGGGGATTGTTTTGCTGCACGGAGTATATAATAGATTATTAATAGGTTCCGGAGAAGGAATTTTATTCGTACCTATCCTGCTAGGAGTGGCCTTTATCATTTTAGAGGTATTGATGGTGCAGTCTCAGGTCACCCTGCCCTTCGAAATTTTGCAGGCCGGAGGACTATTCATCGACGATTACAAAATCATTCAAAAGTATTCTAGATACGATTCCTGGATGAGATCGGCGCAATCCAAAGAGAAGGTCAGAGTCGTACCGGCATTCCGCCCTCTATCCCCAGGGAGGACCTTGATTTCGATTTTGCTTTTCGGGATTCCGATTTTCTGCGCAAATTTCTATTTCTTTACTCCTGAGTTAATCCCTTACTATCTTGAAAATATCGATTTCCTGTTATTCATTGCATTGTTTATGGAATATCCTGCGTGGTTAGGAATTCTATTCCTACTCCGCGGGATACTCAACCCCTCTTTCTTCCGGGAAAGAATCCTAAAAATTCCACTGTTTTTATCCGTAAACCTCGGAAAAGAAGAAGATGCAGAATCCACGTTAGCATACTCACTTTCCAGAAGAGGATTTTATTCGCCCGTAATTCGAGAGCCAGAATTAGGAATTCCCCTTTTTGTTTCCTTTTACGTAGCAGGAAGAACGTTTCAGAACATTTTAGCGATTCCAGTTTGGAAAAACTTTCGCCCGGACGATCCTCAGTTCGAAAGCGGCGCTCTCTACAGATTTCCGAAAGTACCGTTCCGGCTTTTGCTCTGGCGTTGGAGCGTTCGCATCCGACAGCAAATTCGAAATAGTTTAACCGTCTTCCTTAGAAAAGAATAAATTATAAAAATACGATCCTCTAAATTATCTATGGCTCAGGATCGAATCTTCAACACAACCGGATTTGTTCAGCGAAGTCCTAAGTTCGACTTGGCTTCTATCGAATTCGATTCAGTCCGTCAAAATCATCGGTTGACACAAAGAATTCGTTCGGCCCGGCCTCGAGCAGAGAAATTCTCATGATCTCCGCGCTCAAAAACTTCGCACCACTCGGAACAGAGAGAGAAACTTGGCCAGTACTTCCGTTCAGAGGAATGCTCCTAGCTTGTAGTTCCACACCTGCCTGATCCCAGAATTTCCAACGAATATAAACTGGCTTTCCAGGTTTCGGGTCATCCGAAAGAGCTACCCTAAAATTCAGACTCCCCTTGTCTCCGATCACCCAAGAGACACCTGAACGGAACGCGTGGAACTTAGAACCGTACTTGGAAACATACTTTTCTTTTGCGGAAAGTTGGAATGTCTTTCTCTCCTCGTAACGGAACTCAGCACCTTGTGCCTTGGAAGATAAGGAAATCAGTGTCTTTACTCCAAGAATCAATCCGAAGAGTAGACAGACCA
Organism: Leptospira perolatii; assembly: GCF_002811875.1. Classification (GTDB taxonomy): domain Bacteria; phylum Spirochaetota; class Leptospiria; order Leptospirales; family Leptospiraceae; genus Leptospira_B; species Leptospira_B perolatii. The sequence goes on from NZ_NPDZ01000003.1 coordinate 142,565, forward strand.
AATTGAATACAGGAACAATCCACCATTTAGGAAGTTCTTTCGTACTAGGTTGAGAAGATCCCAAGATCCAAAAAACCAAAAAGCCTAGAATTCCGGCTCCACCGGTCCAAGGAGAATAGAAAGTGACCGGAAACAAAAGCAACAGCAAAGTCCAAGCGTGACCTCTTTGAAAAGCCTCAAGTCCAATCCAGGCACCAAATAAGAGAAAGAAAAAGACTCCGCCCTCTTCCATCATCAATATCCAAGAAGACAGTTGAAAGTCCTGCCAACCAAGTTGAGGAAACGCACCCCTGGGTCCTAATTCAATCCAGTGTAGAGCAAAACCTCCGAATCCTTGGCCGAATACAGGAGCCTCCTTAAACCAGTTCCAGGCGGAGAGAGTTTGGACCCATCCGTCTTTCCAATAAAATTCTAGGAGCTTGGAAAAACCTTTTCCCTTGGTCCAGGCATTTACAAAATCTTCGTGGAGTACCTGCCAGGCAGTGGGAGTCCATTCCCATTTTCCAAGCCAACCTACTCCGATCAGAACCAGAAGAGTGCAAGCCGCTACAATCGGAAAAAAGGCATACTTTAAGATCCTATTCCGAACCATTCTTCGATAGGCAAGACCTACCACCATTCCGACTTGAAGAATTAGTAAAATCCAATAGACCGTGCCAGAATATCTCCCCGCGATGAAGAGTGGAATGAGAATCACGGCGCTCAAGAAAACCCTGGAATAAAGTCTCCAGCTTCTGCTATGAATATAATAAAACAATACGCTCGCTAAAATCGGCATTCCGAGATTGAAGGAATTTGCATCTGGAAAAAACCCGGTGACTCCAAAGGTTTCCGCATTTCCAGGAGTAAACGGAAAGTTCGTATCGCCACTGAGCGCTTGCAAACATCCTAATATTAGATTTCCGGCAAATCCGAGTGCAAGTCCCTGCCTCCAATGCTTTACAGGAGGATCCGTATCGTGAGAACTGATCTCCTCTGCCATAAAATAGACCACGGAAGAAAGCCAAATACCGATCCCGTCCAGAGTCAGAGCGAACGCGTACTTGGACGAAACCCCTGACGAGTATTCAGTATCCGGTAGCATCAGATGAGTGAAGGAACTAGTACCGAAATAATGGAGGATTCTTTCCAAAATACAGGCCAAAAGCAAAACGAGTAAGCCGGTCTTTGGGTTCTCGGTAAATGAAAGCGAGTTCTTGTAGGGCCTGTTGATATAAAAATATCTCAGTACAGGATCTTCGTCATTGGTAGAATGCCCGTAAAAAGTAGAAACATACTGTCTTAAAAACACTCCAAAGGTGGCACCGGCTAACAATGAGTTGACCCAGAGAAAACCGGTCTCTACAGAGGACAGTAGCCCTGGAGCAAGTAGTACAAGAGCTACGGTCCAAATTCGCCCTGTTTTGCGATGATAAAAGTTCGGGAGACACCCTGCCAAGAATTGGATCCACGCCAATCCAAGATTCGCTTCCGGATTTCTTACGAGCAAGGTCCACCTAAGGAGCAAGTACGTTAAGAAAACAGCAAACAGTAAGGTTAGGAAAGTTGGTGTTCTAAGTGGCCGTAATCGAGCGAATATTCGGGGCACGAATAGGAAATGCTCCAGAAATTCAGGTAGATTTCAATCGAAAAAAGAATCGAAATAGGAAGAAGATTAATCTTCTAGGGAATCTAAATCGGTAGGAATTTTGTAGGTACCGGTAAGTGTCGCCGAGGCTGGGCTTTTTTTACCAGAAGCGCGGTGTTTGGAAATGGCTTCCGCATACTCTACAGTATAGCGAGTCCACGGAATCGCTTTCAAACGAGCGAGTGGGATTTTTTTCCCAGTGCCTTCGCAAATTCCGTACGTGCCATCTTCAATTTTTTCTAAAGCAGAATCGATCTCACGAATTGTTTGTATTTCCGCTTCGCTCAATACAGAACTTAAGGTTTCTTCGTTAATTTCAGAGGCGATATCCGCGATATCGCCCATTTCCTTCAATCCGGATGGTTTGCTATTGTCTTCCCACTTCGCATACTTCTCTAATAGAGCGGTTTTCCGCTCCAATAATAGGTCCTTAATCTCAGTAAGGACCTTTTTGTCATATGCTTGTTTCTTAGCCACCATACGAATTGCTCGGTTTCTTAAACCTTGGATTCCTTATGTTCGACGTGTTTCCGGCAGAATTTACAGAATTTTTTCGTGACTAGCTTTTCAGATTTCGTCTTTTTGTTCTTAGTCTGGAAATAAGAATTCTTCTTACAATCCTGACAGGTCAGTTTTATGATCTCTCTCATGGTAGGTTCGTCTTACCCAAAAAATTAGCCCTAAATCCCTATTCTCCTGCGATTTCAGTTTAGAAGCCCGGAAAATTTAGACGGGGAAGGACTGCATCTGCAATAAAAAAAAAACGGTCCGAAAAATCAAGGAAGATCGACAGAAACTTCCGAAATTTCCTCTTCTGAACTCCGAGCGGTTCTCCTCCAAATTCCAGCAAGAATACTTCCGATCACAGAATGTACAAAGCTAGAAAGCGCCGCAGGGACTGCCACGATCGGATTCTGAAAATTATTTTGAGCAAGTGCTACACCCAAAGCACTGTTTTGCATGCCTACTTCGATAGAGATCGTCCTGGCAAAAATGGAATTACGAGTGCTCCATTTTCCGATCCAGTACCCAAAAAAATATCCGGAAATATGGAGCAAAAATACGCAAACTACGAGCTTCCCTCCAGATTCTAGCAAGGACTGCTTGCTGGAACCAATTACAGAAGAAACGATCAATGTGATCAATACAACTGCAACTAAGGGAGAAACCTTTTTCAGGGTCCGAGCCGCTCTGGGCAGATAGACATTCAACAACAGACCTAAAATGACCGGGAGTAAAATCACTTCGAAAGTACTCAGAAACAGTTTTTCAGGTTTTACCGGAACAGTACTGCCGACTAGCAATAAAGTCAGAGCCGGAGTCATTACAACCGCGAGCAAAGTAGAAATTGCAGTCATCGTTACGGAAAGCGCGACATCCCCTCTGGCAAGGAATGTGATCACATTAGAGGCCACCCCACCCGGACAGCAAGAGACCAAGATGAGTCCGGTCGCAAGAGGTTCCGGCAAATTTCCCAGATTTCCGATCACCCAGCCGGAAATCGGCATGACCGTGTACTGAGCAAGCACTCCGATCAAAACGGGTTTCGGAGCGGAGGCGATTCTTTTAAAATCATCCGGAACCAGAGTGATTCCCATACCGAGCATCGTAATCCCAAGGCCATAAGTAATCCAAGGTCCTTGGAACCAAGAGATCCACTCAGGGAGGATCCAACTTAGGATCGCACCGAGCAGTACCCAGAGCGGAAACAAAAGGGATGCTTTTTCGAAAATCTTTTCCAACTGAATAGCCGAACCGTTTTATTTCGGAAGCAATTCTAGGACGCGTCCAATCTGTTCCTTCGTATTATAGATATGCGGAGAAAATCTCACTCTTCCCAATCGATAGGCGCACATCACTCCGTTTTTCTTCAGATTGTGCACGACTTCTTCCGCAGAGGTTCCTTCCTTTTCCGCCACCACGATTCCAGTTTTGAAATCAGGAAAATGGTCTGAGGCAAGTTTCCAGCCTGCTTCTCGCAATCTTTCGGAAAGATAATCAGCTATTTCGTAGACTCGGTTCATCACGATCGGGAAAGTGATGTCGTTTAACATTTCCAAAGTGGACTGAAAATAGACCCAATCGATAAAATTCACCGTAGAAATCTCGTAACGGTCAGTACCTTTCAGTTCTTCTCGATACGGCAGATAAACTTCGTCGTTGACTACCGAGCTCGTCCCCTTGAAAGGAAAGTACAGATTTTCCAGTTTTTCCTTTGCCACATAAAGCACACCTAACCCGAGCGGACCCAGTAGCCACTTCCAGGCAGGAAAGGACATATACGAGATGCCGAACTCCCGAGGTTTCACTGGGAGCAAGCCTACTCCCTGCGCACCATCTAATACGAATTCAATATTACGATCTTTTAATATACTCCCGATCTCTTCGAGAGGGAAAGGCATACCGGTACACCAGTGGACCGCAGACAATGAGACCACTTTTGTGTTTGCGGTAATCGACGCTTTCAGATTCTCCAGAAAACCTTCAGGAGTTTCGGACATAGGAACAGAGGATATGGACACTCCCCTATCTCTCCAGTGCTCCCAAGGATAAATATTAGAAGGATACTCGTTTTCTAGAAGTAAGATTTCGTCCCCGGCCTTTAGCTTGAGACCGAGAGAGATAAAATTCATTCCTTCATTGGTATGATGGATCAGCGAAAGTTCTTCCGGATCGCAACCTAAAAGTTCCGACAAAATAGTGCGTATCGCCTTTTTTACCGAAGGATAGCGCCTTACATCCGTTAGGCCCCCTCGTTTTGAGTATCCTTCCAGATATTCATTGAGCGCTCGAATTGTCTCAGTATTGCAAGGAGTCGTACCGCAATTATTCAACCAGATCATTTCTCGATTGATCGGATAGATTTCTTGGATTTTGGCCCAATCGAATGCAGGTTTCGTTTTCATTCTGGGTCCAGATTAGGAAAGGAAACTAGGAGAAAAAACCTTTTTTTGCTCCAAAACGATAAACGGAGGAGGCTTTCAACCTCCCCCTATCGTTAAGTCCTATAGGATTATCTTTTTTTCTTTGCGCCAGCTTTCTTTTTAGGAGCAGGTTTTTTGGCGGCACTTTTCTTTTTAGGAGCTGCAGCTTTAGGTTTGGCCGCAGCCTTTTTCTTAGCCGCAGGCTTCGCCTTTTTAGGTGCAGCTTTCTTTGCGGCAGTTTTTGCTGCCTTTGGTTTTGCGAGAGACTTGGACTTTCCGGCTGATTTTGCGCTGGAAGGACCTTCCACAACTTTGGCTAATTCTTCGGCTTGCTCATCCCAGAAATATGCTCCCCTTCCGGAAGAAGTCTGGTCCAAAGCATTTTGCTCTGCTTCGAGCAGGGACTGGTAGTTTTTGCTGTATTCCATCAGTTTAGAAAACAAAAGCCTGATATTCGGATCAGTGAACTTGGTGGTGAGTTTGTCGTAGAATGCGACCGAATTTTCAGCCTCTCGAATCGCGAGTTCCAACGCCTCGTGCGCGTTTCTGGAACCTGGACCCATAATCTGTCTGTCCAGTTTGTGCATTAGTTTTTGAATCGTTGTTTGGTGAAACTTATGAATCGCCGCCAATTGTTTTAGATTCGGAAGTTCTTCCCCCTCAGCATCCTTATACAGTTCGGTAATGAATTGTATATGCTCATCCACTTCTTCCGCTAAATTTTCAAAAAGCTCTCTGGTTCTACCAGGTGGTAGCTTTTCGTAGGTATTCATGTAAAATTCAAAGTAATCTTTCTCATGTTGGATCGCAGCCGCAACTGCTTCGAGAAAGGTTGTCTCCTTGAGGGGTTTAATACTCATACGTTTCTCCGGTGCCGACAATTCTAAAGATTTTCATTTGAGGTTCAATAAGAATTTTATTCTTCTTTTGTGGATTCGAAAATCAAATATTGCGCCAAGTAGTAAGTCCCCATGATCGCAATTCCGTGAAATGGAATTTTTATTGAGGTAAATTGTCCGAGTGCGATGAGAGCGTCGGAAACGATAAAAATAGAAGCACCGCTCAGAGAAAGAATCCATTTCTTTTTAGAAACTTCTCTAGCTGCGGATCTCCATCCCATTGTGCAAATCGCTAAAACATAAAATGCGACCGGAATTTGCATCGACGCAGGAATTCCACCTAACAGCCATGCATAATATAGAATTCCGAAAACGAGAAAAGGAAGGAGCCTCCACAAATGGAGAGAACTATGTAAGGAAAATGCGAACGTATAACAAATTTGTGTGATTAAAAAGCTAGCCAACCCGAGCACAAAAACTCGATCTGGAAGTGCTAAGATGGTGTCTCCGATTAGAGAAAATACAAGCCCGATTCCGATCCAAATTCCAAGTTTTGTCTTGGTTCTTTTTTCTTGTACTAAAGCAAAAATCAAAAGCACAATCGGCAATATCTTGCTCAAAAGCCTGAGTGCAAAAATTTCCGAGAAAAAAACCAACACCAACAAATGCAAAGAGCACAAAATAAGATAGAAAATCCTAAGCATAAATCTCCGCCAAAAGTCGAAACTACAGATTTGAGATTGTCAATCTACGTAACGTGAGGATCCTTGTCGTCCATTAACAAGTTTTAGATTGAGGAACCCGAATGCTCTCCTTTAGTCAAAAAGATACTACTCTTTTTCTCATTTTTGCAGTTCTAATCTTCACACTTATCTATATAGATTTATTCGTTTTAAACAAAAGAGCGCACAAACAAACCCTGAGAGAATCCGGTTCCTGGACACTTTTTTGGGTTTCCTTGGCGCTTGCCTTTTCACTGTTAGTTTATATTTTCCACGAGGATCCTGCTCGCCCGGAATTCGCAAAAGAAAAGACTCTGGAATTTCTCGCCGGGTATTTATTGGAATATTCCTTATCCATCGACAACCTTTTTGTTTTCATCATGGTGTTCTCTAAATTCAAAGTGCAACCTCAGTACCAACCCATGGTACTGAAATGGGGAATCATCGGAGCTCTCGTATTTCGCGGTCTTATGATTTTTTCCGGAGCAGAACTAGTTTCGAGATTCCACTGGGTGCTCTACTTTTTCGGAGTATTACTGTTATACTCCGCATGGAAAATGTTCTTTCACGTAGACGACGAAGAGGATTTCCATCCGGAAAAAATGAAAATCTTAAAGTACGCGAAAAAAGTTCTGCCCATGACTCACGTGCACCATCCCGAAAAGCTGATGGTAAAAGAACACGGAAAGATGGTTTTCACTTCCACATTCTTGGTCGTACTGATCGTAGAATTCTCGGACATACTATTTGCGGCGGATTCGATTCCTGCGATTTTTTCCATCACTCAGGACAGCTTCATTATCTACACTTCCAACGTATTCGCGATCCTGGGACTGAGGTCTCTGTTCTTCTTGCTAGGCGGGATCATGGAACTTTTTATCTATCTAAAAAAGGGGGTCGCATTGCTACTCGCATTCGTGGGAGCGAAATTGCTGCTTCCCGCATTCTCTCCTTATCTTTGGGGAAAAGAAATCCATATATCCATTGAAGTCTCGCTTGCGGTAATCGTCGGAACCTTGGTTGTTTCTGTACTGTCCTCTCTTCCTCATTATTTCAAGACGAAAAAAGGAAAGCACTAGGGTTTTCCGCTTTACACCAGGCTTCGCGACGAATCCCTAGAAGGGAGTAGTCGAAAGGTTGTGGGCAAAGCTCTCGAATGAATTTCCAAAAATTGTTCCAAGAATTTCCTCCGGTAAAAACGGAAGAATGGTTGGCTCTGATTCAAAAAGATTTAAAAGGAGCCGATTTTGAAAAAAAGCTAGTTTGGCAAACCGAAGAAGGTTTTAAGGTTCAGCCATTCTACAGAAAAGAAGACCTAAATGGAAAGGAAGATCTTACTTCCAATTTACCCGGAGTATTTCCATTTACTCGATCCACAAGAAAGCTCGTCAATGACTGGAGCATTCGACAGGATATAGATTCTTCTGATATCGAAACTGCAAAAATTCTAGCTTCGGAAGCGATCGCCAACGGAGTGTCTTCGATCGGCTTTGTGATCCAGAACAAAACGAGCGGAAGAAAAGGAATCCCGATCCAATCAAAAGCGGATCTAGAAAAACTACTCTCCGACATTCCTCTTGCAGAAACCACAGTTCATTTTGTAGCAGAGGAACTTTCTCCCGAAATATATTCTTGGCTTCCAAAATCCCAAAACATCGTGGGTGGCTTAGGTTACGATCCGATTCGAATTCTAGCCAGACATGGCAGATCTGGGGGTCATGGGATCAAAAGCCTCTCACCAATTTTACAAGAGACCGCAAACAAATGGCCTCACTTTAGAGCACTGACCGTACATTCGTCCACATTTTCGGATGCAGGCGCAACGATTGTGCAAGAACTCGCCTTCACTCTTTCCCTAGGTGCAGAATATCTTTTCCAACTTTCTGAGGCTGGAATTGATCCGGCAGTTTCTAATTCTCAAACCTTATTCCAATTCACGATCGGCCCGGATTACTTTTTACAGATCGCAAAGTTCCGAGCGGCCAGAACATTATGGTCCGAAATCTTTCGCTCCTATTCCTCAGAAACCGGAGAAAAGTCTCTGCCGTTCATTACCGCTGAGACTTCTAGATTCAATTTCGGAATCTACGATGTGTACAATAACCTTCTACGCGGTACAACCGAAGCGATGTCTGCAGCAATCGGTGGATGTGAAATCATCTCAGTGCTTCCTTTCGATCATTTGCTCCACCCGGGTGACTCTTTCTCTTTACGGATTGCTAGAAACATTCAGCTTTTGATGAAGCACGAGTCCTATTTGGACAAGGTAGTGGATCCAGCTTCAGGTTCCTACTATTTGGAATCACTTACAGAAAATCTAATAGAGAAAGCTTGGGACTTATTCTGTGATATAGAAGAGGAAGGCGGCTTTACTTCTTCTTTGAAGTCCGGTAAAATACAGTCTCGTATTAAAGATTCTAGAAAACAAAAAGAAGAAAATTATTCCACTAGAAAGTCCATCCTCTTAGGTACAAATCAGTACCCGAATTTGAAAGATAGAATCGAAGTCTCCGAATTGAATAAGTCGATCCGGATGAAACCTTTGGAATCTGTCTCAGGAGAAGAAGTTTGCGAGGCGATCCCCGATTTCTTTGCGGGAGATTCTTTGGAACATATCCGCAAAAAAACCGAAGACTGGGAAAAAGCAAACAGTCGAAAACTCAAAGTATTATTGCTACCCTTGGGTGACCTGAAGATGCAAAAGGCCCGCGCAATTTTTGTGCTCAACTTTTTGGGATGCGCAGGATTCGAAGTAATCGATCCAGGAAGCTTTGCAAGCTCAGAAAATGTAATCGCACAAATCAAAGAATTGAAACCGGACGGTATCGTATTCTGTTCCGCAGACGAAGAATATCCGAATTGGGTGAAGGAGATCCTACCGCAAACTTCCAAGCAATCGATTCGAATTGCATTGATTGCTGGTTATCCAAAAGATAAGATCGAAGAATTAAATGCATTAGGAATTACCGGATACATTCATGCAAAATCGAACCTGCTGGAGACTTTATCGGATCTCCAAAAGAAACTAGGATTCCAATGAAAAGACCGAAGTTTAATCGCAAACAGCCAAAACCAGCAAACACTACTCAGATAGGAGAGTGGTCTAAAAAAGCTTTGGATGAGTTAGGTCTTTCTGATATGAATTCCATCCTTTGGAATACACCAGAAAAACTTCCGATCAAACCGGTCTACACTCCCGAAGATGCAAAATCTCTCGAACATATCGATTATGCTGCTGGAATTCCACCTTTCTTGAGAGGACCTTATTCTACGATGTATGTCCAGCAACCTTGGACCATTCGTCAATATGCAGGATTTTCCACCGCAGAAGAATCGAACGCATTCTATCGTAGGAATCTAGCCGCCGGACAAAAAGGATTGTCTGTGGCGTTTGACTTAGCGACCCACAGAGGTTACGACTCCGACCACGAAAGAGTATTAGGAGATGTAGGAAAAGCCGGAGTCGCAATCGATTCGGTCCTAGATATGAAAGTACTCTTCGACCAAATTCCTTTGGATCAAATGTCTGTTTCCATGACGATGAATGGCGCGGTGATTCCGACCATGGCATTTTATATTGTAGCTGCAGAAGAACAAGGAGTATCCGCCGACAAACTTTCGGGAACCATCCAGAACGATATTCTAAAAGAATTCATGGTTCGTAATACATACATTTATCCGCCGGGTCCTTCCATGAAGATCATCGCGGATATTTTCAAGTATACTTCCGATCACATGCCCAAGTTCAATTCTATCTCTATTTCCGGGTACCATATGCAAGAAGCTGGTGCCACTGCTGATATTGAACTTGCTTATACTCTCGCGGACGGACTGGAGTACATTCGAACCGGAATCCATGCAGGAATGGATGTGGATAGTTTTGCTCCTAGGCTATCTTTTTTCTGGGCGATCGGAATGAGCCACTTTATGGAAATCGCAAAGATGCGAGCCGGAAGATTGCTCTGGGCAAAAATCGTAAAACAGTTCAACCCTAAGAGCACCAAATCCCTGGCACTTCGAACTCATTGCCAAACCTCCGGCTGGAGTCTTACGGAACAAGATCCATTCAATAACGTAGCTCGTACTTGTATCGAAGCTCTCGCGGCCTCGTTGGGTCATACTCAATCCTTGCACACAAACGCTTTGGACGAAGCGATCGCTCTTCCGACGGATTTCTCTGCCCGAATCGCGAGAAATACTCAGATCTATCTCCAGGAAGAAACGAATATACATAGAGTCGTGGATCCTTGGGGAGGATCCTATTACGTGGAGGCATTGACCAATGATCTAGCCCACAGGGCTTGGGAACTCATCGAGGAAGTGGAGAAACTCGGCGGAATGGCAAAGGCAATCGAGACCGGAATTCCAAAAATGAGAATCGAGGAAGCTGCCGCCCGTAAACAAGCAAGGATCGATTCCGGAAAAGACGTAATCGTGGGAGTCAATAGATACAGGCCTGCAAAAGAAAATCCTTTAGATATATTAGATATCGATAATACTGCGGTTCGAGAAGCACAGATCCGCAAACTAAAAGAGATGAAAAAGAACAGAGACTCGGCCGCGGTAGAAGCATCATTGAATGCAATCACCAAATGCGCAGAAGGCGGACCCGGGAATTTGCTAGATCTGGCAGTGGACGCTGCACGCAAGAGAGCCTCTCTGGGAGAAATTTCTTACGCTATGGAAAAAGTATTCGGCAGATACCAAGCTACGATCCGTTCTATTTCAGGAGTATATTCCTCAGAAATAGAATCAGATCCAGATTTCAAGAGAGCGAAAGAATTATCGGATAAGTTTTCACACATGGAAGGAAGACGCCCCAGAATCATGGTCGCTAAAATGGGCCAAGACGGACATGACCGCGGAGCGAAAGTGATCGCGACCAGCTTTGCGGATATGGGCTTTGACGTAGATATAGGACCTCTTTTCCAAACACCTGCGGAAGCAGCAAAGCAAGCAGTGGAAAACGACGTGCATATCCTTGGAATTTCCAGCCTTGCGGCAGGCCATAAGACTTTAGTGCCACAAGTGATCTCTGAACTTAAGAAATTAGGAAGAGATGATATTCTAGTGATTGCCGGAGGAGTTATCCCTCAGCAAGATTATGACACCCTCTACAAATCCGGAGTGAATGGGATATTCGGTCCAGGCACAAAAATATCCAAAGCAGCAGTGGATATCCTAGAACTTTTGATCCAAAGTTTGGAGGATGCCAAAGTTCATGCCTGAACCTCCGAATCCAGAAAAAGGGATTCGGGAACCTAGCCTCTTGCGAGGCACGATCCGAAAAAAGTCCCTTCCAAATCTGGAGACTTTCGTAGAAGGCATATTAGGAGGAGACATCGTTCTGTTGAGCAGAGCGATCACTCTTATTGAAAGCACACTCCCCGAGCACCATGATCTCGCGGAACAAATTTTAGACCGTTGCCTTCCCCATTCCGGTAAAAGTATTCGAATTGGAATCACCGGAATTCCGGGCGTAGGTAAAAGCACCTTCATTGAATCTTTCGGGAACCATGTCCTAGACCAAGGCAAAAAGATCGCAGTACTTACGATCGATCCTTCTTCCCAATTATCCAAGGGATCCATCCTAGGAGACAAGACTAGAATGGAATCTCTTTCTCGAAGGGAACGGGCCTATATTCGCCCTTCTCCCTCCGGAGATTCTTTGGGCGGGGTCGCTAGAAAAACGAGAGAAACCATTTTCCTTTGTGAGGCAGCCGGATTCGATACAGTGCTAGTCGAAACCGTAGGTGTAGGCCAATCAGAAACCGCAGTCCATTCCATGGTGGATGTTTTTCTATTACTAATGATTGCAGGCGCAGGAGACGAGCTCCAAGGAATCAAGAGAGGAATCATGGAGATGGCGGATTTAATCGCGATCACCAAAGCAGACGGAGACAATATTTCGCGTTCGGAACGCACGAAGGCAGAAACACTCTCGGCGATTCGATTTTTGCCTCCTCACGAATCAAGGGTGCCCACGGAAGTTTTGACCTGTTCCGCTCTGACCGGAAACGGAATCGGGGCTGTCTGGACAGAAATTTTATCCTATGTGGAACAAGTGCAAAAAAACGGAACGCTTCAAAACAAACGAAAGGAACAAGCAAGGTACTGGCTAAAAGAATCCGTTCAATCAATGCTTCTGGAAGATTTTAGACTCAAACTAGGATCCGATTTTATCTCAGCAGAAAATGCGGTGACTGAGGGTAAAATCAGTTCCTTCAGAGCTGCGAGAGCGCTATTAGCAAAGTATAAGAATAGTAGATAAAAAAATCCTAAACTTCAAAAGTTTCTCATCAAAGGATTTTTATATGTTACAAAATAGTAATATACAATTGTTCATCTTTTGAAGAATTCAATCGACCACCGACCACGGTATCAATCCAAATTTCGAAAAATTCTTTTTTTCCTACAATCGAATTGTCCGGCCTTTGCATAGATAGGATAGAATTGACAGGATAGAAAAATAAAAATTAATAGGTTGTACCTTAGCGGTCAATTTGTCCTAAAATTAAGGCAGGATGTCACCATGTCTCGATTGATTCCCAGGATGTTTCTTGGAGCTTTGATTCTTTCGTCTTTCATTCAATGCGCCACGGCAAGTGCCGGTTTATCCACAAGCACGATCCCTATGGCGGACAAAAAATATAAGGTGCTCGGTCCTGTCGAAGGCCAGGAAACCTGGTTCACCTTCGATATCGCAATCATTGGGATTCCTTTCCACGCGCCTCCGATCGACAAATTAGTCGATTCTCTCCAAAAATCGAAGGAGGCGGATGCTTTGATCAATATTAGATATTGGAATGATAAGTTCGTATTATTATTTCTGACGATCAATCGATTTCATATATCTGCAGAAGCAGTGAAATTCGAAGAAGATTCGACCGAGCCCGGTAAAAAGAAAGGAAGATAGATTTCGGAAGAAGATCCATTATGAAAAAGTTAAGTCTTTTTTACCTGGGCGCGACTTTCCTGTTGCTTTCCAACTGTTCCGGCTCGTTTGCATTGGGTGACATCGGAGGGCGAATCAGGAATCCGCAACTTTTTGAATCCGCGACGATCATCCGGAGTTCCGATTATCTGGAATTAGGAGAATCGATCGGAGAAAGTTCCACATTCTTCCTTTTCGGATTGTGGCCTGTTACCAATCCGTTGAACGTTGATTATGCGCTCAGCGAGGCAGTCAGAAAAATTCCCGGGGGCAAAACAATCATCAGATTGAAAATTTGGCAAGAAACCCATCTCTTTTTCCCGGTAGGCACAGTAAGTGTTCTAAAAGTAAAAGGAATGGTAGTCGGCGCAGCTCACGAAGAAGTAAGCCCTGCTCCCCCTCGGAACCAAGGCTCGGGGACTCAGAATGATGGCGGGATTTCTGTAGGAGGTAAAAAATAGATGCTCTCTACTTCCTTCCGAATCAAAATATTTATATTGCTTATCGCAATCGTCTTAGGCAACTGCGTCACCAAAGACGTTGTCAGCGCTGGAGACTCCAATAGCCAAATTCTTGCCGCAGCTAATTTTCTAGCGAATAAGTGCGGCACTACGATTCCGCAACCAATCCCCTTAGCAGTGAGCGACGTTTATAGAAGAAACCTAGATCTTTGCAGCATTGCTATTACAAAATCCGAATGTCCCTTTGTCGGCTATCCAGTTGCTTGTTTATTCATTTATTTTGATAAACCTGCCGAACAGATTCCTTGGTATATCAACTATAAAGATAGTTTAGTAACTCCGAAGATACCTTAATATGAAAACGACCGTATCGAAAATCTTATTATTGTTAGTTGTAGCTCCATTGGAACTACTGGCCGAGGTCTCCTTCAAGGCGAGATTATTCTCTCGCCAGAAAAATCAGGGAGAGCCCAGGGTCAACGTACTCATTTTTGAAACTAAAAAGTTCTACAAGACTGACGACGAAGGTTATTTCGAAGCAACGGTTCCGACTCCAGGAACCTACAGATTCAGACTCAACCGCTTGGACGGGATGCAAGAGATCAAACACAATGTAGACGACTCCGGAGAATTGGTTACAATCTATACCGACTCAGGAAGCACCGGAGGAATCGGAGGATCCACTCAAAAAGGTGCGATCACTGTAACCGGTGAGAGAGAAAAGCCATTACTTTCTAGAACTACGATCAAATACGACGAGATCAAACGGATGCCTGGTACTTTCGGTGAACCTTTGCGTGCATTGGAAACAGTCCCAGGAGTTGTACCCGCGGCTTCGTTTGGAGCAGGTGCAAACAACTATGTGATCCGAGGTGCTGACCCAAATTCAAACTTATATTTGATCGATGATCTTCCTGTATTCTATCCGTTCCACCTGGATGGATTGACTGCAGTACTAAACGCAAACTTGATCAAGTCCATCGACGTGTACACCGGCGTATTTCCTGCAAACTTCAACAACGCATTAGGCGGGGTAATCCATATAGATACCGTAGACAAAGTCGAGAGAAGGCAGGTCAATTTGCTGATGTCTCTTTGGGCATCCGGTGTCAATTACATGCAGCCCACTTTTGATGGCAAAGGCTATATCGCCGCAGCAGTTCGTGCCGGTTATTTGAATAAACTTTTCTCTGAAGGATTTAGTAGGCTAGGTGCGGATTTACCGGAAGGGATTCGACTACCTACCTTTGTGGATTCACAGGTAAAGTTCGTACATAATTTTAACAACAGCCATCAGATCTCTTTCTATTCCTTTACTTCCAAGGACGAGCTCGCGTTTAATCCACCGGCAAAATTTCACAACGATCCAACCACAGACCAACTTGCAGTATTTGCAGGAGGTACTTTTTCTGCGGGGCAAGGTTTTAGAACGCAAGCACTGCGTTATACTTGGAAACCTACTGAGACTTTCTCGAATCGCCTTACATTTATCAGTTACGATCCATTCGTAGATTTTAATGTTACTTTAGGAACCATCAAAGGAAAGAACAGAGCTGCCGGAGCTTACGAAGGAATTCGACAAGATGCATTTTGGGATCCAAATCGATTCTTGTCTGTTGAATTCGGAACTGAAGCGCGCTTGCTTCATTATTATATAGAAGGGGATACGATCATTCAAAAGGATCCGAACAATCCTAGTCCAAACCCCTACAATACAGCCAACCCAGATTTTCAAACCCTTCCGACCAATCAGAGGGTAAACGGAACTTACTATAACTCTTATCTCACCACCAAAATCAAATTAGGCGGGCTCCAGATCGAGCCAGGTGTAAGGTACGACTATATTCCTTATGTAAACAACGGAGCTCTTGGCCCGAGGGCGCAAGCGTCTTACAAGATTGATTCCATTGGCAAAGGGATGACCATCTTTGCGGGTGGTGGAGATTTTTACCGCTATCCTTTGGATACTAGATTTAATAAGGACAGTGGAAACCCTCACCTTCGATTTGAAAAAGTATTCAAATACGGAGGAGGGATTGATCAGCAACTCGCCGGAGATTACCAAATTAAAGGAGAAATCTTTAAGCAGGAATATTCAAATCTTTGGGTAGATGATCCTTATATTACGGATTTCATAGGAACCAATCCGAATCCTTATGCGAGAATCGTTCAGCCTTATGTCATGAACAAACAGCTGAACACTTCCAATAGCGGAACTGGCTGGTCGAGAGGATACGAATTAGTTTTACGTAAAAACTCTCGTCCGGGCACGAAAGGATGGTTTGGTTGGATTACTTATACGTGGTCTCAGACCTTCAGAAATAACAATATCTATAGGCCGGATGCAAACGCTCCTGTACTTTCTTCGGCAGAAGAAAGGCTGGTGGCACAGTTTTATAGGAATTCTAAAGAGACACTTTACGATTTCGACAGAACTCACGTAATGAACATGATCTTTGGATGGAGATGGAGCCAAGAATGGCAATTTGGAGCTCGCTGGTCATACTTGACGAATAGACCCTTCACTCCGATTGTGGGAGATGACGGTGGAAAGTTCAGTAACCCGGCAAATGGTCAAACGATCTGGATTCCGGAATATGCGAATAATCCATACCTGGCAGACTATATCAATACGAGAAGATTGAAGCCTTACCATCGTTTGGATATTCGATTCGACAGGTTCTTCAATTACGAGTGGGGATATGTGAACATTTTCTTCGAGATCATCAACGTGTATCTGAGAAAGAACGTGGTGGATCAAAATTTTGATAATACCAAACCATTTTCGGCCACCAACCCCACGCCGTCTCAGACTTTCGGAACCGTGGAGCTTCCGGGAGGAGTAGTCATCCCATTCTTCAACCTTGGTGTGGAGGTGAAATTCTGATGAAACGGAAATTGTACCTAACTTCAATACACAGATGGCTTCTAACATCTATTTTCAGCGTTTTGCTTTTCTCTGCCTGTCATCTACCGAATGATGATAAATCATTTGATGACCAGAATCAGCAGAGAATTATATTACAGTATCTAATGCAGACTCCTGCAAATCCGAATGGTGAGTGCCTTTCCTCCGCGTCTGCAGCTCAGATTTGTCTAAACGCAAGTGCAGATCTCTCTGGAACTGTAACCGAATCAGTATTGTCTCAACTCTTCTCAGGATCCGCTTCGATTACTACTTACTCTCAATATTGCTCTGCGTTGTTAAGCTCCGATTCGTTTGTAAGGTTCAGCGAAAAAGCAAAAGAATGCGTGATGGTTTGCAACAAGGAATACTGGCAGGATCTGAATTCGCAAAGCTTATGCGGAGGACAGAGCGCGGACTTGATCAGTGGCTCCTCGACCGGAACGTTGTCTTGCATTCGAATCTGCACGAGTGTTTCCGGACCCTGATTTAGAAAAAGGAACAAAAATGAAATTATCAGGATCTTATCTATCAAAAACAGGAACAAAAGGATAGCCCACAATGAATTTTGAATTATTAATCGAAGTTGGGGAAAATGCAATCTTCATCATTATGTTTATTGCAAGTATACTTGCAGTGGCTGTAGGCGTGGAACGTACTGTTATTTTTCAAAAGAATACAAAGAATTCAAAAGCCCTCCTCCCTGAAATCGTGCAGCATGTTCGAAGCGGGGATTTGAAAGAAGCGGACAAATTCTTTCATTCTCACCCGGAAAACGTATACGCACGTTTTGCGGAATTTGCCTCGCAACATTCCCAATCCGGAAGAGAGAGTCTTTCCGAATTGATGGAAGGAAAGATTATCGGAGAAAGAGTCGATTTTGAGCAAAGATTATCTATTTTGAATACACTTGGAAATAATGCTCCATTTATCGGATTATTGGGAACAATCTTCGGTGTGATCAATGCATTTTATCGCTTGGGAACTCTTGGAAACACAGGAGCGGAAGTAGTGATGCGGAGTATTTCGACAGCGCTGCTTGCTACTGCCGCAGGTCTTGCAGTCGCGATTCCAGTGGTCATGGCAAACAATTACTTCACTAGAAAACTGAAAGTGATTCAGGCTAACTTAGACATACTTTCGAAAGAATTCTTAGCGAATCTTTCCAAAAAATAGAGAGAAGTTCATACTTAGGGGGAAAGATCTATGGCAGGGCAAGCTTCTTCCGGCGATAGCGACGAAATCGGAAATATCAATATCACTCCTATGGTGGATGTGATTTTAGTACTGCTAGTGATCTTTATGGTCACAGCAAACTTTTTGAAAAAGGAATCCATCAATATCAATTTACCGAAGGTAGATGCTTCGGATCCAAATGTGGCGCAATCCGTCCAAGTAGCCCTGACAAAAGACGGGAAGATCGTATTAGAAGGATCTGAAACAACCGCCGAGAAATTGGGAAGCCATCTCGCGCGAGATTCCAAAATTCGTCCGAACATGAGAATCACCTTATCTGCAGATGCATCTTTGCCTTACGGAAAGATCGCAGAAGTGATGGGAGTGGTTCGTAGGTCTGGAGTAAGACAGATCGCTCTATCTGTAAAAAGATAGGCAAAGGATTATCCGGAAGTGAAGGAAAAACTGATACAGTTTCTGAAGACCAGCAAGATTTGGTTCTTTTCCAAGAACTTATGGGATCGCTGTCTCTACGGATCCATCTTACTTCACTTTGTTGCATTCGGTTCTTATTATGCTGCGACTCATTGGGAATATGAGGATGTAGATTCCGAAAGATTAGAGATCGAAGATATAGAAGTGGATATCCAAGATATTCCTCCGGAACTTGTAGGGGGAGAAAACTCTCCAGCTCCTGTAGAAAAACAAGAATGGGTCGAAGGTACCAAAAAAGACGGAGAAGATCCTGAAGAACAAGATGTGGACTTCAATAAAGTCTCAGGAGATGGGACAGATAAAGACGGATATTTGTACGCGGTTTACGGAGACCGTCCACCTACTCCCATCATAGATTTTGATCTCAGAGATTTCTTCCCACCGAAGGCAAAACAACAGGGGATCTCCTACGCAAAAACAATCGTAGAAGTACGCGTAGACGAACAAGGAAATTTGGTAGATGCCAGAGTGATCAAGGCGGATATCCGAAAATACGGATTTGAAGAAGCTGCGATCAATATCGTAAAATATGCGAGATGGTCACCCGGATATCTAAATGGAAGACCAACCAGAATGAACCATAGGATTCCGGTTAACTTCAATTTAGAAGACTAGAGTTCGTTTTCCCTGCAAACATGTTCAATTACATCGAATCTGACTTAATTTGCACATCTTTACCATGAGTTTGCGTAATTTTCCTTTGCTACTTTTAGGATAGAAAAGCAAAAGCGGGTGCAGATTTAAACGTTACGTGTTCTGCTGCTCATAGACTTGGAATCAGCGCGTGACGTATGTCACAAAACATTAGAATGGAATCGAATCTCTGGAAATTTGCGTTTATCGGATTGGTATCCGTCCTTCCATTTTTATGGGCAATTTCGAATAAGCCCTCTCCAATGGTTCCATCCGAAAAGTCACTTTCTCAAAGTCTTTCTAGACTGAACACGAAAGAAGGAAAAGAGATTTCACTCTCACAAGCCTTTCATGGAAAACAAAGTTTGGTGTATTTCGGAATTCTAAATTGCAAGACCTCCTGCCCAACCACCTTGAACAGACTGCTGAAATGGTCGCAATCTTCTCCTCAGGAAGCACAGCTAGTATTCATTACTCTCGATCCGTTGAAGGACAATTCGGAGCAGCTCAATTCTTACTTCGAAAATAGAAAGTCCAATGTGATTTGGCTGAGACCGTCGTCCACTACAGACGCAATCCAAATCGCAAGATCTTTCGGCATTCCCATTCTACCCAAAATCAATGGAATAGAGCATCCTGATACAGTAGTATGGGTAGATTCTTCTGCTAAGATTCGGGGGATTTTTCCGAACTTTAACGAAAGCTGGAGAGAGGCTTCTAAAAATCTGGCGAAATACGCATTTAACACGAACTCCGATTCTGAAACCGGGTTGTAATCGGAATTCATTCCGATTCGTCGAATATTTTTCCTGCGAAATTTACTCAAAACTTTCCTCAGAGAAATGGAATTTGCAAAGTTTGCGGAAAATCGGTTGAAATAGGTCCGCTACAGGTTATGTTTTTTCCTACTCTTTTTGGAAAAAAAAGCGCTCGGAGAAAACAGATGACTCGATTCATCCAAATTCTTATATTCTCATTTTCTATATTACTATTTCCGCTTTCTGCACTCACTCCACCTCCAAGTCTCGAATCACAGGTTGCAAAATCGGATTATATCGCTTTGGCTAGACTCTCAAAGATCAAAGAGACTAAAATTTCCTCCAATTCGGTATCCGTTTCCGCCAGCGTAGAAATACTGAACGCGCTCAAAGGTGGAGAAACTCTGAGCCCTAAGTTCGATGTAGCTTTTATGATATTTCCGGAATATTACGGAAAGTGGCTAAAGGCCTCTCCGCAAGAAGGAGAATATATTCTTTTTCTAATCAAGAAAACAATAAAGGATAGCAAGGGAAAAGAAACTGAAATCATAGCTCTCTACGAACCTCACCCTTACGCCTTTCGCGAATATTCAAAAGAACTTGAAGAAAAAATCGCGTCTTTAATAAAAAATTAATACTTGGAGCTTGGAATGAAATCTACGATTAGAACCATATTCAAATCTCTTTTTTTACTTCTTTCATTCTTGATTTTATCGAATTCTCAGGTCTTTGCACAAAAGATCAAAATCCCCGCGCTAGGGATGAAGCAAGAACCAGCCGAACTACTCTCCTCATTAAAAGAGACAAATCCGAACCGAATCTCGCATAGAGGACTTCCTTCGAGTGTAGACCTGTCCGAGTTTATGCCGCCGGTCGGTAATCAGGGCCAGCAAGGATCGTGTGTCGCTTGGTCCACCGCGTACGCAACGAAATCCTATCAGGAATACATCGAGAGAAAGGCAAAAGGAAATTGGTCGCTCCGAACTCAGTCTGGAGAACCGAACTATTCTCAGATTTTTTCACCGGCGTTCATCTACAACCAGATCAATGGCGGGAGAGATAACGGCTCTCTCATTTCAGATGCGATGAGACTAGTAGTAGAAACTGGCGCAGCTACATGGGAAGCAATGCCTTATGATGAAGGTAACTATCTAAGGAGACCGCCCCAGACTGCATTCGATACTGCTTCTAAGTTCAAAGCGAAGGAATTCCTACGGGTAAGACAAACGGATCCGAACGAAGTCAAAAGTCAGCTTTCCCAAGGTAGACCGGTAGTCGCTGGAATCATTGTTTATGAAAACTTTATGAACTTAAAAGGAAAAGAGATCTACAAGGACGGGGTTGGAAAAACCTACGGTGGCCATGCGATCTCGATCGTTGGATACGATGATTCCAAAAACGCATTCAAATTCATTAATTCTTGGAGCACCGATTGGGGTGACCAAGGATACGGTTATATCGACTACAGATGGTTTACGAAAGTGTGCCAATCCGCGTTCGTGTTGGTGGATCAAACCGCGAGTGCAGATGTAAATCCGCAGCCATCTCCTACCGAAGACAAACCGGTAAAACCAGAAAAAGTGAAGCCGAATCCACCGAACGAAATATCAGCTTCACAAGGAACATATCCGGATCGGGTTCTAATTACGTGGGAAAGTTCGGATGAAGCAATCGGATACGAGATCTACAGAAAAGGTCCCGGAGATTCTTCCTATTCCAAGATAGGACTTTCGCAGACAAACAGCTTTAACGATGACGGAATCCAAAAGGATATCGCATATTCTTATAAAGTAACTTCCCTATCCGATTCAGATTCTTCGGAACTTTCGGAAGGAGAAGCGATCGGTTATGCCAAGACTGAAGAACAGAAAGCTCCTCCGAAGGTTGTAGGCCTAGAAGCAAGTCAAGGTTTGTATGCGAACAAAATAGAATTAAGCTGGGATGAACAAGAAGGGGCGTCAGATTACACTGTGTACAAGTGGAGCGGAACGCAAAAAAGATATTCTCCGATTGGAAAAGTAAAAGTACCGAGCTACACAGACTCTCGACCAGCTAAAAACGGAATCGTTGAGTATTATGTAATTTCTGCAGGGAGCAAAGGGAAAGTTGGAGAACCTTCGGACGCGGCTGCCGGTTATACTGCAAAATTAAGCGAAAGGCCTCCGAAACCTACCGGTTTGGAAGCAACGAAAGGATTGTACAATAGTAAAGTGGAACTCCAGTGGAAGAAGGTAGACGGTGCAAACAAGTACGTGATTTATCGCTATTCTTCCAGCGGGCTCTTTAGCTCCGGTTCCTGGTCCAAGGTAGCAGAAGAGTCCAAGGAGAACTTTGTAGACGAGAACCTACCTTCTCAGTACGCATTCTACTCGATTGCCGCAGTCAATAAAGAGGGAGTGATTGGACCATTCTCAGATTACGCTTACGGGTATATAGACCCGAATAAACATCGAGGAGTAAAACTGGCTCCGCCTTCAAATCTGAAGGGCACTCTGGATAAATCTTCGTCTAAGATCTCCCTCAAATGGGACGCAGTAAAAGATGCATCTGAATATTATGTTTTTCGAAAGAAAAGAGGCGGCTCTTCCTGGGATTACCTTTCTAAGGTAAACTCCAAGACTACAAACTTCACGGCGGATGTTCCAGAAAAGGAAACTTTCTATCTGTTTTCGGTAACCGCAAAGACTGACTTAGGTGGAGAGAGTGAATACTCCAGTCCGGTAAGTGCAGTGATTTCTAACTCCAAGCCTGCAAAGATCATGAGGGCATTTGGAGGAGAATCCTCTTTGGAAAAATTCAAAGGGCCTTGGAGTGCTATGGCGTGGGATGGATCTAAAAACGTAAACCCTGTGTTATTAGAAATCGAAAGCCAAGACAATGTGAACTATGTAGTAAAGTTCAATAAGCAGAAAATCTTTGAAGGTAAGTACATAGAAAATAGTCCGATCATAGACAAGGACGGAAAGTTCAAGATTGAGTTAGAAAGAACCGAGGATGCACTTTCGGTTACTCTAAAAGATAACGCGATCATCAATCAAAAGACTACGTTGAACTTCTTGAAGGATTAAATTCTAATGGATCGGCCCTTTGTGACAAAAGGGCTTAGGCTATTTAGCAAAACCCTTTGCTTTTGGAGAACTAGATGTCGGTTAAAACAAATCTAGTTCTTTGGCTAACGTGAAGATATTTCCGGATTCTTTTAATCTTTGGGTGAGCTCTTCGGAGCTCAAGATTTTGGTGACAGCTACTTCTGGTAGCTTCTGCATTCTGTTGAATTTTTCTCTGAAGTCTTGAATCCAGATCTTACGGCAGAATAAGTTAGCTTGGAAAAAATAAACTTGGTGAGTTATTAAGAAGTTTAGAGAATCGAGATCTTCCAAAGCTTCTGCAGTGATAATCGCCTCTCTGTTGTCGGATAATCTTCTGCAATAATCGATAAAGGCTAGGTTATCTAGAAACTTAGTCAAATCCTGATCCGCCTTGAATTTGAAGCTGATCGGGTCTAACTTGAACTCTTTGATCATTTCGCCCAAGTCCAGGACAACCTGGTGACTCTGGCTTTTTACACCAAAATCATCTGCGGCAAAACTGATTCCGAAATTCCAGAATCTGCGACAAACCGATTTGAGCGTTGCCTCCGCTTCCTCATAAGGCTTTTCGATCAATTCCAATCTGATATTCTGTGGATTCAGATTCTGCTTGAGAAGTAACTCATGAAAACGAGTCACTTTCTCGTCTGTATCAAAAGTATCTATCAATGTCTGAGGAGAGATATTGAACTTTAATAGGCCCGGAGATCCGTTGCAAGACATGATCAGCTTTTCCAGAATGAGCAATTCGATCCGATTCAAGTCCTGATCATGAGGAATATCCCGGATCAGATCCGCATAACCTGCGTAAGCTTCTCCTCGAACAAAAACCTCTCCGCCTTTCATGGAAAAAGTATGATCCCTGTGATTATAGTGGATCATAGGTTGGATGACAGCATCATGGCGATCGCTGGCGAAGTAGTCGTTGACCCTATTTAAATAAGTCCAGCTCCATCTCACCAAATTGTCTTTGAGATTTTTTAAGGAAGACGATTCCAGCTCCCTAAATATCTCTTCTACGTAAGAGATGAAATTGCATTGGGTTCTTCCGATCCCAAAATCGAAGTTCAATGCTCCAGTGCGCACCGCTGTGTCGTGGAATCTTCCAATTGCGGCATCGAAATTGGCTAGATTTTCCAGACTGGAAGATTCGAGAGGAGAAACACCGATCAATAAATTCTTTTTATCCCCGTACGTGTAGTAACGGAATCTTTCCCTCTGATTTTCTTCTAGCTCGCAGATTTTTTGAGGAACTAATTGAATGAACTCCACTAAGGAGATGCTAGAAACATTCTGGAAGCGAAGTAAAAAGATCGGCTTCCCTCTGTTTTCGTTAATGAAAACAGTCTTAAATTGTTCCAGATCCCCCATATCGAAGGATCTCAGCTTTGGATTTTGGGAACTGGACATTTCGGCTTCGACTTTTATCGCCATAAGGAGCGGACGGTTTTCCCTTTTCGCCCGTGGACTGGAGTTTAGATTACAGTCGTTTTATGTAAAGCGGAATCGTAACTTCTCATTGGAGATTCGTGATTTGCCAAGTTCCGAAATTCTTTTCTGCTCCGATGACTCATTCTCGATAGTTACATCCCCAACCAATTCTACTGGTTTGTCAAAGAACACATCCCCTCGAACTGTTAGAGAGGTGCAGCGCACCATCGACGGAATAAACTGAAACCTCCGGTTAAAGTCGCCTACCTTCTTGTAAAACGAATCATCTAAATGAACAAGCAATTCGCCGAGTCCCTTTTCTTTTCTTAGTTTTGACATGGTAATCGAAAAATCAGAGTGAATTTCATAAGCATCCGACCTTCTAACCAAGTAATCTTCACATTTTTTGACAGGAGCGAATCGATCTCTTGGCACAATGATTCCTTTGGCTTTTGGAAAGTTTTGGATCGCGGATCCCATTGCGGATTCCAACTGAAGGACCTCCTTCCCTTCCACCTTCTTCGGATTTACGATAAGAGATAAGGAAAAGTCTTTTGCGAGCAATCTACGCTTCAAGGAATCCAAACGGATCCATAGATTGTTCGTAGAGAAGGTTCTAAATTTAGCTGTTCCTTCGAATTCGTGCATATGCTCAGGAGGAACCTGCGCAGTTTCTAAAAGCTGAAAATTTCCAGGCTTTCCGGAAATCATTCTGCGAAAGATTGCACCACCCTTTGTGTCGGCTAGGGTCTTGGGAGTCATCTCCATGCAAAACTCGAGCTCTTCGTTTAACATGTACTCTAAAATCCCAGGGTGTACAGTGGCACCAAGATTGTCTCCATTCGATACGAAAGCAACCTTTACCCCTTTTTCTAGCAGTTTATCCAGTATACCGGTTTCTAAAAGAGTGAACCAGATATCTCCATGGCCAGGAGGACACCATTCCTCTTTGGAATCAGAGAGTTGGATCGGAGTAAAATCCGACTTCCGAAGTCTCGGAACTTTATGCTGCAGAAAGCTTGTAGGAAAAGATTGGGTGAATCCAATTTGCTTCAGTACTTTTTGGCTTTGCTCCTGGGTATTAAAGCTGTCCATAAAAAGTAGCGGAACTTGCGTATGATAGTTTTTTCGAAGGAACTCTATTTGTTTGGCGATCACTTCAAGGAAAGACATTCCGTCTTTGATTTCTATCAAAGATTTTGGACCGGAAAGTCCCATACCTGTTCCCAATCCGCCATTTAGTTTAATCACTGCTAGATGTTCTAAATTAGAAAGGTTCGGCTTCGTATTCTTTTCGATCGTTTCTAAATCAATCTCGTCGGAAGTCGGATCCAGATCTCCTACTTCTTCCCATTTTACCATGCCAGTTGCACCGTTTCGGACCTGGGCGACCATCGAAAGAAAATCAGAAGTGAATTCCTCGGAAAGTCCTTCGCTTAACATTTTCTGTTGAATTGCTGAATCAGATTCTGAGCTCAAGGAATCCATTTCATTATCCTTTTTTTATCATATGCTTCGTCAAACTCTCCGAACTGGATTTCGTATTTTTCTCCGGGAGAGTCCGGTTGAAAGATCAATTTGACTTTCACTTCCCTTCCAGAATCTTTTGGAACTGGCTTCTCATTTTCCTCCGCATAAAGAGGCAAGAAAACCAAGTAGGTGTAAATATACACGACGCTCTTGGAATCCTTTCTATAAGCCAGGATCCCTTGCCCATTCAAGTTTCGCTTTAGTATCTTTGAAAAAGGAACCGGAAAAGTTCGATTCCAAGTGCTCACTAAAATCTTGTCAGCCTGATGATACGTGGGAACATTCGAAAAAAGATTTGTACCTGATAAAAATGCAGTCAACCCGAACATGCAAAAAAAATAGCGGACCTTGAAAGCTACGAACACCTATTCTCCTAAGAATGCGAACGACTATTTTGAAACTTCTCTAAATTTGGAAAAAGTTTCGTCATTGGACGCGAACACCACTTCCGAAGTGGCAAGAATCACTCCGCTAAGAGAAACGATTCTTACATTTAGCAAAAAGTCCTGGTCTTGAAAAGAAATCTGACCTAAAAGCAAATATTCCGCGCCTGATAATTTTCCGATCGAAACCATTTCATCGGATAGTACCAAACCGCTTTTCTGAAAACTCTGCTCTCCGATGATTTTATTGAGCCGATCCCTTTCCAGCAAAATAAAAGTTTTAGATTGGAATAGCTCGCGGATCATCTTGTCAGTAAGAGAACGGCCTAAATTCGAAATAATTCCGTCCTCGTTTGCGATATTCAACACCGCAAGTTTTGCCGGGACCTTTCCTCCAGAAGCCTTAACCGAAGACTCGAATTGGGTTCTTAAATCCCCAGACAGTGACTGAATTGCATCCGGAAAATCCGAAAATTTATTGTTTTTGGATATTGAGGCGCAGGAAGAAAAGAAGAAGGAGAACATTAAAATAGCTGAATAAACGAATATTCCATCAGATTTTTTCATTTTAGTATTTCGCTCTCGTTAAAAGTATTTTACGACCGAGATTTGGTTTCCGGCACTATTGAACCTAACTACATCGAATGTTGCCCGAGCCAAAGTCAATCCTCTTCCGTGACTCAGTCCCTGCAAATTGATTGTGTCCAAATCATTCTTTAAAAGGCGTGCATGATTGAAGCCCCGGCCTTCGTCGGTAATTCTGACTCCAATCCGATTTCTGGAAAGTGAATATTCCACTTTTACTTTCTTGTCTTTATAATAAGGATCTTTTTGTCTCTTCTGAATGAATTTAAAATAATTGCCGTCGGCCATGGCTTTCGTTTTTTCATCAAAGCTAATATTCAAATTCCCGTGTTCGATCGCATTGATGATCATTTCCCGCAAACAATTTCGGATAGCAGCAATTGTCGCAGGATCCGTAAAACGATATAGATTCACGGTCAATCTTTGGCTCACTAGTTCCGCGTTCTGAAGATAATTATTCGTGGAATAGGTGATTTTCTCATCATCCAAAAACCTAGAGCTCAAATCTTGGTCCGGTTCGAAGGCTCGGCCTAAAATTTCCTTCTGCCCCTCGTATTCCAGTATTTGAAATTGGACCTGCAACTCTTTTGGTTCCCGCAAGTATTTTTGCATAAACTCGGTCTGAAATCGAATCGGCTTTTCTTCGGATAATAATTCCTCTAATTTCTCCAAAACATAGAGCTTAGTATAAGCATCTTGTAATTCACCCTGCTTATAAACTATCTCCATGAAATTCTTTCCGACTAGATCCGCAGGTCGAAATCCGAGGTGTTTGGAAACGGAACGATTTGCAGTCAGTATAAACCAATTCTGATCTAAAGAAAAAAGAAAATCTTCCTCGGCCTCGAATAAGCTTCTGTACTTTGCTTCGGATTCCTCTACACTCAGACGGATCTTTTGGAGTTCGCTTGCTTTCGCACCAAGCTCTTCCGAAAGTCCTTTGATTCGATCTGCCAATCCCAAAGAAAGCAAACTTACTTCCATGACCGAGCCGACCTGAATCCCCCAAAGAGTGAAGAAATTATTCGGAAGTATTCCAAAAGACTTTAAGCCGAATAGGAAACTGAAAGTCACAAAAAGGGTCCACGCCAATAAAAAGAACCGTGCAGTTTTATTTCCCCGAATCAGACATTGCCATCCATTAAAAATACTGAATCCAAGAGTTAAAAACATGGAAACTATACTAGCCACTATCGCGATTCTATATTCGAATACGAATAGGGTTCCGATCATACCGATCGCGTTCAGGCCGATCACTGCAAAATAGATTTTATCCGCAGTTGGAGTAAATCGTCTCGATTGCAAAAAAGAACGACTGAAGATCGCCGCATTCGAAAGAGTACAGAAGATCAGAAATGGCAAACTATAGTTTCCCCACCAGACCGAGTTTCTCCATAAATATTGGAACGAAAGGCCATTAAGAGTGAACTGAAACAAAATATAACTCAGTATATAAGAAACATAGAAGAGGTAACTCTTATCCCGCGTAGAAAGAAGCAAAAACAGGTTGTAGATCACCATTACTAGCATAGATCCATAATAAAAACCTAGTGCTAGCTGCTCGTATAACACGTGTTCTCCGAACTCGTTTTGGGTGAATGCGATAAAAGGAAGGATGATTGAGCTGGATGATGCAATTCTAAAATAGATCTCTTTTTGGGACTTGGGGGCCTCGTCAAAACGAAAGGCGAAATTTCTATGTTCGATCGGTCTAGAACCGAACTTCTTCATATCCCCGGTTGCGTATAGAGGCTTTGCCCCAGACTCGGAGGTGAAAAGATCTATATAATCGAGCAAAGCATAATCTATTTCTAAAATCCACTTTGAGACTTTCGGTAGAGTATTTTCTACTTTGATACAAACCCAAATCGCAGCCTTAGAATACCCGATACTGTTTGTTGTCAGCGATTCGAATTTCCCTTGCTTGTATAACTTTGATGCTTCCAGAAAACCAAGCTTTCCGGTCTCGTCCTTATAAATTTTCAAGTAGGGAAGAAGAGAGGTCTCAGTGATCTTTTCGGAAAT
Source organism: Leptospira perolatii (assembly GCF_002811875.1). Taxonomy (GTDB): domain Bacteria; phylum Spirochaetota; class Leptospiria; order Leptospirales; family Leptospiraceae; genus Leptospira_B; species Leptospira_B perolatii. The sequence continues at coordinate 171,082 of NZ_NPDZ01000003.1, forward strand.
TGAAAACCGATCTGAGGAAGGTGCGGATCCTGCCTGAGCAAATGTCGGAGATGCTACAAACAATAGAAACACAATACAGAAAAAAGTACATAACAACTTTCTGTTTTGCATTTCAGAGTTTGCATTCATATTCTCTAACCGCCCAAAATTTTACCGATCCAGCCAGATAGAATCCTGCTAACTGCCTGAAATAAATTTGCTGTAACGATAAAAGTACCGATGCTACTTCCCAATTGCGGTAAAGTGAAAACTAGAAAAATTCGAATTACATTATTCTGCCAGTATCCTTTCCAGCGCTCAGAATCTTCAGCGATCTTTTCAAAATCTTGCACGAGAGGTTTTCTTAGCCAGGATTCAATCAAGGCCGCAACCCAGCCCGGTTTGATGATTGGATTAAAATTTCCGACTGGTGCTGCTAGGAAAGCGGCAATAATCGATAAGGGATGAGCCAGAGCTATCACGGCGCCTAACGCGGCCAAGCTGCCCTTTACCAAAACCCAGCGAATCAAAAAATCTTGGCCTTGGTCGCTGTCTCCATGCAAAAAGACCGTACCAACTAACGAAAGCAAGATGACCGGAAATACAAATGGTCGAATCTGATCCCAAATTCCTTTTTTGGGAATCTCATCCAAGTGAGTCACGGAACGATCTTCCTGGATATGATCCATGATCCCGTTCAAATGTCCGGCGCCTACTACTGCAAAAACTTTCTTACCGTGTTTGGCGGCTTCTCTAATTCTCTGAGCTAGATACTGGTCCCTTTCGTCTATGATTACGTTTTTTACCGAATCATATCGTTTAGGAAGTTGCGAAAAGAGATCCTTCAGAACATCGTCCGATTTCATCTCTTCGATTTTTTCGGGCGGGATCTCTTCGGTGACGAACAAAGAAGTGATGAGAGCGGAAAATAGGAGCATTCTGTCCCAAAAACCTACTTTCCACCAAGCCCTCTTCAGAGTGGTAGAAATCTCCCGATCCACAGGGAATAACTTGGCGCCGGTTTTTTCCGATTCCGAAATCGCGCGTCGCATCTCGTCTCCGGGACGTATGCTTCCGTGCCCCAATTTCTTTTGAAAAGAGGAAAGGATCAGGCTAGAAAGCAAAAGCCACATTTTGCGTTCTTTAAAAACTTTGAAAATGTCCAGTTTTTCCCAATGCTGGCGATCTTTCACAGATCTCATTCTGGAAGCGCAGAGCTCCACACAAATCACGTCGGGATTCTCTTCGTTTACGATTCTAGATACTTCTTCGATACTTTTGCTGCTGATATGAGCGGTGCCGAGAATTAATACCTCAGATCCGGCGATCTTCACCTTTCGGATTGGCTCGTTGCTCGGGGTCTGAGTAGGGTTCAATGTTGGTACGGATTCCATTCGATTTCAGATGAGTTTTCTTCATCTGGGAGTAGTTGAAACTCAATTTTTGAAAGCTCTAAGCGAAAACTGCCAGGATTTTTCCGATTTTATCGTCCTGTAAGTTAGGAATTAAGGGACTATTTCGGAACAGGAAAAAAGATTTGAAGGAACAAAACAATGATTGTACATTTTATCGATTCTTTTTCCTGATTACTATTCAAACTACTTGGTAAGTTCCATAGGACATGCTTAATAAAGACGTAAAGATCATTAATATCGGAATCGCAGATTTACAGGGAGGACAATCCCCTGCTGTACTCCGAACTACTTTGGGATCCTGCATCGGAGTAGTACTCTATTCTCCTGATAAGAAAGTCGGTGCCATGGCTCATATCATGCTGGCCGCCGATCCGAGCGGAAAGGATTCGGTAAAAAATCCGCTCAAATATGCTACGACTTCCCTTCCTGAACTAATCAAAAAAATGGCAGAGCTTGGATGCCACAAAGGTGAGTATTTTGCTCGTCTATTTGGTGGAGCTTCTATGTTCAAAGGTATGAGTTCTAGTTTTCTGCAAAACATTGGTGAGCAGAATATTTCGATGGCGAAGGAGTTCCTGGAAAAGGAAAAAATACCTCTTCTGGTTGAAGATGTGGGTGGGAACGAAGGTAGGACGATCAGTCTCTATCTAGACGACGGTAGAATTCTGCTGAAAAAAGGCGGATTCGAAAAGTACCTCTACAAGGTCAGGTAAGCGGTTATGAAGGAAAAGATAGACCAGCTCTTTCAAAATGAGGCCCAGCTTCCAAAGATTTCATCTATCGTTACGAGAGTGATGGAGATGGTGAGTAATCCAGATGTGTCTATTCCGGATTTATCCAAAGAAATTTCCAAGGATCCAGGATTGACTGCGGCGGTTATAAAGTTATCTAACTCAGCATACTATCGACCTGCCAAACCTGTAAAAACTGTTCAAGAATCCTTAATGGCCTTGGGAACCAAGGCAGTAAAGGAAATCGTTCTATTAACCGAAGCAAAAGGAATTCTGAAAAAAGATTTAAAGGGTTACCAGGTAGACGGAGAAGCAAACTGGCTGCACAGCCTGATTGTTGCAGAGCTATCCATGCGGATCACAGTTCAGAAAAAGTTTAAGTTCGATAAGGACGTTGCATTCACTGCAGGACTGTTGCACAATGTGGGAAAAGTAATCCTCTCCGAGTTCTTTCCTCAAGTCATCCTACAGTTTAGAACTGAATTACAGAACTTCCAAAGGCCTTATGCAGAGCTCGAGAGAAAATACTTCGGATATACTCACGAAGAAGTAGGTGCAAAGCTATTAGAGAAATGGCATTTTCCAGAGGAATTCATCGACGTGGCCCACTACTATTCAGAGCCAGAAAAGGCCGAAAAATATCCGGAGCTGGTTTCTGTAGTGCATATCGCCCATATGATCGTGATACTCGGCGGAATGGGAATTGACATAGGAGGCTTGCGTACACCACTCTCAAACAAAGCCATCCAAGTAACACGTGTTACCGACGCCGATTTGCAAATGTACTACACATTATTACCGGAAATGGCAAAGCATATCGCGGAGCTAATCAGCGTTTGAAGAATATTTCTTTGATCGGCCCTAGAGGGGTCGGCAAATCCAAAATTTCCAGAAGACTCTCCAAAATTACCGGAAGACCGGTACTTTCTACAGACATGATCGCGGTGTATGAAAATGGCGGAATTGCAATTCCGGACTTTATCAAGAAAAGCTCGGGGGATTGGAGACCCTTTAGAGAATTAGAATTTAGAATTTTAGAGAGAATCCAAAACTCCGACGGAATCATTTTAGACTGCGGAGGCGGAATTCTTTTTGATCTGGATTCTTCAGGAAGGGAAATCCCAAGTGAGAGAAAAATACAGCTCCTGAGAAAAATCTCTATCGTATTTTCCTTATCTAGACCCATCGACTTTTTGATCGAAAAGGTTCAAAACGATCCTACAAGGCCCTCGCTGAGCAATGAAATATCATACAGAAATCTTTTAGAATCTAGGTTGCCACATTACAGGGCTTCGTCAGATGTGCAGTTAAATCTAGGCGATCGAAAAACCGAAGATATCTGCGACGAGATCCTGAAAAGAGCTTCCTGGATCTAATCAGAAATCACTTTACGATTTTCGCACTTAGATAAATTATTTGCATCGGTTGTCATTTTAAATAGAGACCGACGACCGAAAAATCCTCCCAAACGTTAGATGGACCAGGGCGGAATACTCTAAGACCAAGACTAAATGAACGAACTAGAGGTCCTGTATGATAGAAACAGAAGTACCGAAGAAGAACAAAGCTTCTTTCGAAAAGCTCGTCAAATTGATCCGACAAAGGAGTTATAAGAAGGCTACTGAATATACATATCTAAAGTACAATTTAGACTTTCTTATTTTTGCGGATAAGCCTGCGGAAAAGGTCGTTACGAAGGACATCGAAAGATATATCGATCAACTTCGTAAAAAAAGGGTGTCGGCATCAACGATCCAAATCAATATCAGTTCGCTGAAAATTTTCTTCGAAGAAGTCATGAATATGAATATATTCGAAGAATTTAAAAGACCAGCAAGAGAATATAAAACTCCAAAGGCTTTATTGCCAAAGGAAATTTATAGCCTGTTGGGCTCCGCTAACGGTAACCCTAGATCAAACACGATTTGCGCCCTTGCCTATTTCGGTGCGCTTAGAGTGGGAGAAATCGTAAATCTAAAATGGGATCAAATCGATTTTGGAAAGAAAATCTTGGAAGTGAAATCTTCCGTTCCAAAGCAGGCTAGGACAATCTTGCTCGAAGGTGAACTTCTCAAAATATTAAAAAAATATGAAAAAGAAACCGGAGGAGAAAAGAAAGGGAAATATCTTTTTCCCGGAAAGTATCCGGATAAACCTTTAACCTCCAGAAATATGGAAAGACTCGTGGGAGATCTTTCCACCCAAGCAGGTCTGAAAAACCAAGTGACTCTATTTACGCTAAGACATAGCAGAGCGATTCATCTTTTGGCAGAGGGAAAGCATATAGAAAACGTTAAGGACTTTTTGGGACACCAAAGTCTTGCAAGCACGGAAAGTTATCTTCCGATCCGAAAGAATTTAAGGACTTCGGTTCGAAGAAAGCATATCGAAGACGCCCTAAAGGATATTCGAAAAAAATACAAACTCAACTGACGAGTTACAGACTAGGATAAATTGCGATCGGGGAAATTACCTTTCGCATTTCCTCCTAGCTAATTTACGAAAGTTTTCCAGGTTCCGACTAGTTTTCCCCTTCTGAGCAAATGGATCTCGCCCAATTCTGCCATAACTTTTTCACTTTGGGTCGGTCGATAAAACACATAATCATTTGGAAACAAATCGGTTTTTCTGGATCCGTTCAGAATCCCTTGGTTTGTACTCGTTCCATACAACGAATTGTCCTGCAATCCTCTAGGAGATTCCTTTTTTGCAGAGAAGGCGCCTCCGTAGGTAAAATATGTCAGCTCCTGGTTTGGATCCCAAAGCGGAAACAGAAAAGATATTGATTCCAAAAACGGGATCGTTGTACCTTCCAGCCTCTTTAGGATAGGCGTTGCGATCAAAACCGCAGGCTTGTGCTCTTCTAAACTAGGAACGTCGAAATCCGTGGGTTTTACGAGTGCAGAACCGACTGAGATATCATCCACCGGACCTCCTTGCGACTGATAAAAACGATAGGTCTTGCTTCCACCTCCGTTAAACACAACGTCTCCCGTGAACAATTTAGGAAATTCCTCCTTTCCTAATTTTATAAATTCAGAATATAGAAAAATAGATTTTTTGAGCTCCTCTTCCTGAGCGATTATCTTGTCCCCGAAAATAACCGGAACCGAAGCGATATGTGGTTCGTACCCCATAAACCCTGAAAAACTTAAAGTTTCCGGATTGGCTTGAATCTTTTGTAAGGTACCGGTTACACTTGCTGGATTCGGAAATCCTCCTCTATGCAATCCGATATCTATTTCCAAATTGATTTTCAAAAGCAGCTTTTCCTTTTGTGCAAAGGCTAGATACTCCTCCAGTCTTTCTTGGGTATCAACCAGCCATCTAACCTTTTGGAAACTGTCCTTCAATGTCTTTGAGTAGATATCCGAGATCGCAGATACCGGCATAGGTTTTCCCAATAGAATATCAAAATTTCGAAATTCGGAGTCGTTTAAGAGCATCACGATATCCCCGGAATGGAATACCATCAGTCGAGTACTTCCTGTACTTTTCGTGATATACCTTAGCAGATCCAAAGATGGCAGTGATTTTACTACAACTCTGTATTTTAAAGGTGGAGAGAGTTTTTGCCGTAGAAGAACTAAATTTTCGTCCAATCGGTCCAAATCCAGAAGTACGATCGGCTTCCCCTTTCCATTTGTCTTTAATTCATTGTTTAGATTTCGATAATATTCCTCGTAAGGAGCACCCTTGTCTCCCGGTTTAAGAAAAAGGAAAAGAATTAGCAGGGAAACGAGTAAGATAAGGATCCATTTAATTTTGGAAGCAGGCCGATAAATTCCGATCATTGTAGATTCTCACTCCGGGATTTTAAATTGAGGCAGAGACAGATTGTATTTTACGACGACTACTCGAATCGCAATAATTGCACTCGCGGAAATAACCGTATTCCATTCGCGGTTTATATCTAGGAAATCCAGAAAAATATAAAGAATCGCCCCGGCGATACAAGCGGTCGCATAGATTTCTTTTCGAAAAATCACCGGAATTTCATTGATCAAGGTATCTCGGATGACTCCGCCAAAAACTGCGGAGACCATTCCTAGTATGACCGCCGCAAACGGATTCACTCCATAAGAAAGAGAAATTCTGGTTCCGATGACCGTAAATATTCCAGTCCCAATCGTATCAAATAAAAATAATGTTCTTCGAAACTGAATTAAATATTTTGCAAGCGCGACAGTGAGCAAAAATCCGGCAAGAATCGACCAAAGAACATTGGAGTCTCTTACCCAGGCAACCGGATAGTTTCCTAGGGTAATGTCTCTCAAAGTACCTCCACCGATTGCGGTCAAAAACCCTGTGAAAAATACACTAAACAGATCGTTGTGGTGGGTCTTTTTGTCCGAAGCAGCTAAAGCCCCGGAAATCGCAAAAACCATGATCCCGAAAAGTTCGATTGCGTTCGAAAAAGTCATCCGGATCGTTCTTACTACAGGTTAGTTCTTGGAGTAACTAGCCTGCTTTTTCCTACCCTTTTTGCGGATCGAAGGACCTATCAGAAAATTCAGATTCGGAAAGAAATTCCCGATTTTTGCGAGCAATCCTCTTGATGTAGGAATCATGACTTCGAGAGGCTTCTTCGGAATCACTCTATCAAAAATAATCTTGGATACGGATTCTACTGTTAGAACTTTTCCTCCTGAAAAAGTCATCGAAGCTTCTTCATAATCTTTTTGTAAATCTAGCATTGGAGTTTTGATCGCGTCAGGACATACCACCGAAACAAATACGTTTTGTTCCCGGAGTTCCTGAGCGACAGCAATGGAAAATCCTCTCACCGCGTACTTCGAGGCACTGTAGAGAGAGATTCCAGGAATTGGAGCGATACCGGCTAAGGATGCAATATTGATAATATGACCTCCACCTTGAGGGATCATTCTTGAGGCAGCCTCTCTGGTTCCGTACATCAATCCTTTCGCGTTAATATCGATATGTCTATCTATGTCTTTGGAAGTAACGTTTTGCAGATAACCGGGTAGCAAATATCCCGCTATATTCATTAAGATATCCAATCTGCCCCAGTTTTTATACGCAAGATCCACGACCTTTTTCCATTCGACCGCGGAGGTAACATCCAGCTTGGAAACCAAAACTCTTTTCTTCTCCGCCTTCCACTTGGACGCAAATATCGATAAAGCCTTTTGATTGATGTCCGTGAGAAAAATTTCGTGTCCTTTCGCAAATGCGTCTTCTGCGAGTTTTTTCCCCAAGCCCCCACTTGCGCCAGTAATTAAGATTTTCATGTCGTTTTCCTTTTTCGGAAATCAAATCCTAGTAGAACAGATCCTTAAGGTCGATAGACTTTACCGAATTCTAATTTACCGATGCTGAATGTAGGAGATGTGCCCGGAAAAAGCCAAAATCCGGTCATTTCAGAGGATGGCATGACATTGTAAAATTCGGGATTGCGGGCCGATGGACCTGCGATTTCCTTTTCCATCACCATCGAAATATACTGATCTAATCCGATCTCGAGGGTATTTCCGTTTAAGACCACTTCCATACCTGTAGACTTTGCGAACTTTCTCACTCCCGGAATTCTAGATTTTAAAGGTGCAAAGCTATCCGCCGAAACACCGTTTTCACTAGTCACAAAAAGACCTTCCGGAGTATGAGCGACTAGACTGTGATTCCCGTAAGTGTGTCCCGGAGTTCTTACTAGTGCCACTCCTCCGCCTAGTTCTACATCCGAATCCAAGACCATCACCTGCTCCATTGCAATTCCGCCGGTTCCGTTCGGGCAATACCAGTCAGACTGAGGAGGAATTAAGCCCTGGACAGATTCCCATTCTTCCTTCATCACTAGAAGTTTTGCGTTCGGAAAATATCCGGGCTGGCCATTTGCACCTAACCATTTACGAAGGTCCTGTGTATGGAGGTGATCGTAAGAAATATAGTCCACCTCTGCCGGTGAAATTCCAACATCCGCCAAACAGTCTTCGACGGTATTTTGAATCGGAGCTATGATCTTTTTGCCGATTTCATTAAAAGGTCCATATCCGGTCGCCAACCTTTTGAAAAAAGGAGTTTCTGCGTTTGCGTGCACATCCGACGGGGAGAATAATAAAGTCTTAATTCCTTCCGAAGTTTTATACTGAACAATAAATAGACGATTCATGATATGCATGAACGGAGTCGGAAGACTGAATGCGTTTAACAATCCATATTTTGTTGGATAAGGCACACGGATCAGGTCGTAAGATTTGTAAAAAACGATCTGAGGACCGGAAAGCATGCGCTCTCGAAACCTAACAGCCCTTTTGCGGACATCTGCAAGTCTCTCCAGAGGAGAAGAATGTCTTCTGGAACCTACAAAATCTTTCATCGGTTTAATCGAGTGATCTTTTTTCTTCTGTGGGGAACTGCTTTTAGGTTTGGATGCTTTGGCCATGGAAACGTCTCTTAAAGATAGTTTGCTAGAATTTAGAATCGCTTGTCAACGGAGAAGAATCCTGAGTCTTACGAAAATGCAATCGTAAAGACACAGGACCCGATCACTTTCCTTTTTAGAAAGGTTTGTACATCGCGAAATAGGCTACCAAAGTGCCTAGAGCCGGCAGTACAAACCATAGAATCTTGGAGAATTCAGGCTTTCTATAAAACAAGGTCAAAGATAGACCGAAAACCAACCAGACAGCAATCTTAGCGATGATCCAACCCGGCCAAGGCCAGTGAATTCCCAATCTTGCGAGCATTCCGAAACCGCCCAAAAGTATGCAAAAGAGGCCGATCCCATGTGTGAGTGCGATCAGTTTCCTAGGGGCGTTTTGTCTGGTTCCGCCGTTCATTGTATGTAATGCGATTGCACCAAATGCCAGAAATAGCATCAGTATTCCGAGGACATGTAAAAGTTTATAAATTGTATAAGAAATCATCCGGATAAGAATTTCATTTAGTACCGTGCTCGCAAAGCGAAAAAAAACATTCTCGGCTCGGGGACTTATTTTTCAAACAGATGCTGGACGCCTACCCAATTTCCTAAGGGAGGAGATTCCATGTATTCTTGGCATCGTTTGCGATACAAAATTGGAACGATGTCTTCCGGAAATACTTTGAGAGCCTGTTCAAAGTTTATCAATGCTTCTTTAAAGTTTCCTACTTTGTACAAAATGATTCCGCGCGAAATCAAGGCTAATGTGGAATCTTTCAATTTCTTAATATGCGGCTCATCTGCTTCATAGATTTCGTAGATGATGATCGGTTGGCTCTTACCTTTTACTACAACCGAGTCCACCTCGCGGACGGAGACATGATCTCCGATGGTCATTCTTGATAAGGTATGCTGAGTGATCAGTATATCCGCTTTGTAAAGGCTAGTAAGACTTTCCAATCTAGAAGCCACATTCACTGTATCTCCGATCACCGTTGTATCCAATCTGTCAGAAGAGCCTACAGTTCCGAGCATTAGATTTCCTGTATTAATTCCGATTCCGATCTTGATTCCCTTGAGATGTCCGCCTTTGACTTCCTTTTCTATCTCCCTCACTCTTTTTCTCATCTCGACTGCGGCGAGTACTGCTCTGTCCGCGGCGGACTTCTCTTCCCATCCAGGACCATTTCCCTCTGCGGAGAATAATGCAAGAATTGCATCCCCCATAAACTTATCCACGAACCCCTCATACTTTTGAATCAAGGGTTCCATCCTCGCCAAGTAGCCGTTGATAAATTGGAAGTTTTCCTCCGGGGTCATCTTCTCTGAAATTGTAGTAAAGGAGCGGATGTCCGTGAACAGTACGCTCATTTCTCTTAACGCAGAATCCCCCAGGCTTACATCTACTGCAGAATCCTTGCCTAACACGCTCAAAAATTGGATCGGAACGAAACGGAAAAAAGCGTTTTTCTGTCTGGCGAGCTCCAACTTTTGGTGACTCAGCTCTATGTTCAGATCCTCAGATTGTTTGTAGAGGTCGATGAATCTATTTGCCAAAATCGTAGTTAAGGAAATTACGAATAACAAATATGCAAATTGTGTAAATCGTATCCCCGACTGAAAGAACATGGAATCGATCACGTCGTACACTGCGATGAATATGATGATAAACATGCTGATCGCCATGAGGGATGCGTCTTTCTTGCGAAGGTACACGGACTTTCCGATAAAATACATTAAATAAATAAGTGTAGGCAAAAGTGAAATCTGCCAGATCCGAAGGCTGGTCATCAGATACTTAAAAGGACCCAGAATAGAAAAAAGAAAGATCCCAGTGCACCAAAGAAAAATCACGAGGATAGGAAGGTTCGGCCTCGCGATTCCGTAAAAATAATCGTGCAAAAATAAAAGAAATAGAGGACTCAGCATCGCCACAGAGCCGTATTCCACTCGAGTGATCCACGAAGTATCATGAATCGTATCGAATGCCAAAGAGGAACGAGACAGCGAATAAACAGCCATCATCACGGAAAAGATGCCGAAGTAGAGGTTGTATTTGTCCTTACTTCGCTTGGAAAAAATAAGAAGGTGGTACAAACCGAAAAATACATAAATCGTATTTAGGCAAAGGTTCAGAAGTGTTGCAGGATCCGGAGCAAAACTAGCCTGGACAGAAAGAGAATACTCACCGTCCAAATAAAAACCTAAATCCGGATTTCCGGAAATTCCGCTCGCGGGCGCATCACCTAACAAACGAAATACGAGAAGATTTTCCCCCTTTTTCAAGAGACTAGAATCCACAGGAAGTTTCAGATCTCGGACCGTTCTCCTCGCGATTACGGATTTTTCGTTATCTAAGTAAATTTCCTGCTTTAGAGAGTTTCCGTTTAAAAAAACTTCCCAGTTTTCACCAATGGATGCCAAAAGCAAATGCAACGGTTCGAGGAAAATTTGTGAATTTAGATCCTCGTCCAATTCAAATTTCGTAAAAAGAGTAAACTCTTTGGTGCCTTCTCCGACGGGAACCTGAAAAACTTCGTTTAACACAACAGGGAAGGTAGTAATCTTACGAACCTGAGATTGATTGGGATCAAAGCCTTTCTTATAGTCGTCGCGATACCCTTCGATGGCAAACCAGTTCAGACTTTTTAGATCTATATTCTTCCAGGATCTTCCGTTGGTTTGTTCCTGGCCAAAAATAGATGAGATTATTAAAAAATATGCAATTAGAAATAGGGATAGCTTTTCCGCGGTGAACCCGGTTTTTTGTGTATTCGCCATACGTTTGTGTATCGGACCGATGGAAAATTTAGGTCCGTATTATTTGATGGGGAAAAGAATCATATTTCAAGTTATTTAAATGAATTTTTTCCTTTCCGTCAGTGGGAATTCCAGTACAACTATCCTTAGTCGAAAAGGAGGGAAAATATGTCCGACAATTGGGAGGGCAAAAGATTGCCTGAAGTAAATTTGGAAAGTTCGGAGGGGAAGATGGTTCACCTTCCCAAAGATGGCGAAGGTTCTTGGACTCTACTCTACTTCTATCCAAAAGATGATACTCCTGGTTGCACCAAGCAGGCTTGCTCTTACCGGGATAATCTGGGAGAATTCGAAAAAGCCGGAGCGAAAGTCTTTGGGATCAGTTCAGATTCTCTAGGGAGTCATTCGAATTTCATTTCGAAGTACAATCTCAGCTTCCCTCTTCTTTCCGATCCGGAACACAAGTTGAGCGGAACCTTGGGTGTATACGGCGACCAAGAATGGCAAGGGAGAGTCTTCAAAGGACTATCGAGAGATACTTTTTTGGTAGGCCCTGACGGTGTGATTCAGAAAGTCTGGAGGAAAGTGGATCCGACAAAAACGGTATCTGAAACGTTAGATGCGATCCTGAAGGCGGTCAAAGCCTAAGCGTGAGCGTAAAGATACACTTAGAAACTTACCAACCTCATCTACACTATCTACGGGTGGAAATGGAAGTCCATCCCAAAAAGAAGGAAACCTATCTCAGCATCCCTACCTGGTCCCCTGGTTCCTATAAAATCAGGGATTATGCGAAATCCATTCACAAAATACGATTAGAAAACGCTAAATCGGATCATACAATTGAGCAGGTCGATTTGGATACTTGGAAAGTAAACTCCAAAGGAGAAACTTTCAAGATTTCTTATATAGTACACGGATTCGAACATACTGTAAGAACGAATTATTTTACTTCCGAATTGATTCTACTTCATCCACCTGCTACGTTCCTATACCCCAAGGAAATGCCGGACACAAAATGGGAAGTCACCTGGAGAAGTTTGTCTCCTTTTAAATATTGTTACACAGGATTAGAAAAAAAGGAAGGCTCCAAATTAGCTTGGTTGGCAAAGTCCACCGATGAGTTATTCGATTGTCCAATTCTCTTAACAAATGAAAAAGCACTACATTTTGATGTCGTGGATTGCAAATTCGAGTTCGTGGTCTTGGGGGAAGTCTCAAGTCAGGATAAGCAAAGAATTCTAAAAGATTTACAGCAAGTAGTCTCAAAACAAATCTCTTTGATGAAGGGGACTCAGAATAAAAGGTATTTATTCGTACTGGACATGAGTGACAATTCCTACGGTGGATTGGAACACATGAATTCCAGTATTAACCAATTCGATCCTCTAGGGATGTCAAGCCCGGAGAATTACAGAAACCTAATTGAGCTGCTTTCCCATGAATATTTCCATCACTGGAATGTGAAACGAATTCGACCGATTGCGCTTGGGCCGTTCGACTATCAAAAACCGAATTTGACCAAAGAACTCTGGATCGCGGAAGGGATTACCAGCTTTTTCGACGCATACTTTATGCTTCTATCCGGGATTTATACTCCGCAACAATACATTCACAAATTATGGAAAGATATTACGGAGTTAGAGGATTCCGAAGGTGAATCCTGGATGAGTCTTGAGGAGTCCAGTTTTACCGCTTGGACCAAATATTACAATCGCCCGAACGATCCAAATTTTCAGAACACCGGGATCTCTTATTATACCAAAGGGGCGATCCTATCCCTCTGTATGCATTTGCACATCTTGGCAGAAACCAAAGGAGCCAAATCGATGTTAGATGTAATGACAGAGTTGCACGACTTCTATTATCTGAAAAAGAAAAGGGGGTTTACTAAAGCAGAATTCTACCAATGCGCAAAGAAGGCCACCTCAGTCGATCTTAAGCAGGAATTCGATACATATATTACGAATTCCAAGAAGATTCCATTCGAAAGATACTTATCTCTTATTGGGATAGAAAGATCCGCTTCTTCGCCCTCTCTAGAACCAGGTTTTAGAGTGAAAGAGGAAAAAGGAAGATTAGTTTTGCATAAAGTAAACTTTTCAAAAGCAATCCGTGATTCGGACCTAAGCGTAGGAGATGAATGGATTGCAATTGACGGCACAAGAGTTTTGCCGGGAAATTTCAAAGATATATTAAAGAAATATAAACCTGGGCAGAAAGTGAATTTGCTGATTTCGAGACGAGGAACAATCGGCAAAAGAAAACTCAAAATGGACAAAAAACCGTCTTCGTGCGAACTCTGGATCAATGATAAGTCAGACGAAAAAAGGACAAAACTCAGAGAAACCTTTCTAAAACTTTCCGAGCCGGAAAAGCAGCCTAAAAGATAGAATGAACATTCTTCGCGAGTTGATTTGCATTTGCAGCGAATCCTTTTAGATAGCGGTGATGCCTCCGTCTATCGTCCAGTTTGCTCCATTGACATAGTCGGCAGCTTCGGTTAACAAAAATCGAACGACTCTCGCGACTTCTATCGGGTCCGCAATTTTTTTGGAAGGAGTCATCTCTATAATTCTGTTTCTGTGATCATTCACTTGATCCTCTTGGATTCCCATTTTGGTCTCCATGTATCCGGGGCTAACTGCGTTACTCGTGATCCCAAATTCTCCCCATTCTGCTGCGATCGATTTTACGAAACCGATCAAACCGTGTTTGGAAGAGGAGTACGCGACTGAATGTGCACTGCCTTTTAGTGCGAGAGAAGAAGCGAGGTATACAAGCCTTCCAAATTTCTGGGAAGAGAATCCGGGCAGGATCGCTTTCGTAATCTGGAACGCGGATCGCAAGTTGGTAGAAAAGATCGCATCCCATTCTTCTACAGAGACCTCAGTGATTGCATGATATGGCCCTCCGTATCCGGCAGCATGCACATATCCTACTAAGTGTTTCGGCACTCTTGCAATTGAAGCTGTGACAGGAAAAAATTCTTTTCTTAGGTTTTCACAAGCAGTTTCTATTTGGAATATAGAAGTTAAGTCTAGCTCTAAAAAGATTTCATTCTTTACTTTTTCTGCCGGAGGTACTTTGTCCCAATTCATCACCGAAAATCCTTCGGAACAAAGCAGAGAAATTAATGATCTACCAAAGCCCCCGCTACCGCCTGTAACTAAAATGAAAGAATGATTTGGATCGAATCGATTGGGTTTAGGCTCGATAATTTGCATCTCAGTTTTTGATCATCTAATCCGAACGCGATTAGGATTTCCTAATCGACAGAGTTGAGCCTGACAATTTCTGTGTTTGGTATGGAACAATCACTCGAAAGGGTCAACAATATTCTGGAAGCCCTTCCCTATATAACCAAGTACTCCGGAAAAACCGTAATTATCAAGTACGGCGGTGCTGCTATGGCAAAGGCAGATTTAAAGGAATCTTTTGCCAAGGATATAGTTCTATTAAAATATGTGGGAATTCATCCAGTGATTGTGCATGGAGGCGGTCCAGAGATTAATCAGCTTTTGAACACTCTGAAAATTCCGACTGAATTCGTACACGGCCACCGAGTTACAAATAGCGAAAGTATGGAAGTCGTAGAGATGGTATTAACAGGAAAAGTTAATAAACAAATCGTATCTATGATTAACCGACAAGGCGGAAATGCTGTTGGACTTTCCGGAAAAGACGGGAATCTTGCGATCGCATCCAAGACAAAGATTTCGGTAGAGATAGAGGGCAAACCTCCGGAATTGGTAGATGTTGGCCTGGTCGGAAAAATTGATCGAATCGATCCGACTGTGATCCTTTCTTTACAGGAAAAAGGTTTTATTCCGGTAATTTCACCTGTGGCAGAATCCGGAGAAGGATCTTCTTTGAACATCAATGCAGATACATTTGCGGGAGAACTCGCAGGTGCTCTCAAGGCTGAAAAGTTAATTCTTTTAACAGATACCGAAGGAATTTTGATCGACGGAAAGTTAGTTACCGGATTGAATCGTGCTCTCGTAAAAGATTACATACGTTCCGGCAAAATCACTGGCGGAATGATTCCGAAAGTAGAATGTTGCATTTCCGCGATAGACCAAGGTGTGCGCCGCACCCATATTATCGACGGAAGAGTTCCTCATTCAATTCTAATAGAAGTTTTTACTGATCAGGGGATAGGGTCGCTCATTGAATAATACCGAATCAGAAAGTCGGCCTGAATCTCCTTGACAATCTCTTGCTCTAAGGGTGGAATGAGCGTACCTTCCCTCAAAAAAGAAACGAAACCATTCACATGAGTTTTAAGCAGCTCTCCCTCGCCTTGATTTCGGATATTACCGCCCGGATCAACTCCACCGACGATTTGGAGGAGCTCCTCGGAATTATAATAGAAACTACAAAAGATGTTTTGAATACGGAAGGGTGTTCCCTTTTGTTATACGACAAAGAAGAAGACTGTCTTGTTTTCCAGATTGCAAAGGGTGACAAAGGCGAGTCGCTCGCCGAATTAAAAGTACCGCGTGGTAAAGGAATCGCAGGGATCGTTCTAGAAAGCTTGGAACCGGTCATTGTTAACGATGCCCAAAATGATCCTAGAATTTATAGAAACATTGATCAGGCGGTCGGCTTTACGACACGGAATTTGATCTGTGTTCCGATGAAAGCACAAGGCGAAATCCAGGGAGTTTTAGAGGCTGTCAATTCGCAGGAGCGCCCCGAATTCTCCATAAAAGATATTAAGATATTAGAATATCTTTCGGATCTAGCAGCTATCGCGATCCGGAATAGAAGACTCATTCAGCAGCTGAAAGACAGAGCCAGAGAATTGGACTGTTTGTACCAGATTAGCCAAGCAATCAGTAATATCAGTGAGATGGACCAGTTCTTAAACCTGACAGTTCACTCATTGTCAGATGTGCTAAATGCAGAGAGGGTCTCTCTGATCTTTCAAAATCCTAGAAGCAACAGTTTCGAACTCTCTAAATCTGTCGGATTCGGAATCGAAGAAGAATCTCAACTAGTAGATGAAACCCAAGGAATATTAAATAAGATCCTTTCCGAAGGAAAGCCGCTCTTAGTACAAGGCCAGAATGATATCTCGCCGGAACTACTGAACCCTGCAAGATACAAAACCAAGTCGTTCGTTTCCGTACCTATCCGACAAAACGGGAAAATTATAGGAATCCTAAACGCAGCAGATAAGGAAAGCGGAGAAAGTTTCTCTGTCCAAGATCTTTCGATTTTGAGTACGATTTCCAATCAAATTGCGGAAGCTTACAATTCTTTGTTGGTAAAAGACCAAAAAGAAAAATTAACCTCTATTCGAAGAGATATGCAAATCGCTTCGCAAATCCAGCTGAACTCACTCCCGAGCATTCCGAAAAAAATGCACCTCTTGGAGATCGAGACCTCCTACACAGCTTCCAAGGAAATCGGCGGAGATTTTTACGACCTAGTCTACCATAATCCAGATGAAATTAGCGTACTCATCGCGGACGTTTCCGGTAAAGGAATTGCGGCGGCTTTGTTTATGGAGTTTTCCAAGACGATCATTGCAGGAGAGGTCTCCAGGAATTCTTCCACTAGCATTAGTTTGATGAGCGCAAACAGAATTATTCAGGAAAAATCCGGATATTTCATGTTTGTGACTGTGATGCTGATAAGAATTAATATGCTCAAGAAAAGAATTCGATTCTCTAGCGCGGGGCATAACGATCAAATATTATACCGCGCCAAAGAGAAGAAGGTCGTTTTTCTCGCTACCAAGGGAATGCCCCTAGGTATTAAAGAATCAGAAATTGAAGAGCAAGAGGTGGATTATCAGCCTGGTGACTTGCTCATTTTGTATACAGACGGTGTGAGCGAAACCACAAACAAAGACGGGGAAATGTACGGGTTAGAAAATCTAGCAAAGCTGATTGAAAGAAATGGAGACATGCCCGTGGAAAATCTCAAAGATCT
Source organism: Leptospira perolatii (assembly GCF_002811875.1). Classification (GTDB taxonomy): domain Bacteria; phylum Spirochaetota; class Leptospiria; order Leptospirales; family Leptospiraceae; genus Leptospira_B; species Leptospira_B perolatii. Next base: position 188,292 of record NZ_NPDZ01000003.1, read on the forward strand.
GATTCTAGACACGACCGATGCATTTCGAGGTGAAATGGATCCTCACGATGATTATACATTGTTGCTGGTAAGGTTGAACTAGGTGTCGAAGTTACGACACTTTTCCCTCTTGTCGTAACTTCGACAGATTAGCTCTCAGAAGAAATCATCCTAGAAGGTTGTCCTGTCGATGTAAGAAGTGTTCTCCAAAGAGTACTTCTATCCGGCTGTAAGACCTTTCGTTCCTTAATTGCTAGATCAATTGGCAGATGGGTAAAAACATTATTCCACATTCCCACGACCATATCTGTTTTTCCAGACATTGCCGCATGAACAGCATTTTGCGCGAGAAACTCACAGAACACTGAATCTTCAGGATTTGCTGGAACTGATCGAATAATGTAGCTCGGATCAATATATTTTAGATTTATTGCAATATTCTCCTTCTTAAAATAATCCGAGATTTTTTCTTTTAGGAAAACTCCGATATCTCCAAGTTTTAGATTTCCGGAGGTATCTCTTTCCTCATTTTTCCCGAAAAATTTTTGACCAGCTCCTTCAGCGACTATAATCACAGCATGTTGCCTTCTTAGGATTCTTTCCTTCAAAATTTCTAGAAAAGCTCCTTTGCCATAAAGATCAAAATCTACTTCTGGTATCAGACAAAAGTTTACATTCCGGGAAGCTAAAGCCGCATTTACGGCAATAAATCCAGAATGTCTGCCCATCAACTTCACAACTCCGATTCCATTCGGAGCTCCTTTAGATTCTACATGCGCACATTCGACAGATTCCATGGCTTTGGAAAATGCTGTGGAAAAGCCGAATGACTTTTGAACGTAATTGATATCGTTATCTATAGTTTTCGGGACTCCTATAATGGAAATTTCCTCTCTTCTTTTTTCTATCTCCTTAACAATTTCCTTTGCTCCTCTTAGCGTTCCATCTCCACCAATACAAAATAACATTTTTACGCCGTACAGTGAAAGGGTATCGACCATATCGATCGCATCTTGATTTCCCCTAGAAGAAGCGAGAATGGTGCCGCCGTCTGCTCCGATGTGAGCTACATTTTCCGGCGTTAGTTCGATTGGGCGATGAGCGTATTTTTTTACTAAACCCTGAAAACCGTAGGGAAAGCCTAGGATGCGCCGAACCCCATACCTGTAAGTTAGTTCCATTACAATCCCACGAATGACGTCGTTGATTCCAGGGCATAGTCCTCCACAAGTTACAATTCCTGCAGTAACTTCAGAAGGCGGAAAAAATATCTTCTTTCGAGGTCCTGCCTGTTCGAAGAAGGCGACCCCTCCTTCGGAATATTTTTTCCAGTCCTCTTCACTATCAAAGACAGTCTTAAAAATAGCTCTTGAATCCTCAGCCGTGTAATAATCATACCCTGCAGGACTTTCTATTTTAGGAGTTCCAAAGTTTTTGATCTTAGTTTCCATTTTTTACCAATTTATAAGACTATTGAATTTTTTTTATTTTTGAAACAAACTCTCGATTTTTCATTGGCAAGTAGGACTACCTGGCGCTATATAAATAGTAGAGATTTTCAGTTTGGAAAAATTTCAGGAATCTACAAGAATGAGTGATCCGAAGAAAATCCCGCACAAATATTCCGCTATATCCCGCGCTTTACAATTAATAATCGGATCATTAGCCGGATTAACTCTTAGCTTCTCCATCCTGTATGCAGAAACCGGGCCGACCCATTTCTGGACTTCCTTTGGGTTTCTTTCAACCAAGGATACAAATTCAAGCGCATCTGATCCTAACGAATATGCGGCATTAGAACGAGAATCTGTGCGGTTTTTTTCAGCCCAAATGATTCAGAGGCCTTTCGAAACTAAATTCTTCTCTCACCTTCTAAAGAATGAAAATGAGCTGTGGCAGAATATTCCCGGCTTGCAAACAGAACTTCCGCGCCCTCCAAAACTTTTTTTACCTCGAAGAGAGTTTTTTGCCCTCTACCCTTCTTTGGGAAAAGAGGAAATTTTCCTTGTGGCTCTTTCGGTAATTCAGCCGAAGCAGGTAGACTCTAGGGCTTATGTCGGAGCTTCGACGGAAAAGCGCGCATTTGATTCTCTTACCGATTTTCGGAGCGCAAACACGTCCTTACCCGGAGTAAACGCAAACCTTTCAAGAGGTTTCGATAACCAAGGAAACAATCTACTTCTGGGATTCATGGCCAAAAGAGCAGGGTTTCAGATGGGTTTAGGAATGAGAATGGTAGGAAACGGCGCGGGACTGGCAGTTCCAGAATCGGCCAAATCTTCAATCGGATTCAGCTATTCCCTTTTTCCAGGTTCAACACAACAGAACAGATTTGATTTCTTTCTGCAACTCTCTGGAGTCAAAAGATTCCAAGACCGCTCACTCGTTGCAGTGGAGGCACCGCCTGCATTTAGAGGCTGGCACCAAGGCTATGAATATTACGTAAATCCCGGATTTTCAGTTTCCACTAGAAATTTAAGTTTCGAAGGTTTAGTTCGCGTTCCACTCCACCAGCCCTTTCCAACTACGGATGGACTCTGGACTCCAGAAATCCAAGGATTGTTAGGGATCAAATACAGTTTTTCCGAAAGCTCGCCAAACCTACCTAAGTAAGTCCTTCAGTCTTTTTCCCGGAATTTCAGTTTAGGAAAGATTGTGGAGACTGTCGAAGTTACGACATTTTTTGCCTATCCACTGACAGCCTGAAATCGATTTTGCTAATGAATTCCTTTTTGCGAGAAAAGCGAATCGTCATGACAGACTCGCTCAAGCTCGTCGGAAAGATTTCCACCCAAGTTTCATTAATCGGACAGGAAAGATCAACGCAAGACTCTTCTCGGACCCGAAGGATACTATCTGGCATTTCGAATTTCTGCCTTAATGCAGATGCTAACCAAGGATGGAACGAAAATTCCGAGCCAGGCATACAAAGCTCTGCAAAATTTTCGTGTCCACTATGAGCACTTACATTATGCAGATCTTTATTTGTCGTATCTTCGACACTCATAATACTTTAGACGACCGGAACAGTCTCTTTCGTATCATAGGCAAGATTTGGAGAAAGCCAACGTTCTACTTCTGGAACACTCATTCCTTTTCTCGAGGCATAATCCTCGATTTGGTCCTTATTGATCTTTGCAACAGCGAAATACTTCGATTCCGGATGAGCAAAATATAGACCGCTTACTGAGCTGGCCGGCCACATTGCAAAATGCTCTGTAAGTGTGATCCCGGTATTTTTTTCTACCTGAAGCAAATCAAAAAGGATCCTTTTTTCTGTATGATCTGGACTCGCAGGATATCCAGCTGCAGGACGAATTCCTTGGTACCTTTCTCGGATTAAATCTTCCTTAGATAAAATTTCTTCTTTTGTGTATCCCCAAAGTTCTTTACGAACTTTTTCGTGCATAAATTCCGCAAAAGCTTCCGCGAAACGATCTCCCAAGGCTTTTGCCATAATCGAATTGTAATCGTCCTGCTTGTTCTCAAAAGCTTTCGCAAACTCGTCTACACCGTGACCAGAAGTAACGGCAAATCCACCGATATAATCTGCAAGGCCTGAATCTTTCGGCGCAATATAGTCCGCCAAACAGTAATTTGGTTCTCCATTTTCTTCTTTAGAGATCTGTTGCCGAAGAGTGTGGAAAGTAGTTAGAACTTTCTTTCTCGATTCATCTTCATAAACTTCTATATCATCCCCTACACTATTGGCAGGGAATATTCCGATTACGCCCTTGGTTCTAAATTCATTATTCTTAATGATCCGTTCCATTAAAGCTAGAGCATCATTATATAATTCTCTAGCTTGTTTTCCGGTAATTTCATTTTCTAATATGGAAGGGAATCTCCCCTTCAATTCCCAAGCATGAAAGAAAGGAGACCAATCTATATACTCTTTCAAAGTAGATAATGAAATCTCTTCATCAAATACTTTAACTCCTAAAAATTTGGGCTTGGCTATTGGAACATTCGACCAATCAGAGACGTATTTGTTCTCTCTTGCTTCGTCAATAGAGACTAATTTTCTCTCGCTTCTCGTGCTAAAATAAATCTCTCTTTGCTTCTTTTGTTCTTCTTTAATCTGTAGAATATAATCAGGCTTTAAAGAAGGACTGAGAAGCTTACCAACAACATTTACGACCCTAGACGCATCTAAGACATGCACCACGGGGTGCTCATATTTCTCAGAAATCTTTACCGAAGTATGGGCAGAACTTGTCGTAGCACCTCCGATCAATAATGGAATATCGAACCCGTTTCTTTGCATCTCCGAAGCGACATGAACCATTTCATCCAAGGAAGGTGTGATTAGACCCGATAGTCCGATCACGTTCACTTTGTTTTCTTTTGCCTGCTCCAAGATTCTTTCACAAGGAACCATTACTCCAAGGTCAATCACCTCATAGTTGTTACACGCCAAGACTACAGATACGATATTCTTTCCGATATCGTGAACATCTCCCTTGACTGTGGCGATTAGAAATTTAGGTTTATTTAATGCTTCTGCTGAGTTTCTGTTCTCTTCTTCCATGAACGGCAATAGGTAAGCGACTGCTTTCTTCATCACCCTTGCACTTTTCACTACTTGAGGGAGAAACATCTTGCCGGAACCGAACAAATCTCCGACTACTTTCATTCCGTCCATCAAAGGACCTTCAATGATTGATAAAGGTCTCCCGTATTTTACTCTAGCTTCTTCGGTGTCCTGGTCGATAAATTCTACGATTCCCTTTACTAGAGCATGTTCTAATCTTTGCTCTACCGAGCCTTCTCTCCAGGCATCTTCTTTCTTTTCTACTTTTTCGCCTGCCTTGACGGTCTCGGCAAACTCGATCAACCTTTCTGTTGCATCGGATCTTCGATTGAGAAGTACGTCCTCCACCATTTCGAGAAGGTCTTTCGGAATCTCTTCATACACCGCCAGCATTCCGGCATTTACGATCGCCATGTCCATTCCCGCCTGGATCGCATGATAAAGGAACGCTGCGTGCATAGCCTCCCTTACCGGATTATTACCGCGGAATGAGAAAGATACGTTACTCAATCCACCGCTAACTTTAGCTCCCGGACATCTCTTTTTTATCTCTTTAACTGCTTCAATAAAATCGACAGCATAATTGTTGTGTTCTTCAATTCCCGTTCCGACAGTTAAAATATTTGGATCAAAAATGATATCCTCTGCTAAATAATCTGCCTTATCAAGAAGTAGATGATAGGCCCGTTCGCAAATCCTAACCTTATCATCTTTTGTAGCAGCTTGGCCTTGTTCGTCAAAAGCCATTACGATTACAGAAGCACCATATCTACGGACAAGCTTGGCATGAGCTAAAAACTTTTCTTCACCTTCTTTCAATGAAATTGAGTTAACGATCGGTTTTCCTTGAATGCATTTTAATCCAGCTTCCAGTACTGTCCATTTTGAGCTGTCGATCATAAACGGAACTCTCGCTATGTCAGGCTCAGAAGCGATCAGGTTGAGAAAATGCTTCATAGAAGCTTCTCCATCTAACAGTGCTTCATCGAAATTTAGATCGATAATGTTCGCACCAGATTCCACTTGCTGCAAGGCAACGGAAACAGCCTCTTCAAAATTTCCTTCAAGTATTAGTTTCTTAAACTTAGGAGAACCGGTAACATTTGTCCTCTCTCCTACCAAAAGGAATCCTTTGTCCGGAGTTATATTCAAAGCTTCTAATCCAGAAAGCCGAGTAAGCGGAGTTATATGGGGAATTCTTCTGGGCGATTTCCCTGCAACTGCTTTAGCTGCGGCGGCAATATGTTCTGGAGTGGTTCCGCAACAACCTCCCGCGATATTTAACCAACCTTTGGAAGAAAACTCTTCGATAAAAGCTCCAAATTCCTCGGGGGTTTGGTCATAGCCACCGAAGGCATTCGGCAAACCGGCATTCGGATAACAACAAATATAAAACTCAGCGACTTGAGATAGCTCTTCTATGTAAGGTCTCATCTCTCCCGCACCAAGAGCACAGTTAATTCCTATTGTTAAAGGATTTGCATGATGAACGGAATTATAAAAAGCCTCGATAGTTTGACCAGATAAAGTACGACCTGACGCATCCGTGATAGTCACCGATAAAGATAGAGGAATGCGAACATTCAAATCTGCAAAAACGTTTTCAACCGCGAAGATAGCAGCCTTTAAATTTAGAGTATCTATATTCGTTTCTAATAATAGAATATCGACTCCAGCTTCTACTAACGATCGAGCCTGCTCGTAAAAGGTCTCTACTAATTCGTCGAAAGAGGTAGCTCTGAACGCAGGGTCGTTCACATCCGGAGAGAGCGAAGCAGTTCTATTCGTCGGACCCATTGCTCCAGCTAAGAAAATAGGTTTATCCGGATTCTTACTCTGGAATCTTGAGATTGCCGCTCTTGCAACACTGACGGCAGCCCGGTTTAGTTCATCCACAAGAAATTCGGTCTTATAATCAGCTTGAGAGATTCTATTAGAACTAAATGTATTCGTTTCTAATATATTTGCTCCAGCTTCTAAAAATTTATAATGTATCTCTTCCACAATCTCTGGGCGACTTAATACAAGAAGATCATTATTTCCTTTTAATGAGTGGGGATGTCCTTCTAACCTTTTGCCCTGGAAATCTTTTTCTGATAGAGAATAGCGTTGGATCATCGTTCCCATAGCACCATCGAGGACTAAAATCTGCTTTTGCAATAGCTCAATAAGCAGTTTCGATGAATCGTTTGTATATTTGGGAGAGCTTTTCTTCATAATGAACTCTTACTACAGGGATCCTTTATTAATGGATTTTTTAAATCTTTGATGACTGGAAGTGACTTGGATTCAATCGCATTTTTTCGAATCCAATCCTTCCAGTTTGGAGGTACTTCATCTTCGGGAAAAATCGCATTCACCGGACATTCTCTCAAACAATCATTGCAATGAATGCAGACATCCGGATCAATTAAAACCAGATCCTTTCCTTCCCGAAATGCCTCCACAGGACATACTGCGGCACAATATGTATACTTACAACCAACGCATGGCTCAGTTACAACGTATGCCACAGTCTTCCTACCTTGTGCAAAAATAGATTAGTATCTATAGTTCTCCGGTTTGAACGGACCTTCTATAGATACACCAATATATTCTGCCTGTTTTGCGTTCAGCTTTGTGAGCCTTACACCTAACTGCTCCAAGTGAAGCGCGGCAACTTTCTCATCCAGATGTTTTGGTAAACAATATACTCCAATTTCATACTTGTTATTCCAGAGATCAATCTGCGCCAAAACTTGGTTCGTGAAAGAGCAGGACATTACGAAAGATGGGTGACCGGTAGCACATCCTAAGTTTACAAGACGTCCTTCTGCCAATACAATAATAGACTTACCTTCCGGGAAAGTGTACTTATCGACTTGAGGTTTAATCTCCTTCTTAATGACTCCTTTTTCAGAGTTCAATCTAGACATTTGAATTTCAGTATCAAAGTGTCCGATATTACAGAGAATCGCGCCATCCTTCATTGCTTTCATATGCTCGAGGGTGATGATGTCATCGTTGCCGGTCGCAGTTACGACAATGTCAACGGCTTCAATCACGTCTTCAACTCGAAGAACCTGATAGCCCTCCATTACAGCTTGGAGGGCGCAAATAGGATCGATTTCGGTGATAATCACACGGGCGCCAAAATTCCTTAAAGAAGCGGCGGATCCCTTTCCAACGTCACCATAACCGCAGATCAAAGCAGTTTTCCCGGCAAGCATTACATCCGTAGCTCTCTTAATTCCATCAGCAAGAGACTCGCGGCAACCATAAAGGTTGTCAAACTTTGACTTAGTCACTGAGTCATTCACATTGATAGCAGGGATCTTTAATTCACCTTTCTTTAATAGTTTATAAAGACCTTTCACACCAGTGGTAGTTTCCTCAGATACACCCTTTATTTCCTCAAGTAGCTTTGGATACTTCTCATGAACGTAAGCAGTCAAATCGCCACCGTCATCCAAAATCATATTTGGACCTTTTCCACCGTCGAAAAATAGAGTTTGTTCAATGCACCACCAATATTCTTCGTCTGTTTCTCCCTTCCAAGCAAAGACCGGAACTCCGGTTTTAGCAATTGCCGCTGCTGCGTGGTCTTGTGTTGAAAAAATGTTACAAGAAGACCAACGAATCTCCGCACCAAGCTCGGTCAAAGTCTCAATCAAAACAGCAGTTTGGATTGTCATGTGCAGGGAACCTGCGATTCTTGCTCCTTTCAACGGTTGTTTGCCCTTATACTCTTGGCGAACAGCCATAAGACCAGGCATTTCCTTTTCGGCCAAAATGATCTCCTCGCGTCCCCATTCTGCGAGGGAAATATCTTTAACCTTATACCGTAGTCCTTTCTCTTGTATAGTCGCGGACATTATAGTCCTCCTTTTTTCCTAGCTTTAATAATTAATACTTTGAAGTATTCCTGTGTATCTATTTCTTCAGTCGAGATTAGTTCAAATCCTGAGTGCTCTAACCATTCCGTAAGCAAATCCAAATCAAATCCCAACCAAAGATCTGCAAAGTTATCCCTCATAAATTCTTGGGAATGCTTCTTAAGATCGACAATGACTAGTGTTCCTTCGTCTACTAGGACCCTTTTAATTTCTCTTAATGCTTTCGGCGGATTTGAAAGATGGTGAAGAACCATCGAAGCTACGACAGCTTCTGCGGAGGAAGTAAGAGAAACTGGAAGCGATTCCAGGTCCGCGACCAGAAAATTCACATTAGGGTTATTCTGAAAAGAACTTCGGGCTTCTTGAATCATACTTTCAGATGAATCGATTCCAGTAACTTCTTTACTCCTAGTTAGTAAGTATGGAATTAAACCACCCGGTCCGCACCCTAAGTCGAAGATCCGACAAACAGATTCGGGAAGTAACTGAAGGATCTTCTTTCTATAATGAACTGGATCCAAAACATTCTTTTGAATGGATTCCCAATCCTTTGCTACAGTGTTAAAATAGGCAGAGCGATCTAAATCCCGTTTTTTCAAAATTCCATAAGTGCTATCGTAATCTATATGAGAAAAAGGTAAATTTTGACTTTCTGCAAGCAGCACCAATAATAATGCACTTGGGAAATCACCCGGGATTTTTTCTTTTTGAAGTCTATAGTAAACCCAAGAGCCTTCCCTTTGAGAATGAAGAAAACCTGCATCTAATAGTATTTTCAAATGACGAGAAACACGAGACTGGCCCATATCCAAGACCTCTGTGATCTCCTGGACATTCAATGGGGTTAACGAAAGAATACGTAGAATTCTGATTCTCGTTTCATCTGATAGTGCCTTCAGAGCGGAAATAATCTTTTTTGAAGATGTTGCCTCAGATCTTAGGAGGGCCCGTTTGTTTGTATTTTCCGAAGCAATGGTAGAAATCGACGAGATAGCCGACCATGAAGACTTCTCTGGCAAGGTTCTCGCCTCTAAACTCCCCTTGATCATTAACTCAGCGGATTTGCTATTGGAATCCATAAGGATAGATATCAAGATATCTTGATATCTATCAACCCTTTATTTTCTTTCCGGGCGAAAATTAAGAGACATAGCCTAAACAGGGCCATGCTTAGAATGCGAAAACAGCTTCGGATCAAATATGCAGAAAAGGCCAATTTTATCCCTTTGATAATCTATAGATTTCCAAATTAACATTCTTTTGGGAGAGGAGAGTCTCGTACTATTCCAAAATGATCGGAAGATCTTCCTCTTAATTTTTGATAAATCCCAGTGAATCAGAAGGGAAATCAGATAGCTTTGCGATACACCCAAGGTGCTTCCAATCATTCGTAATTCTTGATATGATCGTTCGATTGGACGATAGCTGCAGCGAATCAAATTTTGCTCCTTTGGCTGGTATTTAGTCCGAAGCATACTTGGATTAAGATGCCCTTGTGAAAGTAATAACAATCGGTACTCGGAGATAAGTTCATGAATATAGTTTGCAAAACTCCTTTTCCGCAATCTCGGAATCACTCGGAGCCACTGGACTTTCGGTATGAGTGCTGTTGAAGCAAATCTATTACGCTGGATTTGAAATTCCTTTCTATGTGTTGAATTAAAATATACAGACTCTTTCAAAGTAATCCTGACAGGTGTCGCGAAAGCAAAACTGCTAACAAAAAAGTCTTATAAGCGAAAAAAACTGGATCTATTTTAAGAATCTCTAAATATTCGTTTCTTCTCTAAAAATGGGGGGGAATTCATATGCAAAAGGTATTAAAAACGCCAGAACAGAGTTTCAACAATCTCCCTGATTATCCGTTTCAACCAAACTTTGTTAAAGTAGGTGACCTTCGAATGCATTATTTGAATGAGGGGGATAAGAACTCGAGTGAAACAATCCTCCTCCTTCACGGAGAACCATCCTGGTCTTATCTGTATAGAAAAATGATCCCTAAGCTTTCTGCTTCGAGTTTTCGTGTCGTAACTCCTGACCTAATTGGTTTCGGCAAATCAGATAAGCCAGTTCAAAAGGAAATATTTACATATCAGCAGCATGTTGATTGGCTTATAGAATTCATCGATACATTAAATCTTAAGAATATTACACTTTTCTGCCAGGATTGGGGTGGATTGTTAGGCTTGCGAGCCGCTGTCGCCAGAGAGCATTTATTCAAAAGAATTTGTGCCTCCAATACTTTTCTTCCCACAGGGGATAATCCGCCAAAGGAGGCATTTCTAAAATGGCTTTCTTTTTCGCAAAAAGTGAAAAATCTGCCTATAGCAAAAATAATTCAGTCCGGATGCGTGTCGGAACTTCGTCCTGAAGTATTGAAAGCATATGCTGCTCCGTATCCTGATGAGAGTTATAAGGCAGCAGCGAGAATGTTTCCGACACTAGTCCCAATAACTCCAGATAACCCTGCTTCTCAGGCGAATCGAGATGCTTGGCAAATTCTCCGCAACTGGAGAAAACCTTTTCTAACCGCATTTAGTGATTCCGACGATTTAACAAAAGGCGGGGATATCTTTTTCCGAAGATTAATCCCGGGCACAAAAGGCCAAAAGCATACCACAATAGAAAAGGCCGGTCACTTTTTACAAGAGGACAAAGGAGAAGAATTGGCACAGGTTCTGATCGATTTTATTTCAAGCAATCCTGGCTAATTTCTGCAATTTCGGAAGGAAAGAACCAGGTATTAAGACCAGATCACATCTATTGATAGCTGGACTCCCTGGCTTTTCTGATCATTTCTTGATTTTGCTCTCTTTGATTTTTTAGAAGCTGATAATTCTCTTCACTAATTTTGCGAAACCCGTCCAAAATCTTCATCTTCTCTTGCATAAAAATCTCGAGAGGCTGCTTCAATAGACCCTCCGGAGATAGAATAGCCTCTTCGCCAGATTTTACAGGTACACTATTGCCGGAAGATGTCGTAACTCCGACTTCCCCCTCTTTCACAAATATCCCATTCGGAATATTTGAATCCTCATTTTTTGGATTTTGCTTTCTAGCTTCTTCCGATTCTTCACTTACGACAAATTGTGTCCCTCGGACACCTGCAGTATAAGAAGTAGAAGAGACTGAAAAGTTTTCCTTTTTATCGGATTTATCAACTCGGGCAAAAACCTTTCCGGAGACCAATTGAACAGTAGATTTGTTTTCCTTTGCAGAAGAAGACAGGTCAGCAATTTTTACTTTTGAAAACGGAGCCAGCCGAATTACGGCATTCGGCCCGACTTGAATATCTGCCTTACCATCAGCCGATTCAATAGTATCTTCTTTTCCCAATACAACATTTTTCTTCAGATCCAGTTTCTTTCCATTTTGAGTGTAAGAAACCTTTCCACTAACAAATAGTGTAACAGCAATTTCATCCGCAGCGTAAATAGAATAAGTGAAAGGAGAAACTAACAGCAGTACGATGCACGATTTCATTCTAAATTTTGATAAAATGGCCATACAATTTCATTCCTCGTTTCAGACTGCTGAAGCATTTGAATATCTATTTCCGCTCTAAAAGGGAATATCCATTCAAAATAACAATCGGACATTCTATATTCGTACAATTTTAAGAATACAATTTTTTTCCGTTTTTTGATGGCGCAAAAGCGACATACTTAGTCTTGCATTGAGTCGGATCAATCATCTCAATTGAATCTATACTTTCGAAACGAAGCTGTCTTTCCTGATTCGTTACAACTGGAATCTCATACAATTGATTTCTGTGCCCCACAGATTTTCCGATCTTTTTTTGATGAGATAGAAATTCAGAATGCTCTTTCCAGCGCTTATGTAGAAGTTCCGACGCAATTTTTCGCCCTTCGATCAACCTTCTCTTACCTATCTCAAAAATACTAGAATCGATTTCGATTCCAATGCTATTGCGAACCGCAATCATTGCTGCCAGTGAAGTAGTACCTGTCCCCCAGAATGGGTCTAGAACAAGGTCCCCCTTGATCGAAAACATGTTCACCAGTCTGTACGCAAATTCTAGTGGGAAAGCGGCGCTTCGATTTCTGGAAGTCTTGTCGGAACTTACACCCTGCCTCTCCCCTTTGATCTCCCACACATCCGAGAACCACTTATTTCTTTCTTCCCAAAAGAAAGCGCTTTCGCGCCTGATTTGCTGTTCCAATTTACTGAATTTGCGAAGGCCACCTTTTCTAAGCACTAGAATGTACTCATGCTCATAGGTAACATAAGCTCCAACTGGAAGCATACCCGAGCCCATAAACTTTGTCGGAGAATTTGTCTGTTTCCTCCATAAAATATCAGGAAGGCTGGCGAATCCTAAATTCAGACAAGAAGAAAGAATTCTAGAATGGTTGGAATAGAGTCGGAATTCGCTTCCCAGACTTCTTGTCGCATCTCCAATATTGACTAGTAGAATCCCTCCATCTTTCAAAACTCGATAAGATTCACTCCAAACCCTATCCAGCTCCAAATGCATCTTCTCGAAGGCTTCCATACCCTTCGAAGAGCTTAACAGTTTTTGAATATTAGAATTCCATCCTTCAAAGAGAGAGTCCCACATTTGAACCATAGGGTACGGTGGAGAAGTCAGTACTAAGTCAATAGTATTACTCGAAATCGATTTCATCCTTCTGGAATCATCAACATGAAATGAATGCGTTGTTTCGATAGGTCGAGGACTCTTCACCTAGTAGCCCTTTTGGTTGTAAGATAAACTCCGGAAAGAATCAATCCGCCCCCTACGTATTGTTGTGCAGATAAAGATTCCCCTGCAAATATTCCGATGATCGCAGTCGCAATCGGAACTAGGTTCACATAGATGGAAGTTCTAGCAGGTCCTAAACTGCTTACTCCGATATTCCAAAAACGGAAAGCAAATACCGAGGCAAAGATCCCCATATAGGCAATCGATAACCAAAAATAAGTTTCATCAAGACCCGGGATTGTTTTTAAGGAATCAAAACCATCCCGAACAATCAACAGCGGGAAAAGGAGGACTGTACCTATACAGATGGACAAACCTGATGCAAGGTTAGCGGGGACCTCCTTCATTACCTTCCTTCCAATAATTGCATAGATTGCCCAAGAAATAGAGGCACAAATTAGTAGAAGTTCTCCCTTCCCGATATTTAACGTTGTAAGCCGTTCCAGGCTCCCCTGAGTAATCAGGACGAAGACACCGAGAAACGAGACGAAAATTCCTAGCCAATTCTTTTTACTTAATACTTCTAATCCCAACAGTACGCTAATCAACGCAGTGATCCCAGGATTCGAACCGGCAATCAAAGAGCCGCTTACGGCGGAAGTTCGCATTAATCCTTCGAAAAAGAAAAGATTGTAAATGAATATCCCGAAGAAGGACATCCAAAACAGATAAAACCAATTCTTACGATCGATTTCAGAGAGTGGTTTTCCATTTGCTTCTACTTTGAATAAAATCAGAGCAAAAATGGATGCAAATCCGAATCTCAGCGAGGCAACCATGATCGGTGATGCATTTAACATTGCGATCTTGGCGGAATGAAATGCCAAACCCCAAAGTAGAGCGGTTATGGCTAAAAGAAGGTGACTTATTCTATTGTTTTTTTCCAGAAATCTTTTTCTCTATAACTTGGTTCAAGAGGTCCGCCAAGTCTTGGAACTCGTCGCCCTTTCGAATCCGAATTTTATCTACGTCTTTCCCTTCAATAAGCAATTTTAAATTTTTCTTAATATTATAAACTGGCCCAGCCATTTTATGTGAATATAAGATCACGAAGAGGGCCGACAAAAGCAAATACAATAAAGAGAAAAGTAAAATTCCTCGAAACTGTATCGTAAACATGTCTAGATTATGATCGTAGTTTGGGAGGAAAATTTCGCGTTCTACGAACTTCTCTTTCTCAACACCGTTTACAACTTCGAATCCCTTTTGGTAAACTTTTACAGGATCTTCCCTAAGTCTGAAGACAACTCCCTTATCATGCCGAGTTGAATGGACCCAATACAGAAACCCTAAAGTTAGGAGCAGCCCAAATATAAATAATAGAGAAAAGTTAAGTAGAAACCTGAGTTGAAAGTCCTTATCAATTATATAATTGGAAAGGTGCCTTTTGTAAATGGATAGTTTCTTAGGTTTTACGGGATTCTCTTCAGGCATTACATTTCCCCTTTGTAGGTAGTTTCTGCCAGAATTTCTCAGGTGTCAAAAATAATTCAAAATTAGCGGACCTGAATCACTTCTTGGACCATTTCTCTTGGAATCTGAATTTCTTTGTCCAGGGTCTGTAGATACATAAATTGTTCATCCATATCTATGATCACGCCATCTTGGACCGTTTTATCTGTGAGAACCACTCTCTCCAGCCTTTGGTATTCCTTAAACAGTTCGTCTTTTGAGACAAAAGAACGGTCCTTATTTCTTGGAATTTCCTCGACTGGCAATCTCTCGAATTTTCCGCTCAGATCCTGCAATTCCTGATCTCTCAAAAAGGATCTCTGAAAGCCCTTTGAGCCCAGCTTAATTTTTTGGCCGGGTTCCAATACTTGCTCTCCCTTATCAGTCTCCCCTTCTTTGAGCACAGCAACTCTTCCTTCTAAAACGGATACTTCTACTCCGCTTTCAGGATTTGCCGAAACGGAAAATTTCGTGCCTCTGACCTCGATCTTTCCCATTTCGGTTAGAATCTGAAATTCTTCTTTTTTAAGATTCTTATGAAGGTGAACCAAAAGATTTCCGTTCTTTAAACGGAAGGAATCTTTTCCTTCTTTCACAATTTCTAGATCTGTATTAGGAGAAAGTAATAATCCGATTCCTTTCGAAACGGAAATTCTAAGCACCGAATCTGCATCCGTAGAAACAGACTGGCCAAGAGCTACCGATTCTCCCAAATTGAGTGCGACTTTGTGAGACGAATCGGAGGAAGAAAGAAAAGCTCTTCCTTGGATCTCCTGGATTACAATACCGGAAGGCTCTAAAACCGGAGCTTTTTCCTTCATTAGGAAATAGACAGGGAAAACTAGAATGACTGCTGCAGCTGCGGCGACCCAATATAAATAAGGGCTTCGAAAAGAAAGTAGCTTCGATTTAGAATCGACTTGGGCATCAGAAAAAAGCTTTTCAAACTGAGAAGCTTTGACTCCCGAATCCAATTCAACCCAAGGTTTTGCTAGTAAAGATCCAAGTACATCCACAGTCGGAGTAAGGTCGTTCGCCTTACCTTCCAGTGCATCTTGTATCTTCTTTTCCAGGTCCTTATCCATTGTCCCTGTTTTTACCCTTTCCTATTCTCTGAAGCTAGTCTACCCATCTTAACCGGGAAGTATCTGTCTAGCTTTCGCAAGTTCTAAGAGTTTCCCCGTTGCCCTTACCACCAAACGCGATGCAGTTGCAACCGAGATCCCCATTACCTCAGCGATATCCGCTAAAGTATAATTCTCTATATTTTTCAAAACTAGTGCGTATCTTTCATCCTCATCAAGGTCACCTAGACACTCTTTTAGCCTCAGTTCCAAATCCGAAAGTTCCGCTTTTCTGACAAAGCTGGGTCCTTCTTCCCGAAAGGACTGAATGTCCTCAGCGCCGGATTCCTTGACCGTAGAAAATTTCTTGGCGTGATTGATGGAACGATTACGAGCGATTGTGTACAAAAGTTTGAGCGATTGCTCCCGAGTTAGATCAGATTCAGAATACTTCTTAAAGAAGTTCAGGAAAGTATCCTGCATTAAATCCGAAGCAACCTCGGCATTCCCGGTGTACTTGTAGAGGAAGTCAAAAATCCTCCCGCTGGATTCCCTATATAGAGCCTCCATAAAATCTTTCCGGGATGTCATTGCACTACAATCCTAGCGGGAAAACCTAATTCAAGTAATTTCCTGCCAGAGTTTAGGCCCGTATTGTTCTTTCTTTACCGAAGAGCCCTCCTAATATTTTAGTTACGCTCGATTTTTAAAACACCCGGTTGGGAACCTTTTTACACAGATCGGTATTTTTTCCCGAAAAATTTTGCCGTTTTGATTCCACTTTTTATCTGGTTTGATTCAAGTCCCAATCGTAGTCGTTGAATTGAATCTTGGTGTCCATTGGAATCGAGGCCCCAGAATTCCGGTTGTAGAAGTCGATCAGGGTTGCGCCTTCTCGGGTAAAATCCTCCTTGAACCAGTCCATAATCTTGGAGAGATAGAGAACCTTCTTGGAAGCATCAAAATTGTTTTTATGGGGATCTTTTAAGAAACTGCGAGTGATTTTCTTTAATTGGTCCCTGATAAGGTCTGCCTTGAAGGATTCTCCCAACAACGGTGGGCAGCCCATCGAAGCACAATTGATCGCAAAATGGATTCTTGGCTCGCGAAAGTCCTTTCTCAGCTTTTCATGTTCGATCCAATCTAAGTGATGCTTTTCTCCCAATAACGTAAAGAATTCTTTCTTCCAGGGACTTCCCAAAAACCCTCCGATATCTTTGATGCTTTTGACCGGATAGTTATCGACGACGAGTTTTACGGTGAATGCATTATACGCGTTGATCAAAAAGGCTAATTTTTGGTTTTCGCTAAACTGAGAATATGTTTGGCCACTTACAGAAGAAATTGAGGAAAGATATTCATTTAGTTTTTTTGCATCCTGCTGAAAAGAGACATAGTCTACTAATCCGTTCTTTACGTTTTTCTTAAGTAACAAATCCCATGCTAAATGATTATGATCAAAAGCAAGAATTGATGAAACCGGGGTGATGAATAGAAATAAGAGAATGTATTGAATTCGCAAAAATCGAAGGCCGTCGATCATATTTGTTCCCTGTTCTTAAAGTTGGTTCTATTTTTGATTTTGTCTTCTGGACCAAATGGAATGTTTTTATACCCAAAAAGTCTTTTCTGATCCTTGTTCTAATACAGAGTTCTTTCTCCGGTCCTGGTAAATTCTTTTTCGTTTTTATACCGATATTAATTGTAGGTGCAAAGATTGAAGGGATTTCTTACCTCCTATATCTGTTTCTTTCTCGTTATCTATTATCTGAGTGCTTCATTTCTTGGGATACATCCAGATCCTTCTAGTACATTTCCTGGACAAGACCCAGAATCTAAACCTTTATTGAGAGTTTGGCCTAGCTTTAGGGAAGAAGAATGTGAGTGGGCAATTCGATGGGATATTTGCTTACGATGTGTAAAAAGGAATTTTAGATACGCGCAGAAAATCCATTTTTACAAGGAAGGACTCTATCGGGAAAGCGGGTGTTATACAGAGGAAAAAGGATTCTTTTTAATCGAAAGATAATCGGAAATAGAGGAGCGTCAAACCAGAAACGAGTTGTAAAGCGACCAGTAGATGATTTCAGCTGAAGAAAAAAGCGATTCCAGGATCCGATTTTTTTTCGGACCCCGGTGCTTTCAAAAATCTTATTTTTTGCAAACTGCCAAAGCTTGGATGTCTTTTGCAGATTTGAGACAGCTCAGATCATACTTTCCGGACATACATTCTTTTAGCAACATAGGAGCCAAAGATGGCTTCAAAGAATTCAACTTCTCTGTCTCTTCAGGTGATTTTCCCTGAGTTAAGTTTTGAAATAAGTCGTTCACGACAGGCTCGCATTCCGCTTGACTCACCTTGGCTCCACCACAGGAAACCATAACGAATAAAGCAAGAGCCGGAAGAATTGCGAAAGAAAGTTTCTTCATGTAAAACCTCTTTATTTTAATTTAATGTTCACTTTTTTTAATCAGGATCGGGAGAGCAAAGGCTTTCCAGAAGAATCGAATGGTAAATGAGAACATTCTCAAATAACCGATTCGCGACCATTCTATTGTTTCCCATTTCGATGAAAAGTTATTTTTTTAAAGGACTAATAGTAATCCCGTAGTGGGAAATTCCCTTTTCTCCTTTAAACTTAAGAAGCCTTTTCTTTGGATCAAATTTCCAAGTGCCCGCATTTACAAGGACTTCCACTTGTTTTCCATAGTGGATCTCCGGAAGAAAAATTTCGGCCTCTGGAATTTCGTTCTCTTCTCGCCGAAAAGAGTATTTGAACAAAGACCTGTGCATATCGAATGAGATCGCTTCCGGAATTCCTTTGGTCCGAATTGGATATGGTCGAGAAAATGCTCGGACCGCCCTTCCCCCATCTGGATTCATATCCTTTGGAGTATCGATCGAATAAATCGATAAGTCTTCTTCATTCCATCGATCACCCAAACTGTGAGTATTATCCGGAGTGTAATTCCAAAGAGTATAATGTACAAACTGCTTTTCCATAGGGACTAGCATGCGATCTAGAGCTTCTTCCAAGTGGTTATAGTCCTTGGTTAAGAAAGCTTTTCTCGCATTCATATCCATCGGAATTCCGGTTTCTCCAATCACTGTAGGACAATTGCCCATTTTCTTTAGAGACATTTCTTTGATCAGTCGAATCGTATCATCATATGCTTCTCTGATTTTCTTTTTACCGAAAACTGGTTGGTGTTTGAAAGTATGAACTCCGAACCAAGGAACGAATCTTTTTAAAAGCAAAATGGAGGCGTCATACCAGTGGGTTGCATTTATTACCCCTCCCGTTCCGGGTTTGGATTCCTCGTCCCATTCTAACTCTAGCTGTGTCGGATCACTCTCTATGAATATGGAAAAGCGTTTTTGGACAGTTTGAATTCTACGTTTGAATTCCTTTATGAATGGAACCATGTATTGTGGATAGAAATCCACCTGTCTTCCTCGAACTTTTGAAAAGTAATCCGCTTTCAAAAGCATGGGGGCTCCGTTCGGATCGTAATCCCAAACTCCGTGGTCTTTCCATACACAGCTTTTTCCTTTTTTCCAAAGAGGTATTCCGTTGGGATTCAATTTGACTTTGCCCAAACTGACTCCCATAAATCCGAGCATCTGTGAAACCTTTACGTGAGCAGGCCTCCCCTCCGAAAGAAACATTTCTTGGAAAGGAGATGAAGTAATTACTTTGCCGAAACCGAATCCAGAGAATTCACCTAGATTTTTTTTCCCGATCCAGCCTGGGGATGGTTCGTTTAAAGAATCGAAGCCGATTACGTTCTTGTACTTTATTAACTTTTTTGCAAGTTTACAAATCGAATCGATATAGTGATCCTGCAGGAAGTCCTGCACATTTTGTCCCTGGATCTTAGCTCTTGGTGCAAAAGTATTTCCACCAAAGAATAAAGTAAACATGGTAGCACACGCATACTTCTGGTAGTTTAAAGGCCAGGACATTCTTCGGTAATTTCTACCTTGGAAATGATGCACAATTGCAGTGTCCGAATCTCGGAGCTTGCTAATATCCATTCCGAGTTCTTCCATTGTCCAACCCGGAGCACCGTCTCCTCCGGTGAATCTAGACCAAACATCCTGGTGAGGGTCGATGAAGATGTAGAATCCTTTTTTCTCGGCTAAGGCTACCATTCTCTCCACATAGTCCAAGTACTGTTGGTCGTACTTTCCCGGGCCTTTGTGTTCGATAGCTTCCCATGTAACAATGAATCTTAAAAAGTTGAATCCCCATTTTCTAAGTCGATCCAAGTGTTCAGCGGCACTTGATTCTTCCAAAGGACGTCCCACAAAGGAGACGTTTTTGTGATCTAAAAAACTCTGAGTTTGTTCAAAGTGAGTCGTTCCGTCCGGTTGCGTCGGAACTTTTGCACTCCCGGAAAGGTTTACTCCTCTTAATTGGAGTACATAGCCTTCGCTATCATAAAAGTGACCGTTTAGCGATTCTACTTGTAACATATATAATTACACTTCTCCAAATTGCAATTTGGCGTCTTCGTATCCTCTACTAATCAAGTAGTCCGCCTGTACTTGAGAAAAATTTAATATACTTCCGAATCCGAGCGAAGTCCGAGGACCAATAACTCTAATTTTGATTTCAGGCGAATCGGATCCTCCAAAGGAAAGCAAGGATCTTCGAAGGCTTTTCCTTTTGATTCTCCTTCTTCTCTCATATTGCAGATTCGCCATGATCGTTTGAAATGAGCCGATTAAGGATAACTCGAAGATTCTTTCTAATGCTTCCCTTCTGTTTCTGGGCAAACTCATGTTTACTCCACCAACAGGAGAAAGTAATACCACTACGATTTCAGTGGCTCCTCTTTCCACCGCCGGCAAGATAGGTGTGTTTGCCATAATTCCACCGTCCCAGTGAGGTTTTCCGTCCACATACTGCCAGGGAAAAATTAAGGGGATAGCGGACGAAGCCATAACATGCTCGATATCTATGTCCTTATTTCCAAAAAAAACAAGTTCTGCATTGAGAATGTTCACAGCGGTGATAATTACGTGCATTGGATTCTTTCTTAATTTTCTAAAATCCAGCTGGGAATATAATAAATATTTTAAGGGGGTAGTATCTGCTAAAGGGGAGAATCTTCGGAATATTAGATCCAAGAAGTCATTCCAAATGGAATACTTCATCACCTTCTGAACTTCGATTGATTTCCAAAGTTCAACCACTTGTTTTGCGTCTAGTCCGCAACCCATTGCGGTGGCAGTAATCGCACCGACAGAAGTTCCACAAACGATATCCGGCTTGAAATGTATCTCTTCCAGATATTTGAGCACTCCGGCTTGGTACGCGCCTCTTGCTCCTCCTCCGGATAAAATTAAAGCTCTCTTCATTCGGGTGCTGATCCGTTCGTCAGTTTTCCTTTGAAGGAGTAAATTTCAAGACGGATTATGTTAGGTGGGGGGATGGTCGAAGTTACGACAATTTCCCAGGGAAATTCGATCGTTTCTTGAGTGTAAGAGAACGCGCAGAGGGAAGTTTGAGAGGACGAGATACGTCGTGTCGAAGTTACGACAAAACTGGAGATAAGAGGGATTAAAACCTCCTGAGCGGCTGCTTCTTTTGTGTCGTAACTTCGACACTTTCAGATGCCTGGAAGTGACCAATTCCCAGGGCTCAGTAAGGCCAGTGGTCTGATGGTATTGCAATAGGTCCCAAGCGGGCCCTTGCAAGCGGCTTGGGCTATTGCTCAGCCACCTCACAGGTCATTAATTTGCTGCAACTATCGCTACTCACTAAACCACCTCCTTTTCGTGTGGGCAGACCGTATTCTGTCTCATTAAAAAGTCAAGAATTCTCTGAAAATTTTTTACCGAAGCTTCGACCTTACCTGCAAGTGACAGTCCTAAGAAACGATTCTGACTTTTCTAGAAATGTAGAGAGCGAGTAAGTTAAATCCAACGGAACAGAAACCTACAATATCATATCTTTGGAAAGAACCATCTGGAAGAGTTACTAAGATCAGTCCGGCTAGGTTCGCTCCAAGACCGGCAGCAACATTTTGTAAACCAGTGTTCACCGACATAAAGCTCCCTCGAATTTCTGGCCTCACAGCGGAAGTGACTAAGGCAATTGCCGGGATGATTCTTCCGGAAACCAAAACCATGAATATGGTAGTTACGGCTAACGCTGTCCAGAGAGGCACTTTTGGTAAATGAGTAATTACTACGATCGGAATGATACTTAGGAGAACAATATTGAGGAACATTCTATGCTTCCCGTAAAGGTCCGTTAGATAGCCAATCAATCTAGAAGAAAAAAATGTACAAGCTCCTCCGAAAAGATAGATCAGCTGAACATCAGTTTTCGAGAAACCAATATTTCGCTCCATATAAACTGCTATCGAAGTTACGACAGTAAATCCTCCAAGAATCACCAGCATGAAGAAAGCAATCGCTTTGAGGTGATTCCCGTCGGAGAAAACGAATTTCAATTGAGAAAAGTCAAAGGCTCCGGTCTTGGCCTGCTTCGCTGGAATGCTTGGCAAAAATAGAAAGGCTCCTAATAATACCGGTAGTCCAACTAATACGATAAAACCGAAAGTATGATTCCAAGAAAACTTACTGGCAATCCAAAGACCTGTCGGAACTCCGATCACAGACGCAGCAGAGAAAGCTCCCATAACCGCGCCGGTCGCCCTTCCTCTTTTATCTATCGGAAAAACGTCTCCGATGATCGAAAGCACGATTCCTCCGAGCATTCCCCCAAAGGTCCCGGCAACAATTCTAGAAACTAAAAGAAATGAAAATGAATTTGCAATAGAGCAACAAAAAGTGCCAATCATGAAACCTAAGTACAAGAAAATAGTTGCATACTTCCTGTTAAAACGATCGATAAAATTACCGCCTACTATACCCGCAATGGCTGCAGCATAAGAATAAGATGCGAAAACGATCGAAAACTGCCCAACATCGATTTGAAACTGCCTCAAAAAATAGTCTTGGAGCGGAAACAGGATCATCAAATCCATGAAGTGAGTAAACTGAATGCTAGCTAGCAACAATATTAAGAATGACTCGTTCACTTTCCCGCTGGAATCGGTTCTAACGTTTGCAGAAATCATAATAAAAACCAGAGTTTGTAATCGAAACTAGAATGGGAGAATAATTCATAATTCAAAAAACTTGCCTCCAAAAATCTCCATCAAAGCGGAATGAAAAAGTAAAACTAAACTAGAATTTGGTCTAAAAATTTATAAATATATGAAACTTACACTTACAAGCGCAGAAAAAGCAGTCTCGGTAATTCAATCCAATCAAAGAGTATTCGTGCATAGCGTCTTTGCTTCTCCTAGGCCGCTTGTCAATGCACTCTCCCAAAGGGCTTCCGAACTAAGAAATGTAGAAATGGTTCATATCCATACGGAAGGCGATGCGCCTTACGCTGAAGAGGGCATGGAAAAAAGTTTCCATGTAAATGCGCTTTTCGTTGGGCCAAACATGAGAAAAGCCGTGGAAGAAGGTCGGGCAGATTATATTCCAGTATTCTTAAGTGAATGTCCTGCGCTCTTCCGAAAAGGAATCTTACCGATCGATGTCGCACTCATACAAGTTTCTCCACCAGACAAGCACGGATACTGTTCTCTCGGTGTTTCCGTTGATATTGCGAAAGCTGCTGTAGACACTGCAAAAATCGTTATCGCGCAATTGAATCGACATATGCCCAGAACTCATGGGGATGGAATCATTCATATTGATCGAATTCACTCTTTTGTGGAAGGTCATGAGCCATTATTGGAAGCAGAGATTTCTAAACCTGATGAAATCGAGATGGCTATTGGCAAACATGTAGCGGCGCTAGTGGACGACGGTGCAACTTTACAAATGGGAATCGGTGCGATTCCAAACGCAGTCTTGTCCTGTCTCGGCAATCATAAAAATTTAGGCATCCATACGGAGATGTTTTCTGACGGTGCCATTCCTCTAATTGAAAGCGGAGTCATTAACGGGTCTCAAAAGACAAACCATCCGGGAAAAACTGTTTCAGGATTTGTAATGGGCACCAAGAAACTTTATGACTTCATTGATGACAACCCTCAGGTAGTTCTTTTGGACATAGCTTATGTGAACGACACTCACGTAATCCGGAGAAACCCAAAGGTAACCGCAATTAATTCTGCAATTGAAGTAGATATTACTGGGCAAGTTTGCGCCGATTCAATTGGCTCAAGACAGTTTTCAGGTGTAGGAGGTCAGATGGATTTTATTAGAGGGGCCTCACTTTCAGAAGGAGGAAAACCAATCATTGCGCTTCCTTCTTCCACTTCAAAAGGACTTTCCAGGATCGTTCCTATGTTAAAGCCTGCTGCCGGAGTTACGACAACCAGAGCCCACGTTCACTATATCGTGACAGAATTCGGGGTCGCGGATCTATACGGCAAAAACCTCAGGCAGAGGGCAATGGCGCTCGTCGGAATCGCCCACCCTAATCATAGAGAATCTCTGGAAAAAGAAATCTGGCAGCGTTTCCATAAAATAGGGTCATAATTCTTCTATCAGTTTTGGCGGCCTCTATGATTGGGGAATGGGGGAAGGAGGAAATTCGATCTCTTTTGTCGAAGTTACGACATCCCTACCCCGACGAAAATTGTCTGAAAAACATTTCCGCTTCAAAACGGAAAGAATTCCCTGCCAGAGGAAACAAACATTCAAATTCGTACTGTTTCATACGTCTATGAAAGTAATAGCACATGCCTTTTCGAGATCTTGCACAGTCCGAAGATGAAAAAACCTTCACGCATGAAATTCTTGCATTAAGAGCACGAGACAATGGAAGGATGTTTCAGATTCTCGCAGTGGTCGCAGTCGGAGTTTGCTTTGCATTCACCGCTCAAAATATTCTAGATCCGGGTACGCCTGAAGGAAGCTCTATTCCGTATTATCTAATTTCGGTTTATGCGGCATTTGGAATTCTCTCCTGCAGTTTATTTGTATTCCTTCGACTTTATTGCGAAAAACTACCATCCGCAACTCAGATAGTAGTTTATATCTACGCATTAATTGCCACCACTACTACCACCTCGCTCACGATCATCGACCTCGCCCATATCCATGATTATTCCGGCTATCTGTTCGGAATGCTCGGCCTACCTCTATTCCTCCGTGCAAAGCATTGGGTATATGTGGTAATGATTATTTACAATTTTATATATTTCTTAATCGGTTATTCTTATTTTGTCGGTAAAGTCATCGGCCTTCCTGTTCTTACTCCTATCTTCGTGTTTTCGTTATCAAGTTGGTTCTCCTCTATCATCATAGAGAGAACAAGAGTAAGGGCGAATATTCTCCAACTGAAACTAGTAGAATCAAATCGGCATTTGACTGAACTCTCTTACAGAGATCCATTAACAGGATTGCATAACCGAAGATATTTGATCGAGGCCTTATCCTCTTTGATCGCAAACGCAAGAAGATATAGATTAGAACTGTCCATCTTACTTTTGGATGTGGATCATTTCAAAAAGACGAATGATAAGTTCGGTCACTTGGTCGGAGATGCAATTTTAGCGAAACTCGGAAGACACTTAGGAAACTTGATCCGAGAAAGTGACTTGGCGGCACGCTACGGCGGAGAAGAATTTTGTATTGTTCTTACAAGCACCCGCAAACGGGAAGCAAGCAGGGTCGCAGAAAGGATTCGGAAATCAGTCGAACAGCACCGTTTTGAGGAAGTCCCTTGGCGAATCACCGTAAGCATCGGAGTTAGTTCATTAAAGAAATCTCAAACAATGGAAGATCTTTTGAAGACCGTGGATGAAAATCTCTACAAAGCTAAATCTAGAGGTCGGAACAAGGTTGTTTCCGTATAACTAAAGCCGACGGTTTCTGACAAAATAGAATAGGAAAGGAATCGGATAAATTAACAAAAAAAGATTCGGAAACCACCAAAACCAGTCAAACCATCCCTGTATCATCCAAAAAGAAATCGCCTGCAAGCCTGAAGCAGAAGTAAACGCCAAAGAAAGTATAGCGAATTGATTCTGCCTGGCATCCTTTTTTGCATGAAGGCGAAGAGCATAGATTCCTGTCGCAGAAACAAATAGATCCAGAGGCAAAAAAGACCAGTTCCAAATCACCATTGTTGCATTCTTGTAATCCGGAAAAAGATATTCGTCTGGAATCCACCCGAAAGCTGTGATCAACCAATACAGTATAAATCCAAAATCTACGAGGATGAAAAAGGGCTTAAGAATCTTCGGAAACTGTTCTTGCATATAAAACTTAATTTTTTTCTAATTTATGAATAGGCAAATAAGCACCGAGTAATTGCAAGAACAAACTTGCACCCAAAGCCGGAAGAGAAGCAGGTATCCATTCCGGACCTAAAATCTTGAACCATAACCAGACTCCCATTCCGCCAAACATCGCGCCGATCGCCCCGGTAGCGTTTGCTTTTTTCCAAAATAGTGCAGCGACCAGTGGTATAAATAGTGAGACCAGGCTAATCGAGGATGAATCGGCCACCAATTCGTAAATATTCGTTCTGCTTAGTGCCATGACTGTTGAAACTGTAGTAATAGAAACCACAGACAATCGCATGATTCTCAAAAGTGTTTCTTCACTAGGATCTTTTAAGGTGGGTCGAATCAAATTTTCTCCTAGTACAGTCGCAGGAGCCAGTATTGCTCCTGATGCAGTACTTAGAATCGCCGAGAGAAGTGCTCCAAAGAAAAGGATTTGCACCAAGACCGAAGAATGGAGCAAGACCACTTGGGGCAAAATCATTTGATTGTCTCCGACAGCGATGTCAGGATAAAGTTTCCTCGCCAATACTCCAGCGATTAGCGGTAAAAAGGCGATGGTCAAATACAGAAACGAACCGAGATAAGAGGAATAGACTGCAACCCTTTCTGATTTAGAGGACATTACTCTTTGAAAAATATCTTGCTGTGGAATCGAGCCCAACCCGATCGTAATCCAAGCGGCGATATAGGCCAGAATCGACTCCATTTTTGGCGGAGGTAAAAATCGAAAAAAGCCAGGAGGTGTTTCGGAAGCAAAATGCGTGATTCCCCCGGATTTACTTGCGAGATCCCATACTAAGAATAATAGGCCGACTATGATCAGTATTGTTTGTGCAAAATCGGTAATTGAAATCGCCCACATCCCACCTATATAAGTATAAACTAATACAACTCCAGCTCCTGTAAGAATCCCTATATAAATATCAATCCCTAATAAGGAATTCAGTACGATCCCCATCGCTACGAGCTGCGCTGCGATCCAGCCGAAATAAGATGGAACCATAAATAAGGCAGAGAGGAACTCCACCTTTTTGCCAAACCGATTTCTGTACAAGTCTCCGAATGTAAGAATATTCATTCTATAGAGTGGCCTTGCAAAAAAGATTCCGACCAAGAGTAGACAAAGCGCGGCACCAAAAGGATCTTCGATAACTCCCAGCACTCCCCCATCTACGAATTTGGAGGAGGCGCCCATAAGAGTTTCGGATCCGAACCAGGTCGCGAACAACGCAGACGAAGCGAGAACGAGCGGAAGTCTTCTACCCGCCAACACATAATCCTGAGAACTCCTTACAAATCTGGACGCTACAGCGCCGATAAGAATCGTTCCTAGAATATAAATAAATACGAATGTGACTAGCACCTTGAATTTGCTTCTCCGAATAATTTCAGATATCCTTGAAACTATTCAATAAGCTGGTCGTCAATTGCAGAACGAATTTTTTTTAATATTTCATTTGGAATGTATGGTTTTTGCAATACGTCCTTCACACCGGCGCGTATCATTTCTATCTTTTTTTCCGGATCTATGAAGCCGCTGGCCAAGATCACCTTCAACTTTGGCTGAAGCTTTTTCATTTGATAGAATAACTGGTCTCCTGAAATTTCCGGAAGTCCTATATCAGAAAGGACTAGGTCGATTTCAGAAAGATGGTCTCCATATTTGTTGATCGCCTCTCTCCCGTTCGGAACCATTAATACAGTATAACCCTTCCCTTCCAACAATACTCGAACCATTTCTCTTAACATTTCTTCGTCTTCTACTACTAAAATGGTCTCTCTTCCTCCTGGCGGCTCCGTAAGATGAGTGCCGGAATCCAATTTAAAGGAACTAGACTCTGTTTGTGCAGGAAAATATAGATGAAATTTAGTACCGACTCCTAGTGTACTTTCTACCGTAATGTAACCACGGTGTCGTTCCACGATTCCAAAAACTGTAGCTAATCCAAGACCCGTTCCTTTTCCTGGTTCCTTGGTTGTGAAGAACGGCTCAAAAATTCTTTCTCTTGTAAATTCATCCATTCCTTCTCCGGTATCAGAAACGGAAAGTTCGATATAGTGTGAAGGAGTCGCGTCTGGATAAAAGGCTCTCACCTGTTCGCAGGACACTGCGCATACTCGCAAAAGTAATTTGCCTCCACTCGGCAGCATGGCGTCTCGAGCATTAATGCATAGATTGATGATGACTTGATGGATCTGAGTATGATCCGCCAAAATCAGAGGCATTTTTTCTTCCAAAGAAGACTCGATTTGGATCAACTTAGGGAACGTTTGCTTCAATAGAGATACGACTTCCGATACCACATTATTAATATTTAACAGCTCCATCGTGGTGTCCGCTCTGCGAGCAAAGGTAAGTAACTGTCGGACTAATGAAGTTCCACGATTAATTGCATTTCCTATCGAGCTGATATTCTTAGTCCTTCTTTCCACATCGTCAGAATATTTTTCAAGCAAGGAAAGGTGTCCTAACATTATGCTAAGTATATTATTAAAATCGTGAGCGATCCCACCTGCGAGATTTCCCAAGCTATCCAGTTTTTGTGCCTGTATCAATTGGTGTTCCAATTGTCTTCTTTTGGTGACATCTTTCATGATACCACCCACTCCGACGATCTTTCCATCTCGAACAATTGGATGAGTAGAAATCTGTACCCACAAGTACTGCCCCGATTTAACCAGGGCTCTATGCTCGAAAACTTCTCGGTTTCCCTTTATTGTGGAATTGATAATTTTTTGAACAGGTCCCTTATCTTCCTCTACCACAAAATCAAGAAAATGTTTATTAAGAATTTCTTGTATCTTATATCCAGATTTAGGTTCCACAACAGAGCTTACAAATGTTACCCTTCCCTCAATGTCTAGGGAGAAAATCACATCGCTAATATTCTCCACTAACTCTTGGTAAATATGTCTGGATTCTCTTAATTCGTTTTCTACCTTCTTATTCTCGGTGATGTCCTGGATCATGGCCATCCCATAGGCTATTTCTCCGGCTCCTTGTTTGATCGGTACGTGATGTACGTTAAAAATTCTTTCTCTAAGCGAAATTTCACAAACAGTCTTTTGGCCAAGCAGCGTTGCCCTGTAATGCGGTTCCATCGTTGCATAAATGTCAGGAGGAAGTACTTCTCGAGCCAATTTTCCCACAATTAGCTTGGGGGAAAGTCCCAAATCAGGGAGAATTTCCCCCTCTATCAAAACGTAACGAAGATCGCGGTCAAAAATAGCAATAGCACCATTCGGAAAATTCTTGGCGATAGCCTGGTACAAGAATTCACCTTGGATGAGCTCGATCCCGCTTTGAAGTCCTTCGCTAATATACCCTTCATCCATCATACTGGACCATTCTCTAAAGGAGAGTCTCTGTGAATGCAAAAGTCCCGAACTATAAAACACTAAAAACTAGCTTAAGTAAATCAAAAGATCACCTAGTCTTGTGTTTACGATTAATATTTATCAATAAACGAATCGTCATAAGGTTGCGTTTTCCGTTCCTTTGCAAAATATGACGCGATATATTTGGACAACGGCATGAATCTGAAAAATATTTCTGGTTTTAAGATGTGTTTGGAACTTTTTAGAAACTTTCGCAGTATCGACAAATCTTTTGTCGGCTTATCCTTCTTCCTTTTGCTCTTCGCTTCCTGCGCTACGATTCCGATTACGCAAGGCCAACCGTTAATATCTCATTACGAGGCCGATTATAAAAATAAAATCCAACTCCAATATCTTGGAACCGGCGGCTTTTTGATCCGTAAGGATAAGAACGTTATCTTTACTGCTCCGTTTTACTCAAATCCGGGGTTTATGCGCGTCGGTGTGTTTCCTTTTTCGTTTCCGATTTCTCCAGACATAGACGCGATCGATCGATTACATCCTCGGATTCCTGATTCGGATGCAAAGGCGATTTTAGTGGGTCACGCACATTACGATCATCTAATGGATGTGCCGTATATCGCCACGAACATAAATAAGAAAGCTTTGATTTATGGCAGCAAAACTATGATCAATTTGTTGCTTTCTGCAGATCCCGTCTTACCCGCGAATAGGCTTGTGAATATGGAGAGCAAGATGGCTATCCCGGAACAAAAGCAAGGCGAATGGGTCTGGATCGTAAAGGATGAAATCCGTATCATGGCAATCAAATCGAATCACGCTCCTCACTTCTTTGGCATCAAATTTCTAAAAGGCGAAGTAAACGAAAAAAGAGATAGCCCACCTACTTTTGCCTGGCAGTGGAAAGAAGGACAGCCGCTCGCCTACTTGATTGATTTTATGAAGTCTCCCACAGAGGTTGGATTCAGAATTCATTATCAAGATGCGGCAAGCGATTATCCGAACTCCTTACTTCCAAAATTCGATTCCGAATCGGATCAGAAAAAGGAAGTAGATTTAGCGATTTTGTGTGTAGGCAGTTACAACGAGGTTTCGGAATATCCGGAGTATATAATAAAGTCCATCAAACCGAAGAATATTATTTTAGGTCATTGGGAGGACTTTTTCAGTTCACCGATAGATACACCGAGTGACGTACTCAATGTCCGCAACCTGCTCTTTGGGAATTCCAGAAAAGACTTTCTGGAAAGGGCAGAAAAACACTTACGAAAGGATGCGAGAAAAATCATCCCGAAGCCCGGACATAACTATAATTTTGATCTAAATTAACCGAAAGGTTACAATTTGCAAAAATAGGACGTTTAGAGGTAATCAACGACCGGAGCCACGAATTCAATGGAGTAGGATCATTTTGTAATATCCGTACTTTCATTTGCCGAAAATCTAGTAGGAGAAATAGTGCCTCGACATGTTCCGCCTTACTAGTTTTCTCCTACTTTTGCAACTGCTCGGAACCTGCTCCCTATTTTCTCAAACCCTTGAAAAAGACCCGCAGCCCCTTACCATCGAAGAATGTGCGAACATTAGCCTAAAACAAAACCTAACTCTTTTGGCAAAGAAGTATGATGTGGACATCGCAAAAGCGGACGAGATACAGGCAGGACTTTACAGAAACCCGTCTTTCAGTGCTTTATCTAGCTTAAATCCTTTTGGAAAAAATTATAACCAGTCGAGCACGGGAGGTCCGAGACAGCTCGATTTACTCTTAAACGTTCCTCTGGATCTGAGTTCCAAAATAAAGTCAGGAAAGAGAAAGGCCCAAACCTGGACCTATATTTCCGAAGTGATGTTAGAAGCAGCATTTCGCGAAGTCGCTTATCAAACTAGGGTTGCCTACCTTGAGCTAGTTCTAAAGGAGAATGTGCTCCAACTACTTCGCGATCGGGAAATCAACTTGCAGCGGCTCGCAAAAACCATCCAGAATAGGATCGGTGGAAGCGGGATCCAACCCTTACTTCTCACTCGTGCACAACTCGCGGTGGAAAGTGCATCGATAGACACGCAAGTAGCTGTAGTCGATGTAGAGACAGCGAGGAGAGCCCTTGCTCTCTTACTAGGTAAAGAAGGGTCTCCTGATTTAGTTCCTCTTACAAAACTTCGCGATGTACAACTGGAAGATCCTCCAAAGTATGATGAAATTATCGAGACCGTAAAAGAGGATTATCCGAATCTGCAAGCGCTTCGACTAGCGGTAGATTTTTCTGAAAACCAAATTACAGCAGCCCAAGCACAAGTGTGGGACGACTTTACTCTGTTTGGCGGAGTAAGCAGACAATCAGGAGTGGACGCATATCCCAAGGCTCTTCCTAATTCGGGCTATCCGATGGAGACTGGGATTCCAGGGCAATCCTCCTGGGCACTCGGGGTGATTATTCCATTGCCGAGTTTAAATCGAAACCAAGGTAATATTCGAAAGGCCAGAGTCATCAAAGAACAAGCGACAGTCTATTATCGCGCGGCGGAGATTACTTTAGAAAAAGAAGTCAAGACTTTAATTCAGGGAATGCTTCTTAACAAAAACATAATACAGCAGATCGAATCGAGTCAGCTTCCTAAGGCTCAAAAAGTCTTGAATAACCAGCAACGGCTTTTCGGAACAGGAGGAGCGAACTTACTCGAATACTTTGACGCAGTCAACGCATATAACGGAACGTTGATGACCTATTACAAGGCGGTTGCGGATTACAGGAAAAACCGGGCCAAATTGGAATCCTACTTGAACAAAGGGATTCGTCCATGAGCAGGTTGAGAATACTTTTTCTATTTTCATTGGTATGCGCGGCCGCTTTTCTATTTTGGGCATGGTGGAAATTTTCCCATCCACCCGAGATCAAACCTGCTCACTATTTTACTAACGACGGTTATATGATCCGTTTTTCGCCCGATTCCGAATTTGTTAAAGGAATCGTTTCCGAATCCGCAAAACCCTCTCCTCGCGAGGATCGCACCCATTTTCACTCAGTAGGACAAATCATACTTTTGGTGGATAGATCCGGGGCATTGATCGGACCACAGAGAAGTTTGGTACATTTGGATCCGGAATTATCCGAGAAATTCGGATTAAGCAAAACGAATGCTAAAATAGATACCGCTTTCGGGATAGTCGATGTTCCAAAGGAACATTCCAATCAGATGCGAATCAATGCAGATCTGGAAATTGCCATCTATGGATTGAGAAAAGCGTCGGCAAACGCGAAGATCGTAAAAATCCAAAGATCCTTTAGTTCCGCAAACTCCATTACAATTTTATTTAGAATTAATGAAGGAAAGGACTGGTATCCCGGAACTAACTGCGAAGTGAATTTCCCGGAGATTACCAGCAAGCCTACCGTAGTACCTGCGCGCTCTATTGTTCATTTTCAGAAATTGGACCATGTGTTCATAGAATGGTCCAAAGGAGTTTATGCACCTAGAATCGTTACTGTTCTAGAAGAGAATGACCAGACTTTTTCAGTTCTAGGCGTGAATCCAGGAGAGAAAGTCGTCTCCAAGGGAGCAATTCTACTCCAACCACTTTTGAATATGACCAAGAGCGAAGAGGAAAATAGCTGGTGAAAGCCGAATCCTTACTTCATAAATCCGTAATTTTCGCGTATGAGGCCAGGTGGCTTACGTTCTCAATCGCAGTCATCATTTCAGGATTGGGAATTGTAGCATTCCAATTTTTGAATATAGATGCCTATCCTGACATTTCCGGAACTCAGGTCCAAATTATTACTCCTGTTCCAGGTAGCGCAACCGAAGAGGTAGAAAGACAAGTAACCATTCCAATTGAAAGAACCATGGCTGGACTAGCTCGCGTAGAAGTCATTCGTTCCAGATCGATTTTTGGACTCTCCTTAGTGCAAATTCTATTTGAAGAAGGTACAAACGATTACTGGGCCCGGGAACAGGTTTATCAAAAAATGTACGAGGTAAAACTCCCTCCTGGAATCGAGCCCACATTAGGAAGTCTCGCTACCGCATACGGTGAAATCTATCGTTATGAGCTAGTCAAAACCGACAAACACGATCCAATGGAACTTAGGACGTTTAACGATTGGGTCGTAGTACCACGATTATTAAGAGCAAAGGGAGTCGTGGAAGTAGCCAACTTTGGGGGCTTGGGGAAACAGTATGCTATTCACGTAAAACCGGAAGACCTAATGAGGTGCGGAGTAAAACTTCAGGAAATAGTTTCCGCGGTTCAGAATAGTAACAGCAACAGCGGCGGGTCAATCTTAGAAAGAGGGAGCTCCTCCGTAGTCATCCGAGGAATTGGTCGAGTGACTGATTATAAGGAACTGGAAAATATTTTTATCAAAAATAGCTTCGGGACCCAGGTTTTCGTAAAAGATATAGGTACTGTAGTTTTAGATCACCTTCCTAGAACCGGAGTATTCGGTAAGAACGATCGAGACGACGGTGTGGAAGGAATCGTTCGCATGCGAAGAGGCGAAAATCCTTCTATCGTTCTCGCTAGAATCCAAGAAGCCATCACTGAGTTAAACGAGGAGACCTTACCATCGAACATTCGAATTCAACCTTTTTACGATCGTTCCACTCTCATTCATGAAACCTTAGAAACAGTAGCGCATAATACTCTGCTCGGAATCACATTCGTTATTATCACATTATTCATATTCTTGGGGAATATCAGAATGGCAATGCTGGTCGCTCTAACCATACCATTCTCCTTGTTATTTGCACTTTCTTTAATGTTCTTTTCGAACATACCGATCAGTCTACTTTCAGTTGGTTCTATTGATTTCGGGATTATTGTAGACGGAGCTGTCATCGTATCCGAGAACATCGTCCGAAAATACTCGGAGCGGAAGAGAGCAGGTGCGTCGGAATCGATTACCTTACTAGCGGCAAAAGAAGTGCAGAAACCGATGATCTTCTCTATGGGGATCGTAATCATAGCCTACACTCCCTTGCTTTCCCTGACAAGAATAGAAGGGCTTTTGTTCCGGCCAATGGCTTTGACTCTTTGCTTTGCGTTGATCGGTGCATTGATCTTCGCGTTATATCTAATTCCCCCGCTTTCTGCCCTGTTATTCAAGAATACGGATCGCTTGCACCAACATAAGGAAAGTCGAATATTCTTAAGTATCCAAAACGCATACGATCATATTTTGCCTAGGCTTCTTAAGTATAAAAAAAGAGTCGCAGCTTCCTTTTTGGGCTTCTTTATCGGTTTGATTCTGATCATCATACCAAATTTAGGGACAGAGTTCCTGCCCTATATGGACGAAGGAGTCTTTTGGTTAAGAACCGGCTTCCCGGAAGGGATCTCTTTGAGAGAAACTTCGGAGTATGCTTCAGAAATTCGGAAAATGCTGCTTGAATTCGGAGAGATCTCTTACGTAACCTCTCAAACCGGGCGCAACGATGTTGGAACTGACCCTTTCCCATTGGATCGAATCGAATTCATGGTCGGACTAAAACCCAAATCAGAATGGAAACAGTTTAAGAACAAATTTGTTTTAGAAGACGCGATTCGAAGAAAATTGAAGTCCAGATTTCCGACTTTGAGGATGAACCTGACCCAACCGATCATTGACTCTGTCACTGAAGATAGTAATGGAACGTCTGCGGACCTCGCCGTCGAGCTGTTAGGTCCCGATATGGAAACTCTTAGAGACTTGGCGGCAAAAACGGTTTCCATGCTCAAAGGAATTCACGGGAGTGTAAACGTAAACATCGAGCAAGAAGGACTGCAACCTCAATTGCAGATCAGAATCGATAAGAAGAAACTCTCTACTTATAGAATCTCTGCGACTTCGGTAAATAACGTTGTGAATACTGCGATCGGAGGCTTACCGGTTTCCGAAATCAACGAAGACGAAAAAAGGTTCGATATCTTAGTAAAATACGCTCCTGAATACAGGAAGGCTCCCCAGGCGATCGCATTGCTCCCCGTATTCAACGAACAAGGAGAACCAATCCCCCTGGGGCAAATCTCGGAGATTCGAGTGACCGATGGAGAGACAATCATCGCGAGAGCTAGAGGGAGCAGAAGGATCACGGTTCGGACGGATATCCGAGGTCGTGCTCAAGGAGACTTCGTAGCCGAAGCTCAATCAAAATTTCGTAATACGATCCAAGTTCCGAAAGGATACAAGGTAGAATGGTTGGGTATGTTCGAAAATTTATCTAGGGCCAGAATTCATTTTGGCTTATTGGTTCCGATTTCTCTTTTACTTATTCTTCTTCTGCTGCTTTTTCTTTTTAGATCCATTTCCTTATCTATGTTAGTATTACTTTCCGTTCCATTTGCCGCAACCGGATCCATCGTAGCCTTATTCTTGAGAGGGATGCACCTTTCTGTTTCTGTGGGAGTAGGTTTTACTACGCTATTTGGAATTGCATCGATGCACGGAATCCTTTTAGTGAGCAGAATTCACCACCTACAACAAGAAGGACTTCCTATTGATCAGGCAATCCTGCAAGGAGCCAGCATGCGACTTAGACCGGTGCTGATGACCTCCTTCGTTGCGTTCATGGGACTATTGCCCGCCTCCCTTTCTACCGGAATCGGTTCGGATATCCAAAGACCGATCGCGACTGTGATGGTATGGGGAATTCTGAGCTCCACTTTCCTGAGCTTGATTTTGTTGCCCGTATTTTACAAAATTATTCAGGACAAAATCAAGATCCGAATTACCGTTTGATCCATTAGAAGTTCTTCACCTTTGTCTTTTTGGAAAAGATAAGTCCAGTCGTTCTATATGTTCTGCAATCGTTTTTGCCACCTTGTAGTTCCTGTACCATTTATCGTCTGACGGCAAAACATGCCAGGAGCTATGCTTGCTGCATTTCTTGATTACTCTGTCGTATGCTTCTAAATACTTTTCGTAATGATTTGCGGCGATCTCGTCCGATTCGGAATATTTCCAATTTTTCATCGGATCAGAAATCCTTTTTCGAATTCTATGCTTTTGCTCACTCGAACTGATATGTAAATAGAATTTCAAAAGAATGGTTCCGTTATCAATCAGATGCCGCTCCAACGCATTGATTGTATCATACCTATTCTCCAATATCTCTTTATCCAAATTTTGTGCAATACTAGGCTCTATGATATCCTCGTAATAAGATCGATTGAAAATTTGAATGATCCCCTTCTCGGGCAACTCTTTAAAGATTCTCCAAAGAAAGTCGTGCTCCAATTCTACTTCATTAGGAACTTTGAATGCCTTTGCACGAACCCCCAAAGGGTTCATGCAGGAAAATACATGCCGAATAGTTCCATCCTTTCCAGAGGCGTCAACGCCTTGAAATAGGACCAACATAGAGAACTTCTTTGCAGCAAAGAAAAGGTTTTGAAGATCAAACAATTCTTTTTGGAGTTTTTCGATCTCTTTCTCTGCCCATTCCTGACTTACATCTTCTGGCGCTTTGGTTTGAATTTTATCTAATTCCATTTCGTGGTTTTTCATACTCAGACTAACGAAAGTTATCCTTGGAGGCTAAATCTTTCAAACATTTCTTTCCATTGACACGATTTCAATCCCATCCTCTGATACTAAATTTATATAAATCGGGGGAATGATAATGTTTCAAACTAGACGATTTAGAGTTTTATTTTCAATCGGAATCGTATTGCTCGGCCTACTACTATTTCTTTTTTGGCAAACTTCTTGTTTCAATTCATTAGGAGGCAATCCGGATGGTCTTCGATTAGAAAAAATGAAATCTGCACGAATGTACAAGGATGGCAAATTCGAGAACGATCCACTTGTCCCACTTATCACACCCGGATCTTATATGCAAATGATTCGTCGGCAATTGTTCGGCACTGAGCAAAGAAATCCTGCTCGCGACATCCCTATCGTCAAAGTCGATCCTTCCACCTTTTCCAAAAAAATTTCTCCCGGACTTAGAGCGATCTGGCTTGGACATTCTACCCTCTTATTGGAAATCGATGGTACTAGAATCTTGACCGATCCGGTATTTTCGGATCGTGTCTCTCCTTTTAGAAATATCGGACCAGAAAGATTTTTCCCTTTGCCATTAACTCTGGACCAACTTCCAAAGATTGATGCGATCTTGATCTCGCATGATCACTACGATCATCTAGATATGGAGTCTAGCAAGGTCTTAGCTAAACAAGGCGCACGGTTTTTTGTTCCCTTAGGAGTGGGAGCTCATCTAGAATCTTGGGGAATACCAGAGACTCAGATCGTTGAAATGGATTGGTGGGAAAAAAATAGAGTTGGTTCTTTGGAAGTCGTATGTACTCCGGCGGTTCACTATTCGGGCCGCGGCCTTTTGAATCGAAATTCTACTTTATGGTCGTCGTGGATTCTGTTAGGCGAAAAGCATAACTTTTTTCACAGTGGAGACACCGGTTACTCTTCACACTTTGCAGAAATTGGAAAATTGTACGGCCCTTTCGATCTCACCTCGATAAAAATCGGAGCATACGACTGGACTTGGGAAGGAATACATATGAACCCAGAAAGTGCAATTCAGGCTCACCTCGATTTAAGGGGCTTAAAAATGATTCCGGTGCACTGGGGAACTTTCAATTTAGCGATCCACTCTTGGGAAGAGCCAATTCTAAGAGCATTAAAGGCGGCCGCGAAAAATCAGGTTCAGATTTTGACGCCTAAGCCGGGTCAGTTGGTAGATCCTTCGACTCCAATAAGCTACACAAATTGGTGGGAAGAAGCAAACTGAGCCTATTTCAACTTGCCGAAATCTGGAACATACTGATCTAGAAATTGATTCATATGTTTTTTGTATTCTTCATAGTTTACATTAAGATCACGAACATGACTAGCTCCCCAATCGTTTAAGAACAAAAGCTTCTTTGTGTGAATTAAACCTTTGTAATTTACCTCTGCGTGATAAACGGGAACGCTTTCGTCGGATTTAGAATGCGAAATAAAGACTGGACTCTGTACATCTTTAGCAACTTTCTTTGGAGAAATCTGGTCGGATTCGAAATCACACCTTAATTCTGCAATCGTCATAGAAACTGCCATCATCACTGCTGTAAGAACTGAACCGAATTTGCGACTGCCTTCGTATTGGAAGGACTCATTCATATCGCTGGGAGTCGAATCGATTGCTACAAAGGCGAGTTCGGGCTCTCTTGCGGCCGCGAGAAACACGATCGTTCCTCCCATAGATTCTCCTAAAAGTCCGATTTTTGATTTCGGAAGTCCAGTCTTTGTAGTCATCCAATAAAGGATCGACTGCATATCTTTACTTTCATGAAAACCGAACGTACCACACTGCCCTCCGGATTCTCCGTGAAATCTAGCGTCCACAGAAAGTATCGAACAACCTCGGTCCCAGAACAACGGCGCATATTTTAGGACTGCCCAACGAGTACTCTTGAATCCGTGTTGTAAAATGACTCCACACTTTGCTTGTTCGAATCTCGGATTCTTAAAAAACCAACCTTTGAGTACTTGTTTTTCCGAACCATGCGCATCCGATTCAATGGCGATAGTCTCAGGTTCAGGTAATCCTACATCGGAAACTTTTTGCAGTTCTACGTGAACTCTGTCTTCCTCTAACGTGCGTTTGCTGAAGTGTATGATATCTTCCGAGAAAAACCATCCCGCGGCGATATACAAACCTATGATCACTAATAGAGCGATAATGCATTTTTTTATCATTGAGCTTCTCTTCAATAAATCTTAACACGGGTTTATGCGAAATTCCCGTTTCGCAGATTGATTCGAAGAAAGTCATAAAATTCAGAACATTATGGATCAAGCACAATCCGATACGTCCGACTAATCTGAAAGGTCTAAGATAGAATTCAAATTGCAAAATATCGCCCACCTGACCAAATTCATCATTATGCGATATTTGTTATTCTTATCTATTCTGCTTTGTGCTTCTTATTGTTCTGTTACGGTTACTACCCACAAGTCTTCTGTAATTTCCAAAGGACAGAGCTCTTCCCTTTTGAAGATAAAACCGAATGAAAAGGGACCGATTCGATTTCAAAAAATTTCGGCTGCAGATTGGGTAGCAGAACGCGATGGGTTGATTGATTTTGGAGATCCAAAGGCTAAATCGGCAAAATTAGACTCCGGTCTTGAACCTATACAAATCTACTACTATATATTAGAACATCCTAAGTTTGGTACTTATTTAATCGATTCCGGAATAGCAGAAGTTTTTAGGAAAGATCCGAAAGAATGGCCACTTTCTAGCTTCGTTCAATCGATCATGAATTTGTCCCATTTGAAAATCAAAGAGACCTTATCTGAAAAGCTCAAAAAAACGCCGACTGAAATTGGGGGAATTTTTCTCACTCACTCTCATCTGGATCATATATTAGGAATTCTTGACATTGCAGAAGGAGTGCCCATTTACGCCGGACCCACGGAGCTTACGCATAAAAGGTTTATCAATCAATTCGTACAAGGGGCCACGGATACGATGCTCGGGAAACAGCCTTCGCTTTTCGAGTTATCCTTCTCAGAAGGTTCTCCCGGGTCGAAGTTTAGAGTCCTAGATTTTTTTGGAGACCAGTCCTTGTTCATTATTCACGTTCCAGGACACACAAGCGGCAGCCTTGCCTTCGTTGTGAATAGCACTGAGGGACTGCAACTAGTTACCGGAGATACTTGTCATACGAGCTGGGGATGGAAGAACAATGTTACGCCTGGAGGTTATACGGATAATATTTCCAATAACAGAGAAAGTCTGAACTTCTTGCAACAAATCGCAGAGACTTTTCCGAAAATCGTAATCCATCCGGGGCACCAACCTTTGAACTAGTTGGAAATTACTGCAAACTTAGGAGCTGAATCTCTGTAGACGATAGCGCCCTGTTATAGATTCGCACTTCATCGATTGCCCCGTCAAAAATATATCCTGAATTGAGTGAGCTGGTAGCAAGTTGAAAGGATGCGAGAGTACCCCAGGGGTAGTTCAAGCCGCCAGATCCGCTTGTAATTTGAGATCCGTTTACATAAAAAGTCGCTCTTTTGGTGGGCAGTTCCCATACAAATGCGATATGGTACCAAGTATTGTTTGAGTAAACTCCACACGCGCTAGAGACATCCACATCTCCGGAGGATCCATCATTCGTAAATCCTCTCAACCTACCAGTGCATACTCCAATATTATAATATTGTAAACCGAATCCATTCCCCTGAGACAAAAAGATCCCGTTGAGCCCAGAAGGTACTGCTGGAAAATTGCCGCTCGCCCAAGCGCTGACAGTAAAGGACGAAATATTTCCGGCCAGGAAGTCTTCTCCATTTTGGGAAGAAGAATGGAAAGCAGTTCCATGGTAGTGAAATGCCCCGGAAGGAACTCCATCGTGTCCAGTCACAGAAGTCATACCAGATCCGAAAGCGCTCAGGTTTAGAGTTCCAACGGAGTCTTGCGCATTTCCATCAAGTGGCCAATGGTGCAATAAACCTTGGCTTAGAGTAGAATTTCCCAATAGCGAGGCCAAGATGAGATAGTTCTGTTTGCTAGAATCTACCTGGAGTAGATCATACAGAATGATAATCGTTCCACAATTTCCGAAAACCAGAGATAGAAATAGAGGAAGAAGAGCTTTAAGTTTGATTCGATTCATCTTCCTTTTTTCATCCGACTTTTTTTAAAATCCCATTCTCTCGACCGAAGGGTTTCGATTTCAGTCGGATTCCAGGTCGGTCTTAGAGAATCATAACCGTTCAGAATAATTTTTATTTCAAGAAAATTTCATACAATGCAGTCGTTTATTGGCTCACACATAATATCGGATATGCGGGACTGGCACATCCAAATAGGCCAGTACTCGCGGAGACGCTCGTGTTAGTCGTAGATATCATGTCCCCTGCACCCGCGGTTCCACCTACTGCAGTCCAGCCGACGCACTCTCCTCCGGAGAGCCAACTTGTAGTCAGACCCGACCAAAAGAAATTCGTAGGGCTTCCGGGTGTAGGACTAAATCCCGCACTTAACGGAAAGTTAAACAACGCAGATGCATTTGTTGTTCCGACAACCGTGGTCTTATTCTGCTGGTAATAGGTGGCGTTCGGTTTTAATACCCAATTTAAATTCTCTGCAATCCCACCGGAACAGTTTGCAGTAGTACATGCATGGCGAGCGGTTCCGATCCCGGAAGTATTATTTAGTAGCGCCCTATATTGGCCAGTCCCAGCAAGACTAGGTGGAATACTGGAATTACAAGTTATATCTGCACCGTCAATTCCGCTCAATCCAGAACCATTGAAGAGCGAACTAGTAACATACACATACCCCACAAAGCCAGGATTGACTAATGGCGGAATGGAAATAATCCCTGAATTCGAAAGTACCTGCGCCTTTAACAAACCTTCCGGCGTAGAAGGATCCAAATCGTTTGGTTCAAATTTCAGACAGTGAATCGTGAATATTATCAAGGAGGAAAAAATTGCAATGTTTGTGAATTTCATAATGATGCCCATTTTTTGGCCCTTTTAAACCTATCCATTTGTCCGTTAATATTGGCCATTAAAAGAATCGGCAAAGATACAAAATTCTTTCTTCCGGATGAAATACAGAGCGAATCGCGGCTTCCGGGCGGTTCGACTAGGAGAGTCCCCGCCCTACTGGGCGGGGGCTGGTGCGGTGGAAGTACCGAGCTCCGATTTCGCCGAGATATCAGAATTGTTCCGAAAATGCAAGCGCGATTCGGAAGACATCCTTGTAGGAGCTCCTACAGAAATATTGAAATAATTCGAGCGCTCTCGTACGAGCCGGGAATCTTAGGCTTCAATCTGTCAGATAAAATTCGTCGCAAAAAGGAGATCCAGTGACCAATCTGCTCTCTAATAAGTTGAATGAAACTCTTCTGAAATATTTTAAT
The DNA here is from genome assembly GCF_002811875.1 of Leptospira perolatii. Taxonomy (GTDB): domain Bacteria; phylum Spirochaetota; class Leptospiria; order Leptospirales; family Leptospiraceae; genus Leptospira_B; species Leptospira_B perolatii. The sequence goes on from NZ_NPDZ01000003.1 coordinate 230,401, forward strand.
ATCACTTTTTCATAAAATCTTCTAGAGCGTGCGTGTGCATACGGATCCACAAAAAAGATTTCTTTCTTCATTCTGTCGTAGTCCTTATTTGTCGGGACAGAAAAATACAAATACTTAACGATTTTATGAAGTTTCTCGAATATTGGCTTTATATCCGAGTCTTCCACATATTGAACAACCGAGTTGCAGATTCCCAAGTCAAAAGGTGACCCTATAAAGTATTTCGAATCCAAGTCCTGGATCGTAGAGTGTAAAAAGGAAAGATTATACGAATGAATCCATTTCTGCAAAGCCATTGCGTCTATCATTTCTTCCGAAGGATCGATGGCAAAGACTCTCGAAGGCCTGAGCGCTTTTACAACTTCTTTGAGTAGAATTCCTTTCCCGAATCCGAAATCTGCTACGCTATAAATCTGAAGCTGCATTAGCTCGAAAACGGACTTCATGTAATTTGCATGTTCTTTTGCATTGAACGAAGCATCTACATCGATCCCGGATCCATATATCTCTTTCCAGTAAGACGATTCAAAGGGAAGGCCGTTCGCGCCGTATGCTATGTAATCCGAATCCTCTTTTTTTCTTCTAAGTCTCATGCCTGAGGATTCTTGGATGAAGCAATGAGCTGAATTAAGAATATTCTTAATTTGTCATATGGTTTATCTGTTTCTAATTTGCCCATTGTAATCGCGACTTTTGGATTGAAACTCTTCAAGCTTGGATCCACTTCTATCTGCTTTAAAAGAGCTCCGCTCGATAATATCCTTTCTTCTGATAGAAAAAGATAAGGAGTATTTCTGCCTTTTACGTTTTTCAGCAGAATCTTCTTATCTACCGGCCAAACATCTTCCAATAAAAGATAATCCTTATCTTTGATTGTCTTTGGTGCTCGGAAGGAAAACTTCTGTTTCGTTTTGAAATAGAGATATGCAGCCGTAGGAGCCGGAATATAAACTTTCTCATCTGGATTGATCACGCCCCTGCCCCTTAGCGATAGAATATCCTTAGAGAGAGAGCTGGACCGATTTGCATCGATCTCTGAGAGAGGTCGAACCGTAAAATATCCCGAAACTACGATGAGCAAAAACAACACTACGGAGGCGGCAATTGTACTGAGCTCTTTTTCAGATTTGAGTAGAAAAGTGCTGACTCCCAAAATTGCGATAAGGGATCCAAAACTAATTAGATACAACCACAATTGATATGCGAGATAGTGCAAAGAATTCTCTCCGTAAAAGTCGAGACCAGTAAATAATACGATCGAGAACACAAAAAAAGAGAGATATGCGACTAGGAATAACTTCGGAATATTTCTTCTCTTAAAAAAAACCGATTGCTGTTTTTTCTTTTCCCGAATCCCAACTGTTCCCGCCTTGATTACAAAAATCGTAAATCCAATCCAGAAAAACGTAAAGTGAGACAAGAACCCAAACGCCGTACACGCAACGAGCACCAAGATGTCGAGAACGGTTTCCATTCGGAAGGAGATAAAAAGGATCAGCAAAAAGCACAGACTCACTAGCTCCGGCATGAACTGAATTGCGATCGGATAAACGAGCGGATTGATTGCTGTTAAATAACAGACCAGATAGTGATTTAACTTCCAGGTTTCTCTTTGCATTAAATAAGCGCAAAGGTGGATCGCAAGACTTAAGAAAAAAGCTCCGAAGGAAAGTGCTGCAGGGACATAGTTTAAACCGAAAACAGACTTCCAACCCAGCAATAGCAAGAAGCTGAGAGGTTCATTTGGCGAAAAGAACTTACCGTCCTCTAATAGAGATCTTAATTCTGCTAAAACTCGAACCCCGTTTTCCGTGGACGGTTCACCATGCCACTGATAGAGAAAGCTCAAAAGTGCAGTTAAAAAAATGAGGGAGGCCGTAATAAAGATCGGATTTGCTTTTCTATTGCGTTCTAAGTCCATTCAGCGGGTACTTTAGGCTTTACCGGATTTCGAAGCAATGTTAAAAATTTAGGTGAAATTATACCAACACATTTTGAAGTAAACTTGAAGAGGCAACTCTTCTCGGGGATGATCGAGATGGAAAAAAAAGCACATATCCTATACGACAAAAGTGGAAGTCCTACAAAGGAACCGGCCTGGATCTTCCGGACCTACGCGGGCCACACAAATGCGAGAGAGTCCAACGAACTATTCCGTAAAAATCTCGCAAAAGGCCAAACAGGACTCTCTATCGCTTTCGACCTGCCCACCCAATGCGGATACAGCTCGGATCATTCCATCGCAAAACCGGAAATCGGAAAAGTAGGAGTTCCTATCAACACTCTCGAGGATTTCCGAATTCTATTCGACCAAATCCCGATCGAAGAAATGAACACATCAATGACCATCAATGGAACTTCCATGTGGTTACTCTCTCTCTATGTTGCTTTAGCGGAAGAAAGAGGAGTGGACATTTCTCTTTTGCAAGGAACCACCCAAAACGACATAATCAAAGAATACTTGGCGCGCGGAACCTATATTTTTCCACCGGAGCATTCGATTCGTATCATCGTGGACATGTACGAGTACTGTCTGAAGCATATTCCGAAATGGAATCCTTCGAATATCTGCTCTTACCATCTTCAAGAAGCAGGTGCCACTCCTGTACAGGAGCTCGCATTTGCTCTCGCTACCGCCATGGCGATCTTGGATGCAATCAAAGATCGAAATTGTTTTACGCATGAGGAATTCGAGCAATGCGTAGGAAGGATCTCCTTCTTCGTAAACGCCGGAATTCGTTTCGTGGAAGAAATGAGCAAAATGAGAGCCTTTACCGATATGTGGGATCGCATTACGACAGACACATATTCGGTGAAGAGCGAAAAGTACAGAAGATTCCGCTACGGAGTTCAGGTCAATTCGCTCGGCCTAACCGAAGAGCAACCGGAGAATAACGCCTGGAGGATCTTAATCGAAGCGCTAGGAGTCACATTGAGTCGAGACGCGAGATGCAGAGCGCTGCAATTACCTGCTTGGAACGAAGCACTTTCGCTGCCTAGGCCTTGGGACCAACAATGGTCACTTCGTTTGCAACAAGTTCTAGCGTATGAAACGGATCTTTTAGAATATCCGGATATATTCGAAGGATCTAAAGTAATCGAGAGCAAGGTAAAAGATCTGATCGAATTTGCTAATGTAGAGATCGATAAAATCAAGCAAATGGGCGGAGCAATCAAGGCAATCGATAACGGATATATGAAATCTCAGCTCGTAAAATCCCAAGCAGAGAGGCTCGCAAAAATCAACAATAACGAATTGGTTATCGTCGGTAAGAACAAGTGGAAAGAAGGGATCACCTCCCCTCTCACCAGTGATCCGGACGGAGGTATCTTTAAAGTGGATCCTAAATCCGCGGAAGAAACCTTACGAGTGTTAGCTGAAGTCAAATCCAGACGTGATGCCAAGAAGGTATCGGAGTCATTGACTCGTTTGGAAGAAGACGCAAAAGCTGGTAAAAACCTAATGTATGCTTCGATCCAATGCGCAAAAGCGTTAGTGTCCACTGGAGAATGGGCGGATGTTCTGCGCAAAGTTTTCGGAGAATACAGACCAGCCACAGGAGTCGAAGGACAAAAACTGAATTTAGAAACTGACAAAGTTTCTAAAGTGCGATCCAAAGTGGAAAAATACCTGAAAGAATCCGGTGCTCGCCCGAAAATCGTGGTCGGCAAACCGGGGTTAGACGGCCATTCCAACGGTGCTGAGATGATCGCAGTTTCCGCAAAACATGCCGGCTTTGATGTGATCTATTCCGGAATTCGTCTCACTCCCGAAGAAATCGTACAATCCGCGGTAGAAGAAAACGCGGACGTAATCGGTGTTTCCATTCTCTCCGGTTCTCACGTCGAGTTAGCAGAACAAATCTTCGCGGAACTAAAACACTACAAAGCAGACATACCTGTAGTTTTTGGCGGAATCATTCCGCAACCAGACTTCGAGGTTCTGACTAAAATCGGAGTAAAAGCTATTTTTACACCGAAAGATTATGACCTAATGGACGTAATGGACAGAATTATCGATATCGTTGCGAAAGCTCCGATCGCAGTATAATCTATGGCAGTGAGGTTCGCAGAACCAGAACTAAAAGCCTTAATCCAAGAAGCAGGAGCTGGCGAAAAGTTTCCGTTATCAAAGCTGATCACTGAGTTGGAAAGACCCAACTCTATCGAATTCCGAAGATTATTATTTCGTGAATTAGGAAAACTAGGATATTCCGGAAAAGACTCTCTTACAATCGGATTGACCGGGACTCCGGGTGCCGGCAAGTCTTCTCTACTCGGAGAACTTTCTACCGAATTCTTAAAGATTCCAAATGGTAAGAAAATGGCCGTAGTGGCAATCGATCCATCGAGTCATATCAGCGGAGGATCCTTGTTAGGCGACCGAACCCGCCTGACTCTTCCGACTCGCGAAAAAAGAATCTACTTTCGATCCCAGCCAAGTCAGCTGGAACTAGGAGGAGTCAATCCTTATACCTACCACGTAATTCGGTTATTGAGATGCTTTTTTGATGTCGTCTTTGTGGAAACAGTCGGGATAGGACAAAGCGAAATCGAAGTATCAAAATTTTCTGATATATCCTTTTTGGTTATGGTTCCTTTGGGAGGAGACCAAATCCAATTTATGAAAAGCGGGATCATGGAAGTCCCGGATGCATTTATTTTAAATAAATGCGATGAAGAAACTCTTGCTCAGTCTAGCTATCATACCCTTACTCATACCTTGGAATTCTTAAGAGATCTAACTCCCGGTGGCAAAGTTCCTCCCGTTTTCATGACCAGTGTAAAAACAAAAAGAGGGATCAAAGAGCTTCTTGAATATATGCTCTCTCAAAAACCGGGAGAAAAGAGAGAATCCGAAATGGATCTGCAGATTCGGAAATGGATCAAAAATGAATACGGAAATTTAGGTCTCAGAATTCTGGATCATTCCAAGCTGGATCTTTTGCCAACAGACTCCTTCGAGGATCGAGAACAGAAAATCGTCTCTCAAATTCAGTCCGAAATTCGGAATTCCATTTAGAAAAATTCAAACCCCGTTTTTCGAATTTTACAGAATGAGTTCTGCGAAATTTTTATATTTCTAAAATCCTATTTTTTGCATCGAACTCATTCTATTTCGATTGCGAACGATTCTTAATTTGGACTTACGTTATGATTCCCCTCTTGACAAACATCTTTTCTAGGCTAAGATCCACCGAATGAAATTTCTTTCCGACACTCTCATTTTGCGTTTGTTTATCAGTTTTTCGTTATTTGTCTTTTCCTATGGGGTACTCTCTCAAGAAGGAGAGTTTGTTCACGCCAAGAAACCAGTCGGAGAAAGTCTTTCCGGGATCAAAAAGAGAGCCGATTTGCCTCCTGCAAAAATTTCTGGGACCGGCTTAAAAGCAATCGCGATCGTTGGAGAAGTAGATGGAGAAGACGGTCCTCAAACTAGCACATACGTGAACAATATCAAAGGTGTTTCTAAAGTGCTACGTGATAGAGGAGTTACGGTAATTGAATTCTATCCGCCGGCAAATCGATGGAAGGATATCAAGGATGCTTCCAAAGGAGCAAACTTCATTTTATACGCTGGCCATGGAGTAGGAACAAACTTGGATAAATCTCCGTACGACCAACGAGAAGTAGGAGGCTTTGCATTAGGAAAAGATTTTGTATCTAACGAAATGCTTCGCTCTGATTTGAAACCTGCCGATGGTGCAGTCGTACTCTTTCTAGGTGCTTGTTTTACCGCGGGAAATATGGCTTACGATATGGGGGTCATCCGAGACGAGGAAGTGAAAAAAAGAATTTCCATGTATTCACAACCCTTTATCAAAACAGGCTTTAAAGGATATTTTGCCACTTGGGCACCCTGGACAGCTCAGACTATCATCGCTCAACTATTTGCTGGAAAATCTTACGGAGAAACCTATCTATCCCAAACCTCTGCACCTGAAGTTACCAAGTTATCCCATCCTTCTTTTGAAAATTCAGAGCTCTGGTACCATACAAAGCCCCCCATGACAAAACCGATTTACGATTATGCATTTGTAGGATCTCCTAATATACTAATCCAGAATTCGGCGCCTACGAACAGCGGCACAGATACGGAACCAGAGATAAAGCCTAGCCCAAGCTTGAGCCCTGCAGAGTTGCAAAAGAAAAACAAACAGCTCTTTGTTGCAATTTATTCCAAGCAAGAGGATAAAGCATTACAATTTCTGCAAGAAGGAGCAGACCCAAATGCAGACTACCAAGGCTGGAGGCCTTTGCATCTTTCTATCGTTTTCGATCTTCCGAATTTAGTAAAGGAACTGGTCCGTAGAAAAGCTTCCCTTAACTTCCAAGTAGACGGGTACACTCCCCTATCCTTAGCAACTGTGTATGAGAAACCTGAGCTGGTTGCAATTTTGGAAAACGCGGGCGCGACCAAGAGCAGAGCCGTCTCTAAAAAGCCTACAGCTCCTAAACTGTAACCGAAAACTCTAATACGATATGATCTCCCTCTTTCAATCGATTCCATCGAGAAACGAGATCATCGTATTGGAGGTATAATTCCCATACATCTTCATTGGAAATTTCTAATGGATAAGAGATAGAATAAATTCTGAACTCACTTTGGATCAGTACTTGGAATTCATGATCGGTGCATGCGCCCGACCAAAGCGATTGAAGTGTTCTTGCAAGTAGTTCTGAAACCAAGGACTCAATAGGCAGAGTTCGTATAATTTCTTTGGTAGATAATTCGCTGACTGAATATCCTTGGTAGATATTCCCGAAAAACCCTTGCTTCAAACCGAAATAGCTTTCTACTATAAAGTGAGCAAGATCGTGGATTGGCGTGTTCGGACCTAGATCCGATTTTTCAAAAGAGCCGTCCTGTTTCGTACAAACAAGTAGATTCCGTTTTTCTCTTTTAAAGATTTTGATTTCCATACTAAATTTTTAGTTCTAAGTAGGACTGGTTAAATCTAATTTCTAGATTTTCCTGTTCCACAAGGGACAGTTTGGCTCAAGACAAAATCGGGCTGATACCGAGTACTTGCCATACTTTTGCCTTTTCCTGCTCGATCCATTCTAACCCCTTTTATTTATCCTTTCCCAGTTACTAGTTTTCTTAGAATTTTTCCAAACTTTTTTGCAACCTCCCGGAGAGATTCGACTCAGATCTAATAAATAGAGAGCACCAAGCGAAAGTTGCTTTAAAGACTTTTCTTAGGTGCTGGGTTCAAGGAGCGCTTCAATGGCGATCATTTTAAGTTTTTTTGTAGGACATTGGGTTTTGTCCGCCTTTGCACAGTCCTTCTATTTGCATAGATACTCTGCACACCAGATGTTTAAGTTAAATAAATTCTGGGAAAAGTTTTTCTACTTCTTTACGTTCTTTGCTCAGGGTTCCTCGTTTTTGAATCCGAGAGCTTACGCAATATTGCATAGAAAACACCACGCATATAGCGATACAGAAAAGGACCCGCATTCTCCAGTGGCATCCAAAGGGTTTTTCGATATGATGTGGACTACCGCCGTTGTATATGAAGATATTCTAAATAAAAAAACCGAAGTAGAAAAAGAATTCAAAGGGAACTATCCTGAAATTCCATTCTTCGATAGATTTGCAGATTCTTGGTTTATTCGCCTCTTCTTTGGAACAGGTTATACATTATTCTATATGTATTTTGTTCCTGCAAATGCACTCTGGTTATATGCATTGTTACCTATCCATTATTTAATGGGACCGGTCCATGGAGCTATCGTAAACTGGTGCGGGCATATGTATGGATACAGAAACCACGGAAAGAATCCGGATAATTCCAAGAACACTCTTCCGGTGGATATTCTAGTACTCGGTGAATTATACCAAAACAACCACCACGCTCATCCGAACTCTCCGAACTTCGCGTTCCGTTGGTTCGAATTAGATTTGACTTATCAGGTAATGAGAGTTCTTCACTTTTTAAGGATCATCAAAATCCAAAGAGCTGTCTGGACTGAAAAGGGACGCCAAGAAATTCCAGGAGCATTGAAGTCTCCTCTGGAAAACGTAGCCTAATCAAATAGTCTAATCGAGTGAAACGATAGGATCGCAATCGATCAAAAAGATTGTGGTCCTATTCTTTTTTGTTTCCTAAGTCCAAATCCCCTAACATCTCAGTTTCGTATTCCTTCTTTAGAAAAGAGTAAAATTCAACCGGCAGGACGATTTTATGATTCAGGACCTGCTCGAATAGCTTTCTGACCAGATCTTCGTTTTCAAATCCTGTAAAGATCCATTCAATTAATTCGAGTGCAAAATCTAGTCTGCCGTCTTGGGCAATGATGTTATGAAATACCTCGACTACTTCGGAAGTTTTATCTGCTTGCAGTAAGCCGCGAATTTCTACCGGGACGGTCTGCAGCAAAATCTGTTTTTTTGCGTTCGGAGTGCAGATAAACTCCTTTTGTCCAGGTTTAAGGTTGGAACGAATTGCGGAGTCGATTTCCTCTTTTGGAATACCAAATTTTTCTAATGTTTTGGCAAGGATCTCCCCTAAAATGAAATCCTGCAAAGGATGAAAAGGATATCCAGCTTTTTCAGGTTCGCTATTTGTCATTCATCCTTCTCGACGCTCGCCTGTTTTCTCACTTTATCAAATAGCCTTTCCAGTTCCTCGGAACTGTGCTCCTTGTTCGGTTGAAAAGAGCAAAATACCGCCTTAAAATATCTGTCCTTATGAATCAAATCGAAGCCGGCAGATTGCATCATGGAAGCGATCTTATTTTCTCTTCCAATATGCACTACCAAAGTGACGGAAGACAATTTACTTTTTCTATGATCTAGGTGAAAATAACAGATTGGTTCATCCGGGTCTAGCCGATCGATTTCTTGACGAAGATCGTCAAAACTGGTAACCGCTCGAATTCCTTTGGGGTCCCTGTAGTGGATTAATACTCTCTTAAAATAATAAACCTTATCTCCGTTTTCCCGAATCTCTACACCATTTAAGATTCTTCTTTCATCGGAGAGTTCCTTCATGAGATATTCTCCCCTGCCCCTAGGGCTCTCAATATCGAAAAGATCCGAAGTAACGTCACCTCTTCTCACATTTTCGTTCACTTGAGATAGAGTATATTTCATCCCAGGTTGCATCTCGTGTTTAAACGACATTTTGAAATAAGGATTGGAGGTTTCCGTAAAAATTTCAAATTCCACTTCGGCGTACTTTCCATATCCGTGCTCTACGATATTCTGAATCGCTTCTGTAGTCACAATCCTCATTCTATCCGGATCAATTCCTACAATCGAAGCATATCGAAATGCAAAATTTTTGAGCTCGAACAAAGTGCCCAGGGAGGAATCTACCCTTGCATGAATTTCTTTATTAAGAATTTCCTCTCGAAGCAACGTGGTCTGAAACTTCATATAAGATAAACTTTTTTTCAAATACGGAGATCGATCTGTGTTTTCCAATTGCATTCGCAATTTATGATTTTGCTCTTCCAGATCTTTAAGTTTCTTTTCCAACGTTAGCATAGTTTTTATCGCTCCCTTTCCAAAAGGATCTGCTTTTGAATCTGAGTCGCTTTCAGGCGTGTAATTTCTTCCGCGTGCCTGGATATATCCAGTCCGGAATAAGCATTCAGTATTACAACTAATATCGGGTGACGACTCCCGGAAATTTGCCAATTCGTGCAAATCTTTTTCTAGTTTCTCGGTTTTCTTTTGCCTCCTTAGATGTAACGCATTTTTCACAGATTCTTAGTACATTTTATAATTTCATAGCCTAACATCTAACATATCCATAAGCGAATCACAAAACCCACTCAATTGAAAAGTCCTTAAAAAACCAAATTTCCATAAATTAATAATATATCCGCCGGGGCAAATTTTATGAGCTTTAGACAAAAGATTTTCCTAATATTAGGAGCAAGTCAGTTATTACTCGTAGTCATACTCGCGATCACTTTCATTCAAATGATTGACCGAGTAAAGAACGAACCGCAGGACAAGCGGGCGCAAGACAGATCTTCGGAATTTAGAAGCGAATTAAAGCACAAAGAAGAAGTCATTCGACTCTTGTTAAAAGAAATCGAAAGGAACGCAAAAACGAAATCGATTTTGGAGTCCGGAATAAGATCTAGAAGCATATTAGAAGCCAATCTTGATTATTTCAAAGGAATCATGAGCCAGTACGATCTTTCTATATTCGAAATATTGGATACGAAAGGGAAGGTCTTTTACAGGTTCCATCGACCTAAAGATTTTGGAGACGATAAATCAGGACAAAAGATAGTAATGGAAGCTCTAAACGGAAGAGTCGCATCAACTTTAGAGATCGGGCACAGCGGCTTAGGACTTAGAGTGACTTCTCCCCTAAACAATGGCGGACTGATTTTGGTCGGGCAAGTAGTTGATGAGAAATTTCTTCATTCGATTACCGGCGAAGACGTTCATATGGCTATATTCGAAAAAGGAAAATTAGTTTCCTCGTCCGACAGAACAATCTCCGAATTTTTGAGCGAAATAAACCATTCCAAGGTACAGGACGGCTCGCGACTTAAATTCTCTGGAAAGCATTTTTACATTTCAAAAATCCCTTATGAATCAAAAGGTTTGAGCGAATTAAGATTAGATTTTATTCTAATGATCGACGAAACCGAGTTACATGAATCTACCAGAAACCTTTGGATTTATTGCGGTCTTATTGCCTTGATCGTGTTCAGTGGAATTCTGATCGCTTCCTATCTATTTTCCAGAGACATTATTCATGCGGTCAAAGCATTGAACTTCGCGATGAAAAATCCGGAAGAAGATGAGACGATGATCATTGATCTAAATCGATCCGACGAACTCGGAGAAATGGGAGAAGTGTTTATCCAGATGAAAAAGGATTTGATGGAGCACCAGAGTTCTCTCGAATCTAAAGTAATCGAAAAGACCAAGGAACTACAAGAAACCTTGGGCGAGGTACAGACTTTGAAAGAAAAACAAGACGGTGACTACTATCTCACTTCCTTGCTTTTAAAGCCTTTGGCTTCCCTACTCTACCAAAGCCAAGTTACCAAAATAGAATCTGTTCTGAAGCAAAAGAAGAACTTCAAATTCAGAAACAGATTCTCTGAGATCGGAGGGGATCTAGTTTCCATCCAAGAAATTACTCTTTATGGAAAAAAATATTTAGTACTGATGAACTCCGATGCAATGGGTAAATCCATTCAAGGAGCAGGTGGTGCGCTGGTAATGGGTACAGTATTTAAGGCGATTATCACTCGGACCAATCTCTCTAGAACCAACCAGAAAAAATTCCCAGAGAAGTGGCTCAAAGATTGCTACACCGAACTTCAGAACGTCTTCGTAACCTTTGACGGGACGATGTTAGTTTCCGCCGTTATATGCCTGTTAGATGAAGAACTAGGAGCTCTCTATTATGTGAATGCGGAACATCCTAGCATGGTCCTTTATCGAGATGGAAAGGCTAGCTTCATAGATCAGAACATGACGGAAAGAAAGCTCGGATTTACCGAAAATTCTATCGAGCCTCGAATTGGAGTCTTTAAAATAGAATCTAGGGATTTGATTTTCATAGGTTCCGACGGAAAGGACGACTTACTGATAGAATCTCCTGAGTCCGGCGATACAGTCATGAACGAAGACGAGTATCTATTCTTAAGATTTATAGAAATCTCAAACGGAAATCTTCACGATCTAGAAAGATTGCTCGAAACCAGTGGAGAAATTTCCGACGACTTAAGTTTGATGAGAATTGGATACAAAGAGAATAATGTTCCGGTTGCTCCGAGTGTGCCTGCAGAGTATACTTTACTAGTTCAGGAAGGAATTCGAGAATACAAGAACGGAAATCTTGAAGCGACCAAGTCTTTCTTTCACCAAGCTTTGGAAATAGAAAATTCGGATCCCACTCTCCTCAAACAGTTGGCAAGGATCTCTTTGAATTCGCGGGAGTTCGAGCAAGCTATAGAATACTGTAATGCGTATCTGAATAAATTCCCATTCGACAACGAATACATTTACTATGTTTCTTATGCGTATCGAAAGACCAAGGATTACAATAGGGCGATAGAATTCTCCGAAAAACTCCGTTCTAGAGAACCGGAAAATATTCGAAACTTGAAACATTTGGTGGAACTCTATCGCCTTACAGGAAGTAGATTGAAATTCAAAAACACCATCACTTTCCTCAAAATACTGGTTTCAAAAACGGAGCTCATGGAAGAGGAGAAGAAAACTCCGGAAGGAGCATTGCTTGCTTAGGTTGAAAACCCGATAAGATTTCGAGAAAACGATTTCTTTTTTCCTTTCCGGAGCGTCAAATACCTACCGATATTGGTATTCAATGCTTTCGGAAAGGCTTAAGCACTTAGACTCCGTTTTAGTAGTATTCAAAAGAACCAAGTTCGAATTGGATCTAGACCAGTATGGCTCCCTAGAGGAATTCAAAAGAGTGGCCTCGATTCAGAACGATTCATTCAAACGAGTCTATAATTCCCATATAAGACAATTGGAAAGTAGAGAAGAAGTAATGCGTCTCTTTCCAAAAGGCACTTTCATTTTTAGAGAAGGTTTGGACGAGAGGGATATTTCCCATTTCGATTTGGTCATCTGTCTAGGCGGAGACAATCATTTTACATACGTGGCTCACCACGCAGCAGAGAACCTTGTTCTGGGTTGCAATTCGGATCCGGAGACCTCTGTGGGAGCTCTACTGTCCTTCCATTCGGATGATTTGAGAAAGAGCCTGTCCTCTAATTGGTCAGACTCACATATCGAAGAATGGCCCTTGATCAGTGTCAGAATCGAGTACCCCGATGGTAGGCAGGTTCGGACTTTCCAAGGAATCAGCGAAATCTCGATTCGAAATAATAGCCCGGACCTTACTAGCCGATTCTTAATTTCACATGGAAATGAGAGCGAAGAGCAAAAATGTTCCGGACTTTTAGTTTACACTGGTGCTGGATCCACAGGATGGGTTATGTCTTGCGAAAATCGAGACGTAAGTTTTGACAAGCAAGCGCCTTATTTCAAAGTGTACTGTAGAGAGCTTAGAAAAAAAGAGCATATTAAATATAAACTAGACCACTTTACGGTGACCGATTCCTTTCGTCTAATTTCAGAGATGCGAGGAGGAATTTCGATCGATTCGTTAGCCGAGCGAATCTACGATTTCCCACCTGGAGCCATCGCAGAGTTCTCAGTTTCACCAAAAAGATTACAAGTGGTCGTCAGGAACAATGGATAGTTTGAGAATTATAAAACAAGAAGCAGGACGAGATATCACAGTATATTTATTGTCCGGAAGACTGGACGAATCCACATTCCCTTCTTTTAAGGAAACCATTTTAGATGCAACTCACACTGCTAATACAGTGATGAATCTCTCAGAGTTGAAGTATGTTTCTAGTTCTGGCATCCGAGCAGTATTCGAGCTCAAAAACCGACTCAGTCACGAGGGCAAAAAGCTAATCCTTACCGAGGCCGGAGAAAAAGTGATTCAGATCTTCAATCTACTCGGACTTTGGAAGCCATTCACTCACTTTGAAAAAGAAGAGGACGCAATCGCTTCTTGTCTTAGGTAACTTTTTCTAAGATCGGATTCGATCCCTTGCGAAATTTTGCCGAAGATCAAGCAGGGATTACGTAAGCAAAACCGAAGCACTGCGTTAACGCCGATAGTAATCGGCGTGAGTGTACAGATTCAAACGTTTTTCTAAGGAAGAATCTCTGTTCTATATAATTTGATACTGCCTTCTTTGAGCGACCAAAGAATCAAATTAAAGAAGGTATTAGGTCTTACCTCTTTATCGTACTTTTCAGAATACCAAGGAATCTTTTCCAAGATTCTTAGATGATCAATTTCCTCAGGTTTATCTATAAAAAAGATTATTTCAGTATTAGCTGGTTTGTCCTCTTGATATTTCCTTAACGGCAGTTGCCTATTTTTATCTCTTATCTTTTCTACTACGTCAAAATTTCCAGAATCAGGTGAGTAGATTTGGCAATTATGTATGCTTAGAGGCTGGCAATCTTTCTGAACAAAGAGTAATCGATCAACATCAACATGTCTTTTTTCCCCACCGATCGAAGAATGAAAGCGGAATCTCCAGAAGCTTTTGCCCTTAGTAGGATCGCTTCCAAATGGATTAATAATAATTTCTTTTCCGATATTAGGGTTCAGTACACCCAAACTATCAAAAGAAAGACATTTTCCTAGTACCCATACAGCAGCATCCTCTTTAACTTTAGGAATTATTTCCGAAGCCCTTTCATAAAACTTCTTATAAGCGGCCTCATCATCAAGAAAATTAGGAATTTCTAATCGTTTATCAAAGAAATGTTCTTTATTTTTCCGGAGAAATTCAGCTGTGGATTCATTTGTTGCAAATTCATATATTGAGAATTCCTGTTTATTAATGCTTAAATATATTTTCTTCATTATTAAGTTATTTAAATGACGCCGATTAATAGCGCCTACCTTCATCTGAGTGAATTCTCTCCAAATCTCTGCTGCTTAGGTTTCCGCCTTGCTTCATAAGACCGGATAAGGAAATTCGCAAGGCCCGAGAGTGGGCCAGGGATGGCCAAACGTCCTGGAGCTTGATACAGGATGTATCAGCGGAAGGCGAGGGTTGCGATTTCCGCATCCGACTTAATAAATGTACACAGCAAAGCTGAGCGAAAAGGCTTCTGCCTATTTACCTAAATTCTTTTGAATCGCATTGGTTAAGAGGTCAGGCTGGTCTGTGCCGATTCTAAACTTGCTTCCATTTCGAAGAGATACTTCTACTGCATCCAGACCATAGATATTGAACATCCAACCGTGTGGAGTGTACCTGACTCCCCATCCATACCACCAAGAATTCCGTACAGCCTTCGCGTTTATGATGTCCGGCATCTGAATCCTGCGAAAAATCAGGCCAAGTCCGAAACGAACCAGAACTTGCTTTTGGTCAACAGAAACTCTCAAGTCCCAAAAAAGTACCAAGCAAGCGAAGATCAAAGCAGAAACTGACCACATCGCCCACCGATAGGATTCTGCGTGCGCAGGATTAAAAAATCCGGCAACGCCTGGGAATAGGGTACCTAGTAACAACGGAATTCTAAACCACCAGCTGGATTGAGTGTGTTCGTACATTGTAATCCTTGAATATTCGAAGAAAGACTTGTTCTTTCCGAATAGATCATAAAAAGGAAAAAGAAAGTTACAAGCCAGATTCGGAAAGTCGAACCTTTTTCAGCTTCTTCGAATCGCGACGACTCCGGGTCTTGGGATATCTCCCTTCTTTCTTCTTGGCCAACGACTTGACGGATTGGAATAATCTTTTGTAGTTTCGCCCGGGTGTTGTACTGAAAGAAACAGTACTTTATCCTTCTCCGCGAACCAAGGCCCTGTGAGTTCGGATCCTACTGGAGCAGACGCAAACTGGAATGCTTTTCCTTGGTGCCTTCCTGCAGTCGGTAAATAGAACAGACCATTATTTCCAAATTTTGCATATTGGTGATTTCCGATCAGTTTAGTTGTAATATCGGTGACCATCCAGAGATTGGCTAACCTATCAAATGCTAGATTGTCGGGAGAAGCAAATCCGGATTTTCCACCGCCGGCGGCAAACACTTCGAATTCAAATTCGATTCCTTCGTGGTCATGATCTTTTTCTACGATTCGAACAATTTGTCCGAATAAGTTCCCATGCTTATCGTTGTTGGTAAAGGACACATAAATGCTCTTATCGATCGGATGTATTTCCAGATCCTCAGGTCTGTCCATTGGAGTAGCTCCCACACATTCTGCGGCAAGCCTGCAATGTACTAGTACGTCAGCTTGATTCTTAAAAAGTACGTTTCCGTTTTTGGCTTTGGCATTCCTTAGATCCTGATTCTTTTCATAATCTAAAGCGATCCACTTTCCAAATTCAAAATTAGCGGCAAATAATGTTCCGGAATCTAATAAAGAAGAATTTAATTTTCCACTATCCGGGTCGTACGTGCCGTTCGAAACATACTTGTATACGTACTGATCCTTTGAATCGTCTCCCATGTACACTACAAGCCTTCCGGACTTAGAAAGAGTAAGCGCGGTGTTCTCGTGCTCGAACCTTCCCAAGGCTGTATGTTTGATCGGAGTCGAGTCTGGAGAGAAAGGATCTACCTCTACTACCCAGCCGTACTCTTTCGGATTCGTAAGATAGCAGTCTTCGATCATCCAGCTTACGTTCTCTTCGCAGGAAAGAACCGTATCCCAAAGAGTGATTCCTCCGGAACAATTTCCAAAAGTACCATAGGTTTCCGTTTTTCCGTCTAACGCTTCGGACCCGGATGCTGGTCCTGCAAATCGAATCGGCGTTCTGCCATGAATTCTCCGACCGAATTTCGAGTCCGGATCCAATTTCCAAATACCATTTACTTTTCTAAGATGTGTAACGGAACCGCCGAGATTGTAGAGATAAGTCTCTATTTGGGAGTCGGTTCTTTTTTGAGAAGATGATTTTTTATAATCGAATCCGTTCACATAATATTCAAGATCTCTTAAATACTCATGATTCGTCCAAAGTAGACCGCTATCCTTTTTACCAGGAAAAGGGAGAAAACAATTAAAGTCCGCGTTGAATCCAAAAGTATCGCCTTTGCGATTCACTCTGTCACCGAACAGAGCAATAATATCGTACTGAAATCCTTCCGGCAAAATCAGATCGTCCTCGGTATTAGGTCGGATCGGAGTAAAAGGAAGTCCGTTTTCTAAGGCAGTGGATAAGGAACGACTTCGGCTTCTTGGAGTAGGAATCGGAAAGGATGATGTCAGAATCTCGCTTTTGGATAAGAGAGACCCTGATTTGACCGCGGCGAGAGCAAGCGCCCCCTTGCCTACGTAGCGTAGGAACTCCGACCGAGTGACCTTCATAGTTCAACTTTGAAAAGTGTGATTAGGGCTTCTATTCGTTTTTTAGTCGAATTGAAAAAGGAAACTTAGTTGTAATAATCTGCACTCGGTTCAAGTTGAGAACCTTATAAGATGAAAGCGCCCACGGCACCTTCCACTCCGTTCTTTCGTATCTTATTTGTAATGGGATTTCTTTCCCTCGTGTTCTTTGTCCCACTCTATCTGGTAGTCCGCGGCGAGAATGTACACCAAGCCGAGCTCTACAAATCGTTAACGGGACCTGGGAAAAAAGAATTCGGCGTACTTACAGAAAAAACCAATCTAGAAAAGCTCGGAAGAACAGTACATCTCTACACTTACCTTGTTTCCGACGAATTCGGCAAAAAGCACGAAGTCACAGAAGAGGTCGATGAGCAAACACACTTAAGATTAAGGGTCGGAGATACGGTTAACGTTCGTTGTAAAACGTGGACCTCCTTGGGAAAAAGGAGATTGATTGCCCGAATCCTTGGGAACAAGGCCCCCACACCTAACTTTCATTTTATGGAGATACTGTTTTTGAACGGAATCGCCTACTCCTTGTTAATCATCGGAATCGGTACGTATTACCGAATTTTCAAGGCGGCGGAAGAATAGTCGTAAAAGGATTTTCCTTTTGAAAAATCAATTGTACTTGGTAAGGCTCCTGCACATATTTTGCGGGATTCATCTCGTACGATATATAACAATAGTATTTTTCATACACTACGATGTACATATAGTCTTGGAATTTAATTTCCTGCATCTGATTGCGGATCCCTCTCATCCAGATAGAGTCTTCGTACACTCTTTCGTACCGAATTGTTCCCGGAGTGACTTTTTTGAGTTCCTCGAGAGTCATTTTTTGGGGGTCTCTTTTTCTCAGCTCGAGCTTTAGGGATCGTATAATATTATATTCTAATTTTGCTTTTGCGATGAGCTCGGTATTCGGTAAAGTCTTGAAGTAATACTCGTAGTATTCTTTATCGAGGGCAGACCCCTCTCTGTGAACCTCTCCCTCTTCGGCTGCAACTTTCTCTTTTTCGGAGCCTTGGGCACTAAGCAGGCTCGCGTACATAAATAAAATTGCTAAAATCGAATAGAAGGGTGTCCGCATTCTCGGTACCATTATACGTATCGGTACGAACCCGAAATTTCACCCTCCTTTTTTTATTGCTGGATCAAGCTTCTGTGAGCTCTTCTAGGAGTTCCTTCTGCCTTTTGAGTGAATTTGCGATTTCTTCCTCACCTAACAGTTTTGCCCCGAGCATGGCCATGTCGTACACAGACCGAGCTATTTTTTCGGCCTTTTCCGGTCTTAAGCCCTTGGAAAGGTTGAGAATGTTCCGGACCAGCTTGGACTTTCGATTGACCAAGAGTGTATGATTTCTCAAAAGTTCCGTGGATTTTTGACCGTACCTTTCGCTCATTTCTGCGATTCGACGCAGATGCTCGGGCAAAAGAATCACTGCCGGGACATCCTCTGATTTAAGCGCTTCGGTCCGGATCTCTACACCTTCCCTCGCAATCGCTCTTTGAAAGATTTCCTTAATCCGATCTTCTTCCGTTTTGTTTTCGGAATCCGCTAGTCCAGGACTAGCATCTTTATCCAAAATCGGATCTGCTAGTTCGGAATCTACTCTTTGGAATTTCCACTCTGGGTGTTTGGTTTCTAAGAATTGCAAAAAGTGAGAATCAATCTTTGAGTCCACTAAGATCGCCTCCAATCCGTGAGACTTCAACAGATCCATGTACACGGAAGACATTTCGCTTTCTCCGGCGTAATAGATCTTTTCTCCGTTCTTTTCCTTATTTCTAGAAATATAATCTTCCAAGCGGATCAATTCTCCGTTCGAAGATTTGAAAAATACGAGATCCCTTGCGGCTTCGTAGAATTTCTCGTCCGTCATCAGTCCGTATTTCAAGAACAAGGCGATTTCATCCCAGTTTTTTCGAAAGGATTCCTCGTTGGATTTGAATTCCTCGAGTAGCTTGTCGGAGACTTTCTTTACGATATGTGCTGAGATTTTCTTTACCAAAGGATCGTTCTGGAGAGAAGATCTGGATACGTTCAAAGGTAAATCCGGAATATCCAGAGTACCTTGCAAAACCGTCAAGAATTGCGGTACCAACTCCTTGGCATCGTCGGAAACGAACACATGATTGCAGTAGAGTTTGATTCCCATTCTGCTGATATCCAGTTCGTGACGAAGTTTCGGAAAATATAATATACCTTGGAGTTTAAAAGGATAATCTACATTCAAGTGAATGTGAAACAGAGGTTCTCCCGCGAAAGGGAACAGATAGTTATAGAATTCCTCATACTGCTCTTTCTTTACAGAAGCAGGTGTTTCGCTCCACAGTGGTGTTTGTTTGTTCGCCTTTTCTTCTTTTACGTAAATTGGTACTGGAAGAAAATCACAGTATCTACGAATCAGCTCCTTTAATTTCCAGGCATCCAGGTATTCTCCCGAATCCGAATCTAAGAATAAAGTTATCTTAGTGCCTCGATCCTTTAAGTCGTTAGGCTTGAGTGAAAATTCGGTTCCGGATTCGCTCTCCCAAGTAACTCCTACGGTATCTTTTCGAAAAGATTTGGTTTCTATTCTTACCTTAGAAGAAACCATAAAACAGGAGTAAAAGCCGAGCCCGAAATGGCCGATGATTTCGGGCATATCTCCTTCTTTTTGGTATTTTTTTACGAATTCCTCCGCACCTGAAAAAGCGATCTGATTGATATACTTTTGCACTTCCTCTCCGGTCATTCCGATTCCGTTGTCCTTGATCGTGAGAGTGCGCTCTTTTTGGTCAAAATCTAGATCGATCCTGTAATCCGTTCCACCTTCAAATTCTTCTCTGAGAGAAACCTTTTTTAGTTTGGCGACCGCATCACAAGCATTAGATACCAATTCCCTTAAGAATATATCTTTTTCAGAATATAACCATTTTTTAATAATCGGAAATATATTCTCGGTCTCGACCGAAATCCTACCTTTGGTTTCTTCGTTCATTCAGATCAAATCCTCCCGTATTTTGTCCAGAATCCTATAACTAGACTTTAAAAGTTCTGATTTATTTTTGGAATCAAATCCTCGATACGCCTCGTAAAGAGATTTCGTACCGGACTTGGATTGAGAAAGCAAACTCGCGTCCTCCTCAGACCCGCCCTTCGCAAGGATAGCATGCTTCAATACCAAACCTCTTTTGGAACCGATCCACTCGTCAAGTCGATTCAAATTTCTAGACACCTTGGTTTCGGCGCGCATCCGAATCGTAATCCAGAAGAATCCGGCACCTATACCTAAAATTCCAAGTCCGATCAGCACAGAAATATAGAATTTGGAAGTCTTCACAAAACTACTTGCATCGAGGTCTTGAGATTGCTTTGGCCTAGGAGGTTCGATTTTCATAGCCGGCAAAAATATTTCTGCGATCGCGTATTTTCCAGATTCCGGATCGAAGTAATGAAAACTATGTTTCGCTGGATTCCACTTACCCGCTTTTTTCGGAACCACAGAGTAGAGATACGTGTAAGCAATATGAAATCCATATTCTCCAGGGTCCAACTCTCTAAATTCTCTTTGTGGTAAGACCTGGACGAGAGTCGCCTCGGGAAAACAATCCTCCGAAGCACATCCTTCCTTGAGCGGATCTCTGACTGGAGAAAGATTTCCTTTTCCCTTGACCACGATCCTTAGAGCAAACGGCTCCCCTTCCCATCCGGTGTTTTGCGGATTGTCCGCATAGGCCTCGAATTTTCCGACCGCCCCTTGAAATCCAGAAGGAGAAGGTCGTGGGAGATCCTTCACGATCACATTACTCGGAACTGTACGAATTGTCCTCATATGAAAATAGGACTGCAACTGACCTTCCAAGTGGAATGTGGTAGAGCCGAGGGAAAATTCTCCCGCCTTCAAAGGAGTTAACACGTAGAACTCCTTGTTGTACGGCGCGGCTTCATACGGAGAACCGTTGTATACTACCGATTCAGGAATGCTAAGACTCATCCCGGAGAGAATCTCACTTCGAAAGTAAGGGAATTCAATCGAATTAGAAGGATCCCGATCAAAGTATGGGCGAATTACATTTCTATAATATAGAGCGAAAAAGCCCAGAACAGGTTGTCCCACCCAAATCTGCTTTTTGTCCATTTGAAAGACTACTTTCAGATCTTCGTCCGAAGGCCCCATGTCCTCTTCGGTGGAAAAAAATCGATTCCACAATGAACCGGGAGAATTGCTATTGGCCTTTGCCTTTCTTGCCCCAAATTCCACTATCAGTTTTCCTGAATGGATTTCTTTTCCGTCGGACTCTAGTACAATTTCGGGGACCTCATACTTTCCCGGATTTGCTGCCACCAATCTATATTTCAGCAATTTCCTTCGTAAAACTTTATAGTTCAGTATGCTTGTATTGTCCTCCATTCCCCAATATACTGCCTTGATCCCTTGTCCTATAAATTCTTTTTCTAATATTCTAACCTGGGATTTTCCTTCTAATTCGCATACTGCAAAAACTGGATCTCCCAAATCTGCGTAGGATTGTGTTAGATAGAACCTAGGATCCGCCGCGAGTAAAGGAGACGCGCTCAAAAAAAGAAAGAATGCAAGTCTGAATTTCACCAGAACACCTCTCTGTTTCTGGAGCCCTGGCTTTTTCGTTTCACGGATTCCAAATCTAAAGCATCCATCATTCGATCTAACTCCGCCTCTGATTTAGACCTACTTTTGGACTTGGATTCTTTTCCGATTCCGGATTTATCGTTACCTCTTTGCTCCAAATTTCCGGACTGGTTTTTTTCTTGAGATGAGCCTTGCTGACCTTCTTTGCCTTGTTCCTCCTCCTGGTTTTGGGAGCTTCCGGAAGGCGGAGGAGGCGGAGGCATTTTTCTAAGCCATTCCAGGTTTTTGCGAGCAGCCTCCATATTAGGATTTTCTTTCAAGGAACGTAGATAGTGTTCCGCTGCCCGTTTTCTATCGCCTAATCTCAAATAGGTGTTTCCTAAATTAAAATGGGCTTTGGATCTTAGCTCGGCGTCCTTGGACTCTAGCGATTTTTCAAAATGACGAAGTGCTTTGTCGAGTCCGCCCGATTTGTATTCTGCACTTCCACGGTTGAATTCCATCCTCGGATCTCCGGGAAAATAAGGCTCGGCTTCTTTATATTTTTCCAAGGATCCCGAAAAATTCCCATCTTCATAAGCGGATCTTCCTTCCTTGACCCGATTTCCACCCGGATCCAACTCAAATGCGCTCAAATTAGAGAATGTCGGCAAAAGCAGAAAGGTCAGAAATAAGACAGAACCGACCACCGGCAGCTTCCATTTCCCAAAGCGAAATCCTTTCTTAAGCTTTCCAATAAATTCTAATATTAGAAAATCAAAAAGTAAGAATAAAAATCCTGGTAGAAGCGTATTTCTGTAACCTTCCGCCCTTCTCAAATTCTTGATTCTCTGTGCGGTATTCTTATCCAATCCGCTAACCCACCGGAGTATCTCTTTTGCTGTAATAGATTCTCTATCTAAGGAAATAAATTTCCCACTGTTTTCTGCGGCGATCGAGTGCAGAAATGCCTCATTCGCTTTCGAATGAATTACACCGGGAGAATTTTCATACGGAGCCAAAGACCCATCCGTACTCAAAAAGCCGCTATTTCCGAGTCCCTCGTCTCGATACGCGATCGGACCTCCTTGCGTAGTTCCTACCGACCAAACCATCACTTCCGCAGGAAATTGAAATACTCCAGGATTTTCTACATCCTCCCCATCCGAAATCAGAATCAAAACTCGGTTTCGAAACACTTTATTCGACTCTAAAACCTCTTCTGACTTCCGAAAAGCTGCAGCTAAATCCGTGCCCCTATCCCCTACCATGTCCACATCCAGTCCGCGGACATAGTCGGAAAAAGCTCCCACATCGGAGGTCATCGGGCAGTACATGAAGGGGGAAGCCGCAAAAACGATCATTCCAAAACGATTTCCGGTCAATCCAGGCAAAAGTCTAAGCAGAGTTTCTTTGACTCTGACCAATCGATTCGGGGGAGTATCTACCGCATGCATGGAAAGACTTACATCTACAAGGAAAAGGAAGTCCACTCCGTGTATGGATTGTTCTTCTTTGGAAGGAACACCCTCCGGTTCTCTAAAACTCATCAGGCAAAGAAGGATTCCGGCTCCAAGGCAGAGGAATCTGGTCAGGAAAAAAAGGGTGGAAGGAACACCTGCCTCGCTCTCCAATCCCGGATAACCAGACTTCCAATTTCTCCAGTAAATAAGGAATCCAGTCCTGGAGAATAGATACACCAAGTAAGAAAGCGCGCAGACAAGAAATAGCAGCTTTAAAAAATCAAAACTCATACATAGTACCGAGTTAGAAAAACCCTAAAAATCAGGTCTAGAGAGATCAGAAGCAACCCTAGGATCAAATATATTAGAGCATCCGTCTCCCGAATCTCTTCCGGCGGTAAAGAAAGCGGGTCCCTTTCCAAGGAATCAATCGAAGCCAAAACTTCCCGGAGCTGCCCTGTATCCTCCGCTCGATAGAAAACTCCACCGGTCTTTTCGGAAAGCTGCGCGAGAATATCAAAATTGATTTCATACGACTGATCCTCTTTCCCGATTCCAATACAATAGATCTTAATTCCAATTCCGTCAGCTATTTCCGTAGCGGTTACTGGATCTATTCGACCCGTATTCGACACTCCGTCGGTGATCAAAACAATCACTCTGGATCTTGCCGGAGAACGTCGCAATCTATAGGAAGATAGGATCACCGCGTCCCCGATTGCGGTTCCTTGTTCCGGAACAGTTTCTTCTTCTACGACCGCGAGAATTTCTTCTAAAGTGGATCGATCAGAAGTCAAGGGAGATTGCAGATACGCTCCTCCTGCAAATACCACGAGCCCGATTCTATCCCTTTCTCTCTTTCTGATGAATTCTCTTAACAATTTCTTGGAAACTCCGAGTCTCGTTTCCGGTAAAAAATCCCGACTTCTTGACATCGATCCCGAAACGTCCAAAGCAATCATGATATCCACGCCCTCTGTTTCCCTAGGTAAAAAACGATATGTTTTACCTGGGCCAGAGAGAGAGACCACGATCAAGCTCAATGCAATGGGTCTGAGTAAAGGCACTGCATATTGAAAGAATTCAAAAATTCGATCTTTACTCTCTGGTTTCGCGCCAGGAAATCGAATTCGAAAAGAAAGCGAGGGTTCTCCCTTCCAATAGGAATACGCTGTCCAGAGCCATATTGGAATCAGAATGAATAAGTAACCTGGTGCCTCCCAATCTCTCATCTTTTGAGTAGTTCCTTCCAATAATCCAAAGCCATTTCCGCTGCCTCTTTCGGAATTTCGGATTCCTTGGACGCATACTGGGATACTCTTAGCAGCTCTTCCCATCTTTCTGCATCCTGTTGGGAAACAGGAAAAGAATTGTAGAGTCTATCAAACAACTCTGCTTCCGTTAGGTGAGAAGTAGGAGCTCCTATTTTCTTGGACATTGCTTCTCGAATATAGCCGGAAAGAGCTCTATAAAATTCCCGCGAACGAATTGGAGCAGCCGAAAGCAAATTCTCCAATCGATTTTCGTAAAGTTGGATCCTTTCAATCAATGGATCCAGTTGTACAATTGCGTCCACCGGATTTCTGTATTTGGTTTTGTATAAATAATAAACGTAAGCACCTCCGAGCAAAAGCGAAAGAACTCCTGCAATCATCGCAGTCAACTTCCAGCCATAGGGGCCTGAAAATTCTAGAGGTGGTTGTATGTCCTCAGGTGTCTTGTCGGAATCTTTTAAGGAGGATTCAACGACGATAGATTTAGAGGATCGGACCAACACTCCCGAACTATTTTTCCAGTCCAAGGGTAAAGTTTGTATTCCAGATTCATAATATATAACTCTTACTTCGATTTTTTGCTCTTCGTGCTTGATCGAAAGAATCTCCATCCAAGGCAAATCGGGGGCCTTTGGATCGGGATGCACTCCTTTTGCTGGGATTTCTGGGTCATTCACTTCACCGATTTGAAATTCTAGTGTATAGATCGATTCCTGTCCGATCAAAACTTTTTCGGGATTCCAGGATTCGGTCACTCCGAAAAGATCGCAAAAAGCTCCCGACAAAAAAGCAAATAGAAAGAAGAATTTAGTCCGGTTCGAACTACTCATCTGGTTTTCCGCCAGTATGCAAAAATTTTAGAAGGATCATCTTCGCTTCCTTCCAAATCCAAAATGCGGTCCTTGAATAGATTTTCCAAATTTCGACGCGCATTTACCTGCGCGGATGGTTCTAGGTGAGTTTTTCCTATTTCAGGATCGGAGGTTAGGAAAAAGGAAAAAAGCCACTTAGGAGCTCCTTCTTCCAATGGATCTATAAATCGAATCGCATGAAGATTATGAACTTTTCTTAATATGGATAACTTTTTCAAGGAGCGAGTTCCGATAAAATCGGACAGGATATAAGTATCTGTGTATCTGCGCACACGATTCTTCAAAATAGAAAAAGGTAGTTCCGGATTCGTCTTTTTACCGGAATGCGAAAACATTCTTACTTTTTCCAGCGCGGGAAGCGCCTCCGGTACCGTTCTCAAAAATCCTGTTTCGTATTCCAACTCATCCGAATACAATAAAATCTTAGCAGGGTTTCCGTTCCTTACATAAAGAAGTACTAATAAAGCCAATACTTGAAATGCATTCTCCGATTTTTTCCATTTTCCGGAACCCCAGTCCATAGATTCGGAGACATCTAAGAAAAAAATTCCCAGCCTTTCTTTTTCTTCGTAAAATTCTCGGACGTGCAGTTCTCCGAGTCTGGAGGTAACATTCCAATCGATTAGACGTGTGTCGTCACCGACCGTATAAGGCCGTACGTCTTTGAAGTCCAGCCCCCTCCCCTTTTTGGTGCTGGTCGCCCAACCTTGCTTTTCTCTTACCGAAAACCCTTTCTCCTTAAATTCTAGAAGTCGAATTAGGTTTTGGTACTCTTTGCGAAGCATACTAGAGGACCTGCGTGGCCTCCGAAACGGTTTGTATCACCGAATCGATGCTGACTTCTTCCGAAATCGCTTCAAAGGAAAGTAAGATTCTGTGCCTCAGAATTTCAGGTAAGCAGGCCTTGACGTCTTCTGGAGCGACGTAGTTCCTTCCTTCCCATAATGCCAAAGCCTTGGCTGCCTTCAATAGACTCAAACTCGCCCTAGGAGACGCGCCGTGTTTTACGTAAGGTTGTAAATCCGGAATCGCTGCCTCTTCCGGACGAGTGTTCCGAACCAGTCGAATGATATAACTTTTCAACTTTGGTTCCACGTGAATCTTGTCCACTAAGGAAGAAAGTTTTAGAATTTCACGACCTGAGGAAACTTTTCGGATTCTTTTTTGCGTATCTGATAATTGTCCGTGCTGGTCCAAGATCGCGAGTTCTTCCTGGTAGTCTGGATATTCTACGAGTACCTTCATAAAGAAACGATCCATCTGTGCTTCTGGCAATGGATAGGTCCCGTCTTGATCGATCGGATTCTCGGTTGCTAAAACCAAAAAGGGTCGATCCAAAGAAAAAGTATTTTCTCCAATCGTTACTGTCCTTTCTTCCATACATTCCAGAAGGGCAGATTGCACTTTTGCAGGAGCTCGGTTGATCTCATCTGCAAGAAGTACGCTCGTAAAGATCGGACCTTTTCTAGTATTGAACTCTCCGTTCTTCGGATTAAAGACTACAGTACCGACCAAATCCGCAGGGAGCAAGTCGGGTGTAAATTGGATACGTTTGAAATCTAGTTCTAAAGTAGACGCCAAGGATTTTGCCAATAAGGTTTTTGCAAGACCTGGCATCCCCTCTAATAGCACGTGTCCTTGGCAAGCCAAGGAAATCAAAAGGTTGCGAATCACTGCATCTTGGCCGGTTATTTCCTGAGCTAATTCGTTTCTAATCTTTTGAAAAGTTTGTTTAGCAAAAATCAGATCCTCTTCTGAAAGAGCTCCTGATTCCGTTCGCGAGATTTTAGATTCCATTTGGATCCCTGTCTTCCATTAACGTTCTGCGATCCATCTTCCGGAACTATTCGTTCCTTGATATGCACCTTGAATTTTTCTACTCTCCAGTTCTCCCGAATACGTTTGCTGGAAAGGAACCGTGCTGCCTATCTCCGCACACCTTTGCCCGGAGCACGAGCGAATAAATCGAATTTGTTTTCCGGAAATTCTCAATCCGGAAAGTATTTCGTTTGCCCCCTTCCCCCAATTCGTAAACCGAATTGTACCTCCAATTCCTCCGGATTTTCTCGGAAACAAAATTAGAATTCCTTTATGCGATCCAACTTGAAGTTTATAAGTTCCTACAAAGGCCTTTTCTTGATCGGACAATTGAACTTCCGTCGATGTCTCATCTGGCAAAAATTCGATTTTCTCAACGGAGGATAGGGAAATCGTACGATCCGGATCTTTTAGAACTACGCTTTCCTTGTCTATCGAAACTAGAGTGCCGTCTGTAAAGGAACCGCTAAAAGTTACTTTAGCCTGCCTCCCAATGTTTTCACATCCTTTCAACCACCACCCGAGTAGAAAAAATATCGGTGCAGTAAGAAGGACCGCAAATGCGGTCCCTTTTTGTAATTTGAGATTTAGCTTTAGTTTTTCGGACATACCTGTCCTGCATCCTTATGGATTATTTGCAACCTTGCATTTCTCCCATTTTTTTGTTCTCTTTACCATTGATATAGTAAGTCTTACCTTGGGTAGTAGTCCAGCATCCGTTCTTAGTATTCGGACCTACCATGATTGGACCTTCTCCAATTTTAGCTCCTGAGTTTTCGTCATACTCGATCGCCTTATTTTCGTTGATAATCTCGAAGGTCTTTTTTCCGTTCTTGAAGAATGTAAAAGGAATATCCGGCTTGAACTTTGCTTTTAACTCGTCCGCCTTATCGTCTATCAAGAGTAAGTCGAAACTCATTTTCCCCTTACCTATGATCGAACCTTCCTTATCATAAACTTCTGCGGAAGACATCATGAATTCGTTCGCCATTGCACCCTTGTAGGCAAGATTTCCGTTACTCCAGTAGAACTTCCAGTCACCCTTTCTAGTGTGTTCTCTCGGACCTTCGGCGAACATTTTTCCATTTTTATAATATTCTTTCCAGTATCCGGAGCGGAGAGCCTTTCTCTCTGTACCTGAGCCCTTAGGACTATAAGCTCCTTCTGCCTGCATACCACCATTGTCATAGAATGATTTCCAGTTTCCGGTCTTTAAATCTTCAGAGTAATTTCCTTCTGAAGAAACGGTTTTTCCGTCTTTATGATAGTTGACTTCGTGGCCGCTCTTTTGACCGTTTTTGAATTCAGTTACGGATTTTGGAACTCCATCTTCCGCGTAGTATTCTTTCCAAGTGCCTACCTTTTTGTCATCGGTGTAAGCACCTTCTTCTTCCAAAATTCCTTTATCTGTCTTTTTCCAGTACGGCCCGTTCTTTTTGTCTGCCTTGTACTGAGTGCTCTCGGTCTGTGTTGTATCCTTTAAGAGTTTCTTTTCTTCTCCTTCCTTCATCCCATTCGTATAAGGAGTTTCTCTCAAAGTTTCTCCCGTTTCATACAAGGTCTTCCAAATTCCTTCTTTTTTATCGTCCTTGTAATCGCCTACGCGCACCAATACGCTGAACTTTCCTTTACCTGGATCTTCTTTCTCGGCGTATTCTTTCCACGGTCCGTTTTTCTTAAATTTCTTGATTTGATCGGGTTTTAATGCAGCGAGCTGATCAGCGGAGCAAGGTTTGCCGCTACAATCAATCGTTACCGGACCTTCTGCTTTCATATTGAATGTATCTTTAAATTTCTCCACACGAATGTTCGGAGGAATAATTTGCAGTTCTTGGTTTTTTCCTTTGTCAGTCACACCTGCAGAGGCGCACTCGATAAAAAAGGATAAAGTGAGGCCGAAAAAAATGAGACGTTTCATGAATTCCCTAGGTTCCTTAGAAAAAATGTCCACCCAAGGCTAATGATTTAGTTCAAACCCGTCAACCTCCTTTCCCACCGGAATCGGACTTCGAGATTAGGGATTCGGGTATCTCATCCGCAAAAATCGCAGAAAAGGTCTGTAGCAATCCACCGCCATATGCCCGCTGTCTGCAAATGTATTGCAATCGTAGTCCGGAGTCTCTGCCATATCCACGATCGGAATCGAGTAGGATTCATTGATCGGACGGATTTTTTCCCACCAAGGTTTCGGGATATCTAAGTCCGAAAGCAGATCTTCCAAGGGACTTGAAACCTCCGGTCTGACCACCAAAGTGGAGATTTGCTCTTGTTTGATTAATTTTAGAATTTTCTCATAAAAGTTAAATTGCATGGGGGACATTACATAATTCGGATAAATCCATCCGATGGTTCGGATCGAACTGTCTTCCAATTTGCCAAAGTCTTTCTCTACGAATCCTCCAGCAGGAGACAAAGCATTCCCCTTATTCGAAAATAGAGTACTCACAGTCAATTGCTTGATAAGTTCGGCTGTTTCGTACTTGCTAGTATTCGTAATTCGATTGATTACATTTGCTATATAAGGCTTATTCCTGCTTACACCGAAAAACTTGTTTGCCAAGAAATAAGTAACATTATCCTTTCCTAATGCCCATGAATGAGACAAGATGAATCTTAGATCGAAACTATTTGCTAAATTCGATTTTTTGAATGTAGTGCTGTTTAAGTTGAACTGAAAAGGGTCTGCTTCTAGCACCAAAAAGTCTGGTTTGACTCCCCCTTCGATCATTCTTTCCAGAAAATAAAGATAATAGGCAGGCGTAGTGACCGCAGAAGAAAAGTTATAAACTTCCCAGTCCGGATAGTAATCTTGAATTTCGTCGTACTTGAAATAAAGAAGGCGAGAAGAACCGAGTAAAACCACTAGTTTCTTTTCCGGCTTGTTTTTGGAAGCAGATCCAAACTTTTCGATTAGGTCTTCTAACAGTTGTTGTTTTACGTCGTAGTAAATATACGTATACTCGGCTTTTACGTAATCCCGGACTTTGTCTAAGAAAAAGATTTTATCGAATAAAAAAACGAAAAGAAAAAGAATAACTGGATAAAAAAGAAAAGGCTTGGTTCTGAAATTTAGAATCTCAGGGGAGGACGACGATTCCCGGTTTGACACCGATTCAGGCTCTCGGACTTCCTCCCCCTTGTCAATCCTAAACGATTTGCTTAGGCAGTAGGAGCCAGCGAAGTGTCCGGAATTGATTTTCTACGCTTTTTCATTTCCGCTAACCACTCTTCGGCGTTTTTAAGATAACCAACCAATCTTTTTACGTAGCCTCTACGTTCGGGGTGAAGGATCTCCCTCGCTTCGCGAATGATCTCTTCCACAATCTTCGCATGAAAAGAAAAGTGACTAGTAAATAGATCGAAAAATTCCCTATCCTTTGACAACCAATCCTTAGATTGAATATCTCTAAAAAACTCGTCCATGCGATCTATATCCGAATCAAAATCCCCATCATACGGAGAATTCAATACTGCAATTGTATCCGTAAGATCCGTGAGACTTTGGAAGTAGGCTTCTAGTTCTGCAATCTCCATTAGCGTTACCACCTCGAAAAACAATCCAAAGCGATTGATCCGTTATTTCGTAACTTCTCAGAATCGGATCAGATCGCCGCCGACGCTAAGTCGCCAGCCTTAAAACCATTTTTTTTTAGGGGCCTAAGGGATCAATCGGAAATCGGCATTCAGAAAGAAATTGCTTGTGACAGGTTTTTTGAGACTTTTTTTGGGGGCCCCACCCTGCTCTGGGTGGGGGGATGGGTGGTGGGACCAACGCAGGTCGCAATTCGTCCCTGTTTCACAAATTCGATTGACTGACGATCACTTTTTAGAGAAGCCTTTTTGTAGGAGCTCCTACAAAAAGGCTTCGATTGACTAACGCTACCCGGCTTGATATATAATCTTTTTAGAATATTACCTTTTTTGCAAGTAGTCCAAAAGATGGCTGCTCTCCTCGTCCCAGCCTTCTGAGGCTGCCTCTATCCAAAAATCATATTTCTCGCCTATAGGGTACCCTGAATTTGTTAAACGAAGCAAAGAAGAACTCTTCCCATTTTCTTCAAATTCCAGTCGAAGCTCTATCGCGCCCGCAGGGTGATCTTGCCACTCCAAAATCAATTCTTTGAACGGAACTATTTTTTTATAAATTCCGGTGGAGGTCAGCTCTCCTTCAGGTCCCAAGTTCCAAGTCCATGAGAAGGTCCCACCTACCTTTGGCCGACCAGTCACTTTGTCCACGAGCCAATGTATCAGTTCCTCATTTACCGTGACTGCACTCCAAACTCTTTCTAACGGATGATCGAATTTATATTCTTTTACGATACTTCTTGTTTCCATACCAGAAGGTCCTCTAGTGAAAATCCTTATAAAGTTTCTTAAAAAGTATTCTTTCTAATAACGCCGGCCAAACCGTACGCAGCCATTTTAGCAAGAACCCGCTCGAGTCTATAAGGACCAGTCTTGAATTCTTATTTTCGACTGATTCTATCATCTTTCGCGCTACATCTTCAGGACTTCGGCTTTTTCCTTGGTACTGCCCTTCTCTTAACAAATTTCCGTCCCCATCTATTCCGTGGGATCTTAAATTCGTTTTTGTATAAGGCGGACAAAATGTAATAAATCTTAGTCCCTGCTCAGATAACTCGATCCTGGCAGAATCCATAGCAGCGTGTAAAGCAGCTTTTGAAGAAGAATAGACCGACCTTCCTGGTATTCCATACAACCCACTTACAGTAGAAGTCACTAAAACGACTCCCTTTGCCTTTTTTAGATATGGCAATAACCTTAAGTTTAAATGGATTGGACCAAAAAAGTTGATCGCAAATGCTTTATGGAAAGTTTCAACTCTGGTCTCGTCAAAACGGGAATGCGTAGTAATTCCTGCGTTATTAAATAGGACATTCACTTCATCCGTAATCTTTGCAATCTTACTTACAGCTTTATCAATATCTTTCTCAGAAGAAAGATCTGTCGTAATATGAAAAATTTCTGCGGATCGTTTTTCTTTCTTCTTACCGATCTTAGTGACCAGCTCTGGTTCCGTTCTAGATAAATTGATGATCCTACATTGAATCCGAGAAAGCAGCTCTAAAAGTGCTTCTCCAATACCAGAAGATCCACCTGTGAGAACAATCGTCTTACCCGCCCAAGCTTCTGCGTGCATCAAAACGAATTCTTAATCGGATAAGCCAAGGTTCAAGGACTTTTTCGATTTGGCGAGAATGCTAAAATTGCAGCCGGATTTTTTATTTAAGGAGACCTGCAGATTCATTTTCCGAACTTACTTCATCTTGTATCAATCGAGCCTCTGCGCGAAAAGTCGTAAACGACCAAACCCACGTAATCAAAATGGAAATTTTATTCTTGAAGCCAACTTGATAAAACAAGTGCACGAATAACCATGCAAGCCAACCCAAAAAGCCTTTCATCTTTAAGGGACCAACTTGTGCCACCGCATCTTTTCTACCTATCGTCGCCATGCTTCCTTTATCAATATAATGAAAAGGTTTCCGCTGTTTGCCTTTAAGATCGGACTTGATCATAGAGGCAACATATCTGCCTTGTTGCATCGCCACTGGAGAAACTCCTGGCAAAGATCTTTCTAATCCTTTAGAAAACGAGGCGATATCTCCAATCACAAATACTTCAGGATGTCCCTCTACTGTGCAGAATTCGTCAACAATGACCCTGCCCATCTTATCCACAGGAACTCCTAATGCGCCAGCAACTGGATTGGCTTGCACTCCTGCAGCCCAAATTATATTAGAAGAACGTATTATTCTTCCTTCTAGATGAACTCCTTGTTCGTCTATATCCACAACTCTTGTGTTGGTTAATACTTCTACTCCCCTTTTCTCTAGTCTCTTCTTGGTAAATTCCCCGAGTTTTGGGTCAAAAGTCATCAGCAGTCTTGGTGCAGCTTCAATCAAAGTAATTTTAGAGAGAGCGGGATCGATCGTATGAAATTCATTTCGTATAATTTCGTGGGAAAGCTCCGCAATAGAACCGGCTAGTTCGACCCCTGTCGGACCACCTCCGATGATCACATAATTCAATATTGCTTTTGCGGCTTCGACGTCGCCGATCAATTCCGCTTGTTCAAAAGACAAAAGCATTTTTGTTCTGATTTGAAGAGCATCTCTAAGATTTTTGAGCCCCGTAACGTGCTTCTTCCAGTGGTCATTGCCGAAATAGCTAGTCCTTGCTCCTGCAGCTAATATTAAGTAATCATAATCTAATATATGGTCTCTAAAATAGGCTTTTCGGTTTTTAAGATCTATTTTGTCTACCTCTCCCAAAAAAACTGTCACATTATTTTTGTGCCCGATTAGAGATCGAGTCGGTATCGCGATATCTGCAGGGCTAAGGACCGCAGTGGCCACTTGGTAAAGCAAAGGCTGGAAAAGATGGTGATTCTTTTTATCAACCACCGTAATTTCTACTTTATCATAATTTGATAGTTTCTTAATCGCCTGAAGTCCGCCAAACCCTGCTCCGATTACCACTACGTTCTTTTTCACTGCTTTTTGAGCGGATCGATCACTCATTCATTGCTCCGTTTTACTTAATGCAAACTCGATAAAACCTTCGGAAGCTTCGATAACTATTTGGAGTACTTCCTCGAAGTCCTTTAACGTTCCATAATATGGATCTGGGACTTCCGACTCTTTTGGTTGGCCTTTTTGAAATTTCCGAAAAAGATGTACCTTCTTCCTATCCTCTTCTGCGGAAGCAAGGCCAAATAAATCTTTCAAGTTTGATCTATCCATCGCGAGTATGTAATCGAACTCGGAAAAATCTCGTTTGGTAAATTGCCTCGCAGTATGAACCAATTCGAATCCTTTTTTTCTGGCCGCCTGTCTAGCCCTCGGATCCGGGAGCTCTCCGATATGATATCTGGAGGTCCCGCAAGAATCTATCTCGAATAAGTGTTCCAAATTTCTCTTTTTCACTAAATCGAGAAACGCACCCTCAGCGGCAGGAGATCTACAAATATTACCGAGACATACAAATAAAACCCTAATCCTGGAATTGCTTGTATTCTGTTCTTCTAATGAGCTCATGCTTCGATATTACTTATATTGAATTTTCTCCCAAAGAAATTCAGGTACCCTTTTCATAAACCAAACTATAAAAGTCCAGGGAAACCAAGGAACAATCGCTGATCTAACTTTCTTTTCAATTTTTCGAAATATGATGCGTGCCCCTTTCTCCACTGAAATGACGAAGGGCCTAGATTCCATTTTCTGGTTGATCGGAGTATCGATAAACCCCGGAAAAATAGCTGTAACCTTAATTCCAAATCTTCGAACTTCTGCTCTCAAGGCCTCCAAGTACGCAGATAGTCCAGCCTTCGAGGAACTATAACTGGCGGATCCGGGTAACCCTCTAAAGCCAGCCACGGACGAAATACCAACGATCTGTCCGCTCCCCTGCTCTCTGAAAAAAGGGACTACTGCTGCAATTCCTGCGATAGCCCCGATTAAATTTGTCTCAATAACTTTTTGATCTGCTTCAAAACTTTTTCCTCCGAAAGAAGAAGAAGTCGAAATTCCGGCATTTGCGATAAAAAGATCCAGTCCGCCCATCTCTGCAATCAAACCGGAAATAACTTTTAAATTTTGCTCCGACACGGATACATCCAAAGATTGGACATACACCTTTGCACCCGAATTCAATGCTTTGATTTCGGAAGCAAGTTTCTCTAAGCTTTCTTTTCGACGGGACGTAATCGCGATATCGTGCCCTGTTTTTCCGTACAAGAGTGCCAATTCTCTGCCGATTCCAGAACTTGCTCCGGTAATTATGACTTTTTTGCGAGTTTCAGGAGTCGACATGAGATAAACCGTCCGTTGCATCATTTATTTGGTTTACCACCTAAAGCGCAAAGGATTTATTTTACCAGTAAAATCGCAAGGCTGGCTTGGGGCGAGAATGCGCAATTGGGAAGACGAACTAGAAAATAAAAACAGTCAAATCGAAAGACTAAATCAAATCATCGAGTTGTATGACAGAATTTCGAGGCTCTCTGAGATGGAACTACGAGAGGCGGAAAGAACTCTCGAAGCACAAGAGTCTGCTGCGGGTATGGCAAGAAGCGAACTCTTGGAAATGCGAGAGAGATTCAAAGGACTGGGACAAATTTCATCCGAGAGGAAGAATGCTATTCTGGGCCTGGTCAATGACAGAGATGCATCTCTCAACGGTTTGGCACATAAATTCGAAGAGCTAGGAAAGAAAGATGACTTCTTTTTTTCTGACTTTTTCAGGATTACTGCGAATTTGGACCTACCGGAAACCGAGGCAAGAATCCTGTGGAGGGAAGTCTATGCTCACGCTGAGGCATTAAATCACTCAGTAGGAAGGACCACGAACTTCATGGTGGCTCTTCTAGATTACATTTATCTAAAAAACAGATTGATAGAGTACCCCAAGATCGTGGATATCTACTCCTTCGAAGAGATCATTTTGAATACGGTCATAGATGAAACTACCGGGATTTACAACCGCCGTTATTTTAACGTGATTCTAGCAAAGGAGATAACGCGTAGCAAACGATACGGCAGATCCTTTTGTTTATTCCTGTTTGATCTGGACAATTTTAAGAAAATTAATGATACCAAAGGCCACTTGTTCGGAGACGATATCCTGAGACTGATAGCGGGAACTCTACTGTATTCGTTCCGCACCGAAGATGTCAGCTGCAGAGTAGGGGGTGAGGAATTTGCAGTTCTGCTTCCTGAAACGAATCGCCCAAATGCAAAAATTGCAATTGAAAGGTTTAGGACCCACCTTAAAAACTCGTCAAAAAGTGAGTTCGGCTTAGAGGTCACAGTTTCAGGGGGCCTATCCGAGTATCCTACTGATTCTGATGAGCCAAATAGACTTTATTCGATAGCCGACTCTAAACTTTACAAGGCGAAAAATAGCGGAAAAGATCGCATAACGTACTAAAGCAAGACGGTTGAATCGAGCCCCTAACTCGAATCATTCGAAAATCAGGGACTGCCCTCGATCTGATACTCAATTTCCTTAGTAGTTATTTCATTCAATTTTGAGATCAGTAATTCGTTTGTGTTCGCCAAACGATCTGCCAAAATTCTGACCATTTTTGCCGCAAATTCCGAATTACTCAGCAGATATTTCTCGAGCTGCTGCTTGCTCTCGATGATGGCCAATTCGCAATTCAAAACTGCTCTAGCTGTTGCGCTTCGCGGTCTAGCCCTAAATAAAGCCATCTCTCCGAAAAAATCACCCTTTTTCATGAGGGCCAATCTAGTTGCAGTTCCCTTATGTGTAAAAAAGATCTCAACGGTTCCGGAAATAACAATATACATTGCATTGTTGTTATCTCCTTCTCGGAAGATCACTTGTCCGGCCGGAACGGTGATCTTATTCATCTAACCTCCTGAGCAAAGCATAAAAGCTTTCGGTCCCTTTTCGGATTACAAGTTGCAAAGTTTCCAAGTAAAATAGACTATTCAAATTAATGAATTCATTCCTATCTCTTTCACAAGATTCCCTCGGAATCGTATTTTTATTTATCCTTTTCGCCTTCTTTCCAGCTTTTCGAAATCTATTCAATAAGGCAGACCAAGCGTCATTGAAGAAGTCGAGAGGAGAATCGATCGATTTTATTCGCGGAGTCTCAATCACTGGGATCGTCTCCATTCATCTTTCATCATATTATAATTTTTTTAGCCCGGAAAGTCCCTTTTCTACTTTTGCACTAACCGTTTCTAACCTCGCAAGGTTTTCGGTCCCTGCGTTCATAATATCATCGGGAATCTACCTTTCTTACTCGAGTTTTTACTCTTACTGGAAAGGAAAGATATCTGGATTGCTCCTCCCCTACTCTATAGTTTTTGCGATCGGCGCCTGGATAAAATTCGGCTGGAGCATTGATCTTTCGGAGCTATTTTTCTCTTTTGTCTTGGGGAATCTATATGCACCCTACTATTTTGTTCCTTTGTTAATGCAGGCTTATTTCATTTTTCCGGCGCTTAGAATTCTTTCACAGAAACTGCATTGGGGAATTCTTTTTGCTTTTTCTCTAATCATTACATTCGCATCGAATCACATCTTTGATTATGTCGACCTCGAGTTTGGAAAATGGGAATCGATATTGTTGTCTCATTTCTTATTCTTTTTCGTAATTGGACACATATCCTCAACTCAGTTTAAAAACCAAGATGGGATTGGAACTGTCTTTGAACGTGGAGAGAAGAACGGCTTTTTTTGGAGGCTCTTGAGCTTTTTCCTGGTGTCATATATTGCTCTAACTGTTTTTCTTTCCTGGAAGTTTAGAATGGATATTTCGAACCATTTGGTCTTCTATCCATTAGCAGTATTTTTATTCTTAAATCAACAGGGCAGGGGACTCGAGCAAAGGAAACCTTCAAATAAAGTATTTCAGCTTTTTTGTATGTTAGGCAGAGACAGTCTGGGAATTTTTCTACTCCACCCAATCGTGATTCACTTGTTTCACTCAATCAATCCGTATGACTTAGGCTGGGCCCATATTCCATTCTACTTTCTAGTTTGGGGACTAAACCTCGCGATCCCCTGGGCTCTGTGGAAAGCGGCTACAAAAATTCTGAGTTCGCTAAAAGCCAAGCAAACCGCGGCTACAAATCTATCTTAAAAGGATTTGATTCTAATTTGTACGATCATTATTCGAATCGCAAAAAACAGAACGAATTACATTCCGTTCTTAAAGCGCGGGTCATTGGTGACCCCTGTTTCTCGCACTTCGGAGAGAGCTTCTGAATAAGCGATTAGCACCTTTAATGCGAAAATACTTCTAGATCGGATATACTCATCATCCTTAGACGATGGCTCTCCTGCGTTCATCATATGATCTGCGTCCCGCACGATGATATGTTCTGGAATGTAGCAAATCCTAGTATTTTTGTAGCTGCTTTCTCTCAGTTCTGCTACTGGATAAGCACCTCCCCGAGTCGAAGACACGCCTACAATCAGAGCCGGTTTGTGTCCAACGTGGACGGGTCCTAAATATAAAAAAAAGTTCTTCAGCGCCGGGCTCGCCATCCCGGAATACTCGGGAGACACAATAACAAACGAATCACAAGTAAGTAATTCTTGTTCTATCGGTTTCCAGATCTTATCCCAATATTCCCCTCCGTCCCAAAAAGAATCATCCCAAATCGGTAATGGATTTTTTCCTAGATCATAAACCCAGGTCTGCACGGACATATCCTTTAAAACCCCGTTTAGCCAGCCCCCTACCTTTGCCGACTGAGACTCCTTTCTATGAGAGGAGATAATAATTCCTACCTTCACTTTTTCCTTCTTTTCAATTCTAAGATTTGGATTTCTGTTTTTACAGCTTTTAGTTAATTCCGTATTTCTTCTTCAAAGAATTTAATTCTTTGAAAAAAGAATCCTTTGCCTTCCCGGTCAAATTCTTCAAATCCAGGACAACACGATCTGGGAGCTTCCGGGGTGAAATCGTTTCACCCCCCCTACCTTCTTTTTTCTTTAAGAGAGATTCAAGATTCTTGATCGATGGCTCTGCGCCAGATTTTATAAGCTCTGCGACCGAATTCTTATCTAGTCGCGCAATCGAACTAAGCTGCTTTACATATCTTTCCGTGTATCCCAGAAGTTTCGAAACTTCCTCTGCGGTCTTCTTTTTTTCTTTTCGCAAAAATTGAATTGCACGACCTACTTCCCACGGGTTCAGGCTTTTTCTCTTCTCGTTTTCAGCAAGCGCCATCTCATAGCACCGGTCTTCAGAGGCATCGGTTTCTATTGCAGGAATAGACTTCCAGCCCAGCAATTTTGCGGCTTGATACCTCCGCTCCCCAGCAACTATCTGATACCTTTTACCGGAGCGTCTGACCACGATCGGCTCGATCAAACCTAAACGGCGCATTGATTCAACGAGATCGGTTACCTCTTCTTTACCGAAAATCCTGGGTTGCTCCGGATTCGGAAAAATATCGGATAACAGTATCTCCTTATTGGTAGAGTCTTCACTCCCAAATGCGGTCAGAAGATCCAAACCCGCGAATTCAGCTCTCTTTGCCATTTGCCCTCCTTACAACCTCGTCGGCTAATGAATTAAACATTTGCATCGCTTTTGCATCATATTCTGATAACAACTTTCGTTTAGCTTGCGATTGCGGAATCGCTTCGCGCCGGTAAATGACAGTTTCAAAAACCGGAAAATACTTTCTAATCGTGTCTGCCAATCCAGAAAGCGCGCGAGCGTCCTCAAACTGATTTAGCACCGCACCGAGCAAACCGAGATTCGTATTGGCCTTGCGTCGAATTTTTTCGATCGTTCCGTGCAAGTCTTTCAACCCCTGTACGCTAAAGGCTCTAGTCTGAATCGGAACCAGGACCTGGTCTGCAGCTATAAGTGCATTCTCCAATATCAATCCGAGAGAAGGCGGACAATCAATGATGATGTATTCATATGAAGAACGAATCGGAATAAGCGCATCCTTGAGTAGCTCAAAGTCGTCCCTCTCGTACGGAGTAGTGAAGTTTGCTAAATGAATGGATGAAGGAACGAGATCCAAGTTGGGTGCCAAGTTAACAATAATTTCTCGGATCGGAACTGGAGCTCCACCTCTATAGCCGAGCGTATGAAAGACAGATTTTTCGGCTTGCCCGAGATATAACTGAGTTATGTTTGCTTGCGCATCCCAATCCACGAGGAGCACCGGCTTTCCAGATTTAGCCAAGGCCTCAGCCAATGCTATAGATACAGTAGTTTTTCCCTCTCCTCCCTTTTGATTCGAAACGGCAATGACTACTGAATTTGCTAGCTTCTTTCGTCTCTTCTCGAAATACTTTTCGATAACTAGCTGCCTATACTTGCCATCTAGTTCTGCTGGAATCTTCCAGCTCTCCGCCTTTTCTCGAAAAGCTTCCTTCGAAGGAAGGCCATACTCTTCGACAATTTCCTCAACGCCCAACACCCTGTCTTTCATTGACAAATACCTTTAATAGAAGTCCTTTCTTAAACTCAATTTGTCAAGAAAACCTATGTCTCATTGACCTTTAATTGGCGAAAAAACAAGGTTGATACAACCAGATATGCCTAGAATTATAGGCATCCCTTTCCTATAGAAAGGGTGAAACCATTTCACCCCAGAACAATGAGAAACAAGAATAAATGAACAACTACCGCAGACTCTACTCGGGATTTGCATGGGCAATTTTTGTCCTCTTACTCCCCGGTTCCTTATTCCCTCAAGGCTCCACCAATTTTTCGGAAAAAAATCCAGGATCAGTTGAGGAAAAGAAATCATATAGCTCAGGCTTGAACAGCTTTCTATCGAGATCTTCAGCGACGATATTATTCGGGCTCAATGGCGGTGAGCACATTTTCGAATCTGGGACCAAATATCCAAACTTATCCGGGGTAAAAGCTGGGTCCAGAATCAGTTACAACCGGGATTTCACATACGCCGGTCTGGAATTTAAGCACTGGCTGGATCAATGGGAGGTACAAGTTGGGTATAGGTCTACCGGTGGATACAAAAGAGTAGGGGAGGGTAGAGACGAAGATTTTGCTCTCGGAGATCCCACTGTCGAACGGGGTTCGAAGATTGCCTTCCGAGAATTTGCATTCTACGATACGCCATATACTTTCACCGGATCTAGAAATTTTGCCGATGGGAAGGGCAGACTTTCTATGAAGCAAGATCGAATCAGTCTTCAGATCCGAAAGTACTTCGGATCTTCAAACCCAGATAGCAGAAAGAGCGGACATGGCATTTTTTGGGCTGGGGGAATCCATTATACTTTTTTCAAATATTATTTGTATGACGTCATGCAATGGGTCGCATCCGACCCTGTATTTTATGATCGCATCGGACTCGGGTTGAGTTTCTCGAATACTACTTGGGAATTTCCGGTAGGGATCGGTTACCGTTATTCAAATGGAGGCTGGGTCGTTGACACAAGCTTTCTCGGATTATCGTGGTATTCGCATTTTCGAGACTACCATTACCATCGCACTTTAAATTTTATCGGTAACGCCGGGGGTTACGGATTCGAAGCCTCCCTAGGGTTAGGTTACAATTGGAGTCGCTGGCTTGCTTTCCTCAAGCTGACAGAACACAGACTGTATGGCTCGGGAAGTT
The DNA here is from genome assembly GCF_002811875.1 of Leptospira perolatii. GTDB lineage: Bacteria > Spirochaetota > Leptospiria > Leptospirales > Leptospiraceae > Leptospira_B > Leptospira_B perolatii. Next base: position 271,426 of record NZ_NPDZ01000003.1, read on the forward strand.
TTTCCACCAAGGGCGGCTTAAGCAACGAAGATCTTATTTCAGGTTCCGCAGGAAGGTTTCGAAATTATCTGAATACCAAGCAATATAATATAGAACTATCGATGACAAGCTACTTGGATTGGGCTGCTGGGAATTGAATCTTAGTCAAGTCCCAGGTTTCCGCCAAGATTCAGTTTCACTTTCATTAAGAGATTCGTAAATATCAAGGGAAACGACGAGGCCATATTTCCACTTGTAAGCAAATGCTACCGGAGTATTTTGTTAGAATCTGTGCAAAAAGTATCTAAGAACCGACTTCTTTTATTAAATCTGGGCGGACCGAGAGCCGCTTCAGAAATTCCTAAATTCTTAATGGATCTTTTTGAGGATCCACTTGTATTTGATCTGCCGATTCCAGAGGCCCTTCGTTTGTATTTGGCCCGCAAAATCGCAGAATCCAGATCCAAAAAAGTACAAGAAGTCTACGCTTCTATGGGCTTCGGAGGAGGTTCCCCACTAGTTTCCGAAACCGAACGTCAGGCAAAGGAACTACAGAAGCTCCTTGAAAAGAGCGGAGAAAAATGGGAGATCAAAATTGCGATGGCTTGTGGGTATCCGCATATCAGGGAGATCGATCCTGAATGGTTAGACCCAAGAAACGGAGTTATAATTTTACCTTTGTTCCCGCATTTTTCGCGATCAACCGTACTTTCGACGGCAATGATATTAAAGAGCAAACTCGGATTTTGTCCGATCTCTTACGAAGGGTGGATACAACCCTTTTTTGACAAATCAGAATACCTTGAATCGGTGCGCGATCTGATTCTAGATTTCTTTAACGGTCATCTGGAAAATTCCAAATTCCTTCACTTACATAACAAAAAAGTAAAGGACTGGCAGAATATCGATATAGTATTTAGCGCACACGGGATTCCGATGCGGTTAGTCCATAAAGGAGACGACTATGTCCGAGAAATTGAAAGAAATACGAATGAGCTAGTCTCTCTATTGAGAGAGGCCGGCTATCGCGGAAATACTCACCTTGCATTCCAAAGTAGGGTAGGTCCGAGTAAATGGACCACTCCGAATACTTTAAATCTGTTAGAAGAGCTTTCCAAAGCCAAAGTTTCCAGGGTTGCGATTTACCCTATAAGTTTTGTGAGTGATCACTTAGAAACCTTAGAAGAAATCGGCGTACAAATGCGAGACAAAGCAAAGTCATTGGGTTTTCAGGATTATTATAGAATACCAACACCTGGAACCTATCCTCCGTTTATTCGGGCACTTGCTACGATTATAGAAAGAGCAAAGGCCGCCTCGAATAAGGGAACTAACGTTAGGACAGTCTGCACCTGCAAATCATTGGGCGGATTTGACCCAAGCAAAGAAAAAGTTCTTTGCTCTTCGCACTAATTTCTAGAGAGAGTGCTGCGCAAAGGCTCTCTCTATGATTGACTTTAACCCGATTCCGTATCGAAAATTTCCTTCGACTCGCAAATCCTCGGGCAAAATCCGATCTAAATCCCGATTAAAAGAAAGTAATTGCGGGCTATATTCCGGGAGAGCGTCCTTCCAGATCGTTACGTAATGGTTTAAGGGAGAACTGCTTTCAGGAAATATTTTCTTTCTGTCTTCTTCAACAATCGAGATAATTTCTGCCTCTGATTTAGTTGCAATCTCTCGATCTCCGGCTCCTCCGTAGATGTAGGTCTCGGAATTGATCCCGTTCACAGATCTACCGGGAAAGATAAAGTTATTGAATAGGATTCCCCTTACCCGGATCCCCATTTCCGAAGAATATGTTTTGTGGTCCTTGGGGAAAAGGATTCCAAAACCTTTGCCAGTACCCAAAATAGAATCTTTTCCGAAACGAGTGACAGACACGACTGGTAATGTCTGTAACATTCCTTGGTATACTTTGAGTTCAGAAAACTCGGCTCTCAGTAGCTTCAGACTAGAACTTAGATTGGTAGCAAGAGTGATCTTCGCCCTAGGATACTTTCCACGAAGTTGCTTTAAGCTTCCGATCTCTTCTTCGTACTTGATTTTGCCTTCCTTTTTTACTCTTGCTTCGAGAGCGGCCACAAGCGATCCGATCCCTCCGCGAAAACTAACTGTTCCTCTTCTGGTTTTGACAGGTTTGGAAGTATTCTCCGAAGCATAATGTTTTAGGTTTTTCCAAGTCGGTTGATTCAATTGGAAAAACTTTCCTAGTACCAATTCCGCTGACATTGTATCCAAATCTCCTGCGTAAATTCCACCCAAAGCAGGCTCTAACAATTTCTCGGCTGCCGACTCACCTAACACTCGTTTGCCCCAATGTAAAACCGATTCTCCCTCTAATGGCTTGGATGGCACAGTAAATGCTTTATAGGCAAGAGAGACCGCTTCAAAAAAGGTGAGCGGAATTCTCCTAGGTTTGCCACGAGTAAAAATAAAACGTCTTTTGGCCGCAGGATCGGCCACGAGAATATCAAGCCCCAATTTGGATGAAAGCAATTCCAATTCTCGACAGTTCAAAATCCCGTTCGCAGCAGTTTCTACAATTCCGTATTCGGTAGGAACAGATCGAATCAATCCACCACCGCGGTCTGCTTTTTCAAGGACTAATACAGATTCGCCTTTGGAAAGTGCGAGATACGCATGCAACAAGCCAGTAAACCCGGCGCCTATGACAATTCTATCTGGATGTGGAGTTGGCACGGATACAGTTTGCGGGGCCCGGATTGTTTGACAATTCGGATCTTATTATTTTTAGCTCGTTTCCTGCGGTTTGAACTAGCAAGAAATCGAGATCCTACTAATCATCGTTTGTCGCTGTTAGTGGCGAAACTTTTTTCTCTACAGAAATTGGTGAACCCTGCTTTCGAAGCACTTGATTTCCTAAAATAAAGTATACACCGAGTAAAATAGCGAGACTAGCAGGAATTAGTTGCAACTTCAAATTCTCTCCGCCGAGCCAAGCGCCCACTAGAATCGCTATGATCGGATTTATATAAGTGTAGGAATAGACCCGATTGGGGGGTTCCACTCTTACAATAAAAGAGTAAGCGGTGTGCCCGATCGTCGAACCGAAAACAACTAAATAGCAAAGCGCCCACCATGTCCCAGGTGTCATCGCAACAAATGCCTGGGAACTCCATCCTCCCGAAAATAATGAGAACGCCAAAAAAACAAAAGAGGCGCCTAACATCTGAAAGCCGCCCACTGCTAAAGGATCTTTCATCTTAATTTGATTTCTCGTGAAGTAGGAAAATCCTCCGTACAGCATACTACCCAAAAAGGCGAAAAAAATTCCGACCCCAGTTTCTGTAAGCGTAAACCTTTGAAAAATAATTAGGATTTCTTCGTAGGAAAGTATTGCGATCCCGAGAATGCCTAGACCCATACCATAGGCTTCTTGGATAGAAAGGCTCCATTTTTCTCCTGACATTGCTTGCATAATAACAATATAAATAGGAGTTCCCGCGATCACCACAGCCGCCATATGAGAGTCCACATAACGCATAGAAAGCGAAGTCAGTCCCTGGCCGCTCACGATGATCAGTGCGCCGATGATTGCCACTTTGAGGGCTTCCTGCAGATTTTCTCTAGTGAATAAAGGAAATTTATTTCTAATCAATGCATAAGAGATTGCAAAATTTAAGAATGCGGCCAAGAACAATCGAATCCCTAAGAACAGATCGATGGACATCGACTTTTGGCCTTCCTTTAGCGCCAGATAGGTGGATCCCCAGATAATGTACAGAGAAACGTAAGCGAATAGAATTTTCGGATCTCGCGGCATTTCTACCACTGAGTTCAGGATGGCTTAAAATTGGAATCTATATCCTAAGGAGTAACGGATTTCTAAAGAAGTTTGCGAGCCGCTTCCTTGCGCAGTGGAGGAATTCACGTAAGCCGGCGTTGCATTCAATTCAAGTCCAGTATTCTTTTCTAATTTACTAGCCTCCGCAACACTGGGCGCGCTACCGGCAAACAAATACGCATCTAAGAGATTGACCAAATAAATCGCACCGATAACGTATAACGCACCTTGGTACTCATGAAAATCTCGCGCTGCCAGGATCTGCTTGTGTCGAATCGGGCTTATATATTTGTCATAAAGATAAGCATCGGTCGGATTCGAAAAAGAGGGAGGGGTAATGGTCGGAATTCCAACCGCCGATCCTAACATCGCCGACTTTGTATACGGGTTCCCCTCGTTATTGTATAAATTTACAGATACTTGATAGTCTTTAAATTTTTGATAACCGACGTATCCTGCAGCAAGGAGTAGGGCAGGGAATAGAACGCCTTGAAATTTTCTTTCGCTATACCATTGACCCCAACCCGGCAAAATAGCTGATCTCAATAGCGCTTTTTTTGGATCGATCGCTGGAGGTTTTTTCTTTTCGGCGAGTTCTCTTCTTCTCGCTTCCTCTTCTGCGGCAAGTCTCTCCTCTTCTTTCTGTTGCATTTCTCGCTGCTCCGCTTCTATCTTGCTTCTAGCGAGTTTGTTTTCCTCTTCCTTGCGGATTCTGGCTTCTTCGGCTTCATTAACTTCTTTATACAAAACCTTTAAGACTGTATTTTTGCTGATCGATCTACGGCCAGCTTCGGTTTGTAAAACGATTACGGATTGGTTTTGCGTGATAATCTTGCCTTTGACAGCTCCGCCTTGCCTCATCAATACAGTGGCGGAGTCCACACCTGCAATCGGAGATAGAACGATCAGTAAAAATGCGAAGAGCCAAGAAATATGTAAATTCGATCGATTCATTCTAATTCGCAAACAACCTAATCCCTTCCTCAAGATAATAACTGTCATCCTATCATTGGACTTAAAAATTGATTATTTCTAGCGTTTTTAGGCTAATAACTCCTTCTAAAATACAAGGGTTTTACTCCACTTTACCGATTCTAAATTCTGAATTTCAAATCGACTGAGAGAAAACTTTTGCTTCGGGACTTTTCCTACGGAGACGAAGATCCAAACCGGTGCAAACGTTGCGAAGAAAAGGTTTTCCAGCCTCTGTGATTGTCAGAGTTTTCCCTTTCCACTCGATTAGATTATCGTCTTCCATAGTCGCCAAATACAGTTTCACATCTTCGAAAATTTCCTCCGGAAGAGCAGCGCTTCCAGTAGTAGAAAGAGCCAATATTAAGGCCCTCTGACGAAGATCTTCCTCGTTTAATTTATGTCCCCTGAGCAACGCATGACCATCTTCTGAAATCCTTCTCTGGTATTTTTTCAAAATTTTCTCATTCTGATAAAAACAATCCCAGGTATCCGAAATTGCGGACACTCCTAAGCCCAAAAGTAGGTCGGTTGTTCTGGTAGTATAGCCCATAAAATTCCGATGCAACGTACCATCGACCGACGCTAAATACAAGGAGTCGTCGGAAAGGGCAAAATGGTCCATTCCAATTTCCTTATATCCCGCATTGATAAACATTTCTCTACCGATCTCGTATAACTCGCGTTTTTCGGCGCCCTTGGGCAAATCCTCTTCCGTGAATAATCTTTGAGCAGCCTTGATCCAAGGAACATGTGCATAGCTGTAAAAAGCAATTCTATCTGGCCTCAAGGCCAATGTTTTTTGAATTGTTTCTTCGATACTCTTGCTCGTTTGCTTTGGTAATCCGTAGATCAGGTCAAAATTTACAGAATTGTAACCTAGTTTTCTCGCACCTTCAGTGATTCCCGCGGTCAATTCGTAAGGCTGGATTCGATTCACCAACCTTTGCACTTCTGAATCGAAATCCTGGACTCCGAGACTGATTCTCTTAAATCCGAAATCTTTGAGCAAATCTAGTTGGGTCAACCTAGTGCGTCTAGGATCCACTTCGATGGAAAACTCAGGAGACTCTGCAATCGTCAACGCACTCAAAATCGGCTTTAAGATAGACTCCAAGTTTTTCTCGGACAAATAAGTAGGCGAGCCTCCGCCCAAATGCAATTCTCGTAATTCCCTTTTTCCAAGCTCCGGAACAGCCTTTAAATAATTTGAATATTCGGTTAACAAAGATTCGACGTACGGCTCTTCGACGGAGTGATTCTTTGTAATCGATGTATTGCATCCACAAAACGAACATAAAGTTTCGCAAAATGGGATATGCAGATACAAGGCGAGGGAAGAGCCAACTGGTTGAATTCGATTTCGAATAGACGAAATCCATTCTTCGCGAGTAGGATCCGATTCCCAATAAGGCACCGTAGGATAACTAGTGTACCGAGGTGCAGGTACATCATACTTTCCGATTAGGCTCAGTTCCGATTTCATTGGAATACCTCTCTCACTGTTTCTACGAATGTTCTGACGTTTTCTTCCGGTGTTTTTGGAAGCACTCCATGGCCTAGGCCGCAGATCCAACCGGTTCTTCTTTCCGGCGATAGTTCTAGGAAAGGATGTAACCACTTTAGTAAATAATGACGAAATTCTGCGGGCTCTAAGAACAACATCGCCTGATCAAAATTTCCCTGAACAAAATGTTTGCCGTTTCCCAAAAATTGGGGGAGCTCCCACCGGTGATCCAACCCGAATCCGAGCAATCCTTCGACTGAGGTTAAAAGTTCGAGGCTTCCTTTGGGAAGAGCTTTCGCATAATAACCAATTTTTCCCGGAAAAGTTTTAATCAACTCTCGAACGGGAGGTAGAATAAAATCTTTAAAGAAGGAAGGAGAAGCGTCACCTCCGGCAGTGTCGAAGATCATTACGATCTCGGCGCCCCCCTCTAACTGCAGCCGAATATTCTCTTTTAATAAAGGAACTAACTTCTTATAAAAACCTTCTCTGAGGAGGGAGGCAACTTTGGGTTGGACAAGATTTCCATCATGTTTTCCTAAATTCGCATAGCAAAACAGAGTCCACGGTCCTCCGATAAAGCCGATTAAGGAGCGATCGGAAGGAATTTTCTTTCTGGTAAGCTGCATCGCCTCTTTTTGAAATTTCAAAAAATCCACGGCTTCCTCTAAGATATGAAATCGAGCAAGGTCTCCTGGATGTTCCAAGTGCCAGCCCAAGCGAGGTCCATCTTCTCCAAATCTTAAGCCCATTCCCAAAGCTTCTAAAGGGAAAAGTATATCCGAAAATAAAATCGCGGCATCGAAACCAAAATCGTCGACTGGTCCAAAAGCGACCTCAGCCGAAAGCTCAGGCACTTTGCAAAGTTCTTCAAAAGAATATTTCTTTCGCAAGTTTTGATAGTGCGAATGGTATCTTCCGGCTTGGCGCATCATCCAAATCGGAGGAATAGATTGTTTTTTTAAAGCAAGTGCATTGCCGAATCTCTCATTGTGCATTCCTCAGTTCTCCAGTCCATTGGTAGCCTACGCCTCGAACAGAACGAATCGCTTCTTCACCTTTTTCATCGAAGGCCTGGCGTAATCTTACAATGGAATTATCTATAGTTCTATTTGTAGGGAATCGTTCTTCTCCCCATAATTTATCTAGTATTTCGTCTCTGCTAATCGCTCTATCCCTTTCTTCGACGAGCAAACTTAACAGTGCGCAGTCTCTCTTCGACAATCGGATCTCTTCTCCATTCGGCTTACGGATAGAATAGCCGAAAAAGTCCAGAGTATACCCTTCATAAATGAAGCGACTTGATTTCAATTGATGCTTGTGAGATTCGAGTACGTGCTTTACTCTAATTAACAATTCCTTTAAATGAAATGGCTTCGGAATAAACTCTTCAGCTCCAAGCTCAAATCCCCGCAATCTCTCTGGAGCTCCAGAATGTGCAGTTAAAAATAAAAATGGAGGACAATCCTTTCGCTCTTTTAACTCCTGAGCTAACTCGAAACCGTCTCCGTCCGGAAGTCGAACATCTAACAGAATCAAGTCGAGAGCAGAATCTGAGGCTAAAACTTTCGCAGATTGGGCGGATACGGTCCAAACGATCTCGTACCCCTCTTTTTCCAATCTCTCCTTCAGAGTTTCCCCCAGAGATCGATCATCCTCAACTAATAAAAGTTTAGCTTTCACGACCTTCGCCCTCTAGGGTCGTGTCGGAGGAGGGTAGGGTCCACTGAGCCCAAAACCCGCCAGATGGAGAATTTCCGACAGAAAATGTTCCATTCATTTTTTCTAATAATTGCCGAATGATGTAGAGGCCAATTCCTGTGCCACTCGTGCTTGTGTGTCTAAAAAAAGGTCTTCCTAAATTCTGAAGATCTCCGGCAAATCCCTTCCCATTATCCACAAACTCGAATTCTACTCGATTGCCACCTATCATTCTAGAACTAATTTTAACTTCGGTAGCTGAGCCGTGCTGCAGAGAGTTCTCCAGCAAATTCTTAATTACGCTCTCAAGCGCCCTACGATCCGCTCGGACTCTTTTAACCTTCCAATCGGTACGAATCTGTAGTTCTCCCCAGTCTTCTCTCAAACTGCTCTCTAATTCTGACAAATCAGTTTCTTCTAGATACAGACCTTCTGATCTCATCAGACTAGCGAGATACATTGCCTTGTTCATCTGGGATTCAATTCGAACTGAATCCTTCAATAGTCGAACCAAGAGGCGATCTTTTGCCGGATCCAGTCTTTCCTCCAACAAGCTTTCGGCTTGAAGCCTAAGACTCGCAAGAGGGGTTTTCATTTCATGAGTGACAGTAGAGAAAAAATCATGAATCAGCTTGTTCCTTTGGTCTTCCCGAAAGGTGAGCCAGACTAAAGTAACGCCGCCGACGGTTAGAAGCACAAGAAAGAAGGCACCTTCCATCTTGATCATCCTGCTCTGACGATCCAATTTTTCTAATACTTCGGCTTTCACATTCGTTTGCAGATGTCCTGCCAACTCGGAGGCAAACCGATTTTGTTTTAGACCTAGAAAAAACCACCAGACGCCGAGCGAAACTGTGGTAATGAGCCAAAGCACAGGTAGAAGAATTTTTCTCAAATTAGATAACAACATACGATTTGCCTAAATTGAACTTCCTTCTCTTCTAAGTTTAAGCTTTTTTAAAAGAAGCCTCTGCTTTTTCCAAGGTCTGAGCTATAATCTCCGAAGTGTGGGCCAAGCTTAAAAAGCCTACCTCGTAGCCGGATGGCGCCAGATACACTCCTTCCCCCAGAAGCAAATGGAAGACCTTTGCAAAAGCTTCCTTATGACCATTCGGAATCGAATCTACAGTCCGAATTGGGCTTGCACTCTTTCTGTGGAACCAAAACAGGGAGCCTTGAGTCGTGCAGGCCCACTCAGATTCTACATCATATTTTCTGAATATAGAAAGTAACCCTTGAGTCAGCTGAAGTGTCTTTTCCTCCAATGAGGCATAGACATTATCTCGTTCACATTTTTTTAAGGTAGCTAGACCAGCCCTCATCCCAAACGGATTCGCGCTCAAGGTGCCCGCCTGATAGACCGGTCCTTGTGGAGCGACTAAGTCCAGGAATTCCGCCTTACCTGCGTAAGCTCCCACCGGAAATCCACCTCCGATAATTTTTCCATAGGTGACCAAGTCCGGTTCGATTCCTAGCATTCCGCTCATACCGGTTAGACCCATCCTAAAACCGCTAATTACCTCGTCAAAGATCAATAGCGCTCCGTGCTTTTTCGCAACCGATGCAAGCTTTTGTAGGAATTCCTTCCTTTGTACCAAAAGCCCATAATTCGCTGGCAGAGGTTCGATAATAACCGCAGCGATATTCTTTCCTTCTTTGGAAAAAAGCTCTTCGACAAGATTTTCATTATCCAAGGGCAAAACTAAAGTATTTCGAATCATCTCGGATCCAATTCCTGCGCTGTCCGAGGAAGATTCTCCCGCTAACCCAGAACCTGCCTTCACCAAAAGTGCATCCAAGTGCCCGTGATAACATCCATCGAATTTCAAAATCTTATCTCTGCCAGTTGCCGCCTTCGCTACTCTAAGCGCGCTCATCACAGCTTCTGTACCGCTGTTTACAAATCTGATTTTCTCTACCCAGGGAATTTTACTCACAATCCATTCAGCGAGCTCCAAGGAATAAGGCTCCGCGGCTCCGAAGCTCCAAGCAGTTTCCACAGTCTGCTTAACCACTTCTTCAATTTCAGGATCTCTGTGACCCAAAATCAGAGGTCCAAAACTAAGACAATAGTCTAGGTAGCTTTTCCCTTCTACATCGGTGAGAACTGCGCCTTGGGCAGATTTAAAAAAAACAGGATTCCCTCCAACCGAGCGAAAAGACCGAACAGGGGAGTGCACACCTCCCGGGGAAACCTTCTTTGATCTTTCAAAAAGTTCTTTTGATGTAATTGTCTGAGAGACAGTCATGAGAATATTTCCTTTCCTCTTCTTGCGGCGTAGGTGATTAAATAAGAAGCCCCGGCTCGCGAGAATACATTCCAAGTTTCTAATAAACCATCTTCAAATTTACAAAATCCGTTTTGCGCGAGCATCGCTAGAGATGCGTATTCGCCGCTTACTTGATAAGCTCCAACCGGAAGCCCAGTTTTGTCCCGAATCGGCTGAATTAAATCGATAGAAGTAATGCCGGGTTTTACCATCAATAGATCCGCGCCTTCTTGCGCGTCTCGAATCGATGAGAGAATCGAATCTTCCCTATTTCGAACATCTATTTGGTAGGAAGACCTATCTCCGTGCCCCGGAGCAGATTCTGCGGCTTCGCGGAACGGCCCGTAAAAGTTGCTTTTGAATTTCGTAGAATAGCTCATCACCGGAACGTGAGCAAAGCCGTTCTGGTCCAAGATTTTCCTGTGACTAGCAACTCGGCCGTCCATCATATCCGAAGGTGAAATTCCGTCCGCGCCAGATTGCGCATAACAGAGAGCGATATCCGACAAACGCACTACGGAACTTGCATTATCGATCTCGCCCTTCTTGCCCAAAAGCCCGCAATGTCCGTGAGTCGTCAAAGAACAAAGACAAGTATCCAACCAAAGAAAAATCTCCGGAAATCTTTGCTTAATTCCACCGATTGCACTTTCATAAAACGATTTAGGAATCGAATCGTTTGATTTTGTTCCCGGTACTAAAAAAAGAAGAAAATGCTTCACTCCTGATTTCAGGTCGAATTCTATCTGGGCCAGCACCGATTCCTTGGAATCACGGTATACCCCGGGAAGAGATTGCATCTCCTCTCTTTCTTTCAGGGATTCGCTTACAAAAATAGGCTGTATAAGCTTTTTTGCATTTAAAGATTCGGAAGAAAGCAAATCACGGAGCTGAGGAAGCGTCCGATTTCTGCGCAGCTCCAATCCATAAGAAGATTGTAATGTCATTTCGATCCTTGTTTGGAAGAAAATAAAAGTTGCTCTCCCTTGCAGGCATGCACCCAGGACTCGTAATTCGGAAAAGCATAGACCTTAGCTTCATTCCCTAATGTTTTCTTAATGATTTTATAAGTAGACCCTGCACCGCAAGAGTGCACTTTGTCAGAGATACCGGGATTAGATCGCAAAGCTCTTTCAAACTGGGAACCGCTCATCCAAAAGAAATGAGTAAATTTAGAAAGATCCGGCTGCTTTTCGCTAAACTCCACTTTATAGGTAGGGTATCTCTCCCAAACACCTTCCGCTATTTCGCTGTCCTCGTGAGTTAGTTTAACAAATTTCGGAACCCTACCGAGCAGAGTATCAATACTTGTAGCATTTTCTTCGCCGATTCCATCCGTTGAACTGTGAACCCAAAAGTCTCTACTAGCCAACTTCTTCCAGGTTTTTGTACCCGCGACTGACAGTATTGTATCGGGATTCGGAGGAGTCCAAGAGTCCGGAATTGCATCCGCCTTTGATACAAACCATTCCTTAGCTGCCGGAGGGGAAGATGAGAGGGGGACCCTTCGCAGTTCGAAGCCTTGCTTGGGCTGAGGAAAAACATCTTCCCAAGAATTAGGACGCGGAAATGCACTGCGATTTTCCAAGCGAACATTCGAATTCAGCACTTCTCCAGAGTCCGATTTTCCCCTCAGAAAAAGATAGGTTTCTTCCTCGACGTTGATGCAAGCCACACCGATTTTCTGGTGACAACCGCCTCCAAAGTAGGAAAGAATCTTTCTTTCTTCGATCACATTCTTCTCTTCTGAATGCATTCTCAAAGGAGCTAAATAAGAAAGAACTTTAGAATCACCCGACCTATATTCGGCAGCAAGCGCACCTTGAGCAGGAGCATTCGGATTTACCGAAAGCGGAAGGATCATGAATAAATTTTCATCTAAAACTGAACGTAAATAATTTCGTATTTCAGAATATTCTGATTCTTGCGAAAAGGAAAAATTGTCAGCCAGGAGCCTGTCTAATGCCGCCTTCGCGACCACGATGCCCGAGACTCCAGAATCTTCTAACCACTTACGAACCCTAGTCTGGACATTTCCACGCACCGGTCGAAACTCCAACGGCTTCCCTTGCAATCTGGCAGGCAACGCATAAGAGAGAAATCCTGTCAGATTATATTCGCGCCTCGGAGAAGAAGAATGAATTCTCAGAAGCTCCGGAGGTTCCAAAAAAGAGGATTTCTTCCAAAGTAAAACATCTCTTTGGTCCGCTCTAGGAAGCGCCATTACAATCTCAGTTCCAGGATGTCCTTCTAGATCCAGGTCCTTGTAAGAGTGAACCACTAAGTCAACGTTGCCATCGACCAATTCTTTTGTAAGGTCCTGAGTAAAAACTCCTCGAGTGCCCATTTTCCAAAGAGGAGTACTGAGATCTTGGTCTCCGCTGGCTTCTTTGAAAAAAAGGTCGATTTTCAAATCCGGGTGCGCCTTTAACAGCGCGTCTCGGACCAGAAGAGATTGCAGTTTTGCTAAAGTACTTTTTCTAGATCCAATTCTTAGAACGAAGGACAAGGTAGGTCTTCCCAACCGAATACAAATTGCCGCGGTTCATACTCGCGGTCTTCCAGTAATCTTTCTATCACGGAATTTAATTCCAGTTTTGTTTTATGAGTTCTTGCTTCGGTCTCTTTTAAAGAAGAAAGCATTTCCGCAAAGGAAATATATCGGACTCCCTCCGGCCAGGATTTCTCCAGGACCTCTTCTCTAAAATCCAAGACTAGACTACCGGGCTCTAAATATTTCATCCAATCCTCAAGATCGATCGGTGCTGCAATTACCCAAGCTTCCTGGGCAGGTTGCCAATCTGATAATAAAACTGCCTTGCAAGGATGAGCGTTTGAAAGTGAAAGCAATCGATTCGGATTTCTACCGACTAAATTCACGGTACGATCTGACTTTCTCAGCCAGGGTAGCATTTTCTCGGCGAGTTGACCTGTTCCAATCATGGAAACGGAGTGAGATTTTGGAAGGAACTCAGACAAATATTTGTGAGCCAGACCACCATAGGACTGCTCTCCTAAATTTTGCAAATACCCAGATCTCAATTCGCGTGAATCTTCGATCAGATTATCTCTTAACTTTGCGAGATATTCTCCAAATGCGGAGGAGGGGAGTTCTCCGTTCTTAAATCTTTCTTTGAACTGAGCTAAAACTTCCGTTTCTCCAAAAAGTTTAGAACGCAACCCGGAGACAATTTCCAAAAGAAGTCGATACGCTTCGAAACCAGTTCTTACTTCCCAAGAAGACGAGACAGAAATAAATTCTGGATGCAAACGAGAATCTGTCACCCAAATGGTCCGCATGCAAGTTTTCCATAAAAAAGCATCCGAGGAAAACAAGGCTTCTTTCTGGTTCGTTTCAGAATGATAGACTTTTAGCGTGGACCACATCTCTACCAAAGATCATACAGAAATCCCGGCTCGATTTGTCAAAATACTGTCAGAGCCTCTGGAAAATATTACTGTTGCCCTAACTGAGATCCAATTTCAAAATGGAAATATGACCTGGGACACGAACACACAAGATACCGTTGTATATTTGATCGTTGGAATTACGTGCCTCAGGCTTCTTTTCCCACTTGTGTCGAGCTTCTCGGATCTCTTCCGAAAAAATAGCGAGGAAGAAACCAAGTTTGGCTGTTACGACTCGGCTTGCGCCTCTTGCCAGACGGTTCCCCCCGTATCCAAAGAACGCCGCTCCGATGACCCTCGCAAGTTATTAAGGAAAACCTAATACCCCAAGTTCGAGCAGAGTCATCGCGATTCCGTCTTCGTCATTAGAGTAACGCGTATGATACTTGGAGTTTTCTTTTAACGATAAAATCGCATTTTTCATCGCAAACCCGAGTCCGCAGCCGGACAACATCTCCAAGTCGTTCTTCTCGTCTCCAAAAGATATCACACCTTCCGAATGGAGCATTTCGGATTCCAAGAAAGAGCAGATAGCAGACCACTTGGAAGCTCCTTTTTCCAAGACTTCCAAACAATACGAAACTCCCGGAATCATAGTAATCACGGTTCTGTATTCAATTGCCTCGGGTAACGCCAAAAGCGAAATTTCCAAATTCATTAATTCTTCTTTATCCAAGGACAGAAAACAAACTACCAAGGCCCGATCTGCACCGTGATCGTTACAGTCTCTCACCACTCTAGACCTGACCAAATCTCCGTTCGCATAATTATGAAACCTAGGATCGGTAATCGGAATCTCAGAAACAAAATCGATCCCTTCTTCAAAATAGTCCACATGCAGAATCGGAGTAAATCCGGCCCTCTTTGCTACTTCGGTCACTGCCGAAACCGCAGAGGAAGAAATATATACTTCTGAAATTCTAGCAGCATCCGGAGCAGACCGTAGAACCTGCCCGTTGTTTGAAACTACCAAAACTCTCCCCTTAAACTCAAGGGCGTAAGGAAGAGCACTGGAAAATCTCCTCCCAGTTGCAATGATCACATTTTTTCCCTGATCCATCGCTGATTGCAAGATGTAGTGATTTAAGGTCGAGATGGAAGCACGGGAATTCAAAAGCGTGCCGTCCAAATCTACAGCTATCGTATGTATTTTCTCTAAAAACCCGAACTCTTTTTCTGATGGGAATTTCATGTGCGACTACCCTACGATTATTTTTTTCGTTTCCAAGAACTTCCAGAAAGTTTTGCTGTAAGTATGGAATTAAGTTTAGCATATTCCCCCTGCCCAAACGACACTTTCATCTTCTACCATCTCATTTCGGGGAAAACAAATTCTGCCCTCAAGATTCGGGAAGAATTGTTTGATGTGGAAAACTTAAATCAATTTGCAAAAGAGGGGAGGTTCCATTCCACCAAGCTCTCCTTTGCGGCTTACTTCCACGTTGCAGATCGATACGCATTGTTGGACAGCGGCTCCGCCTTAGGCAGAAACTGTGGCCCACTAATTGTAAAACGAAAGGGAAATAAAGCGAATGCCCCAAAAGGGAAAAAAATTCTCGTACCTGGACTATGGACTACTGCAAACCTACTGTTGCATCTTTATCTTCAGGGAGACTATGAGCCAGTACCGATGCGATACGATTTAATTTTGGACCATGTCAAAAACGGTGAAGCAGATTTCGGGGTATTGATTCATGAAGAAAGATTTACCTACGAAAAAAGAGACATGGAAAAAGTAAGAGATCTAGGAGAATGGTGGGAAGAATACAGCGGAGCACCCATCCCCTTAGGATGCATAGCAGTGCGGAGAGATATAGAAGAATCTGTGCGCCAAGAATTGGATAGAGCTTTGAAGGAGAGTATTGACCTCGCCTTTAAAAACAGAGAGAGCACTTATCAATACATTTTCCAACATTCTCAAGATACTACAAAAGAAGTCGTTGATTCCCATATCAATCTCTATGTAAATCAATACACCAAATCCTTGGGCGAAGAGGGGAGAAAGGCAATTTCTCTGCTGTACAAAGAATCACTCCGAACAGGATTGGTTCCCCAAGGTAGAGAGCTATTCGTTTAACAAAAGCACTCCAAGCTTAGCGCGAAAGCACAATCAATTTGTAATCAACTATAGATCGACTGCAGCTGCTTTACAATATCGTAACTCGCGTGCGACTGATTCAAAGTATACAAGTGTATTCCCTGAGCTCCGTTGTCCAAAAGCTCTCTACATTGCCGCACACTAAACCGAACGCTTCTTTTATAAAATTCTGCAGGATTTTCCTTCACTTGTTCCAAGTCGACCAAAAACTCAGGCGGAAACTCGCAAGCCGCCATACTTCTAAATCTCTCGATCTGGCTAAAAGAGGTGATCGGCATGATTCCTGGAATCACAGGCACAGAGATTCCTTTTTGCCGAACCAAAGAAAGAAACGATTCAAACTTTTCATTCATAAAGAAAAGCTGTGTGACAAGGTAATCCGCACCGGAATCCACCTTTTTCTTTAGCATATCTACGTCTTCATCAAGGTCCGGAGCCTCCGGATGTTTTTCCGGATAACAGGCGCCTCCAATACAAAAATCGAAACCCTCTTTTTTGATAAACGAAATCAACTCGCTCGCATTTCCAAAACCGCCAGGAGTTTTTTGAAAAACACCTTCTCCTTTTGGAGGATCGCCGCGTAGCGCCATTAAATTCCGTATTCCGACAGATTCTATTTCCTGCAAAATTTCACGGATTTGGTCCTTATCCCCGCCAACGCAAGTGAAATGGGCAGCCGCAGAAAGTTTAAATTTGTTCGCAAGATCAGAAGTTAACCTGATCGTTTTATCTCTCGTAGAGCCCCCAGCGCCGTAAGTAACTGTAATATACCCCGGGCTAACAGCAGAAAGCTCCTCTACGGTTTCATAAAGTTTTTGCTCACCTTCCTCCGTTTTAGGAGGAAAGAACTCGAAAGAAAATACCGGCCCTTTCGCTTCGTTATATATATCTAGGATCTTTTTCATTTTTTCCTTATATTCAGAATTCCTACTTTTCTTTCGATCAATTGCAAGTCAGCAGCACTTGGATTTGTCCGCGACCATTTTTTTGCGTCCCCAAAGACTTGGCTACAAGTGCGCCAGGCTTCAGATTTTCTGCTGCCACTTTCACGGCGTGGCCGCTAGTCAGCCCGGAGATCAAGAGGTCTCCAGGTTGCACTGGATACGATTGCGCTTCTACATTTGCAGAAACTACCCCGGAGATCGCAACGAGCCAGAATCCATCCATTTGGCCTCTTTCTCCTAGTACCATTGCCGCCGATTTTACGGCAACGCCGATAATGTTTGTAGCTCCTGCTTGTTTTGACTTCCTGAGCTTTCCATCTTCGCTCATAGACAACCAGTCTCCTTCCGAAATCACATCAGAAGTATGTACCGGAAAAAACTTTGCGATGCAATCCTCTCCATTTCCAGAATGGAGATACACTGTGCCTATAAAATCGGAATCTCCTTCCGCAAGCAACGCCTTGCCAGAGCCGGTTTCATTTAAGGAAGGAATTCCTTTCCCGCTCGCGTATATTGCGTATCCGGATCTAGAATGGAACCACCCTCCGAATCCTCTTTTCGCTAAGCCAAGAACTCCGGCAGAATCGCGATCACCAGAAGAACTGTCTCCTCTTGCACCGAACTTTTCTCCGTAAGCTAGAACACCTACAAACTTTCCTGTTCCTACAATCCCGGAACCCTTATCGCTTTCGTTCTTGGCGTACACGATTCCGAAACTTTCTGGAGGAGGGGAAATATTCATGTAAGGAGCTTCAACTGATCCTTTCAAACGCAGGAACCCAGAATGGGAACTGAAATCATGATGCAAAGGCGCGTAATCGTGATTATGCGGCTTCGGATCTCTCGAATCCGAAAGTCTAGGGTCGTCAGAGGAAACTGCATGATTTGGAATAGATTTACCTTTTGGTGCCAAGGCCAAAATTCCAGGATACTCTGTTGTTCCGGCACGCAGTCTTTCATCGCTCCCTTGGACAACTACTCCTTCTTTAGATTCTCCTGATCTAGCCAATTGCACGATCCCGTAGCTCTGCGCAGTGGCGACTTTTAGTCGTTTATCATTTCCTTGCACTGCGCATTCCGCAGATTCTTCTCCATTAGAAGCAAAACGTAAGATTCCGGGAGCTTCTGTAGTTGCCCGTCTCAGCCTTGGATCATCCGAGGTAACCACTTTTCCAGGATTCGCCTCTCCAGGTGAAGCTAGCTGAACCAATCCGAATTTATGGGGGGAAGCATGTTTTAATCGGTCGTCGTTTCCCTGGACCGCAACTCCTTCTTTTGTTTCGCCGTTCTCTGCTAACTCCACAATCCCGGGGGAAGAAGTGCTGGCGTTTTTCAATCGGTCATCATTCCCCTGGACAACTCTATCTGCCCGATTTTCGCCATTCATCGCGAGCCTTGTCAGGCCATACGTAGTTTCGGTTGCATGCTTCAATCTACGATCGTTGGATTGAACGACTGCACCTTCTTTCTCCTCGCCATCCGATGCGAGTTCTACGATTCCTTTATATTCCGTACTGGAATCTCTCAGCCTTCTATCATTTGCCTGAACCGCGGCACCTTCAGAAGTTTCTCCGTCCACTGCTAATCGAACCAAGCCAGAACGTAGAACTGTAGCATATGGGAGAGGTGCGGCAGTAGGCTTGTGGGTCAAATCGCTCAGATACGGAGCTGCATATAGCTCGACCTCTGCGATTCTCGTGGAGTATTTTTCTTTTCCCTGGATTTTCCTAGGTCTAGCTACTAATTTTAAAAATCGAATATTTGCGGGCAAGAACCTCCACTGATACCAAACCCCGAGTTCAGATAAGAACTGATTCTCCTCGAGTAGTTGGTTCCAAGTCAGATCATCTTCGCTGTAGTAAACAGTAAACGTTTCCGGAAAATTTGCCGGTGAATCCTTAGGCGTTAAAAGTCTCAATTCGTTCACCCTGCCTATCGAGCCCAAGTCGACCAAAAAAAATTCTTCTTTCGGCTGCGAAGATTCTTGCGATGCCCAACCATAATCTGGGCGTTCATCTATCAAATTTTCTTTAACCCAAAAACGATCCCTTTCCGAGCTAACATCAATCTTTACGATCCCAGAAACACCAACTTCTAGAGCGCCGATGGCCACTTTGAATTTTGATCCATCCTTGACCGAGACCTTACTCACAAGCTTGAGAAATCTTGCTTGGACCAAAGAAAAATTCCATTGTCCGATTTTTCGATTCAATCGACTAAAGCCGGCCTCTTGCAAAATCGGCTCCCAAATTTTCCCGTCCAAAGAAATCTCGAATCGAAATGTATCTGGAAAAAATGAAGCAATGGATTCAGAAGAATGCAATCTGATCTGATTGAAACAAGAATCTTCTCCAAGAGAAAGAGTGAGAACCGAGACACCTGGTGCATCCAAGCTCTCCGAAAAACCAAGTAACTTTCCTTCCTTAAGGTCATACGTTCCCTTAGTCCGCACTTCTTTGATTTTAACCGGTTGTGGGTGGCTAATCCGAATGGATTCTTTATTCATAGAGTAGGTTAGTTCCTTCATTTCTCCGAAATTAGGCCTTGATTCGATTTTCCTCTGGCTTGGCAGAAAATATAACCAGTATCGATGGATAGATTTTGTCTGTGAAGTACTTTGTTACGATCATTCGAAGAGACTCTGGTAGGGGATCCAGCACAAACAAAGTGCGCCCATCCGGCTGCACTTGCAGTCTTTCCAAAATATCGACACTAGATTTAGATAATGACTCTCTGCACCACTCCAGGAACCCAAACCAAGAAGCGTCTTTTCCTCCCAAAGTACCAGTAGCCCTTTCGGCTCCCGGGTGCTCAAAATTGGGCCTGTCTGTCTTCGCCGCAGTCAAATTTCTGCAAATCCCTCGTATATAAAATAAATTTGCCTCTTGTCTTTGGGCTTTTGCGATCTCAATCGCCTCTGTCAAAATAGAAGTCCCAAATTCCTGGGACAGTAGGTCCAAAGATAACTTATTCTCTTTTGGCTTCTGAATAGGTTTTTGGTTCTGGGTATTATGGATAGTTATATTAATGTTGTTTGGGGCTCCTAATTGTCCCCCCTCGGGTGTCGCCTTTCCTACCTCTGGATGTTCCGTCGATCCACCCCTATGGTATCCAGCGGTATACCCCTGAGGTGGAATTTTGGAACCGGGGTAGTTGAAGCAAAAATAATACATAGAATTCTTGTGCCCGGTCCCTGGCACGACTTGAAGAAGACCTGCTTTGACTAGGTCTCTCTTTCCTTCTATGATCGATTTCTTTGTTTTAAATCCGGTTAGGCGGAGCAGCATTTCCGTGCTTGGCCAGACTGGCTTAAAGTTCTGGTCGCTAAATTTAAGCAGGACTAGATAAAGAGTCTTCGCGGCCGCAGATAACTGGGCCCAGAGCCCGGATTCTATAATGTCCGATACGAATTTTATGTATGGATAATGGTCGCCCATAGCTCGGATCCTTTTGCTTCCCGGATAGCAAACCAATTAATTTTAAGCAAAAAATCCGAAGGTAGTTGACATTATCTGACATAAGGTTACTTATGTCTCATCCAACAACATTCCTTCGGGAAGGTCCGGCCCCTGGAATCACCAGGGGAGTTTTTTTCTTTGCCGGACTTACGCATGGAGAACCCTTTTCTCGCCGGGAAGAGAAAATAAGTACTACATTTCCGTTTAGAATATTATGTCACATCGTAGCCAAGTTTCCGTGGCTGTCAATCTCATTGGTCTCTTTCTCGCCCGTCCCAGTAAAAATCTTTTACTAAGTACCCGCTAGTCATGTTTCTCGGGGCTGTTATAAATAAAAATTGATGATTCTCTTAATGTTCATTGTTAAACGAATTAAGAAAATATAAATTATCTCTTAAGAGCGATGGGTAGCGCTGAGGTCTCCCCGCTCATCTCGAGATGTATGCTGCCTATTTACCGAATTTCTTCCCGATTTCTTTTCGGACTAATTTATATATTTCTTGGAGAAGGTCCTCGTTGTCTGAATGGATCTGGATGATAGATCCTTTTTTCGAAATTTTATAGCCTAGGTTGGGGGAGGTCGCATTCGCACTCTTGGGATTTGACTTTAAAGGGAGACCAGGATTTACGAAAGGAAGTTCCTCCGTCTTGTTGAAGGACTTGGCATCTTTTACGGTTTTTAGCTCGCCTGAAAGAAATCTGTCTAAGAATTCTTTGAATGTTCCTTTTTTGGAAGCAGAAGCAGCTTGGACCAGTAGATTTTTCGAGTCCATGCCTGCGTCTCTACAGGACCGGATCTCGTCTTTTGGCATCGCCGCGATTCCTAAAATTTCGGTCATATAGCTTCTGCTTTTTCCAAACAAGTTTCCTAGCTCTTGGTCGGTATAAGAAAACGTCGTTTTCAAATGAGACATCGCTTCGACCTCTTCGTAGGGAGAAAGGTTTTCCCTCTGCAGGTTTTCAATGATTGCCAAGCGGAACGTTTCTTTCTCGTCCTTATCCAGGATTTTGCATTCGATTTCTTGCCACTTCAGGGAAGTTGCTGCGTGAAATCTTCTTTCTCCTGCGATGATTGTATAGTGTTCGTCTTCGGTTTGTTTGGTGACTAAAATCGGCTGAAGGAGTCCGTCTTTCTCCAGGCTTTGTGCGAGCTCTTCTATTCCTTTCTTTCTTTCTTGTCTGGGTTGATTTTCCGAAGGACGGATTTTCTCCATCCGTATCTTCCTAACGGTGCCTTCTAATCGTTCTGCTTGAAAGACATCTGCAAGTGTTCCTAAGCGTTTACTTTTGGAGCTCATGTAAAAATTCCTCTATAAAGCCTTCGTATTCTTGGGCCTGCCTACTAGATTTGTTGTAATCGTAAACAGACTTCTTAGCCAAGTGGGATTCTCCTACGGCAACGCCATCTGAGATGCTATTTTCAAAAATCCTAAAGTACTTTGTCAGCACGGGTACGATTGTTTTTGTAAGGAGGGTTTGTGGCTTGAGCTGGGTTACCAATGCTCCTAGTATTTCTAGGGATGGGTTGATTCTCTTTTTGATGCTGCTTATCGTTTGTTGCAATCCCAGAATTCCATCCACTGAGAATTTCTCAGCTTGCAAAGGAATGATTACATAATTAGAGGCTACTAAGGCATTGATTGTAAATATCGAAAGACTTGGTGGGCAATCGATCACACAAAAATCAAAATCCTTTTCGAGGTCCATAATCGCATCACGTAAAATATAAGGCGCCTCTACATTTGCTGCAGCAGTCTCTGCTTCTGCCAAAGTCAATCGAGAAGGAGCAATAATTAGATTGTTCACATGGGTAGGGACCATGATGTCTTTTACTTTTGCTTTCGTTTGAAAGATATTGTACATCGATTTTTCGATAGCTTCGGGGTTCAGAAAAATTCCGGTAGAATTTGCCTGTGGATCTATGTCGATGAGCAGAGTTCTTTTTCCTCTGCGGGCAAGACCCCAAGCCAGATTTAATGAGGTGGTAGTCTTTCCTTCGCCACCTTTTTGGTTTGCAATGGATACAATAATCATGCTAATCCCTTCTATTCAATTGTCGGATGTCCGACATATCATCCTTTACTCCGGGTAAATCCCCTTTCACCTTGCGCCCAAAAATTTCGAAAAAAAGACAGTGAGATTTTCTCGGGACGCTTTCGCATTCGCGAATATGGTTTTGATTTTGTGCCAGGCTTTAGTAGTCATTCAGAAGAATGCTGAAGCGACTTCAACCAATTCTCTAAAAACCCAAAAATTATGTGGCAAACCGGAACAGTGGGCTTGAAAACAATCCGCCTCTTTGGATGCAGAGACCGCATAGCCTGTGGAGCTGTAAGCATGTCGGATGTCCGACATGAACGAGGGTCGTACGGGTACATGGTTGACAGAATGCTTAATTTTAAACATTTTCCCAAAATGGATTCCTCGGCAAAGGAGCTTTTTTTTGGAAAACCTTCGGTAGAAGATTTGCGCTACCTTTTGCCATTGGCCTTGCCGGATCTGATTCGTTCTATGGGCGCCGGACCAGGTTTGGTCACTCTGGCGTCCTTGTCAGAAATCGATGTGCTTGAAGAAGTCGCGTCTTGGGGTTATGAAGAGGAAGGTTTTTTTTATCCATTTCTTGCCAAGGGCTCGCTTGTCAGGACTCAACTGGAAACTTCAGACGCTCCT
Source organism: Leptospira perolatii (assembly GCF_002811875.1). GTDB lineage: Bacteria > Spirochaetota > Leptospiria > Leptospirales > Leptospiraceae > Leptospira_B > Leptospira_B perolatii. The sequence goes on from NZ_NPDZ01000003.1 coordinate 294,241, forward strand.
TTCTTTTTTTCTGACGAAGCGCCCGAATCAGTCACATTTTATAAAAGAGAATCTGTAGGTTGCCTACTTTGTCCAATTCAATCTAGTAATGGATTGGCTGGCTTCATCCTCCTGGAGATTTCTATGCCTCCGGCAGATTTTCAATTGATTCAACTTGGGTTATTTTGCCAAAAATTATCCAGTATTCTTGAGCCGGTCTACCCTAAGGCAAAGCCTATTCTTTCGGCTGCCTCAGCTACTCGGGGCAAAAAGATTTTGGATCTGGGCGAAGTTCTATTTTCTCTCATTCAAGATCCAAATGGAAATATTTCTAAATTTGAGAAAGACGGCGTGCTGGCAATAGTTGGTCCGAGAGCGTCCGGAAAAAAGGCGATCGCAAAATGGATTCATCGGTCTCAGTTGCCCGGAAAGGGCGTACTTGTTCTGAGTACAATTCCGGAAGGCTCGGCCAAAATTGAACGATCTCTGAAGGAGTGGGGGGGTATGACTCCCGGAGGCACTTTGATCTTTGATCATATCAGCGATTTTTCTTTGGTCCAACAAAGAGCTATTTATGAATTTGTTATTAGCCAAAAAGAGAGATCGAAAGTAATTCTGCTTCAAAATTCAGAGCAGGTTTTTCGGGAGGAATTTCCCCTTTTTAAAAGTCTCTTGGATATGTGCTCGTTGAGTCTACCGACTTGGCAACAGCTCACTTTTCTTAAAAAGCAGGAACTGATTGTTTGCCTTTTTGGAGAAGTAAAAGAGGCATTAGGAAGAAGGGATTTGATTCTAGTGGAAAAAGCGATTCAACAGATTTCAGATCAGAAAATCCTATCGAACCTGGAAGAAGTAAGAAACTCAATCGAGGCAGCAGTTCTGTTGGCGTCGGGGAGTGAAATTAGTGAACTGGAAATGAAGTCTAGCGAGTTGCAAAAAGGCCTCTCCTTGCCGGAGCCGGAGGACTTAGATCTACGGAAAGCAGTGGAAGCTGTAGAAAGACAAAAGATCCTTTTGGCTCATAAGCTTTTCGGGGGGAATCAAATTCGCATGGCTAAGGCCTTGCAAATCTCCAGAGGTTCGTTACAATACAAGCTCAGAAATTTTGGTATAGGGTAACTACATTGGAACTCGACTCCTTGTACGAAGAGAGAAAAACGCCGGGTGGATTTCTCGTAAAAGTCAGGTTAGCGAAAATGACATACGTAGTCTTTTCGCCAAAGGGCCCTGAGGTTCCGAAGGGTTCAAAAAATCAATCGATTGTAGTGCCTGTACCAAAAGTTGCATTCTTGGGGGGAGAATTTGACCTGTCCCACTTTAGATTAGGCGAACTGAGTTTTGTGAATGTTCGTCAGGGCAAATTAGTAATTCCTTATCAGCATAGCCATTCCGGAAACGAGGTTCGGACTGTTTTTTTGAGCAGCGGCAGCGAATGCGACATTCTTCCGGTCATTGTTCACCACCACCTCGGGATCGATGATTTCTTGAAGTCTAAAGAAACCGGGGAAGAAGTCGCCTATTTGATTTTAGATGAAATGTTCCCTAGGCAAGACCTAGTCTCCTTGAAGATTCGTTTTCCTTCTCTGAATATGCTGATTATTAAGAGAAAGGTTGCGCAAAAAATTGAGCCCGATTCTGGCGTTCCGGTTTTGAAGGAAGAATTAGAAAAATCACTTAGGGAAGATTCGAGCGTAGTCGATTTCAACAAGGTCAGAGCTACAGACCTGATTGAAAAAGGGAATTTGAATATGCATTCAATGAATCCGGTTTTTCTTGCTCGGGTTCATCTCAGAAAAATGGAAATAGAAAAAGTCAAACAGCTGCTTTTTGACTTCCATTTGAAGCCCGAAGAAGTTGTTTTCATCCGTACTTTCTTAGATGTTATGATTCGGAACGAATTTAACAAAGAAGAGCTAAAATCCTGGACGAATAAATTAAGAATTCTTGATGAAGGGTTTCGTCTGGCAGGACTCATTCTGGAGATGAAAGAAAGTGAATTCGAGGCAGAGTTAGACAAAGGATTTTCTAAGGAAACTTCCAGCATGGTGTATGCTCTTTTGGAAAAAGAACAAGAGAGGGCGGGAGAAAAAGAGCAGGAAATCATCCTGTGGGAATGGAAACTAAGAGTGAAAAGGCTCTTTCGAAAAACCGCCTAAATCCTAGAAAAACTGCAAAAAAAGCTTCCTTTTTTGGGAAAAACAGCTAATTTACCCCTAATTAGCGATGAAATCTCGTAGCGGACATAAGAATTTGGCACGATTGTTGCTTATCTGGGCCTGCCTCAGTGCCCCTGTCCTTGGTGCGAGTGAATTACTGGACCGAAGGTCCGAAGTTCAATTTCTTCCCTCCGTTGTTGCTGGGATCAAAGCAGGTAATAATTTTAATTCTGAATCTTTGGAAAAAATTCATCAACAAGAAGTGGAGTCGGTTCTCGCGAAAGAACAGATTTCCGCTTTAAATTCAGAAGCTAATTCTATCTACTCGGAAAGTCTTGAGGACTTGCTGAGGGATTCGCGGCCACAAAAGGCTGAAAAAAAGTTCCTCAGTAAAGATACAAATTCCTTCTCTAAAGAAAAGGTGGAAGAAATTTCGAAGAAAATTGTTCTCCCGATTTTCCTTTCTGAAAGTAGGGAAGAGATTTGTTCTAGGTCTTCCGATTTTTCTGTAAGATTCTCTCAATCCGTTCTCTTCGTCTTTAATTTGTCTCAAGGTCCAAGCCGGATTTCGGTCGACCGACTTAGTGAGATCAATCCATCGACTTCGAGTCTTCTTTCTGCCGGTGTGGCGGGAGCTATTTTTGTAGGTCCTTCCAAAATTGGAACCCTAAATGACTCAGCTTCTCATAGTATCTCCCGGCATTTTCCGGAGAAAAGATTTGTACTGGTTCCAACCTATCGAATCACCAAAAACAATCGGGAAATTACAACAGTTGCGCATTCGGTGGAAAGGGGTCCGTTCTCTGGGTTGTTGTCCGGCCCCTGGAGCCAAGGGGTGTCTGCCGCGGCTAGGGACTGGGGAACGGGGATTTGGGAAGGCATGCTTTCCAGGGACCGGTCTGCTCTCACGCTCAAAAAGGATGCGAACGCAGTTCTTTTCTATCTGAGTAGAGAGATTGCGAACAAAGTGGAAACTACAACTCTTCCTGAAGGCAATGCTGTGGCCATAACAGAGAGGTTCGCAGCGCTTATTCCTGGAGCCTTTTTAAATCTTAGAAATTCTTGTGATTTCTACCTCCTTTGAAATCTTGAACAAATGGCTGTAAAAGTGAAGCGTACGTCGTTTCAAAAATTGCTCAATGCAATGAAGAAACTGACCTTAGAGGTCAATGATTACGAAATCTGCCGTAGACTCGAAACTCTTATGGCGACGAGCAAGGAGGATTTGAATCAGTCCGTTGTCCGCGCTCTGCTAGAAAATCCACAAGACTTTGATCCGAAATCAGTGCCCGAGCCATTCGCCCAGTACGTTAGGCATTTTCTGTACATGGTAAAAAGAAATAAGAAACAAGGGCTAGATATTAATTTCGAATCTGGAGTCCTCGCTAAGGGCCACAAACCCGGATCTAGTCCTCGCAAAGTTGCCCTAAAAGCAAAAAAGGCTTAAAAGCACATTTCCGCCCTGTGCGCCATACAGGAGGAAATGTCTGCCCAGAAAACGAATCCCTCCTGTTGCTAAGTATCCAACCATCGGCATTTAAGAAAGAGAGTCGGCACTACTAGCCGTAGAACCGGCTTCTCGCGACGCGATTGCGGCACTTATCGATTCGCCCAAAATTGAGCAGTAAGGGCGGGCCTAAGCGCCTTTCCCGATTTCTCCACAGCGCAAGAAAAGGGCAGATATGGCGTCTGCCGGGCCTTTCGGAGGGCCTAAATTCAGCATGTTTTCGCGGTTTTCGGATAAAAAGCAGGGGAGGTCCGGATGTCCCGTAGCCGGGAATAGGCGGAAATTCCGGTACAAATAGAGGTAGAACCGGTTGACAGGCTATTTCAAGCAAGCCAGGTTCCGCCCAATTTTAATCACAATCAGAGAGAATTCGGGCGCGTTTAGGAAAAAAGAATGCATCTTATTCCGGGGTGGGCAGAAGCCTCCGCCCATATCCGGGCGAAAAGTGGAAGGGGAAAGAGAAGTGCCGAAAAAAGCTAAGCTTCCTCGCGATCTCGAATATCTGCGCAAACCTTCGAGCGGGTTCGGTAATGCAAAAACAAATGAAATACGGCCATCAAAAGGCAGGAAAAGTCCGGGGGAAAAGAAACTGCATGAGGAAAGAGCTCCATCTGGCCGAATCCAGGACGGTTAGGCAGCAGGAAGAAAAATTGATGGTTTCGATGATTTTGGTGCAAGAAAACGAACCGAAAAACAGATACAGGCCTTCTGGATGGTTTTAGGCTTGGGGTTTCTGCAAAAAAAGACCAAATTTCTGTCGTTATGTCATGTGTAGGCTTATTTCCTCCGCATGTAAGGCTGGCATCTTTCTGCTTGATCGTATGGCCTTCTGCACGATGATAATCCGAAATGGCAGAAGTAATCAAGCTGAGAGTTAAATGCCACGCCTGCTCAAATTTAATCGAAGGTTCGGCTAAGTATGGGAGCGGGCATTACGTGCCGGAAGGCGTAGACTTTGATTTTATAGCAATCGGGAAAGTAGATACACCTAAAGGCAGAAGAGTGAAGGCCGAGATCGTTGCGATTTGCCCGAATTGCGGAGTAAAATGCAAATGGACGATTTAAAAGGGCCTTTGGAATGTATCACGAGTGATTAAAATTAATCAGTAATTCAAATTATGCTTAAAATTATGCAGGACTACGAATTGAATTACTTGATAGGTTGATTAAAATTGGACATTTTTGAAATGAAATCGCAGTGATTTAAGCATTTGATTAGAAATAGGCTTAATTTATTCTAACATTTGAATATTTGGATTAAAAATAATCCGAAATTTAAGAATTTAGACTGAATTTACCCTACGAGAAAGAAAATTGAAGTCAAGTGTTCGGGACAAGTTAAAAATATCTTAGTGAACTCGGAATGAATTTTACTACGCCCTTATATTTTCTGTTTTTCGTAACTTTATTCCTTTTTCGCTGGATTCTTCCTGCATTCTCTTTTTTTCCAAGGTGGATTCCATTCCCATTTTTGCTGATCGGAAGTTACTATTTTTATTTGTCTTGGGATCCCAGATTTGGGCTCTTAATTTTTGGAACTACGCTCCTGGATTATTCCGTAGGCAGGGGAATGGAAAAAGTCGGAGAAGGAAGGCTCCGGAAATTTCTGCTTTCGATATCACTGGTCGGGAATCTTTGCGTATTAGGCTTTTTTAAATATTTTCATTTCTTTGTGGATTCTGGAATTGCCGTGTTTTCGGCATTTGGGTGGAGTATTTCTCCACCTCTGTTAAGGGTAATTCTTCCGGTGGGGATTTCCTTTTATACATTTCAGTCATTGAGTTATACTATTGATGTTTACCGCAGGCAGATCGAGGCAGAGAGAAGTTTTTGGAAGTATGCTCTCTTTCTATCCTTTTTTCCTCAGTTAGTTGCGGGACCTATCGTTGCTGCTAGGGAGTTCCTTCCTCAGTTAAAAAATTGGGTGCAATGGCGGGAGATGGATATTCGAAGCGGAATCGTCCTGATCCTAATCGGCACTTGGAAGAAGGCAGTTCTGGCGGATAATATTTCGATTCTTTCCGACACCCTGTATGATTATCCTCATTTGGTTTCTAGTCTATTTGCTTGGCTCGGATCCATCAGTTATGCTTTGCAAATTTATTTCGATTTTAGCGGCTATTCTGATATCGCGATCGGATCTGCAATCTTGCTTGGTTTTCGGTTGCCGGAAAATTTCCGTATGCCTTACCTCTCAGGTAGTTTTTCAGAGTTCTGGAGAAGGTGGCACATTTCGCTTTCTTCCTGGCTCCGTGATTATCTTTACATTCCCTTGGGCGGGAATCGACACGGAGAATCTAGGACCTACTTCAATCTGATCGTGACAATGGTGCTCGGTGGACTGTGGCATGGTGCGAGTTGGAATTTTGTAGCCTGGGGTTCAGCTCATGGACTGCTTTTGGGAATAGAGAGGGCCTTTCGGAGCTTTGATTTTTTTTCGAGGGATATGTTCCGAATTTTCCGAAGGCTGTTTAAAGGTTTTTATCAGTTATTCGTTCTGACTAGTATCGTACTCATTTGGGTTTTCTTTCGTTCGCCTGATTGGGCCACTACCTGGGTGGTCTTTGGCAAACTGATTGGAACAAAACCGGAAGGCTTTGATCCGAACACTTTGCAGATTAGAATCTTTTCGCTTTGCTTTTTACTTTTTATTTTTGCGACTTGGATTGGCCATAAAGAAGAAGCAAAAGGAAGCTTTAAGGCTTGGTACGAAAATCTTTCTGTCTGGAGTTTTAGTGTTTTAGCGAGCGCAGGTGGTATTCTGGCAGTACTATTGTCCGCAAAAACAAAACCGTTTCTCTACTTTGTTTTTTGAAAAGGTCGGACTAGCAATTCTCTAATTTTTTGATTCGGTTCATAGATCCATAAAGACTTTTCCGAATTTTGGCATTTTACGATTTTCGTTGGATGTCCATAAAACGAGACAATTCTGGATTCCCCGAGACCATCAGGTAGAACTGCAATAGGTCCTTCTGGAGGAAAAATGTACCATTCTTTATTCGAAATTGTGTGAGATCCTTGCAAAGTCGAATAGTCCACGTGGAGAGCGCGTATTTCCTCTTTTGAGTAGACTAAGATCCTTTTGGCTCTCCAAAAATCCGCTATGACAAAAACAAAATGCTCATCCTTGACCAATTCATCCACGCACTCAGCTTCCCAGGGTTTGACATTTTCCTTGAATTGCCAGGATCCACTCGGAGTTGGACTCAAGAAGGAATATAAAAATAAAGCAGTTATAAATACGGAAATTACAGTATTCCGAAAAATCTTTTGGCTAAGCCTTTCTTTTGTCCTCGATGACATTAGGCTGATTCCTAGAGCAGGAGTGATCAAAAACGCAGGTGCAGAATATCTAAGGCTGTATTCATCTATATAAAGGCCGACCAGAGGCGGACAAATCACGAGTAAGATTTGAAAAAAGCCTGCAAATGCGAAACCAGTGCCTTCCGCCTTACTTCTTGAAAGAGCCCAAAAACCGGTGAAAAGAGAGAGCAAGATAAAAATTCCGGGCAACTGTCCTTCGCCAATCCAGCGTGATAGATCGCCCAACCATTTGGAAAAAGAGAGAACAGGTGAAATTCTTCCGGGAGCTTCGATGAACAAAAAAGAACGAAGCGCCATATAGGTCCCAAAGCTGATTGCTCCGGTTAGAAAAAACCGAATGGAGAACTGAGGAAATAATGTCCCGATCCTTCCATACCGCGCAATCCAGGCGAGTCCAGCTGGTAAGAAAAGTTCCAAAAAAAGGATTCGGTCGGAAATCGCGGTTAGCACTAACACTGGAAGGAACACATACCTGGGAAGTTTCTCGCGAAATAAATAAGGCCAGGCCCAAAGAGATATTAGGAAGGCGCTAGTGTGCATTGTAGGTAGAAGAATCAAATAGAGTGCGAAAAATTTTTCTCCCAAAAGTAACACAAAAGTTCCGGTGAGCAAAGAGAGCGAATAGCTAAACTCGGGAGGGAGTTCGGGTTCTAAGGTTCTTAAAAATCTACCTAGAACCCAAACGAAGAGCAAAGATTGAAAAATCGCGAAACAGATCAACGCCCAGAAGTAGCTAGGCGTAAAAGTTCCAAAAAGATAAACCAGGATCAAATCTGGGAAAAAATAAGGAGAAGGAGTAAGAGACCACCCTCTAAATGAGCCGCCGTCTCGAAGTACATCCGTAAGCAATGCGGGAAGATACAGAACATCCGAATTCCAAAAAATTTCCAAAGGAAAGTGAAATAAAGCCCATCCCAGTGAAATCAAAAAAACAAAACTGGAAACCCAAATCCAGAGCACACAGGAATTTTGGAGGAAGCTCTTCAGGGGTAAAGTAGAAAAAGAAGAAACTATTTCTGGACAATCTCCTTTCCTGGATGATTCTGGAGGAAGGATAGTCATAGAATGAGGTTTCAGAAATTCGTTTCACGGACTGCGTACTTTCGAAATTCCAGTATGGCCCTTTTGCTTTTGAGCTTCGCCCTCCTATTTTCTGCAGACATTCTAATTTTCAGGGTAGCGATTTGGAAGGTTCCAAACGAATCACCATGGAGCTCGAATCATTTTTACAATTTTCTTTACGAGTATTTTACGATTTTGCAAAAACCAAAAGTTAGGCCCAGGGTTCTCTTGGTCGGCTCTAGTATTGCGCATTATTCATTGGACCGTGAGGACCTTCGAGAGGAGATTCTGAAAAAGTCGGGAAAAGAAGTTGATTTGGAATTTTTGTCTTATGCGGGCATGACTCCTCTGGATGCTTTTTTGGTAAGAAAAGAGATTCTCAAACTAAAACCAGACCTAGTCCTTTTCCCGATAAACTTTATAGACTGGAGATTGCATCGCGCATATGTGCTGCAACCAACCGGAAAAAATGAGACTATTCTGGATCGGGAACTTTTGCTGGACGCTTTGGACTATGTAGAAGCTCCACAGGCTCGTTATATATTTCCTTGGGAAACAGTTTTAGAATTTTGGAATGTCTTAGGAGCTGAAAAGACTGCAGAGTATATCGTAGCGAGCGCGTTTGGATTCTATAGATATAAGGACATTTATTGGAAAAATTTGAGTTCCTTGTACGAGCACAGGTTTGGTCGTGATACAAGTTATCACGGTTATAATGGAGAGCAAATTCCGGAAAGGGTAACTTCTTTGGGTTGGACAGGAAAAGTCTTCTCGTTCTATCCGAAAAAGTACATGGGACAAAAGGGATTTTATATACAGGTAGTTCCAGAAATTCTAAAGGACGGAATTCTCACGATTGAGCTGAAGAACTCTAAAGGAATTTCTCAAGTATTCGAGTTTCAATCACCAGGTTGGAAGAACATTATTTTGAAAGACGAATTTTATAGAAATTCTGTCCAGGAGGAAGCTGAGATTTCTGAGAAGGTAGAAAAGTGGCCTTTGGTTACTGCGACTCTTTCCAGCACCTGGGTCCCTTTCTATGCGAGTGAAGAGAACAAAGACTGGAACTATGACCTAATGGGTGTTAGATTACAACAGACTTTCGGTTCTGTTCCTCCTAGATCCGGTATGCAGTATACTAGGGAGGAAAGAAGTGAGGATCTTCGGTACATCAACATGGGAGACCGAGAATACGAATCGTATTTTCACTTTCGATTGCTCTCTGAACCAGAAAAAAGACCGGGCATCGGTTATTTGAGAGTCTTAGCAGATTCTAAAAAGCGAATTTCCAAAGAGAAATTCAAACCTGTGCTTCATTTCAAGTACATGGACTTGTTTCTTAAATATCTTAGGTCGAATCAAATTCCCGTAATTTTAATAAACAATCCGGAGAATCCGGTGTCCCTTTCCTGGTATGTGAATTCGGAATGGTACAGATCCCACCTGGATTATTTAGGTCAGATTTCCGGTAACGGAGTTTTATTTTTGGATTGGAAGGATGCGCTGCGGCCCCAGGATTTTAGCGACTACCATCATTTCACTTTTCCCGGAATGCGGAAAATGAATGAGAAGTACGCTGGCGAAATTCTGAAATTTGTAGAATGACACCTTCTACAGTAGGAAAAAGATAGAAAAAAAACGAAAATCGCGGGATCTTTGGCTCTTTTACAGGCCTAACAAAAAGAGTACCGCGGAAAAGACGAAAGATATATGAGCAAAGTAAATGTAGCGGTATTAGGAGCAACCGGTTCCGTCGGTCAAAGGTTCATTCAAATTTTAGAAAATCATCCCTATTTTCAAGTCACTCATCTTTGTGCCTCTGAAAACAGCGCAGGTAAAACATACGGGGAAGTTATGAAATCCCGTTGGAAAGTATCTGCAGATATTCCTAAATACGCTCGCGACATAACAATTACTACTCCGACACCTAAGAATACACCGGGTGTTCGCTTAGCATTTTCGGGCTTGGACGCTAGTATCGCAGGAGAAGTCGAGACTGCCTATGCACAGGCAGGGGTTCACATTATTTCGAATTCCAAAAATCATAGAATGGATCCGGTAGTTCCGCTTCTTTCTGCTGAGGTGAATTCTGAGCATTTGTCTGTTCTGAACTCTCAAAGTACTCCGGGAAAAATTGTAACCAATTCCAATTGCACAATCATGGGCGTTACACTTTCATTTAAGCCATTGCATGAAAAATTCGGAATCGAATCTGCTATGCTTTTTTCCATGCAAGCGGTTTCTGGGGCTGGTTATCCCGGTGTTCCTAGTATGGATATTCTCGGAAATATAGTCCCATTCATAGGTGGAGAAGAGGAAAAGGCAGAGGAAGAACCTCTGAAATGCCTCGGAAAAGTTGAAAACGGAAAGATTGTGCACGCAGAGATTAAGATTTCAGCTCATTGCAATCGTGTTCCAGTTTTTGACGGACATACAGTTTGTGTTTCCGTCAAACTCAAAAAGAAAGCTAGTCGAGAAGATATTCTGCAAGCCTGGGCTTCCTTTAAAGGGGAGCCTCAAGACCTTGGCTTGCCTTTAGCGCCAAATCCGCCGATTATTTATCGGGAAGAACAGGATCGTCCCCAGCCAAGATTGGATCTAGATACTGGAAAAGGGATGAGTACTGTGATCGGACGCTTAAGACCGGATTCTCTTTTGGATTGGAAATATGTAGTTTTAAGCCATAATACTGTAAGAGGTGCCGCAGGTGCTGCGGTGCTGAATGCGGAATTAATGTATAAGAAAAATCTACTATAAGATAGAGGATGCTTCATGTTGGATCCCAATTCCCCGGAATTAAAAGTCGCGGATTACAATTCAACGCTTCAGTTAACGCAAGCCTTAGAGGCTCGTGGGGATTTTCAATACAAAGGTATCTACAAGTTAGTACTCATAATAGGGGATTGGACAGAAAAGTACGTAGCAAATAAGATTTTACCTGGTGTAGAGCAACTTTCTAGAGAATTAACGCTGGATAAAGCTAGGGTAGCAGCTTATTTGAAGGAGATCACTTCCCGCCAAAATCCTCCACTTGTTAAGAAGATCTGCCTACTCGATTACGATCCCGTAGGAGAGTCTAGTGACGGGCGAATTACTTCCTTTTTGCGCTTGATTACAGTCTTTGCAAGACCCTCCCAAGCGGATGGTACTTCTAGTCATAGGTACGTAGAAGGTGTAAACCAAACTTCTTTTAGTTCTATCCAAAGGTGGATGAAGGAGAAACGACAGTTTCCCGGAAACGAAAGATTTCAAAAATGGATCTTTGACTGTATCGACGCCAATAAATTGAGCGAGACTTATGCCTCGGCGGAAATCGGAAATTTATTCCAGGATCCTTTCGATTTAACTCCCGGATTAAAGCAGACGACCATCAATATCCACTTAAAGCCCGTACTCAAAAAACTCGTTGATAATAAACTGCTGCACTTTTTCAGAAATGAAAATGCTCTTAGCCCTGGAAATCGATCCGTATTTTACTATAACGTACACGAGGAGATTATCTCCCGACTAGCCGCTTATAAGAGATATTTAAAAGAGAAAATAGTTCCCGAACTGCAAAGAATTGGAGTACTGGGAAATTTTTCGGCATCGGATCTTGAAAACACCAGATCGATTGCGACCCAAGCTCTCCCGTTCTTAAGTCCTGCCTACGGAGATCAGAAGACTGCAGTCGAGGAGCTCCTCGGTTTAATTCATTTTGAAGAGGAAGAAAAAGAGAAGAAGGAAAAAGAAGAAAAGAAGGCGAAGCTTTCGGAACTTTTAGAGTACGTTAAATCTGCAAATCGTTTGGTAGATCTGAATTACCTTCGTTTTAGAGGGGAGCCTATAGACGATGACATTAGAGTTTTATTGATTAACAATGATTCTATTTTGCATGCTGAATATGCTGATAAAAAAAATCTGTATCACTTTGTTCTGCATAAGGAGTCAGTGGCTAGCGCGATCGAAAACGCCAAGAAGGTTTTGAGTTCAACCGGCAACGATAGCGAAATCAGGATTTTGGCCAAGATGAATATCCGGGATATTCTGGATTCTCAAGAAGCCTCGACTCAGTTTGATAAAATCGAACAAAATTCACTTTTTAAATATCTGCCTTTTCTGACCCGTTTCTGGAGATCTCTTTTTGGAAATGTTGTGGTCCATAAGTTTGAGGCAGATGAAATTCGCGCAAGAATCTCGGTCGAACAGAATAAAAAGGTAACAGAGGCAAAGACAAAGGTCGCGCAAGAAGAGAAGCAGAAAATCGTAGAAAAAAGGGTCAAGGAAAGGGAAGCCGCTGAAACAACTAAGGCAAAGATCGCTGCTTCGGAAGCTGATGCGATCGCTAGTGCGACAAAATCTGCAGAGGCAGCTAGCGAGGAGCAGCACCGTAAGAAAATGCTAGAGGCGGTTCTGGATATTTTGGATGGTGCTTGGTCAAGGGGTGAATATCCGGATCGAAACTATCTCTTGGAAGCTTTAGGCGCAGATTCGGACGAAAATACTCTCTTAGCCTTTCTTAAAAGGAATGCAAAAAAGGAAATCCATTCCTTTATGGTAAGAAACCAAGAGGAAAAATACAGTTTCCCGATTTTAGTAACGCGTAGGTACCTTAAAAAATACGGGAGATCTCTCCAGGAAAAAGCTAATAAAATTGTCGATGAACAAAAGGGCACCGACATGCCCGAGCAGGAAAAATTCGATTTTTATATTTCACTGGAAGACTTCCTGAATCGTACTCTCCCTAAAATTTAGTTACTACTTCCGGGCAAAAGGAATTTTGTCCAATTAGATATGTCTCTACCTCCATTGAAAAACGAATTAGTCAACTTTCGTAAGACCAAGATCATTTGCACAATAGGTCCTGCCACGGCGGATAAGAAAATGATTCAGGCTTTGGCAGAAGCGGGGATGAATATTGCTCGTTTGAACATGTCCCATGGTAGTCATGAGTTTCATCGCTCCGTGATCCGTTCGATTAAATCTTTGAACAAAGATGTCCTAAAGCATCCAATAGCTATTTTATTGGATACCCAGGGCCCTGAAATTCGGACAGGGGATCTTCAAGTGGATCATCTGGACCTAAAGGTGGGGGAATCTTTTACGTTCCATATCATTCCTGGGGTGGAGTCGGAAGAACAATCTGTTTTTGTAAATTACAAAGACATTGTAAGCGATCTGAAAATCGGAGATAGGGTCACGGTAGACAATGGATTGATCAATCTGATTGTAGAAGAAATTCAGGAAACCGCGCTGAAATGTAAGGTAGTAGACGGTGGAAAGTTAGGGTCTAGAAAACATATCAATCTTCCTGGGATACGGGTGAATTTGCCTTCCATTACGCAAAAAGACCACAAGGACATTCTTTTTGGTCTTGAAGAGGATGTAGACTTTATCGCACTTTCGTTCGTTCGTTCCGTAGAGGATATCCTGCAACTTCGTCAGATCATTGAAGAGCATAACGGGCATTCGGCGATTATCGCTAAAATTGAAGATCAGGATGCTGTAAGGAATATGGTCGATATTATCGAAGCAGCGGATGGTGTCATGGTTGCTCGTGGAGATTTAGGAGTAGAGGTTCCGATTGAAGAACTGCCGATTATTCAGAGGGCAATCATAAAGGAATCTGCAATACGCGGTAAACGCGTCATTGTTGCGACCCACCTACTTGAATCCATGATCAACAACCCATCTCCGACAAGAGCGGAGGTGACAGATGTTGCGAATGCGGTTTACGAAGAAGCGGATGCGATCATGCTTTCCGGCGAGACAGCTGCGGGCAAATTTCCGGTCAGGTGCGTGGAAATGTTGAGTAAAATCGCGCAGCGGGTGGAGGACACTCCAGGGGTGGGGTACGTTTTGGATAGAGTTCCTTCCAATAAGAAGGAGGAGATGGCAAAGTCGGCTGCATTGCTTGCAGATTCTATTAAATCTCCGGCTATTATTGTGATTACGCGCAGAGGAACGACGGCCCTGAATGTCGCTTCTTTTCACCCGAAGGTGCCTCTGATTTATGCTTTCACGAATATGACCACGGTCAGACGGAAGCTATGGTTAACTAGAGGGATTATCCCGTATAGAATCGATTTTTCCAGAGATCCTGAGAAGACTATCAAACTTGCAATTGAGACCCTGAAAGCTAGTGGGAGGATTTCCGAAGGAAATCAGGTTGTCATTTTGTCGGATATTATTGCCGGAGAGGAAAGGGTGGAGACAATTCAAATTCGAGAGGTGAGGTGAAAGGGACGGTGTTCCTTCCAATCCTCTTCATTCCTCCGGTTTCTCCAATCCGGCAGCAGATTCGATAAACTTGAGTAACCATTCTTTTCCACCGAATTGTTCAAAAGCGTCTATAAGCATGCTCGTGTAATTTACTGAAGATTGAAGGCGTTCAAATTCGAGTCTTACTTTAAGCTTCTTTACGTGGATAAAAAGTTTAAGCTCCTTTAGACTCATATCTTTGGGATCAATTCCGGCAAAGTCATCATCACCGGCAAAAGGATTCAATTGGAATCCCGCATTTTCCTTTTGATTACGATCTGGCATAGAACGAGACTTCAGTCTCTACTCCTAACCAAAGATCCGATTATGGAAAATAAAATAAGTGAAATACCTAAACAAACTCCCCCGGTTCCTAACGCCGCTAAAAGCGGATCGCCAGAGAAATACTTTTGGAAAAAGAGAAATAGGCCTCCTATAAAAAAAAGGACTGAAAAACTTAGAAAGAACAGCCCAATCCGAAAAAGGATATAGACTTGGATTCCCAGTTTAACTTTTTCTTGAATGGTTTTTTGGAGGTACAGAAGAAGAGTTTCGAAGTAATCAAAGATCGATTCAACGAGTGATAGAAGGTGTTCCTTTAGAGAAAAACCTTCATGGTCTGACGACTCGTCTTTTAAATCTTCCTGAATTTTTTTTTTCTTAACAGTCAATGATGATTCTTTCCCAGTTATTTCCTTCTGATCAACATCCCAATCAGAATTCCAATCCCTACTCCAACTCCTAGGCCTATTAAGGTGGCCTTTTGGGGATTTTCCTTAATATACACTCCGGTTTGATCTATAATTTGCTTCGCTTTTTCACTGGTTTCACCAGTAACTTTTTTAAGTTTTTCCTTTAGGTCTGATACATGTTCGAGATATTCGTCTCTGGCTTTGCCGGTAATTTTCTTAGCCTTATCTTTTAGTGATTCTATTTCTTCACTGATACTTTCAACCTTAGACATGAATGTCCTCCCAGGACTTTTATGCTTGGAACGAAACCTTTTTTCAAGAACTTTACCGCGCAAATTTTCGCTGGCTTGCAATTTAATAAATTTGGTTATAATGACTGGAGTAAATAAGTCGCAATATCGGGTCCTACCAGTTAAATGGTTATTGTGAGACCCCAGTTGCGGAGTTCCTTCCCGTCGTCACGATTGGTGGTCCAAATAGGAACAGCGAGAGGTTAGCATGAATATATTTTCAAAAATTGCCAAAATTCGCAGAACGCAGCGGGAGAGAATTTATAATCGTGCCTATAGACAGGCTCTTAAGCACTTGAAACGGGAATTTAAGGCAGAGCGAGAAAGGCATCTTCAGGCGGAAAAAGAATTGGAGAAATATTACCGAAAAGATGTGGATATGGAGGCAAAGAAAACAAGAAAGAAGATCCAAGAGTTAGAGAATTATAAATTACTTCTGGAAAGGAAAGAGATGGAAATTGAAACAAAATTAGCTTTCCTTAACGAACAATTACAAAAAATCGAAGAACTGAAAGCCCGAATGGATGGCGCAGTGAATTTAATGGCACGTGCTGGCTCTCTTTCGAATGGAGCTATTGATGATGCCGAAAAGATAAAGCAATCGCTAAAAAAAGTCCTGTAATAGGGTGCGAAAAGCCATCGAATTATCCGTGGAAAAAGTTTTTAAAGTATCTATAGAGGAAGCCAGGAAGGAACTCCCGATAGGGTGGGCAATTCTTGCTAATTTGGAAAATATTTCCTACATTAAAAGGCATTTCGATTTCAATAGTTATTTAGACGGAGTAAATTTCGTAACCGAAGTGGCGAAAGTTGCTGAAGGTATGAACCATCATCCTGACATCACAATTAGATTCAGGAAAGTTGATATAGAAATATTTACTCATTCGCACAAAGGGCTGACAAACCTCGACGTTAGTTTTGCGATTCAGATTGAAAATTTATACATTTCCTTTAACAAATCAAATTTTTAAAGAGACTTTAATCATTACCTATAAGTGCCGACGCTCTTTTACTTTTTGAGAGAGTAAGAAGTTCACGGATAAGTATTTCTCTTTCTAAATCAATTAGAATGAATAGTTTCGCCCACGTAATTTGTTTTTGATCCCTTGATTTGGGTTTGCTTGAATTTTCAAATAAATAGGAGAACAAGTAACATATCGAGACTCCTTGAGCCTGTGCAATGGAGCGAAGCACAGACCAATCTTTTGGATCAGGTCTAAAATTCATTTTAATATACTTGGAGGATTGGTCGGTCTGCTTTTGAAAATTTTGATATTTAGTATTATGAGAAGAAATGTTCAATCTCCTGCGCGCGAGAGTCTTGATAGAGGACTCTCTTAACATTGATTTCAAGATTTTGGAAACTTTTCTTTTTTCTATTCTTAAGATTAAGCGTCGAGGAATTAAAAGTGTGCAAACCGGATTGCGTGAATTCGAAAGCTTGGAGTATTCAAAATTACTTGTCAGAGAGTGATGGGTTTTTGTGTATCCTTTACCAGCATATAACATGCAGTACTCAGTTATTGAATTTGCACGATTCCATTAATTTTTTCTATACAGAAAAAGTAATATAGATGCGGAGTTCCCTCCAATTAATCAGGAATAACTATGTTCTCGAAATTATCCGTGAAGCGATATCCTATTCCCCAGATCGTCTCTATCCATTCAGGCTGAGCGGAATTTTTTTCTAGTTTTGAACGAATCCGCTTGATATGCGAATCAATCATTCTTTCGAAACCGTCCCATTCCATGCCCCAAACTGCTTCTAAGATCATCTCGCGGGAAAAAACTTTTCCTGGGGAAGAGGCCATCAGCTGAAGAATATCAAACTCCTTCCTAGAAATGTTAATTACTTGGTCTCTTAAGGTAACCCTTCTCCGGATGGGATCAATCTTTAACGCACCTCGAATGATTTCTCCACCGCTTCCAATATTAGGTTTGATGCCTGCTTTTTTGTCCCATCTGCGAAAAAAAACATCTACTCGCGTCTTTAGCTCTCTGACGGAAAAAGGTTTCGTAATGTAATCGTCTGCACCGAGTTCCAAGCCCATGATTCGATCTATCTCTTCATTTCTAGCGGTAACTATAAAAATAGGTGTGTTTTCGTCTGTTTTTCGAACAGTTCTACAAACATCCATTCCATCTATATCTGGAAGTGATAGATCCAGTATTAGTAAATCAGGATGGTTTGCCTTATAAAATTTTAGTCCCTCCTCGCCCGACGTTTGAATAGTGGTTTTATAATGGGCTGAATCTAGAGACTTACGAATTAAATTTCCGATATCGGGATCGTCTTCGATTACCAGAATATTCTTCATAACAACCTCAGGGAGAATTTGATGAAAAAAATGACTCAATTACAACATATAATTCAAGTTAAAAATGATTCAAAGAAAAAACCGTATCAAACTGTATTTAATTAAAAATAATAGTGTTCTGGCAATTTTCAATTTTGAAAATCCAATTTCAGATGATTTTAATAAGCGAATAAATCTAAATTATCGCTTTTTAAGGCCGTGAATTGATTTTTACTAGTATTGCAAAAGGCATGAACATAAATAAATCTTTAGCAAGGTCCTGGGCTTTGATCGCAATTTCGGAGCCCGGACTAGATGTGAATTCAATAACCCGAGAGCTAGGTATCGAGCCTGATTTTGCTCTTGCAAAGGATACTTTAGCAATTTCGGGGGAGAAGATCAGTACGCCTCTTTGGCAAATTCACTCGAAGAAGGAGGCCTTTAGCCCTTTGGAAGATCATGTTTGGGAGTTAATTTCTAGAATTGCACCGAACAGGAAGGAATTCCAAAAGATTTGCCAAAAACATAAAGTAATACTCTACTGTTCTATAGAGTTCAACGACGGAAATAAAGACGAGGTATCGTTGAGTCCGAAAACTCTGCTGTTGTTAGGCGATCTAGGTGTAAATCTTTGTTTCCAGGGCTGGAAATTACCGGAAGAAAGAAGAAGGTTAGACGACCAACACTAATTCAGAAAGGTGAAATCTTTCCAAATAGGTCTGTACTGAGATTTTTGGCTTTGCGAAGATTAAGACTCTTTTTTTTTCCCTTAGGTCGAGACCAAATTTTAACAATCTAACTAAAACGACTAGCGAGATACTCTCAACAGAATTGAATTCAATTTTTATGTGACGATTGGATTCATAAAAGACCATTGCTAGAATCGACTGGAGCTCATCCATCTGCTCATTATCGATTCTTCTCGAAAGGGGCTCGATTTCCGTAACTTTATCTTTTTTTCTTATTTCGAAAAAACTGAATCTGCGAACTTGTTCCAAAATAGGGAGTTCCTTCCAATAAGCTTTCTTAGTTCCCGCTTAGCCGTAAAATAAACTAATTATGACCCATTAATGAATCTTCATTCTAAAGAAACAATAATATATCGATCGAAATTTCTCAATGCTGTTCGTAAATACTTTTGTTCAAAAGGGTTTTTAGAAATTGATACTCCTGCTTTAAAAAAGATTCCGAGCATGGAGCCCCATCTTAATCCGTTTGAGGTATCATCGCCCTCAGGAAACGAATCGGGATATTTAATTAGTTCTCCGGAATATTCGTTAAAAATTACACTATCTGCAGGTATAGAGAAAGTGTACGAAATAGCTCATACTTTTCGTTCAGGTGAACTTGGGAGTAAGGTTCATACCGCGGAATTTCTGATGCTCGAATTTTACGAATGCGACGCGGATTTGAGCAAAATGATGAACCGTACGGAAGATCTTATTAGATCAGTAGCAAAGGAACTCGATATTCTTTTAGATAAAAGACCTTTTTCGCGCAAGCCTGTGAAGGATCTCTTAAAAGAGTATGCAAACTGCACTTGGGATCGAGAAGACTTGGAGAGGCGGATTGTAGAGCAAAAATTATCCAGTATCCCACTTAGCGAACTATTATACGAAGATTGTTTTTACCTTGTTTTTCTAAACCTAGTAGAGCCTTCGTTACAGAAAGAATATCAATTTATTTACGATTATCCACCGGAGATGGCTGCCTTAGCAAGAATTGAAAATGGAGTCGCAAAGCGCTTTGAAATGTATTTCGGAAATCTGGAAATTTGCAATGCTTTCGATGAGTTACAGGATCCGAGAGAGCAGCGTATTAGATTTGAACATGAACAAAGAATCAGGCAGACTCTTGGAAAGAAAATTTTCCCTATTGATATGATGTTTTTGGAAGCTTTGGAAAGAGGAATTCCGAATTGCTCTGGGAATGCTCTTGGACTGGACCGGTTGTTTTTGACTCTATTAGGCGAAGATTCCCTTTCCCAGGTCAGCCCTTACTGGAAACAATTGTGAATGAAACTTTCAAGCTGGTAAGCCAATTTTTTGCGCACTCTGCTTCGGCCATTATTCGTTTCCAGCTTAAAAACTTTGGTTGCGCGGAATCTCTGTCATATTACGTTTTGGGCGGATATTATCTGGTTGGTCCTCAGAAAGCTTTTCACAGATTGTTAACGAGAACCGAGTTGACGGGTAGGGAGCATGGCCAAAAAGCAAAGCTATTATGTGACCATTAAGGGTCGTAAATATGACCGAAGTCTTATTCAAATTGCAGATTCGGCAGTCTCTGGTAAAAAAGACGGCCGAATTTCAGTCGCAGATGCCAAGAAGCTCCTTGCAGCTGCAAAAGATAAAGGCCTCTATACTGAAATTGAAAAGCAAACCATCGAGTACATTCAGAAAAATTATCAATTTACAAAAAAATCTGATGAATGGCTGCGAGAGGAGTTAAGCAAGATAGAGCCCGAGGAATCTCAGGAGGTAGTTCCTTCCACCACCGAACCTCCCGAGTCCGGAAAAAATCAAGAATCAACCTCATACTACAGGAACTACATTCCCACCCCGTCAGCCGGTAAAATTGAAAAGAAGAACGGCCTGCCAATTTTGATCCTTTCTTTTTCGATACTTCTAATCATCGGACTTGGAGTTTACTTTTCATTCAAATCCTCAGGAACTAATTCGAGTAAGAAGAGAATCGCAGAAAATAGAACCGAGGAGAGCGAGAAAAAACTCAACTCGTCAGAAAAGCTAGGGCAAAGTAAAGGAAGCGAGAATCGAAGTGCAAAAGAACTAGATGATCAGTC
Source organism: Leptospira perolatii (assembly GCF_002811875.1). Taxonomy (GTDB): domain Bacteria; phylum Spirochaetota; class Leptospiria; order Leptospirales; family Leptospiraceae; genus Leptospira_B; species Leptospira_B perolatii. The sequence continues at coordinate 314,591 of NZ_NPDZ01000003.1, forward strand.
ACGTCCTAGTTCTGAGAAAGGGTTTTTAGGTTTCTTTTCCGGAAAATCTGAACCGGCTAATTTAACCGGAGCGGACGAAGAGCTGCGCAAAGATATCGAGGGTTCGATTGTAAAATTTGAAAAAAATAGCATCCAGATGCATTCAGAATCCCGAAAAGTTTTGAATCAGCTCACACGATTGCTTAAAAGACATCCGAATCTTAAAGCCATTTTGGTGGGGCATGCCTCTGACGAGGGTAAAGAGGAAGCCAATTTTCGCATATCGCAACTCAGAGCGGAAATGGTTCGAGATTATCTCGTGGGAAATGGCCTTTCTTCGGATCGTTTCATTCTTGAAGCCAAAGGTAATAGGGAGCCGAAAAGTGCCCGTCTGCCAAACACGCAAAACCGAGAAATGAACCGCAGAGTTGAGATTACAGTGGTTCAGTAATATTACCAGCCCATTAACATCATTCCTGAATTTTAAAATGTGGCATTATTTTACGATTGGGGAAAATTAACCTTTCATTTGAAAAATCCTATACAAAGTGCCTAGTTCTCCGAACGATGAAATCATAACCGGAGAATAAGATGGCCTTTGATATAGATATGATTCGTGCCCGGTATGCAAAAATCGGGAATCTAGTAGATAAAGCTAGAGAGGTGGTAGGAAGACCTCTCACACTTACAGAAAAAATTTTGTATTCTCACCTTTGGGAAGGTGAACCTAAAAAACCGAACGAGAGAGGAAAGTCGTACGTCGATTTTGCTCCGGACAGAGTAGCGATGCAAGATGCGACAGCTCAAATGGCATTGCTTCAGTTTATGTCGGCCGGAAGAAGTAAGGTAGCAGTTCCTTCCACAGTTCACTGCGACCACCTCATCACAGCCAAAGAAGGCTCAAAAGAAGATCTAGTTCACGCCGCATCAGAAAATAAGGAAGTATACGATTTCTTATCATCGGTATCAAACAAATATGGGATTGGATTCTGGAAACCGGGAGCTGGCATTATTCATCAAGTTGTCTTAGAAAACTACGCTTTCCCTGGCGGAATGATGATTGGGACAGATTCGCATACGGTGAATGCAGGCGGTCTGGGCATGATTGCTATTGGTGTCGGCGGTGCGGACGCTTGCGATGTAATGGCAGGTCTAGCGTGGGAACTCCGTTGGCCGAAGCTGATCGGTGTAAAGTTGACTGGAAAGTTGAACGGTTGGACTTCTCCAAAAGATGTAATTCTAAAAGTTGCAGGCATCTTAACCGTAAAAGGTGGAACCGGAGCGATTGTGGAGTACTTTGGAGAAGGCGCTGACTCCTTGTCCTGCACTGGTAAAGGGACTATTTGCAATATGGGTGCCGAAATTGGAGCAACTACTTCCACATTCGGATACGATGCTTCCATGGAGAGATATCTTCGTTCTACAGGAAGGTCTGATATTGCTGACTTAGCGAATCAGGTAAAAAAATATCTGAATGCCGATCCTGAAGTGTACGCTCAACCAGAAAAATACTTTGATCAAGTGATAGAGATAAACTTATCCGAATTAGAGCCTCATTTAAATGGTCCCTTTACACCGGATCTCGCTACTCCAGTCTCCAAAATGAAAGAAGAGGCGCTCAAAAACGGATGGCCTACAAAAGTTGAAGTAGGTCTCATCGGATCTTGTACGAATTCCTCGTACGAAGATATTTCGAGAGCGGCTTCACTTGCAAAGCAAGCTGCTGAAAAAGGACTAAAGCCTAAGGCAGAATTTACAATTACTCCAGGATCTGAACTTGTTCGCTTTACTATCGAAAGAGATGGTTACATTAAAACTTTCGAAAAAATTGGCGCGAAAGTTTTTGCAAACGCATGCGGTCCCTGCATAGGAATGTGGTCAAGGGTAGGTGCAGATCGGAAAGAAAAAAACACGATCGTTCACTCCTTTAATAGAAATTTTCAATCCCGAAACGATGGAAATCCAAATACGTATGCATTCGTAGCCTCTCCTGAACTAGTCACTGCTTTAGCGATTGCAGGAGATCTCACATTTGATCCGAATAGAGACAAACTTGTGAATGATAAGGGAGAAAGTGTTAAGCTAGACCCTCCGAACGGTGATGAATTACCACAAAGAGGATTTGATGTAAAGGATGCCGGTTATCAAGCTCCAGCAAGTGACGGTTCCGGTGTTCAAGTAATTGTCAATCCAACTTCTACTCGTTTGCAATTGCTTAAACCTTTCTTAAAATGGGAAGGAACTGACCTAAAAGGATTGAAGCTGCTGATTAAGGCAAAAGGGAAGTGCACGACAGATCATATTTCGATGGCAGGTCCCTGGCTAAAGTATCGCGGTCACTTGGACAATATCTCTAATAATTTATTGATTGGTGCGACAAATTCTTTTAACGGAAAAATAAATTCCGTCAAAAATCAGCTGACCTCTGCTTATGAAGAAGTTCCGGTTGTGCAAAGGCAATACAAAGCCAAGGGAATTGGTTCTATCGTAGTGGGTGATGAAAATTATGGAGAAGGTTCTTCGAGGGAACATGCCGCCATGGAACCTAGGCACTTGGGAGTCCGCGCGGTCCTTGTAAAATCCTTTGCCCGTATTCATGAGACCAACTTAAAAAAGCAAGGAATGCTTGCCCTTACGTTTGCGGATAAAGCTGATTATGATAAAATTCTAGAAGACGATGCCATCGACATCGTTGGCCTAGCAAATTTTAAAGAAGGTCAGTCTTTGACTCTTGCTTTACACCACTCGAACGGTTCAACAGAGGAAATTAAAGTAAATCATACTTATAATCCTCAGCAAATCGAGTGGTTCAAAGCGGGAAGTGCCTTGAACTTAATTGGCGATTCAAAGTAACGATGAGACTGGATGTAGTTCCTTCCAAAAACTAGAACTGCATCCAGTTTGACCTAGCCGCCCTTCCAATATCGATTCACTTTTTGAACGTAATCTTTGGTTTCCCGGAAAGGAGGGACTCCTTTATATTTTTCCACTGCTCCCGGACCTGCATTGTAAGCCGCAAGACCGAGATTTGTGTCGCCAAATCTCTTAACTAAATCTCCGAGAAACTTGGTTCCGGCGGAGATATTTTCCTCCGGATCGAATGGATCCTCTACTCCTAATAAATCTGCGGTCTTGGGCATGAGCTGCATATAACCCATGGCTCCTTTCTCGGAAACAGCGTTCCGTTTAAAGTTTGATTCTGCGCGAATTACGGAGCTCACTAGATCTGGATCCAGTCCATTCTTTAGAGATTGCTCAGATATTAGCTCGGAGAGCTCCCTGGGTGCTAGTTCTCCCCGCGCGTCCCTAGCGTTTCCCCGGGAATTCAGTAAATCAGAGAAGGAAATAGACTCAGCTCGTGGCGGAGTTCCTTCCAACTGCCCAGACTTCCCGCCCATCCGCTCGGAGAGGCTACGTATCTCCTCGATTCTAGAAATCAAAGTTCGAAATGAATCTAAGTCTGAAAGTTTCATTGCATTTCCTCTTCGGGGTCAATATTGCCGAAAATTTAAAGGGGCATTATTATGTCTCTCGGTATTCTTAAAAAAATTCTAAAGTCTTTTTTCCATCTTCCGCCATTCTCAGAAAAGGGTTTCTTGAAAAAAGGATCGGGTTGAAAGAGGATGGGAGCCGTGATTGAAATCGAAATCGTCACAACTCCTAGATTGACTGCCTTCCCGATCTTTCTTGCATTTAGCAGAGGATATTTTGAAGAGGAAGGTGTTAAAGTCCGTGTGCGTGTATTAAAAAGTTATGATGGTGTACTCGCACACCTAAGGGAAGGACGAGCAGAAGGTGGAGAGATTCCGTTTACGGCTTGGCTTGACCAACGGTTGCGCAAGACCGCTCCTCACTGGGCATTTCATAGAGCATCAATATTGTCCTCTTTAGTCCATGGATTCTATTCCGCTTCCTATATGGAAGCGGAAGCAATCCGAGATTCTTACGCCAATTTTTTGCCTATACTTCACCCTTTATCATTGGATCGGTTTGTTGCTGAAGAATTTTTTCGATCAGAAAATTATCACAGGCGAAAACCCGTACCTCTTCTTGTTACACGACCCACTCTACTCGTGCATGAATTCATTCGCGCAGAATGTATGGGCGTGGCGGCCTCTCTGCAAGAAGTTCCTTTTTTTGGTGAAAAGGGATATTGTCTAACTGTCGAGAACGAAATTCCTCCTTACTATTTGCCCACCAATCTCCTCATCTTTACAGGAAAGTTTATATCTAAGTTTCCGGACGCAGCGAATCGGGTTTCAAAGGCTTTGAATCGAGCGATGGAAGGTCTGATAAGTGGAGAAACCTATGAAGGGGATTCCTATAGTTCCGATTGGGTCGGCCCCTGTCCTTGGGATCCTGAAATGTTGGATGGCTTTTATCGGCGCCCGCAATCTGAGTTGGAGAAAATTCTGTGTACTAAGCCATCCAGAGAGGACGTAAGCTATATCGCAAAAATTTACAAAGATACAATGAGGGTTGATGACCCAAATGTTTCAGTAATTCTACGCGATTTAATAAACGAAGTCATCGGAGATCCTTTTCCTGATTTCAAAGTTCGCGCTCCTTCAAGAAAGAGTACTTTATTGCGCGGTGATTTTATGATTCCGCAGCAGGAACGCGCCTTTTGGCAAAGAGGAGAACCTAAAAGTCCGCTTCGAAATCTTGTGGCAGACTTGAAGGAACTCACTCTAGGTATTCTTTCAGGTAAAAGGGAATCGTTTTTAGAAGCCCAGGTTTCAATTAGCCCAGTTCACTTTATTCAGACTTCAGTAAACGCAATCTTGGGTTATCTAAATCAAGAAATCAGAGACTTGGAGGAAAAGAATAAGCGGCTTTCTGAAGACAATTATCTTCTCGAAACTAGATTAGATATCAGTGATTTAAAAAGACAAACTACAGAAGAAAGATATCGCTACATGTTTGAATTCGCCACAGACGCGATGATCATCGCGAATGCAGATACTCGAATGATCGTAGACGCGAATCGCAAATTTAGAGAAGTCTCCGGATACCAAGGGTCAGAAGTAAAAAATCTAAGGCTCGCTAGAATCCTACCGGATATATTAGAGGGTGGTGAGCTCCGTCCCCCCGGTAGCAGCAAAGATCAGAACATGGCGTTTCTTCCCGAGGCGACTTTAATATTGAAGGATGGAACTAGATTTTCGGTCGGGTTAAGTGTTACCGGTTTTAGCGCGGAAACAAAACGATTTTATCAGATTCAGGTCAGCGATACTGCACTAAAATTAGAATCGGAGAGAATTAAGCACGAGTTTATATCAAATATTTCTCATGAACTCCGCTCTCCTATGACGAATATACAAGGATATTTCGACCTTCTGACATCAGATCTTCTGGAAGGAATGGACCAGGAGCAAAGGGGGATGGCGGACGTGGTTCGCAAAAATATCAGAAGACTGAATTCTCTGATCGAAAACTTGCTTCAGCTAGAAAAGAAGGAAACCCAAACCTCCGAAGAAATGGAAGAAGTATTTGATCCTTCCGTTGTGGTAGAAGAAGTCCTTCATATTAACTCTCCTCCGGCAGCAGATCATGGCATCGAAATTATTTCGAATCTTCCAAAAGGACTGAAGTTCAAAGGAGTACGATTCGAATTCTCTCAAATCGTCACTAACTTGTTTGTGAACGCGCTAAAGTATACTGAAAAGGGTAGTGTAACCGTAACTCTCAGGAAACTTCATGACGGTAAGTTTGAATTGCGGGTGACGGACACCGGAGTTGGAATCGATCCGAAATATAAGGAACTGATTTTCGAAAGATTTTTCCGAATCCCTGATCAAAGAAATCGAACGGTTGGCGGAACTGGCCTTGGTCTTTCCATTACTCGATCGTTAGTGGAAAAAATGGGCGGAGAACTTCAAGTGGAACCGAATCAAAAAGGTGGAAGTATATTTAGGGTCATATTAAACTTGTATTTGGGATGAACAAAAGATATCTAATCTACGGAATTTTAGCCTTTTTAGCAATAGTACTCATTTACTTATTTCTTCCTACGGATGAGATCAATGAGTCTAGTTCCGTATTGCAAGGTGGGCTTTCTGAGGGGAACGTCGCTAGACGCGAAGAATCGATTTTCGAGAGCCAGAATGGATTTTTAGATTTTTCAGGCTCTGCAGAAGAAGGCTCATCACAATCAGAATCTTCCACTAGCGATTCGTCGAACAAAACAGAACAGAAGTCCTATTGGGACAAACTTTCTCCCGCGGAAAAGACAAAGCTCTACGAACAGATGTATGAAAGATTCAAACCTCTGGCCGAAAAATTTCCGAATAACAAATTGATTCCTCGGAAACTTTCCCAAGAGGAAACAGATAAGAGAAAGGAAGAAGAAGATCACTACTATCAAATCCAGGGAGATCTTTTAGAGCGCCGAGAAGTTTCCAAAGACGATATGTCTTACTATCTGGATACGAAGTTAAAAAAATCTGACGATATGTTGGAAGTACTAAGATACGGATTCGAGCAAATTGAAAAAATCAAACCAAATACCCCGGGTGCGAGCGAATACATAAATCTCATGAAAGAGAGATTGGAAAGCATCGAAAAAGGAAGAGAAGAGGTTTTAGAAGCGAAGAAGAAACTTTAGACAGTTTACTTCAATTTTTAGAAGCTGAGAAGTTATTTTCTGTGGTGGGATCTTTTCAGCTTGGATCTGGTTTTCATTTTTTTCTTGGGAACTGACTTCTTTACCATTGGCAATTTCATGTGAGAAAGGGTGGCCGCTAACTCGAGCAGTTCCTCTAATCCCAAGAGCTCAAGTAAAGAAAGTGTATTCTGAAAGCTTAATTTATCTAACAAGACTAAAGCGTTTTTGGTTCCGAATGACTTTAGTAATTTAGGAATTTCCTTCACACCTCTTTTTTGGATCCATTCAGCGCATTCCTGAGGAGTTAGCGCTTTTGCCAAAGGAACAAAATCCTTGACCAAGATCGAATTTGCCAAAGCCAGAAAATGGTCCAAGCCTACTGCATCCAAATAAGTAATGGACTCGTTGGCTCCAAGACCTTTTAGAATTTCAACAATCTGAATTCTTCCGATGGATTCGATGATTCTCCGAATCGAAACTGCGGGCACAGCTTGGGACAATCGATTGAGGTCTTCGAGTTGCAAATGTTTTACGAAGAATACTAGATCACTCGGATCAGATTCTTGTATGAGCTCCACTAAGGTCGGTTCCGGAATGGACTGAATCAAGGAAACGATTTCCTTTTCGGTAAGGTGTTGGCTCAAGTATAGTAACTTTTTGTGATCTACTTTTTCGGATATGGAGAACAGAGCTTCATATCCTAAATTTCTAAATAACTGGAACGACTTTTGGGGACCAAGTTTATCTAGGTATTCTAATGCATTTTGGATTGTAGAAATAACTTTCTTCAATCTAGAATATCTCCTAGAATTTCCATTACAAGTCCGGTGAGCGGCTTCTTCTTATGGATTTGTCGGATATTGAAGGAAGCGTCATCTACTACTTTTCCGATCCATAGCTGCAGTTCAGGTTCCGAAAGCCCGATAAATTCTCTCAGTGACTCTTTTCTATATTGTTTCAAAAGAGTGTCTCTCGCAGCACTATAGGCGGTTTTGAAAACTGTTTGTATTTTAGGATCCGAAGCGATCGCTCTTCGAAGCCTGTCCGATTTTGGTCCGAGTGCTGATGCTTCCATTCTGCCCCATTCACCAAATCCAGTCTTAAAGAGAATCTTGAGTGTGTTCCTGAGAATGGACTGCACTTCTGCTGCGCCGGATCCCATCGCCACAAAGTCCGCAATCCTTTCGGTGAACCCAGGTAGTAGAAAAGTTAAGAATTGTGCGATTTGCTTTTCCAAACCGGCAGCTTGAAAGACGGAATGCAAAGGATTGATCTTTTTATGAAACTCTAGAAGAACTTTTCCGAGTCCATCCGAAAGGATATCCTGCACTTCCGGTTGATTCAAAATTCCCAATATCAATCCCCTAGAAGGAGCAGCTTGGGCGCCCGCGATAAATTCGAGCAAAGCATCCTGAGTTTCTTCGGATAAGAATTCTTCTACTCTGGTATATGGAAAGGCCTGATCGAAAGGGAAATCCTCAATGAGATGAGAGAGTTTGTCCTCAGGAATTCTCGCTAAGCCTATGGCGGAAGGAGTCAGTTGCACTTCTTCCGGCAACAGCTCCTCCAAGGTCGCCTGAAATATGTAGTTTAGGCTTTTGGTTAGACTTTTTTCGAGCTTTCCTGAGTCTTCCAACCAGGAGATAACTCTGCTTTTACGAGAACGAGGCCAGAAGCGCACTGTCTTTCCTTTAAACTGCCTGTATCGAAGACCAAATCGAATCTAATTTCTCGAAATGATAGGTTAGTTGATTCTTATGATACAACAGAATATTCTTCTTTTTTAAATTATGAGTATCTTTATGAGAATGAAATAATTTTTCCAAGAAAATTATTTCTTCCCCTTCCACTTTTAAGAAGCCGGCCTCAGAGGCTTTTTTCAGAAAGGTTTCGTAGGCAAGAGATATTCCGCTCCCGAGCAGCTTTTTAGAAATATAGATTTCAGGATGAAGCGTATTCACTTTTTCTGCCACTGACTTCAATAGACCGAATATCCTTTCCTTTTTCTCTTTCGTTTTTCCTTCTAGTTTGAATAAAATGTAGGAAGCTAGATTTCCAACGGTGACTGTGTAATTGCTGCCCAGTTTTTCTCGAACGATTCCCGCGACTTCGTCGGTGTTTGCTTCGGAAGAGATCGGAAACAAGGAACCATACCCGATTTGTAGTTCCAGTTTCTTACTGGAAAGATAATCATAAGTGAAAGTAAAAGAAGTAAAATGCAGGTCCTTAAACTTTGATCGAAGAAAGTAGACTCCTTTTTTGATCTGATTCAGATAACCGTCCTGGTTATAAGTTCCTTCCGGAAACAAAAACAGATTCTTTCCCTGAGAAACTTTTTCCGCTAATGTGCTCCACTCTTGATCCACAAGATTTCTCAGTTCTCCGGACTTGACCAACTCTCTCGTATTGTCTCGAAAAGGTCGTTTGATTGGAAAGCATCCGATATATCCCATAAATCTCGGAATTAGATGCATTGAGTCTATCAACTTAAATAGAAGTTTTAGAATTCCCTTGGCTCTAAATTCCTTTTGCAGGAAATTTTTCTGAAGGATATCCTCTCTTGCTGGAATCGCGAATTTGATTTTCGGTGTTATGTGTTTGTATACTGCTGCTAAAGCAGGAATATCTCCTTCCCAAACATGGTTTCCCATCAAAACGGTTGGATACGGAGAATCTAATTTTCCGTCTTTGGAACGATTCGGAAAATGCTCCTCAAAGGAGTCAAACATGAACCCTCTAGCTTTGAACACCAAATCAATCATGAAATCGTAGGTTCTTGTGCTCATCACAAGTTTTACCGGCTCTTCTTTTTTAGCGACCGTTGAATCCATCCTGAATATCCTTTCTAGTCCACAACATATTTGGGAACAGACTCGCTGATCCTAGTAGTGACTTCATAATTAATCGTGTATGCCCAGTTTGCGTGATCGTCCGCAGTCACTTCCTCTTCCCCATCTTTGCCGATGATGGTAACTGTATCTCCCACCGATATTCCAGGAATATGAGTCACATCCAGCATGGTCATATTCATACAGATTCGACCTACGATTTTGGCGCGCTTTCCACGAATTAACATGGAACCGTTATTGGATAATTTACGATCCAGCCCCTCGTAATACCCAACAGGAATCACGGCGATCTTTGTCTGAGCGCTGGTCTGAAATGTGGAGCCGTAACCTACAAAAGAGTCTGCATGTAGATTTCTGATATGTACTACCTTGGCTTTCCAACTCATGACCGGTTCCAACTGAAAGTCAGTCTTTCCTGTTAAGTGCAACGACAGTCTTGTCTGGAGACTCGGCCAAAGTCCGTAGAGTGAAATTCCAATTCGAACTAAATCGTAATGTGCGTCCGGAAAGAGCATAGTCGATGCCGAGGCGCATGCGTGCTTGACTAGTTTAGAAAACCCTTTTGCTTCTAATGTCTGAACTGCCTTTTTAAACTGATCTAATTGCAATTTTGAATATTTTTGCTCAATGACATCTTCCGTGCTAGCAAAATGTGTTGCTATTCCATCCACAAACAGCTTTTCGCTTATCAATTCGTTTAATATTTGCTCTAGCTCTGAGTTAGAAGATCCTAAGCGGCCCATTCCGGTATCCACTTTTAGATGAATCTGGGGTCTAGGCTTACAGGAATCCAAGGCTCTGACACTTTCGGGCCTAGAGACGATTACCCAAAAATTCGAGTCTGAGAATTCCTTGGTTCTGGACTGGATCTCCGGAGTTTCCCCCATAATGAGAATTTTACTCTCCGGGAATCTGGATCTCAACAGCTTTGCTTCTTCGATGGAGTTCACACCGAATAAATCTGCTCCTGCTTTGAAAGCAAGCTCAGCCATCTCCATGAATCCATGACCGTATGCGTTTGATTTGATGACTGCAGTAAGTAATGTAGTGGGCTTCAGTAGGTCGCGGAAATTTTTTAAGTTAGAAGCAACCGCGCGGGAAGAGAGTTCAATCCAGGTTCTGTGGTTCAAGGAAATTGTCCTGATTCTCGTCCGTTTCTCGGGCCTAGTATGTAATTCTCCCCGAATCTTCCCATAGTTTTTTCCAAATCGGAACTCGAAAAAAAAGGGTTTTCCCTATTGGGAATTGCCCGAAGAATTGCCCGGGACACCGCGCGCTCAAAGGCCGGTAAATCAATCCCTGGATGATCGGATGAAGCAATACAAAGTAGTTCAAACCTTTCCGGTCCCTCTGCAAGATCTATTGAAAGCAAGGGAAGACCGCTACAAATACCTGGATCAGTTTCCTGAATTAAAAAACGTAGAGCTCTTGGAAGAGAGAAAAGATGGAAACCAGGTGTTTCAAAAAAGAAAGGTGAAACTTGCAGAATCCCTGCCAAAAGTAGTCGCTGCCGTACTTTCCGATCCGTCTCTTTTAGAAAATTCCGTATTCGATCTATCTACAAATACGCACGAGTTTACGATCGCTCCTCCGGGAAACGACTCGATTGTTACGATCAAAGGGAAATCAATTTATAAAAGCTTAGGCCCGAATGAATCCGAGAGAAGCTATGACGTACAAGTAACCTCCGGAGTTTTTTTGATGGGTTCTGTCATCGAAACAGTCATTGAAGAAATACACAGACACTCTTTGGAAAAGGATAAGAACTCGATTTCGGAGTTCTTGAAAAAGTACCAAGCGAGCTAAGGAGCAATTTCACTCCGGGGCTTTCAGATTCTCCGGTTTTGTTCCCCAAGACTTCAATTTATCTAAGAGGGTTTCTTCAGGGAGGCCCTCTCCGATGTAGATTAGTTCCTCGTTTAGGTTCCAAGCTCCCCAGACCGGAATTCCTCCTTTTAGCGCGCCTAGCCTTGCAGCGAAGCGATCATCCTGTAGCAGTTCCTCGTACTCTGGATTCTCTTCTTGAATCCTAAGAAAGACCCAGTCTGACTTTGCGAGATTGGTTAACTTGTCACTTACGGACTTGCAGAGCGTACAGTTTTTGGGTTCTATCAGCAGGAGTACACCTTTTGCATTAGAGGACTCTGCTTCTCTAAGAGCGGCTTGTCTCGTATTCAGATCGCTCTCTTGTAAATTTTTTCTGGCTGAGAAGAGAAAGTAAAACAGTACGAACGTACTTAAAATTCCGCAAAAGATCCCAAAAATGCCCAAAAGTATTCGCTTTCGCAAACGAGTGATCTCGGAAATTTGTTTCATGCATTCAGAAATTGCTCCGATGGAAGTTAGTAAAGCAGTTGTAACCTGTTCGGAGTTTGCATCGTCAGAAAAAAGCACTGAATAAAAAATAAAATAAATTTACGTAGAGAGTTGACAAAAAAAGATAGTCAAACGCATGCTCGGTTTCTAAACCAAAGCACAAATTCGGAGGTGTCAGGCAGTAGATGAACGCACTGGGTAAGCACGTGATCGCAGAGTTTTATGAGTGTGATCGCGAGACCATCAACAACCATGAATTGGTAGAAGATATTATGTTGAAGGCCGTCGACCTTTCCGGCGCCACCACGGTTAAATCAGTGTTTCACAGATTTAGTCCTTATGGCGTGAGTGGAGTGGTTGTAGTAAGCGAATCCCATTTCGCGATCCACACCTGGCCCGAGTATGGTTACTGCGCAATAGATGTCTTCACCTGTGGAGACCTCATAGATAACCAGGCAGCTCTGGAATATCTCAAGGAACGCTTCGGTGCTCAAAGCATCTCCGTAGTGGAAATGAAGCGCGGTTTGTTGAAATTAGGCGTAGACCTACCACACAAGCCAGTTGGGAATTAAGGTTCTAACCTCCGGCGAGACCGGAAACAATCCCCATATCGATAAAGCAGCATTCCCTTCACCCGGAGGGATTCTGAACTCTTTATTTATTTACCACGAGGAGAGGTTTGGACTATGAGCCTGGGTACAAAAGATACATTAAAAGTTGTTAATCGTTTTTCTTATTTAAAGAATTCGCTAGAGATTGGAACTACTGCTTCCGGTGAACCCTTTGTCTTTACAAAGGCAAAAATTCCGGCAGGAGAGGTAGTCGCTGTTTGGGGCGGAAAAGCAGTTCACAAAAGTGAGTTAGCTGGCCTTTCTGGACTGGCTGCGCCTCATCGAGTCAATGGAGACTTTTATCTGGTTTCTCCATTGCACGACGATGGAATCGATTCCGTGCACTATATTCGCCAGAGCGGGGAGCCTAACTGCGGTTTCCAGGGAGATATTACTCTCTTAGCTCTGAGAGATATAGAGGCTGGAGAAGAGATTTCTTATCACCCGGCAATGAAGAATCCTGAGCTCGCTTGGGCTCGTTCTGAAGAGGCTGAGATCGTTCGTAAGAGATTCAACGGTTCCTTCCCAACCTACATTCAATCTAAAATAGACTCAGACTCTGAGCTGAAAGTTTATGAGCCGTTCAAGGATGGAGCTTGGGGATTACTGACTTCTATTGATTTAGAAGGCTGCAATCCGGACTTAATCAGAGATGCAGATGCAATCAAGAGATATGTGCTCGAACTTTGCGATCTGATCGAAATGAAACGCTTCGGTGAAACCGTTGTGGTTCACTTTGGAGAAGATGAAAGGGTCGCTGGTTATTCTATGTTCCAGCTGATCGAAACTTCTTGTATATCTGCTCACTTTGCAAACGAGACGAATACTTCTTATATCGATATCTTCTCTTGCAAGGGGTACGATCCAAAAGTAGCCGCTGAGTTTACGAAGCAGTTCTTCCAAGGCGGAGCAATGCGCCTGACCGTTACCAACCGTTTCTAAGGGGCAAATTTGGAACTTTGGCTGGATGAAGCGCTCGAATTACCGAACGGTAGAGCGCTGAAAATAAAAGTGAAGGAGTTCCTACATACTCGTAGGACTCCATTCCAAAAAATAGACGTATTCGAATCTCAGGGGTTCGGTCGTATGTTCACTCTGGATGGAGTGGTCATGATGACCGAGGCAGATGAGTTCGCTTATCATGAAATGATCGCTCACGTTCCTTTGATGAGCCACCCGAATCCAGAGAAAGTGCTGGTGATCGGAGGAGGCGACGGAGGAACAGTTCGCGAAGTATTGAAGCATCCTTCCGTAAAAGAAGTGCACCTCTGCGAAATCGATAAGGGAGTAGTGGATGTTTGTTATGACTACTTTCCGGATATTGCAAATGCGATGAAGGACCCTCGGGTCAAACACGCATACGAAGACGGTGCAAAGTATGTGCAGGACTATAAAGAATACTTCGATGTGATTTGTGTGGATTCTTCCGATCCGGTTGGTCCTGCCGAAGTCTTATTCAAAAGGCCTTTCTATGAGACAATGGCCGCTTCCTTGAAAAAGGGAGGAATCTGTACGACACAGGCAGAAAGTTTTTATTATCACGGAAAAGTAATCAAAGAATTGTTCGGATTCATTCCTCAAGTATTCGATCATTGCGGTTATTATTTTACTGTGGTTCCGACGTATCCTTCCGGAATCATCGGATTTACTTACTGCTCAAAAGGGCCGGATCCTTACAAAGTGGAACCGGATCCAAAACGAGTTCCAAAAGGACTGAAATATTATTCTGCAGAAATGCATAAGGCAGCATTCGTGCTCCCTCCTTTCGCGCAGGAATACATCGTCCGAAAGTAAGCCTTGGACTTTTATTCCAAGTTCATTCAGAGGAGGGAAAAATACGGTTCCCTCCTTTGTGTGGGAATCGATCCAGATTCTGCTAAACTCCCTTCCTCTCTCCAAAAGACTCCAGATAGACTCTATGTTTTCTCAAAAGAAATTGTGGATGCGACCGCAGAATTCGCAGTTGCGTTCAAACCAAATATTGCGTTCTTCGAGGCTTTCGGTGGAGAGGGAATCCTACAGTTCGAGAAACTCATTCGCCATATCAAACTGAATTATCCAGACATACCAATTGTTGCAGACGCAAAAAGGGGAGACCTGGATAACACTGCAAAGCAATACGCAAAGTATTTTTTTCAGGAGTTGGAAGTAGATTCTCTCACTTTATCTCCTTATATGGGATCGGACACGATTCGTCCTTTTACTGAGTACGACTCTAAGATGGTGTTTCTTCTTTGCCTTACATCCAATCCGGATTCCGCTGAATTGCAGAGAAAGACTTTTTCAGAAACAGGCAGAACTCTATATAGAGAAGTCGCTGCAATGAGTGAAAAATTTTCTAAAAGGAATGTAGGTTTGGTTGTAGGAGCTACTCACCCGGGAGAAATTTCCGAAATCAGACAAGCACATCCAGATCGAGTACTCTTGATTCCTGGCTATGGTGCTCAAGGTGCTTCCTTGGAAGAAGTTCTCAAAGTTTGCGGAAAAGATTCTCTTGTGAATTCCTCTCGCAGCATCATCTTTTCTTCTTCCGGTTCTGATTTTGCTCAGGCGGCTCATAACTCCGCAAAAGCAGTCTCCGCGCAAATGAAGAATCTTCTCCGATTTTAACTTGAGGTAAGTTGGAAATGGAAATTGCTTCTTTGTACTTCACTTAGGAATCTGTGAAAACGAGAATCAGAGTAGATTCTCGTTTTCTGTTTACCGACAGCGACTTTTACAAGATTGCCTTTGCAGTTTCCAATCTTAGTCTCTGCGCATCTCGCGCTACTGCTAGTTGCATTCTTTTTATAAGTACAACCCGAAGCCAAAGATTCCTAACTTGTCTATAAGCGGACTGGAAATTTCTCCTTGTTCTTTGGTCTTAATTACGGATTGTTCCGCTTCGGCAAAAATAAAGCCACCGCCCATGTTTAATCTGAGCCCTGCTTTTGCATACGCTCTTGCAGCTAAACAGTCACCTGAACAAGTACCAATTCCGACTCCTAATCCGATATACGGGTCTAGAATTTTCCGAGGAGAAAAATGGAAAGTCGGTCCAAAATCCAGAAAGGACATAGATGGAGTAAGTCTGATCGCATTTGGTGAGGAAAGCGCATTGTGCAGTAAGAATGTAGTGAGATCTGGATTTCCACCTGGTGCCACACTTTGTTGGTAGAGCACCGGAATTAATTTGTCAAAATCCGCTTGTTGCTTTATCAACTGATAGCTTGCTCCTGACATTCCGAATTGGAATCCAATATTTCCAGGCAAATATTCCGCCGAAAATCTATAGTGACGAGATGGACCTTGGAATTCCGTCTTTTCGCCGCTATTCAAGTACAGCAAATTCAGTAAATTTGAATTGGCGGGTGAAGCGGGAGATGCATACAAATAGGGGATAAGGGATGCGCTAGAATTTGTGGACTTTGGTCTATAAGTGCCTTCTCCAGCGCCGAATCCATATTGGATGGACCAATTGCTGGTTTCGACATTGCCGGATGACCGTTCTTGCGCGTGAATGAATTGGGAGGTCATTAGTAATCCTGAGAGAATTACCGCGATGTATTTTGGTATCATTTTACACCTTCTCTGTGTTAGTTGATCGATATATTAACATTAGATAATATTATCATTTGTTAATTTGATCCTATTGGCTTCTATGAGCCATCGGATTGTTGAAAGACTATATATTTGCGAAAAGAAAAACAGACACTTTTTGGGAAATTAAATTGGATTTAAATTTGTTAGAAATTATTAGCAAAGTGAACCTTGAATACGGAAATTGGGGTCTGCTTTTTCTTTCCTTTGCGGGAGCTACCTTACTTCCTTTTAGCTCCGAGGTCGCTCTAGTGTTTGCTATTTGGATGGGGACACCTAGGGATGAGGCTCTTCTGTTTGCGTCGATCGGAAACTGTTCCGCTTGTTTAGTAAATTATTATATAGGATATTGGTTTAGGGGTAAAGTTGAGTCCAAGATTGCAACTTCCAAGATCTACTCCGTCTGGGTCTCGAAAATGGAAGTTTACGGGTATCCTGTTTTGGGATTATCTTTTCTTCCGATCATCGGAGATCCGATCACGGTAATATCCGGTTTTTTTAGACAAAAGTTGATTGTATTTGTCCTGATTGTGTTTACACTTCGGATTCTCCGTTACGTAGCGCTCGCCTATGGTTTGGGCTAATCTAACGGATAAGAATGCTTTCAGGGTTACAAAATAAAGTTTACGATTTCTTAAAAATCGTCCTTAATTTTTTTCGCAAGTAGGACCCCTCAGAGCGTCTATATACAATTACATTCTTTAAGCGGAAAGAGCACTTGAAAAAGACGACGAATACAGCGAAGCGTTTGGTTTCTAAGAGTTCTAAAAAAGAAATCGCTTCTGCAATCAAACACAATCATAAGGCCCGAGGTCACAGACAAAGAATTGCGATCGTAGGAGGCGGGATCGCCGGGATGGGCTGTGCCCACTTTCTAAAAGATGAATATGAAATCCAGGTATTCGAAAAAAGCAATTATGTAGGAGGTCATACGAATACTGTCTATGTAGAGGAGAACGGAAAGAAAATACCCATTGATACCGGATTTATCGTCTTCAATCACGAGACCTATCCAAATCTAAAGAAACTTTTCGAGGATTTAGGAGTTTCTACCAAGAAAACCAGCATGTCTTTTAGCGTGCAACATGTTCCGGAGGGCTTGGAATATTGCGGCTCTGGATTGGACGGATTGTTTGCACAGAGAAGAAATCTTCTAAATCCGAAATTTCTCAGATTATTGTGGAATATCAATCGGTTCAATAAAGAAGCGCCTTCTATATTGCAGGATCCGACCTTCGAAAGTTATAGCTTGGAAAGATACATTCGCGCAGCAAATTATCATCCTGATTTATTACAATATTATCTTATTCCAATGAGTTCGGCGGTTTGGTCCACGCCGCAAGACTTGATGTTGCAATTTCCTGCATATTCCTTGGTAAGGTTTTTTCTAAACCATGGATTCCTTGGTCTAAACACGCAACACCAATGGTACACAGTTGTGAACGGATCCATAGAATATGTGAAACTTCTAACTGCTTCTCTGCGAAGCCATTTCCATACGAATACGGAGGTGACGAGCGTGGAAAAGCTGGGACCGAGCAAGGTAAAGTTATTTTATAAACAGGGAAAACCCGAGGTATTCGACAAAGTCGTACTTGCGGGTCACGCAGATCAAAGTCTGAAGATATTGAAGAATGCGGATTCTCGGCAAAGGCGGTTACTTTCTCAATTCAAATACCAGAGAAACAAGGCTACATTGCATACTGACGCCTCAGTAATGCCGAAGACAAAGAACACATGGTCTTCTTGGAACTATCGTATGGATCGAATCGACGGCGTGATCCGACCTCATATAATCTATTGGATGAATTGTCTGCAACAGGTTTCAAAAAAACAGGACTATTTCGTTTCGATAGACGATCCGGGTTTGATCGACCCTAAAAAGATTTTGAAAGAAATCGATTATACTCATCCGCTTTTTCATGTCGGGTCCTTGCAGGCACAGCATAGTTTACCAGAGCTAAATGCAAACGGACCGATTTACTTTTGCGGGAGTTATTTCAGATACGGATTTCACGAAGACGCATTATGGTCTGCCAGGATTTTGTCGGAAGCAATTTTACAGAGAAGCGTATGGAAATAAGATCTTCCATCGTAGAAGCCAAAGTTATGCACGATCGGAAGAAGCCGAAGCGAAATCGATTTCGTTACGGTATCTTTACATTTCAGATGGACTTGGACGATCTATCTTCTTTGAACTCAAAGTTTAGGCTATTGGGAAGAAATAGGGCTCGAATCTTCTCATTTTATGATTCGGACCACCTTGGTTCAAATCAGAAGGATATAAAAGAGAATATTACAGAATACTTAAGAATGAAAGGAGTCAAGGAGGAAATCCGAAAGATACTTCTGGTCACAAATTTGCGAGTATTTGGCTACGTTTTTAATCCGGTTTCGTTTTATTTTGCTTATGATGCAAAAGAGAATCCGATTTGCGCAGTCGCAGAAGTGCAAAACACTTTTGGCGAACTAAAGCCGTATTTTTTCGGAAAGGAAGATTACTCGGACGAAACTTTTAGAAAAGTAGAGGCGAAACACTTTTATGTTTCTCCGTTCATTGCCTTGGATTCTGAATTCGATTTTAGATTATCTCCTCCGAAAAGAGATCGGCTCAATCTGAGAATAGACGCGATTGAAAGCGGAGAAAAAGTTTTGGTAACGACCTACTCAGGTACTTACAAAAAACTCACGGACCTCGCTTTGCTCTGGATGCTTTGTAAATATCCATTCGTTACCTTGAAGGTAATTTTTCTGATCCATTGGCAAGCAATGAAGCTTTACTTACATAAGATCCCATTTATCAGGAAACAGGAAAGATTACATTTACAAAAAGGAGTACAGCTTGGAAAGGATCACCGATAGGACAATGAAAACCGCTCATGAAAGCTTGGAATTTTCCTCTGTAAATTCTGGGGAAAATTATAGATTCTATAAGAATATTTTTTTCAAAGTGCTATCCAATCTAAAGAGAGGCTCTTTGCGAATTCTATCTTCGAATGGAGGCCAATGTTATTTAGGAAATCCTGAATTGCCAGATGACCCTGAGTTCCATCGAGCGATGATACAAATCAAGGATCCGGCTTTTTTCAAAAAAGTGGCACTCCAAGGTGATATAGGATTTGCGGAATCTTACATAAACGGGGATTGGGATACGGACGATATCCGATCCGTAATCTGTTGGTTTTTACTCAATCTGGAAGGAACACCTTCCGTGAGTGGCTCGAGCAAGAATTTTCTTCATTTAACACTGATGAATCTAGGAAGTAGAATGGCGCATGTTTTCCGAAAAAATTCTTTGAAGGGAAGCAGACGAAACATAGTGGTCCATTATGATTTGGGGAATGATTTCTATTCTAAGTTTCTCGATCACACAATGACATATTCGTGTGCGTATTTTTCGGATAAGAATGCGTCATTGGAAGAAGCACAACTTTCAAAGATAGAGAACCTTTGCAAAAAACTGAGATTAAAGGAAACCGATCATGTCTTAGAGATCGGAACCGGCTGGGCGGGCTTTTCCACTTTTGCGGCGTCGAAATACGGATGTAAGGTGACAACCTATACGATTTCAGAAGAACAATACAAGTTCGCTTTGGAGAAAATTGAGTCTTTGCAATTGCAAGATAAGGTTACGGTAAAATTGGAAGATTACCGCAAAGTAAAGGGTGTTTATGACAAGATTGTAACAGTAGAAATGCTGGAAGCAGTAGGTGAGCAGTATTTTGAGGACTTCTTTTCTATGTGCAATCGGGTCCTAAAAAAGGACGGGCTCATGGCTCACCAGATTATCACCTGTCCTGATTCTAGATACGAATCCTTTAGAAAGGGGGTCGATTTTATTCAGAAGCATATTTTTCCAGGTTCTCTGATTCCGTCCTTGGAGCGGATCAATCGTGCGATCAATCGAACCAGCGATATGTTTTTGCACGAATTAGAGGATATCGGGCGATTTTATGACAGAACTCTTACCTCCTGGTTGCAAAAATTCGAGAGCAATCTTGCTTCTATCCGGTCTATGGGTTTCGACGAATCTTTTATTCGAAAGTGGAAATATTATTTTTCCTATTGCGCTGCCGCTTTTTATATGAGGAATATTAGTGTTGTGCAGGTGGTCTATACTAGACCCAACAATCTAAATTTATCAAAAGAATGAGAGGTTCCATTGAACCTGACATCCGAGCAAATGAATAAAGTGTTAGAGGAAGAGAAATCTTCGAAATCCAGATTTGGAAAGATTAAAGAAGTAATTCTCAAGGAATTGAAAACCGGAACTGCTCCGGAAAAAATCGCTTTGAGTTTGACCTTGGGCGCGGCCATCGGAGTTTTTCCGCTGATAGGCACGACAATGGCTTTGACAGCATTGTTAGGTTTTCTTCTTCGATTGAATCCAATATCTATCCAACTCGCGAATTACGCAGTCTACCCGTTCCAGGTATTACTTTTGATTCCGTTTCTACAGCTGGGTGCAAGCATCACTGGAGCTGAATTGAATCTAGAATGGGCCTACCGTTTTGTAGAAGGAGATCCTTCGCTTCTTTGGCAAGGACTTTCGGTTTCGGCGATGTACGCAGTGTTAGGCTGGGGGAGCTTAGTTCCGATTTTGGGGATAGTTTCGTATATTGCGATCTTGCCCGCGGTTCGCAAAATCGACAAAATGCTAAAGGTCAAAAAGAAATAATTTCAAAATTGAAAAATTAAGGAATTTGCATGTACGAAAAAGCACTGTTTTTGCTTTTTGTAGCTTACGTCGTCGTATTTTCTCTTATGACGATTCTCTGGCTTATAGGTAAATTGATCCACAACTACTCGATTGTGGATGTAGGTTGGGGCCTGAGTATTTCCACTGCCGTCATAATCTATTTCATCCTCGGTGATGGATTCTCGGTGCGAAAAGGAGTTTTTGCATTCATGGCCTGTCTTTGGGGATGGCGACTTTCCTATTTTATTTTTACTACTAGAGTGCTGACGGGCCATGAAGATTCAAGGTACGCAGCTTTCAGAAACGAGTACGGGGAAAAGGTTGATCGGAAATTCTTCACGAATGTATTTCAGTTCCAAGGTGCTTTGGCTGTCATTCTGAGTGTACCTTTTCTTTTTCCGGCTTTGAATCCGGATGTGAATTTTTTGACCTTGGAGATTATTTCCTTGGCGATCTTCTTTGTAGGATTATTAGGGGAATCGGTTGCCGATTTTCAATTAGCAGAATTTAAATTAGATGGGGATAATAAAGGGAAAGTTTGCGATATCGGCTGGTGGAGATACAGTAGGCATCCAAACTATTTTTTTGAGTGGGTGATATGGATCTCGTTCGGAATATTCTCGCTTGCTTCTCCTTGGGGTTGGATCGGACTTTTATCACCTCTATTGATGTTGATTCTTTTGACCAAGATCTCTGGAATTCCGTTAAACGAACTCGGACAACTGAAATCCAAAGGGAAAGCTTATGAAGAATATAGAAGGCGAACTAGCTCCTTTGTGCCTCTTCCACGCAGAAAATCATAAGGTTGGCCTAAGATGAATTTACTCTATACTTTGCTGGAAAAGGACATTTTTCCAGATGAATGGATTCGCTGGAAAATTCGCAGTTTATTGAAAATGCGTCTTCGTCATGAAAACAAAGGCTCCTTAGAAGAGAATCAAAAGCATCTGATCGAGTACATTCGTTTTTTGAAAAACTCACCGATCGCTACTCATACAATTGATGCAAACGAACAACACTACGAAGTTCCCGCAGAATTCTTTCAGCTCGTGATGGGAAAGTATATGAAGTATAGTTCAGGATATTGGCCAGATCCGAAGATAGGATTGGACGAATCGGAAAGACTGATGCTTCAGCTTTACTGTGATCGTGCAAGACTCGAAGACGGAATGACCGTATTGGATCTAGGATGCGGCTGGGGGTCCTTGACTTTATTTATCGCGGAACATTATCCGAAGTGTAAAATCACTGCAGTTTCTAATTCCAAGAGCCAAAAACAGTTCATAGACTCCGAAGTAAAGAAAAGGAAACTCAAAAACGTTCAATCGATCACAGCGGATGTGAATACTTTTCGGTCCAATCTAAAATTCGATCGGATTCTATCCGTGGAAATGCTCGAACATATGAGAAATTATGAAGCCTTGTTCGAGAAGCTTTCTGGAATGCTAAAGCCTAAAGGTCTTTTTTTTGCACATGTTTTTACTCATCACAAATACGCGTATTCTTTCGAAGTCGAGGATGAGACAGACTGGATGGCACAGCATTTCTTTTTCGGAGGCCAAATGCCTTCTCATCAGTTACTGCTGTATTTTCAAAAAGATTTACTATTAGAAAACCAGTGGATCATCAACGGGATGAATTATGCGAGAACGTCCGAAGCATGGCTTTCTAATTTTCATGCAAACAAGTCAAAGATACTCGAGATCTTTGCTCGGACCTATGGAGAGGATCAAAAGAAAAAGTGGTTCGTCTATTGGAAAGTATTCTTTATGGCCTGCGCCGAACTTTGGAAGTTCAATCAAGGAGAAGAATGGATCATTTCGCACTATCTATTCCGCAAAAGTAAGCCTTAGTCGAATTCGCTTATCCTATCTGTCGCAGCTCTCTTGGAATACGGGTTTAGCCTTAAAGCAGAATTTAGAGTCGAAGCAAACTTGAATTAGATTTTAGTAATCTACCTTCAGGATTACGACTTCATTCCATTATATAGATAGTGGATCAGATCCTTCGTAATCTTTCTCGCTTTCTTTAAATCGACGGATCGAAACATCACCTGTTTTCCAGACAGCAGTACGGCGATTCCATGCACCATCGTCCAAGCAGACATCGCAGATAATCTGACATCGTCGGTTTTGATGATCCCTGCGTCCTTACAAGACTGGATAATCTCTACAATGATTTGAAAAGACTCATCTTCGGTCCTGACTAAAGATTCGTAGTTCAAATGGCTTTCGATTTGGTTTCCGTACATAACCCTGAATAAATCTGGAAATTCCAAAGCGAACTCCACATAAGAAACACCGGATTCCCGGAAGAGCAGAAGCGGATTCTTGGCGTACTTCGCCTGAAGACTCCTTTGTCGATCCGCGAGCATTCTGAATCCCTCTTCGGCGATATCGGCATATAAGGATTCCAAATCCGGATAGTGCCTATACGGCGCGGATTGGCTGACCCCGGCTAAATTCGCTACCTTTCTGAGGCTGATTCCCTTGTATCCTTCATCTTTTAGGATCTGCAAGGAAGCGTCCAAAAGCGCTTTTTTTAAGTCCCCGTGGTGATAAGAAACTTTATCTAAACGATTTTTCATGTTGACAGTTATTACAATGTTTACGATGATCACATTAATCGCGACCAATGTGATCGATGTTAACATTAGGTTGAATAGCGGAGACTGTCAATGGAAAATAAGGAATCGCAAAATCAATACGACGTAATTTTTATAGGATCCGGAATGGGTAGTCTTACGACTGCGAGCTTATTGCGTCAATTTGCCGACAAAAAGGTTCTTATTCTAGAAAAGCATTTTACACCGGGTGGGTTTACTCACGAGTTCCAGAGAAAGCAAGGCAAGTTCCATTGGGATGTAGGAATCCATTATGTCGGCGATATGCAAGAAGGCGGATTGTGCAGGATACTCTCCGATAAGATCACCCGTAAAAATTTGAAATGGAATCGTATGCCGGAGCCTTTTGAAAGATTGATGTTTCCTTCTGGAAACTTCGACATCTATGGCGATCCAACTAAGTTCCAGGCAGACCTGATCGCCCGATTCCCGGAAGAGAAAGATGCGATCGAAAAATACATGAAAGATATTCGAAAGGCTTCCGCTCTATTCGGAAAGTCTCTTATGCTCAAGCAAACTCCACCGCCTCTGGATTCGTTTACGAATTTATTAGAAGATAAATCTCTCGTTACCTTAAAGGATTATTTGGACGCAAGTTTTAAGGATGAAAGGTTGAAGGGAATTCTCGCGGCGCAATGGGGAGATCACGGACTTCCTCCTTCGAAAGTTGCATTTGCGATGCACGCTTCTTTGGTGCAGCATTATGTAAACGGTGGATATTATCCAGTCGGTGGAGCAGGTAAAATTTTCGATTCGGTCGAATCGATCATCAAAGAAAACGGAGGAGACGTACTATCCTCTACGGAAGTTAAGGAAATTCTAATTAAAGACGGAAAAGCAATCGGTGTTAGAACCAAAGGACTCAGAGGCGAAATGCTGGAGCGTGATTTTTTTGCTCCAGCTATCGTTTCCTGCGCAGGAGCTTATTTAACTTATCTGAAATTGATTCCGGATTCGTATCCGATTCCTTTCCGACAGGCTCTCAAAAATTTCTATGAAAGAGAAAGGATGACTACGAGCATCTGCCTTTATTTGGGTTTGAAAGAGAGTCCCGCAAAGTTCGGTTTCAAAGGAGAAAACTATTGGATTTTCTCTTCTTCGGACCATGATCAAAATTTTTCGGGAAGAAACAATTGGATCAAGGAATCGGGAGATATACCGAATCTGTACATTTCGTTTCCTAGTTTGAAAAATCCGGAAGCCAAAAATCATACTGCGGACGTAATCTCTTTTACCGACTACGAAAATTTCGCGGAGTGGAAAGAACACCCTTGGAAGAAAAGGGGAGAAGATTATAAAACCTTAAAGGACCAGATTACGGAGCGTATGCTTTCTACACTCGAATCTAGATTTCCGGGATTCAGAAACATAGTCGAATATGCTGAGTTATCTACTCCGATCACAAACGAGCACTTTACTTCTCATCCGGACGGAGCGATCTATGGGCTCGCCTGTGTTCCTGAGCGCTACCAAAAAGAGAAGTCGCCTTGGTTTGATGTGCGCACTCCGATCCAAGGGTTATTCCTGACGGGAGCAGATGCAGGCTCTCCGGGAATTGCGGGAGCAATGATGGCAGGATTGGCTACTGCGACCGCGATCGTCGGCGATAACAGATTGTTAAAAGAACTGAGGAACTAACTCTTTGCGCGCTTATGGCTCTAATAGTTCAGTTTCAGGATCCGGACTTCTTTATCATCGAATCTGAGAGTTTCTTTGATTTGATGAAATCTTTCTGAGGAGAAAGGGGAATTTGGAATTCTGAGTTCCCATTTTAACTTTAAGATTTCTTCATATAATTCCAAAAGTTCCGCGATGTTCCCTTTTAGCTCTTTCGAGTAGAGTGCGCGGAACATAGGTCCGATTCTAGAAGGGATATCAGAGTTTACGATTTCTGGGATACTCAAATCGTCAATATATCGGAACATCCAGTTTTGAAGGTATAAGGCTAAAAGCCTTTCCATTCGTAGAACATCCTCTTTAGTATTTCGAGGTACAATTCCTTTAAAGAAACGATATCTTTTTCTCAGATACTTTACTGCTGCGGCGGAGTCTGGAGTCTCTAATTTGTATTTATCCCACTCTTCCTTGATGATCGGAAAATACTCGGAGCCGAAATATGGTTCGCCGATTTCGCAAATCTGAACTGCAGCAGGGTCAAAACTTCTCATTCTTTGGCGGAAGCTATCCCAATCTCCGGAAATCAAGTTCACTGGACCTTGGGCTTGCAAAGGCTCGAGTGCTTGGTTGATTTCCCGGATAAAATTACTTTTCAACTGGTCCGAAGGATC
The DNA here is from genome assembly GCF_002811875.1 of Leptospira perolatii. Taxonomy (GTDB): domain Bacteria; phylum Spirochaetota; class Leptospiria; order Leptospirales; family Leptospiraceae; genus Leptospira_B; species Leptospira_B perolatii. Next base: position 340,142 of record NZ_NPDZ01000003.1, read on the forward strand.
GGCTAAAAGAAAGAAATTAAAGTCTGAACTATCATTGAAATCTCCTCTTTGCCTTGAGCCGTAAAAGATCAGCTCAAAAGGCTTTAGAGAAGATACTGTGGAGAGGCTTTCCTTAATTCTTTCCATACGATTCTCTTATTCGAAGAACAATCTCATCCTAGATAAGTTTTCCAGAATTGCTTGATAGGCGCGATCCCTATCTTCCGCATCTTGGAAGGGTAAGGATTTAATGTGGTTAAAATCGTGATAAATGATCTCGATTGAGTTCGAGGCCGTATTCTTTTTTATGGAGGAGATATAGTCCAAGTTTATGACTTCGGTATCCCCCAATTTCAACCACATTGCGATCCATCTCCAGGGTCAGTTTCCCCGTGCGGGATAGGGTAGTGCCCCGTACGCAAACGGTCAAGAAATAACGCAAAGAACCGAGCCAATCTGAAACGCAGGGAATCGCGGGAATTTTTTTTAGAAAGCCTTAATTCCTCGGCTTACAAATTCGTGAAATTCTCGGCCTAATTCTTTTGTACTATGACCTTTGCGACTTTCCAGTTTGGTCTCGAATACGAAGATAAAATTCTCCCTTTGCCATTCCCAGCGAATATAACACTGTTCTGTATTCCCCTTGCACCCCGAAAATACGGTGGCTCTAGAATCTGCCGGCATAGGAAAATATTGGTATTCTCGAGAGAGTAGCTTGGATTGCTCCTCGATCGAAACCAAATGATCGAAGTCGTTTTGGTTGTCTTCGGTATAGGAAGAAGCTCGAAATCTTTCAAAGCTGGATTGGGTGTCCGAAACCTTACAGTCGTAATATAAACCTCTGGCAAAAATCCGACCCGAGTCTAGGAGGACTGCGTTTCCCTTTGTCAGATAGACCACATCATAGTTCAGTCTGAGCATGGATGGATTTTCGGGAATTACAGCTTGGTTATTCTGCTGGGAACTCTTGCATCCGAATATTATGAAGAACAAAAATACTTTATATGCCGATTTCATACAAATCCCCATTAAAATTCTTGAATACATAGGAATTTTGTGTGGCTTCTTCGAGGTAATCGGTAGGTAAAGGAACCTTTCCTCCTCCTCCGGTCAAGTCTACAACGTACAAAGGCATGCTCAAGCCGCTGATCCTGCCCCTGAGAGCTTTCATCAAACGGACACCTTCTGAAATCGGTACTCTAAAGTGCGAAGAGCCGAACACCTCGTCGCATTGGTGGAGATAGTAGGGCTTGATGCCTGCATTGGTCAAACTATAGAACAGATCGCTCAGTGCTTCCACCGAATCGTTGACTCCCTTCAGTAATACACTTTGGTTGAGTACAGAAACCGCGCCTTCTTTTACTAACAAAGAGATTCTTTCTTTAGCCAAGGCGGTAAGTTCCTTCGAGTGATTGAAATGAGTCACTAGAAAAATAGGGAAGTGCTTTTTTAACACCGCGCACAATTCGGAAGTGATCCTCATCGGCAATGTCACCGGATATCGAGTGTGTATCCTGACTTGATTGATATGCGGTATGGATTTGAGTTCGGTGAGTAGGAAGTCCAACTTGGAATCGGATAAATTTAGAGGATCTCCTCCGGAAAGAATCACCTCCTTGATCTCAGGATGGTTTCTAAAATAGAGTAGAGCTTCTTCCCAGTCGGCCATCCCAGGAGTATTAAAAGATTGTGATACTTTGCGTTTTCTTGTGCAGAACCTGCAATAGACGGCACAGACATGGGACAAGTACCAAAGCGCGCGATCTGGATACCGGTGGGTGACTCCTTTTACTGGCATATGGGATTCTTCTTCCAAAGGATCGACTCGGTCCCTTGGGTTCGAATGTAGTTCCTCTATTTGTGGCACGAATTGCAGTCGAATCGGACAGTGGTGATTCTCTCGATCTGCTAGACTTAAATAGTAAGGAGTCGTGGAAAAAGAGAACAGGTCTTCGCATTCGGAGAAAGATCTAAACTCGGGTTCCGTGAGAGAAATAAATTCAGAAAGCTGCTCGGCTCCTAGGATTCTATGTTGAATCTGCCATTTCCAGTTCAGCCAGTCTTGGTCAGACCCGAGTTTCTTCGGGTCTTTCTTGGTAGTAAGCCTCAACCCAGTCATACTTCTTGATCCTACGAGCGGGGCGCCAGAGTCAATCTCAGTTTTAGCCGACTCCTACTTTGGTGCTTGTACTTCTACTGTAGGAAGAGTGGCTCTTAAGTAACCGCTCTTTAATACTAGAACCTGACCCTCTTCTCCGGTTGCAAAGCTAATGAACTCGTCTATTTTCTTTCCACGGTCCGAAAGATAGAAAAGATACAATCCTCTGGAAAGTTTGTAGCTTCGATTGTACACATTATTAATGCTCGGTTCTATAAATGGGTCTTTTCCTGTCTTGGAATAAGCCAGTGCTTTTACTTTCGATTTATTCTCGATTTGCGCACTTCCCATTCCCATAAAGCCGATCGCATTCGGATTCTTTTGGATTGCATTCGCCATTTCATCGTTATTCGAAACGATTTGCGCAGCGAAGGTGAATTGAACGTTTTTGTTCGCTTTGAATTCTTTTTCTCCGATATCCTTTTGTTTCAATACATGGGTATCGAAATAAGCCGCGGTTCCGCTTTTATCATTTCGAATCACCACTTGGATGGGCCCAGGAGTTCCTCCTATTTGCGACCAATCCGTAATTGCACCGGAGAAAACTTTAGAAGCGTCTACCAGACTGATCTTGGCGATCTTATTTTGAGGATGGACAATGAGCGCGATCCCATCGTAGGCTAACAATACGTTTTCGAATCTGCCTTTCTTTTCTAGCTCTCTCGTCTCTTCAGAGGTTAGAGCTCTAGAGGAGGCCGCGATATCGGTTTTTCCTTCGACTAGCTTGCTAACTCCTTCAAAGGATCCACCTCCGATTACCTGAATTTCAAGGGAAGAATGTTCTTTGTTGTATCCTTGAGAAACCACTTCCAACATAGTATGCATGGTTTCGGAACCTGTAATTGTCAGAGTGTCTTTTTTGCAGTTTGCAGTCAGAAGTACGGAGGCGATTAAGCCGTAAATTAGGCATTTATTCATCAGAGAGATGGGCTCCTAGAGTCGAAGTTCTTTAGTCCTTGGATCCTCTAATCCCCTACCTAAAAGTCGATCCGATTTTCATCCTCAAATATTAATTTTAAATGGGAAGGGTGGATTCTTTAAATCGAAGATAAATTTCTTTGAGACAAATTCGCTTTTGAGTGGGTGTTCTACCTTTGCCATGCTGGTTCTTTTTCCTTGACACCTGGCCTTTTGGTTTCGATATAGAAGGAGCGGATTTTTATTAGGTTAGTAGATGAATTTAGGTATTACTGAAGTTAAAAAAGGAATGGTTCTCAAGGTAGAAGGAGAACTTTACTCGGTTATTAAGAGCGAATTTGTGAACCCGGGAAAAGGTTCCGCATTTATTCGCACCAAACTCAAGAATCTCACGAGAAGTAGTTCGATCGAAAGAACATTCAAAGCAGCGGAAACTTTGGAATCCGTAGACTTGGAAAAACGGAACATGACGATCTGCTATACTGAGGGAGACGATATCATTTTTATGGATACCCAGGATTTCGAACAGATTCCTGTTTCGAAGGAATATCTGGAGGATATCCTACCGTTCCTGAAGGAAGAAACAGCCATGGAAGTTTCTTTTTATGAAGGAAAGCCGATCGGGGTTACTCCGCCTAACTTTGCAGTTCTACAGGTAACATATGCCGAAGAAGGGCTCAAAGGAGATACTTCAGGTACCGCAAAAAAACGCGTCACTGTGGAAACCGGCGGAGAAATTCAGGTTCCAATTTTTGTAAAACAAGGTGATGTCATTAAGATCGATCTAAGAGATCTCACTTATGTGGAAAGAGTAAACAAGTAGGAGTTTCTGGAATCATCTGAGATAACCACAAGCAAGTCCTTTTCCAAAACAGTTTAAGGGTACCAGATCAAAGAGGTGAACACCGATGGCTACAATCGTGCAAAAACCCGGCATGCCGGAAATTAAAAATTATGCGGAAGTTAAAGCTTTTCTAAAACAGAGAGGCGTTGAATACGATCATTGGCATGTGCCTGATCCAGCTTCTGCATTGACGGATAAAGAAACTTTAACTGACGAAGAAAAGGAATCTCTGCTCAAGCAACTCGACAATCGCTTCGAGGCCCTCAAAGAAAGCGACGGATACCAATCCAGAGATCTGATCGTTTTGCATCCCGCAGTGCCCGGGCTTTCGGAAATGCTCGCAAAGTTCGATAGAGTCCATTATCATACAGACGCAGAAGTAAGATACATCGTGGATGGTTCCGGAGTATTTGGATTCTCCGTAGGAGGAGAAAAGTTTTTAGTACACGTACAAAAACATGACTTTATCTCAGTTCCAAAAAATACGAATCACTGGTTCTATCTAGATGATAAAAAAAGAATCAAAGCGGTTCGCTACTTCCAAGATATGAGCGGCTGGGTACCGAATTACGTGGAAGAAACCACCGCGCTAGCGTGAATGTTCGGAAAGAAGGATTTAATCCGTCTTGCTGAACTAGGAAAGCGGTACCACGCAAACGGTTGGATGCCTGGTACTGCCGGCAATCTTTCGATACGAGATGCTTCTGATCCAAACTCATTTTGGGTGAGCGGAAGCGGTCTGGACAAGAATCAGTTAGAACCGAACGACTTTCTAAAAATCGATCTAAAGACCGGAACAATTTCTCAGACTGAAAAGAACAAAAAAGGACTCAAGCCTTCCGCGGAAACTTCCATTCATAGAGCGGTCTATCTTGCGGATTCCACCGCGGGCTGCGTTTTGCACGTTCACACGCCTGAATCTAATCTTCTGCATTTCGGTCTGAGCCACGAGGATCCAGTTACGGACTGGACTCTTCCATCCATCGAAATCGTAAAGGCATTCGGGATTTGGGACGAGAATCCGGAAGTAAAGGTTCCCGCGATTTATAACTTTCCTGTGGTGCAACAAATCTCCGATCAACTGCAAAGTTATCTGCAAGAGCACAAGCCTAGAGCTGCTCTGTGTATCATAGAGAAACATGGGATCACGGTTTGGGGGAAAGATCTGGTCCAAGCAAACAGGCATTTGGAAGCCGCGGATTTTCTTCTGAAAGTCTGGACTCTTTCTGCACTTGGCGCTCTTCACAAGAGCGAAAATTAATATGGAATCACGAAGGATTCTGGTCGCAGGTGCTGGAACCGGAATCGGCAAAGCTTTATTAGATAAGTTTAATTCTATTTCCGAAGCGGAAGTGATAGGCTTTTCCAGAAAAGGGATACGCTGGGAGCGGCACTCTGACCTGGAAGCAGGGGCGAATTATTATTGCGATTTGCTCGATCGTCAAAAAGTATTCCATTTTTGTAATACATTGAAGTCGAAATGGGATCGTTTGGACGCGATCTATTTTACTTTCGGGGACGGATTATTCGGCTCGGTGGAAAATCTAAAGTTGGAGGATTGGGACCGACATATCGCCTTGAACTTGACTTCTGCTTTTTTAATCACGAAGGAGCTACTACCGTTATGCGCCACTGGGACCTTGCTTTGTTACTTGTCTTCTACTGCCGGCAAACAAGGATTTCCCGAATCCACTGCGTATTCTGCATCTAAACACGGAATTGCAGGTTTCGCAAAATCTTTGAGAGAGGAATTGAAGCCACAAGGAATCAGAGTTTCGGTCGTATACGCCGGCGCGATCGACACCGATATCTGGGCAGGAAGGGCTGGCTTTAACAAAGAGGATATGATCCCAGCTTCTGACGCGGCGCATTTTTTATCGGAGCTACTTTACATGCCTTCCAGTTTTAATTTGGACGAAGTTCTTTTTTACCCACCAAAAGGAATTCTGTAATTCAAAAATGATTACTCAAGCTGTGCCCGCATTCGGCTCGATTTTTACGCGGGTGAACAAGTCAGTTAACGGTAGGTGTTAAATCAATCGGAAGTGAGACCACGAATACTGTCCTTCCGGGCATGGACTCGAACCAAATTCTGCCTCCGTGTTTTTCTGCAATTCTCCTTGCGATATCCAAACCTAGGCCGGAACCTTCCCCCTGAGGTTTTGTAGTAAAGAAAATCTCAAAGACCTTGCTCTGCACATCTTCCGGAATTCCGGGACCGTTATCAGTAAAGGAGATTCGAATTTCGTCATTTATTTCCTGAGCGCTAATCTCCAAGTTCCCCTTGTGGCTCATTGCTTGCACAGCGTTGGTGATTAAATTCGTCCAGAGATGCATTAGATCGTCCGGATAGCCCATAAAGCTAGAAATTTTTTCGAAAGATACATTCACTTCCACTCCATGCTTAAATAAATTCTGATAGAGTGTCAGAACTGTTTCTATATTTTCTTTGAGAGAGACAGGTCGTTTTTGAGGATAAGGAGAGGAATCGTAATGCGCAAAACTTCTGAGTGCATAGATGATTTTTGCAGAGCGGTCGACAGCAGTCCGGATTGTATTCACATTCTGTTCGGGACCGATCAAGTCGAAGAAAAATGGAAGCAGGGATCTTGCCTGATCGTCTCTTAATAACGGAAGAAACTTTTTCCAATCCGAGGCAATTCCGTAGTCCACAAAATACTCGGACATTTCTTCGTGTGCAGGAATTTGCAAAGAGCTCATTTCCTCCTTAATCATTCCTAAGACTTTTCGTCTTTCGAGGCCGATGAAGATTTCTCTGGAAGTGGTTCCTTTTTCGACCAATTCCTGGAACATATTCCATTGAGAGTCGTTTAATCTGGATAATAAGGGAAGTAGCGCTCTCAGGTTTTTTCTCATTCTCACAAGTTGGGATTGAATATTATGACCTGCGGCTTGGATCGCTCCGATCGGATTGTTGATTTCGTGAGCGATTCCCGCTGCCAACTGGCCCAGATCCGCGAGTTTGGATTGTTGGATCATCTGAGCCTGGGTCTTTTTCAGGTTGTCGAGAGTTTCTTCCAGCTCTCTTTTTTGGGACTCGATGATCGTATTTTTCGCGAGAATTTCTTTATTCACTCTTTGTAATGTAGTGATTCTGACTGCGGCTTCTTCCAAGCCTGTGCTGTCAGCTCCAGTAGAGATTACGTAGTCCAAATTTCCGTGCTCGTCCCGGATTTCTGTATGATCCCAAGTCGTAAACTTTGCCTGACCGAGTTTGCTTCGGAATTTGAGATAGGTTCTAAAAGGAAATCGCTTGTGAGAAAACCGATCCCGAAACACTCTTTTTACTCTATCAACATCTTCGGGGAAAAGTACAGTTTCCCAGAAAGGTCTTCCCTTCAATTCCGAAAAGGAATAACCGGAAACAGACTCGCATGCTTTGTTGAAATGTAAAATTTTCCCTTTTGCGTCCAAGACCAGAAATAGAACACTCGTGGAATTTAAAATACTTTGGAGTACATCTCTTTCCTCCGAGGTCTTTTTTTCGAGCAATACACGATCTGTCACGTTCCTTAGCGTGAGCAAGCGGAAGGGAGATCCTGCTTCTCCAATGGCAGAAACGGAAACGTTGAAAGTATCTTCCGAATTTCCGTAGGCGTATTTCCAGTCTTCCGAAGATTCATTTTTTGTAATGATAGATTGGACGATGCTTTGAAGATCAGGAAAGTAGTAATTTACTTTTTTTCTATGTTGAAGTTTAGGAATCTGTAATAATCTAAGTGCAGATTGATTGCAATCTAATATAAGATTATCCTTATCTATTACGAATACAATATCTCGCATGTACTCAAAAACATAATCCCTTGCGATCGGGATAATATCTAAAAGCCTAAAATAGAACAACCCGTACATCCATACCAGGCAGGCGAGGGTGGCACTCAAAGGAAATATATCCAATTTAGGATGAATGAACGGAACTAGCCCGTAGACTGTTAAGATTGCGCCTATGAATGGAATGAATAAGCCGAATAGAAAAAGAAAAGACTGAACTCTGAAATATCCTTTTTGGCGGATTGCACCGACGAGTAGAATCAGAACTCCTACAGCAAATACAAGAAGGTAATTCCAGGTAAATAGATTCATCATCGGACCATATTGATAAATCAAGGCCTTCCAAGGCGCTGTGGTGTCGAAGCGATGCGAAGTTCGAATCCAGAGAGGATCGCCGAACCAAACCGTGATTTCGGTCGCCAAAGGAATGACGCAAGAAAGGATAATTGTGATCGGCCTGACCAAATGTGCGAGGTTTGCGGCTTTCAAGCAAAATAGAGGAAGTGTGGCTAGGAAAAGATCCGGTCCTATAAACTGAAAATTATCCCAGAAAATAATAGTTTCATCCTTCAGGGAAACCATTTCCCAGAAGTAGCCGAAGCTATAGAGTTGCATCCCGAAGCTGAAAACTAAGAACTCCTTCGCTGCACTAGAATGGCGATTGCGAAATCCTATAAAGGTGTTCAAGCTGGAAAGGATAAAGCTTATGATTGGTAAAAGTGCATACGGAGTCCAACGGAACCAATCATTCGAAAAGAGAGAATCTTGCACTCACACGATTATCAAGTAAGTTGGTGACGATTCAAAGCAAAAAACCAGCGGAAACTTAGCGCCTAAGTAGGAGATCCAACGGGTTATCCTACCTTTCTAGCGCCTGCTTTCTTGAATAGTTGCAACAAAGTGATTCCGCCAGAAATTCTTGCAAACGCAGAAACTCCTCCCATCATTGCACCGCTGACTCCAGGGGAAGCAGCATCTGCACCTGTTAGATATAAGTTTTCGATCGGAGTGGTAGGAGAAAACCAAGGTGCTTTTGATTCTCTGAATCTGTCTGGAACACAAGGCAATCCGTAAATCGTACCGTTCTGGTGAAGAGTAAAGTGTTCCGTTGTGATCGGAGTGGAGAGCTCAGTATACTCAACGATCTTTTTAAAGCCAGGATAACGTTCTTCTACATAATTCAAAAGTCGATCGATCAGAGTTTGCTTTTTCGCCTTGTATTCGGAGTCCCTTTCTTTCCAAGGTTGGTTCTTCCAAGGTTCAAAAAACTTGTAATCACAAAATGCGATGATTTCGGCAGTAGGAGCATGAGCCTGAGGGTCCTTCAGAGAAGGAAAGGAGAGATAGACACCTGGAATCGCAGAGCCTTCGGTCCACTTGTGTCCTTCTTCAAAGTTCTTATCATGATCAAAAGAAGAATAGATCCAATGGTTTTCTCCAAAGAAGCCAAGCTTTCTAGGATCGTCTTTGAGTCCCAAATACAAAGTGACATTCGTAGTAAGAGGATTTTGTTCTGCGAAATCCTGGAGTTCTTTTCGAAAAGGAATCTTTGCAGAAGCAGGCAACAACTTAAGAAAAGTATTATATGCACCTGCATTCGAGGCGATGGCCGGAGCAAAATAAGTTTCTTCGACGGGCCTGCCTTCTTCTTCTGATTTTCTTCGATTTAAGACTTTCACTCCGACTGCCTTGTTGCCTTCCATAATAATTTCTTGCACTTCTCTAAAGAGTGCGATCTTCCCGCCGTGCTGCTTTAGAATATCTTGAACTGCTTGCGCGATATGTCCTGATCCTCCAACAGGATAAAAACCACCGCGCAAATAGTGAGCCACAATCAGAGCGTGAATCGCAAAAGAACTTTTAGAAGGAGGAAGTCCGTAGTCTCCCCACTGAGAGCATAACAAAGCTTTTAGCTTCTCATCCTGAAAGTTCGCATCCAAGTATTCTTTCGTAGTGCTTAAAGCGGAAGAAGAGCCGAGCAAATCGATAGCTGCTCCGAATTTATCCATAAAAGGGGGCAGTGCCTTGAGCATCATATGGCGTCCGTGCCAAGACGCGACTTTCTTTACGTCTTGAAAATAACGACGAATCGCTTCCTTTTCCTGAGGAAAAAGATTTTCGAGATCTCTTTCGTATTCTTCCGGCTCGTTCTTGACTCCAAAGGAAAGATTCGGATATACAAATTTTTCGAATACCTTAGGCATTTCTGCCCAGTCAACTTTGCCATTCGTAACAAGATCAAAAAGCTTGCGAAGCATGGAGTCAGGGTGCATATCTCCCACATAGTGAATTCCCACATCCCAAAGAAACTTTCCTTCTCTCTTGAACACGTGAGTGAATCCGCCCGCTTTGAAATGTTGCTCCAAGAGTAACACTTTCTTTTCTGCGAATTGAGCAAGAAGAGAGCCGAGAGTTAAGGCGCCCATTCCAGAGCCGATGATCACAACGTCGTATTCCCGATTCTCCATCTCTATCTCCTAAATAAAAGTGGAAATAAATTCTTTCCAACGAGTCAAAGCCGGCAGTGCTCGCAGTTGGCTTCCCATGCGGCAGATCCGAAATTTTCTACAAATATTTCCGATCTTAGAAAGAAGATATTAAATCAGGGAATTAATATGATGGTTCTCACAGGAATTGCCAGTGGAATTCTGAATGATTTTTGTCGTAACTTCGACAGCGGCTTCTGGCTCTTCTCATCCAAACAGAACGTGCTATAAAATTCTGAAATCCCGTCCGGAAATAGGGATTTCTCACCTAAGTTCCTCTTCCTTTTACTCGAAGCTTTTTGTACCAAACCCTAAGAAAACTCCAAATACGCCGTAAAATGTCTCTAAAATTCCGTCTATTCTCTTCAAATTGCCTAAAATGCTTAGATTTTGCCAAATCACCCTTGACTAGAATACGGTCTGGTGCTTCTTTTTTTGCTTTTGGGACTGATGGGGCGGAGCTGTGTGTTGGTTCCCGTTTCTAAAAATGATCTATTCATTTGACGGGGTCATCCTAGGGATTGCCTATGGATTTCCCTACCATTCATATCCATAAAAAATGGATCGCAGGTCGCTTGTTCGCCATTGTGCGGTTTCCTTATGATGCAAGAATCGTAAAGGAAGTAAGAAGATTCGCCTTCGCTAGATGGGATTCGCAGAAAAAGGTTTGGATGATTCCTTATTCCGAATCGGTATTTTCGGAGTTTATTAGCCGTTACGGGTCTTATATTGAAGCTGAACCGGAATTTTTACTGATTCCTTTAAAAACCGAGCTCTACCGAAGAAACTATAGCAGGAAAACGGAGAGGTCTTACTTTTATCACAATTTGATTTTCCTTCGAAAATTAAATTTGCATCCGTATCGTATTACAGAATCAGACTTGAGTTCCTACCTAGATGGTTTTTTGCACGAAAAAAGAGTTTCATCCGTAACGATTCGCTCCATCTTACAAGCGTTTAAATTTTATTATAATTCCGTACTAAATAAGGATTTTCTAAAACGTTACTCTTCGCCTAAGAAAGAAAAACGGATTCCGCAAGCTTTGTCACGGAAGGAAGTTAGAGCGATGATTGATGTGACGATTAATCCAAAGCATAAACTTCTTTTATCGATTTGCTATGGAACCGGATTGAGAGTCGGAGAACTAGTGAACTTGAAGGGATCTGATATCGATTGGGAACGCCGTTCTGTTCGTGTAAGAAGAGGCAAAGGGATGAAAGATAGATTTACGATCCTTCCTTCTTTTTGCAAAAGTCTCTTGACAAATGCAATTGATCTCTCTGGTCCAGATCGGTGGATTTTTCCCGGGCAAATTCCAGGATCTCATCTGTCGGTTCGGACTGCTGAAAAAGTATTCGAAATTTCTAAAGTAAGAGCTAAAATCAAAAAAAGCGTTTCAATTCATGATCTTCGCCATGCGTTTGCGATCCACTTACTGGAATCCGGCACCTCCATTAAGCTCATCCAAAATTTACTGGGCCATGCCTCTGTTCGAACCACGGAAATCTATGCACGTATTACAGACCCGACGTTAGCTCTCGTAAAAAGTCCGCTGGATTTTTGATTCATCCGCTCGAGGATTGGCATGGTATTGCTGAGGCATCTAGTGGAGCGCGGGCTGGGAAGTGGGTAGGGTGGCGGTGGGTTTACACGCAACTTCGTCGATCCGGGGGAAGCGGGGTGGTTATACGCAAGTTCGACAATTCTACGATGGATGTGGAATTAGTTGTATCTTCGGCAATCGTAAGGATGTGTTTTGCTTACAAGCCAGATCGGATATAGCGAGTTATACGCCATCGGAATTAATTAACTATGAAGACAATAGGATCAATTGCTCCAAACTTTCATGAAGGATCAAGA
>NZ_NPDZ01000030.1 GCF_002811875.1 Leptospira perolatii
TTGTCCTCCTTTGCGTTTGTTTAGTGTTACCTATGTTCCCGGTCTATTCTGTTACCCATGTCTCCGGTTCATACCGAGGGCGGGGAGATTCCGCGTCAAATTTTCCAGAATCGAAATTCCGGATCAGAGAGAGTTCTAAGAAAAGTCTAAACCCCAGTCGGATCCCAGCAGGTTCTAAAATTCTCGTTCCAAGATTCCATAAGACGCATGTCTTCCGGTTGGAGAGAGAAATCAAAAACTTCAGAGTTCTCTTTGATCCTTTCCTCGCGAACCGATTTTGGAATCACGACCAAGTCCTTATCGACGCACCACCGAATCAGAATCTGAGCGGGAGTTTTTCCGTACTTTTTAGAAAGAGAGGCAAGCTTTGGTTCATCGATTTTTTTGCCATGAGCCAAAGGACTGTAGGCTTCGAGTTGGATTTTATTGGTTTTGCATAACTCTAAAAGTTCTGTCTGGTTTAAGAAAGGATGATATTCCACCTGATTGACTGCCGGAATAACGTTTGCGTATGAGAACAGTTCCTTGAGGTGATCTGTCGTATAGTTACTTACTCCAATCGATCTAGCTAAACCATCTTCGTAAGCCTTCTCCAATTCTTTCCAAGCTTGTTTCATTGTTTTACGTACGGGAAAATGTATCAGATAAAGATCGATCTTATCCAGATCCATTCTTTTCAACGAAGCTTCTAGGCTGGCCCTCGCATCGTTCTGATCACCATTCCAGAGTTTGGTGGTAATAAAAATCGATTCTCTCGGAATTCCGCTCTCTTTGATTGCTGTTCCTACGTCCTCTTCGTTCCCGTAGATTTTGGCAGTATCGATATGTCTGTAACCGACATTCAAAGCGCTTTTTACTGCGTTTTTGCACTCCTTTCCAGACTGAGTTTTCCAAACTCCTAATCCTAGGATTGGCATTTGAATTCCGTTATTTAATGTGACAGATTGGTTAATAGATTGAGTGGTCATAGTAATCGTGTACATTCAAATCATTATTTGCTTAAAAAGAAAATCAGATTTTACTTACAAATCATCGTTAGACTCCGGTCAGGATTTGGCTTGCAATAAAATAGTTTCTATTTCTAATCTTCGCCTATGCAAATTAACACAGCTCTTTCCGATCTCTTGCTTGCGGTCGTAGCTCTTTTTGCCGCATATCGACTTCATATGTCTGCCAAAGGGAACATTAATAAGTTAAGCGGCGCATGGGGTTTGTACTCAATTGCACTAGGAGCCGCTTTCGGAAGTCTTTTCTTTTTTGGATTTTCAGTCATCGAGCCGGTCTATAGACCGATTGCTAGATTTGCGGCAGAAGTAGGAGTTCCTTGGTTAGGACTAGGATTTTTGGGCGCGTGTCTTGTTAAGATCAATCATCGAACTTGGGCTACTGTTTCGGGTGTCCTGATCGTATTATTTATTTTGGATGTAATGTATCGCCTAGGAAACTATTCTCTGATTATCGGAGCACTTTCCTTTATTATAGTTATTGTAAGTTGCATTCGAAAATATGGAGGCCAGAATAAGATCGCTTCTCTCTACGGGATTCTGGGCGCTCTGCTATTTATTTTTGCAGGTCTTTTTATTGGAACACAAGGTGAGGCAGGAGGAATTCCTAGAATTGATTTGTACCATTTTGCACTTTCCGGTGCTAGTTATTGTCTTGGATTTTCGCTCAAGCGACTCGGGTAAAAGTTTCCAAGGAAAAATTTGAAGTAGGGTTTGATATCGAGAACTTTTAAGCTGGGATTTGTTCCGAAACCTGAGTAACCCAAGAAGAGTAATAGTTCGATAGGGTTCTTAGGAACATTAGATCCATTTCGTTTTCCGGCTTCATTGAGCGGAGAGCATTCGCAAATTGGGTCCTGAATTCAGTGAGTGGAGCAGCTTCGGAAATATAAAGGCGCATCGGTTCAGATTGTTCCGGTCCGAAGCCGTATTCCTTGGCCCATTTTTCGATCAGGTTTCCGCAATTATATTTTCTAGATAGCAGAATCTGGGCCAGAATATTTCGGAACATGTTTTCGATCGAAACGATCGTGATCTCTTTGTGCGCGATAGATACATCTATAATGATTTCGTCCTTTCGATCGATGACCGCTTTCGATGTTCCCATCTTATTGAAGACTTTGGACAAATCGTTATAGGCTCTAAAATGTTTTAGAATGAGCTCCCTATCTTTTACATCCACACTTCTTTGTTCTTCCGGATGACTCATCTCCTGAAGTATGGATTCGATCACTTGGAGCATAATATCAAAGGTGAACTGAGTCGATTTTCCTAGAAGATATCGAATTTCGTTTTGGTAAGAAGAGTGAACGTTTGTAAAATAGATTTCAAGTTTATCCGGAGGGATGATAGAAGAGGTCTTAAAAAGGGAGATCATACCTTTTACGAAGGTAGCGCGATCTAAAATCGGAAATTGTTCCGGGTGATTGGAATGAGTTCTGATAAAGGTTTCCTTTACTACCTTTATAGAACCTTGTCGTACTTCATCCGTTCGAAATAAAACTCTGTATAAAAGAAGGGAAATTTCCCTAGATGTCTTCTTTTCTTTTAATGTCTTTAGATCAGATGGTTCAAGTAGCGTGCTGCTTCCCGTGTGCTTGCTTTGTACTTCTCCCATACTGCCGTTTCGTTTTTTTCCCGAACGATTGGTAGGTCTATACTGGAAGTAAAAACCTAATTGTAAAGCAGATTTGCCAACTGACTTAGAAATCCATTGATTTTTCAACTCAAAGCAAAAATATCAGCGGAACATATGCATAGAATTATTGGAACGGACAACCAAGTCGGATACGGCGTTTGGGATACTCCGATTGAATTCAATTATAAGGATTTTAAACTTCTAAATTTTTTCGGCAGAGAAGTAAAAGGACTTAGGAAGAAGTTTGCATTTCACACTTTTAACTACTTAGGCTTTTTGATGGAAGACTGTCTTGTCGGAATTGCAGCGGTTAGCCTGGGCTACGCTTACAACGTATTTGCGTATCTTTATAAATACGATGAGGGAAAATTATTTGAATTCGATACAAAAGGACCAGATTTCGGGGTCGCGCTAAAATTTCCAGCCAACCCGGACGAATATCAGATAGACTTTCAGAAAGGTTCTTCGTTTTTACGAATCCATAAATCTCACTCCGAAGGTCTTTTACAGATCGATGCAAAATTTAAGGGAAAGCTGGAGATATCTGGTGAATTTCCCTATTCTCTGTCCACACATCATCCACTCAGAGTACTGAATCCCTCCGAACCAACTCGATGGACTTTTACCGAAAAGTGTTCACCTCTGGTCCCGAATCGATTATCAGTGATTTATCAGGGAAAGCAATTGGTCAATCGATTGGACAAGGTAAGTCTAGTATATGATTGGTCGGGCGGTTACTTAAGGAGAGAGACAAACTGGTATTGGGCTGCATTCTCAGCTATTTTACCGAATGATACGAAAATTGGAGCTAATTTTGCTGCTCTGGTGAACGAAAGTTTCTTTTCCGAAAACGCATTTTGGATCAACGGAAAGCGGCAGCGAGTAGATCGCTGTATATTCGATTTTTCGCAAGCAGATCCGTACAGACCATGGAGACTTTGGGACGAGGAGGGGAGACTTCGCTTGGAATTTAAGCCCGAGGGAGAGCGATCTCAAAAGGTGAACCTGCTTTTTACTAAACTTTACTTTCGTCAGTTTGTTGGAAAATTCTCCGGAGCATTTCGGCCAAATGGCGGTAAAGAAATTCCTTTTCAGGATGTCTGGGGTTTTACCGAATTCCACCGGTCTCTTTGGTAAAAAAGAATTAGCTAAACCTAATTTGAATTGGATCACTTTGGATAAAGATCTCAGGAAGTCGCTTTTATAGAATGGGTCAGGACAAAAATCGAAGTATCACATTAGATTCATTTAGAGGGTTAACTGTTGCAGGGATGATTCTGGTGAATAATCCTGGAACTTGGTCCGCGATTTATTCTCCTCTAAAACATGCTCCCTGGAATGGTTGCACTCCTACAGATTTGGTCTTCCCTTTCTTTCTATTTTCTGTAGGAGCTTCTATCCCGTTTTCGGACAGGAGCAAACTTGAAGAAAGTCATACATCAAGAATTTGGAAAGTACTGAAAAGGTCCCTGGTTCTTATTTTCCTAGGCTTGGTTTTGCACTGGTTCGGAGACTGGTCTTTGGAACAGCTCAGAATTCCAGGTGTGCTCCAAAGAATCGGAGTGGTTTATTTTTTCTCCGCTATTTTATTTTTTCCTGAACATCCTCGCTTGAGAGGTGTCTTGGCCGCAGTCATCCTAGTTTTATACTGGATTCTTCTTACTAAAATTCCTCCTCCCGGTATAGAAGCTCCGAGTCTAGAGCCTTCCGAAAATTGGGGTGCCTGGCTGGACCGATTCGTTTTCGGAGAAAATCATCTATGGAAGTCGTCCAAAACTTGGGATCCCGAAGGCTTGTTGAGTACGATATCTGCGGTCGCAAGTTCTTTGATTGGGACTTTTTTCGGAGAAAGTCTGAAGAAGTATCTTTCATCGGATCGCTCCAAAAGCTTGCAGATAAGCTATTTGATGCGGTCTTTGTTTGCTTCTTTCGTTTTGTGCGGACTCGGAAAGATCTGGGATTTGCAATTTCCTATCAATAAAAGCTTATGGACGAGCAGCTATGTTTTATGGACCTGCGGTCTCGCTGGAATCTCATTTAGTATATTATTCATTCTTGAAATTCTTTCTGATTTTTCCAAAAGGATGATTTCGGAGATTTTCATTCCGTTCGGTAGAAATGCAATTCTCGTGTTTTTCGGTTCGGGCTTGCTTGCGCGTTCTTTGAACATAATAGAGGTCAGCAATTTGAAAGGAGGAAAGATTTCTCTCAAAAACTGGATTTTTGCGCAAGGTTTTCAGTCTTGGACTGGCAATTTGGAACTTGCTTCTTTTTTGTATGCTTTCGTAAATGTTCTGCTTTGGTTTGGTTTATTGTATCTTTTGGATAAAAAGAAATGGTACTGGAAGATCTGAACTTTTCGAGCCGAACAAAATCCGACCCGAAAAGTACGGAATGCTTTCTTGCTATTGCTGCAAGAAAGCATTTTGAAAACCTATTTTAGTCTTTCGATGATTGTAGCTACTCCCATTCCGCCTCCGATGCAGAGTGTGATAAGGGCATATTTTTTATTTCTTCTTTCTAACTCATCTAAAGCGGTTCCTAAAAGAATTGCACCGGTTGCTCCTAAAGGATGTCCTAATGCAATCGATCCACCGTTCACATTGATTTTTTCCGAAGGTATTTTGAGGCTTTTTTGAACATAGAGCACGACCGATGCAAATGCTTCGTTGATTTCCCAAAGATCAATATCATCCGGCTTTAAACCAGCTAAGTGAAGCGCTTTCAGTGAAGCCGAGACTGGTCCAGTTAGCATGATGGTAGGTTCTTCTCCAGTGGATGCTGTAGAGACAATTCTGGCTCTCGGTTTCAGTCCGTACTTCTTGAGACCTTCTTCATTGGCCAATAGTACGGAAGCTGCTCCATCTACAATACCCGAGGAGTTTCCAAGCGTATGAATATGATTAATTTTTTGCACTTCAGGGTAGGTCCTTTGTGCAATTGCATCTAATTCCTTTTCTCCTATGGTCTTGAACACAGGTGCAAGTCCGGACAGAAAAGCGTAATCAGATTCTATTCTAGGATTTTCATCGATTTCGACTACGGTTCCGTCTTCTAACTTAACTGGAATAATAGATTTTTTGAATGCTCCTTCTTTGATCGCTTTGTCTGCTTTTATTTGAGAAGATTCAGCAAATCGATCCGCTTCTTCTCTAGAAATATTGTACTTTGTTGCAATCAGGTCCGCGGAGATTCCCTGAGGAACAAGATTATAATGTTTTTCGATATTCGGATTTCCGATATTAAAATCTCTCCCATTCAAATCCGCTCCCATTTTTACCCTGCTCATGGATTCGATCCCTCCGCCGACGGCGATCTCCATACTTCTGGATTGAAGATGATTTGCTGCGTTATTGACTGCTTGTAAGCCGGAACCACAGAATCTGTTTACTGTGTATCCTGGAACTGAGTTTGGCCACTGAGCCGCCATAACCGCATAACGCGCTATACACGCTGCCTGATCGTCTACTTGGGAAACGCATCCCATAACAACTTCTTCGACTGCTTGCGGATTAATTCCATTACGTTCTTGTAATGCTTTCAGGGTAACTCCGGCTAATTCCTGGGGATGGACAGAGGCAAGAACTCCTCTTTTTTTCCCTTTTCCTCTAGGGGTTCTGACTGCATCGATTACATAAGCGTTGGACATACGAGTCTCCTTTACTAGGCGATTGCCTTTTTTGAACGTTCGTTTAGGAACGAAATCTATCGCTGGTTCCAATTTTCCGAAAACGAGCGGAAAGCAAGCCGTTTCTGGAACCTTTCAATCTTAACAGTGTAAACCTTTTTTGTAGGAGCTCCTACTGAATTTTGAGAATTATAGTTTGGTTGCCAAATAGGTTGGCTTGTGATAGTAGGCGAAGTTGGGGGTCGGGTTTGTACCACCCCCGCCCCCCACCCAAAACAGGGCGGGG
>NZ_NPDZ01000031.1 GCF_002811875.1 Leptospira perolatii
ACTTCGGACCGAATCTTTCCTTTCGCGGAATCGACAACGACCGCTACTATAGATTAAAACCGGAAAACCAAATATTATACGAAGATTTTACAGGAACAGGGAATACCCTGAACATGAACAATCCGAGAGTGTTGCAGTTAATCATGGATAGTTTGCGCTATTGGATTACTGAAATGCATGTAGACGGTTTTAGATTCGACTTGGCGAGTACACTCGCGCGAGAACTTTATGCAGTCAATGCGTTAGGCGCATTCTTCGATATCATTCACCAAGACCCGGTCATTTCCCAAGTAAAGCTAATTGCAGAGCCCTGGGATCTAGGCGAAGGCGGGTATCAAGTAGGAAATTTTCCCGTTTTATGGACGGAGTGGAACGGGAAGTACAGAGATAGCATGAGGAAATTTTGGAGAGGAGATAGCCATATCCTGAGCGAGACTGCGACTAGATTCGCGGGCTCCAGCGATCTTTACGAATCTAGTGGTAAAAGGCCGTCTGCGAGTATTAATTTTATCACATGCCATGACGGCTTTACACTGCAAGATCTAGTTTCCTACGAAACAAAGCACAATGAAAGAAACTTAGAAAACGGACACGATGGATGGAACGAATCCATTATTTCAAACTTCGGAGTTGAGGGCCCTACTGATAAGAAAGAAATCCTTGAGATAAGAGAACGGATCAAGAGGAACATGATCGCGACTTTGTTGTTATCTCAAGGAGTTCCAATGATTTCCGGGGGAGACGAGCTAAGCAGAACTCAGCACGGAAACAACAACTCCTATTGCCAGGACAACGAACTAAACTATTATCGATGGGCGTTAAAAGAAGAAGAGGAAGACTTTCTAAAGTTTGTACAGTCCTTAGTTAGTTTTCGAAAAAGTAATGGTGTCTTGAAGCGTAGATATTTTTTTCAGGGAAGACCGATTCGAGGAACTTCCGTAAAAGATATACTTTGGCTGACAAGCGCAGGAAGAGAAATGACAGACGAGGAATGGAATTCAGGAGACGTAAAATGGCTCGGAATCCTCCTCCCATTGGAAGAAGTCGCCGAAACGGATCCTTATGGAGAAACGATCCAGGGAACTACCTTATTAATTCTGATCAATTCCTCCGACCGAGAAATTTTGTTTAGCATTCCGAGTTATTCGGAAAACACACACTGGATGAGAATTTTCGACACTTGGAATCCGAAATTCGACGAAGCGGAACATTTCATTATACATGAGGAAGGCTATACATTAAGACCTCGTTCCATAGCAGTATTCAAAAATTGTAATCCAAGCAGGGACGTTCCTCTCTGCAAAACAAATCAATCTTAATGAATCCGGCACTCTCAGAGCTAGCCTCCTTTTGCGGAATCGCTCCGGAATATTATGATTTAGAGGGAAAATTACACGAGTTAGACGAGAGGACAGCTTTAGGAATTTTAAAAGCGCTAGGGATAGATTCTGCTGAGCTTTCCAATTCAGAATGGGCTTTTCGCAAAAGAGAGAGAGAAAGAATATCTCAGGTTTTTGAACCAACTTACTTTTTCACGGAAGAGCATAACGAAATCGAAATACAGTTTAGATGGCCGCTGTCTTTGGATTTTGGTGAAACAGAATGCAGAATCTCGTTAGAAGATGGTTCCTGTCTCTCCTTCCCATTCTCTGAAACTAACCAAAGAGAGGAAAAAGATTTCTTTGGATATAAATACGCCGAATATAGACTATTGATTCCCAGGAACTTACCTCAAGGATATCATCAAATTTCTTTGGAAAAGTTTTCCGCAAAAGCGGAGAGCTTGCAAGGAACTTCGTCCTTACTAGTAGTCCATCCAAGTTCCTGTTTTACCTGGACTGAGAGGCGCACGGGAATTTCTGCTCAGCTATATTCTCTTAGAACTCCTTGGAATGACGGAATCGGAGATTTTAATGATTTACTGGAATTAGGAAAGGACTGCACAAGAAATGGATTTTCCGTACTAGGAATGAATCCTTTACATTCACTTTTTTCTCATTTACCGAACCACAGAAGTCCGTATTCTCCATCGAATCGACTTTTCCGCAATCCGATTTATATTCATATCCCCTGGTTGTTTGAAAACTTAGGCATAAACATTAAAGATAGCGAATATTCTATTGAAAGAGAATCTCCGATATTTAAAAACGAAAAGTCACAAGATTGCATCGATTACGATCTTATATTCCGTTTCAAATTCAAATATTTTCAAAAAGCCTTTCTGGAGTTTAGTAACTCTAAAGATGATAAGGCAATAAAAAGCCGAGCCAATTTTAAAGAGTTTCAAGAAAGAGAAGGTTCTGCTTTATTCGAGCATTGTTTATTTGAAAGCCTTTGCGAAAAAATAGAAGGCTTCGGTCCGAATTTTCATCCAGGCTGGCCTAAAGGGTTCGAAAACTACTTAGGAGAAAGCGTCTCAAAGGAAGTCGCAGCCAACCAGGATCGAATTGAATTTTTTCAGTTTTTACAATGGGAAGCAGAAAGGCAACTTACGTTAGTAAACGAACATTTCAACCAAATCGGATTAGCTCTTTACCTTGACCTCGCAGTGGCGCCTCATCCCCAAGGAAGCGAGGTTTGGTCAAATCGGGAACTTTACAGCTCTTATGCGAGTATAGGAGCTCCTCCGGATCATTTTTCTCCGGAAGGACAAAACTGGGGAATTTCCCCCATTTTGCCCCAGAGACTACGCCAGAATGAATATATTTTGTTCAGGAAACTACTTCAAAAAAATATGATATTCGGAGGAGCGCTCAGAATAGACCATGCTTTAGGATTGTTTAAACTGTTTTGGATTCCGGAAGGTGCAAAGGTCGGAGGCTACGTAAACTATCCCTGGCAAGATTTGCTAAAATTGATCGCCTTAGAAAGTCAGAGAAATCGCTGCCTCGTCATTGGTGAAGATTTAGGAAATGTCCCAGAGGAAGTAAAAATCAATTTAATGAATTTCGGAATCTACTCCTGGAAAGTTTTGATATTCGAAAAAGATGCCTCAGGACAATTTAAGCCCCTAACCGATTACCCATGGCATTCAGTTGCAACTCACAATACACATGACTTGCCGACGTTAAAAGGCTATCTTGTCGGTGCAGATATTCATGAACGTGTCAAGCTAGGGCAGATTTCGAACGACCAGTACGCCGAAATGTTAAAGGAAAGAAAGTTAGAAGAGCAAAAAATCTTTTCTTTGTACCGTCAGGTTTCGGCGCAAAATGAAATTTCATCGCACACAGAAGCTCCAATTTCTACAAATGAGCTTCTAAGTTTATTAGATAAATGTAACTCTCAAATATTGCTCTACTCATTGGGCGACATATTGGAAGAAACAGAGCAACCGAACCTTCCGGGAACTGTGGACGAGTATCCGAACTGGAAATTAAGATATAGAAGCTTTTGGAAAACATACCTGTAGAGGTGATTTCGCTTTTGGAGTAAATGGAATCTTTAAAGGAAGGAGAATCTTTGGATTTCAGCTTGCTGCCTTTACGCTTGATAATTATCCTCAGAGCTAAAAGCCTTTAGTTATACGCCGGTCTTACCAAATGGTTTTTAATCCGGAGCTCTTATACTTTTTCATCACTGAATCTTTTGAAATCAAAGTATATTTTTTAGAGATGCACTGCCAAATAATCATTCTATCAAAAGGATCCTTATGAAAACTTTCTTTCAATTTATGGTACGAGGACGCATCTTCGGGACTAAGTTCAATAGTATTAATGTTTAACTTTTCAATATAATTTAAAATATCCTCTGGCTTGATCCCAGAAAGATTTAGCTTTCCTAACCTGAACTTTAGAGAGATTTCCCATAAAGAGATTGAACTTACAAAAATTTGATTATCTTGATTTTCAATAATCTCAATAACTTCCTTGCTTAACTGTTTTGAATCTCCGATCATCCATAATAATGCATGAGTATCTAATAAATAAGGCATTATAAATTAAGAAATTCCTCTTCAGATATACTAAAATCTTCCGAAAAAGAGATCTTCACCTTTCCATCGAGGGGACCAATTTTTCTTTTTGAACTAGTTTTTTTCTCAATAGGAACAATCATTGCCACAGGCTTCTTTCCTTTACCAAAAAGAATTCCCACTTTTTCTCCATTCTTAACATATTCCAAAACCTCAGAGAATCGAGATTTGAGTTCTCCAACAGGGAAAGATTTCATACTTACGATTTAACGTAAGTTGACAACTTGTCAAGATAAAACATAGGAAATTTCTTACGCAAATTCATTCCGCTAAATTTTGCCCGGATTCTTCCCAAAAGAATTCTAAAAATAGAAGCAGTCTTGGCCCGAAGATCGTCTAAGTGGATGCGTCCAACAGGACTGCAATAGGAGCAGATTCGATGAGCATTTTTGGATTAGCCCCGGTCGTTACCACACGGGTTCAAGATATATTTAGATTCGTCTTAGGGGCCTTCTTAAGCATCGCTGGACTAAGCCATTTAACTTGGCGCAGAACTGAGTTCTTGGCACAGGTCCCTCCGTGGTTGCCCATGGATCCGGATTTGGTTGTACTTCTTTCCGGTTTCGCGGAAATAGCGCTTGGGTTATCCTTATTATTTCTTTATAAGTATAAGGCAGAAGTTGGTTGGGCAGTTGCCATCTTTTTCGTACTAATATTTCCAGGAAATATCTCTCAGTTTATGAACAAAATCAACGCCTTCGGATTGAATTCTGATACTTCCAGAGGAATACGTCTACTTTTCCAACCAGTGCTTGTCGCCTGGGCCCTTTGGTCTACGGGAGCCTGGAAGGCCTGGAGAGAACGCCCTTAACTTTCTCTTGAGCTCAGTCGAAAACGTGAACCGCTTCCCTCATCCTCCGCCGTCACTTCCTGTGACGAGCTCCGGAACGCTCCGCCATCCTGGCTTCGCTCTCGGGAATGCGTTTCCCGTTTCCTGTCTAAATCTCGGCGAGGGATTGCCTGTAGTTTATAGCTTGCCGCCTCCGGCTTTGCCGGACCGGGCTCTACGCTTGTATCTGCACCGCACCATTTTATGCTTTTCTAATATGGCAATCTTCCACGATCAAGCATGGTGCGGTTCAGGATATCGCTGCGATCCCTGGCGGATACTTCAAGATGGAATATTACACATTCCAAATGAACATATTCTGTTACGGAATATACCAAT
>NZ_NPDZ01000034.1 GCF_002811875.1 Leptospira perolatii
GTCTATGTATGTATTTGCTATTCCGGTTAGGATTCCGATGCTCTTTCCGGAGGTGATGATGCTGTCTGCAGATCCTGTCATACTGCCTTTTGCTTGGGTTGTCTCCGCGTACGGATCGCTGACTGCGCTTCTTCCTGGTAGGTTGTTGTCGACGTAGTTCTCTATAATTCCATACAGATTATCCAGTCCGCCTTTGAAGGAATAGTCCCCAGATGCGTTTTTGCTATATACTGTATCTTTAATTTCGTATCCGGTATCTTTAAAGTCTCTTAGTGCACGGCGGATACTCGGATTCGCTTCTTCCTTCGATGGATCAAATGCTACGCTTTTGTATCCTTCTACCAGTCCTAGGAAATTTCCCAGTCTTTGTTCTGCTTGGTACTCTAACTCTCTCAATCGATCTGTGATCTTTTGGTCGTCGCTTGGTTCTAGTTGTCCCTTTGGTCCAATGTTTATATAGCTTAAATAGGATTCTACGATTACGTTTTTCTTTACGATATCATACGCAAATTTCTGGTTTTGCTCGGTCCGATTTGCTTCGATCGCTTGTTTAGTAAAACTTACATCTTCCGTTCCGAGTTTGGTTACAAAGTCGGTAAATCCTGTTTTGTAGGCAAAGCTCTTTAGGAATTGGTCTGCCGATGAGGTTCTAAATGGATTCATAGAGCTGAACGGATCGTACAGTCCGGCTTTCGCGAGGATCAGTCCTTCTTTTTCGGAATCTGTAATTCCTCCGCTTAGTTTGGTGCCGAGGTATGTAAAATACTCTTCTTCCGTTTCTCCGACATATCCGGAGAGGATCGTTTCCATTCTTACTGATTTGTTCAGAGAAGTCACAAGACTCGGTTCGTATTTTTTGTCCTTGAGCCAATTGGTCAGTGCAGTTAGGTCATCCGCCTTGAGTGTGTTAGCTGTTGCATCGTTGTAATAGGCAGCCAGTGCATCTCTTTGTTGTAAGCTTTCCGTTTTTAAATAATACGCGCTATTTCTGTTGGTATAATTGGTAAGATAATCCGCCAAGATCGTATCTTCGCCGTTACCAGTCCCGACTCGTAGCAAGTATTCATTTTTTGCAGAGATTCTGTCCGCTTCGCTACTCTCATTCCAGTTCTTGTTGGA
The DNA here is from genome assembly GCF_002811875.1 of Leptospira perolatii. Taxonomy (GTDB): domain Bacteria; phylum Spirochaetota; class Leptospiria; order Leptospirales; family Leptospiraceae; genus Leptospira_B; species Leptospira_B perolatii. The sequence continues at coordinate 1,120 of NZ_NPDZ01000034.1, forward strand.
ACTTAAAAACGCTTGGTAATTCGATACAATTCCGTACTCTTTCAACTCCGGTTGTAGTGCACTCACATTTACGAGTGTTCCCTGTGCCAAGGATGTTTGGATTCTATCGTAGTTGAGAGCCAATGCTTGCGCTTTTAATGTTTCTCTTATTTGTGGATCTGTTACTGTGAGTATCGCGTCGATATTCGTTCCTAAGTTTGTATTTGTGATCTTTAACTGGTCCGCATACACCTTAAGGCTATCCTTCAAGTCTGCAAGCTGTGAATCCGTCAAATTCTGTCCTAGAAATTTGGAGCTTCTTTCTACTCGCCCTCCGTTTTGTCCCGGTAGTACGTATTTTCCTGCTTTCAGCGCAGTCAAAAACTCATCCAAAGAAACATTTTCTTGGCTCGTTGCCAAAAACGCCTGCGTCAAGTTCCCCTTGTGCGCTTCCCACGCGTATTCTTTGAGCGATTCCATTCCGTTTGTGATTTCGCTACTTAGCTCATAATTCCCGCTAGCAAGTTTTGTTTTTAATACTTCATATTTTGCTAAACTAGCTTCTATCTGGTCCATGGCGGTGTGCATTGGCTGCCCATTGTGATCCAGATTTTCCAGTGTGGATTTCAAGTCTCTAAATAGGACCTGTGCTTCTTTTATGTTGGTTGTACTTGCCTTTGCTTCATTCCACTTTTGTAATGTTACTGCTTCTGTTCTGTCGGCAGTCGGTAACCCTTGGAAAAACTTCAGTTTCGCCATCTCATCAGTAAAGGCTCCTGTGTTTTCCAATGCTTCCAATACAGC
>NZ_NPDZ01000035.1 GCF_002811875.1 Leptospira perolatii
GTCTATGTATGTATTTGCTATTCCGGTTAGGATTCCGATGCTCTTTCCGGAGGTGATGATGCTGTCTGCAGATCCGGTCATGCTTCCCTTGGCCTGGGTTGTTTCTGCATAGGGATCGCTCACCGCGCTTCTTCCTGGTAGGTTGTTATCTACGTAGTTCTCTATGATTCCGTATAGATTATCCAATCCTCCTTTGAATGCATAGTCGCCGGATGCGTTTTTGGTATATACTGTATCTTTAATTTCATACCCGGTATCTTTAAAGTCTCTTAGCGCACGGCGGATGCTTGGGTTTGCTTCTTCTTTGTCTGGATCAAATGCTACGCTTTTGTACCCTTCTACGAGCCCTAGAAAGTTCCCCAGTCTTTGTTCTGCCTGGAACTCCAACTCTTTTAATCGGTCGGTTATCTTTTGGTCGTCGCTTGGCTCCAGTTGTCCTTTTGGTCCTATATTAATATAACTTAAATAAGATTCGACGATTACGTTTTTCTTTACGATATCATACGCAAATTTCTGGTTTTGCTCGGTCCGATTTGCTTCGATCGATTTTTTGGTGAAGCTTAAATCTTCCGATCCGAGCTTGGTTACAAAATCGCTAAATCCTGTTTTGTAGGCAAAGCTCTTTAGGAATTGGTCAGCCGATGCTGTTCTAAATGGATTCATAGAGCTAAACGGATCGTACAGTCCTTCTTTTGCGAGGATCAGTCCTTCTTTTTCGGAGTCCGTGATTCCTCCGTTTAGTTTGGAGCCCAGATACGTGAAATACTCTTCTTCCGTTTCTCCCACGTACCCGGATAGGATCGTTTCCATTCTGACTGATTTGTTAAGTGAAGTGACTAAACTTGGTTCGTACTTTTTGTCCTTCAGCCAGTTGGTCAGTGCAGTTAGGTCATCCGCCTTGAGCGTGTTAGCTGTTGTATCATTGTAATAGGCAGCCAGTGCATCTCTTTGTTGTAAGCTTTCCGTTTTTAAGTAATATGCACTGTTTCTATTGGCGTAATTGGCAAGATAATCTGCTAGTATTGTATCTTCTGAATTCCCGTTGCCTACTCGGAGCAAATACTCGTTCTTTGCAGAGGTTCTGTCCGCTTCGCTACTTGCATTCCAGTTTTTGTTGGAACTTAAAAATGCTTGGTAGTTCGATACGATTCCGTACTCCTTCAACTCCGGCTGCAGCGCGTTCACATTGACTAATGTGCCTTGCGCCAATGATGTTTGGATTCTATCGTAGTTGAGAGCCAATGCTTGCGCTTTTAATGTTTCTCTTATTTGTGGATCTGTTACAGTGAGTATCGCGTCTAGATTCGCTCCTAAATTCGAATTTGTGAGCTTTATCTGATCTGCATAAACCTTAAGACTATCCTTCAAGTCTGCAACTTGTGCATCTGTCAAATTCTGTCCTAAAAACTTAGAGCTTCTCTCTACTCGTCCTCCATTCTGGCCTGGGAGTACATACTTTCCTGCCTTGACCGCAGCCAGGAACTCATCCAAAGAAACATTCTCTTGGCTCGACGCTAAAAAGGCCTGTGTTAGATTTCCTTTATGCGCGGTCCAAGCGTATTCTTTCAGAGACTCCATGCCGTTTGTGAGATCACTGCTTAATGTATAATCAGCACTTGCAAGTTTGGTCTTTAAACCTTCATATTTTGCGAGCGATGCCTCGATTCCATCCATTGCCGTATACATCGGCTGTCCGCTTCTATCCAGATTTTCTAGTGTGGATTTCAAGTCTCTAAATAGGACCTGTGCTTCCTTTATGTTGGCTGTATTTGCTTTTGCTTCATTCCACTTTTGTAATGTTGCCGCTTCCGTTCTGTCCGCAGTCGGTAACCCTTGGAAAAACTTCAGTTTCGCCATCTCATCAGTAAAGGCTCCTGTGTTTTCCAATGCTTCCAATACAGC
>NZ_NPDZ01000036.1 GCF_002811875.1 Leptospira perolatii
TGTTGTTATAATCATTTCTCACTCCCTCAGGCATGATTGCGAGTGATGCATCGTTTACCAAAAACTTATTAGGCAGTCCTAAACTAGACTTCATAGTTGTTAGGATAGACTTCCCTTGTTGGTACACTGTAGTGGAGTCAGAAGAAATATCCATAAAGTATGTCTTCGCAGACTGGTACGCTGCATTTAGTTCATGCAACTTTTGTGATACGATCTCTATCTGTGCAAAATACTCGGGGCTTCCTAACGTAAGAGCAGATAGTTTCGTGTTCTCGGTTACGTAGTTCTGACGCGCTGTTTCTAATCCGGCTTTTTGTGCATCCCACTGCGCAAGCTTCGGCGCCATATTGGTTATATAGCTTTCCAATCCGGTAAAATCGACTCCTGGGTAAGCGGGCTGTGTTACATCCAACGGATTTGTTAAATCTTTCAGATTGTAAAAGTTTGTGATATCAGTTACTCTAGAAGAATACCAATCCCTCAAGTCATTGGTCATAAATCCAAGTAGTGAATCCGGTGCGTCATTTACTCCACCTAACAGAGGTGTCAAATTCGTCATCGAATTCGTTAAATCTCCGCTTCTTACATTCCATTCTTCTGTAAAGTTGGATGCTTGTGCGTATACCTTCAATCTTTCCTGGGCGCTAAAAATTGTTCCTAGCTTGTCCAGATCTTCCAGTGCTTCCAAAAATTCTGATTCGCTCGTTTTGCCGCTCAGCAAATCACTCAGTAGATTTTTTCGGAGTGATTCTGCTTCCGTATCATGGTCCGTACTCGTTCCCAAGGAAAACGAATCTTGTAATAAATCGGAGGCAGTTAAACCCCCAAGTCCGCTCACTCCATTGTGGATTTCGTTTAACAACCCGGTTGTTTTGTTTTCCTGGGTTCTAAAATAATCTTCCTTAATCGCACTCAAGATTCCTCCCGAGCGTACGTTCCCGGCAAATCCTTCGAGTCTCTCTACAATCGCGCCTAGTGCGGCTACCTGGTTTGTAGCTTTTCCAAAAAAGAAAGTACTTCCAAATGTATAATATTCGTTTAGTTCCCTTCTTTCATCGGAACTACCGTTTTCTCGGATGGAATTTCTCTCTGCTTCCGTTAATTCTCCGCCGTCCTCGTAGAACTCGGTAATCTTACCCGCAGAAGAAAGTTGTTTAGTAATACTATTTACAAATTCGTTATAGTCGGTGCCTTGTAAGGATCTGTCCAAAGAACTTCGATTCGTTCTCACAAAATCGAGCACCAGTTCCATCGCTTTACGTTCTTGTAATGCATTCGGTCCCAGTTGCAAATTGGTAAATCTGTCGTCGCTATCCTTTAAAATCTTGAGATAGATTGCGTCTACATTCCTGTCTTCCGGATCCAATCCCTTGATCGTGCTTTCAAATAGTGAAAGTGCTTTCTCGTTGATCTGGGCCCCTTCTAAGTTTCTTTTTTCTTTCGCGGATTGTATGATTTCGTTTAACGAATCGGAACTTCCGTTAGCATCCAATAAAAATTGTAGCTCTGCTTTTCTACCTTCATACTCTATATTAAAACCGTCATACAAAGATAATAGATCTGCAGATACCTTTTGACCGATACCACTTCTGTTTTCCAAACTAGAACGGAATGCTTGGATGGACTGTCCAAAATTAGAAAAAACAACATCCAAAGAACCGAAGGGAGCACTAGCCAAGGTCAAAATCGGATTCCACTCTTTACTCCCAGTATCATAGCTCGTTCTAAAACCGGAAAGTGCACCCTTCGCGTTACTTCTCGCATCACCAGTCAGACTTGAATCA
>NZ_NPDZ01000037.1 GCF_002811875.1 Leptospira perolatii
TTAACGCACGAAATCCGATGCACGTTATTGTGCTGCGCTTGCAAAAGGCTGTGATGGATCGCAGGAACAGGAGAAGGTTTTTTAGGAAGGTAAGAGGTGTGAGCTTTGCAGGTGCGAAGCTTGCTCTGTTAGCCTTGATGGTTTTGGACATTGCTCTTTCTCCTTTGGCTGCAGATCCTACTTTGTTTCGAGATCTTTGGAAAAACGGTTCGGACGGTAAATTAGAAAGGCAGTATAAAAAAGCTGACTCTGAAAAACAAGAGTCCGACTGGGACCAGACGGTTAACCAAGGGAAGCAGCTTTTAAGGGCGGACTGGGAAGCGAACGCAGATCGCGAAATAGAAAAGCAACTTTTGGGAGTGGCCCTGTCGGATCAGGATGCGATTAGAGAACAATTACAAAAAGATAAAGTACTGGTTCTGGGCGAATGGGAAACGGATGTCCAGAGAGAGATAGATACAAGAAAGGGTGAGTGGAAGGCAAAAGTTTCTAGCGGTAGTTTGGAAGACTTGATCGGTGGAATCGACAAGTCCGTACTTTTCCAGGCGATTGTCACTGCGGAGAATGCTTCTAAGGCGGGCACTAGCGCCACTGAAAAGGTAAGTCTTTTTGATGCTTCTATAGCTGGGGCCTTGGGTGCATATCGTTCCGACTGGGAAACTAAGCTAGATGGTAGAATTGGCGGTCTAGCTGGCTCTGTGAGTTTTGGGAGCGATACTGAGAAAACTTCCTTTGAAAGCTCTCTTTTAGATATTAAGAAATACATTCAGGCAGAATATTCCTACGAAGAGTCTTCGATTTTGAGTGCGTATCGTGCTCAGTTTGTTTCTAGAGAAAATGAAAGCGAAGACTTGCAGAGTAGAATCGCTCAGGAAACGGATCCTTCTCAGCTCGCGATTCTTTTAATAGCACGTGCTAAGAGAACGATCGACGAGAAATACTCTGGGATTTTACCACCGGACGGTTCGGTCCTTACTCCGCCTACTAGTGTAGTAGAGGGAGAAGATTATCAGTCGAAATTTTTGCAAGCTTTGCAAGACGGTCAGGCACAGTGGCAAAATGCGATCGATGACTTGGTATTAGGAAAGCTGAAGTATGACAAGGCAGTAGAGCGGCAATGGAAAAACGGAGAAGAAAACTGGAGCGAAGCGTTTAACAGGCTGTTAGCTGCTAGAGAAAGTTGGACTTCTACGATTAAAGCACAGATCCAAAAAGGATTGGAAGCTTGGGACAAATCCGCAGCCGATTTGCAAGCAAACAGACAGAAGGCTCTGGGCGAGCTAGACCGCACGATAGAAACGAATCGAGATCAGTGGCAGTCGCATGTGAGAGGGATTGAGAGTGTAGTAGGTGGTGGAGCTGATACTCTCAGTACGATTGTCGCAAACAAACAGTTCTTCAAAGAAGCATTAGATAGAGCGAATGTTCCGGGTAGTGGGTATGGTACGAACATCAAGACAGAGTACCAGAACCAATTGAATTATTGGACCGGCCTAGAAACTAGAATTAGAAACCTGGTCGCGAGTGCTCAAAACCAAATTCATGACGAAGATATTCGGGGAACTAGCGTTGGCAAAGGTTTGTTGTATAACGCCGGTGGTTCGGACACTTATATTTATTCCAGTGCAGAACTAGAATTAAAGATTGCTAAAGAAGAATTGAAGGTTCTCCAACAGAAAAAAGATCGTGCTCAGGAAGTGTAT
>NZ_NPDZ01000038.1 GCF_002811875.1 Leptospira perolatii
ATAACGACCAAGGCTTGACGACGTTGGCGAGCTGAGCGAAGCGAAGACAGGCACAAGAATTGCTCTGCAATTCGAGTGACTGAGCCAATGTGGCGAAGCCCGAGCGAGGGTGCAAAGCAGCCCGAAGCGATGCGTCAGAGCCGATAGTTATGCGCCGTCGGAATTACTTTTTAGGAATCTTTATATCAAGCGGCGGTTTCATATCAAACTGTTTAGCTCCGTCATTTATAGCAAATTGTAGTGTAGCCAATCCAAGCGACCATTTTGGCTGAATTGCATTAATAGAGTAACCAATCGAATCTGCTAAAAGTCTAAATTTATCTTTGTCCTTTTCTGAGACAGATTCGATAATAACGAGCGAATAGAGTTTATATATATTATCTCTGTATTTGAATCTCATATCATCAGAAACATCTAAGAAATTTCCCACATAGCTTGACAGCTTATCGATCTCAAGAGGCTTATTTGTTTCATATGTCTCAGGGCTTAGAATTAATGGAAATCCGATTTGTCTTTCATCTATTGCTTTTTGCGAGAATCTAACCCAAGATTGGATAACCTTAAAGGCATTCTTATACCAGTCATCTTCTATCATTTCCTGAATATTGAAACGAAGAATTGGCTTATCCATTTGAATTGTAAAGTTTGAAGAACCTAATGGTTCGACATCTCGATAATTTGGTGATAAATCGGGAACGAATTTGATACTTTCTATTTTCTTACGAGAATAATAATGATTCAATCGATAGGTTTGAAATATTTCAATTTGATGGGATTTTTTATCTATGAAACAAAAAAATAAAGGGTTTCGCAAAGAATATATCCAGTTAATTGAATCAGAATCGGAAAAAGCGAACTCCTCTTTCACGCTCTTTACTTGAATATAATACCCGTCTTGCATAAATGCGCGATTTCCAACCCGGCTAGCAATATTGCAAAATAAATCGATCCCATAGTCTTCTTGATGCGGAACTTGTATTGCAGAACCGAATGCTGAAAAAATATAAGTAGCAAGGTACTCTGATCTTGATCCTTCATGAAAGTTTGGAGCAATTGATCCTATTGTCTTCATAGTTAATTAATTCCGATGGCGTATAAC
>NZ_NPDZ01000039.1 GCF_002811875.1 Leptospira perolatii
TCGGTTTCTTTTTTACTGATAGGGTTTTGTATACTTCAGCAGTGCGAAATTTTTTATGTACTGACGGTTCATCCCTTGGTGGAGGGAGAATTTTCCATTGGGCAGATTTCGGGACCCTTTGTATAAAAAAGTACTTGTCCGTTCTCGTCTGGCTAGAGCTCCTACCTTTAAGCCAATTTATTTCATCACTTTGACATAATTTTGGAGTTTTGCTCTTTTTGTGATTTTTGCGCGTATTTTTCATTTCGGTGAGCGTAACTGGAAAGCTTTCTTAGGCGTTTTCCTTTGTGCGTCCGGCTTGATCCTTCCTTTTACTCAATTTCTTTCCTTATCGAAAGGGATTGATTCCAGGGAGATAAGGAGTTCTGCGCTCGTTGTTTCTCACTGGGAAGCTTTAGAAGATTCCTATGAAGCGGAAACCTTTGCTTTTCCTGGCCTAAGTGGCAAACCTGAGGCTCTGGTTACTGAGAACCTTGCTAGTAGAACGGAAAAGTCCGAAATGCAAGTTGAAGGTGTCTTTGTTGCTCCCTTTGAAAAGGATTGGGAAGATCCTATTGTTACCTCGATTCGACTCGGAATCGTGGAATCTAATTTACAATTTTATTATGGATTCGGCTTGGACTTGATGCAGATGAGGCCTGAGGATCCGTTTTCTCGTTTCGGCGGGACTTTAGTTGTTTTGCCGGGGTTCATTTTGGTCCGTTCCGGTAGCTCTTTGAAAGAGAAGAAGGCTTCCGGTTCTAAGTTTTTATTTTCCGTTTTTAGGGGTGATGTTTCGCCTAATGTTCGCTTTGCGCTTCACTTTAATGAAGTGCATCTCAATCGAAAAATGACTCGTTATTTTGCACGCCGTACCCATGGCGATCCAGATCTTAGAGGTACTATACTCCTATGAAATTTCCTTCCTTTCCATTTTTTAAAAACACTTCCTCTCTAAATTCTTCTCAAAATCTAACGCAAGTTAACGCACGAAATCCGATGCACGTTATTGTGCTGCGCTTGCAAAAGGCTGTGATGGATCGCAGGAACAGGAGAA
>NZ_NPDZ01000004.1 GCF_002811875.1 Leptospira perolatii
TGATTATTTCCCTCAGAATCGCTGTCGTCGCCAACATCCCAATCCCTCAGGTGTAAAAGCCATATTAATTACGTCTCCACACCCGTCAAACAACTTTTGTAGATTTGGAGCCGATTTTCGAGAGAAATTTCGGCTACAAAGGTAAAAACGGATCACCGCAAAAACTCTCGATGAATTCGATAAGGACTCCAGCAGCTTCCTTCCCTCTCAATAAGGTCTCGTAGAATTTGCTGAATTCGATTTGCAAACCGAGAAGAAATATACTGATCTGGAAAATAGTTTTTTCCCAAAGAGATTTTTATGCGCCTTGCTTCTGTGCCCCTTGGTTTCTCGAAATTCCAGAGCTTACTATTATCAGTTTTCATAATATTCCAATCCTATTGTGCTACACAAGAAAACCAGCAAGGTGAATCGATCTTATTTTTAGCCCTTTTGGATCTACCGGAAAGTATCTCCAGAATCTATGACTATGAGGATAGGATTCTTTTTGAGTGTTCAGTCTATTCCGAGATTTCCTACTCGGAAATCTGCTCCATTCGACCAGATGGATCCGATTTCAAAAAACATACGAACGGAAAGTATGATATGATTCTAAAAATCCTGCCTTCCAAAACTAAGGATGTTTTGTTTCTCCGATCAGCGGAGATAAAATTCTTGCAATCCGCAAAAATTGAATCCGTTGCACATGATAACTACGTAGCCGAGTTTCAGGGTTGGAAATTCACATATAAAATCGAGAAGCTTACAATTCTCGATGGCGAATGGTCGACCGAAACAATCTGCTCAGAATCCGCCTACTCTAATTATCCAGGGCTAAGCTCCGAGCTAAGTGACTCTCTATGCAAGAATGCAGCGGAAATGGATTCTAGCAGGAACTATGGCAAGTCGATTCTGATAGACAATATTCACAACACTCTGGATCTATACGATGGAGATTCTTACCTCGATCTCAATTCAAAGCGACCGATTCTTGGAAACTTGATGTGGAAGGACACTTTTTTGCCGTACGAAAAGTATGCCTGGACGTCTCCCAGAAAGGAACTATTCGCAATTCCGACTACCTGCGCCGGATGCCCGGTCCTGGGTGACGGACTCCGTCCTCTCCTAGGATACACCTTGTTCGATCGCGACGGAAACGAGGCGCTAACGATTGAAACAGGGATGAAAAACATTACAGGCGAATTCCTGCCCGACTTCCGCTCCTTCGTGATCTGGTCTCCTAATGAAAAATCCATACTGGTGGTCAACCAGTACATAGCTGAACGGATAAATACGAGTTTCCATATAAGAAATTTAGAAACGGGAGAAGGGACTGATATATTGATTAGCGAAATGAACCCCGAATTTTTCGCAGAGTATTTGGAGGAAGAGACTACCCTTTGGACCGAACTCCCGAAATAGAAACAAATCCATTCAGAAATTTCCTAAGATTCTGATCTGCATGATAAGCGCTTCTTTCCCTCCCAATAAGGTCTTGTAGAATTCGCTGAATTCGATTTGCAAACCCAGAAAAAATATATCGCGCTGGAAAATACTTTTCCCCCCAAAGAGATTTTTATGCGCCTTGCTTGTGCACCCATTGCTTTCTTGAGATTCCAACGCTCACTACTATCAATTTTTATAATATTCCAATTGCATTGCCAAAACCAAACCCATTCGCAAAACGAGTCGTCTTTACTCCTGAATCTTTTGGATCTGCCGACAGGCAGTGTTGGACCCAATGCGTATGAAGAAAGGATCCTGTTTGTGTGCCATATCTATTCCGAAAACATATATTCTGAAGTTTGCTCGATTCGACCAGATGGATCCGATTTCCAAAAACATACGAACGGAAAATATTATTGGATCTTAGACATCCTGCCATCCAAAGAGAAGAATACGCTCTTCCTGCGTTCTGAATCTACCGAATTGATTGATCCAGAATTGATTGATTCGCAAGATTTCTTAGCTCAAAATTTTGAACCAGAGTTCAAGGGCTGGAAATTTACATTCGAAATTGAGAGGTTTAGGATTCAGGATGGCCAGTGGCTGGGCGAAACAGTCTGCCTGGAGTCAGGTTATTCCCCTGATCCCTGGCTAACTGGGCTAACCTCCAGTCTATGCGGTAATGCACCTGGAATCGATCAAACCAGAAACCAGGGTAGATCGCTTCTGCTAGACAATTCCAGTAGTTCTCTGGATTTATACACTTATAATAACTATTATTCCGATTCGGAATCTCCTATTCCGATTCTTTCGAACATAAACAAAAACAACAATTATTTAATAAATCAACTGCCTGCTTGGACATCGCCTGAAGGAAACTTTTTTGCGATACCGATTGCGTGCGTACTATGCTCCGATCTCGACAACGGAAGAAAACCCTTTCTCGGATATTCATTCTTAAACCGTGATCGGAACCAAGTCCTCACAACCGAAATGGTGAAAAAAAATACTGAGAGTGTATATCAATCCGGTTATCGTCCTTTTGTAATTTGGTCTCCGGACGAAAAATCTGTACTAGTGGTCAACTATGAAGCAGTCGAAGACTATGATAATTCCACTAGGCAAAATGCTGCGAATTTTCGCATAACAAATCTGGAATCGGGGCAGGAAAGGGAGATCTTACGCATCACTTCAGATTCCGATTTTTACGTTCCATTCCTTGATGAAAGAACGATCTTATGGACAGAAATTCCGAAGTAAATGTTAAGCGAACCGGTTGCAAAAAAGTTCCTGCTTCTGATAAAAAACGAAATCGAATTCCTCTGAAATAAGCTCCAAGATTCTTGCAAATCCGAATACATCGTAGATCCTGTTAGGAATGAGTTCCTACTTTTCACTCGGCAGCAAGGCACTTCCGCCTTTGAACCTGCAACTTCCTAGCGCCAAAGAAAAGTCGCGAGCATTGATCGTCGCAGGAGGTGGCATGAAAGGCTCCTTTGCAGGCGGAGTACTCTGTGCAGTCAATCAGTATATTCCTTCCACTTTTTTCGATTTGATTGTAGGAGTTTCGTCCGGATCCTGTTCTGCAGCTTATTACACAACCGGATACGAAGCAGATTACAAAGAGAGCCTTAGGATCGTAGAGATTTGGAAAAAAGAACTGGTCGGTCGAAAACTCATCTCTCTCTTACACCCGCTTAATGGAAAATCCATTCTAGACCAAGAATATCTCATCGACTATCTTTTTGGAAAAAAATACAGACTCCCTGGAGAGTATTTCGAAAAGAAAGAAACTACTCCTTTTTATGTGGTAGTCACCAATCTTGCAAAGCTGCAGGCGGAGTATGTCAGAGCGACTGCGACGAACGCATTAAATTTATTGAAAGCAGCAACCTCTTTGCCGATAGCGACCCGAGGAAAGTGGAAATTAGAAGGGCAGCTTTATGGAGACGGTGGAATTTCTGACCCTATCCCAATTGAGAAAGTCATCGAAGCAGGATATAAAGATATTACGATAGTCTTAAATTCTCCGGGAGATGACTTTTCTCCTCCTGTTCCTGGAATCCAGGGATGGCTTTCGTATCCGTTAAACAGAAAACTCTATCACATGATTACCAAAGTGCATCATACTATGTACAATCGCGCTTTGAGAATCATCCAATCGCCTCCGAACGGAGTGAAGATCCATCTTGTCTGCCCGGAAAAATCTGACCTCGGAATGGTGAGTACGAGTTCGAAACTTTTAAACAGATCCGTCAATCGAGGAATGGAGGCGGGCCACAAAATAGTATCCACGCTTATCAACGAGTTCCATTCGTTGAAAAATAAATCCAAATTATTCTCTAAATCCGGAATCCTGAACCAAAATACCCATTGATCAGTTTATTCTTTTGTAACGATATGGGTATTTTAATTTCGAAAGATAATCTCTAAAGGCAAATCATGCAGCTTTTCGCACGAACGTCTTCTCTTGCGCTAACTTAGATTTTAGAATTCGAATCGCATCAAAGTATACTTTTCGAACCGCATTTTCGTTTGACCTGAGTAAATTTGCCACTTTTCGAAAACTAAGATCCTGATTTTTTCTCTCTAACTTACGACCCATTTCTAATTTCCTAATTTTCAGAGACTCGATTTTTACAAGGTTTGTTCCGGTGATTTTTGCATTCAAACTTTGGATACGATCCAAAATCTTTCTTCTCTGGATTCTAACCGATTGCCTCTCCAATTCATTTTTTTTGAACTGAGTACGAATCGATTGTATGGAATTGCCCGGAATTCTATACAAATACCTCAGCTCTTTTAGATTCATTCTGATATGGTGACGAAGCTTTACAACAATCGAATATCCCATTTCTAGCTCGGTAAGCAGATCATGAATGAGTAAAATAATTCGATCGTCCTCTTCCACAATTCTAGATTCAAATTCAGGTACGTATCCAAATTCAGGAAACTTATCGATATAAAGAATCTTCTGTTGGGAGGATTTTTTTCTCTGATTCCATATCAAATGCTTAATATAGACATTCAGGAAGGCTCCTAAATTATTGTATTTTCCTTCCTTAAAAATATCCAGACATCGATCGGCTCTTTGTACCAAACTTAGTACAACTTCCGAACTGGAATCTTCATCCATCTGATATTTCTTTTGGGCCAAATCCCTTGCCCACTCCCAAACTTCCTTGATGAACAGTTCCGAATTTCCTGAGTTAAAATACTCTTGCGCGGCCCTGACTAATTCTTGGTCTCTACCTAAATACTTGTGCATTAGGCGTTGATCGAAGGCACAAGTTCGAATATCCAGCCGATTGTATTTTTACGAAGTATGTAGCTGAGTCGAAAACGTGCTCATCTACATACTTTTTGCGATTTTTTTTAGAAAAGGAAGCTCGAATAAACCGGAAGGGACCGAATGATTACGAAAATAGCAAGAATCGAGGGTTCACAAAGAAGTTTCTCTGATCCAGCGGACCTGACTTTCCGGATTTAAGGGCACTGCATGCCGGTTGATTGCGTTGGAATGTTCGATGCAGTTTTTGTAAAGTTGGTCATTACGCTGGCTGTGGTTGTAAGAGTCAAAGTGTAGTTTCCACCAGAATTCGCGCTCGAATTCCAGTCCCTTCCCACAACTACCTGATACACTCCAGTAGAAGTGATACTCGTAGTTACTGTATCAGGTTGATCTTGGTTAAGGTATGTAGGTGGATTTGGACAAGTACGATCGTTGGTGCTACCGTTCAAAAAATTTGTACCATTCAGCGGAACATTGGGAGCGTACAAAGCAAGCCTCAGAACGGAAGCATTTGTTACTGAAGTGACACTTATAGTAAGAGTGTCTGTGGCTGTAAATTCAACGTCATAGACGTTTTGGCAGTTTACCAATGAGGAACAGCTCCAAGAATCATCCGTTGTAAGCGAAGGTACGATCGCCTGAGCTGCTTGGAACTCGGAAAAAGCGAGACTTGCCAACGCACCACTCACCTTAGAAGAATCTAATTCTATTTTTTCGGCCTGCTGACAGCTCATGGAGAGCAATATGCATCCAAGAAATATTATGGCGAATCGATTTCGCAGAACGTGCATTGTTAATTCCCTTTTCAAATAATAACAGTACAGACGAACTTTTCTATCGCGAATTCCGGATAAAAATTGGTACGAGTTCGGAAAAAAATACGTTATCTGCACTTGTTGCAGATAAATGCAAATTACGAGAGACTAGTGAAAAAAATGAGATTTGCCGGTATTAATTTTAGCGAATGCTACAATAATAAATTTCCAAGAAATGAAACCTGAACTTTTTAAGCAGGCAAAATTCCTGGATCGAGATCAGCAGGAACAGGATTTGAATAGCCTGGAATTTGGCTCCAATCCGGATGATCCCCGATATGCCGATACACGTGAGTCCACAAAATTCGGTCTTTTAAAACCAAAAAGATTCTGGGCATTTGTAGAATATTTCTGCTTTGAACTCCGTAGAAATTTCCTTTAATCGCAGCTCTCAAAGCGCTGATCCAAACTTCTGGTCCTGCCAGCTCCAGCAAATTGCCGTCACTAATTTCTGCGAGGCCATACAGAGAAACATCTGGATTTGCAACCGCGGAAGCCTCGGGCCAAAATCGTGAAAAAAATTCATCGCCTTCTTTTTTTGAATCAGGAAACACGAACAGAATCGGAGGAAGATTCAGCCCGTTACTTTGCAAGCTTCTCAGATCTGTCACCAGCTCTCTGCAGAAAATACAACCTAGATGTCTTAAAAAAATTACCAGAGCCGGCCTTGCTGGAAGGTTATCGCGAAAGTGCTGCCCGACTAAATTTCTTCCTTCTACGGAAAAGTCCATGATCTCTTTAGGTAAGAATTCCATCGCTACTCTTAAATCCTAGCGTACGAAATTAGGAAATTCGATTGCTTTTCTATTCCAATCTAAATTTTATTTTCCGAATGGATATCGCAACTGTTGATTCTCTTGTCGCACTACTCACATTGACAGCGATGGAGATCGTTCTTGGAATCGATAACATCGTCTTCCTTTCTATTATTGTTGGCAAATTACCTAAGGAAAACCAGGCAAAAGGTCGTTCCATCGGTCTAATACTGGCCTTAGGATTCCGAATTTTACTTCTCTTAACGGTCAGCTGGATGGCGAGTCTAACCGCAGGACTGTTTACGGTTATAGAGTTTACCGTGACCGGAAGAGATTTAATTATGCTGGGCGGAGGCTTGTTTCTGTTAGCAAAAAGTACAAGTGAAATCCATTCTAAAATCGAAGGTCCCTCGGAAGACGAATCCGGAGGGAATTCCTCGAAAACCAGTTTTGCCAGTGTGGTCGTTCAGATCGTGGTATTAGATATAGTTTTTTCTGTGGACTCGATTGTCACCGCGGTAGGACTTTCCGGAAATCTAATGATTATGATACTTGCCGTTGTCATATCTTTGTTCATTATGCTGATTTTCTCTGGAACGGTGAGCGATTTTATCAATAGACATCCGACCATGAAGGTCCTCGCGCTATCCTTCTTAATTATGATAGGGGCCTTGCTGTTCGCTGATGGACTTCACTTCCATATTCCAAAAGGCTATATCTACTTCGCGATGGCATTTTCTCTAGCAGTAGAAATTTTGAATATTAAGGTTCGAAAAACCGCATCAAGCAACTTCGATTAACAACATGGTCTGATCATCTTTTGTTTTGGAGACATGCAGACGATTGACTGCATCTCCTAAGGACTGAAGAAATGCGTCCCCGCTGAAGTTTGAATTTTCTCTGACCAGATCCATGAATTTTGAATAACCGAAAAATTCTTTTTCCTTTGTGAAGAACTCGAACAAACCGTCCGACATCAAAAGCACTCTGTCTCCTGAATGTAGTGTCCTCACATAATCTTGGTTTTTCAATTTGGGAAGCGCAAGCAGAACCGTACCTTTTCCCGCCAGTTCCTCCACCATGCCGTCCTTTTGAATTAGAATCCCAGGATGGTGACCAGCATATGCATAGGACAAGGTCAAACTTACGGGATTGAGTCGAAGATAAACAGCAGTGATAAAGAATCCGCCGATCATCGTCATCAAGGATTCATGAATCAAAAACAAACCGTGTGCCGGTCCGTTTGCTTTTGTGGAAATCATCTTGAATGCCATGACAGCCATAGATGAAACCATAGCCGCGGAAATTCCGTGCCCAGCCGCATCCGCAAAAAAGAAATCCAACTGGCCGTTCTGCCCTTTTTCAGATTTAATCAGATCTCCTCCAACCCCCTCTAGTGGGTTGAAATAGGAGTACATTCGAAAAGGCCCGACTTGGGGAAATTTAAGGTCTACCAAACTCTTTTGAGTAGATTGAGCAAGCTCTAGCTCGCTTTCCATGTTGGCCCTATATTTTTCCAATTGAAGATCGGCCTCGACAAGCTTTTCAATTGTCCTCAGTTGAAACGTAGAAACTAAAACTGCAAGAATCGTAGAAGAAATAATTCCAAAATAATACATTCCTCTCTCAATCGTCGGATTTGGACAATTGGCTCCGACTGCGATAGCAATAGGCAAGAATATCAAGAGAAAAATGAGATGTAATTTACGTTTATTTAATGCAATTCCAGTACTGACGATTACCAGAATCATCCCGAATAAGTATCCTAAATACAGACCGTTCACATAGAGCAAAAATACTGAATGTGCACTCATTAAGGAAAAATGAAAAAGAAGTATATATTCGCTATATTTCTTATAAATCGGAACCTTATAGCTGCAGATATAAGAACCGAAAAGAAGTATTAGATGGGAACTCCGCATCCAAGGCGGATCTACAAATGTAGACTCGCCCTGAAAAAGCAGTCCGAAGCCGGCAAAAAAGATGAACAGTAAAAGCGAAAATCTAAACCGGGATAAAGATTCCTGGCTTAAAAATGGACCTAACCCGAATACGGGATACTTATCCTTTCGACTGTTGGAAGAAATGTTCCTTATAGACATTTGGGATCACTGCAGGCTTTCCAGTAGCGAAATTAAACCACACAAATTCTCCACGTCCAGTCAAAACGCACTCGTCTTCTTGATTCCACATAGAGCAAATCATAGAGAACGACCGGGTTCCAACTGACTCGAGTGCAATCGTGATGAGCAGAGTTTCGGGAAAACGTACTTGTTTCCTGTAATCCATTCCCAAATGCACGATGACCGGACCTCCCTCCACAGGTTTTTGCGGAGACTCCCAAAGCTTCATTTCCTCCAAAAAGGATACCCGAGCAGATTCAAAATATTTTCCGTAATTACTATGATTTACATGCCCAAAAGCGTCCATATCGCCCCAAGCGACCTTTTGCGAAATTTGATAAGAATATTTTTCTGGTTTAGACATTTGGTATTAGTTTCTCCGTAATATCCGGCAGAACCTCAAATCATATCTTTTGGATCGCCTGACATTCGAATAGAAACCGTTTTTACATAGGAGTTGTAAATCAAAATAAGACTACTTTCGATCCCATCTAACCCTTTGTCCCAGCTCCTAAATTTACCAATCCAGAAATACAGAGCAAACATAAGAATGTCGGCAAAAAATCCAAAGGAGGAGGGTGTTTGAACCAAATCATCGAAGATACATTAAGAAAAAATAATATACTAATACCACTATAGCAGTTGCATCACTTACCCGCCAAAAAAGAAACCAGTACTTCCGAATAAGGAACGAAACCCGCAATCTTTTTTTGCTAATGATTGACCTATTTACTTCACTGAATTCCTCGGAAAATTCCTGACAATCATTACTGTAAGGAAATTAATTCCATGAAAAAGAAAATTACATTTGCGTTCGGGTCGTTGCTTTGCTTGGGCATGACTTTCACTTCTCTTAAAGCTGCCCCCTCTTACGGAATGGCCGGTTGCGGTTTTGGATCTATGATTCTCGCGAAAGACAGCAGAATTATGCAAATTTTTGCGGCGACTACCAATCAGTATTCTGGTCAAACTTTCAGTATTACTACTGGAACTTCGAACTGCTCTACGGATGGAGTCGTTCATAACGACAAAGCTAAGGAAGTGTTTGTTTCCGTTCACAGAGAAAGTTTAGAACAAGAAATGGCGATTGGAAACGGCGAGAAATTGTCCGCACTCGGTTATCTGTTCGGCTGCTCTCCGTCGGCAGATGCACATTTTGGACAAGTGCTAAAACAAAAATTCCAAGCTCTTCCAATCGGAAATCCGGATCCGAACAGCTTGATTAGTGCAGTAAAGACCACCATAGTAGCAGACTCTGTTCTCTCCCAGAGCTGCACACTATAAATAAAATCACACAAAGAGATTCGATTTCTTGAACTTGCTAAATCGGCCCGAGGAAAGGTTTTCCGTTCACCGGGCCATTTTTTTTCCAAACAATTCTTTTTTTTACAAAGCCCTTCTTCTAATTTTATTCTTTTTTTTCACCGGCGCTTATCTCTATGGATCTCCTTCAGAAAATTCGAATCCTTCTGACGAAAAGGAATTCGAAGAAAAAAAAAGAATAAGAACAGCAGTTGAGAATATGGAATTCGAGCTGCAGAGAAACAGACGTTTCTCCCAATATATTCCTGAATCTTCAGAACAAAAAGAATACCTTTCTACTTTAATCCAAGAAGTGGAAGAAAAGAAGCTTCACCTAACCACAAGTTGGCTACGATTGCTCAGATACAAAAAGCGGCTTTTTTCCGGCTATGAGAGTGAGTCGGATAGTCCGATTTTTTTCCTGAGTGAAAACGGAAAATTCGACCCGAAGGCAGAATTAGAAGCCAATCTCCGCGCATTCTTTGTTTCTACACCGGTCGGAGAAACAGAAGAGAATCCGAAATGCATGTTCCCGGAAAGATACAAATGGCTGAAGGAGGTCCTACAATTAGATGAATCCAAGATAGGTGCGGCAACCTGTCCAAGGTTTGAAACCTGGAAAACTGCAATTTATCCCAAAACAATTTCGCTCGTTTTCTCCTCTTATTATATGCACGCACCGGCGTCGATGTTCGGGCACACGTTTCTGAAACTGAACTCTGGGATAGAATCAAAGTCTGAGCTCTTGGATTATTCGGTAAATTATGCAGCGAACCCCAATACCAGCAATCCGTTCCTCTATGCTTTTTTAGGGCTAACCGGAGGCTATCCAGGTTCATTTTCCGTACAGCCTTATTATATCAATATATTTGAATATAACGATATGGAAAGTAGAGACTTGTGGGAATACAAGTTGGATCTAAAAAAGGAAGAGATAGACAGACTCGTAAGACACCTCTGGGAAATGAGAAGAAATTACTTTGATTATTTCTTCCTAACCGAAAATTGTTCCTACCATTTGATAGGATTGCTCGAGGTCGCAAAACCGGATCTACATCTTTCCGAAAAACTTTCCTGGATTGTTCCTCCTGCTGAGACCGTAAAAGTTTTCTTTGAAGGAGGTCCCGCAATCACTCAGATTTATTTCAGAGCTTCCCTTTACACAAAAATCAAGGAACAAATCCGGGAACTGACCGACAAAGAAAAATCTCTATTTTGGGATATGATCGAATCCGCGGATCCTAATCTCCTGCACTTGATCGACTCCAAGTACCATAGAAAATCCCTCATTTTAGAAAGTCTTATTACAGCACTCCGTTACAAAAAATCCAGAAGCCAACTGACCGATTTGGAGAATGCATTCTATCAGAAAATTTTAATAGATCGGAGTAAAATAACGGAGGACGCCAAAGGTCCGACGGAGAAAATTTTGCTCCCGGACACATCTCCTGAAAAATCGCATTCATTGAGTAGGGTTTCTGTCGGATACGGGGCTTCCTCCGAAGGATCGTTTGTAGATCTAAAAGCGAGAATCTCTCATCACGATTTGCTAAATCGCGACAAAGGACATGTTCCGAATTCGGAAGTCCAGATTCTTGACTTCACCATCCGAAAGTACGAAAATGCACCGCCGGAAATTTTTGCATTCCACCTAGTTCGACTTTTTGCCCTAGTTCCGTACAACTCTATTTCCAAAGATATCTCCTATTCTATTGACTTAGGAATGGAAACGGTTTGGATCAAGAGTGAGAAAGAATCAAACGTGACAAAAACAAAAGCATCGAACTTGGACTTCTCAGTTGGATATTCCTTTCAAAATGAATTTTCAAAGTCCAAATTTTTGCCGGTATTTGTCTTAATGACCGGAGTAAAGTCACAAGGGTCGCCTGAATTGATTCGCGGCCATAGAACCGGTCCACAAATCAATTTGTTATCCATCCTGGAGTTCGAGCCTTGGAAGGCGGTGTTCTCTGCCTCTTATTACTATTATCTTGTAAGCGATAACCGAAACGATTACTCGGTTGGTTTACAGATCCGCTATTCTGTCCATAAAGATCATGAGATCAGAGCAGAAATAAAAACGTTTCAGAACTATTCGGAATCACTACTTTCGTATCATCTTTTGTTCTGATCGTCACTTCGCTCCTGAAGGTGGGAAATCTACATTGAGAAAGAAGATCCACACAGCTCGAAGGGTATAATTTCTATGGAAGCCCACCTATAGTCGCTTCGCTCCTGCAGGCTCAAATTCATTCTTTAACTAGAGTATTGCTGTGGAAGTTCGCCTATAGTCGCTTCGCTCCTGCAGGCTCAAATTCATTCTTTAACTAGAGTATTGCTGTGGAAGTTCGCCTATAGTCGCTTCGCTCCTGCAGGCTCAAATTCATTCTTTAACTAGAGTATTGCTGTGGAAGTTCGCCTATAGTCGCTTCGCTCCTGCAGGCTCAAATTCATTCTTTAACTAGAGTATTGCTGTGGAAGTTCGCCTATAGTCGCTTCGCTCCTGCAGGCTCAAATTCATTCTTTAACTAGAGTATTGCTGTGGAAGTTCGCCTATAGTCGCTTCGCTCCTGCAGGCTCAAATTCATTCTTTAACTAGAGTATTGCTGTGGAAGTTCGCCTGTAAGCCGGATTCTGTATTTTTTGCCTTTGGGGCAAAAAACGATGACCATTTATCTTGGTTAGTCGGTCACCCGACAACTCCTTGCTCCCTACCCATGACCTGGCGGAATCAGCTCATCCAGTCATCTACTCGGGATTGCACCTGGGAGGGTTTGCCGTGCCTGGCTCCTCTCGAAACCAGCGGTAGTCTCTTACTCTACCATTTCACCCTTACTCCAGAGCCAGAAATCTGACGTCTAGAGCGGTATACTTTCTGTTGCACTTTCCATGTCCTGACCCTCTCGAGAACAAGACTCCGGGAATTACCCGGTCCCCTGATTCCATGGTGTCCGGACTTTCCTCACTCTTCCCCAAAAGGCTCGAAAGCAACTCAGGGAAGGCGCGGTCATCCGGCGAGCTTCCAAAAGCATCATAATTATGAGCCGTGGATCTCCTACTTTTTTTTTCCGAAAGTTAGAATTTCAGGCATTCCTGGCACAGGACTTGCGTATTATTACGCAGAACCCAATTCCGGGAGATAAAAAATGAACAAGTTTATTCAAATTGCACTCTTTTTAAGCATTTCAACTGCAACTTATGCAGATGAAACAGTTTCTGCGCTAGAAAAGACCTTCCGGAACCATACTCCAGAGTCCGAAATACAGTTAGCCAACAAATTGACTGCACTCGGAAGCCTGAAGCAAAAGGTGAGAGATTACGAAACTGCTATAGATTATTATAACCAATCGCTGGAAGTTCATAGCAAAATGGGTGAAAAAGGAAGCTCCACTTATGCTTTGACCTTATACTTGAAATCTATTTCTGAATTTCGCTTAGGTCGCTCTTGCCAAGCATTGGAAAGCATCAAAGAAGTCATACAGGTATACCAAAAATTAGGAAACCTGGATTCGGCCATCCAAGCAGAAGAAGAAGGACTAAGAAAATATCAGGAGGCCTGCACATTATCCGACGAACAATCTGCAGTCTCCTTGAATGGGGAAAAATCTCTCACTTCCGTTCCCCAAAAATAAATCATCCCATCTCTAGTTCTAACTTCCCTGCTCCGCCCCGAAAGGGGCGGGCGTTTTTTTGGTTTGACTGTGAGTCTTATTAGCCTACCCTATCTTCCCTATCCTGTCAGGAAAAATTTTCGAATGATAAATATATTCCTTTTCCGGGAAATTTAGCGCGAGCTTCTTTTTGCACCTGCACCGAATCTGGGGGAAAATCACGGATCCGGAGAGGCCGTTACTCATTGGAGGATATTATGAAGATAGTCTACACTTGGAAAAATTTGGATCATTCGGGTGCCGCCGAAGACTATGCGAACAAGAAATTAGAGAGAGTGTCCAAATATGTCCAAAAAGTCGTGGCTTGCGAAATCTCTTTCGATCAAATCCACGGTTCTGTAGTCGCAAATCTTAACCTGGCGGCAGATGGAAACAAGTTTAACGCGCAAAACGAAGACAAGGATATTTATGCTTGCATAGACGGACTGGAAAACAAGATCGTTAAGCAAGTCAGTAAGCACCACGATAAAAAAGCCACCCATTGATGGGCACAGATAGAAAGTACGAAGAAGCAATCCACCATTTAGCAGAGGGAAATTTCGAACGCGCCAAAAAGGCGTTCGACTCACTCTTAGAATCAAATCCAGAAAACAGCGATTATATTTCCGGTTTCTACCTTTCTTCTTATTGGGATAACAGGATCGAACGAATCCATATTTCCAGGGAAGGTAGAGATCGCGCTGCTCTTCTATTAGAATTCCTGAAAGAATTCGAGGCACAGTACAGCCAGAAGCAATTTTCAAAGTCTTCCAGTTATTGGACCTGCAGAAACGCGATCATACTGGAGGTCGTGGATCAAGTCAAAATATCGATCCAAAAGGAAGGCAACCTTTCCATTTCATCCGGGATGATTGTGGAATTGATCTATCAACTTTTGCTCTCCGGGGAAGTTACATCTGCATCCGAAATCCTGAAAGATGTGAGCGGTCTCGAAAAAGGAATTCCTGAATTACTTTTCTTGCGCGCAGAGTGTATGTACCAATCCGGAAATGAAGCCCAGGGTTTGCTATTGTACAGAGAAGCCTTTTTGAAGGATCCATCACTTTTGAGAATCGATGCAGTTCGATCCGAACCGATCCTGAATGCAATTTCTGCCTTAAAGGAAATCTGGAAAGATTCTGGCGATCTGCGAGAAGCAATCCCGGTTTATTGTTTGGAAAACGGCATCTTTAAGGATATTCGAAAAATGAATGATCGAGAGATCGATCAGCTGCGCTTGGAATTATTTCGTCTGAGAGATTCGCTTTCGGTTCGGAAAGGTGATTATGATTTTAAAGTGAAATGCAGAATGATCCAACTTTGCTGCGCGCTCTTAGATTCTCGCTCCGGCACTTACTACGGAGAAAACGCGCAAGAAGCAAAAAGAATTCTGGATTCTTTGGATCCTAATTTTTACCACAAAAGAAGTGTTCGGATCAGATAAAGACCCGATCGGCTTTACCTTCGCTTATTTTAGATAAGCAGAATCCAATACTTTCTGGATTTCGTTTGCGAGAAGTTCGTCTCCTCTCTCCATAAAATACATTTGCAATGAACTCAGAACCCTTTTGCCTTCCGGATTTTTCGAAATTTCCATTAGATATTTAGAATCCATATTGGTTCCAAATTTTGCAGAGGATTGCACGTCTACGAAGTCTCTTTCACCGCTTCCGACTGCAAGAGTTCCAGACCTGTCCCCTGCATAAGATTCAGGCGAAGAAGAGAATCTACCGATTGCAACCGCGAGAACTAAGATTGCCAAGCCCGCAGTGAGTGAGTATTGAAAAGATTTATTCCATACAAAATTTCTTGCGATCTTATTTAAGAAGCTCTCCTCCTCAAAGGATACTTCCTGTAGCATATTCTGTAGTCTTTTTTCAAAACCGTCAGATAGCTTCACTTGCTTTAGCTCTTTGGTTCTTAGCTCCGATATCGCCCGAACCATCGAATTTTCCAGGCGTATCAATTCCTGGTCCTCTTTACGAAATAGCTGGGATAATGAGTACTTTGGGGATTTGGAAGACTTTGCTTCCGAGATTTTTTCTTTTTGCATACCTGTTTACCTGAAATAACCTTCGCCCTTCCCATCCTGTAGAATGAGATGTTTGAGAAATTCCTTTGCCTTGAAGAGCCGACTTTTTACCGTTCCGATATTGCATCCGAGTACTTCAGCGATTTGAGAGTAAGACATTTCTTCGAAGTAACGGAGCTCGATGACCTCTTTGTAGATATCCTCGAGTTGGTTTATTTTGTTAATTAGATAGTTTGATTCATCTGAAAGTTCTATTTTTTTTTCGAACCCAAGTCTAGCGTCCGTAAATTGAAACTCCGAATCATCGATTGAGTTTTCTTTTGCCCTCTTCCGTTTCGCGAGGAGGTCCTTGGATTTATTTACCACGATTCGGTAAAGCCAAGTATATACTCCGGATTCTGCACGGAAATTGCGGATGGAGCGATATCCTGAAATAAGCGCATCCTGGACGATGTCCTCCGCGTCGTCCCCATCCTTGACCATAGAAATCGCTTTTCTATAGAGTCTTTCTCGATAAGGGCCTGTAAGCTCAATATAGGCGGAATCATCCCCCTCTTTAATTTTTTTTAAGAGTTGGATTTCCTTGTCTCGTAACGTTTGCTTTCGGTTGGGACTTTCCTTTTGGACCATTTACAACCTTCACCGGCATCGAACCTTTTCCCTACCGCGCTTGCAATAAAAATCCCAAGCTTCCTCAGTCTTCGTGTAAGGACAGATTGATAAGAATAAGCGAATCAGTTAGCTCGAGAGAATCTCTAAAATGGATCCCGTAAATCGTGCGGTCCCTTCCCTGTACAATTTTTGGATAATGCCAGACCACATCCCCGACAAATTCCAATCTTCGGCCGGATTTTCTTTCAACGATCGAACCTTCTACCATGTCAGTCAGTCCTAGATCTTCCCCAGCCATCATAATACAAATTCCACTTTCAGAAATGTTTCCTAACTTTCCTTCTAGCGTAATCAACCCGGACTCAACGTGTACAATATAATCGTCAAAGTCTTTGGGATAAAAACGAGGGCTTCTGGGTTTCTGTACTGGACCGCTCATAGATTGCGGAATAAATTTAAAGCCTGATCTAACTCTGTCCAGTCTTTTAATCGAACAATGTTCGCCGAAATTAAAATTGGAAATAAATAAACGGTACTTCGGAGTCTGGAGTTAAGATCGCAAGTCCGACCGCTATAAAAGGATATAATGCAAACTCAAACCAAGCTGGAATTTTCAGCGACTTTCCTTTTTCAAAAATCAACCAGCCTATATAGTGCCCGATGATCACTGTGAGTATGGCAGGAATTCCTATCTTGAGCATATAGGGTCTCAACTCTCCAGCTCTGTAGGAATACATTCCCGCAATCATGCCGAACGCTTTTTGCAAAGTTTCCGCTCGGAAAATTACTCCAAAGGTAACAGCGCAAGCGCTTGCGTACAAGATCCGAACCGGAGTCACTAATCCATTCAGCCTATCGGATAAATGTATGTTTGAAAAATAACGACTCCTTACATCTTTCAAAATCGATTCTACCAAAAGCAAGCCGCCTTGGATGGAACCCCATACCACAAAGGTCCAATTTGCTCCGTGCCAGACTCCTGCCACAAACATTGTGAACCACACATTGAATCTATGTCGAAATGCTCCAGCCCTGTTTCCGCCGAGACTGATATACACATAGTCTCGTAACCAACTAGAAAGTGTAATATGCCACCTTCTCCAATGCTCAGTAACACTCCTGGAAAGGTAAGGCATTCTAAAGTTTTCCGGGAGTTCGTAGCCTAACATTAAAGCGGACGAATATGCCATATCGGTATATCCGCTAAAATCACAGTATACCTGAACCCAAAATAAGAAGGCCGCCAACCAGAGTGCTTCTGTGGAATAAATTTCTGGATTCGCAAAAATCTTATCCGCGATCGGTGATACGTTGTCTGAGAGTACTACCTTTTTGAAGTAGCCCATTAAAAAATAACGGATCGCTTTTCGAAACGGTATGTTTTCCAAATGCTTTTCTGTCTGCAACTGAGGCAAAAAAGCCTTTGCAATCACGATTGGTCCTGCCACCAATTGTGGGAAAAAAGATACGAAGAGTGCGAATCGGATAAAATTCCTTTCGGAAGGGATAGTACCTCGATACACATCTATCGTATAGCTGAGAGATTGAAATGTATAAAAGGAAACACCTACAGGCAGGACGATTTTTAGAATCGGAAAAAAGGCCGGGATTCCCCAGACCGAAAGTAGTTCGTTTAATGATCCACAAAGAAAGTTATAATACTTAAAGAACCCTAGTATAAAAACTAAATTCAGTACTAAGCTCAGCGTAATCAGCAGCTTTCGGAGCGATTTGTTTTTAGAGTGAAAAATTAGATCCGCAAAAACGTAATCGATCACCGTAGACAATAAGATCAGTCCCCCGAATCTCCAGTCCCAGCACATGTAAAAGTAGTAACTCGCTACAAGAAGAAAACAGTGTACGATAAATCTTCTTAAATGATGATTTCGGATAAGAGCCGGTAGTAGGTACCAATGCACCAGGAATACGGCGGTAAAGAATAGGAAAAATTCCAGTGTGGGAAAAAGCAAATCTCTGCTCCCGAGATTAAAGTCTAAAAAAATCGGGGAATCTTTCAGGTCAAGGGATTCTCCGCATCCGATTCCTTGCAGGCCAGCCGGTAAAAGATCCTATTTTTACCATTTTGGTTCCCTGGGCATTCCAGAATTCTCTTGCAAGAATTTTCCAAATCTTTAGAACTACCCCTTATCAAAGCTCGTAAAAGGAGTCAAAATCAGATGGTTAAGAAAATTCTGATGAAATTGCTGTTCGTACTCACGATCGTTTCTGTGACCATGGGTTCATTCGCAAATTGTTTTGGAAAGTTCGCGTTAGTTCGGGTTTTCTATAATGCAAACGACGGTATCAACGTAGGAAGCGGTCTTCTACAGAAGTTAGTTAAAACGATCCTATTCTACATTCCATTCGGCTTCCTTATGGCGGTAGGTGGATTCGTGGACTTTATTCTATTTAACCTAATTGAGTTTTGGTCCGGAAGCAATCCAGTAGGATTCAACGAGTATGATCAAAATGGTAGATTTGCAAAATCCTTCGAAAAGGATGGAGAGAAAGTGACTCTCGTTTTCTCGGATTTCGGCTCTCGTTTGGATATCAATTCTGAAAGAGAAGGAAAAGTCGAAACTCTGACTTCCTTCCGCAATCAACCTGGAAAATTCTTTCATGAAGTAGAAGGAAAGTTAGTAGAGATCGAGGTTAAATCCGAAAACATCGGATCCCAAGTAGTTCTCAAACTCGTCGAGCAAGGCAAGATCAAATCTACAAAAGTAGTGGAATCCAAGTCCATAGACGAATTGCAAATGAAAGCTACTGGAGCTCTCTAAGATTTCTTTACCGTTTCCAATCTAAGGAAACTTGCAAGGGGCTCTCAAAGAAGAGCCCTTTTTGTTATGATTCATTTCGCAATAAATCTAGGATCCACTTTCAAAACTGCAAATCTGGAAATTCCTTTCTTTTGGAACCAGCCCTGGTTTGTTTCCAGAGCATAGACTACTCTCTCACTGGAATGATATAAGTTTTTGGTTTGGTTCGGCTCCATATCAAAGATATCCACCAGTCTTTTGTCTTTATTAAAATATCCAATCGACAAAGGGATCAAAGTATTTTTCATCCAAAAGGTGAGATAATCTTCGGAGGGAAAGATAAAAAGCATTCCTTCGTTTTCGCCGAGCTTTCTACGGAACATCAGACCTCTTTGGCGAGTTTGCTCCGTGTTTGCGATTTCGACTAACAATGAATGTTCATTTACTGAGATCGTGGTTTTTTCCAGATACAGTGGAGAATGGTATTCTCCACTTCCCGGAAAAGGGAATATCAGGATTAGGATCCAACCACAAAGAAAAACCGTTAGGCGATTCATGAAAAAATTATTCTTTGGAAAAGTTCGGAGTTCTCTTTTCCAAAAACGCGCCCATCCCCTCTTTGGATTCTTTTCCGGCAAATACGCTCCCGAATGCCTTCTGTTCCAAAACTTGTCCTTTGGATAAGTTTGTTTCCAATCCTTCTAGAATGATTTTCTTGGCGAGTCGAACCGCTTCGGGTCCCTTTTTCAAAATCGATTCCGCTAATTGTTTGCAGACTCCGATTAGGTCTTCGCCTTCTTTGACAACTCGATTCAATAGTCCAATGCGATGTGCATCCGATGCGCCAATCATATCTCCGCTGAAAACCAGCTCTGCGGCTAAACCGTAACCGATTAATCTGGCTAATCTTTGAGTTCCTCCAAATCCTGGAATCAAACCCAACGATACTTCCGGCAATCCTAGCTTTGCTTTTTCTGAACCGATGCGAATATCACATGCAAGAGCTAACTCGAGTCCTCCGCCTAATGCAAATCCATTGATCGCGGCGATAGAAACAATTGAGCTGGCTTGGATTGCATCAAATACGCCTTGGCCCATTGCGGAAAATTTCTCAGCTTCGCTTGCGCCTAAGTCTTTCATCTTAGCGATGTCTGCGCCGGCTACGAATGCTTTCCCTTGTCCGGTGATGATCAGTACTCGAGTTTGGCCGTCCTTTTCGAGAGAGCCTAAGTCTTGGTGCAGTTGTTTGAGCAACTCTTCATTTAACGCATTCAATGCGGAAGGTCGGTTAATCTCTAGTATTGCAAGACCTCCTTCCTTTTTGATGATTGTTATCGCTTCGCTCATTTGATAAATTACTCCATTTCGATGATAAGGAACAGGGTATCATCTTCGAATTCTACATCTCCAAAGAATCTGGAAAAGTCCGCGTGAATTCCTTCCTTAAACGCCTTGAGCGCTTTGTGATGCCTGTTCCGGTTCAATATTTCCAATAAGCCTTCCGTACCAAGCTGTTTTCCGTAAAAGTTGCGGTTCTCTATCAAACCGTCTGTATAGAGAAAAAATCTTTCTGCAGTCCGGATCGGAAGAGATACCAATTCTGCGATGGGCTTTTTAATTCCAAAACCGAGTATGCTTCCTCCGGTTTCTATTTCTCGGAATTCCTGACCCGCGAGCGCGTGCACGAGATAGGGATGGCCTGCGTTTGCAAAATGAATTTCTTTGGAAATGAAGTCGAAAAAGATATAAATCGCAGAGGCATGATGCGATTTAAACTGCCTCAACAAAGTTTCATCAATATATTCTAATAAACGAACCGGGTGCAGTTTTAATCGATAAGGCATGGTCGCGACCATGATTTTGATAAACGAAGCAACCAATGCTGAAGCGATCCCGTGACCCGCTATGTCCGTGAGAAAAACTCCGGTATTTCCCTCTCGAAGCTGCACGAAATCGAAAAAATCCCCTCCGATTTCGTTGGGAGTAGCTCTATAGATTTCGTAATGAAATCCACGGATACTGATCTCTTCCGGAAACAAGGTCTCCTGCACTTTTCTGGCGATCTGAAGCTCGTGTTGCAAGAACTTGTATTCAGCATCCAACTCGGTTGATAAGCGAACCAATCTTTTTACGATGACTACAATCGCGGTGCCGATCAAAGTTAGGATCAAATAAACCGCATCTGGAACTAATAGAACGATAGGAAGGAAGCCGAAATTCAGACCCTTCAGCTTTATCGCCACAAAAATTATATGCAGTACGATTGCATAAATCCCGGTAACCAGACATCCCTTGTTGCGTAAGCGAAACATCTGAAAGAGTACCAGAAACCCGACTAAAAGAAAATAGTTATTGTAAACCTGGATGCTTTCCCAATCCGTTAGGCCATAAAAAGCCTCGTATAGCAAAAGCATAATTAAGAATATTATAATAGAATTCGAACCGTGAATTACGAGAGATAGATGCTTTCTCTGAAAGGAAAGCATCAGGCCCATGAAATTGATAGAAAGAATGGCTCCCAGATATAAATATCCATGGGTAGATCCCCGAACTTCGGGTACAAAAAGCAGAAAATAGATGAAGAAATGTAATAAAAATGCAAGCCTAATAAAGGATTGATCGATTCTAACCAAATCCCTCCAAACACTGGCTTCCCTATAATTAAACTCCCTTTCGAAAAAGGTCCAGGGATTTAGAATGCCATTCGTGATACTACTGGATTTTTTCATTCATTATATATTGGATAATCTCGGATCCATTCGCGCGTATCTTTAGATTCCATCCAGATTCTAAATACTGGTCCAATTTTTCCGCCAGTTCCAAACCTTCCTTTGCAGTTTTCACCCGGATAAAATAAGGAAAAGACTTCGATTTATAATTGTACGGAAATCTTTCATTCAGGAGTAAGGTAACGCGAAATTCGTTTGGCCTGGTTTCCAAAACGATTTGGGATACATGCTTCCGGTTGATGATCCTCTCATCGATGGGCAATTTCCAGGGATTTGTTACATCGGAATTTAGCGAATCGGTTCCGCCAATCGCAAGGCTTCCGATCAGTATACATAGGAACCGGAAGTTTTGGGAAGCCCGAAGCTCTGGAAAATCCCTCTGTTTCATAACGGTAGACCCAAATCTTACAGTCACAGCATAGAAAGCAAATCATTCATCAAATTGTTTCTGTTTTGTTTTTAGAAGCCGAAAAATTCTTTTCTATTTTTCGAAAGATTCTATACAGAAACCCGGATTTTATATGGCGGAAAAGAAACATAAGCACTTCCATCTCTTGGCCAAAGTTATTGCCTCATTGAAAGTCCAGAGAAAAAATAGCTCGGTTTATAAAATCCATGTTACTTTCAAATTTCTGCGGATTTTCCTTTTTCTATCGATCTTATTTTTAGCTCTTCCGCAATGTAAAACGAAAACTTCCGAAAGTAACCCATATTCAGGATTATTCTCTAAATCCGAGATTACCCGCCGAGAATCCTACGGTCTTTTTGACAAAGATGCACCTTTAAAAAACAGAGTTTTTAACTTGGATGAGATTGCGTCGGACTTTGTAAAAGAGATGAACGAGATCGACGGATTCGAAGATGTCCCTACCCCCTCCAAAAACCTGGACGATTTTGTGAAGGATATCCAAGAGGTGGAAGATTCACTTCCGCCTACAGTACTAAGCCTTGCCAAGAAGCAGCTATTTCGGATCTACGTCTGTGAGAATTTAGGCGGGACTGCGCTCTCTGGATTTATTTACGACAAGAATCAGCCTGTAGGAGGATTTATCCTTTTCGATTCGAACGTGTTAAGTCGATCTGCGAACGAGTGGATTTCGTATAAGGAAAATTCTCCGTTTGCATTAGGAAAAACTAAAATTCAAATTAGAATCGAAAAGGGGAAAAATGACACAAAGAGCAACGCACTTCGTTACATTTTCCTTCATGAATTGGGCCATATCATTTCTTCAACCTACAAGATAGTACCCGATTTTCGGAGCGAGAATCGATCTTTCTTTCATTTTCCATTTTACGAAGGAATTTGGTCCACAGAAAAGGAACTTGTCTCCGAATCTTCGGATTTTTCCATTCGATCCCAAATCAAATTTTATACGAATTCGATTTCCCTAGACGAGAATTGGAAAAAAATCTATCCTGCTTTGGAATCTTCGCAATTCCCAACTTTATATTCTGCAACCAACGCGGACGATTTCTTTGCCGAATCCTTTGTCTCCTATGTACATGTCATCTTAGATTCCAGGCCATGGGATCTAAAAATATTCAGAAATAATAAAGTCGTTTATCAAAGTACAAACGGCATCCGAAAACCCTCTTTGGAAAAACAAAGAAAGATGATAGAAAAAATTCTAAATCTTGAACCGATCTACGGACTTTAACAGTGCATCGGACTGTTCGTGCATATCTCCCGAATAAGAAGTAAGGTCGTCCGCACCGGCAGCCACTTCCTGAGTACCGTCCGAAATCGAGACTATCGTTTTCGTAATTTCATCTGTAGCCCGTTTCTGTTCTTGGACCGCTTCTTCGATCTGAAGGCTAAAGTTCATTAAGAAATTTGCGGATTGATGGATATCCTGCGTATTCTTTTCCTGTGTACGAACCGAATCGAGGACCTTCTTTGCCGATTGACCGAAGGAATCCACCGAAGAGCGAAGTTTTCTTAGAATCTCGGTGGCCTCCCTTACTTTTGTATTTCCGTTATGCACTGCTTCGTTTGTAGATTCGACGAGTTCGCCGATCTCGGAAACTGAAGAAGAAGTCTGCGAAGCCAACTTGGAGATTTCCTCGGCCACTACGGCGAAACCTTTTCCTGCTTCACCGGCTCGCGCAGCCTCTATCGCAGCGTTCAAAGCGAGTAAATTCGTTTTTTCTGATATATCAGTGATGATGGACAGGATCTCGTTGATCCTGGAGGCGCTTTCTCCAATTTCGTCCATCGCCTTGTTTGTAGCGCCCATCGCATTTTCCCCTGTAATTGCTCTCTGCTGGGACTCGCTAGCAACCTGAGACAGTGTCTGCATTTCTGAGTTAATATTGCTGATCTGCTCCCGGAGTACAATAACGTTAGTATCTATTTCCTTCATATTCTCGATAGCTTTTTCCATCGACTTACGCACGTTCTCTGCCGACGCAGCGAGCTCTTCGACTGCTGCCGAAGATTCTTCAGCTGCAGAAGCCTGGGCTTGAGCGACATCGGAGAAATTTCTGGACGACTCTGCCATTTTATCCGAAGTAGCATTCAGATTTCGTGAAGAAGATTTGATCTCGAGTATGATCTTCGCCAGATTTTGCTTCATGACCACCATGGATTGCAGCAGCTTTCCGATCTCATCCTCTCTGGAATTTTCCACGGCCGCAGTCAGATCACCTTCTGCGATCTTTTCTGAAACTGCCGTCGCCTCCAGTAGTCCGCCGGTGATCAATCGATTGAATATAATATTCAATAAAATTAATATAATCGCCATGATAATGAAGGAGGAAAGAACCGTTTGCAGCAATATGCTTCGTAAATCTTCCCAAAAAATCGAATTCGGAATAGAAACCTCGAGGGCCCAGTGCCTTTCATAATCTCCTAGGCGAAAAGGATAAAAATAGTGAGTATTTCCGCCGGACTTGGTCGTAAAGGGTGCCCCTTTTCCGATTCCTTCCAGAATCTCAGTTTTCAATTTCGGGTCCGGTATTTCTTTTCCGACAAGACTGGAATCGAAGCCGTTGGCCGCGTACAATCCATTAGGAGAAACTAATGTAAGATAGCCTTTGGAACGGAAGGGACGTATGGCACCCAAAAGTTCTTGTAGGTTCTCCATCGCGATATCGATTCCCACCACACCTGCGACAGCGCCGCTCCGGAACACGGGTTTTACCATCGAGATCATCAGCACGTTCTTTCCGCCGACCGGATAACTAAATGGATCAGCGATGTAATCCTTTCCGGTTTTTTTCGGAATCGAATAAAAATTTCCAGACTCATCCGTCTTGTCGTAATAAATCACAGGCTCGACATTGATTGTTCCTTTTGCTTTATTCGCATAAGGTATAAATCTTCCGGTCGAGTCATGATAAGGAGCTTGGTTTCTGTATGCTGCATCTTTTCCATCAAATGCATTCTGTTCAAATACGACCCAAGTTCCGAAATAGTGATCGTTTGCTTTTGCAAGATTCTTTAAAGCCTGGACTGTTTCGGCACGACTTGGTTTCGATTCTTCTAAAAAGAATTCGAATCCTTTGAGAGAGCCCAGCGCTAGATTCAAAAAGTCGGTGATTTCGTAAGTGTATCTTTCTCCCGCCATTTTGGAGCTGATTTGCACCTGCTCCTTAAGGTTAAAGTAGGAGGATATAGAACTGATGATCGCTAAAAGTACGGATCCGGCGATTAGTACGACTGATAAATAAACTGATATCCGCAATCTTATGCTCATGCTTTTGTTTCCCGTTTAATCTTTTTTTGTTCATTTCGATTTCATTAGAAACCGTGTGTAAATCCTATCGCAAAATAGACGAGGTGTGCTGGAATCTTTTGCAGAAGATAGGATTCTCTCAATGCCTGTCGAACCGAGCCGTCTCCAGGATCACCAATTGAACTACTTCCGGCAATGTAATCAAGAATCAATTGATTGATAGGACCGTTTACTTTGCCCGGATTCACTATTTTTCCGTCGTCGTGACTTCGGTTCACATAGCCTCCTGTAGCTCCGTAATAGTTGTCAGTATCGTACAAATATATATTGGGGCGATAAACATCGGCAGCTTTCACGAAAAATTTTCCGAAGGAGAAAGTGATCGTGCTGGTAATATCCTGCACCCCATTTCGGTTGTCCACGATATTGTTCGACATCGCATAACCGATATTAACCTGAGGTTGAATGCGAAAAAACTTCCCTTGAAAAAATTCATGATTCATGGTTAAGGATAAATAATTCTTACCGGCCATCAATCCGGAATTCTCCTGGGAAAACTGAGTATAAAACGATATCGTAGGATTGATATATTCTAATATTGGAAGCTTCCAAAAAAAGTAATATTCTTGCCAGGCCAACCGTGTGATTTGCGTCGAGGTATTGTTTGCACCGGGAACCCCCTGAGCAGCGAGTGCATTAAAACCTCCTAAAGGAGGAGAGATGTATGCAGTGGTCTTTTGGAAAGTATTATAAAACCACATCCCTGCCGTAAAGGTTCCCCATCTCGTTTTTTCAAAACTGTAATAGAATGCATAGAAAAGTCCGTCAGATCTTTTCATTCCGTTTTGCTCATTTTTGAAACCCGGAACTTGTCCTCCGCAAGTCGGTCCAGTTTTGGCCACACCGCTCAGTAAATTATTCTGAGTATCAAATGGACAGGCCTGGTTTAGAGTATCGGGAGACGGCGCAGAAAAAGGACTCAAAGACCCAGCAGTTCCTTGTCCTAAATATGCAGGTCCTGCTCCACCTGGATATAATTGAAATCGTCCATCGGCATCTCTATCGTTTCTTTCTGTTAGTTGAAAGTTTCCCCAAAACTGTACCTGAAATCCTTTCAGTGGAGTATTGAATGTAATCGTCGGTTGATAAGAGGGCACAAAGGTGAAGGCAGGATACTTTTCGTTTCTTCTACGATTCGCGTACTCGCCGGAAAAGCTTAACCCTCTCCAGATAAAGTCGCTCACTATCTCGTGCACAACATCTATCGTAGTATCGCCCTGCAACGACGCTCCGTGCCCGCTAGGTCCGTAACTTTTCGGATCTATGTCCTCGGGAGCATTTGGTACCACAGGATCCGGACCACCGGCCTGCGATTTTTTATCTTGCCCTGAGCTAGAAGAACTGAGCTTTCCTTTTTCGTAACTGACTTGGGCAATGTTCGCCTTATCTATATAGCGCACAAAGTCTTCATTTTCTGCGATTAGTACTTTTTCATCATCTTCGTACGCAATTTTTCCCCGGACGATTGATCCGTTTTTTAAGCGGACATAGTCGATCGCTTCCAGAGGAAAAGCCGAGTTCAATAAGAGTAGAAAGAAGATACACTTAAGCCAATTCGGCTTACCAAAGGATAAATCTAACGTACGTTCGATCATACGCTTTTTACTCCTAGTTGTGAAACTACGTTGATAGAGCACGGACCTTGAACGCCTCCAAAACAGTGTGCAAAGCTCTTCGGACCAGAAGGATTTCCCTAAGTGGACGGCTGTTTTTAAGGTTTTTCCTTCCTACTCCGAGAAAAAGAGAGATTCCTCACTGTTCTGTGATTTAGGGCAAGTATTTTAATGATAGGATAGTGATTCGTTTGACTGATCGCATCGGATGGGTTAGGTTTTGGCGGCCGTCTAAAATTTCTTCCAAGTTCCTACACTTATGCTAAAAGCGAAGATCGGAAACGCGAAACTTTCCCGTCACAAAGGTTTTGGACCAAGGGTTTAGGGCAAATCTCGCAAATGAGCGTAAGAACTCGTGTATCTATTATTTTGTCTCTTCTTTTGATCGTCGGTTCGATCCTAGTAACTACGGTAAATTCGTATATCGCTTATCAAAAATTGCGAAAAGAAGCCGAAGCAGGATCTAGACTTGCCTCGGAAAAGTATACAAGAGAGATCTCCGAATTCCTAAATATCGGACTCGGGGCGGTAAGAGGTTATCGCTCAGTTCTGGAGGAAACCAGACCGACTAGAGCTCAGATCATTAATTCATTGAGGGGATTTTTATCCAGGCAACCAGGCTACTTCGGTGCATGGGCTGTCTTTGAACCTCAGGCTTTCGACGGCTTGGACGAGCAATATCGGTTTGCCAAAGGCCACGACCATACTGGAAGATTTATCCCTTATATCAACCGAGCCAACAGCGAAACAGAACTTACCTTTGAAAACTGCGTAAACTATGAAGACGAAGGTCCGATCGGCTACTACTACTCTGTTCCCAAAAAACAGAAACGTGAATTCTTGACTGAACCTACCACCTATCTTGTTTCCAAAAGATACATACTCATGGTTTCACTTGTGGAGCCGATCATTCGAAACTCTAGGTTTGCCGGAGTCGTCGGAGTAGATATTACGATCGATAAAATGCAGGTAGTGATCGGTAGCATTCGGCCATTTCGGGGCACAGGATATCTCGCCTTCCTTTCACCCGATGGAGTATTTGCCGCGAACGGACTTTCTCCTGAAACAGTCGGGCAAAAAATCGAAGCAGAAGCAGAAAGGCAGAGAATCACTCAAAAAATTTATCTGGCTGAGCCATTTATCGAAAACGATGCGAGCTATACGCATTTCTATTATCCAATTTATTGGGGAAATTCGGAAAAACCCTGGGCGATCAGGGCCTCTATACCAAATTCATTATATTATGAAGATTTAATATATATTTGGGCCGTCTCCCTCATATCTACATTTGGTATTCTGGGAATCATACTATTCACTCTTAGGTTCTCTTTTGATCGGTACGTATTAAGAGGATTATCGCAGGCCATGGAGTATTCCGGAGAGATCGCCGGCGGAAATTTACAAGCGCGAGCAGAATATCCAAGAAGGGACGAAATAGGAGCACTACTCTCGGCGATGGACAAAATGAGGGATAATTTGTCCAGGCATATGGAGGAAAGGATCAGAACACAGGCAGCATTGAGAGAAAGCCAGGAGATCAAGAGAAGAAACGAACTCATCGAATTCCAAAAAAAAGAACTGGAAGCTGCACTCGAAAACTTGCGGAAAGCACAGGGACAATTATTGCAGTCCGAAAGAATGGCCATCCTCGGCCAACTTTCTGCTGGATTGAGTCACGAATTAAACAATCCGTTGGGCGCGATTAAAGCCTCTAACCAAACTCTTCAAGACTGCGTTCCTAGAATCCGAGCACTTCTTCCGAAGGTACATCAAATTTTATCGAATGTTTCTTCCGAAATTCGGATCCTCTATCTGCAATTTATGGAAGCTTGCAAATCTGGAGAATCAGAGATCGCAG
Source organism: Leptospira perolatii (assembly GCF_002811875.1). GTDB lineage: Bacteria > Spirochaetota > Leptospiria > Leptospirales > Leptospiraceae > Leptospira_B > Leptospira_B perolatii. The sequence continues at coordinate 28,703 of NZ_NPDZ01000004.1, forward strand.
GAATGGAAGCCAGAAGGAGAAGGAAGAGACTTTCAGAAACTCTACAAAGCTGGGGAGTTGAACCGCCAGACCCGGTCGCAGACACTCTTGCAGATATGGGGTTTACAGAACTCACTGATGAATACAGGCCCCTATTTTTACTCTCGGAATGGAACACTCTTCTGGAATACACCTACTTGGAAGAGTTATACTTTAGGAATTCGGACACGATCCGAACTTCTGTAGACCGAGTTTCCAAAATTCTATTCGCACTCAGAAGCTATTCTGAAGGTGGAGGAAAAGACTCTCTCAAAGACATCTCTATGGAAGAGACCTTGGATACGGTTCTGACCGTCTATCAACACTATATCAGAAGAGGCGTAGTAATCATTCGTTCTTTTGACGAAATTCCTCCAGTCAGATGTGTAAGGGAAGATATCGTTCAAGTCTGGACGCATCTAGTCCTGAACGCACTTCAGGCGATAAATTTTCAAGGAAAGTTGTATCTTCGACTGTTTCGAAAGGGGGACGAGGCAGTCGTAGAAATAGAGGATGATGGCCCCGGAATACCCGAAGAGATCGGTGATAAGATTTTCGACCCTTTCTTTACAACCAAGCAAGAAGGAGAAGGAAGCGGCCTAGGTCTGGACATTGTGAAAAGAATCGTAGCAAAATACGGTGGAAGAATCGAGTGGTCCAGCAAGCCCGGAAAAACTATTTTTAGAGTGTTCCTACCTTTTGTCCAAAAGGAACAGCCTTTGGAAGACGCAAGTTAAGCGTAAGCGGTCGGCCCTATTATGAATTTCGGATCGAAACAATCTAGTCCTAATAATCACCCGGAGGATGAGCTCCGCAAGGCCAAGAATCGTATTCTAGAGTTAGAGGAACAATTAAAGACTCAAGGTTCTCAATCGGAAGCAGGATACTTAAGAGTTCTCCTAGATTATGCTCCTGATGCACTTTGTATCGTGAATCCCGCAACAGGGATTTTCACCGAAGTCAACAAACCAGCGGAGCAGCTTTTTGGTTTATCCAGGCAGGAATTACTGCGCATAGGTCCGGCCCAACTCTCACCTCCATTTCAACCGGATGGAAGACCTTCCCCAGAATCAGCGATCGAAAAGATCATGCAAGCCGTTCATGGCGAAACTCCGACTTTCTTTTGGGAGCACCTTCATTCTTCTGGTGAATCAAGGCCATGCGAGATTCAATTAGTTCTAATTCCAGGAAATCCTCCTTTAGTCCGAGGAAATTTAAAAGACCTTCGTTCGAAGATAGAGGCGGAGAAGGAAATTCAAAGGAGTCAAGAAAGATTTAATCTTGTTATCGAAGGTGCGGACCTCGGTCTCTGGGACTGGGATATAATTTCGAACAAATATTTTCCAAATGAAAGATGGGCGAGTCTTCTCGGTTTAACCTTGGCCGAAGTGGAAAAGAATTTCGAATTTTGGAAATCCCGCGTTCACCCGGATGATCTTGCTCACACTCTCAAATTATTAAACGAACATCTCGAAGGAATATCAGAAATATTTGATACGGATTTTAGGATGCTATGCAAAGACGGATCCTGGAAATGGATTCGGTCTCGCGGAAAAGTAATCGAAAAGGATAGCAATGGAAAACCTCTAAGAGCTTTAGGCATTCACCTTGATATTAGCGAAGCAAAAGAGGCCGAACAACAATTAAGAGATAATAAAGAAAGTCTAAATCTAGCAATTCAAAGCGCAAAGCTCGGACTCTGGGATTGGTCCGTCGCCACCAAACAATACACAGTCGATGAGAACTGGTTGTTGATGCTCGGTTATCGTACCGGAGAAGTAAAACTAACGTATGAATTCTGGGTTAAAAGTCTACACCCGGACGATAGGGACAGAGTTGTCAAAGCTTGGTCCGATTATCTCAGTGGTCGATCGGATCAGTTCGAAGCTACATTTAGATTGAGATGCAAGGATGATTCATACAAATGGCTAATCACTCGCGGAACCATAGTGGAATGGACTATGAGAGGCCAGCCGAAACGAATGATTGGGCTTCATATCGATATTTCAGAGCAAAAGAAAATCGAAGAAGAACTGAGAGAAACAAAGCTCTTTTTAGACCGAGCACAAAAGATCGCAAAAATCGGTTCTTGGGAATACGACCTAACCACTAAAAAGGTAACCCTTTCCGATGTATTAAAAGAAATTTTAGAAACAGAAACCGACACATTTCCTTATCAAATCGAAAAAGTTCACCGTGCAGATAGGGAAAAGGTCGAGAACTATTTTCGGAAATCCCTAGAAACCGGAGTCGCAGAAGATTTAGAATACAGAATCATCAACGGAAACGGAAAGGAAAAAATTCTTCTAAATAGAAACGAGTTCATCCGAGATATTACCGGCTCCCCGATCAAGCTCACAGGAACCATCCAAGATGTCACCGAACAGAGGATAGCTGAGAAGCTCGATGCAAGAAAGAGAAAAGTAGAGGCTCTCGCAACATCAATTTCTACCGAACTAATCAATCTTCCAGGCCAAGAAATCGGAGATGCAGTAAATGCAACTCTCCAAAAGCTCGGCGGTTTTTATTCGATGCAAAGGGTATTTCTGCTCTTGTATAATTACGAACAGAATACCAGCAAGGTAGCCTTCGAATACATTGATCCGAATGTAAAAAATCGAGTCTCCATTCTAGGCAAACTTGCCCCGTTAGAAATCAATCATCCGATTCTCTCTAGAATTTTTGCCGGAGAATTGCTCCTATTAGGAAGAATGGATAAACTCGTGTCGGAAGAAAAAACACTTTCCGACTTTATGGACCAAAATCACTCCAAAACCCTGATCACTTTCCCTTTGGGTTTAGGAGGAGAAATACTAGGTAATATTACTTTGTTAAGCGAACTTGAAAAATCGGATCTAATGCAGGAATTCGGGGATTTCGAGAGAGCTTACTTACGGGCAATCGGAGAAATGCTTTCGAATGCGTTGGAAAGGAAGAGAAGAGAAGAAGAACTGAGAATAGAACGGGACCTATTAGCCGGAATCATGGCTACTTCGGTCACCGCGATCACAGTATTGAATCCTCTAGGAGAAATCATGTATGCCAATCCCGCCGCAGAAGAAGTGCTCGGGGTTCGGATTCATGATTTGAGAAAAAGAGTGTATAACTCTCCTGAATGGAAGGCCACATCCATCGACGGGGGTCCTTGGTTGCCCGAAGACCAACCTTTCACCAGAGTTCTTGCATCAGGAAAACCGGTCTTTGATGTAAGACACGCAATCGAGGATGACCGCGGGACCAGGAAGCTTCTTTCGATCAACGGTTCTCCGATCAAAAACTCGCAGGGTGAAATAAGCAGCCTTGTTTTTTCCGTCATGGATATTACGAATTCGTTATTATCCGAAAAAGCTTTGAAAGAAAGCGAAGATCGATATCGTAGAGTCGCAGAACAAACCGGACAAATGGTATACGATTACAATATCAAGACAGGAAAATATACCTGGGCGGGCGCGGTTGAAAAATTGACCGGATACTCATTGAATGAATTCCAGGCAATGAGTGCACAAACTCTTGAAAACTACATTCACCCCGATGATAGAGAGCACGTCGAACAATCCTGGAACGCTGCTCTCAACACTAGATCACAGTTTATCGTAGAATACAGATTTCTTAAAAAAGAAAATTCTTATATGCTCGTTGAGGATAGCGGAATCTTTCTTTTTGACTCCTCTGGAGAGGCGTATCGGATGCTTGGGGCCATGGCAGATATCACGGAAAGACGCAAAGCTCAAAAGGACTTGATAGATTCCGAGGAGAGATTGCGTCTCGCTCTTACGGCTGCTAAGATGGGTACTTGGAGTTGGAAAATCGATAGTGGCGAAGTATTTTGGTCGGAGAATACGGCCGCAATTTTCGGACTAAAACCTCACGAATTCGGGGGAACTTTCGAAGAGTATTTGGATCTACTCCATCCGGAAGATCTCGAAAGGGTTCGCTTAACAATCAAAGATACGATTGAAGGAAAATCAGACGACTACAATGTAGAACACAGAATTTTCCACTCGGACGGTAGCATTCATTGGCTAGAAGGAAAAGGTAGAGTATACCGGGATGCAAGTGGTGAAGCGGTTAGAATGGCCGGGACGGTGACCGATGTGACAGATAGAAAGGTTGCCGAAGAGGCACTTAGAGCTAGCGAGCTCAGATTTCAGACCTTTTACAAATTCGCAAACGAAGCGATCATTTTCATCGATCCAAGAACGCAACGGATCTTGGATACGAATCCCGCCTTCTTGCACACTTTCGGCTATTCTGCGAAGGAAATTCACGGAGTATATGCGGAGAATCTTTTTACTCACGATTCCTGGGCTACGGTTTACGCAAGAGTCAGAGCTTATGAAACTGCAGATAATATCGAAATACACGCAGTCCGAAATAGCGGAAAAGAATTCCCCGCGATTTGTAGTATCCACTTTTACCGCGAAAAAGACGCATTTATCGCAGCCATCAGCCTCCTAGATACTTCGGCACTACAAGAAGCAGAAGAACTTAGAGTTATCAATTCCGAGATCTCGATAAGAAATCGATTGATCGAATTACAAAAATCTGAATTAGAGGAGGCACTGGAAAACCTCAAACGAACGCAAGCACAACTGATACAATCCGAAAAAATGGCGGCTCTTGGTCAATTGATCGCAGGGATCGCCCACGAGATCAATAATCCAATCGGCGCGGTCCAAGCCTCGAATCAAAACTTACAGGAATGCTTACTGAGATTCCAAACTCTCTTGCCAGAGGTGCAGAGAACATTGAGTTCCATGCCCCCTTCTCAGGTGGATTCCTTCCGGTTATTCTTAAGAGAAGCGAGACAATCCAAGGAGCAGCTCGCTGGTATAGAACAGAGAAATGCCAAAAAAGAATTAACCAAGTCATTAGAAGCTTTGGGAATCACGTCAGCTTATGCATTTGCAGATACATTGACGGATATGGGATTCCAATCTCTGAATGAAAATATTTCATTCTTTCTTTTAGAGAAGAACGCACAAGTTTTGTTGGAATATGCTTCGATCGAATCCTTCTTTTTTAAGAACACAAGAACGATTCAAATCGCGGTCGATCGAGTTTCAAAAATCCTTTATGCTTTGAAAAACTTTTCCCACTTCGATACGAGTTCTTCCAAAATACTTACGAGTATCTCGGAAAACATAGAAACAGTTCTGACCATCTACCAAAATCAACTCAAGAAAGGAATCGAAGTAGTTAAAGAATACGGAGAACTTCCCAGAATATACTGTTATCCGGACGACCTTTTGCACGTTTGGACCAACTTGATCTACAATTCTTTGCAGGCGATGGACTTTAGAGGAAAAATCTTAATACGCACATTTGTACAAGGCGACTACGTGATTGTGGAGGTAAATGACAACGGCCCGGGAATTCCAAAGGAAATCAAAGACAAAATCTTTCAGCCTTTCTTTACTACGAAAAGGCCAGGAGAAGGCAGCGGTCTAGGCCTGGATATCGTAAAGAAAATCGTAGAAAAACATTCTGGAAAAATCGAAGTCGACACTAGTCCCGGATCCACTACTTTCAGAGTATCGATTCCGATCGCTACGACCCCAGAATAAATTTTTCGAATTAAGATTTTGCCGCAGAATGAATCAACTTGAAGAAATCGGAAACTAGTTGAGCGCAGAAGTAATAGTGGTTACCAGTTCCTTTTCGTCCCAGGGTTTTTTAAGATAGCTATAAAGATTGATTTCCTTTTTCAGTGCTTCGACCGAAGCAATATCTGCGTGACCGGTAATGATGATCTTTTGAATTTCCGGATACCTTTGATGGACCTGGCGCAGGAATTCGTCTCCCTTAATGTTTGGCATTAACCAGTCGGAGATTACGATCAGAATTTTCACGCCCTCAGAGACCAATTCTTCGATAATCTGCATCGCCTCGGACGCATCCAAAGCGGTTTCGTATCTATATGAATCTCCGAGGTGACGCTTAACCTGGGATTTCATACTCATTAAGATCAGTGCTTCGTCATCGACGAAGAGTATCGCTTTCTCCACTTTACCCCCAGATACTACCAGTATTTAGACGACAAAAAATCTACTATTTATCCTGTACAAAACCGGAGCAAGTGTGGAGGATAGCGATTCGCTTGTCGCTTGCAACTCATTTTCCGGGAAAATATTGTTCCACAATCTCTTTCCGCTTCCACCGAACTGACTAAAATCAGTCGACGATCGCATTAAAAAAATCAGTTATTTTCGAAGAACGGCCGTCCAACGCCCATCCCAAGGCTACTAAAATCTTCCATTAGAGATCGCTAACGGACTATTTGAAAACTTTAATCGGCGTAACCGGTAGTTCCGGAGAAGGTTCCATAACAAAGTAACCCTGGGAGAATTCAATTCCGAGAGAGCGGACTACTTCGAACACTTCTCTAGTACTTACGAATTCTGCGACGACCGCGGCTCCAATCCTGTGAGCGAGCTCCGTGATCGCGGAAGTTAGTATGAATGCGGTTCGATTTCTCTCGACCGCTTGTATAAACTTCCCATCTATCTTAATAAAGTCCGGTTGAATCTCCAGTAATCTGGAAAAGTTAGAATGCTCCACACCAAAATCGTCAATCGCGATCCCACAGCCGATTTCTTTCAATCCGCTGATTACTTTAAGCCTTTCGTCCCCTTTTATGCTCGAAGTTTCTAAAATTTCAAAAGTGACCTGAGCGGGATTGATCTTATAATGCTCCATCCTGTGAGCCACCCATTTTGGAAAACTCTCACTGTCTAGCTCTGCCTCGGAGAGGTTTATGGAAAAGGAATAAGTAGATCCAGCGAACTTACGCAGCACTTTTTCAAAGAGCAAAGGAGTAATCAATCTCAACAATCCCGTTGAGTTTGCGAGCGAGATAAAAGTCGCCGGAGTGTAAACGTTCCCGTTTTCGACGATCCGAGCTAGGCACTCGAACTTCTCCACCTCTCCCGTGGTATTGTTTAAAATTCCCTGATAATAAGGGACTATATTCCCCAACCGAATTGCATTATTTAACCTTTTTCCTAGATCAATATTAATTTTATATAAATCCTGATCTTCCATCATTTCGGAATAATGATAGATTCCGGAAGCTGAATATTCTCCCGGTTGTTGGCTTGCTTTTACCAAAGCCAGACGGGCCTTGTAATACAAATCTCTGTGCCCTTTTGCGGTCGCGATCGTGGCATTGATCCTGAATGCAATTCCTTCGGTAGTAAGGTAGTCGGATCGGAGCAGAATTCTAAAGGCAATCAAATGCGGTAAAAATCTTTCCTCTGGGACTCGGGAAAGAATCGCAACCTCATCCTCGTAGACATGAAAAATATCGCCATAATTACTCAGAATCGAACTCATCGAAGTCAGAAACTTCTTTAGAAGATCCTTATATAAGGAAACTCCAAAGTCCTTTGTGGTAAGAGAAGTGGATTCGATTCGGACCAATGCCAAAATGGATTCGACACCTTTTGTTTCGTTTTCCTCGAGTCTTCTTCTTAGATATTCCAGGTTCGGTAATCCCGAATCCCTATTATACAGGAGTGCAAATTCGAGCTTTTGGTTCAATTCGATCAGAGACCGATCCGCTTCGAAAGACCTTAGCGCCTCTCTGACCGTAAGTACTAAGTCCGCCGAATCCCAAGGCTTGGCCAAATAGCGATATAATTTCGCTTTGTTAAGCGCATTACCCACGGCGTCCGCGGTTGCCTGACCGGTTAGCATGATTTTTCGAGTGTCCGGATTGGTACTTTGTACTTTGATTAAAAATTCGTCTCCACGGATTCCGGGCATGACCTGGTCACTAATGGTTACTGCAATTGGAACTCCCGCATGGTTGCATTCTTCTATGATCGACAAACCTAGTTCGGCACTGTCTGCAGCCTCGACTACGTATTCTTGACCAAAGGCCAATTTGAGCTGTTCTTTTAATCCTCTAAGGATTATGAGCTCGTCATCAACGCATAATATAACAGGTTTTAATCGAGGCTCAATTGTAGATAACATGGCTTTTGTACTATCCATCAGCATAATCGATTTAATCCGAGAGCCTTGGTATTAGACGAAAATTTACTTTCATGCAATCTACCTTTCCTATATTTTTGCCCTCCAAATAGACCAATATCCCTGTCAAAGTTGGAAGGGCAGAATGATTCATATCACATTTGAGAACGATTTGGAACTCAATTTGAGCCCAGATCTGCCTCCCAAATCACTTTTACAAATCTCTCTCGAGCATAATATTCCGCATGTTCACGCGTGCGGGGGAAATGCCCGCTGTTCCACTTGCCGAGTGCTCGTCTTGGAAGGCCTCTCTCACCTTTCTCCACGAAACGAACAGGAATCTTTGCTCGCCAAACGGAAAGGTTTTCCTGAGGAAGTCCGACTCGCGTGCCAAAGTAAAGTTCTAGGAGACGTGAATGTCAGAAGACTGGTGATCGACGATTCAGATTTGGCACTGGCAGGAACTTTTTCTCAAGAAATTTCCGGTAACGAAAAATCGGTGGCCATATTATTCAGCGACATCAGAAGGTTCACCTCATTTTCGGAATCGCATCTACCTTATGATGTAATTCACATTCTCAATCGTTATTTTTTTCAAATGGGAGAAAAAGTCCTCAAATACGAGGGAGCTATCGACAAATATATCGGAGACGGTCTAATGGCAATCTTCGGATTACAAGATGATGATTCCTTAAAAGCAAATTTAGCGGCGATTCAATGCGGGTTGGAAATGCAAGAAGAGCTGCGATCGGTAAACCATTATTTAAAAAAACACTTTCATACGGATTTTGAAATCGGGATCGGAATCAATTATGGAAATGCGATTCTAGGACAGTTGGGACATCCCTTAAAGATGTCTTTCACCGCTATCGGAGATTCGGTAAATTCAGCGAGCAGAATAGAATCCACTACGAAAAAGGCAGGTAGCTCTTTACTGGTTTCGCAAACAGTATTCGATATCGCCAAGAATTGTATTCGCAAAGGTAGAACCTTTGAAACGAAACTCAAAGGAAAACAAGGAAACCATAGGTTGTACGAAATCCTCGGTTTGGCGGATGGAGTGCTTCCAGAAAATATGGAGTTTGCAAGGTTCAAAATTTGGGACCTAATCGATTTGCAGGAAACGGGCACCTGGCTCCAGTTAGGCGCACATGCTGCGAGTATTTTCTCTCCAGAAAATGAATGGTTGGGGTTAGATGCTTCTATTCGGTTTCCTTCTATCGCAAACGAAGAAAGAAATAAGCGATTAAAACCAAAGCTAGAAAAATTGGTAGAGCTTTGGGAAAAGTGTTTTTCAGGCAAAAAGGCAGAGGCAAGTTCTCCATCTTCTCTGTCAGATTTGATTGCCTATTCCGCTTGTATCGCTGTTGAAAAAGCAGGAGGTCCTAAGATTCCGATTTCTTTCGGTAGAAAAGATTCTCAGGTAGAAAACAGAAGGATGATCTTGCCGAATGATACAACCAACCTCGAAGAGATCTTAGATTACTACTCTAAGTTAGGATTCGATCTGAGGGAAACAGTAGCTTTACTCGGCTCCCATACTTTGGGCTGGCACAAGAACGGATCGTTTACCGAAACTCCTTATATATTCAACAATGATTACTACAAAGACCTATTGAAGGACGGTGGAAAAAAGATGTTAGATGCGGATCGAGCATTGCTTTCCTCGGAAGATTCAAGACGGATCGTATTGGAATATGCCCTGAATGAGCAAAAATTTCTGAACGATTTTAAAGCAGTCTTCGCGAAGTTTCTACAAGGACAGAAAGAATAGAATTCGATATCGCCAAAGAATCCGAGGACCTAAAAAGAATTAGAATTTCAGTTGGAACTTTCCGGCTCAAAAATTTTCCTGGAAGTCGATGCGCTTTCAACCTATTTTAGAGTACCTTCCCATTTACGAAGCAGGGAAACCGATCGAGCTGGTAGTACGTGAGTACGGAATCCAAGCGAACAAGGTAATAAAACTAGCTTCTAACGAGAACCCATTTGGAGTCGCTCCTGCAGTCCAGAATAAGGTCGCAGAGTCCGTGAGCAAAATGCCTTTGTATCCGGATGACTCTTATCATTCATTGAAAAGCGCACTTTCTCAAAAATATGGCGTTCCGGAATCTCAGATCATCCAAGGGAACGGCAGCGATCAAATCTTCGATTTTGCGACACGGTCAGTTTTGAACCCCGGCGATAAAGTTGTGCAGAATGGAAAAACCTTTTCTATGTACGCGATCTATTCCAGACAGTGCGGGGCGGAGGTAATTGCGTCCGAGACAATCGAACATGATCTGGATGCACTCTTAGACTTAGCCAAGACTCAAAAACCGAAAATACTTTTTTTATGTACTCCATGCAATCCGATCGGAGACGCACTCGATCGTTCGGATATTTATTCTTTTTTGGCAAAAATTCCAGAAGATATGATGGTAGTCTTGGACGCGGCTTATCTTGATTTTGCAAAGACCAGGGATTCTAATAAGAATTTTGAAGCAAAGGACATCATATCTAAATTTCCTAATGTAGTCTACACCGGAACCTTCTCGAAAGTATACGGGCTTGGAGGCATGAGGATAGGATACGGAATTTCTTCCCCCGAAATCATCCGTGCTTTCTACAAGCTCAGACCTCCGTTCAACGTCTCTCAGCTTTCCCAACTAGCCGCTACCGAAGCCCTAAAGCAAGAAAGCTTTGTGGAATCTTACCTAAAGTCTAATTTGAGTGAATTGAAAAAATACGAATCTTTTGCGGACTTGAAAGGATTGGATTTTTTTGAATCGTACACGAACTTTATCACGATCAAATTGGATAAGGCGAAACTAAATTCCAGCGAACTCTTCGAGAAATTGTTAAGCGAAGGGATTATCCTTAGGAATTTGAAAAGTTACGGAATGAACGCGATTCGAATTACGATAGGCAGACCCGAACAAAATGAAACCGTTATAGGAAGGCTAAACGAGATACTCTGAGATAGGAACGTTATTTTTCGTACAAATCCGGTCTCAGCTTCACTACTTTTTCCATTTTTGCTGATTGATTCTGAGCCTTTTTTTGCTTTTGAGTTTCCTTTATTTCCGACTTATTTTCGTTATGCGAGTTGATCAGTTTCTCTGATAAAAATTTCTCAGACTGAAACATTCCAACCTCCTTTTCGACTGAAATCGTGTGACCCGGTCCGTTCAGGTTTAGTTTCGTTCCGGATTGCGAAAATCATGACACAATTTCTTCAAAAAATTTCTTTTTATCACAACAGAATGCCCCAGTTTTGTGACGGGAAAATTACGGGCCTGTATTTATGGAGATTTCATTTCTCAGGACTACACGCTGAGAAACTTCAGTAATTCTTCTTGGAAATCTTTTTCCAAAGATTGGACAAATGCTCCCGAATCTTTTCCTCCATTCCATTCTTGGTCGGAAAGTAAAATTGAGGGGGATCTTCCTTCAGATCATCAGGAAAGTAGGAAAATTCAGTAAATCCGCCAAAATCGTGAGGGTACTTGTAGCCTTCTCCCGCGCCCTCTTTCTTATGCAAAAAAGTCGGAGCATTTTTAAGCCTATTAGGAATTTTTAATTGAGTTCCCCTTTCTTTCACGAAGGCAGAAGCGGACGCGATTCCTTTATAAGCAGCATTGGATTTCGGACACGACGCAAGGAAAGTCGTAACCTGACCAAGTACGATTCTACCTTCAGGCATTCCAATAGATTCTAAGGCATGCAAACCTGCTATCGCAAGAGGCAATCCGTGGACCGAAGCGTTACCGATATCCTCGGACGCAAGTATGATCAACCTTCTTGCGATGAAAAGCGGGTCTTCTCCTCCTTCCAACATAATCGCCAGATAGAACAGTGCTGCGTCCGGATCGCTTCCTCTGACAGACTTGATAAATGCAGAGATCACATCGTAGTGGCTCTCGCCGCTCTGGTCATACTCGATCACCCGGCTCTCTAGGTATTTCAGTATATCCTGATTTTCGAATTTCCCGCCCGGTTCTTTTAACAGTACCAAACTTTCTAGATTTGAGAGAAGCTTTCGTGCGTCTCCGCCCGAATAACGAACCAAGCTTTCCTTTGCTTCTTCAGAAATCTCCGGAATTGGATCGATAGAAGAGATCCCCTTATTCAATATTTCCAGTAATTCCGATTTTCCAAGGGCTTCCAAACGAAGCACCTGACACCTGGACAAAAGTGGCTTCGTAATTCTAAAGGCAGGATTTTCGGTGGTAGCCCCGATTAAGATCAGATTGCCGATTTCGACTCCTTTCAAAAGACTATCTTGCTGGGCCGAACTGAACCTGTGGATCTCATCAAGAAAAAGTAATATACTTCCCTCTGTCTCAGATCTTTCTAGGAGCTTTTTGATATCCGCGACCCCGGTGCTGACCGCATTGAATTCCACAAAAGGCAATTTCCATTGTTTGCCCAATATTCTAGCAATCGTGGATTTTCCGGTTCCAGGGGGACCGTAGATGATGATACTAATAGGTTCGCGAAATTTATTTAATTGTGATATGGCCTTGTCTTGGCCGATGACTTGGGTGAAATCGGTGGGACGAACTCGATGTGGGAGAGGAACTTTGTCGAACAGGCTACCCAATATCTTCGAATTCCCTTTTTACTTTTCGAGCGCAAGATCGAATCTCCTTGTTGCATACATCGCAGGCGCTATGACAGCACACAAGGGATTCCTCCCTTATTTTTCCGTCCAAAATATTTTCGATCAGTTCTAAGATTCTTGGAGGCAAGCCGAACCAATCTAGATTTTCTACGATGAGTTCCTTTCTGGTTTTAGGAAATAGTCTAGGAATATCTTCGGATCCCATTCTGCTTCTTCTTACTAGTTTAACTTCGACTCGTCAATCTCAATAACCGATTCTCTTTCAGGAATCAAGAAAGCCCGCCTACCCATCCAAGCTTTATCAAATAATAAAACAAAAAGAACCGAGGTAGTCTGAACAATGCAGCTAACAAATAAAGACGAAACTTCATTTTGAGCGCACCTGCGGCTACGGAAGTCCAAGAATACGGCAACGGAGTCAAGGCACCTAAGACAACGGCCCAAAATCCAAAGCGTCTTATATAAACTTCTAATTTCTCCTCATGCTTTCTGACGAAAGATGTAAAAGAATCTAATTTAGGTAATAGATATCTCCCCTGTGCGTAAGAGAAAGTTCCTGCGATTACGCTTCCTATCGAAGCAGTAGCAATCACCTCCCAGTCTTTTAGGCCGGCCGCTACCGCAATCATTAAGAAAGTGTCAGGAGGTAAAAAAATATGCACCGAGTCCGCAATAAAAATAGCGATTCCGACTCCGAATGCACCAGTGAATTCGATGAATGCTTTCGAGATATCTAATACAGGCTCTTGAAAAAACCTTGCCAGCAGTACTACGAATAGAAATAGCAAGACGCTACCAAACAAAGTCTGCTTTAGCAATTTTGAAATTACTTGCTCGGTATGTTTTGGAATTGCTTGTTGCTCTGAGTTTACTGACTTCAAGGAAACCTACCGTCGGTGAAACATTCTTTCTAAGTCTTCCCTAGTCAATTTCACTAAGGTCGGGCGACCATGCGGACATCTAGAAGGATTTTCGCAATAACTAAGGCGGTTCAAAAGTTCAGCGATCAAATGATCGGACAGCTGATCTCCCTTTTTGACCGCAGACCTGCAAGCCACGCACTTGGCCATAAGGTCGTATAGTTCTGGCTCTTGTACTTCTTTGCCGCTTGATCGATTCAAAAAATCTAATACGATTTCCTTTTCAAAACCAGGTATAAAATAGCCTGGTACTTCACGGAGTACGATACTGTCTTCCCCAAGAGAATCAAGTTTTAAGCCGACTTCTTCGTAATCGTTGAATCTCTCCCGGATATCTTCGGCTTCCTGAACAGAAACAGGAATCCGAATCGGAGTAAGCAAGGGTTGGATCCCGTAATTTTTCTTCTTGAGCTTTCGCAACACTTCTTCGTATCGGATTCTTTCGTGAGCGGTATGCTGATCTATAATATAAAAGCCATCCTCGCTTTCCGCAAGAATGAAAGTTTCGAACAGTACCCCATAATGTTTTTTAGGAATAAATTCGGAATGTTTGACAGGAACATCGGTAAGATCCTCCAACTTTGAACCAGGTCCGACCGACTCTAACGAAAAAGAAGAAGAGCTGCGGACTTCGTTATAAAGGCCACCGACTAACAGCTGTTGGTTAGAGTCTGTGCTGGAAGGACCACCTAACAGCAGGCCCAGCTGAGTCCCCTGCCCAGTTTTCTGAGGCTCGGGGCGGAGAAGTCTGTTTCTCAGCTCGATAAAGCTTACTGGTGTACTAGATCTTAACTCCTTCTGAATCAGTTGCAAAAAGAAGGTATTGAATCCTTCTTCATCCAGAAATCTGATCTCTTTCTTCGCCGGGTGAACGTTTACGTCTATCGATTCCGGATCCACTTCAAAAAACAAAAAGCAATAAGGATGAGCGTTCGGAGGAAGAAGTTCATCATAACATTTTTTTAATAAATGTGAGGAATATTTGATTTCAACCGGTCTATTGTTTATAAAAATATACTGACCGGTTCGATTCGATTTATAAAAATCCGGATCGCTTATAAAACCCCAAGCCTTCCATCCTTTTCTTTCAAGCTCGACTTGTAGCAGGTGATCGCGGAAATTTTCGCCGAACAAGTCTACAATTCTTTCCTTCTTTGACTTCGGAGATAATCTAAAATATTCCTTTCCGTCTTGGACCAGGCGAAACCTTAAATCTTCCCTACTTAGTGCCTGGACGATTACCTTTTCGCGAATTCTTCGGTCTTCTGCACGAACTGATTTTAGGAACTTACGCCGTACCGGAGTGTTAAAAAAAAGATCTTCTACTACGATCTTGGTTCCTTTAAAGCCAGGAATGACTTCCTTGGACTCAATCTTTCCGCTTTTTGATACAACTTTCCAAGCAGACTTCCCACCAGTCCCGCTTTCTAGTGTTAGGTAGGAGATAGATGCTATCGACGCGAGTGCTTCTCCCCGAAACCCATAAGAAAGTACCATTTCCAGATCGCGTAAGGATTTTATTTTGCTAGTAGCATGGCGCCTAAGAGCGAGCTCTATATCTTCCTCTTCAATTCCGGAACCGTCGTCGGAGACAATCAAAGAAGTCAGTCCACCATCCCTGCTTTCTATCTCGATCGTTGAAGCCCCGGAATCGACTGAGTTTTCCATCAACTCTTTGAGTACGGAATGAGCCGACTCTATGACTTCGCCTGCCGCGATTTGATTGATTAGCTCTGGAGTGAGTTCCTGGATTTTTCCCATTGGATTAATTCCCAGGATTTTTGTGGGAATTCCCACTGTCAAGGTTGGATTTCAGGTTTTGCTAGATACAATTCTAATGTGAAAGCCGAGCCTTTACCAGGTTCACTCCTCACATAAACATCTCCGTCCATTTTTCTCGCGAGCGCCCTGCACAGAGATAAGCCCAAACCGGCTCCTTGAAACGGCTTTGTCACTCCCGAATCCACCTGTTGGAAAGGAGTAAAAATTGTATTGAGCTTATCTTCCGGAATTCCTATGCCAGTATCTTCTACTACGAATCGCAGCTTATAATTATGATCAGTCTCTTCTAGTAATTCTGCCTTTAGACTGATTTCTCCCTCTTTAGTGAACTTTTCTGCGTTTTCCAAAAGTCCGAGGATCATTTTTTTGAATCTCTCCTCGTCTCCCATCGCGGCCTCCGGCAGATTTTCAGTAATATCTACGGTGAATTTTACTCCTTTTCTCTTGATTAGATGCTCTATTCTCATTGCTGCTTCGTATAACGCGGCTCGTAAAACGAACTTTTTACTCAATAAAAGCAAAGTACCTTTTTCCAAGTTCGAAGCATCGAGCATGGTTCCGAGAATGATCATCATCGCGTCCCCGCTTCGCTTTAGCAATTCTACCATTTCTCTTTGGTCTGGCTTGAGTTCGCTATCCAAAAGCATTTCGGTGATGCCCATGATCCCGTTCATAGGCGTCCGGACTTCGTGATCTACGTTGATTAAGAATTCGCTCTTTGCTCGGTTGGCGGCTTGCGCCTCGTCTCTTGCGGATTCCAATTCTTTGGTTCTTCTGCCGACTAACTCCTCTAAGTTTCTATTCAGCATTTCCTGGACTCTTTCTTTCTCCTTGAATTCGTGTAACAACTTTTGAGAAAGAGAAAGTGCATTAGAAAGTACGAATAAAGCGACTCCGACTCCTCCGAGCTCCCAAGAATCCATTACCTCTGAGTGATATAAGATTTCACTACCTACCATGAGGAGGATGCTTAGGAATCCGATCAAATAAATCCAAGCTCCCGACCAACCTCTTCTCACCGCGTCACCTAATACAAGGGCAGCATTGAGTCCCAGACCTAGATATAAACCGTAGGAAGGAACAATTAGGTGCGAATAGGTTGCGGGGTTGGTGGCGAGTGTAATCAAGGAAAATCCAATCGCTACTGCATAACCCATATACAAACCTATTTTGCGAAGTTCCGTGGGAAATACTAAATATAGAAAATGCACTCCTAGGGGCATGCTCATGAACCAAGAAATGAACTCGATTCGAAGGTATACCGAATGCCCTACCTCGAAATGTTCAGGAAGCAATCTATGGCCGGTCGAATACAATCTCAAAAAAACGCTCAGACAAAAGAAGCCGAGCACAAGAGCAGATCTTTCTTGTTTATAAAAAACTGATACAAAAATATGGAATAGACTCAGGAAGAGCATTCCACCTGAAACAATAGCCTCTAGATCCCTTCTGTCCAAATAAAATCGATTTAGGCATTCAGCTTTTCCTAAGACCGGCGGCTTCCACAAGCCTCCCTTTCTATAGTTATAATTGGATATTTCAAAATCTAAATTTGCCTTTTTAGACCAGGTGGGGAGCACTACGTAACTAGTAAGAAGCGACAGTGCATCGAGTGAAGGATCTCCCACTCTACCGACTTCGTGAATAGGAACTCCATTAAACAGAATGCGATAATTGGTTCCCTGGTCAAAACTAAGCAGGTGCAAGCTTTCGACTGGTCCGCTCGAGTATAGCTCTAATCTATACAGAGCCTTTCCATTCGAAGGCAGAATCTTTCCCTGCCATATTTCTCCGGTCCAGCTTCCGGGAACGGTTTGAAACCCGAATTCCTTCGGCTCTTTCGGCAATTCTCTCTTTGGTTCTTCTCCCAGCCATGCAAATTTCCAAGAGCCGTTTAAGCGAACACAGGCAACACGTTCGTTGGAAGAGACAAAATCCCAGTCCAAAGATCCATCTGTCAAAGAAGCGCGACTAGGACTCAAACCGCACTGTAAAAACTGGGAAGAAAGTAGAAATACAAACAATATGTTTCGGACGAGATGAATCATTCGTTCTAACTCGCGAGGATCTTCACCTCGCCTTGAAAACGTCTAAGATTTACATCGCCACTGTATTAAGAAAAGCAAAATCAGCTTTCTCCGGCCTGTGATCCGATAAAAGGAGCTTTTGGTGAGAGAAAATATCCGCTGAGTGACGCAAACAAAACGGGAGTAAAACTTGACAAGCCTGTCAATTCCGCCAGTAAAATCGTCGTACTAATTGGGGTTTTGGTGACAGAAGAATTTACCGCGGCCATCAAGCAGATCATTAAAAAGGCTTCGCTTTCCGTTGGGAAAAAATAGAGAAGGAATCTCCCCGCACTGGCTCCTACAAAAAACAATGGGATGATGAATCCACCCCTCCATCCGCTCGAAATCGTAGTATTGATGCTCAGTATCTTAAGAAGTACGAGGGCTCCAAAGAATTGCCAAGTGCCCGCAGTGGCGATAACGGTGTCCAACTCCTTGTGTCCGAAATTTCGAGTCAAAGGTTCGTAATAAGCAAGACAGCCAAGAAGGACACCGCCAAGCAGTGTTTTCAGAAATATAGGTCCAGGAACTTTAGAAAAAACTAAATTAGTTCCACGGAATATACCATAAAAAATCCAGCCAATCCCTGCCCCAGCGATTCCGAGTAAAATAGCATAGATAAAATCCTCGATTCCTCCAGGCATATATTGTGGAAACTGCCAAGTAGGCCCGATTCCGATTTGAGTCATTCCGAGAAAAACAAAGTAGGCAGAACAACTAGATAAGAACGCAGGCAATAGTGCTTCGTAATATTCTACTACATGGCGGTGCTGCAGAATTTCTAATGCGAAAAGTGCTCCACCCAGTGGGGAACCGAAAAGAGAGGTAAACCCCGCGGCCATGCCGGCAATCGTCATTGCCCTCAGTTCTTTTCCTTCTAGCCCAAGTTTTTCTGCGAACCAGCTTCCAAACGAACCGGTGATTTGCACTAACGGAGCCTCCGGGCCAGCGCTTCCACCTGCAGAAATACTCACGAGAGAAGAAAGAGCCATAGAGGGATTGTTCTTAGGCTCCAGCCTTCCTCCCTTAAAGCGTATATTATCGATTACTAATGAGATTTCCCCTGGATCCCCTAGGAAATATATGATCAGACCTACTACAAGTCCGGCAGAAGCCATGAGCAAAATGACCCAAGGACCTTGCACAATAGAAATCATTTGAAACAGAAACTCCAAACATTTCCAAAACGCCGCCGAGAATATTCCTCCGAAAATTCCGAGCAAAACGTACAAAATGCTCCATCTAGAGAGCATAAACGGATTCCGTTTAGAAATTACGAATATAGGATTGCTTAGAAAAGATCTGATTCGATCCATAATCGGTGTTAAATGATTTCCACAGACTGGTCTTTGCGGGATGTCACCTCGCCTATCTTTCTGACGTTTTCTCCCAGCTCTTCCAGATATTGAATCGCACTGGACTCGGATTCCTTTGATACGATCACGATGAAACCGATTCCCATATTAAAAGTAGAGAATAGCTCATTCTCAGCCAGTCTCGGATACAGCTGTCTGATTTTTTCATAGAATGGTAAGGACGGTATTGCGGATTTTTCGATTCTCACGGAGCAATTCTTGGGCAGAACTCTCGGGATATTTTCGTAATAGCCTCCGCCGGTAATATGTATCATTCCTTTCACTTCAGTACGTTTTACTAAATTAAGAATACTTGGTACATAAATTCTTGTGGGCTTCATTGCGAATTCTTTTAGGAATTCGACCAAAGACGAATCCGAAGGAAGTTTTTTGCCCTCGTCCAAGAAGAGTTTTCGAATCAAAGAAAAACCGTTACTATGAGGACCTGAGGATTCTAAGCCTAGCACGATATCACCTGGAACGATCTTAGAGCCATCGATCATTTCGTCCCTTTCGACCACTCCAACTACGAACCCTGCCAAGTCATATTCATCCTCGGCCATCAGCCCAGGATGCTCTGCGGTCTCGCCACCTATCAAACTTGTCCCGGAAAGTCGGCAACCTCGTACAATTCCAGAAACGATTTTTTCCATCTTAGCGGGGTCCAACTTACCGCAGGCAATATAATCCAGGAAAAAAAGCGGCTCTCCTCCGGAGACAAGGATATCGTTCACGCACATCGCCACTAAATCTACGCCTACTGTATCATGAACTTCTAATAATCTTGCCAGCTCCAATTTCGTGCCTACTCCGTCCGTTCCGGAGAGTAGCACCGGGTCTCTGTAATTTTTCAGAAAAGAGACATCGAAACCAGCGGAGAATCCGCCTAAGCCCCCGAGCACCCGCGGGCTATGAGTTGATTCCACATTCTCTTTGATTCTCTTAACAAACTCTTGACCGGCTTCTGTATCTACACCGGCACTCTTGTACGTGATCTTCTCATCCATGGCTTTGGTACAGCTTTACGAATAGTAGTCTCCTGGACACAAAAAAACTCCGAAATGAAATCAACACTGAGAGGTGAGTTTTAGATTGGAATGCAAGGCAAAGATAGAACCTTACCTAAGGATTTAGGCAAGGTTCCGTAAAACGGTAAGAAATTCGCGACTACTTATCTGATCACTTCATTTGATCGATTTGGTCCATTGCAGAGAGTTCTGCGGGCGCGGCTGACCTAGTTTTAAGGATTTGCAATCCGGGGGAAAGATCTACCGCCTCACCAGCTTTTACAAGCACAGTGGCTTCATCCGACTTCCGAGTAATCAAAACGCTTCCTTCACGAACCGCAAAGGTTCCTGACTCATCGGCTTTATTTACCCTTCCCCAAAATTGAGTTCCGCGGACAGCCGCTACAACCGTCGGGGTGTCGACCGAAACGGATTGGCCTTTGCTAAGCTTTGTCACTTTTACGAGGATATCCCCTTCATTGACTTTTAAATAAGCCTGGTCTGCGCGAAGCGCTCCGATCGATGCCTCAGTTCCGCCTAAAAGTCGAATGGATCCTAGTGTGGTAGTCAGATCCAACAATGCATCCTTGTCGGTCTTGATCGTCTCCTGTTCCACCACTCGGTCCTGTAGTTTCAAATCTTGGCCAGATTTTAGCGCAGAAACTTTTCCCTTTAGAAAGGTCACTACGGCGTCGGTAGTCTCTTCGGTTTTGGGCTTGCAACCCATAGAGAAAGCGACAACTAAAGAAAGAGCAGTGAGAAAAGTTAATATAGTTTTTATTGACTTCATAAGAGTGAGAGAAGTTTAGATCGGTTTCTATTCACGGGAAAACAAAAAAAACAGTAGGTTGCTAAAATTTTTACCAGGTCCACCGAATCATTCGCACGGATCTTTTTATTACGGTTCTGAGAAAAAACCCAGCAATTTTCTGGCTTGTTCAAAAGGATCGATTTCGAGCAAATTCTTAGAAAAATGTAACTCGTATATTGGCTCCCCGAGATTCGAATCTAATCCTAAAGAACGGACCAAATGAGTGACAGTGCCAATGTTTCCGTCGTAAAGTTTCGAATCCGGAGATAAGGACATAATCACATCCTTTAAAAATACGTAATGTGTGCAGCCTAGCACGATTCCGCGGATTTTCTCTTCTTCTAGTTGAGCGAGGATTCTCTTTAGATAGTCCCCAGCGCCTTTCATATCGCCTCGGTCCACCAACGAGGCCAATCCGTCGCAACTTACATGCACAATCCTTTCGTCGGCGCCTAACGACGCTTTGAGGGTCTTCAGCTTTTCCTCACGATGAGTCACCGATGTCGCGAGCAGGGCTATTCTTTCCCCGGGATGATTCGCCAAAGCCGGTTTGATCGCAGGTTCCATTCCGAAAATAGGAATAGGTAAATCGGATCTAAGTAAAGAAGCTGCGGCAGATGTAGCTGTATTGCACGCCAACAAAATTGCCTGAGCTCCCTTTTGGATTAAAAACTCGCAGGCTTTTCTAGTAAGATCTGCCACTTCGGAGGTTTCCCTTTCTCCGTAAGGTGCATTCAACAGATCACCGAAATACAAGTACTCAGCTCGAAAAGGAGAATTTAGTAATTCCTTTAGAACCGAAAGTCCTCCCATTCCGGAGTCCATTACTCCGATCTTAATTATGCCCCGATCCGGTTCCCTCTGCATTGTATTTTATGCGGATTGAATATACTCTTCGATCGCTTTTCTTAAAGTAGAATAGATCCATTGAAACTTTTCTTCGTCTTCTTCCAAAAGAGTAACTCGAAATCCGTCTTTCTTTGTGCAAAAAGAAGAGAGAGGCACTACGCAAATTCCGGTGGAAGCCAGCAGATAATAGACGAATCTTCTATCATTCGCACAGTTTTCGATCAGAGGCTGTATGAATTCGAGAGCCGCTTTATTCTCTACCGGAAGTTTCATCTTGTTGGTTAAAACCCCGTCTTCGAAAGCAACGGTTAGGTAGAACGCACCCTTAGGTTCTACGACTCTTACGCCTTTTAATCCCTTGAAAGCCTCAGTAGCGGACTTTGCCTTTCTCTTAAACTTTTCGTTTCTAGTCTTTAGGTGAGGAATGAATTCTGGATGAGAATATACTTCTGGGATCGCCATTTGCGGAAGCGTAGTCGAGCATACTTCCAGCATTTTTGCATCTAACAGAGTTTTGACGTAACGCGCGAATACTGGATCCTTATCCTTGTTGAAAATTTCCAACCATCCACACCTGCCACCTGGCCAAGGAAATTCTTTGGAGATGGATCTTAACGCCATTCCACAGACCTTATCCCCGATCACTTCTGATAGGTGAACTGTTCCTGTTTCAGAGTAGTTTATGTGGGCATAAGTTTCGTCGCAGATTACCATCACATCGTATTTTTCTGCAATAGAGACGATATCGCGCATTAGAGTTTTATCATATACTGCACCCGTCGGATTATCAGGGTTAATTAATATAATTCCAGCAATGGAATCGTTGTACTTGATTTTGTTCTCAATGTCTTCCAGATCTGGCATCCAGTTTTTTTCCGGAATGAGATTGTATGTCATGTGCTCATAGCCTGAATGAGCCGCTTCTGCAGAAGAGAGCGTGGAATAGGCAGGGCTAGGCCCGAGCACTCTCGCCTCTCTTCTCATGAATCCGAAGATTTTTGCAACTGCGTCTCCGAGTCCGTTAAAGAATAGGAGGTCATCGGAAGTGATTTGAGCTCCGCCTCTTTCGTTGACCTTTTGCGCAAGAAAGGTTCTGGTTTTTTCAAATCCCTGCGTTGCTGTGTACGCCCAGGACATATCTTTCAAAATCAGATCGGAGACAATCTGTTTCATCCAGGGAGCAACTTTCTCCCCTTTTTGGATCGGATCACCTATATTCTCGTAGGTGATTTTTACGCCCAAAGCTTCCAGCTTTTTAGCAACTGCAACTATTTGGCGGATCTCGTAGATCAGAGCATCCGCACCGCTATGTACGATATTTCTTCTCATTTTCCAGCCTAAGAGTACAGCTACTTCTGTACCAATCGAACCACTAGTTCTTGGAGAGTTTTTTCTCTGTAGATACGGAGCTTCAGCCTCCCCCCCAGTCCCACTATTCCGACCTGCTCTCTAAGATCATTAATATTTTTGACCGGAAGTCCATTCGCCTCCAATATGAAGTCGTACCTCTTAATTCCGGAGGACTCTGCTGAGGATCCAGCTTCAATATCATAGACCAAAATCCCAGTCCAATCTTTCGGAATCCCTAAAGCTTTTCTGTGATCCGGTAGTGGAACAGTTGCCATCACTCCTAAAGTCGCAGGTCGAATGATCCTTCCTTGGTTTTCCTGAATCAATTGAATGATCTTCTTTGCGTAGTTCATCGGAATCGCAAAGCCTATACCGGAGTTTCTACCTGTCTCGCTGCGAATCAATCTGCTTATACCGATCACTTCTCCATAAATATTTAATAGAGGACCTCCACTAGAACCAGGATTGATCATACTATCAGTTTGAATATGCGTTTGTCCTGTCTCGTCCAAATCCTCTCTGTACTTTGCAGAAACAACTCCCACAGAGAACGAGCGTTCTAATCCGAAAGGAGATCCGATTGCGATAGCCCAGTCTCCCACTTCGATTTTGTCCGAGTCTCCGAAACTTACTGGTCGCAAGCCGGATCTCTCGCGGATTTTCAAAAGTGCGATGTCCGCTCTTTGATGACTTCCTACAAACTTTGCCGGAAAAATGCTTCCGTTTGAGGCGATGACTTCTATACTCTCCGCTCCCTCGATCACGTGATAATTGGTGACGACGTAGCCCTTTTCATGGATCAAAAACCCACTCCCAAAGGAGGCCAATCTTTCGTTTCGATAGTCGAAATAGTGGTATGGACTAGAAATGACTTCCGACTTTTTTGTTCGGACCGAAACAACTGAATCTTTTGTAAGGGCGTAAATATTTCTGAAGGCGTTTTGCAGTTCTATTCCTGCTTTTTGCTCTCCGTAGCTTAGAGGTTTTCCTCCTCGGAAAAAGGAAGACAGACCACCCTCCCCAGGAAGGATAAGTACGAGTAAAAGCAAGACCGCCAATCCAATGTTCACAATCAGAATCGGCGGAAGGGATCTTCTCATGCAAGTTAACCGTACCCATTCTCTAAGAACTTCTGCAAAACGTCGACTCGGATTCTTTCGTGGGAGGTCCTGCAAAAAAACCTTAACCTCAATTATTCTGGCACTTTGTTACTTGAATTCCCAAGGGTGCATTCCTTACCTTTTTCACCTCGGAAAGGAACAGGCAAAGATTCTATACGATCGCAGATCTTTTGAAGAGGTCCGCCTGGATCCGAATGTATCTTCCAAAACAAAAACTAAGTTGAAGGAAGTGGAAAAAATCCGGGATTTCGGAATAGAAAAAATAGCCCTCTCCCCAAAAGGAGGTTTCCAGAGTTTTGTACAGTTGAATAGAGAAGCAATCGGCTGGCATGTGAGCGCTTGTCACCCTCTAAGATTTGAATCTTACACTTGGTGGTTTCCGATCGTAGGCTCCGTTCCGTACAAAGGATATTTTTCTCTGGAAATGACAAAAGAAGAGGAAGCCAGGCTAAAAGAAGAAGGATGGGATACTAGGATAAGGGTGACCGCCGGCTATTCCACGTTAGGTTGGTTCGAAGATCCACTTTTCTCGTCCCAGCTCTATGAAAATGAATCTGAATTGATTTCACTTATTTTGCACGAAATGGCTCATGCGACCGTTTATTTCAAGGGAGACACTATATTTAACGAAAGTTATGCGAGCTTCGTAGAAGAAGTTGGAACCGAAAGCTATTTGTTTTCCACGGGAGGGAAGACAAGTGTGGAACTTTGGAAAAAAGAAGAAAGGGACAGAAATCGCTATATGTTTCTCTTAAAATCCACCGCAAAGAAACTCGAATCGATTTATTCGAAAGGCGGAGCCGAAGCCGAAATTCTAGAACAAAAGAAAAGCGTAATTCTACAATTTAAAAAGGAACTGATGGAAGAGGCAAAGAGCTGGTCAGGAGTAAATCTGAAAAAGCTTTCCGAAAAAGATTGGAATAACGAAGATTTTCTAGGAATGCTTCGATATCATTCTGGGAGCGGATACTTTCATAAAAGATTCGAAGAATTGGGAAAAGACTTTGGAAAATTTCACGAAGAAATGCGCAAACTGAGTGAACTATCCAACGAGCAAAGAAAGGAACTTCTGGATTCTGCTTCTAAGGCAGAATCATCGAGTTTGTAAAAAGTCTGTAGCCGTTCCAGTACTTATCAAAAGGATAAGCTTCTCTCATCACTTCGATTGCTTTTTGAAAACGAATTTTCAGAGGAATTCTTGTCTGATCTCTTCTGGTAAGCTCCTTGATAAATCTTGAATTGTGAGTGTCGGGCTGGTAACCCAAGTTCACTACACCTGGGCCTTGAACTTCCTTTTGCAGATAAGAAAGAGAGTCTCTCAGATTTTCAGATCCATAGGAAAACTCTTCCAGAAAGGAAGAGCATAGCATCCAAATCCCTTTTCCCCATCTAGAAACTTTTTTCGGTAACGTTTCTCCTCCGAATCGAATCCTTTTCGATTCGTCCAATTCCAGAGGCACTCGCAACAAATGGAACGGGGTCAATTCGGGTCTTCCGGCGATCCCGTCAGCAATCTCTAAATCTTCCAACTTTAATAATTGCTTGTACCATTCCGGAGAATTCGGGGTGTCTTTCTTTTTGATTCCGAATCCAGGAAGGAACTCCTCTTTTTGGTGGTGGACAGGATTTTGAAGCAAATCTTCGGGATCTGTAATATAATATACTTCTTCATCCGATCTCGGAATGATCGGCACTAAAAAGTGATACGATTCCAAATAGAGATACGTCAGTTTTTTTGAACTTAATTTAATCTTATGTCGGTAGTCGGATTCTAGTGCTTCCCTAAGCAGAGCTTCGCTGCCTCCCTTTTCCGCTTCGCCCAAGTATGCAAAAATAGAAGACTTTAATATTCTATTATCCTTATATGCTAATTCACCGTTTGATTTTCCTTTGGTGAATTTCAGATATAAGGTCGTCAAACCCAAATCCTGAACCGCGAGTAACTCTTGACCCTCCGGCAGTTTTTCTTCCAGACGGAAGGCCACACTTCGAAATACGGGCAAATCCGAGTAACTTATATCCGATCCTTGGACAACCCTTCGATACAGAGATAATTTTGATTTTGCGATTCCTAAATCGAAGAAAGTCTCCGAATCGTTCTTTTTAAAAGCTCTCGTCTGTAAAAAATTAAGAAAATCAGAGAATTCGCGTCTTTCTCGGTTCGAAAAAGCGAGTGCTTTGCGAGAAGAAACCCATCGATTTACAATTTCTAAAAATTGTTTTGGTTCGCTTTTGAAAGCTTCTTTATAGAATTTAGAATAAGAGCCCCAATCCGAAAGGCTGGCCGGAGAATCCGATCTGGCACCGACATTTATAGAATCCAATTTATATTTCAAAAAATCTAATTCAGATTTGAATACCTGGGGTTCCTGTTCTTCGGCCAGTTTCAGCCATTGCTTTGCCGCACTATAATTCCCTCTGGAAAAATAAGCCCTTCCAACTTCCATACAGAGCTTCTTTGCTCGAGGAAGATTCTGCTTTTTACGCTCAAAGTCCAGGAACGCATTCAGAAAATTTTCCATCTCTTTATTTTGCTCTTCTCCCAAAGAATATCTGAGCAGATCCACTATGATGGATCTTTCGAACAAGCTGATGGAGTTGAATAAATCGGAGGATGCTCCAAATACTTCCGAATACAGTGAGACTGGAGAGATTCTTCTTCCTTGCTCTTTTCCGCTAGCCAAGAGCTTGATTTTATTTTTATATTCGAAACCTTCTTCGAGTCTATCCGATTCGATTTGACTTTCTTTACCTAGATTCGGACCCGAATCTAGTCTGCCGGACTCAACTTCTCCGATCTCGTCCATCATAGAAACATGATTTCTTAATTCGATTTCCTTCTTTTTTAGCAAATTGAACTTGTCCTGAGTATTCGCCTGCCGCCTTGCAATAGCGATCTGTTTTTTGACTTCTTCAGGCCTATAGACTTCTAACAAAATATCGATTAAGCGAATTCGGTACAAAAACGGATCATAGAATCGATCCCCTTCCGGTAATTCGGCTTCTAAGGAGCTTCCGGGATCTATCCCGCGCTTTAAAGCGGAAATAGAAATAAGTAGGTTAGTCCATTTTTCCTTCAGGTTGATTTCCGCAGGTAACTCTGAACAATCGTTTTCCGAATGATCCAGTAGAGTTGATAGGCAAAGCGCAAAGGCTAGATTCTCTTTTTGCTTTTCCGTTCTATCTTCGTAAGAAAGATCGTATAACTCCGATAAGCCGATCTCAGGGTGCAACTTTCTAAGCAATCTAAGGTTGTTTTCTTCGACTTCCTGGGCGTCCTCACTATTTACTCCTGAGACAGCTCTTGCTTCCGCCAAAAGATCATGCGAATTTTGAATATTCCCGCGAATTTCTTCTTCTCTAGAAAGGGTCAAGATTCTCTTTATCTGAGGAATATTCTTGAGCGCTGAGATTTTTCCGAACCTGAGACCTCCATCCAGGGAAGTAAAGGCCGAACCTTTTATTTCTTTTAAAGCTTCTGTAAAACAATTTTTCGAATTCGGGCAAACATAGACTCTTCGAATACCGGATCCCAACAGCGCAGATGCTACCTGTGAAATTTTTTTCCAACTGGGAAGAGTGTCGCTTAATAAAACTACTGTAGAGATTCTGTGATTATTTGCAAAAGTCTCCTTCAGATCCAAACGCGCCGGGGATTTTTCCCCGAAAATGAAATCACTTTCTGATTCTGGAAACTCACTGATCAGTACATCGGAGTCCTCTAATCTGACTTTCAGGCGATCCGCGCTTATATTTCTAAATTTTAAATTATAGTTTGAAGGTGCCGAAGTATACGAAGCAAAAGTTTTGGTCGCGTACGGCCTATTACTGATTGTCGTTTTAGTATCCGACTTCAGGATCAGTTTCGGAAACACCGCAGAAAGTTGTATTGCGAATTGAGTATTTCCGGGATCTAAAATCTGGGATGCTGCGTTCTGCCAATCCGGTTCATTTAACAGATAATCTTTAAGCGATTCCATTTGGTTGGGAAGCTTTGCCGTCTTAAATCCGGAAGGAGTGCGAAGCCGAAGATGAATCTTTCCTTGATTCATCAGTAGTCGAACTTCTACTTCACCTTTTTCTAATGTTTCTTCTTGCTCGATCTGAAAAGGTCTTAGAAATGCTGCCCTTTCTGGAATCTTGTCGTACAGAGACAAAAGGGAACCTTTTGCCAACTTCGTATTTTTTTCCAGTTCAGCTTCGTACTTCTTTGAATCCGCCCGAAACTCTAAGGAAGATTGAAATCTCAGATAAGCCTGACGATAGTCGTACCAAGCGGATTCGAAGAGTGCGTATTCTTGTTGCGCCTCTTCCCCTTCCCAGCTCCAGGCACCTCTTAGGAAATTTCTAAATAATACAACAGAACGATATTTGTCCCAAGTCCGAAAGGCTTCTTGCAGATTTTCGGATTCCAGATCAATCCTGATTTTAGTTTCATACAAATCTCTTAATAAAAATCCCTTTGCCTCGGAAACTATATGGGCCTGGTTTTCTAAAAGATTCTCCGCCTTAGAAAGGCGGTTTTTTGCCTTTGCAAGGTTCCCATTCGAGAGTTCCATTCTAGCTTGCAGAATCCATGCTTGTATCAGCTCGAGCCCATAATAGAATTCGTTTGCGATTTCTTCGGCAGTATTCAAATTCTCCGTCGCTTTTTGCAAATCACCTAACCTGAGATAAATGGAGGTTCTGCTCAGAGCGTGTAAAACTCTTTCCTTTCTAGGGAATGGATCCTTTGAGAGCCCGATGATTTCTTGGGGGAGATTGGATGGATTTTCTAAGAGACTTGCTGCCCGTCCTAACTTTTCTACTCCTAGAACAAACTCTCCCTCTTTGAGGTTTGCTTCTCCCAAATAATAGAGTAGATTTGCCAAAAGAACATCATAATCGTAATTCTGTTTATAAAACTCCGACTCGCATCTTTTTCTTAGGATATATTTATCCTCACCTTCCAAAGTGTTTAAGCAAAGATTAATATTCTCTCTTTTGGCTGAAGACAACCTTTCGTAAGAATCTGTAATCTCGTCGATAGAACGCTGATTGCCACCGGAATTCTCCGATTCCAATTCCGCAAATAAAGAATATAAGTATTTTCTAAAGGTCTGTTTTCCCTTCGATTCTAAACCGTCGACTGATTTTTCGAAATTTTCCGCTTCGATAAATGCACTTTTTGCGCCTGAATACTCGTGCCTGCGATACCTTAAATAACCCAAATCGCCCAAGGATTGCGATCGGATTAGCTTTCCTGCAAAAGTTTTAGAAAGGCTTTTGGTATTTACATAATCCAAACGGACTTCGATTTCTTTGGCCGCTTCCTGATAATTTTGTTCCAGTAAAAGATTGTTTACCCTGACTCCAGAAGATAGCAAAGGTTGAAACGGAGTTGGGATCGCCTCGGGAAATCTGCCTGCTCCAGAAATCCTAGTCGAATCCGGAAGAGCGATATCAAAAATAAAATCCCAGAAGAGATCCCAAACCGAAAGCTTGACTTTCTTTGGAAGCCACCCAATTCCTTTTTCAGAAACCAGAATTTCAGCTTTTTCTAATGCTTTTTCGGATTCGGAAAGCTTTTTCAGTCTATGATAACAAATGCCGAGAGCATTGTACAAATTCACCGGATCTACTAATTTCGAAAACTCGTTCAGTCGAATCGCATCTTGGTAATACGGAATCGCCGCCTGGAAATTGCCCGATTCCATAAAGGAAAGTCCGGTCAAAGTATAAATTAGAGCTAATTTCTCATGGTAGCTTTCTACGAATTCTTTCGGATTGTTTTCCGAATACAGTTTTTGAAATTCATTTTTGGAGTACAGCTCGGCGGCCTCTTTTAATTTGCGGACCGCTTCGTTATATTTTGCCATATAAATGGAAGAACGAGCAGAGTTAAAAAGGAATGTGGCCTTTTGTCTGTAATCTTCGAACTGAGATTTGGACAGAATGAATTTGGAATAGGATTCTACTGTCCCGTACTGTTCATCTGCTTTAGGGTAGTTCTTTAGTAAAAAGTAATTGTTTCCCAGGTTTAATCTAAGATCTGAAAGGGCTTTTTTGTTCGGAAATGACTCTCCGAGCAACTCCAGAATCTGGCTGTACAATTCTACGTTCTCTTCGAAGTTTTTCTCAGGGAAATATTTCTTGTAGATAGACTCAAATGCCTCTTCATCGGACGGCTCGTCTAAGTTCTGTCTCCGGGATTTGATAATATCCACGTATTGGTACAGCCAACCTAACAGCTGATAGGCGTCGTGGTACGTCGGATCAGAAAAGATAATCCAACGTAATTCATATTCGGCCTGTTTGTAATCTCGCAGGATCGCCTCTTTCTTAACTGAATTCATCGTTCCAGCGGAGTAGTAATAGGTCTCCCTAATTACAGATCTATTGATTAGGAAATATGCATATCCATACAAGGTTGCCAAATCCAAGTATTCCCTAGCCCGGTCTGCCGCGTGGTGCTCCTCATAGTACTTGGTAAGAAGCTTCAAGCCTTCTTTTCCACTCAAAGGATCAAAAGAAGTAGGATCCAGTACACCAAGAACTCCTTTTGCATTCTCTTCTGCCATGGATTTGGCCAGGCGAAATACGCTATCCACCATTAATCTTTGGTAATATACAGCAAAATCCTTATACAAGGTTTCCTGGAATAGGTTCCGACTTTTGGCAGTGAACATATTCTCTGCATTGTAAAAATAATGAAGCGAGGCTTGAAAATAATCCTTTCTACTTTCGTAATTCTTTGCCAAATTCTCGAAATGCAAAAAGGATCTTTCCATCTCCCGTTCGTCTATCGAAACTCCTGAGGCTATATCGTAGTTTTCTAAAAAGGTCTTTAGCTCCGTTAAGGATTCCCTCGTCTTGCCTATTCCTCTAAATGCTTCCGACTTCAGCAAATGGCATTTCAGAAAAAGAGGATCTCCCGGACTAAGGTTCGTCAGAATTTCGTCCAAAATCAGAATGCTTCCGGCAAAGTCTCCGGTTCCAATCAGTCCACTCGATTTCAAAAAGGAGAAGTATTTGCTCAATCTTGGAGATTTCGTTTTAAGAGAGTTAACCTTTTCTGCGGTATCAGCAATCGATATCTTTTCGGCGTTTGACCTCTTGTTTAAGGTAACTTCTTCCAAAACCTCATAAAGATTTCGTAATTCTTCCTTTCCTAGATTCTGGTCATTCGCAACCTTGATCAGTGGTTCTGGTAGAATCCAATTTGATTTTTCAGAATCAAGAAAAAGTAATGTACCTTCCCTACGCAACACCTCTTTGGCGTGGTAGTATTCAGGAAACGAACTCAAAATTCTTTCGTAGACCTGGATGGCTCCAGACTTGTCTCCTGATTTTTCCAACTGAATTCCGATTTCTTCATTTAACGCAGCCAACGACTGACGATCTAAATTTGGAAAATTAGACCAGATGGATTTGTATTCAGATAAGCTCATTGACTTGGAGCCTTCTGCCTGCAGCAAATAAGCGTAAGCCAGTCCCCATTTCGGGTGCAGCCTGAGAGTGTTTATCTCTTTTCTGGTCTCCTCGTTAACGCTCTTTTTTTCCAGATTTAAAGATTCTGAAAATTTTTCTCTAAGAGCCTTGGCCCTGAAAACCGGAAACAGCGGATCTTCGGAAAAATAGAACTCAATCGAATCGAGTGCGATGAGAAAATCTTCAAAGGAATGCTTTTCTTTATATTGTAGTGCCAGCTGAAACTGAGAAGAAATATCCGCCACCTTTGGAACAAACCCAGTCGCAGGCAAGAAATAGACATTCATCGTACCATAGAACGAAGCAGTAAATACGATACTTCCTCCATTGAATCTGGAGTATTTCGTATCAAAAATAGAAGAATTTCCGGAAGTGATTAGCTTCTCTTTATTTGTTCCTAAATCCACCCGTACGATAAAGCTATTGTCTCTTTCCTCCAAGACACCGTTTTTATCGGAGTCGCTTCGAATCGAAGTATAGTATAAGGTTTTCCCATCCGAAGACAGGCTGGGAGAAAAATCCAAATATGCATCTTTTGTAATACGATTGATTCGATTCGTCGATAGATCAAGTGAATAGATCTCTCCCGCAGAAGATTCAAAATAGGACAAAAATACAATGGATTTACCGTTCTCTGACCAGTAAGGACTCGCTCCGCCCTGTTTAGTCAGAAGGCGCATCGCCTCTTTTCCATCAGTATCCAGAAGAACTAGATTCGGAGTTCCAGGCGTAAGTCTGTCTGACGAAAACACCAAATGCCTGTTATCCGGTGACCAGCACGGATCCGTATCCACAAATCGATCTGATTTTTCAGGAATCTCCGCATTCAAATTCGTAAGATTTTTGAAATCTTCACTGAGAAACCTTTTTCCCTCGAGAATTTTAGAAGCCCATTCCTCCGGATTCATTTTTAATAATATAAGATCACCGGATGAATCAAATTGCTCGGAGACAAAAACAAGCTTCGTACCGTCAGGACTAATCGCTGGCTTCATTTCGGAGGCTGGATGAGAGGTCACCGGAACTACGACTGGACTTTTTAAGTCGCGAAACCAAATGTCGAAGTTTCCTTTTTGACCCGTAGTATAAAATAAATAGCGACCATCCTTTGTAGTAGAATGATACAGGTTGTTACCGCGTTGGACTGTAAGAGGAAAAGGTTTTTCATGACCCGGTCGAAAATAGTTTTGCGAAATCGGACCGTAATCGAATTGAATCGGCTTGATTCGATTCGCGTTAAATAAACTCGCGCAGTTCAGAATCGCAAGGAAAGTTATTGCAAAAAAGGACCAGCGAAACACGAACTTTAATCCTTTGCTTTCCAGGAGCTTGGAGAGGATTCGTAATATTCTCCGACTTCAACGGAGCGATACCAAGTAAGTAGAAGAAATTCGTTCAATTCCTTTTTTTGTTTTTCGTTTAAAGGCTTTTCTCCCTTTGAAAAACCTTTCTTCAACCTGCCCTGCACTACGATCTCTCGATTTTCATTCGCGATCTTGATCAACTCCTGAATGCGCTTTTTTAGCTCAGGTTTTGAAAATGCTTTGTCCATTCCGGTCTCGGAGATCTTTGGATTGACTCTGATTTTTCCATCGAGCCCTTCCGCTGTAAATCCTGCCTGAGAATATTCGCGGAGCTCTCGAGCCAAATACGCGAGAGTCCTTAGAGCAATATAAATCGTTTTGTCTTCCGGAGCGGAAAATTCCTCACGAACCAAATCCTTTTCCCAAATTTCGGATCCAGAAGAAGAAGTCTTGATCGAAGCGATTAGCCATCCGTCCTTTTCCAAACTCCTGTCTTCACCTAACATTTGTTTTTCGGCTGCAGTTTGGGTCTGCGTAAAAGTAATTAACGGCGCTTTGATCGTGCAAAATAATGAATTACTAATAATCAGTAAAAGAAAAAAGATCTCCTTAGACCACGCTCTTGCCCTGGACGTTGCGGACATCGTCTTCTCCTTATTTATTGAAAGTCTCAATCTCACTTTGGGCTCTCTTTAGAAAATTTGCCAAAGGCATTCTTTGTTGTGAAACTTGGTTGTTCTCCAAATTTATCAATAAAGTTCCCAGGACCGACCTCTTGAACTGAATGATAGCGTAGACCAAGCCTTTAGAAAGTTCTAATTCAATTTTATCCACCGCATAACTCGTATATATGAAATCAGTGAGTAAATTCGAAGGTGCCACGATATTAATCGCACTTTTTCCGAAGTCTCTGCCGATTTGGAACACGCTAAAAAATAAATTCAGATTCGGGACCGGATCGGCCAGATTTCTTCCGGATAAATTCACATCCGCCTTGATCTTTCCGTCGTCTATATTCGCCCTACTTTTGGTCGGCAATAACTGCTTTAGATCTATGTCCTTAACTCTCAACGCGAGAGAATACTCCATCTTTTCGGGATCTCCAGAGCCAACATTTACGATCACATCCTTTCCGAGAATCTCTCCATCCAAAGTGAATACTTTCAAAAAATCCATTGTCAAAAAATTTTCGGAATATTCCAGGTTCGCTTCTAATCCCGGTTCATTCCCCTTCGGTTTGACATATTCAAAAGGCAAACCCTTCAAGGAAGGATGGGTCCCGAGAATTTCCCGTATCGTAAAATTAGGGGCATGAATCCTTCCGTAGTTGAGAACATATTTTCGCTTATTCCCCTCGATCAAGTTCTTTGTCTCTTTCACCGCCAAGTCATGAGTAAACGGAACTTTTGCGTTCAGGCCTTCTACTCGATACAATTTACATTCCGGACCAGGACAAAGCTGATTGCTAACATATACTCTGGAATCGTTCGACTTCAGTTCTCCCGAAACCTTTGTTCCGGAAAGTTGAAAATTCAGGCCAAGATCTCCTTTGAATGTAAGTCCTTTGGCAAGATATGAGTCTTCCTTAGAAAAAATTTTAAGGCCGCCCGAAATATCAGGCACAAGTTCTCCAGGAGATCCGTCGGAAGATTTAGATCTTTTGAATGTACCTTTTGCACCTAAAGAGAATTTGTTTCCGAAGGCAATCAATTGAAGCTCATCCAACGCTATCTTTTCCGGAGGAGATCCTTGAATACTTGTCTGCACGTTCAAGCGGCCATCCGAAATTTCTAATCCGGGCAAATCCAAAGATAGGCTTGCTTTAACCGACTGATTCTTCTCTATCTTTGAGTAAGCGATGTCTCCTCGCACCGAAATTTTGTTCCCAATCTGAGTACGGACTGGAATCATGCTCTCCCGCAATGACAATGGCAAAGCAGGAATTAGGCGATCCAAATCGGTCTCGATCTTGGTCCGTTTTAGATCAAGTGAGAGTTGATTCCGAAGCGAAATCGAACCGCTCGTAAAAAGAGAAAGCGCGTTTCCATTCCCAGGAGAAGACGCAAGAATTCCCAAGGATGACAGATGGATAAACTCCAAGTTCCAAGCCTTGTGAGTAAAATGAAGAGATCCGACTAAATTCGCCTGCAATCCGATGTTTCCGGAATGACCTCTTCCTAAGGAAAATCGAAAACCATTTACAGTCGTTTTCAAATTTGTAGATAAAGAGGAGAATCCTTTGCCGTTAACTTGCAACTCTGCTCCCAAAGTACCGGACAAGGAAGGTACATAATTGCCGAGCGGGAAGTTTGATAGACGCAGGAAAAGATCCACTTTCGGATCACTCGAATTTCCTTTTCCGCTATATCCCAGGTTTCCTTCGATAGAAAATCCGTTGTAAAGAGCTTTCAGTTTTTTTAATTCTAGTTGTTTGATCCAAGGAAGCGGAAACTCCCCGCTTGGCTCTTCCTTAGTTAAAAAATCGAATTTTCCATCCCAATCCAATTGGAATTCGGGAATAGAATGCCTTTTAGCTCCGAGCGAAATGTCGATCCCACTCCCCTTGATTTCCCCCAAGATCCTAAGATCTTTAGGAGTTCCTTCGATCAATATCGGCGCTAGAGACGCTTCTCCATTCAGTCGGATAGTATGAAGTCCTAATCCTCTTAGAAATTCGCTCACTGGAGTAAGTCGGATCTTAGATTTTTGGATCGCGAATCGTAACTTTCTATCCTCGCTCTCGAGCTCGGTAAGTTTTCCTTCGGCTTCGAGCCAGGGATCATCATTCACTCGTAATTCAAGATTTTTTAATACGATTTCTTCTTCTTTCGGAAATACATTCAGATCGTATTTCAGGGAAAATCCGAAGGGGGCTACGAGTTGGTTTCGAACTTTCAAAGGAATTTTTTCGGCTCCGATATCCATCTTAGAGATAAGAGCTCCACTTCGATTCGGATCCTCCTGCCATACCCAAGAGAGCCGAAACGGATGGTCCAAACTCCTAGAAGAATCGAGGAAAAAGATTCTAACCGTCCTTTCAGGGTTTAACTTAAGATCGAAGTCGTCGATCAGTTCCAAAATGCTCAGGTCTAAGGGAATTCTCCAAAAACGAACCGTGTCCAGTTCGAATCCTAACTGAAACCCTTCCATTCCCGCAGAGTACGAGCTTTTTAAAGATCGGATTCGAATATTAATGTCTTTCAAATCCAAATGTAGATAAGCGCTGACCGGAAAATAGGTCCGGATTTCATCTAACGGAGCCTCTTCCTTTTTTTTCTTGGGAGAACTTGGTCCGAAAAATGCGCTCAGATTCCATTCGGATCCTTTTTGTAGGAGGTCCAAATCCAGTCCTTCCAGACCGATTCTGGAAATCTTCAGCCTTCCCAAAAATAGCGCGGGAAGATTGTAGGAAAATTCCAGTTCTTTTACTTTTAGTATCTGTGTCCCACCCCAATCCGGACCGGAATTCAGACTGACGTCAATTAGGCGGATTCCGAAAAGTAATGAGAATTTCTTTACGTTTCCCCGGATTTCTCCCTGAAACGCGTGGGATATGTATCGATCAAACAG
This sequence comes from Leptospira perolatii, assembly GCF_002811875.1. GTDB lineage: Bacteria > Spirochaetota > Leptospiria > Leptospirales > Leptospiraceae > Leptospira_B > Leptospira_B perolatii. Next base: position 64,912 of record NZ_NPDZ01000004.1, read on the forward strand.
GTACTGTCCTGTAATCGAATTAAAGAGTAGAAGATAAAGTAGGGTAATACTTGCGAGTATGCTAAGTAGAAGTTTTCGCTTTAGAACAGATTGAAAAAGATCTGAGTCCACGAGACTCCGAGAATTTCAGTATTCGAACGATTCTATTGCCTCTTCCAAGGTTTTGTAGATTTCGAAGATGCTAGCGAGCTTCGTTATCTCCATCAAGTTTTCAATATCGGAATTTAGATTGGTAAAAACCATCCTTCCTTTCAAGCCGTCGATATGCTTGTAAATATTGAGAAACATCCCCAACCCGGCAGAGTTGATAAAGGGCACTTTTTTGAGGTCGATGATAAATTTAGGGACGTCACCTTTCGAAATATATTCTTCGATTTTCTGTCCAAGTTCGAATTCGTTTCCCGCTTTAATAGGTCCTTCGATCTTGATAATGTGGACGTCGTTTTTCGTGGTGACTTTGATTTTCATAACCCTTTCTTGGATTTTTGTGAAAATATAGAATCTTCATTCTGGCCGTGTTGTAAAGCCCTTTTTTCCGCTAAGCCCCCGATAAAACCCGGACCTTTTTGTAGAATTTGCGTTTTCTAAAAAAGCTCGCAAGACTCTAACCCAAGCAAAATTTCGGGGGAATAATGATCGACATTTTGGGACAAGCGAAACAACGTACCAAGCGTCCACGATGACTTCCAAACCTCCTATATTATCCGTAGTAATTCCTGTTTATAACGAAGAGAAAACCGTACCGGAGCTGATCAAGAGACTCAAAAATCTCCAGGGCATTTTGAAGGAACGATTCTCGTTCTCCAAAGAAGATACTGAAATTTTATTTGTGAACGATGGGTCCAGAGACAAAACTTTGGAACTCCTACGAGAATTTTGCGAATCGGAAACCGGGTTTGCACTAGTCAATCTTTCTAGAAACTACGGACACCAATTAGCCATTACCGCGGGAATCGATAGCGCAAGGGGAGAGGCGGTTGTAGTGATGGACGGAGATTTGCAGGATCCTCCTGAATTCGTCGCAGATTTGTACGCAAAATTGGGCGAAGGCTACGATGTAGTTTATGCACGCCGAAGAAAAAGAGAGGGAGAATCCATCTTTAAGTTGGTCACCGCTCATATCTTTTATCGGACCTTAAAAAAAATGACCAGATTCGATATCCCGATCGATACCGGAGACTTTCGAATCATGAGCCGGAGAGTGACCGACGTTTTAGTCTCTATGCGGGAGCAACACAGGTATATTCGCGGATTGATAGCCTGGATAGGTTTTCGGCAGACTGGCCTGGAATATGATAGAGACGAAAGGTTCGACGGCGAAACAAAATTCTCCGTGGGCAAAATGTTGAAATTTGCGATCGACGGAATCACATCTTTTTCTTCGGCTCCGTTAAAGCTTTCCTCCTACCTCGGTTTCCTTACCGCTTTTGTAGGCGCGCTCTATGCAATTTATGTAATCTATCTAAAACTTTTCACCGCAAATACAATCCAAGGTTGGACTAGCGTAATGATCGTAGTGCTTCTCTTAGGTGGCATACAACTGATTGCGTTGGGAATGATCGGGGAATATCTGAGTAGAGTGCATGATCAATCCAAGAACAGACCTCTCTATGTAATAGAAAAAGTATATTCGGTCGAATCCAAACCAAAACGCAGGAAATAGAATTCTATGCGACTAAACTGGGACAAAATCGCAGGCGTCATTCTCTCTACAGCCCTGTTCTATGCCGTAGGGCTCATGGTCTGGAAAAACTGGACCGCTTTCACAAATATTTGCCCCATCACGGATTTACTGACCTGGGATGAGAATATCCGGCTCAATGTGGTGCTCGATCAATACCAGGATTTTAAGGAATGGAAAATTTGGAGGGGGTTCCTTCCTTTTCTAGAGTCTCCCACTTGGCCTCCTCTAAGATCGATTTTATCCTTGGTTCTACTGTTTCTTCCAGGGGAATGGTCGATCACCTGGAAGGATTCATTTCTCGGCCTAACTTTCTATGCACTTTGCTTTCCCACGATTTTATATACTACTTTCAAAATCACAAAGTCTTTAAGCTTTTCTAGTTTAGTGTCTCTATTCGTTCTGGCGATGACATTGCATACTTCCGAGACCCCTTCCTATAGTTTGTCTTCGATGCTCGAAACACAAGGAATGCTCGTTTTACTCTGGGTATATTATTCGCTTTATAAACTTTATTCCGAAACTCGCACTGTCCCCGCAGGAGAAGAACTTCCGAAGGGAAGCAAGTCAAAGATTCTAGTTTCGGTTTCCTTAATATTATTATTCTTTACCAAATATCCTTACGGACTCTTACTTTTCATTTCTATCTTTATCTATGAATGCTTATCCAGATTCCCCGAAGTGATCGGATTTTTTAGATTTGCATTACGTAAGCATTACAAAGGAATACGGTTGGTCTTCCTATTCCTTGTCGTAGGAGCAGTCCTTTCTCTGCCTGTACTTCGAGTACTAACAAATTGGAATCTAGACCAAAGATCATTTAAGAAAGTCTTATATTTTCTGACGGTTCTACTTTTTTTAGACTTTAACTATTTCTTATATTCCTCTCGAGCTGGTGTCAAAAGATACGCGCCGCCCTCCTTGAGGATCTTATACATTTTTGCGATTCTGCCTTGCTTCCTTTGGCTGTTTGCAAATCCGGATCGGGTCATGAGCCTCGTAAATGCTCAGATGATCGTGAACGAATTCGTCACCAGTTTTATTTTGAGCCTATTCGAGTCCCCGACTGGAAAGCTGCCGGTCAGCCACGTGTTCCAAAATCCCTGGATATTCAGAATATTCTTTTTTGGAATCTCAGGAATTATTGCGACCTGGTTCTTTTTTAAGGTTTCTGGCAGGTCTTTACTCTGGCAAACCGAAAGCAGCGAATTTGCGGAAGCATCTATTTCTACAAAGCATACACCGGAACCGAGCCAAGGATGGATCGACTCCAAGCTCGCAAAACTCGAAAGTGTTTCTTGGCCAAAGGTATTTTTGGATCCGTTATTTGCGATCACTGCGATCGTATTTTTGCAATACATAGTGATCGATGCCACTACAGGCAACAAACAGCTCCGTCACGTGTTCTATCCTTTGCCTGCTTTACTTTGGATGTTAAGTTTATGGTCCTTTAGGGCTATTCTAGGATCTTCCCAAAAGTTTAAAATTGCATGCCTTGCGATTTCTATCATCTGCTTTGGATCAGGGCTCTCACTTTTTGCATCCGAAGGTGGCTTGCTCAGAACTTCATATTCTCAAATCCAATACTTTTGTTTAAAGGGATTCAGGGTCGACGCATTCCAACCGGCTCGGGACTTAGCCGGTGAAATCTCCGAAGAGGGTAAATATATTTTGTTAAACGCATTTCATGAGGATGAGAATTTTCAAAAACCTGGTAGAATACTGGCGTCCGAATTCGACTTGTTGTTCCGGTTAAAGACTCTTGAAAAAGGGAAAGTACGGAATGATTCCAAATACCAATGGAAGAACTGGAACGAATTTGAACGATTACTATTCGTAGGTCCTGAATGCTCTCTTTCCGAGAAAATGACTCAAAGAATTCATACCATGGATGTTTCCTTGCAGGAGATTCGGGAGATAAAACATCCGAGCGGTCTGTATTGCATGAAGGAATTCCAAATTCGTCGTTCCGTAAAATAACCGCGACACTTCTCTTAACATTTGGAAGCTCAGATTCGCGTCTCGGTTCCGACGGGTAGGTTTTCGTGTTTCACCCTTGGCTATATCCAGCTATCCTTGCTTCCTTACCTTGGGCCTTTTTTCTACTTTGCGTTTATTTATACTTATACTATCAGGAGCGTCAAAAAGCTCTTCTAGTCTGGGGCGCTTGTTGGTTCTTCCACTTACTATACTACATTGGTTATTTACTGCAAGTATCTGGATATTCTGAAATATTCTTTCCTGTACTCACATTGGATTTGCTCAGAGCCTATCTACAATTGTTAGGTTGCATTTATTTCTTGAAGCGTTCTCTTCCTGGAATCTGGAATGTATTCTTTTTTGGGATAGGAGCGTATTCAATTTATCAGGATTTTTCCGGACTGAAAGAGCCGATGCCGGTTACGGTCTTGCTATTCGCTTCGTATCTGTACACCGGAACTATTTTTTTACGCAGCACCGACGCGAATATCGGCAAAAGGTTAGCTGGAGTTTTATTTCTTTTCTGGAGTCTTCATGCGGGCAGCTTTCCGTTTTTAGACCAAACTTCCAAAGAATTCGTATCCTTCGGATTTGTGCTTGGCTCCTTTTTCAGATTCTCAATTGCAATTTCATTTCTGCTCTTAGTGTTGGAAGACAGCAAAGAAGCTTTCTTAAGAAGCGAGGCAAAATATAGAAAAATCGTGGATACATCCCAGGAAGGGATTTGGGTGATCGATCACAATTCAATCACAACATTCATGAATCATAAAATGTGTCAGTTGCTCGGCAGACCGGTAGATGAGCTGATCGGAAAGTCACTCTTTGAACTTACAGATCCGATTCATAAAAACATAATAGAAGAAAGATTAGAACAACGCAAAGCAGGCAAATCAGAAATCCATGAGTTCCAGTTTGCGCAGCCGGATGGCTCCGTAAAATGGACTCTCATGTCGGCTAGTCCATTGCATGATGAACAGGGTAACTATGAAGGCGCTCTCGCAATGGTGACCGATATCACTCCGATTAAAATGGCTACGGAAGCATTAAGAGAAAGGGAAAGGCAGATATCGACTCTGATCCAGAATCTTCCCGGAATCGCATTTAGATGTAAGGAGGATACGAATTGGACGATGGAGTTTATTAGCGACGGCTGCAAGGAACTCACAGGTTATTCGGCTTCTGAATTTGTAAAAAACACTGTCGTTGCATTTGCTGATATCATCCATCCTGAAGATAGACAAGCCGTATACGATAGTGTAAACGATTCTAGATGGTCTGACAGGCCCTACCAACTTATCTACAGAATTGTACGCAGAGATGGAGAAATTCGGTGGTTGTTAGAACAAGGCTCAGCGGTGAAGAACGAAAAGGGCGAAACCCTTGCTCTGGAAGGATTTATCAGCGACTTCACTCAGGTCAAACTCGCAGAGGACATTGTCGCGGAGGCGCTCAAAGAAAAAGAACTTTTGTTGAAGGAAGTCCACCATAGAGTAAAAAACTATCTGCAAGTTTTATCCAGCCTTATCTCTCTACATTTGGACCAAATCAAGGCATCGGACCCCGTCTCGGTTTTGAAGGAAAGCCAAAACAGAATTCTATCGATGGCTTTTGTGCACGAGTCATTGTATGGAAAGCAATCTCTTTCCGAGGACTTTCTTCCGGAATATGTAAAGAAACTAACAGAGAATCTACTGCACTCTTTCGGCTGGAACGAAAGAGAACTAACCGTGGATATCCAGTGCGATTCCATACAAATTAGACAAGATGCTTTTATACCGATCGGTTTGATACTGAATGAGCTAGTTACGAATTGTTTAAAGCACGGTTTCCCCGCTTTCTTAGTGAGAGACCAAAAAATTCTCAGGATCAATGTTTCAAAAAAAGAAGATTCTATTTATCTAGAAGTCGAAGACAATGGAGTGGGGAAAAAGGTCACAAACTCTAATCGAGATTCGCTCGGGCTGCAACTTATCGAACTATTGACCAGACAGTTGAAAGGTACAGTGACCGATTTAAAAAGAAGCGAGGGAACCGCTACCCAAGTGCGATTCCCTATTTGAAAATCTTAGAATTCTTATTTAGCTATCGTTCGTACAATAGCCAGCCTAGCCTGAAGCTTCGGCTTTTTGCGCAGATCTTGGCACAGATATTTCTCTTTCGGGAACTCGATTGGAGACTTCTCTAAAAGTGTCCCAATATTTCTCGTGATTGGTTCCCATCAACCTGTCCCAAAAATTAAAATACAACCCGTAATTGCAGTTAAAGTATTTATGGTGCATATTATGGTGAGTTGTAGAATTATGTAATCGTAATATCTTATTATCCGCAAAGCCTTTCGGAAAAAGTTCAAACGATAGATGCCCAAGAACGTTCAAGAAAGTACTATATAGCAAAAAAGCAAAGATCGCGATTCCGTGCACCGGAAACAACAACGCGACCAGAGGCACGATGCCGCTTTCTACGATCGCCTCGAGTGGATGAAACGAAAAAGCGGCCCAAGGAGAAGGATTCGTAGATTTGTGATGAGTAAGATGCATTCTTTTGAACAGCAAAGGATGATGCATCAAACGATGCGTCCAATAAAAGTATGCATCGTGTAACAGAATCATTGCCACAATGCTAAATAGTAAATAAGGAACTCCATAGTCTGAAACATGATCGTAGACTTTCGTCCAACCCATTTCCTTCATCCAGAGGAGCAAACTCGCAGAACCTGCAAAGATAAAGAAGGTAGAGGCCGAGTATTTGATCTCGTGAAAGATCTTTTCTTTTTCCGGCAATTTGTTTTGAATAATTTTGTGAGCTAGCTTGCTTCGGAAAATAATCCAAATAAACAAGTAAGCTCCACCGGAAAGCAATAGGTATCTGAACCATAGATTTCCGACCATAAAAAAGTAATAACCGTCATATCCAAGTTTTGCAGCGAGTTCGCTCATGTTCTTCACTCCATTCCTAAAACCGGAACTTCTTTATTATACGACTTCGTTCGATATAAGATCTTACCGATCTTAAATAAACCTAGCCGATTTTGAAATTGGATAGGTTTTTTAGAAAATTCTAAGGTTTCCTAGGTTACTTTGGGCGCTGGTCTATAACAGTGGAGCATACCGAAGAAGAATCCCGCCTGTAGTAAGGAGACGAGATTCAAGCACTTTGAGTTTTTTATGAGGAATTCCCTGATGGAACAAAAGTTTCCCTTTGCCTAAAAATGCTGGCGCAATGCATAAGCGAATCTCATCAAATAACTCTGCTTTCAATAAGGATTCGGATAGGTTTCCGCTACCAAACACAAACATATTGCCTTCGCCTTGCTGTTTTAACTTAGCAATTTCGACTGCAGCATTTCTTACGATCGTAGTATTGTTCCAGTCCGCAGTTTTGAGTGTGGATGTGCAAACGACCTTTTGAATCTTATTCATAAATCTAGCGATTTCTCCTTCAGCCGCGTCACCTTCCGCCTTTGTCCAATAATCTGCCATACCTTTGTATGTCGTCGCGCCAAACAGAAGCATGTCCGCTGATTTCAACTGAGTTAGGCTGAATTCCTCAAGCTCGTCGCCCCAAACAAGTTCGTGAAAACTCAAGTCCCAGTTTTGCTCACCCTCAAAATATCCATCCAGTGTGACTACATTCCACATGATTAGTTTTCTCATGACGTGCTCCTCAAAGATTAAAGGTTTAGAAGATTATGGTTTTTTGAATTACGACTAACTAGGGACTGTAAGCGTGTTCGTGTAAGCACCACCCTTTTTTGGGTGGGGGCCGGTGTGGTGGAAGTACCGAACCGCGAATTTGCACCCATATCATAAATGGACAAGTTTGGCAACCAGCTTTCTGCCGGGCAAATTTTGTAGGAGCTCCTACAAACTCTCTAAAGGACCGGATTCGCTAAGCCTGACGTGCCGAAGGCCAAGCGGCATGGCAAAGCGTAAGAGCCGATAGTCAGACGCTGGGCTGGCCTAACTCTTATATAAATTTGTTAAATATTTGCCTTTTAAAGTTCTATAAATTGAAAAGTCAGAATCTATACTGATAATATTATAGATCCCTTCTCTCTCCGCGATGCACATTAACGATGCATCTGCTAAATCCATTGGCAAATCGGAATACTTATGCATCCTGCTCTTTATATATTTTAGATCATCTAATGTAACATCTAAAATCTGCAAGCTTCCACGTTCTATCCATTCTAAGAAATCCGATTGAGCATCAATCGAAAACGATAATAAATAGATGACCTCAGTTATAACAGGCCAAGTGGTAAATAGAGAACCTTTAAATCCTTTTAGAAACTTAAAAACTGATTTGTGATAATAATCTGATGAATTGAATAATGCTATAATCGGACCTGAATCAACGAGTGCGACGTTTTTCATTCTTGTCCTTTAATACTTTATTTAAGAGGCTTTTTCTATTCTTGGCTAATTTTTCATTTTTGGCTGAATGTTTACCAAATAGATCTTCACCTAATTCGAAAGGAGTTTTACTCGAGCTATGATTCTTTATATATTCGAGAATTGATTCTTTTACAATTTCAGAACGACTTTTCCCTTCTAATTTCGCAAACGAATCAAGTTCCCTTTCTAAATCTGGCGGTATTCTTAAACTAATCACAAAAATAATGTATCACATCCTGGTATTACGAACAAGAATTTTATTCGATTATTCTTAAAAAGTTGATCTTGCCAGCCTGGCGCCTCGACCCAAGGCTTGGCGATCTCGAAGCGCTGCATCAGAGCCGACAGTAAGGCGTCGTGGACTTACCTACTCGTGAATAAAGAAAGAATCAGTTTCTTTACCTTCATCCATCATTCTAACTTCAATAGACACTAATGAATCTACTAAAGTATTAAAATCATCAACAGACATTGTTCTGGCATAATGAGAGTTATAAAGGCTGTGCAGATTGTTACGGGTCAGTGTCAGCATATCAATTGATAACAATTGCATATCATTAATTAATTTTATCAAATCATAAAGACCAGAAGTCAAAGGGTCATGTATATTCTTATACCAACAAAAATCTTGCCGTTCTTCAAGATTCTTAAGATCATAAATCACAGTCCCTGAAATAAATTCGTTCGCCACTCCAGAGAAGAGCAACTTCTTTGCCCCAAGAGCTCCCAAAAACTGTTCCAAAAACATTTCACGTGATATTGACATTGTTTCTATTTTATCAAAATAGCAAATTTTAAAATAAGAGGACAATTATACAGAGTTCGATTTAGGATTTTCTTTTATTCTGTCCATGACGCCTAACGATCCAAGGCTTGACGACGTTAGCAATCCCGAAGCGAAGTGTCAGCGCCGACAGTTAGACGTAGTTGGGAGTGAATTCAGCCAGTTCTTTGGAACGTTTGAATGCTATCCAATTTGAGCTTCAGCTTTTCTTTCTGTTTTCTTATTTCTAAATCATTTTGAAGATTTATCCAAAATTTATCAGACATACCGAAAAACTTAGCCAATCTCAAAGACATATCTACAGAGATTTTACGCTTATTGTGTAAGATCTCCAACACAGTGGAGGTTGAAACATGCAGCTCTTTAGCTAGTCTATATGGAGTTACTTCTAATGGATCCAAAAACTCCTCTCTAAGAATTTGAGATACTGTTGGCGTAGGAATTCTCTTCGCTTTCATAGTAAACCCCCTTAATGATAAGCAACTATAGACACTTCAAAGCAATTTCCGTCAGAGAATTTAAAAGTAATTCTCCACTGGTCATTTATCCTGATAGAGCAATAATCCTTTAAGTTCCCTTTTAAACGTTCAAACCTATTGGCTGGCGGACTTCTTAAATCTTCTTCTTTTTCAGCATTTTCCAAGATGAGAAGTTTGATTAATGCCCTACTCTGTATTTTCGGAGGTATTTTCTTTGAGAATTCTTGATGGAAGATTCCTTCAGTTTCCTTATCTCCGAAAGATTTGATCATTTACTCATATATTCGAACTGCAGATATATCTGTCAATCAGATATATCCTTATTTTATCTTTAAAAGGAGGTTTCTTCCCAATTTCGTATAACGTAACGACCAAGGCTTAACGACGTTGGCGAACCGGAGCCTCGCAAGAGGCGGTAGGGTCAGGTGCGGATTTTGCTTTTGCAAAAGCCGTGACTGGAGCCAATGTGCCGCAGACCAAGCGAGAGTTGCGAGGCAATCTCGAAGCGCAGCGTCAGAGCCGACAGTTATACGCCGTGCTTTATTAATTTGCTTGAAGTTCTTGAAACTTTTTGATCGTTTTTAATTCATTTTTAAGCTCATACTGTTTAACTTCTAAATCATAATGAGCTTGTATTGATAGCCAGAACTCAGGCGAATTTCCAAAAAAACGGGAAAATCTTAACGCAGTATCAGCAGTAATAGAACGGCGACCATGAATTATTTCACTTATACGCTTTTGATCTATATGAGTGGCTTGTGCTAACTTATAAGCCGTAATTTCCATTGGCTTTAGAAAGTCTTCTATTAAGATTTCACCAGGGTGAATATTCATTAATTCTTTATTCATAATTGCTACCGCCTAATGATAATCGACTATCTCGACATTAGTAACATTGCCATTTTCCCAAATGAAGCAGATCCTATACTGCATATTTATTGAAATGCTATGTTGCCCTCGCCTATCTCCAGATAAAGCATGTAACCTGTTGCCAGGAGGAATCTTTAAATCTTCTAAAGTTTTCGCGCTATCTAAATGTATAAGCTTCCGTCTAGCTGTTCTTTGTATGTCCTTCGGAAATTTCTTTGAGAACTTACCCTGCCATATGATTTCGCATTCTTTATCCGAAAAAGACAGTATCACGATTCATAATGGTGTTTTACGACACTGGTGTCAAGCACCATTAATGGAATTTGAAGTAAATTTTGCAGTCTTTCTCTTACAAAATAAATTTTAAGCATGGCGTATAACGACCCAAGGCTTGACGAAGTTGGCGAGCTGAGCGAAGCGAAGACAGGCGCGAGAATTGCACTGCAATTCGAGTGACAAAGCGAAATGTGCCGAAGGCCGAGCGAGAGTGCGAAGCAATCCCGAAGCGAAGCGTCAGAGCCGATAGTTAGACGCTGAAGCCCTTGCTAAAGTAATAAGATTAAGTAGTTAGTTTTTCCAATTCCTGAGCTATACTTTTCAAAGGAATTTCACCGGAAGCAACTCCGATTGTCAAATCATAGAGCATTCCTTCTGGATCATCTAACTCTATGCCATTCAAATCTAAAAAGACTAAAGATACTGCTAATGCAACTCGTTTGTTTCCATCAATAAATGGATGATTTTTACAAAGATAAAATAAATATGCAGCTGCTTTATCTAAGAGTTCTTTATGAAATTCCTGATCTCCAAATCCTGTTGAAGGTTGAGAAATAGCAGATTCGAGAAGGCCTTGATCTCGGATCCCATAAGATCCGCCATACTCGTCTATCTGATTTGCATGGATGTATAGAACTTCTTCTAATGTTAAATATCGAACGACTGAATTGTTCAATCAGCAAGTCGTTTTAACGTTTTGCTATGCTTTTTATTAATCTTAGCTAAGGAGGCTTCAAGTTTCTTATCTAACGGAGTTATTATTAAGCTTTTACCATCAGTTTTAATATCTAATGAAGTCTCAGATGTAATATGTAAAAGTTCAAGGATTGGTTTTTCAATTATAAGTGCCGAACTGTTACCGTGCTGTATAAGTTTTTTGATCATAAAAACTCCCGTAACAATAAAGTATATACAATGGTGTTACTTTGTCAAGGGAGATTTTGAGGGCTTTTGCGTCTAACTAGCAAATATACGCGATTTCGTGTAAGCCCCACCCTTTTTGGGTGGGGGCCGGTGTGGTGGAAGTACCGCACCGCGAATTTGCACCCATATCATGAATGGACAAGTTTGGCAACCAGCTTTCTAACGGCCAAATTTTGTAGGAGCTCCTACAAACTCTCTAAAAGACCGGATTCGCTAAGCCGTTCGATCTGGATTTTCTAAATTCGGTAGGAGTCACGCCGGTGAGTTCTTTGAACGCGCGATTAAAAGGCCCCAAAGATTGGTAACCCAAATCCATCGCGATTCGAATGATCGGCAAATCGTCCTTTTCGCTATCCAGCAAAACTTCGCATGCTTCCTGGATTCGATAGCGATTCAAAAAGTCGGGGAAATTTCTGAATCCCATTCCCTGATTGATTAGTCTTCGAATCTTGTATTCCTGTACATCTATCTCCTCGGCCAACTGTCCGATGGTAAGTCCTTCGATTCTATATAACTTGCTTTCCTCAAAGGCGGAGATGATTTTTTTTCTTAGAACAGGATCAACGTGAACGATTTTCTCTTCCTCGCTAGAATTGAGCTCGTCATTCACCAATCCCTCTTTCAATTCCAACACAAGATGCATAAAGGCCAAGATGAGAATCCATGCCAGAACTACATTAATCAAATCTAATATATCTGAAAGCTCCTGTCCTCTTAAAAAGAGCCTGGAGAAAATCCCAAAAGATATAACAGTCCCCGTAATTAAAATATGGAATTCTCGGAACCTCCGCCTGGTTTCCACCAAGTCGTCCTTTTTGCCGGAGTAAGTTCGAATAATCGCGGCAATCACAAAACCCAAAGATAGCAAGGTCGGAATAAATACTCTGGAAAGTACGGACTCTGACTCGATTGGCCCGCGTAGATTAATCTTGTCAAAGACTGGAAAAACAGCGATCGCTGAGATTAGCTCTTTTCCGAAAAGAAGAGACCAGTGCCAAGGCTTAGGAACAAAATGATCCTCAAATACTGCAGAGCTCAACATCCAAAAGAAAAATGGAAGAGCGATTAGGCCGAAGAAAAGAACCACTCTCACCGGAAAAGGCAGAACGCTATTTGGATCTAAGGAGAGAATAATATAGCATAGAATGCAAAGAATAAACAGAGCACCTAGCCTTGTTCGCTTATCATATCGATATCGCCACCCAAACAAGACTAGAAGAAAAAATAAGTTAGAAATGCAAAAATAATGCAGAATATTAATGATCTCTGAGATCATTCGACTCTTCCAGTTTTTCCAATTCTTGCCAAAAGTCCTTTGTTTGTAAACCAGGAAGAATTTTCCGAATCAGTCTGCTATCCACAAATGCATCCTCCCGGTCGGGCTCCTGCTCCGGCCTGGAATCGATTTTTCCCATATCTTCTAAAAATCGGAAAATTTCGAACCAAGTATGCCATTGGTTATCGGAAAGGATCAATTCGCTCGGGTATTCAAATTCGGAAAATTCGAAAATCGTTCGAACTGTCTTTGCAATATCATCTCCGTGAATCAGGTTTACCTGTCTTTTGGACTTTTGCACCTTTCCTGCTCTTGCCCAATTTCCTGGATTACGTCCCGAACCATAGATTCCGCAAAGCCTTAGCACTTTTCCACCAGCTTGCAAAAATTGCTCTTCGAGCTGGTAGCGATCGTGCAAAGGATCTTTGGGAGAAATCTCAGTAATGTCCGGCACTCTTTTGTAAATACTGGTAGTTCCGAGTAACCAGAAATTCTTACTCACCTTAGAGATCACACCGATGACCGATTCACTATTTTGCAATTTTTGCAGCGGGAATGTGATGATGAGTTGATCGAAGGGATTGTTTTCGAATTGATGAAGGAAGTCCTTCAACTGAGCTTCGGATCCGAAATCACAAAGAGCCGAATCCAAAATCTGAGTCCTCGCAGAGAATCCCCGAACCTTGGCATGCGCTATGGACTTGCATTCCTGAAAAATGCGAACTCCAGCATAACCAAGTCCGAGAACTGCAATCTCTTGCATTTAGATTATTCTAAACCTAGTCTTTTATAGATTAAGTCGATTTTTTCCAGATAAGGTTCGATTCTAAAAATACTCTCTATATCTTCCGGTTGCAAAACTTTCTTCACTTTCGGATCTTCGAGCAGTCTTCCCTTTAATGTTTGGGAAGAATCCGCCCATACAGCCATCGCATGTCCTTGAACGATCGAATATGCATCCTCTCTGCTAATTCCACCTTTTTCGATTAGGTGAAGAAGAACTTTCTGTGAAAAAATCAATCCTCTAGTAAGTCCCAAAGTTCTTTCGATCGCGTCAGGATAGACATGAAGGTTTTTGATTACAAACAGCATCTTGTCCAAGATGTATTCTAGTGCAATCGTGGAATCTGGCAGAATGATTCTTTCTGCTGAAGAATGGGAGATATCTCTTTCATGCCAAAGTGCTACGTTTTGCAAAGCGCTCGATACGTTTGAACGAATCACCCTGGAAATTCCGGAAATCCTTTCGCAAATCACCGGGTTTCTTTTGTGAGGCATCGCCGAAGAACCCTTTTGCCCTGATGCAAACGGCTCTTCTACTTCTCTTCCTTCCGTCTTCTGCAGAAGACGAACTTCGGTCGCGAATCTATCCAGACTCGCCGCGGTTACGCCTAACGCGGAACAATATGAAGCGTGCCTATCTCTGGAAACTACTTGAGTGGAAATCGTGTCCGGCTCCAGGCCAAGTTTTTCACATACGTACGATTCTATATCGGGATCTATATTAGAATAAGTTCCTACTGCGCCGGATAGTTTTCCGACTGAGACTTCTTTCTTTGCTTGGAAAAGTCTTTCTCTATTCCTCTTCATCTCTTCATAAAAAAGAGCAAACTTGAGTCCTAGAGTCATCGGTTCCGCATGAATCCCGTGAGACCTTCCAATACATGGAAGAGATTTATATTGAATCGCCTTCTCTCGAATCGCGTCGATCAGTTGGTCTACTTTCTTCAAAATTAGGTCCATGGCCTGAACCATCTGAACGCAGAGTGCAGTATCTCCTATATCCGAAGATGTCAACCCGTAGTGCACGTGACGGCCAGCGGGTCCGATATAAGAATTCATATTGGTAAGAAAAGCGATCACATCGTGGTGGACCTTTGATTCTATTTCTAAAATCTCATCCACTTGGAATCTAGCCTTCGATCTGATTTGCTCAAAGTCTTCCTTTGGAATCTCTCCCCTCTTCATCCGTGCCTCGCAGGCAAGAATCTCTATTTCCTTCCAAATATTGAATTTGTTCTCTAACTCCCAAATTTTTGCAATCTCGGGATTAGAATAGCGATCGATCATCCTTAGCTTCCTAGGGAAATTTCCCCTTCAAAAACGATATTCGGACCGGGGCCTATCCCGTAAACGGTAAAAACCACTTTAAGACAAACAACAATAGTGTCAAAATTGGAACTTTGTCCGAAAAGAAACCTTACTTTAGATCGAAGGACTTTACGAATTCATTGATAAGGTTTATATGGTCTACTTCGGGAGAAGGGTTCTCCTTACTTGGTTCATACAGATGTTCGTCAAATACATGATAATCGAATATCTTGAGTTCAAAATCCGGAATCGTGATAATGATGTTCTCTGAATGAATGTCAAAAATCAGCTTTTCTTCTTTTGCGAGATAGCGGGTCACCTCGATTACTCTGTGAAAGTCCAAAGCGATTTTTTTCAGCTTTGCTTTGTTGATGATCCCGAATTTGTGAGTATCAAAATTCAATTTCCATTTCGGAAATAGCGCATCCTGGATCGGGTTCTGTTTTATCTTTTCATTCACCCGAATGAACTCCTTCAAATGCTTTCCGGGGATAGTTGTCTGATTGTCACAGGGAGTAAGCGTAGTAATAGGAGCTCCAAAAGGATTCTTGCGGTATCGAAGACCCATGAAGAATCGAGTCGGCAAAACTAGATCCGGTATCAGGCTCTTAAGTTTCCAATAGTGCAATCTCTCTAAGCCAAGTCTGGTGAATTTAAAAAGGATCTCGTCCCGTGCAGACTCCGTCCAGCAGGACTTTTGGAGGAATTCCATCAATCGAATCTCCTCCGGTTTCAGGTACTTTTCCAAATTCAATCGAACTTCTTTAAATAAAGATCCGAAAATCGGATCCGAGGGAAGTTTAGACTTTCCGACTTTTACAACTTGGTTCCAAGGTAGAGCATAGACAAATTTGTAGGAACCCCTTCCTATATAGTGCTCGGAAGAGAGAGGCATAAAATTGTCCAAAAACTCTCGACCATAACGATGAGTGATTCTAAACACATGAGAAACCGGAAACAATCTCTCATAAAGTTTTCTGAATATACCTGACTGACGAAGTCGAAAGTCGATCGGCAGATCTTCGAACGGGATTCTGCTTTCCGCGCCGACCTTATCCGGATCAAAGAATAATTCCTTGTCTAGACCCTTCTCAAGAATCTCAATAAAAGTTGGGATACCAGGGGAATTCCAGAAATTACGGATTGCCTCCCCCACTACAGTGAATCTCCCTTTCTTTTGCATCAAGTCCCCGATAGCCGATTGCTTATAATTCTTTGACCCGATTCGATTAGATCTGAGGTGTATATTTCAGAATCGCTTTATATTTAGGTAATGGAGTTTTGCTCTTTTTACTAGACTCAAGTAAATCGGATTTCTTTTCATCCAACCACCAAAGTCCTTTTGCGTAGCTCTCGCTTCCAAATTTTCCAAGCGAATTCGTAGGATATCCAAATTTATTCCAATAAAGCAGCCTGGTAGACTTAGTATTCCAAAGAAGAACGTACGGAACTTCTTTGGTTAGAATTTGATCTATCTTTTTAAGAATGGATTCTCTTTTCTTCACATCGAATTCTGTTTTCTGCATTTCGATCAGTTTATCCACTTCGGAATTCTTAAAACCTGTAATATTATTCTGACCGTTTTCATCTGCGTATTTAGAATACCACATGGATTCCGGATCCGGAAACAGACCTCCTCCCCATGCTGCCCAAGTCATATCGAAATCGAACTTATCCATGCGAGAGCCCCATTCCGCGAGATCGGTGGTTTCAATCGAAGCAACTATCCCTAGCTCTCGGGCTCTCTCTAT
The DNA here is from genome assembly GCF_002811875.1 of Leptospira perolatii. Classification (GTDB taxonomy): domain Bacteria; phylum Spirochaetota; class Leptospiria; order Leptospirales; family Leptospiraceae; genus Leptospira_B; species Leptospira_B perolatii. The sequence continues at coordinate 81,421 of NZ_NPDZ01000004.1, forward strand.
AAAAATCGTAAAATATTTCTCTGTGCTTCGATCCCGGTCAAGAATAGAGAACTTAAACTCCTTCCCCTTTTTTTCCAAAATCCCTTTCGCGTTCGGCTTCCAGCCTGCTTCAGATAATAATTTTCGAGCTAGATTCGGATCATATTGAATCGGAGGGCTCGGAAATTGTCCTTCGGACCAAACTCCGGAATAATAAGAATCTGTAAGTTCGTACTCATTGAAAGCGAGCTTCTCCACTAGAAGCTTTCTATCGACAAGAAGTGCGATCGCTCTTCTGACCTTCGCATCGTCAAAAGGGGCTCTCCTCATGTTGAATGCCCAGCCTTGAAATCCCATCGGTTTTTCGTTATATACTTTTTGCTTGATCACATAATTGCTGTCGAAAGTCTCTCCGACCGCTTCTTTTACCCATGTATAAGCCTTGTAAACCGGATACAGATCAATATCACCTTTTTTGAATGCTTGGAAAGCAACTGCCTCTTCATTAAATACTTTAAAAAGTACCGTGTCAAAATTATCGCTTCCTTTATAAAACGGATAAGCCCTCATCCAGTAATCCGCTCTTCTTCGCATCCTTACATACCGACCTTTTTTGGCCGAGACCAATTCGTAAGGACCAGAAACGACAGGAAACTCAAAGTTTTCCTTATTGAAATCTTTTCCTTTGTATAAATGTTCCGGCAATATGAACAGAGAATGCGCAACTGTCTCGAAGTTGGACCAATGGATTTCTTTTTGAGTAAACTCTATCTGGAAATCGTTTACTACGACCGGCTTTTCGAATCTAGAAAGTCCGATGCGGAAAATCGGAGTATTGTTCGCCTTATCCATCAAGGTCTCGTAAGTAAAAAGCACATCCTTAGCAGTGATCGATTTTCCATCGGACCACTTCGCATTCTGGTCCATATAAAAGGTGAACTTTTTCTTATCAGGCGAAATAGTCCAGGAACTGGCCAAGTGAGGAATCGGCTGTAAAGTGATCGGGTGATAATCCAGCAATGGCTCAAACATCATCTGAAAAATTTCCGCGGTTGTGGAGAATTGCTCTAAGTAATAGTTCAATGATTTCGGAAATTGGTGGCTGTAAACTCTGTAAGTACCACCTTTTACCGCATCCTCAGAAACAATCGGATTCTTTTTTCTGAGGGCTTCAGGAATGGAAGAGAGACTTCCTTCCCAAGGCAAGTCCTGGATCGCAGAGTTAGAGTCGCCCTCTTCTCTGTCCCCGCCACAATAAAAGAGCATAAAGCCTACTGTCGCGAGCATCAGCACAGAAACAGTAAATGGAAGCATATGAGTCGTTTTTTTTGTATTCGGTTTCAATGACGAACCTCATTCTATTTTTTTAATATATTCTTCGCTTAACAATATTCCCTATTGGAGCCCGGGAAACTATCACTTTACTACAATTTAAATCCGAAATTTGGATCATTTTACACGGTGAGCAAGAACCACATCCGGAATTCTTTTCAGATTTCCGAGGATCTCCTTCAACTGGTCCAAATGCTCGACTTCTATCAGAAATCTCGCCATTAAAGTATCCTTCTGGACTCTAGTGGCTCCGGCTTCTAGGATATTTGTCTGAGTTCCGGAAATGCTTTTTACCATTTCCAAGTAGATCCCCTGTCTATCAGCCGCCTTGACTTCGACTCTTACCGGAACCGGTTCGGTCTGGCCGTAATCCCAGTCCACGCTGATCATTCTGAGTTGCTCTTCTTCCTTTTGGCGCATCGCGACGAGGCAACTTTTTTTGTGCACTGTGACTCCTCGACCACGAGTCACAAAGCCGATGATCTGATCTCCAGGCAAAGGAGAACAGCATCCAGATAGTCGAGCAGGAATATCCCTCAGGCCAGCAACTAGAACCTTTCCTTCTCCCTGAATCTGTTGGCTTTGACCCTGCTTCGTTTGTCTTTCGGAAGGCCTTCTCTTGAGTTCCTCAAGAACTTCCGCGTTTAGAGTAATCTCAGCGGCCGCCTCCGCACCCTGCTCGAGGTCTTTTCTGGTCTCTTCCCTCAACTTACGGAAGTATGCTCGAAGCTTTTGTCTCGCAGACGAAGTTTTGACGATTCGAATCCAGATCGGAGACGGTTTGGACCGTTTATCTACGACAATCTCCACTTGATCGCCGCTTCGCAGCTCAGTTCGCAGCGGTATCATCCTGCCGTTGATCTTTGCGCCTTTGGTATGTAATCCGATATCAGTATGAATTCGAAATGCAAAATCTAGTACGGTAGCTCCTTTAGGAAGCTGTAATATTTCTCCTTTCGGAGTAAAAACGAACACTTCATCTTCGTGAAGGTCGTATTTGAGTTCCTCCAGAAATTCCTTCGGATCCAGAGCAGAATCTTGCCATGACTGTAGGACCTCCAACCATTTGACGGCGAGAGGTCTTTCGTTTGACTTAGTCTTCCCTTCTTTGTACACCCAATGCGCTGCGATCCCGTATTCTGCGATCGCATTCATTTCCGCGGTTCTAATCTGAACTTCCAAAGGTTTTCCGTCCGGACCGATTACAGTCGTGTGCAAGGATTGGTACATGTTTGTCTTGGGAGTCGCAACGTAATCCTTGAATCTGCCTGGAACCGGAGTCCATAAAGTATGCACGATCCCGAGGACACCGTAACAATCCTTAATTTCCTCGGTAATGATGCGGATGGCTCGCAAATCAAAGATTTCATCAAAGGTTTTTTCCTTCGTTTTCATCTTTCTATAAATCGAATAGAAATGCTTTGCTCTGCCTTCTACAACCGCATTGATATTAATTTCCGTTAATCTTTGCTTTAGAATAATCTGAAGTTTCTCGATATACTCTTCGCGTTCCGATTTCTTAACATTGATTCTTTTCTTTATATCCTGATAGTCATCGGGATATAACACCTGAAATGCGAGATCCTCTAGCTCCGACTTTACTTTATAGATACCAAGTCTTCCCGCAATCGGAGCATAAAGGGATACGGTCTCGTTCGCGATCCTTCTTTGCTTTTCCGGAGGCTGAAACGAAATCGTTCTCATATTATGAGTTTTATCAGCAAGCTTGATCAAAATCACACGGATATCTTGGATCGTAGCAATAATAATCTTGCGGATGTTCTCTGCGGCCTCGGTTTCTCTCGATTGGCTTTTGATCTCGGAGATTTTAGTTACGCCTTCTACAAGATGTGTGATCTCGTTTCCGAAATCACGGATCATGTCTGCTCTGGAATATTTCGTATCTTCGATAACATCGTGCAGTATCCCTGCAGAGATCACTTTCTCGTCTAGACCAAGCTCGTACAGAATATAACCGACTTGCAGAGGATGAACTATATAAGGTTCTCCTGATAGACGAAATTGTCCATTGTGTGCATCCTCAGAGACTTTGTATGCTTTTTCTACAAGTTCTAGAGCCTCGCCTCCGAGCCTATCTCGGACTCCTTCTAATAGCATTTCCTTTGTGGCCGGAGCTTTTACAAATCCCATTAGTTTCCAGTCCGTATATCCAAACCGAGATCCAAAAACCGGGTCGTATGAGTGAGGTATCCCATGCTGACGCCCACTCCTGAGAATCTGGAAAGTTCCTCCAACTTTTCCGGAGTGATTCCTCCAGAACATTCTACTAAAATCTTAGGATTTTCTTTCTGAATGATATCGATCGCGGTTCTGGTATCTTTCACACTAAAATTATCCAGCATTAGTACATCCGGTTTTGCGAATATAGCATCGCTTAGCTGTTCCAGAGAATCGATCTCCAGTTCCACCAGCCTTCCCGGAAATCTAGATCTGATTTTTTCCACGGGCTCCGAGGCACTCGAAAACATCGCTAAATGATTGTCTTTGATCATAGCCATCTCAGAAAGATTCAGTCTGTGGTTTGCTCCACCGCCGCAATACACCGCATACTTTGCCAGTTTTCTATACCCGGGCAAAGTCTTGCGAGTATCCAAAATCATCATGCCATTCGTACCATATCGATCTACGACTTTTCTGGTTTGAGTTGCAATTCCAGAAAGGTATTGCAAAAAATTTAATAGAATTCTTTCGATTCGCAAAATGGACTGTAAGCTTCCTTCGATACTACAGAGAGTATCTCCTTTGGAAAATCTTTCACCATCTTGGAAGTTCCATTTGTATCGAAAGGAATGTTTCGCAAGTTCTTGCAATACGGAAAGTACTCCGCTTCCACAGAGCACTCCCTCTTCCCTAGAGTTTAAGAAAGCTATCGCTTGTTCATTTGGCTGAAATAAAGAAACAGAGGTAATATCCTCATCTGGACAATCTTCCTGCCAGGCCATGTTTGCCAGAGAAAGGTAATCTTCCGGATGAACGCTTGAGATTGGTTGGGTATAAGCCCTTTTCACGAGTTCTCCTTCGTTCTACAATAGAGTGTTTCCGGATCTAAAGAAGGATCAAGCGGAAATCCGAAAGTCGTACTTTAGAAAAAGAAAAGCCCGGTAGGTTCCGGGCCATTCCATTGTGGAATCGAAATTTGAGTTGCTGATACCTTGATTACCTGTCTTCTTCTGGCTCCTCGTCAGTTGCAGGAGGAGGATTTTGTCCAGAGCTTCCTGGATTCGCACTGTCCCCGGAAGGTTGCGTATTTCCGCTATCTCCAGAAGGTGGTGCAGTATTTTCTCCGGAAGCAGGAGGCTGAGAATTCGAAGAAGGCGGTTGCTGGTCACCTGTTGATGGCTGCTGATCGCCTGAAGAAGGTTGGTCTCCCTGCGGCGCGCTTGGCTCAGTATCTTCGTCAGTAGGTGGAGTTTGTTGGTTTCCACCTGGCTCAGGCTGAGTCTCCGTTTTCTTCTTCTCTTCTGTGGTAGCTTCTACTTCATCGCTTCCTGTCGGTTTCTTCTTTTTCAACTTGCTAGGGTCGAAAGTAACCGGGCCTTTTTTAGGCGGAATAATCAGAACTTGTTTCGGATAGATCAGATCCGGATTCCGAATCTTGTTCTTGTTCGCGCGATAAATTCTTTTCCATAGCTTTGCATTGCCATAGTGCTGCTTGTAAGCCGCAATTCTCCAGAGGCAATCCGCAGGAATTTTCTTACGAACCACATAGCGTTTCCATCCATCCGGCAATTCACTCATATGATGGTCATGGTGCTTATCGTGATGAGTAGTTCCGTCCTCTACATTGCCAGTTCTACCAGCAATTGCAGCTCCAGATTTGATTCTCTCTGCGATATCATCTGCCTGATCTACTACGATTCTAGAAAGACGAATCGCTTCTTCCGAACGGCTGATAGAATCTTCGTATTTTTCGGAGGTAAATAGCTCTTCTGCGGCCGCCAAAGACTCATCAGCAGCCTTGAGATTCTCATCTGCTTTTTGGTAAGAAGTCTGTAGATCCTTGCCTGATTTTACCTTGGCTTGGTCGATAGATGCTAATTTGTCTTTAGCCTTACCGATACTCTCTTTTGCCTCGGTCTTTTTCTTAGCAGCATAAGATTGAATATTTCGTGCGACTAATTCACTGGATTTTTTGCGGATCTCATCAATCTCAGAATAACCTTCTTTGATTTTTCCGGCTTCGATTTTAGACTTTGCTCCGTTCAGTCTTTCTCTTGTTTGAGCGACCTCAGGATCTTGTCCGCCGGAATAGCGATCTGCATCATCCAAGTTTTTCTCGATATCTGCCAAAGAATCGAGCAATTGCTGTTTTTGAGATAAAGCAAGTGTCTTGGCTTCTTGGGCTGCTTTCTTGGATTCGGAATATTTCTTATTGCTTTGCTCGTACTGTTCGAATGCAGCAAGCCTAGTTTTTAGTTTTGCTTCATCTCCAGACTCTCTAGGATAAGATTCCAAAGTGCGATCCGCATTATCATGCAGCGAATCACCCTCTTTTCTAAGCTCCACAGCATTGTTGTACTGTTCTGCGGCCAACTGGGAAGCATATGCTTCTTCCGCCTCATCGATGGAAGCCGAAGCATCTTTCTTGGATTCATCTGTCAAGAGCGGATAAGATTTCTCCATCGCATCCAAAGCCTTTGCTCTGGCGTACTCCGCGCTTTTTTTGGTTTCTCCGAGATCTTCGTTGGAAGCTTTTTCGTGAGCGGTTAAGAGACTCTTGCGAGCCTCTTCTAATTCAGCTGGAGCGAATTTTTCTGCATTCGCTTCCTTAGCTTTCGTAATTGCGGTTTTTGCGTTCGCTAGCTCTTTCAGTGGGAGTTCGGAGCCACAAGCAACGAACAAACCGAGAGACAGCGCTAACAAAATGCGAAAGGACACATCTTGAAAAGTTTTCATTTATTGCACCAGCCTAAGAGGAACTTTGGATCGTGTACGGGCCCGCCTATTTAAAGGCGGATACTGCGTCTGATTCGTTATCGAAGATTTCGAAGAAAGATGTTAGTTTTGTTAACTCGAATACCTTTCTTACCGATCCCGCGACATTGATGATTTTAAGTCCTCCCTGATATTTCTTTAGGTTAGAGAGGCTGGAAATCAAGGCGCCGATCCCAGAGGAGTCTATATAAGAAACTTTCTCTAGGTTGATGATGGTATAGTATTTTTGCTCTTCGATGAGCTTAGCGATTACGTCTTTTATCTCTGGAGCATTGTAAAGGTCGATCTCTCCGTTGATATCGAGAATGACGATGTTACCGCTTTCCCTTCTGGTGATTTCCATAAAAAATCAGCAACTCCTTACTATATCTATTTGAACCAACCCACTATAAGGGGGTTATTCTCTATATAGTCAACGAGAAATTTCCGATCTTTCATACAAATTTTTCCATTTAGAGGAAAACTCTGCAAATTTGCCGTCTTGAATCGAGAGACGAAGTTCCTTCATGAAGTTTTTCATAAAATGCAAATTGTGATACGTGCTGAGTGAAAAAGCAGTGAGTTCTCCCACGTGATGGAGGTGGCGCAAATACCCTACACTATATCTTTTACATACTTTGCATGAACATTCTGAGTCGAGAGGAGCATCGGAAAGCTTCCACTTTTCATTTCGAAGATTCAATTTGCCTGTGGAAGTAAAGACTTGACCGTTTCGAGCGTTGCGAGTCGGAAGAACACAGTCAAACATATCGACTCCGTTTCTCACTCCGTCCAAAATATCCGGAACTGTTCCGACTCCCATCAGGTACAGAGGACGTTTTTTGTCGGTATTGGGAGCAATTCCCTCCATAATTCTTACGAAATCTGGACGAGGCTCTCCTACGGAAAGTCCTCCGATGGCGATTCCGGAAAAAGGAAGAGAGTTCAAAAAGGAAAGACTTTCCAATCTCAGCTCTAAATTGATTCCGCCTTGAAAAATTCCGAAAAGATTCTGAGAATTTTTTCGTTTTTCCCAATAATTGACCGATGCCTCCGCCCATCTGTGAGTCCGCTCCAAGGATTCTTTGATCCTCTTTGTATCGGCATTACCGGGAGGGCAATCGTCTAACACCATCATTACGTCCGACCCGATCATCCTCTGGAGATCGATCACTTTTTCTGGCGAAAAAAAATGAGAACTTCCGTCGATATGAGACTTGAATGTCACTCCGTCTCTTTCAAATTTAAATAATGAACCGAGGCTGAATACTTGAAATCCGCCGCTGTCCGTAAGCAGGGCTCGATTGTAAGAACTGAATTTTTTCAGCCCACCAAATTGATTTAGAACTTCTTCTCCAGGACGGAGATAGAGATGGTACGTGTTTGCAAGAATCAGATCGAATTCTAATTCATCTATGTCTTCTGAATCTAGCGCTTTGATGGTTCCGCGAGTTCCCACCGGCATAAAAACCGGAGTCGGAATCTGAATCCCGTTTAGATTCAGAGTTCCGGTGCGCGCAAAAGTTGAGGAATCTTTACATTCTTCTTGGAAGATCATTTCTTCCAAGAACAGTTCGGAGTGATACAGCTCCCATAAATATTCAAGCTATGTCCCGTGATTTTGAATCCGTTGCTCGCGGCGGCTTGTTCTTGTAACTGTTCGATTCTCTCATCGATAAATTCTACGATTCTTCCACAGTCCGCACAGATAATATGATCGTGATGTGTATGACCTATAATGTGTTCGTAATACTTATAGTCCTGGCCGAAGTTATGCTCTTGGAGCAACTTTGCTTCCACCATAATGGATAGAATCCGATAAATGGTCGCTTTGGAAATCTTATCTCTCTGGTCCTTGAATTCTTCGAGCAAACTTTCCGCGGTGAAATGATTGTGTAGGGAAAAAATTCTCTCTGCAACCATCATTCTTTGGTTGGTAATCTTAAGGCCCTTCTTTTGCAAATAGTCCGCAAAAGTCTTCATTTCGACGCGGACTGATTCGTTTACGGTATTCAGTATTTCGGCTTCCCTATCCTTGTTCATGCTTTCCTAGTCGATGTTTAATGGTTAGGCGAAAAAAATAGGCTCGAAGAAATTTCCCTTACTTCGTTATCCCTATTACTCACTATCCGCAACAAACTCCTTTCCCCCAATGAGATCAAATATCTAGTTTGGACGCAATCCAAAAACACCAAAACATCTTTCAGGAAATTATGAAGTCCAAAAGCTTCCGTCAAAGTCATTGACTTATCTCATTAAAAATTGTCTGGAGATTATTCGTCGATCTTTCCCGCAATGGAGAAATACCAGGCCCTCTCCATTTCTTCCGAAATACGAACCGCGAGAATTCTGAGCAATCTAGTTTGAGCCTGAGCCTCGGACTCTCTAAATCCGATCTGGTCAGAGTAGACAATTCTTGCCGGAATTTCATCCCTCTCGAGCGGAATCCTTTCCCCTCCTGCTTTCTGCAGTTCTACTCTACAGACGACCAACATTTCTCGACTTAAATGCTGCCCCCCTTGGTCTAAAAGAGCTCCGACTAACTGATAGTGACTGATTTCCCCATAGATTCTGTAAGCCGCCCCGGATTTTTCCCGGGTTTGCAAAAACCTGCCTCTGAAATCGATTTCTTGACGAACCAGTCCCGTGAGTTGTGTGTGCAATCCCATCCCGTAGGAGTTGTTTCTAAAATTCTGAACATAGACAGTACGTTTTGCGTCGGGGATAGGAACTCCGTCAATTTTCGGTGGAACCCCGGGTTCCCGAGTCAGATATGTGCAGGAACATAAGAGTAGGGAGATCGTAATTACAAAAAGCGAAACGCAGTGTCGCATAATCCTTCAAACTTTTGGATCTTCCGATTGACGCAACGAATTTACAGGATTCTTGCTTTACATTTCCGGCGAAAGGATTAGGAATTTCCTAATGGATTCTTTCTAAATTTTTGGAATCTTCCTAGAATGCTTTTTTCGCTTCGATTTTTCGTTCTTTTCCTGATTTTATCTCCTAGCCTTTCTTTGCTTACCGCGCAAACGACACCCAAGCTTGCTTCCTTGCATTCGGTCGGGAAAAAAGAGGTGAAAACATTTGCTTCCATTTGGAAAGACTTGCCTCCCGATCTACTCGCAGATCTCGGAACCTTAAAATTTCCGACGGAGGTCGAAACTCCGATTTCTGGATCGTATGCGGAATTTAGAGTGCATCACCTGCACATGGGATGCGATTTCAAGACCTTCCAGGCAAACGGACTTTTAGCTCTTTCTCCTTTTGAAGGATACGTGGAATCCATCTCGCAATCTACAAAAGGATACGGACTCAATGTTATGCTTAAATCTGTCCGATCAAATTTGAAAGCCAAGTTCGCCCACCTCCAAGATACACTCGGGAGCAAAAGGGAAATCGAATATTTAAGAGAGGCTTTGAGCTTGTTGAGCGGAGGAGAATTTAGTGTAAAGCTTCCGCAAAATTTATTCCGCTTATCCAAGGGAGAATCCTTTGCCAGACTAGGGGAATCAGGAACAGGGGTTAGCCACCTTCACTTCGAGCTGCACTTGCCTGGCGGTACTTTGAATCCACTTCCCTTTTTACCAATGAGAGGAACGGATACGACTCCGCCGGAAATTTTATTGTTATACATAGACTCAAGCGATGGAACTCAGTTACGACTACCGGTAGAGAAAAAAGCAGAAGGAAACTTCGTATTGGGGGGAGATCAGATCTTAAAATTGGGTGGAGAACTAAGAGTTAGAATCGGTGCTTATGATCTGATGACATCGAAAAATAAAAATAACCTATTCTATACTTCTGCGCACTTAGGAGAGAACTTATTATTCGAGAGATCCTTTCGAGGAATGAGCTTTGAGGAAGCAAGGACTCACCACGCAATTTTTGATTCGAACCGTTCCGGTTTGAATCCACCCATTTATGTGTACAATCTGTTCCCGGAAGACGGTCCTACCCTAGATCTGAAATCCAGTCCGATCGGAAGTACGGTTCATCTGATTTTAACCGCCTCTGATCATGCAGGAAACATTTCTCGTTTAGACTTGCCGATCGAAGTAATCCAAACCGATCACAAAAAGCAGACAATTACTCGAACCGAATTCGCATCTTCCGATAGTCTTCTCAAAATTAAAACTTCTCCGAGAACCACTTACGGATCCGGAAAATTAACTTTTCGAAAATTAGAAAAACTAGAAGAAGATGCGAAACTTCCGGAAGGCTTAACCCTGAAAGGACATGCCTACGAGTTAGAATCTACAGATCTGACTTGGGTTGGAGAAGCTGAACTCACCTGGAAGGGGATACGACTCGGCAAAAAAGATCACGTTTACGTTTTCGACAAAGGATCCAAAAGATGGTCCGCGCTCAGACAAAGAGGAACAATCTCCTATCTTACAAAAGTAGGATATTTGGCCATTCTGGAAGATGATGCAAAACCAATCATTGCTCATCCTTTTATGATCACCAGGTTTCGTTCTGTGCCAGAGGCAAGGGACAATGATTGGGAAGAAAGATTGTATATGATTTCGGATGTAGGCTCCGGTTATGCGGGAGGCGCCGAAGTGCTTTTAGAGGGTGAACCTTATCCGACGGAATTTGATCCGGATCGTAAAATGCTGATCTTGAAAATCCCTAAATCTTTCTCTCGTTGGAAAACAAAAGTCATGGTTCAGATTCGGATTAAAGATAGAGCTGGAAATACCTCTGATTGGTTTACGGATCTGGTTCGAATCCAGAATTAGATTACGAAATAGCGATTCATAAAAATCACTTCGGAAAATAAAAAAGCCATCTCATTGAATCTGAGATGGCTTTTGCCAAAAAGATTGGAAGATCTTAACTTAGTTCTCTTGGTTTTGCAGAGAGTAGCGAGAAATTTCCAATACTTTAAACTTAGTTTCCGCTCCACCCAAATTCAAGATGGCAATGTCACCCACTCGTTTACCGAGCAGTGATTTAGCCAAAGGTGATTGGTAGGAGATGATATGTTTTTCGGTGTCAGCATCCCAAGCTCCCAAAATTGAGTAAGAGTGAGATTCTCCAGAAGATTCGTTCTTCAGTTTTACAGTAGTACCGATATTGATACGATCCGTTTTTACATTCGAAAGATCTAATACTACCGCATTCTTCAGTTCTTGCTCTAACTTCTTGATCTGAGCTTGTAGTTGAACCTGACGCTCCATCGCAGCTTTGTATTCTGCATTTTCGCGTAAGTCCCCTCTTTCCTGAGCTTCTCCGATATCTCTGGAGTTTTCAGGCATCTCTACGTTTACAAGGTGTTCGAATTCTGCTTTTTTCTGGTTTAGAGCCCAGCGAGTAACCAACACCGCGTTTTCCGGAATTCCGGTAAAGAAGTCGTCTTCTTCGTCGCCCTCGTCTTCCTCTTCCCAAACCAGGTCCGGTTTGATGCTTTGGATCAGGGCCAAAAGCTTGTCCTTTTCGGTTTCTTCGATATAAGGAACCTCGCGATACAGAGCGTACACTTTACGAATGTACTCAGAATCTCCGTTTTCAATCGCTTCTCTTACGACTGCCGCATCATTTCCGAATAGAATCTCTTGGCAGGTGTTTTTGAGTTTGGTTCCCTTTTCTTCGATTTTTGCCAAAGGTTTTAATAAACGAAGTACCCTTAGGATCAAATCCTGACGTGATACATTCATCCATTCCTCTTCCCAAGTTTTCCAGAGAATGGACTTGGCAACCCAGAGGAACACTTCCGGATTTTCTTTGGCGCGGCTTGCCGCTGTCTCAATAAATAGATTGAGTTCCGCAAACTTTTTATCGTCTTCAAGAACCGAAACAACGTACTTGTTGTTTTTGACCGGCACCTCGAAAAGTAATCCGACCAAAATATTGATCGCGTCCTTGTGGAACTTTTTGACCAGATCCACAAAAGCTTTTTTGATTTCTAAGTTCGTAATCTTTCCGGAAATTTCGAGGAGTTCCTCGCGACTTAGATTCTTGATCAGTACGGCCGCGTCCTCTTCCTTTTGTCTTCTTTGGAAGTCGTAAGGAGCTCCGTCTTCTCCTTCCATTTCGGAAGCCACTTCGTTTAAATACAGATATGCTACGATTCTGCGATAAGGATCACTCGAATCTTCTTCTTCAAAGTAATGATGCGCAAACGTATCGATCGCGCTCTCTGCTTCTTCTTTGTTGCGAAGAGCTTCCATCGCGATGTCCAAACGCTTGGAAGCATCGGTGTTCGCGTTGAATTTTTCAGTGAGCTCTTCGGCAAAGGTAATCGGTTTTTCGCGATACTCTAGTTCATCTTTTTTCTTAGGATTAAATCCGAGCTTCGGTTCTTTCTTAATTACGTTCTTGGCTTTGTTCCACCATTTGGACCACTCAGAAGTCGGTAGAAACTTTCCTACGACTTCGGCCTTGATCTCTGAAACCAGCATATGGTTATCGAAGGAAGTCAGAAGTTCTTTGAAGAATTCCGGAATATTATTCTCGAATAAGCTAACTACGGCATCTTTGTTTTCGTAGTATTTTACCCAAATATGATCCACTTTGAGCGGTTTTAAGCTCGTGATCGCCATTTGGATAGACAGCTTGTGGTTTTTCTTATCCTTGAAATCCACAAATATAGAATCACCGTTAGGCGAAATCGATACGATCTTGCCGACTCCCCAATTTCTATGGAGAACGTAGTTATTCGTATCGAATACGATGTTTCTTTCGAAATTGGAAATACAAACCTTTACAGGCTTCCTGTTATTTCCCAGTTCGGACATCTTTAAGAAGTCTTCTAAAAGACTGTGATTTGCGTACTTCAATTTGTAAACGCGAATCAACTCGTTACGAGCTTTGTTTGAAATTGGCTCGTGATCCAAAATTTTCTTTAATAGATAGATTACCTTGTCCCAATCTTCGGTAATCTTGCAAGGCTCAACCAAAGGATAGAGATATCCAGCGAGTCTGGTTTTTTCTCTGTGCCCAAGAAGAACTCTTTCGATTTTTTCTACGAACTGAAGATCGTCGTAGCTATTCGCTACAAAGATAGGCCAAATTTCCTCGAACTGTTCGTAATCTTTGGTCTTGGCAAAGGTTTCGATTGCTTGTTTTAAGAATGCAATAGCTCTATCTCGATTTTCTTCGAGGATGGCGAGTCCGTATTTTTTGGCGATTTCGGGATTCTTGCGGTCTTGCTTTGCGAGTTTTTCTAGAACAGGCTTGAGTTCTTTATTTTTCTTCAGCTTTTCTAACGCTTCTGCTTTGAAACGTAGAGCATATCTTTCTTCGCCATATTTTAGAATATTATCGGTAATGTGTTCGATGATCGCCCACTTACCCGCTTGCTTGAAAGCATCGAGTAGATTCTTAAAGAAAGACGCTGCATCTATGCTTCCTTTAATTAATCCTAATATTCCGAGCATATATCTTGCGGAAATACTCTCTGGATGCTCCGCTAAATGCTCTTCCAACTTAACTTTTGCAGCATCAGATAAACCGGAAGAGGTGAATAATTCGATTAAATCATCATAGATTTTAAATCTGGATGCAGGGATGGAGTTGGCGTCCGAGCGGACGTAAATTTCCTCATTGAAGAGGGATGTAAGCTTGTCCAAATCGCTGGCAGGCTTGGTTTCCGCGGTTGTCGCAGTTTCGTTAGACATAGGAATTACTCCACCGATGGGGTCGGCTTGAAAATTGAATGGAATAGCCGCTGGTTTTGTCTCTTTAGGGCCCTTTCTAAATCAATTATAGCCAGGTAACCTTATCCGTAAACTAGAATTTCGCCCTGGCTCGCCAAGTCTCCAAAAGGCCCGATTTTTGGAGAAAATTCCTTGGTTTTGTTCTAAATTTCGAGCGAGTCCACTTGGCAGAAAATTCTAAACATCTCTCTTTCAATTTTTGGCCCAAGAGAAACAGAGTCCCCCTCAGGAACTTTTCGCTCTTTCATTGACAAACTTTTGACCCAAAAACAAAAACGCGGAGGGTTTCCCGCTCCGCGCTCTCTCAGAATTGATTGTAAGGATGGAATCTGCTTACTGATTCCCTCCGCCAGCTCCTCCGCCGTTACCGCATTCTCTTTCGGTTTTTGCTTTGAGCATCTTGTCCAGCTTATGCTTCGTCTTGCAATCTTCTGCATCGAAGTCGATCGACGCACCGTCAAAGTGCACCTCGAATACGTCGGATAATACTCTCAACTCATCGAAGAACAGATACACTGTTTCACCACTCGTATCAGCGCGGGAACGGATCTTGAATTGTTTAAATACCAGAGTTTTTACCTGAGGATAAGAATTTACATCCTGAGGAACGGCTGCAGGGACTTCGAAAGTGAGGGGTCTCCAACCGATAAAATCCAGGTCTCCGAATTGGTAGATATGGCTATCACCTTTCCAATCTTCTAACCAGCCTTCCAGATTGTACTCGTTTCCTCGACCGCAAACCCATACGGAAACCGCCTTCACAACTCCCGGAAATTCCACACCGTAGATTTTGAATTCTTTGCGTTTGTTGTTCGCGTCTAGATACGCCATCTTACGAGTAATTTCATACTCTGCTGATCTGGGCGGGCGAATCGTAACAGAATTTTCTCCAGGAAAGGTAAAAGCGAACTTTACACCCAAAACCTTCGCGGTAGACGCTTCTACGTTTTTGATGTCTCCCGGTTTTCCGGAGATCAGTTTCACTTCTCTTAACGCCTGTGCGTTAGACGCTACCGGTTGGTATTGCGCGTTTTGGCCTTGAGGCACCTGGGTATCTTTATCCGTGAATACTTCCCAGCCATACGGAGCTCCGTTGGCAGGGTTGTCCCAAGATTCAACTGTAATAGAGCGGAGTTCCATTCCACTTACGTCGATCCCGGTTGCTGTGTCCAAGCCCCTCTTCTTTTTCATTACATACTGAGCTTCCACAAAGCCCAAGAGGAGAGCGATGCTGATCACGGCGGTGAGAGCCGCGGTTGCCTTAATGGTTTTACTGAGGTTTCTCATGCCTTTCTTCCTAAAAGAAAATTACCAATTGTCCTTGATCTCTGAACCAGGATACTTCGTGTCCGATTTGTCAGCGCGAACTTCCAAATCATCAACATAGAAGTAAAAAGAACCGCCTACTTCGTGCACATCACTAGTTACGAAAAGAGATACGAATCTAAGATTCTTGTCTAATAACGCGAATCTAGTACTTTGAGGAACAAATCCCGGAACGGTTGCAGTCAACTTTCTCCAACCAAAATAATCCAATCTTCCTAAACGAATATTGTGGGTTTTGCCCTTGTAGTCTCTGAACTTCACGTAGAGAGTATGTCGGAACTTTCTGCCTAGACCCCAAATGGAAACTTGGCGAGCCTTTCCTTTGATCACGTATTCATGAGGAGGAAAAACTTCCACGCGATCGAATCCTCTGTCGTTGAAGTAAGTCTTGATTCCGAGAATATGATTCTTTTCGATTTGATTCCCGCCGTTATCCGGTACGGTATTCTCGTCGAACACATCTTTAATGAGTCCTCTCTGCACCATCTTGAGAGTTTTTGTTTCTCCCAATGGAGTGGTGGATTTTGCCCTCCAATCCTCTGCTTCCTCGAAATTCTCGAGGATAATCTTCTCAAGAGGATCTGGAGGAGCTTGGCCCTGTGTGGTATCTGTCGGCTGCCCGGAAGTTCCGGTCAGGGCCAAGAAAAAGAGAATAGCAGCGAGAAAGTATATCTTTTTCCCCATGAGAATTTCTCCTAAAAATTCAGTACAATCCTATCTAATTCTGAGATGCTGGGAAATCTTCCAAGCTCCCGCCTTCAATGAGGCCCTGGAACTTTTGGAGAACTTCAATCATTCTACCGACACCTTCGGCAGGAATGAATATAGAGGATTTTTTACTATTAGACCACTCGGAAACTTTGAGATAGTAACCGTTGTCGTTCCGTTTTAGGTCCACCAGAAACTTCTTATTCTGAGTGGCCACCTTTTCGGTAAGGATTTCCGGGTCCAAATAAACTTCCCCTCCGCGTCTCTGTGTATAAATATCGGTAGTCGAAGTACCAAAATTAGCCAACTAAAAAGTTTTTTGGCATTTCTGGAGAAAAATGCATTTGGGAAGTTTGGGGTTCGTTTTTTCGGGGCCCCACCCTGCTCTGGGTGGGGGGATGGTGGCGGGTACCTTTCGCCCCCCGGCTGCGAGCTGGGTATCAGAATTGAGCCGTTTGCGCAAGCCGATTTTTATCGCAGAGTGCTGTAGGAGCTCCTACAGGTTCAAATTAGACATAATTTGATTTTTTCAGAAAGGTTCAGCTGCATGGCGATTCTTTTTACTCTTTCCTTCCTCGTTTCAGTATTATGACTCCAATGATCCAAAGGTAGTTGATCACAAGCAGCCCAAGACCGCCGTACAAACCGGTTCGAAGGAATCGATCCCTTGGATCTGAAATTGGGACCATCAGTCGGGGCGGAAATTTTGCATTCAAGTGGAGTGACTCAACGGCCCCTTCTATCACTTCCAGATAATATTTGTACAATTCCGAGCGCGGATACATTTCCCCAGTTCTTGGATCCCCTAATTTCCAGTCGCACTCATCCTGAGAATAGGAAGTGCAAACCGCCCAGGTGTAAATAGCATCGCCCTCTTCCCAGTCCTCTTTGACCCAAGGAATAATATGAAAAAATATTTCCCTGGAATCAGTGGCTCGGAAACGAATCGTGGCTGTTCTTGTGTACAAGTAATTAGTTAAGAATTTTGCACTTTGAAAATGAACGATTCTTGCGGAAGAATCTTCTCGCAAAGAATCCGGATTTTTTGCCTCGTAATATCTGATCCCGAAAGCGTACGACAGACTCTTGCTCAGATAAAGAGCCGAAAGTGGACCGGACACAAAACCTAAGAACATCGCGAGCAGCAGGATGTTTCCAAAGCGCTTGGTCAATTTTATTGTAATATATAAGGAAGGTAAAAAAAGGATAATTAATAAAAAGATAATCTCAAATAAGGTCCCGAACAATCCTACGGGCAAAAATAATGCAGCCATCCCGTTTACAAAAAGCAGGCCGAGCCCCAAGACTTTCCAAGATGGGTCCTGTCGATTGGGATACATACGATCCCCGGTTTTGACCAGTCCAAAAATCATAGCGGTTAATTCTAAAGTGACTACGTTAGCTTCTATGAATTCTATTCTACAATGACTGATGCAGTAAATCTATCCCAGATTTTTCTAGCTTCGACTTCGTACTTTTCCGGATAGCCGATGGCGAATAGGATTCCGCGATTTCCCCGGAGAAAGTATTTTTCTAGAACTACTGTTTTTACTTTTCTGCCTTGCGGTGTAGTCACTAAAAGCGTGGTTTTGTACAAATCACCTTCTCTTCGTCTTCGATATTCCCATTCTCTCATGGTTCTTTCGTTGATTCCGCGCAAAGAATCCCACAGCTTATAGTAGTTCTTTGCATCGAACATCGTTGGGCGGTAATGTAGAGAAGTGCCAACAGTGAATACAATTCGATCCGGTCTAAAGATAGGAATTCCTTCACTTTGCCTACGATATTCCGCGTCCCATCCTTTCTCAATTTCCTCTAAAGGAAATTCCTTATAGAATCTGTGCACTTGCCAGAGATAATCCGAATCTTCTCCCGAAAAATCATCTTCACCTTCCGGGAACTGGTATCTTAACTCTGGATCCAATTTGAATTTATACGCGAAATCTGTGCTCTCTATATACAATTCATTTTGATGAATGCATCCGTATGGATCCGTAAGCCTTGACAGTTCTTTCGTACGATGCGAGTATAAGTTTAAATACTTTCCTAATATCTGAGCGGAATTTTGATAACCTTCCGGAAACATCTTCCCATATCTCAATTTATAACAAAGTAATACTCCCTTTAATAAGCGAATTGCATGAAATGGGTTCCCATGCTTTCTCAGGGATTCAGCTTCGCTTAGATGTATGTCCAATTCCTCGGTCTTGGGAAAAACTTCTCTGAACTGTCTGTCTAGGATGAATTCAACTCTTCCGTCTTTGTAAAACCTGTAATTTCTGCCTCTCGAATCTGTTTTCCAGACAAAGTGTTCGCTCTGTTTGAAAGCAGATTGAAGTCTGTTGTAAAGTAACTCTTCCTTTTTTTCCTGTTCATCGTACCAGGATTGTCTGAGCAACGGATCAATTTCTTGTAATTGAATTTTTTTTAGAGGAACCAGCAAGATCGCAGACAGGATCGCAATCTTTAGGAACTCCTGGCTCGGTTTCACCGAAAGATTCCCTCTAGTTCCTTTAAAGAAGTGATCCCTACTAATTCCAGTCCTGCCGGATCCTCTAGCTCCGCGAGGTTGCCTTCGGGCAAGAAGACTCTCTTCATACCGATTCCTCTCAACTCTTTTAGCCTCAAGGAAACCTGTCCGACAGATCGAACTTCTCCGGAGAGCCCTACCTCGCCTAACACTGCAGTACGAGGATCGATAGGTCGTTCGGTGTAGCTAGACAGAATAGAAGCACAAATCGCCAAATCAAGCGCAGGTTCATCCACTTGCAGCCCACCGGCGAGGTTACCGAAAATATCGCATTCCGATAATTTATGTCCTAAATACTTTTCTAATACAGCGGAAAGTAATATGAGTCTCCTTGTGTCAGGGCCTTCTGCCATTCTTCTTGCCTGGGCGTAGTTGCTTCTGCTTACTAAAGCCTGGACTTCGACGCTTAAGGCGCGACTTCCCTCTAACACTGCGCTTACAACCGCCCCGCTTTTTCCATCGGTAAGAGAACTTACGAATACTCTATGTCTGTCTTTGACTTCTCTCAAACCTTGGCTTTGCATTTCAAATACCGCTAAATCTCCGACGGCACCGAATCGATTTTTTACTGCCCTGAGTAACCGGAAGTAATTCAGCCTGTCCCCCTCGAAGTACAGAACTGTATCGACCAAATGCTCTAATACTTTTGGGCCTGCGATCGCGCCATCCTTTGTAATATGTCCGGTCATTAAGATCGGGATATTGGTTCTCTTGGCTGTTTCCAGCAGAACCTGTGTGCATTCCCGAAGTTGAGTTACTGTTCCAGCTTGGTTAGGCAAAGCCTCGCGAGTAATCGTCTGTATGGAATCCACGAAAATCAGATCTGGATTCAGGTCCTCAGCCATTGCGTTCAGATTTTCCGCGTAAGTTTCAGAGGATAAAAGTAGATTCGAAGATAGAACTCCCATTCTAGAAGCTCTCAGCCCGACTTGTGAAGGAGATTCCTCTCCAGATATATAAAGAATTCTTTTATTAGCTGCGGTTAATCTTCGACTGATTTCGAGGATCAAAGTGGATTTACCGACTCCCGGTTCTCCGCCGATCATCACTAGGCTTCCTGGTACAAAGCCGCCGCCTAACACCAAGTCCAACTCTGAAAGTCCAGTAACTAGACGTTCCGTTTCTTCTTCCGGGATCGAATCGACTGGAATTGGCTGTTTATAGGAACGATTCTTTCGGACAGAGATGGGAGTCGTTCCGGAGAAACGATCTCCTCCGGATTCTTCTGCAATTGTATTCCAGTTGCCGCAGGACTCGCACTTTCCCGCCCACCTAGAATAATCCTGCCCACAAGACTGGCAGATAAATAGTTTGATCGGCTTCTTTTTCAATGTTCGAATAAAGTAGGCATCTCGATCCAATCCAACTGATTGAATACTGGCAGACACGCGAAACTTTCCTGGGCTAATTCGTATCTGTTTTCCCTAATGAGAATCTGTGTGAGCTTTTGCTCTAAAGCGATTAAATAGAGTACATCTCCAGACGCGTATTCGATCTGGTCCTTAGTTAATATCTTCGCTCCCCAATCCGAGGACTGGTTTTTCTTATCCAATACTTCGTCAAAAAATTCCCGGATCAGATCCTTTAACCCGTGTTTGTCGGTGTATGTTCTTGCTAATTTCGAAGCAATTTTTGTACAGAACACACCTTTGGTCTGTATACCCAGTCTATATCTCAAAAACAGAGTGTCCATTCTCGCAAAATGAAACACTTTGATAATTTCAGGATTTTCGAATAATTTTTGTAGTCTAGGCGCCACGGTTTGCTCAGGTAAGATTTGCACTAGGCTCACTCGATTTTTTGAATCGCAAATCTGGACTACACAGAGACGGTCTCTGCGCGGATTCAATCCCATCATTTCGCAATCGACTGCCAACCGATCATCGGACAAATACTCGTTCATTCTTTCTTCCGAAAGATCTCCTGGGAATAACTCTGGTTTAATATTGGGACGGGAAGATGCCATAAACCACGTTTATCCCCTAACCCCTGCAGGTCCGCAAGAAAAGACCGGGAAAATCATTCGTTTTTTCCTTTTCCAAGAGGAGAAAAGTAAAACCATCGTCCAAGTTCTACTTTAGAATCATGGCAGACTGAGACAGGAACATGAACGCAATCCTCCGTACAAGAGTTTACGAAGAGATATTTACATCCCATTTTACTTTTTCCGAATCGGCTACTTCTTGCAAGAGCGACTGCGGGAATTACCGGCTTTCCTATATCCTGAGAAAATCTGCGGGAAAAACCACGTATCTTCCGAGCCTGGAATGGATCGCGGACAGACGCCCACAGGCCGGACTCGAATTGCTCACTCTAGAATGGGAATTGCCTTCTCATTCCTTGGATTCTGCCCGCATTTTTCAACACGGCTACCAGTCCTGGAGTATTTCTGCTTCCCATTCTCTCGAAGAACCTGATACTCCCCCCACTCTTGATTTTTTGAGATATTCTCAGGAGAATATTTATACCGAGCATTCGGGAGATTCCGGGCATTGGATTTCAGAAGGGTTCGTTCTACTTTGTGCGGACGGAGAAGATTCCAAATACTTTGCAGGTGCGATTGGAAAAGGAAACGAAGGTCTCAAGTTTAGAGTTCTCTCCAATTCCTTTCTCAAGGAACTGAGCGCTAAGAAGAAAAAGCAGATCCTATATTCCTCAGTAAGCGCAATCTACGATTTATATAGATTCGAAGGATTTAAGGGAAATAAGATCGCTCTGACTCCAATCCGGATCTCCAAATTTGCAGGAGACGAGGGTGCCTTTCTTCGATCTTACTTTAGCGAGTTAGGCAAAGCTCATAGGGTAAAAATTCCTTCCAGTCCGGTTCCGGTAGGCTGGTGTTCCTGGTACCATTACTTTACGAAAATTTCCGAAAAGATTATATTACAAAATCTGAATGAACTCAGAAAAAGAAATCTCGGACTAAAGATCTTCCAGATCGACGACGGTTATCAAAAGGAAATAGGAGATTGGTTGGAGACGAACGATCGATTTCCAGGTGGAATGAAACTGATCGCAGAAGCGATTCGATCGGAAAAGCTCACACCAGGAATCTGGCTCGCTCCTTTTTTGGTACGACCCAAATCCAAGTTTTTTCAGAAATTTCCGGAGGCAGTCTTAAAGGACCGGGAAGGAAATCCGGTCAAAGCGATATGGAATCCTAACTGGGGAATGGATTATACGTACGCTTTAGATGTCACCCATCCTACTTCTCGCGAATTTCTTGCGACTGTTATCAAGACTTTCGTAAAAGACTACGGATATACTTATCTAAAGCTCGACTTTCTTTATGCAGCCTTACTTCCAGGATGGACTTACGATCGGGATCTTTCGCCTCATAAGCGTTATGTGGACTCGATCCAATTCATCCGAAAAGTGGCTGGAAAAGAAGCTTTCTTGGTCGGTTGCGGCGCTCCGATTTTACCTTCGATCGGCTTATTCGATGCGATGAGAGTTTCCTGCGATGTCGCGCCTTTTTGGACCAGAGAGAAAAAAAGAATCTTGCTCAAAGATAGAGACGCGCTCTCCACTGAAAGAGCCCTGATCAACGATATCACTAGATCTTCTATGCACAGGACGCTTTGGTACAATGACCCCGATTGCTTACTAGTAAGAGAAAAGAAAAATAAATTAACCGAAGCACAGGTCAAACTCATGGCGAGTGTTATGAGCGTCTCCGGCGGAATGCTATTTGTATCTGATGAACTTTCTTCTATTTCTAAGGAAAGGGAAGACTACTTAAGAAAAGCATTATTCGTTCAATCCAAATGTAGAAACAAAACTCCGATTCCGATCGGAATTGCTTCGAATTTTTTCCCCTTAGCAATGTTTAACCCAGCTGGATTTTTAGGGATTTGGAACCCTTCCGACCAATCCAAGGACTTAGAACTTGTTCTCTCCTTTCCTTGGGATAAGAAGAATTCCGTGGACATTTGGACCGGCAAATCTCCGGAATCGTTGCACTGGGATTCCAAAAAAAAGACTCTTAAAATAAATTTAGAACCATGGAGTTCCTACATCCTCGGCCCCGGAAAACTTGTTTGACTCAGTCATAAAAGCCTTGCAGCATTGGATTTCGCGTCTGAAATAACTTTCCAGATGATAGATTTAGAAGCCGACAAGAGGTAAACAAATGAAATTTTTCCGAAAAAGTCTCGCACTATCAGGAATCGTACTAGCCACTCTACTACTGCAAAATTGCTTTATCATTGATATTATCACGTCTACTTCCAACTCCATTTCCAAAGCATCCGATTCGGTAGAGAGTTTATCTACCTCCGTAAAATCGATTTCCGGTTCCATCTCCTCTGTGCTTTCTTCGTCCTCAGCAGATGATGATGAGAAGAAAGCTTTCAAAAGAGATGTGGAACATCTAACGGTAGTGCACTTGAACGCAGGACTGATTTCCTCCGAATTTGAATCCGACCTCGCAGCCCTTGCTCTGAGAAACGGAATTACGGATTGGAGATCCTCAACCGAAACCTATTTAGGAATTGGACGTGGCTTAAAAAGAGCGGGAGTTGATGCCGACCAATTCGAAAAATTTGCGAAACAATTCGCATCCGTAAGGCCTTCAGTTTCTCAAGTATTGAAGGAAGGATATTACTCGATCTAAGGATTCTCTTTTTGGTTTTAAAATTGGCCCTGCCCAACAGCAGGCAGGGTTTTTCAGCAATTCCACTTCGACTTTTTTTCTGTATTCTTTTCTTTTCCGCATTTCAGTTCTTTACAATTCCATTAAGTAGCCAACCCAAGAGCATCGATTTCATTTATGTGGATTCGAACACCGGGCAATCCAGCGGTGGGCATGCAGCCTTGCGTCTCGGAAATTTGGTCTATCATTTTCAGTATTATCCTGATGAAATCTTTCGACTTGTAAGAGAGCCGTACAATACTTTTTCCTTTGCTTACAACACTTATTCAAATAGAACAAGCAAGCTCGCCAAAATCGAAATCGAGGATGCTGGCTTTGACGCAATTCAGAGCGGATTCGACAGAATTTCCGTGCAACAATTCAAACATCTAAATAATCTAGAATCACTAAAGAAAGATACTGAAATGTTCTCGGGACTTTTGGAGAAAAATCCCAGAATTCGGATCCAGGCATTTGGATATTTTTCTCGCTCAAACAATCAGACAAATGCAAATGAAATTCACGGAATTCCAGATCGAAAAGATTTAAGAAATTCCATGGATAATGTTTTGGGAAAAGGATGGTTTTCTAGAATTCGAACAAAGCTTAAGGAAGAACTTTTTCTTGCTTTGGATGAAAATCGATTTGGACAGTTTTCTACCCTCCCCGAGGCGAATCTGAAAGATTATCCTTTTTACAAAGGAGGACCTTCCTCCTGGATACTTCCGCGCCTGGAAAAATTGGCTTTTTTAGAAACATTAGAAAATCATTATAATCTTCATCCAGATTTTGTTTTTTCTGTAGAATCCGTTCCTTTGCAAGCATCTGAAATCCAGAGACTGACCGAATTCAGAAATTACCTGATCGCTCAGATCATTTCGGCGATTCAGGAGGATTCTTTCGACTGGGGTGCGAGCTCTTTAATCGCGTATGCACGAATTCTTGCGATTGATCTGAGCTTAAATTCTGGAAAATTATTCTTCCTGGTTTCTTATCCAGAATCTTCGGGTCTGATTTCTTCTACAGCGATAGCGGAAGAGAAACCATCTGCCAATCAAATTTCGGAAGAAGTGTTCGGCTTGGCCCTAGAAACCTGGAACTTTATCTTTCAGAAAAAAATTTGGAAAGAAGATGACTATAGGCTCTTAGAAGACGTCTGGAATCGCGACTGGGAATTAAGGACAGGCTTATCGAGGAAGATAGCTGTCCGGAATACTTTTGACAAACTCATTCCGAAATTAAAAGGGGATTATTTTCCAGCCTTTCCCATCCCTCCAAAAGACCAACTAGAGAAATACTTATCTATCTCGGAGGAAAGGGAAAAAATATATTACGATAATTTAAAGAATATTTACAACTTCAGGATTCTCACCAGAAATTGCACGACTGAAATTTTCGATTCAATGGATCGAACCCTCTCCGACAAAGAATATTCTGGGTGGTTAGGGGAAAAAGTGAAGCCGAGAAGATCTTTTGCTTTTATCCCCTTTCTAGCCTACGAATCCGTAAAGGACCATTGGAAGTTCAAATCCGAGGAAGTAGCGCTTTCTTATCGAAGAAAAAAATTGCAAGAATTAGCCCTTAGAGAGCCCTCATGGAAGGTGTATCTACGAGAATCGAATACACTTAGTTCTACTTTGTATAAATCTAATGAAGAAGATCCTCCTTTTCTATTTTTTACGGACGATATAATTCTTGTTAGGCCAATATACGGACTGATAAATATTTCGTACGCAATCGGAAACGGTGCATTAGGAGTTCTTACTCTACCGTTCGATAAGGGGAAAAGACTGCAAAACGGCTTGCAATCTATGTTCTTTTCCTTACCTGAATTATTCTTTTTTAATATTAGAAAAGGATCCTTTCCTGCGGCTCTCGACTCCACAAATTCTGAAATAAAAAGCGTCGAACGAAAAGATGGATCTTCCGAATCGAATCATTCGCCTTCTTCACACCGACCTTGACGAAGACTCCCGGTCGTTTCAATTTCTATTAGAATTGAACCAACAGATAACTGGAATCATCCCGAAATTCCCTGGTCGGAATCGTAGCTTTCCAGTGCCTCTTAATTGCAGTCTCCATATCAGAAAGCGAAGCATCCTTCTTTCTCAATTCTTCCAGCTCAGAAAAAAGAGGATTGGATAAGTTATTTATTAGTCCGTCGCTATAAAGAAATAAGACATCCCCAGCTTCGTAGGTGACGTCATGAGATTCGAATTCAATTGGCTCCACAATTCCAAGCAGCTGACCGGATTTTCCGTTTAGAAATTCCTTTTCTTTTTTGCGAAATAACACTGGAAAGGGATGTCCACCTCGAGCGTAGGTGATCTTTTTTTCGGAAGGTTTTACGACAATAGCGGCTGCGGTCAAACTGTGGGTTCCAATTTCCGTATACAGTTCCGTATTCATTCGGCCCAAAATATGAGAAGGATTGCTTTTTTCCTTAAACGCCTCTCTAGCGATGCTAGAAACCAAAAGTCCTATTAATCCAGAGGTCACACCGTGATCCTCAATGTCACCTAACAATAGCAAAATGCTGTCATTCGATTTGCCGAATAAGTAAAAATCACCGCTGACATACGATGCTGCGGTGTTATCGGCGAGAATCTTTAGCGGAGACAAATCCGGAACTGAAAGGATTTTCTTTTGGATTTTAGAAGCGAGCCTAAGATCTCGAAGAATTCCTTCTTCACGAGTTTCTTTTTCTTTTAACAATGAATAGTAATCGAGCGCTCTTTGTACTGCGATACGGACGGTCTGCAAAGAAAAAGGTTTAAGTAAAAAATCAGAAGCCTTGTGAGTAAGAGATGTCACTACATTATTAATATCCCTCTCTCCGGTCATCATGATTACCTGAGTGGAAGGATTCAAATTCTTGAAATAAGGTAAAATATCCAGACCACTCGTTCTGGGCATATGAATATCCAGAAATACGATCGGATTCATTTCTCTTTCGAAATATTCCTTACCCCTTTCTACAGAATCAAAGAAAGTGGAATTATATTCTAATTTGGATAAAAGGATCTCCAGGGCTGCTCCGACATCGTGATCGTCATCGATTATCAGAATTTCCGGTTTAAGGGAGAGTAATGTCATTTTGTATTTTTCCTAGAGAATTTCTTTGTTTCGGAAATTCTGGCAACGATAGAATCATATTCTTCGTCGAACAAGGACTTTTCTAAAAAGGGACTCGTACAAGAAACCATTTCGCTGTAATGCCATTCATATGGTTGTTCCGTTTTAGAATCGATTACCATCCCGGAATGTATTGCGGCAGAGACGTCTCTTAAGCTCTGTTTTCTAAACGAATGGAGCAATCCCCTGAATTCTGCTTCCTTTTCTGGATTTAAGAAACGAAAATTCTTATGAAATAACACGGCGTCGTGAAAATACTCCGGAATATTGAAGACTCCAGAGGCACCGATCTTTCCCGCGAGCAAGCGGATGAAGGCTGTTATTTCATTCATGATATTCAAACCCGGATATTCCTGACCTGCAAATAGGCGCCGTTTAGGTCTTAGCTTCTTGTGTGAAATATTCTGGCTCAAGAGCCAATCTATATACACCATCGGAAAAGATTCTCCGATTTTTTTAAATTCGAACTGGGAGAATTTCAATCTCATGTGCACCAGAACTTCTCCTGGCGGAGTTTTGATGAAGATCCGATTGTCCACTTCTGAAATCCCTTGGATTTCCAAAACTGTTCGCTTAAAACCGCGAAAGCTCAGAATATCGAACATTCCAGACTCATCCAGCAATGTCCTCACCTCTTCTTTTGAGAATCTGTTGAATAAGGTATCTTCGATTCCTAGATTTGTCTTAAACTCTCGATTTATATCAATTAAATCTAATGCGTCCGGATCTATGTACCCTTCTCCGGACTTTACTTTATCAGATTCGGAAAAAATTCCCATGCTCGTCTTTATATCAAAGAGGCAAATACTCGAATCGTGTTAAAATGAATCCTAACAGTATCGTGAAAATTCCGGGCATAGCCGCCCGCCGGAAGAATCACAACCGCTGCATTTAACTCATCCGCAAACTCTTTCACCATCTTATCTCTTCTTTTTAGTCCATCAAAAGTCAATTTTAGGTCGCCTAACGAATCATCTTCGAAAGGGTCAGCACCTGCAAAATAATAAATTAAGTCCGGTTGAAAGGTCGAACGAATCTTTGCGAGTCCTCCGGAAAGTGCTTCAAGGTATCCTTCGTCCTTGATTCCATTCGGCAGCGGAATGTCTAAAGTGGAGACCTCTTTTTTGGGATAGAGTTCTTCTTGGTGCATGGAAAAAGTCCAGACCGAAGGGTTGTCTTTAAATATCCGAGCATTCCCATTACCCTGATGAAGATCCAAATCCAGAAAGAGGACTTTTCGATCTGGATACCTTTGCAAATATATCTCGGTTGCAATCGCAGCGTCGTTCAAATAGCAAAAGCCTTCGGCGCGATCAGGCATACTGTGGTGAAAGCCGCCGCCAATATGGTATACATATCTGTAATTTTCGGTGCTCTCTGTCGCAAGAATCGTACCACCCACTCCCAGACAAAAACTCCGAACAATTGTAGAATTTAAAGGCAGCTCAGAATACATAGTCCGATCCGTATATCTGAGATTCATAAAGTCTGATACGAATTCAGGAGTGTGTACGAGTAGGAGCTCCTCCTCCCCCACAGGGGCAGGCTGGAATGCGGGAAGGGAAGACAACTTCGGATCTTCCTTGATCAGATTATAGATCATCGCATACTTTCGTGCTGGAAAAACATGAGGCCCTAGGTCCATGTTATATTCCGGATGATAAACGAGTGCGAGCCGTTCTAACTTTTTTCGCAAGGGCGATTGCCTTTTTTTTCCCAAGCTTAACCGTCTGTTTCGCTTAGTAAAGAAGGAAATCGAGCTACTAGTTTCGTCCAACATGTCGGAGGTTCCTATTGATGATTCGGCCAGATAAAAAGACAAAGATTGTTTGTACCATCGGACCTTCTTCCTCAGATAATGATACAATCATGGCGATGATCCAAGCCGGAATGGACATCGCACGCATGAATTTTTCCCACGGCACCCACGAGGAACACCGCAAGATCTTTGAAATGTTGCGAAAATGCGAATCCGAGTCCGGAATTCCGCTCGGAATTATCGCCGATTTGCAGGGCCCAAAGATACGCACCGGAAAACTTAGGGTTCCAGAAGTAGAATTGGTAAAAAACAAGACAATTCGTTTAATAGCGGATCCCAATTTCTTAGGAGACGAAACTGCGATTGGGACCACGTTTCCGCCCTTGCTTACTGATCTTAGACCTGGAGATAAATTGCTCATAGATGACGGTAAACTGGTTCTCGATGTCGAAGTCGCCTCTCCATCCGAAGCCGTATTAAAAGTAATAATAGGCGGCGTATTAAAAAGCAACAAGGGAATCAATCTACCAGGCACTCCAATTTCTGCTCCAGCACTTTCCGAAAAAGATTTAGCGGATTTGAAATTTGCTCTCACTTTGGGCGTGGATTACGTCGCATTGAGCTTCGTTAGGAAAGCCAGCGATTTAGAATTGGCGAGAAATATGATGACTGGAGTTTCCACAGGGCTAATCGCTAAAATAGAGAGGCCAGAAGCCGTCAGGAATATCGACGAAATCATAGATGCCGCCGATGGAATTATGATCGCAAGAGGTGATCTAGGGGTCGAAGTAGACACCGAAAAAGTTCCGGTACTTCAAAAAGAATTAATATTTAAAACAAATCGGGCAGGAAAGCCCGTAATTACCGCTACCCAAATGTTGGAGTCCATGGTGACAAACCCGCGACCTACTCGCGCAGAAGCCAGCGATGTTGCAAACGCGGTAATGGACGGAACAGATGCAGTGATGCTTTCCGGAGAATCCGCTAGTGGAAAGTTTCCGGTAGAATCTGTCGAAATCATGTCCAAAATCCTGAGGGAAATCGAAACTATCGATCACATGTATGAAATTCACTGGAATCTAAAAAAATCGGAACTAGAAATCGAAAGGTCTGCTCTCGGCTCTGCAGCAAGAGAGATCGCTCATGCGATTCACGCAAAGGCGATTATTAACTTTACGAGATCGGGGTATTCCGCCCTGATCACTTCCGAAATGAGGCCCAAGGTTCCGATTCTTTCCTTTACTCCATATCTGAGCACTGCAAGAAAAATGAAACTGTACAGGGGGGTTCAGCCCTTCGTCATGCCATTCATGGAGACATTCCTGGACATGATTCGTTATATGGAATCCAAACTGACCTCGGACGAAGTGTTGAGCACGGGAGATACTGTGGTAATCCTTTCGGGAGCCCCCGGAGGAGAAACCAAGTCAGTGGATTTCCTCCAAATTTACAGAATCAAGCAGATCTCGTCTGGATTTTAAGATTTAGAAAGTTCTTCCAGCAAAACCAAATCGGAATATTATAAAATTCGAATGCCTGCCAAACCGAACTCTTTTAATATTTCGTGCGAAATTCTGGCTCTTTGATTTCTCTTTTCTCTGATATTTGTAAGATAGCGAAGTGAAAACAGAATTCCACCTTCTTCAATTGTCATGTACACAATCGGAGTGGTCTTGCCCAGGCGAACCAAATAATTCTTAGAAAGTTCTTTGACTGAATAATCTATCTGCCTTTGATCGATCACGGAACTATTCTTTAGGACTCCGTTGAGTATTTTCTCCGCGGCTTCCCATTCAGGACTGTACGGAATTTTTACCCGAAACTCATCCCAGACATAGCCCATCTTATCTTTTACAACGTAGATTTTATGTAAGATCACGGAATGGTTCGGAAAGTGGACCAGACGGTTCGTGGACTGTTCCGATCTAGGATCGGTACTGACTTCCATAAGGGTAAATCGATTGATGCCGATATTTACCACATCACCTTTAATCCCGTCGACTTCGATTCTATCGCCTACTTCAAACCCGTTGCTCCCGTGAATAAGAAACCAACCCACATAATTGAGAGTGATATCCTTTAATGAAATGACGATACCTGCACCGGCAAGTCCCATCACTGTTGGCAAATAAGAAAGCCCAGAAAACAAAACCGGCAACAAAGAGACCCCGCCCACCAGAATAAAAGAAATCCTAGTCACCTTACGACGGTTATACTGAGCCGACGTATCAATCGGAGGACGAATTGTATCAAAAATAAGTACGAATGCCTTATAAAGAAGTACCAGTAGAATAATGAAATAGATAACGAGTACTAATTCCTGTGCAAAAGTACGATCACTACTTTTGAGAAGCAGGACAGGATTGAGTAGGTCAAGAATCTCTTCCATAGTATGGCCTTTACTTTGCCCTTAAAGATTCTTCTGCCTTCGAAATGCAGAAATGATCTCTTGCTGTTCTACAGGAATGTCCCAGACCGGTTCCCCAGGAGATTTTAGCAAAACAAATCGGATCGAGTTTCCTACATTCTTTTTATCGTGGAGCATATGTTCTGCAACTTCCCTAGATTTGCTTTTGTCTTGATAAGGCAGATCGTAGTTCTTGTCGATCTCCTTTAAGTTTCCGATCCAAGAAGGATCCAAGCCTTGCTTTTCCACAGATAAGATCGTAGCAGTAAGTAGTCCGATAGCGACCGCTTCCCCGTGAGAGTATTTTTTGTATTTGGTCAAAGATTCGATAGCATGAGCGGTAGTGTGTCCAAAGTTCAGGATCTTTCTGAGTCCGGTTTCGGTTTCGTCTTGAGAAACTATTTTCGCTTTGAATCGAATCGAATCTGCGACGAAATCGTGCAAGACGGCCGACTCGTAATTATAAACGTCTATGCTTCCCGCCCTCACTTTTTCTAAATATTCTCCTCCTTCCAAAAGAGAATGCTTCAGGATTTCTGACATCCCGCATCTCCACTCCCTCCGTGGAAGAGTGGATAACGAATTCAAAGGTGCATATACGAATTCTGGCTGGAAAAAAGATCCGATCATATTTTTCCCCAGATCAGCGTTTACCGCGACTTTTCCGCCCACGGAAGAGTCTACACAAGCGAGTAAGGTTGTCGGAACTTGGGCAAATCTAATTCCTCTCAAAAAAGTAGAAGCGATAAAACCCGAAAAATCTCCGACTACTCCGCCGCCCATAGCCAAGATCAGAGACTTTCGATCCGCACCAAGCTTGATCAGTTCGTTATAAATCTCCGGGGTTTTGCGAATGTGCTTATTTTTCTCGCCACCTTTTATAAAGATTTCATGAACTTTGAGACCAAGTGAGGATATTACAGGTTTATAATACTTTTGGAATAATCCGGAGAGACCCCTTTCGGTAAAAATAAAGAGAGAGGACACATTGGGAACTTTGCGGATCTCTTCTGCCAGTTCTCTAAAATCGGTATAGAGCCCTACCGTATAATTCTTCGAAGAGGTGGTGATCTGAATTTTTTCAATTAAACTCATTTTTCATAAACCCAATTGCTTCTGAGATAGGGAGAAGGTTTGAATTTTCCGGCGATCAAATAGGATTTAATATCAGGTCGAATATCCATTTCCTTGATCGCAGCCACAGGAAAATAACCGTACCCAGTAATAGCCTTTTCTTTTGAGTTCACTTCTGGGTCTTGTTTTTTAACGCTTGTTAGGAAAATAAGTTGGATCAGATGTCGATCCCCTTTTGGATCGATCGATTCGTTTAACAAAAGAAAATTGGAGGAAGTTACATCCAAAAAAAGCTCTTCCTTTAGTTCTCTTTTCAACGCCTCTTCAGCGCTCTCCCCAAACTCGATTCCGCCTCCGGGTAAAAGCCAGTAGTACGAATCTTTTTTCTTTTGCTGCAAAAGCAGGATCTCGCCTTTCCGATTTCGGATCAGAGCAGCTACCCGAACTCTCAAACCTTTTTTCTTGAAGAAAAATTCCATGGTGCTACTCACAGATCAGCCTTTGATTCCAAGAACTCGAAGCATTTTGCGAGCAGCATCCTGTTCTGCAAACTTTTTACTTCTTCCTGTCCCTTCTACGGAAGTTTCCTCGTTAATTTTCACAGATACTATGAAGGTCTTTTCATGGTCCGGCCCGGATTCTTTGACCAGACGATACGTAGGCAAACTCCTAAATTTTTTCTGACAATTCTCTTGGAGAATCGTTTTGAAATCCTTCACGGATTCCATTTTCTCAGGGCTCTCAGCGAATTCTATCAAATGATCTAAAATAAACTTTTCGGCGGACTCAAATCCCTGATCTAAGTACAGAGCTCCTACAAATGATTCGAATAAGTTCGCACTTAATTTTTTGCGGCCTGCTCCACCTGAGTTTGCCTCTCCCTTTCCGAGAAGAACAAAGTCTGGAAAACCTAAATGATTGCTGACTGAATTTAGGACCGCAGTCGAAACCAATTTCGCTTTGAGTCTGGACAATTCTCCTTCCGTAGATCTAGGATATTTGCGAAAAAGGTAACGAGTTACTGCCAATCCCAAAACGGAATCTCCCAGAAACTCCAATCTTTCGTTATCGTCCTTTATTTCCGGGTTCTCATTCCTGTAGGAACTATGTATGAATGCAAGACGAACTAGATCAGTTTTTTGAAACTGAATTCCCAAAGAATCAGTTAACTCTTGTAGGTTCTTCACCCTTTCATTTGGTTTGCTTGTTTTCGGAGGAGAAGTCTTTTTTATCAAAGGATTTTGATAAAAGGAAGGATAAAAGAGAATTCCGAGTTCCCGTAAGAACCCGGAAATCTAGTTAAATTAGGACTTAAGGTTATCGATGAATTTGATAACATCGCCAACGGTTTGGATCTTTTCAGCATCCTCGTCGGAGATTTCAACACCGAATTCCTCTTCAAGAGCCATTACTAGCTCAACTGTGTCCAAAGAATCAGCACCGAGGTCATCGATGAAGTGTGCCTCGGGAGTAACTTCAGATTCGTCGACTCCGAGTTGCTCAACGATGATGGACTTAATCTTTTCAAAATCTGCCATTTGTTTCCTCCGTACCACCGAAGTGGTATGTAAGTTTTAGTAAGGTTTAGAACTGGGGATAATTTCATCCACAGAATTTTAAACATTTTCACGTGGAATCTTTTGGCAAGCGATTACGGATCTAATTCAGAAAAAAACCGGAAAGTGCGAACGAAAAATTTCAAATTGCATAAGCTAAAGTCGTATTAGAACTTTCAAACGTTGGACCAGCAAAGTCACGTTTTCATTTTTATAAAAATTGAAATTGGATGGATTAAGAGTTTTTCTAGAAAAGGAATGGCAAAAATTTTAATGCCCAAACTTTAGTTTTTTGTTTTTATTTGATTAAATGTAAAAGTGAAAACAGTGTTCGGAGATTGAACACATCCTAGATTCATTCACTTCTATTCAGTAGAAACTCCATCCGATGGAATCACGAGCTTCTAAATCAGAGTACTCGTTTCTTAGGTAGCAAAAGACCCGATTTCTCGGGTCTTTTACCCTTAATGTGACGAAAGATTATGCCTGAACTCCAGGTAAGAATCCGCCGCCATTTACTTCGATGACTTGTCCCGTGATAAAAGAAGCAAGATCGGAAGCGAGGAATGCGATTGTATTCGCGATATCATCCGGTTGTCCTGCGCGTTTTAGTGGAATAGCTGCCACCATCGCAGTACGAATTTTTTCTGGAATCGCTTCTGTCATTTCAGTGGCGATGAATCCTGGTGCGATTGCGTTGCAACGTACTTTTCTAGAAGCCATTTCCAGAGCGACTGCTTTTGTAAAACCGATGACTCCAGCTTTGGATGCGGAATAATTTGTTTGTCCGATATTCCCGTTTACCCCTGCGATAGATGAAAGATTAATAATGGATCCTCCATTCGGATTCTTCATCATATACTTAATCGCGGCCTGAGTGCAGTTGAATGTTCCGGTCAAGTTCACTGCGATTACTGCATCCCATTGCTCTTGCTTCATTCTCATGAGCAGAGTGTCTTTCGTGATTCCAGCGTTGTTCACTAGAACATCTACAGAGCCGAACGCTTCTACACAGGCTTGCACTGTTGCAGCAGCGGACTCAGAGCTGGAAACATTACAAGAAACTCCGATTGCTTTTACGCCGGTAGCTTTTGCGATTTCCGCCGCAGTGGCCTTGCTTGCTTCTTCATTTAAGTCTGCGATTACAACGTTTGCGCCTGCTTGGGCCAGCTTGAGTGCGGTTGCTTTCCCAATTCCGCGGGCCGACCCGGTAATAATGGCATTTTTGCCTTTCAAATCGATCATTAGTTCTTTCCTTACCAGATTCTGCGGTTAAAGTATTTTTGCGTAGGTACCGGTCAAGGGGATTTCCTTCGGTTCTCAAAACAGAAAGAACGTTCTGCTTTTACAGACAATAGCAAAGCATGGGACTGGGATGCTTGAAAGCTTCAATGAAATATGCCTTAAGAAATCGAAATCCTACAAAGTGCTTTGTATGGTCAGATTCGGAAGCACATAAACCGGAGAAAAGCCCCCACCCAAAGTCCTGAAATTTGTGGTTTGTCCTTGGTATAACCGGGAGGCCAAAAGTAGGATCTCCTCATCGTATACGTAAGCCCTGAAATCCATTTTCAGAGACACTTTTTCTCCGTTTCGGAGCACCACTCTCTCGGAAGGAGGCACGATTTCCTGATAAACCGAGTCCTTTTTTAATAATTCCGAAAATACTCCCTTCGTAATTTTTTCACCTTTATAAACTGACTTGCTTCCATAACCAACGGTTGGTTTAAAAAATAATTCCTTTCTGTTCGCCCACAGCTTCTCCGGATCGGCTTCGCAAACTAGATTTGTTTTTGGAACGGAGCGCTCTAAGATTTCGAGTTCGAACTGACCCACTCCTAATTCCCTGAGTTTCTCTACGTCGGAAAGCAGCACCAGATTCGATTTTTTTGCATAGAGTTCGTAGTCGAGAGGATTGGGAGTGAGCACAATTTTCTCCTCTTCCCACGCGGCAAGAATCGAAGAATTGATTGAGTCTCGAAGATAAAAATCAGTGAGACGGTTATATAACAAATCCACTTTCTCGCCATCTAATCTCAGTTCGCCGAATTCAAACTTAAGTTGATCCGGAGAACAAATCTTGCTCTTTATGCCCGATCTGCGGAAAAGATCCTGGAACAATAAAAACTCGGGATACAAAAATTGACTTTCTGGGTTTTCGTCTACGATCACGATGAACTCAGGTCTTCCGGTTTTTCCCTGTAGTTCCCATTCCTCCAAAAACATGGATAGAAACTTTTTCTCCAATTCCTCTAACTGAGATTTTTCGGGTAAGGCTTCTCTTACTTCGGGACAGCATTCGATTTGAGAAGAGATCAGCTTTAGTTGCAAAAATGCACCGCCTGCATTCGTGTTGATCTCGATCAGCTTGGGACCGAACTTAGTCAGATGAAAGTCCAAGCTCAAAAACACTCCGCCCTTGGAGTTTCTTTCTCTCCAACGCGAAGGTACATCTTTTAATAAAGTTTTTCTAATATTTGGATGATCAATGGCGGTACGTATCGCTCTCAGAACAGACTCCATCTCCTCTTTTTCTTTTTGGTCGATAAACGAAGCGCTTTCCGAAAAGTATCTGGATACCAATTCATTCCCTTCCGAAAAAGTGCCGACTTGAGCTCCGGAAATCTGAGAAAGAAATTCTTTTTCTAATTTGTTCTTCTCTAAAGTAACGCAATGACAACTGCGATTTAATAGTTGAGCGACTGTTTCCTGCATTCTATATTTCCCAAACCTGCTTAATAGACTGAGGTCCCGAGTTTCAGGGAAAGAAAAAAATCAGATATTGTACTTCTTGATATCTTCAGCGATGAGCCTGTTCACTTCTTTTTCTGCACATTCCGTAGCGACTCGGATCGCACTTCTGACGGCTTGCGCATTGGATGAGCCGTGCCCGATTAGACAGATTCCATCCACGCCCAATAGAAGCGCGCCTCCGTACTCTGCATAATCCAATCTTTTCTTGATCGCGGTCAAGGTAGGCTTGAGCAACAATGCTCCCGTTTGCGCGAGACTGGACTTTGCGATACTTTCTCTCAGTACATTGAAAATGGATTTTGAAAGACCTTCCGTAGCCTTGAGCACGATGTTTCCTACAAATCCATCGCAGACTACAACGTCTACTTCGCGCCCTGCTCCGTATAAATCTCTGCCTTCCACATTTCCGACGAACTCGATAGGCAAATTTCGAATTTGTTCAAAAGCTTTTAGGGTAACCGAGTTCCCTTTTTTGTCCTCTTCTCCATTGGAAAGGATTCCAACTTTCGGTTTAGAAATATTGAATATTTGCCTGGAGTAAATTTCTCCCATCACTGCGAACTGAGCCAGATACTCTGGCTTGCAATCTACATTCGCTCCCGCATCCACCAAAAGAACTGGAGGTCCGTGCTCTTGAGGAATCGGGGCTGCAAT
The DNA here is from genome assembly GCF_002811875.1 of Leptospira perolatii. Classification (GTDB taxonomy): domain Bacteria; phylum Spirochaetota; class Leptospiria; order Leptospirales; family Leptospiraceae; genus Leptospira_B; species Leptospira_B perolatii. Next base: position 117,867 of record NZ_NPDZ01000004.1, read on the forward strand.
CGGAGGACGAAGCACTCCAGGAACCCTTCCTAAATAGAGTAAGGCCGAAGCCATCGTAGCTCCCGTATTTCCGGGAGAAAATAGCCCTACGCAGGACTTATCTGCTACAAGTTGGGTGGCCTGAACGATCGAGGAGTCCTGCATCGCTCGAACCGCGATGGAAGGAGAATCGTTCATTTCTATGATTTCTTCTGCATGTACGATACGAATATGATTCGTATCGTACTCATACTTCAGTAGGATTTCGCTGATTTCTTCTTCTTTTCCGACAAGCGCTACTTTTCTGCCATCATGATTGACGGCAGAGACAGCACCTTCTACGATCCGATCCGGACCGTAATCGCCGCTCATTGCATCGACGGCGACCCACATACGAGAATTACTTCTCTTCGGCTGTCTTCCTGACTTTTGGCTCCAGGACTACACGATCTTTGTAGAACCCGCATACCGGGCAAATGCGATGAGGAGGCCGGAATGAATTGCAGTTCGGACATGGCACAAGATTCGGTTTGCCGATCGCGTGATGTGCCCGTTTCATCCTTACTTTAGATTTGGATTTTCGTCTCTTAGGAACTGCCATTGGTTTTCCCTATGGATAAGGTCGTTTTTACGACTATGTTTTTTTTTCGCACGGAATTCACAACTGTTTTTCAATAGAAGTGAAGGAATCTAAAAATTCCTTCGCTTCTTTTCTCTTGGAATACAAAGAAGATCGGTTGAATACCAGTCTCGCGGTCGATTCCAGGATCACTTCTGTTTCTACCAAATTGTTGGCCTTTAAAGTTGCACCCGTAGAAACCAGGTCCACGATGCAGTCAGAAAGACCGACAATCGGCGCTAATTCTATGCTTCCATAAAGTTTAATAACCTCGCAGTCGATTCCCTTTTCGAGAAAATACTCCCTTGCGAGATTCGGATACTTGGTCGCAACTCTCACTTTTCTGTGGCGTTCTTCCGGATTCCAACCAGAAGGAGCCGCCAAAGACAGTCTGCATTTGCCGATACCTAGATCCAGAGGGAGTAGCAAATCATAGCCACCCTCTTTTAAAACATCCCATCCTACGATCCCGGCATCCGCCGCATTTTGCTCTACGTAGGTTGCCACATCTTGGGAGCGAACGAGTAAGATCTTTACTCTTCCCTTGGAGTCCTTATATACGAGTTCTTTGGATTCAGGATCCGGACGACCTTCCAACCAACCGGTGGAGGTCATTAAATCTATGCTCTCTTCCGCGAGCCGTCCTTTAGGGAGGGCCAAGGTAAGCATTAGGATTCCTGGTTTAACTTAATCAAAAGGTAAGTGGACAGTTCCCGAACGGATTTATATTCTTCGGAAGGTGAACTGATCTCTTGGTCTAAAACTTTCTTTAGAAGTTCTTTTGCTTCGGATTTTTTTCCATTCTTGGATTTCAAGCGAGCAGCCTGATACAAACTCCAAGCGTAAAAACCGGCCACATTTCTGCGTCCGGAAAGCAAAGAAGAAGCGGTTTCGTAGTCTAGTTCCGCTTGCGAGTTTTCTCCGCCATTTTCTCGATAATTTCCTGCGATATAAAAGTAATACGCTTTGATCTCAGGAAGATCGTCGATCTCCCTTCCTGCCCATTCCAGCTTATCCGCTGCTTTTGCGAATTCACCATTACGGGCGTACAAGTCTCCCAAAGTCTTGGCTAATCTTAGATCCAAGTGGGGAGAAGAATACTGGGAAGCGATTCCCTCAAACGCTTTGATTTTTTCGGAAAGATCCGTATTCGGGGCCAAAGAATACTTTTTCTCAAGTGCTTCGATTGCGATCGTTCCTTTTCTGAACTGATCTGCTTTGTATTCTTTCCAGCCTACGACTGTTAAAACGAGCAAAAGGAGTACACCGATTCCGATAAATACTTCCTTTCTGCGTTCTCCAATCTTGCTAAATAGAACTGCAGCGATCCTTTCCGCGCCTTTTAGGTCCGCGTGAGGATCTACACTTACATTCAGGCCCTTATTGGTTTTTGTCTCGAAACGCTTCATCCGAATTAGAATGCCTATTTCAGATTAATGAAGCTGCCTAAGCTTTCTCTAGACGGAGCATCCGAAGATTTGATGTATTTTGCCATTTCTTCTCGCTCTAAAGCCTTATCAAAGTCCTTGATAGAAAGGGAAATCTTTTTGTTCTTAGAGTCGATCTTGACGACCGCACACTTAACGATCTCTCCCGGCTTGTAGGTTTCTTGGAGGTTCGTGTCCTTTCCTCCAGGAATTTCGGAAATATGCACTAATCCTTCGAATCCAGGTTCGATTTCTACGAACATACCGAAATCAACGATGCTCTTGATCTTTCCTTCTACTACGCTTCCGACAGGATATTTGTTACGAAGAGCTTCGTACGGATGCTCTTGTAGCTGTTTTAGTCCGCAGGAAATTCTTTGCGCGTCAAAGTTGATGTCCAAAATTACGTAACGAACCTCTTCTCCTTTTTTCAATAGAGAAGTAGGGTTCTTTTGTTTCTCGTCCCAAGTGATATCACTTACGTGAATCAATCCTTCGATGCCGTTTTCCACTTCTACGAACGCGCCGTATTTAGTGATTCCGGTCACCTTTCCTTCCAGAACGCTTCCGACTCTTACTTCAGGTCCGAGCGTATCCCAAGGGTTCGGTTGCAACTGCTTGAGTCCAAGAGATAATCTTCGTGCATCAAAATCGATGTCTAAGATGAGTGCTTCAACTTCTTGGCCTTTTTTCAAGAGATCTTTTGGATGAGGAGGTTTTTTGGACCAGGTCAACTCGGAAGTATGAATTAAACCTTCCAAACCTTCTTTCAGTTCTACAAATGCGCCAAAGTTGGTAAGAGAAGTGACAGTCCCGCGGACCACCATATCTTTTTCCAAAGATCTTTGAGCCCAAACCCAAGGATCTTCGTAGAGTTGCTTCAATCCGAGAGCCAATTTGTTGTTCTCTTTGTCCATTTCCAGGATCTGGAGTTCTACAGTTTGGCCGACTTGAAAGTACTGCTTGAAGGGAGCAAATTTTTTATAAGAGATATCTTTTTGGCGAAGCAAACCTACGACGCCTTCTACATCGCAGAACACTCCGAAGCTAGCGATCTTGGAAACTACAGCGTTTACCTTATCACCAACTTTTACTTTTTGAACGAGTGTATCCCACTTTTCGTTGTTCACTTCATCCAAAAGTTTTTTGCGAGAAACTACTCCGGAACGAGTTCTTTCGTTTAACTCGATCACTTTGAAATCGAGTTCTACACCCTTGTAGTTTTCTCCGTCTGAAAATTTATAACTGAGTTGCGATGCGGGAAGGAAAAGTTCGGATCCTTCCACATTCACGATGTATCCTTTTCCTTTGATTTCGTTTATCAAACGACCGGATACTTGGTAATTATTTTTGTAAGCGTCTTTGACTACTTCCCAACCCTTGCGCTGGTCCGCTTCTTTTTTAGAAAGCATGCAGCCCGAATCCAAAGACTCTTTTCTTTTTACGAGTGCGGTGACGATGCTACCCATCTCAGGTTTTTCGTCGAATTCCACTCTCGGAATTCTACCTTCTTGCTTCAGCCCTTCGATTGCGACGTACACGAAGTCGTTATCTACTGATACAACTTTACCATCTACGACCTGGTCTTTACGGACCTCGTTTTCATCGTGTACTTTTTGTTCCCACTGTTTGAATACTTCTGCAAAAGTGGACTTGTCTTCTTGGCTACTCATTGGGCTGGGATACTCGGTTTATTAATTTGGGATCAGCGCTGATCGTCGAATCGGTCATCCTCGAGGGATTCAAGGATCTTACTAATAACACTATTTTTGGGCAACCGATCCGTGTCAATTAGGATTGCGTCTTTTGCCTGACGAAGAGGCGCAATTTCCCTTTCCATATCGGATCGATCTCTCAGAATGATTTCCTTTTCGATTTCTTCCAAGTCAGAACTATGACCTTGTTCCAAAAGTTGTGCATATCTTCTTTCCGCTCGCACTCTCGAAGATGCTGTCAGGTAAAACTTGTGTTTTGCAAACGGAAAGACTTCCGTACCTATGTCTCTACCGTCCATAATCAGTTTATAGCTCTCTGCGAGTTTTCGAAGCTGAAAATTCACAAAATTTCGAAACTCTAATTTGTTAGCGATATGTTTGATTTCCTTTGTGATTTCCGGAGCCCGTATCTGTAATGTAACATCTTCTCCGTTTAGAGAAATTCTATTTTCCTCGGATCTTACAAAAGAGCACTGTATTGCAACTCCGCTCGTAAGTTTGAAAAAATCCTGTTTTTGTAACCATTCCGAAAACGGTTCTTTTTCTGCGGAGGAAAAATAGATTCTATAGATATGCAGCGTAAGCGCTCGGTAAAAAGCCCCGGAGTCCAGATAATTGTAGCCTAGTTTTTCAGCGAGTTCCCTCGCGACCGTACTTTTTCCGGACCCGGCCGGACCATCTAAAGCAATTACATCGTCGGTCATTGCAGCACCGATTCGAGCAAAGATTGAAACCCAGGAAAAGACGTATCGATCCAAGAAGTATTATCGATTCTTAAAGCAAGTCCTGTCACAGCTTGCAAAACCAGAAAACTCATCGCAATGCGGTGATCCATTTTTGTAAGAATCCTGGGACTTCGACCTGAAAGCCAGGAATTCAGGGAAGACGATTTTGCTGTCATTTGTATTTCTCCAAACTCATAACCGTCGTGGTATTCCCAGACTTCCACTCCGAGGCTCCTGAGGTTTTCCACCATGGATGCGATTCTATCCGATTCTTTTGCCCTTAGTTCTTCGGCGTTCCGAATCCGAAACCCACCCTTTGCAAATAATCCTGCAATCGTCAAAATCGGAATCTCGTCGATCAAGGCCGGAATCCAATCTGGGGGAATTTCCGCATAACTGAGTTCAGACGATACAGCTTCTAGATCTCCTACGATTTCTCCGCATTCTATTCTTTGATTATGGATCCGAATCTCTCCTCCCATTGCAGCGAGAGCTTTTAAGATTCCCGTGCGAGATGGATTGAGCCCAACATTCTTGACCAAAATCGATCCTTGTTTTAGCAGTAACCCGAGAACTAAGAAGAATGCCGCAGAAGAAATATCGCCTGGAATTTTGAAGTCTGCTCCCTCGAATTTGTACGGTGGCTCCATTAAGAATCGAGTCGGTGTCTTGTATTGCAATTGGTTTCCCATAAATCGAAATACATTTTCTGTATGATCTCTGGACAGAATTTCTTCTTCGTAATCTAGCGAGACTTCGGAAGACATCGCCGCGAGCATCAGACAAGATTTAACTTGTGCGGAAGCGATTGGGCTTTTATAGGCAAAGGAGTGCAGTTGCTTTCCATGTATGAGCAAAGGAGCGGTCTTTTTTTCTCCGATTCCTTGGATCGAAGCTCCCATGCTGTTTAGAGGATCTAGGATCCGGGCCATGGGTCTTTTTTTCAGAGAATCGTCTCCGGTTAGAGTCGCATTTATTTGAGGAAGTCCACAGAGCAAACCCGCTGATAAACGAATTCCGGTCCCTGCATTTCCAAAATCCAAATCTTTGGTTGGAGATATAAGACCAGATTTTCCAGGACTTGTAAAAACGTACTCAGCTTGTCCTATTTTTTCGACCTTCAATCCGAGCTCGGAGAATGCGTGCATTGTATTCATTGGATCTTCGGCTTCCAAAAAACCGACCACTCTAGATTTTCCTTTTGCGAGAGCGGAAAACAATACAGCTCTATGTGAAAGTGATTTGTCCCCGGGAACTTCGATGCTATGACCGGAGGATTTAATTTTTCTTGGTATCATCCTTGCGCTTCAGTATCCGATCCCGATTCTTACGGGATTCTTCCATAAAGGTCTCCCATCTCTCCGGGTCGAGCGGCTTTTTGGGATCGAGTTCAGAAAGTAATTGGTCCAATCGATTTCTGTAATCCAAAAGAGATTTGTAGATCTCGTCTCGATTCGAAGAATAAATCGCAGCCCACATTTTAGGATTGGATCCTGCAATCCGGGTCATGTCTCTGAACCCGCCTCCTGTCAATGCCACTGGAGAACCTTGCGTAAACTTTTGCACACACTCGTTTTCCCAAGCCCAGTCCGCCATTAAGCTGGAGAGAATATGCGGAACATGAGATAAATAGGACAGTATCTTATCGTGCTCTACGGAAGGGATCTCCAAAGTTTCCATCCCGAGCCATTTCCAAAATTCTTCTAATCTATCAAAAGATTCTTCAGTGCTTCCGGCAGGTTTCGTCAAAATGCAAAGTCTTCCTTCGTACAAATCCGGATTTGCGTATTCTAATCCGGTCTCTTCCGAACCGCACATCGGATGCGAAGATATGTATTTGTGGGAGTTTGTTAAACTGTCCTCTACGGCTTGCACGATTTCCTTTTTGGTGGATCCCAGATCCGTAAGTATCGCAGGAAGATTCTTAGGAAGTGCTCTGACCATTTCCGCGGTTTTATCCACCGGAACTCCGAATACGATCAGATCATAGTCAGACCAATTCTCCACTTTGGAGAATTCTTCTGCGGTCATTATTTCGTCGGCCGAACCGAGTCTTTTGCCGTTTTCCTTACTTTTAGGACTTCCGACTACTCCGGTGACTTTTGCTTTGGATCCTTTTTTTTTGAGAGCGAGCGAAAGAGAGGCGCCCATCAATCCTAATCCGTAAATTAGAATATTCTGAAACGATTGATTAGAATTTCCGCTCACAGATTTGGGGGAGATACTGGGTAGGAACCAAGTATCCTCAGATAGATTGTATTTTCTCTTAGAACCTGCAGCACTTCCTCAATGATCGGATCTTTTTTGTGTCCGTGAAAATCGATAAAGAAATTGTATTCCCAGGAAGTCCTTCGAGTCGGACGAGACTCGATTTTAGTAAGGTTGATCTGCCTATCAAAAAAAGGTTTCAGTACGTTGTACAAGGACCCAGGTTTATCCGGGATGGAAAATACCACGGAAGTTTTATCGCTCCCGGTTGGCGGACATTGATTCTTTCCTATGATCAAAAAACGAGTGGTGTTATCCGGCATGTCTTCGATAGATTCTCTGACCAAATCCAGGCCGTAAATCTCAGCTGCGATAGAAGACGCGATTGCTGCACATTCTTCCTTTTTTTCCGCGACAATGCTCGCGGCTCTGGAAGTGGAAGGGGTTTCCGATATTTGCGCGTGAGGTAAATTGGCCGCGATCCAATTTCTGCACTGTGAATTCGCAATCTTGATCCCGTACAAGGTTTTAATTTTAGAAAGATCGTGCTCAAAACCTAACAGGTTCAAGGTGATCTTTTGATAAATCTCGGAATAGATATGCAGATCCGAGACCAAAAACTGATCTAAAGTAGAATTCACCAATCCTTCCGAAGAATTCTCAACCGGAACCACTCCGAAATCAACCTTGTCGGTTTCTACAGCACGGAATACTTCCGGAATCGAAGTGAATTCGCTCGAGTCTACGGAAGCTCCGAATCTAGCACGAACCGCTTGGTGAGAAAAAGATCCCGCGGGTCCCAAATATCCTACAGACAATCCTTTTTCCACAAAAAAGGATCCGGACATGATCTCTCTGTAGATCGCTAAAAGTGCTTTGTCAGGAAGAGGTCCCCGATTTAGATCTAGAATCTTTTCGTAGACATCCTTCTCTCGATCCGGTCGATAAATTGGTTCTTTTTGTTTGCGTTTGATCTCTCCAATCGCAGAAACGATCTCAGTACGAGATTGGATTGCTTTTACAATTTCTCGATCCAAAGAATCGATTTTGTCCCTGAATTCCTTGAGCTGTTCGTTACTCTTGTCCATTTTCTATCAGATCATCCAGGTTTTCAAATTTCAGTTCTTTCACTTCGACCGGTGTAGGAAGATCCGACAACTTATTTAACCCGAAGTGCAATAAAAAATCCTTTGTAGTTCCATAGAGAGCAGGCCGCCCAGGAACTTCCTTGTTCCCCACCGGTTTTACAAGCTTTTTGGAAATCAGCGAAGTGACCATAGCGCGAGACGATACTCCGCGGATCTCGTCTATCTCCGATAAGGTGATCGGCTGTTTGTAGGCGATGATTGCTAACGTGTCCAAACTAGACCTGGACAACTGTTCTCTCTTTTTTTCCTTAAATAACTTTGCGAGAATTTCGGAATATTTTTCGTTCGTTACGAATAGATAGGCGCCGGCGACTTCCTTTAGGACGAAGCCTCCGTTCTTTTCCTGGTAATCAAGTATGAGCTCATCTAAGAGTTCTCTAGCTTCGTGCTTTTCGCACTCTACTGATTTTGCTATGCTGGCGAGTTTGAGCGGTTCTCCGGAAAGGAATAATAACGCTTCAACCAGTCCCTTTAGATCGGATTTGTCGGATTCCACGGTTCACCCACCAAGAAAATTCGGATTTCACCGAATGTCTTATGCTGGCGAATCACAAGAATCTTTTGCTTGCAAAGCTCCAACATGGCAAGAAAGACAGCGACCACTTCCGGTTTTTCAGGATTCATATTGGAAAAGAGCTCTTCGAAGAGCATGTCTCTTTTCTCCGCCAAAATCCCGGAAATTTCGGTCATCTTTTCCTCGACAGAGTATCGATGAGGCTTTGTAAGTAAAGCGGGAATCTCGCCTTGGTCCTCTTGTTTTTCCAGGATCTCATTGAAGGCAGAAATCAGATCAATTAGGCTCAAATCCAACCAACCATCCTCTTCTTCGATGACTTGGTTGCTTTCTCTACGGAATACCCCGGCTTGTATTTTGTCCAACTCCGACATTTTTTGCGCAGAGAGTTGGTATTTTTTATGTTCTAGGAGCTTTTCTACCAATTCTATCGGTAGCGGAGGATCGTAGTCTTCCTCTTCGAATCCAGGGTCAGGTAAGAGTGCTTTTGATTTTAGGTAAACTAGATTGGCTGCCATCAGAGCGTATTCTGCACTGATTTCTATGTGAAGATTTTCGGTGTATTTGATGAAATGTAAAAAATCCTGAGTGATTCTAGAAAGAGATACTTCAAAAATATCTACTTTATAACTTTCTATTAAAGACCATAAAAGACTTAGCGGTCCTTCTGTGATTCCCCCCTCCGTGTTGTTCCATTGAACAACGAACGGTTTCCCGTCTTCCTCCCTTTCACTCATTGTTACGATTGAAGTGCCTTATCCGCAGCCTGTTGTAATCTTTCTGGCGAAAAGGGTTTTACCACGAAATCTTTGACTCCCATCTTGATCGCCTTTGCCAATAATTCCTCTTGGCCTAATGCAGTCACCATGATGATTCTGGCTTTCGGATCAATTTTGAAAATTTCCTGAGCCGCCTCGATTCCATCCTTTTCCCTCATGGTGATGTCCATGGTTACAAGGTCTGGTTTGACCGATTTAAATTGTTCGATCGCGATATTTCCGTTTTCCGCTTCGCCCACGATTTCGTGACCGCCCGCTACCAAAGCATCTTTAACCATTGTCCTCATGAATTTTGCGTCGTCCACTACGAGAATTCTGGCCATATTAATTTCCCCTATCTTCGAGAATCGAAAGTATCCTCGATGTAATTGTTCCAACCGGTTCTATATATTGAACCGCTCCCAGCTCTATTGCCTGACGGTTCATACCGAAGATTACGGAGCTCGCCTCGTCTTGAGCAATGGTATTTGCACCGACCTTCCTCATCCTGAGTGTTGCCGTTGCCCCATCCTTTCCCATACCTGTCATGATCACACCGATCAGCGCGTTTCCGTATTCCTTAATCGCACTGTCGAACAGAACTTCGACTGAGGGCCTGTGTCCATTTACAAGCTCTTCCTTACGTAAAGCAATCCATTTACGTCCTGCTCTACTTTCGATTGTTAAATGAAGATCTCCCGGAGCGATGTACCCGGTTCCAGCCTCCACCGGCTCTCCGTCCTCAGCCTCTTTCACATGAATTTTGGAATGCTCGTCCAATCTCGCGGCAAAAGCTTTCGTAAATCCCGCTGGCATGTGCTGTACGACGAATATCGGAAGAGGAAATCCTTCTGGGAAAGCAGAAAAAACCGTTTGAAGTGCTTTTGGTCCACCGGTGGAAGTACCGATGCAAACTGCCTCGGCCCTTTTCTGTGCCGGCATCTTGCCGTCCTCTTTTTCTGGAGGAGACAAGTTTGTTTTCGGCTCCCTTTCCAGAGTAGGAAGCTTGGATTTGATCCGAGTACTTTCGAAATACGCCAAAATTTTTCCGGTTAGTATCGATCCGATTTCCTCTGCATTGAATTTATTATTACTCGCTGGTTTGGGGACAAAGTCGATAGCTCCGTATTCCAAGGCTCTAAAGGTTGCATCCGCGCCGTGTTGAGTTTGTACGGAAAGCATCATTACAGGAATCTTTAAATTTCTTTTTCTCATTTCGCTTAACGCTGACAGTCCATCCATCACTGGCATTTCGATATCCAAAATCATAATATCCGGCTTTAGTTTTTCCGCTAACTCCAAACATTCCACGCCGGTTTTTCCTGTAGCGATCACGTCGATCTCGCGGTTTTTCTTTAATTGATCCGAAATAATATTCCTGACCAATATAGAATCATCTATGATCACCGCGCGAATAGGTGAACCGATTTTTGTATCCGTAGTCACCTGAAATTCACTCCTTTAAAATCTAGGCAAAAGAGCTATCAGCTCGTCAAAGTCCGGAAGGAATAGCAAAACTCCTAAAAGATTATTCCCCTCGTGATTAAATTCAGTTAGCATGCTCAAGAATTTGGTCCTTTCCGGGCGAACCACATCCAAAACTTCTAAAAAAGTACCCTCTACTAATTCCGGAACGCTAGGCATAATACTCGCTCTCGCCTTGTTCGAGATTGAATTGAGAACTGAGGCGCACACTATATTAGAAATTTCCGATAAAACACTTTTGGAATCGTCGTCCAGTCCCGGTGAATCCGGTCTGCTGTCCAATAGTTCTTTGGCTAGATTCTTAGCATTCTCCCTGGAAAACATCATGAGCATATTTCCGTTTAGATCCCCGTTCATCCTGACCTTCATTCCGTAAAACTTATCGTCGGAAAAACGAATCTCCGCGGCCAAGCCTTCCTTATCATTCATGATGATTTCCGGAATGAACAGGTCCACGTTTCGATTCAAAATTTGAGAGAGCACCATTCCGGCATTCATCATACCGGTATTGACTACATTTTCTATTTTCTTAATCTGTTCTTTACTTAAAGTTCCGGTAAAGTCTTTGGAATGTTGAACCGAGGAGGCCTTCTGTTTTTTTTGCTCCAAGAATCCTTCGATGATGGACTCCGCTCTTTTTTTCTCTTCTTCGGATCTAACCGTATCAGAAATCAATTCCGCAATTCTATCGTGGTATTCTTTATCAGTACTAACTTTTTGGGTGGGGAGAATCTCCCTTTCCATCAGGGCGATTCCAGGAGTCGCTACGGACTCGGAAGGAGAATCCGAGTCTTGGGTCGTTTTTTCGACTGAAGTTTCAGGTAGAAAAGTTTGTTTCGCAGGTTCAGGTTGCTGAGCCACTTGAATTTTGCTCAGAAAGTCGTTCGTTTCAACAGTCTCTGCTTTCTTGCGTTCTACTTTTTTTCTGCGGGACTTCTCTCTTGCGGCGATCTCAAAGAGTTTATGATTGTAAACGTTCGTAGGATTGGCTGTCTTTTGCAGATACATTTCCTCTTCAGTCTCTACTGTCCGAATCGAACTGATCCTCTTCATCGTTTCTAAATGATAGTTGATATAATTTCCTTTTTCGTCGAACTCCGCGGCGACTTCTACCAATCCCGGAATATCCAAGACCATGATGATCGTACCGTCTCCCATGATAGAAGCACCGGTTAAGCCCTGAATATTTTTGAAATTCTTTTCGAGAGATTTGATGACTGTTTCGTGTTTTCCTACTAACTCATCTACTAAGAACCCGATCTTTCTGCCTTTGAAGTGAACGATGACCACAGGAAACTCGTTTCGACCTATCTTGTCCTGCAATCCGATGATCCTATTGAGTCTATAAATCGGTAGGACCTCCCCTCTCAAATTCACGATCTCATTTCCTTCCAAAGTCGTGATTTGATCCGTGTTTACTTTGATCGTTTCGTTTACGTCAGAGAGCGGGAACGCATACACTTCCTCTTCCATTATCACAAGGATAGAAGGAATAATCGCCAAAGCTTGAGGGAATGATAATACAAAGGAAGTTCCTTTTCCTTTTTGAGATTGAATGAGTATCTTTCCTTTAAATTCCTGAATGAGATTATTGACCACATTCATTCCTACGCCGCGTCCAGAAATATCCGTGATCTTTTCAGTAGTAGAAAATCCTGGAGCAAAAATGAATTGGTAGACTTCGGATTCGGAAAGCAATTCTGCTTCGCTCGCGGTGACTAGTCCAAGTTCGATCGCCTTTTTTCGAATTCTCTCGACGTCTAAACCTTTTCCATCGTCCCGAATTTCTACCATGATATTGCTTCCACCTTGGTAGGCATTCAGCTCAACGGTACCTTGCTCTGACTTTCCGATTTTCTTCCTCTCCTCCGGAGGTTCGATTCCGTGGTCCACAGAATTTCGAATCAAGTGGAGCAATGGCTCTCCCAATGCATCTATTACTTTTTTATCAAGTTCCGTATTTTCGCCGTTCAGCACTAATTCCACACTCTTGCCGGTTTCCAAGGAAAGGTCTCTAACCAATCTAGAAAACCTCCGGAAAACCGTAGAAATCGGAACCATCCGAATATTCATAATACCGGATTGGAGCTCCTTCGATATCCGATTGATCAGGTCGATTCTACCTTTCAGTTCACCGAACAGATGATCTTCCCCGAAAGTTCGGACCAAATCGTCATAGATTTTCTGAAAACCGGAATTCGTAATAACCAACTCACCTACGTTGTTCATTAACTGGTCCAGCTTGTCGGAAGAAACTTTAATACTTTTTAATGTAACTCTTGCCTCGCTAGCACTTATTTCTTCTTCTGCGCTCAATGTCTCTTTGGCACTCAGCCTAGACCCATAGGATGTGATAGATGAATATTCGTGGATCGTAATTTGATCCACCATGTCTACGTTAGCTGCTCCCTTAATCTCCTCGAGTGATTTCTCGCTCAAGAACAGAATCGTAAGGTACAAAGCGTCTGTTCCTTTTTCTAAATCTTCGGAGGAAGGCATATTCAAGAAAACTGTTCCGATTGATCTCAGATTTTGCAGGATCAGAGTATATCTCAGTCCTTTCATCGGCGCACCTTCTACCAGCGCGACCTTTATCATCCAAGCTTTTATATTCGGATTGCTGAGAGCATCCTCGAGTTCCTTTTGGTCGTCCTGGTCCAACTCGAAAATTCCAGTAGGAGCTTCGGTCTGCGGTTTCTCTTCTTGTCTTTCTAAGCTCGGCTCCTGGGGAGACACAGTCTGAGCGGCTACGGATTTTCCTTTTGCCGCTTCGATATGCGACTTAGGGTCTTTTTCGTACGCCTCCAGTTTTTGGATCATCTCCGTATACGGAGTGTCTATTTTTTTCCCCTCGGCTACATTCTTGATTACATTCTTGATCAGATCGAAGCACTGAAACAGAAGATTAACTAAAGAAAGGTGTACGGAAAGTTTTTTGTCCCGGATGCTCTGGAGCAGATTCTCCATTTTATGAGCCAAGTCGGATAAGTTGTAAAGACCTACGAAAGCCGCGGAGCTTTTCAAAGAATGCGCGGCGCGAAATATATCATTGATAATGGCAGGATTAGATTGATCCCTTTCCAACTTCAATAAGTTGGAATTTAATTCCTCGATCTGATCTTCCGACTCTTCAAGGAATAGTTCAGTGTATTCTCCTAAGACGCCGGGCACTTATAGGGCCTCCCTAGCATAGTTTACAATCATCCCTAAGTTCAGGTTCAACACGAGACTGTCTTCGTGCTGGCTTACCGACTCTATCAAGTCGCTATATTGTATGCTGATACTCGCATCGGCCTTACTTACCTTATCCTCATGGACCTTGATTACTTGCTTTACGGAGTCCACGAGCAGTCCTCCTCTCTTTTCCGCCTGAACCACAACGATGATCCTGGTAGAAGGAAGCACCTCCGCGAAACCCAAACCGAATAGTTTTTTGAGGTCCATGATCGGAATAATCTCACCTCTAAGATTAATGACTCCCAGAATATAATCATCCACATTCGGTATTCTAGTAATCTGAACAGGCTTTAAGATTTCGTGAATATGAAGTATATCGATCCCGAAGAGTTCCTTATCCACTTCGAAGGAGAGGAACTCCAACAAGGATTCGACGTTCTTTTGCTCCTCGGCATCGGAGCCTGTTTCCCTATCTAACCTATTCAATTCTGCCCCCGCGGACCTTCTTTGTCAAAAATCAATCTGGCCGAATCCAAGAAGAAACTCCCAGAAATTAATCGACCAATAGGAACGTGAAATTCTACGATTTTGAATAAATCGGAAAGAATTTTCCCTTTATTTTTATGGAAAGCAATGGTTTTTTTTCTCGGTCATGACAGTGCCCACTCTTATGTCATGATCTTCGGCGGAGAAGGTCCACGGGAACATGGTTTCAAAGGTGAAACCGATCAATTTTCCCTGAGGAACTCCTACTAGAGAGCGATCGTAATATCCTTTTCCTCGGCCCAGTCTATGGCCGAACTCATCGAAGGCTAAAGCAGGCACCAGGATAAAATCAGCCTCCTTTGGCTCCAGGGATCTATTTCCGATCGGCTCCGAGATTCCGAATTCCCCTGTTTTACTATCTTCAGGAAATAGGAATGTTAAACCAGTCCCTTCTATCCTAGGGTAATAGAATTCTATTCTAACACCTTGTATTTCTAAAATAGATTCCGCTTCGGCAAAGGGAGAAACCTCCCAAATATCCGCGTAATAGGAAATAATTTTCAGAGCAGTTTTTTCATTTCCAGAGATTTGAACCTGGTCCAGTAGAAATCTCTTCAGTGAATTTCGAATCTTTTCCTCGGACTCGGTTCGTCCCGGAAGCACGCGCAGGAATTCTTTCGCCGATTTTCTTGCTTCTTGCTTAGAAGCCAATCTTACAAATCCCCGATCAGACCTTCTTCAAGGAGGGTGATTAATTTTTTGGTCTTCGCTTCTGCATCTGGAGAAGCGGCTTCGGAAGAATTTTTGGTGCTTCTAATTTGCTCTAATTCATCTGCAAAATTCAGAGCGACTAAAACTGCTAGCTTTAATTTTGGAGCGGAGGGCATCCCAAGACTTAGCTCGCGGGCCTTACGATCCACCACCTCCGCGAGTTGTTTGATATAATCTGGATCCGCATCTCCGACGATGGTGTAATCGTCTCCTAAGATGCGGCTCTTGATCTTTTCGCTCATGTATTAAGGTTTAGGATCGTCCTCGATGACTAAAAAATCATCGTCTTCATCCGCATCAAATACACTAATCGCATCGTCATCATCTTCGATAATGATATCATCATCGTCATCCGAAGATACTGGTGTGAAAGTTTCCTCACCAGGCTCGTCAGTGATCACGATTTCTTCGTCTCCACCCGAGTTCTCGGTAGGATCTCCGATCACTGCGATATCATCGTCCTCGTCATCTAAAAGAATGATTTCGTCGTCCTCATTGTAGTCATCGTCCGCAGACTCGTTTGCCACTGAAGGAGCTGGGGTTGGTGGAGGTGGAGTCGGCGTAGATGGTGCAGAAGCTGCAAATGAGGCGGCTGCTGCCGGAGCGGAGCTCGGAGCGTGACTTGCACTGGAGCTTGGAGTAGCAGTTCCGGAAGTAGGCAGAGAATCCAGCCTTCCCAGAAGTTGATTGATCTTAACTTCTAGAGCCCGTTCTCTTTCTTTCATTTCCTCCAGTTCTTTGGTAGTTGTCTGAAGTTTGTCTCGGAGAGAAGAAAGTTCTTTCTCCTTTTCCTCCATCGCCAGTTTCATCTGGTCGTTTTCGGCGCGGAGTGATTCGTTTTCGGCCTCTAGGCGGCTGTTTTCCGTCCTGAGATCGCCAATAAGTTCGAGGGCCTTGATGACCTTACTCTCGAGCTCCTCAATGGTCTCCATAGTCAGCATAGTGGGAACCTCTATCCTTACGAAAACTAGTTTTAGTTCGTTTACCCGGCTCTAACTTGCGGTTAGTTCCTGGCTCTTTTTGACTAAATAATCGTCCAAAACCATCCTACTTTTATCTTTTCCTGAAAAGAGAAAAAGCTTTTTTTGGAAAATAAAACGACTCTCGGTTAAGAACTACCAATTAATATCGGTCTCTCTCTCCAATTCCCAGGAAATTAATCAAATCCAGATCTGGTTTACCTAATTTCTTGGAGTTACTCTTCTAACCTAATTTTTAGAATTTATATTCCAAATTGGAATTTCTCTTTGACTTCCTATCTGTAAAACCGCGCGGGCGCAAAAAGTTCTGACGGAGAATAAATTATAAGAGGGAGGGAATCTTCCCCCGGACCTTAAGGTGGCACTTGGAATGTGCCTTATGGTCCGGGAGATCTTGATTTGTCCAAACGCTTCTATGCGTTCGGATATTAAGCGGCTACTTTGATTTTTTCAACTAATGCGTTGAAAGTTTCTTTATCGTTGAACGCAAGTTCTGCGAGTGCTTTGCGATCCAGTTCCACTCCAAGTTTCTTCAAGGAATGCATAAACTGAGAATAGGAAAGTCCAGCTTCGCGAGCTGCTGCGTTAATTCTAACAATCCAAAGTTTGCGGAATTCTCTTTTTTTCGCCCTGCGATCACGGTAAGCCCATTGGCCTGCTTTCATCACAGCAGATTTTGCTGTTCTATAAAGCTTAGAACGAGCTCCTCTGAATCCTTTGGCTTGCTTCAGGATTTTTTTACGACGGTTTTTATGGATGGTTCCATTTGTAGCTTTAGGCATTATCTAACTCCGTAGGGCATCAGTCGAACGATTGATTTCCAATCTGCGTCCACAACCAAACTCATTCCGCGAAGACGACGACGTCTTTTCGGACCTTTCTTCGTAAGGATGTGACGAGTATTCATGCTCTTACGTTTGATCTTATTGTTTTTGGAAAACTTGAACCGTTTTGCAGCGGCCCTGTTTGTTTTCAGCTTAGGCATAGCTAAATAACTCCTGATTCTGCTCTATTTACCAGAGGGTGTGATTACGACTACGATCTGGCGCCCATCCATAACAGGTTCCCTCTCAGGGGTTCCCACGGACTTTAGGTCCTCTACCAGTCGATTTACGACGTTCATACCCAATTCCGAGTGCATCATTTCCCGGCCTCGAAAACGGAGGCTCACTTTTACCTTGTCACCTTTTTGTAGGAACTCGGTAGCATGGCGCTTTTTAATCTCGTAATCATGTTGGTCGATTCTTGGACGAATCTTCACTTCCTTTACATTGATTACGTGTTGCTTCTTCTTCGCTTCCTTGTTTTTCTTGAGCAGTTCGAACTTGTATTTTCCGTAGTCGATCAGCTTGCAAACATGGATTTCCTGGTCTCCAGATACTTCTACCAAGTCCAGGTTTTCTTCTTTTGCGCGCCGAAGAGCTTCATCAAAACTGACGATCTGCACACCATCATCCATCACCAACCTTACTTGGGCAACCCCAGTAATTTTTTCATTAATCCTGTGGCTAAATATTTTATCCGTTGGTTTTGGTTGGGGCTTCCTCTGCATTCAGTCTCCGGCTATTTTTCCAAGTTTTTGGCTCTTAGGTCCAGTTTCAAGCGATTTTCTATCATAGTAGCTTGGCCAGGGTCCACGATTCAAGGACTTTTTAGAAAGAAAGCGCGTCTGACCCTTAGTTGCTCACCGAAATCTATTGTCTCTCGTTCCAATACGAAAGTCGGTCCAAAACGGACTCTGCCCGGTAGTGCTACCTAGCGAATTCCTAGGATAAATTTTCGTGCAAAAGGCAAGATGATCGGTGCTCCGATCGATAAGAAAGGCAAAATTCTCCGGATCCACTTGGAAAATGCGGAATCCCCGGCTGCGATTTGAGTGATCAAATTCACCCTTGCTACCACGCTCCGAATCAAAGGCCTCCTTAATGCTTCGTATTCTTTCATTCGGTTTTTATCATAGAGTTCCGCGAAAACATAAGCATCCTCAATTCCAAGATTCATTCCTCTCGCACCTAATGGAGAATGCACATGCGCGGTGTCTCCTCCTAGAAAAACGTTCCCTTTTTGGAGATGGTTAGCGATCCGGTGACTGATCAAAAATTTGGACTGCCATTTTATTTTTCCGGGGCTCGTTCCTTTTGGCAAATGTTCGATCAGATTCGGAATATTTCCGGCCAATCTCCAGACACTGTCCCTTATTCGAATGAGTAAAAGACCGCCTTCATCCTTTGCAATTATGTGCCCCTCGTCCTTAGCCAGTTGAGTATCTAACTCTATATCGTAAAGCTCCCACTCTTTTTCATATCGATGGCCTCGGAATTCAATTCCCAACTGCTTCCTTGCTTGGCTATGTGCACCTTCCGCGGCGAATAGAATCTCGGGAGCAGATTGCTCCCTGTGCCCTTCCTTATTGATTATCGTGACAAGTATCGATTGATCTTTTAAGGTTAAACTTTCCAATTCAGTTTGTCTTTCGACCAAGATGTTCCTTTTTTTCAATTCTTCTTCTAGAATTGTCTCCGTCTCACTCTGGGATTGAATTAACATAAACGGATACTTGTGTTTTACTTTTGTAAAATCGTTTCGAACTAGTATTTTCCCATTCTTCCAAAAGTTCACACAATACATTTTTCTTCCATTGGATAGGAACCTCTCGGTGATTCCAGAACTCTCAAACAATGTGAGAGTGTTCGAATTGACTCCGAACGCTTTAGAGTATGGAACTCTCTCTTTTAGTTTCTCGATAATTCGAGGCTTTACTTTTTTTTCATGCAAGAATATGGCCGCAGATAATCCGGTCGGACCGGCCCCAGAAATTAGTATTTCCCCTCGATTCCCGTTCATATTCTTTTCCTATACACAATAAAGCAATTCATAGAAAATCGCAACTGGAATTAGCAAAGAGAGGAATTAGGGACAGGCTGCTGCGAACACCTGACCGGATTGGTCCAAGGCAAAAAGTTCATTTCCTTGTACCCATATATTCAGTAAATCTTTTGGAGCAGATATTGCGGTGGAATTGAGTCCTCCGGATCCTCTCACTGTCTCTATTTTTCCCATCTTGGTGCCCGCGAGAAAAACCCAGCCTTTGTTACACGACACAATTTTCTTGTAAAGCGCAGGTTCGATCTGAAAAGGTCGGTCGATTCTATCCCATCCAGTTTCCGCTTTTCGAA
Organism: Leptospira perolatii; assembly: GCF_002811875.1. Classification (GTDB taxonomy): domain Bacteria; phylum Spirochaetota; class Leptospiria; order Leptospirales; family Leptospiraceae; genus Leptospira_B; species Leptospira_B perolatii. The sequence goes on from NZ_NPDZ01000004.1 coordinate 137,035, forward strand.
AGCGATACGCACCCCAACCGCTTATTAGAAAAATTGAATCTTCCTTGTAAAATAACGGAGCGATCGGAGAAGCCAAGCAGCCAAAACGAAAAACATCGCATTTTACTATCAGCCCATCATTTAATCTGTAGGCTTCCTGCGAATGGCTCGAGTCGATCGTGTCTACGCCACCTTCGTGAACTACAAAAAGGTGACTTCCAAAGCATTGCAATTGGAATATTACACTTTCCATATGGTGGACTTGTTTCCAAACATTCTCCGCAGAAAGTTGAAAGACATTTGATACGATGAAAATTCCGGTGGATGTCGTGGAGATTCCTAGGAAGACTTGACCTCCACATTCCGAAACAACCGGATCCCAGGCTGCTCCGTCCGGATCTGGGAGCCCTGAACTCTCGAACCAAGTATTTCCGCCGTCTTTGCTCAGATAGATTTTTTCGGCGTTTCCTGAAACCAGCAGCCGCGCGGAACAATAGACAAACGTAATTGGCTTTTGCGTTAAACTTTCGACGCGCTTCCAGGTATTTCCTTTATCGTTGCTTTGCAGTAATGAATCGTTCGCGGCTAGAAAAACAGTCCTATTCGAAATACAATTGTTTCCGCTCCCTCTAGACAGATCCGCGTGTACCTTGCCTTTCGGTTTCCAGTCCACAGCGTAATTCGATAACCAGGGGACAAAAAAGAGTAAATAGTATAGAAGTATTTTATGATACCCGAAAGTTCTCATCCTGATTCTATCCAGCCCGAAAGAATTCAAGACAATGGTAGAGAACTTAGAGTGCAGAAAAGGGAAAAGATCCGAATCGAGCAGCTAAAATCTTTTGGTTCAAGCTCCGGTTTTCAGTTCTTCATTCAGGATCGCAAAGAATTCGTCCAAAGTCATTGACTTAGTTTCTTCGGAGCCGCGCTTACGGACTGCAACGGTTCCGCCGTCTCTTTCTTTTTCGCCCAGCACGAGCAAGTAATTCGCCTTTTTCAGTATCGAATCTCGGATCTTTGCTCCGATTTTATCGTTCTTGAAATCTGCTTCTGCTCTAAAACCTGCGTCGACCAATTTCCGCATTACTTCCTGTCCGTACTCGGTGACTGCATCGGTTACAGTAAGTACTCGAACTTGGTTCGGAGAAATCCAAAGAGGAAATTTTCCTTCGTAGTGCTCGATCAAGATTCCTATGAATCTCTCTAGTGAACCGTATACCGCTCTGTGAATCATGGCGGGCCTTTTTTTCCCACCGCTCGAATCAGTATAATCCAGTTGAAATCTTTCCGGCATCGAAAAGTCGATTTGTATCGTTCCACACTGCCACATTCTTCCGATAGAATCCTTAATATTGAATTCTATTTTAGGTCCGTAGAATGCACCTTCTCCTTCTTTGATTCCGTATTGGATTCCTTTCTTCTCGAGTGACTTCTTCAATACTTCGGTACCGAATTCCCAGTCTTCGTCTTTCCCCACTGATTTTTCAGGACGGGTCGCGATGAATGTTTTGAATTCCGAGTAACCGAATTTGCGATACACTTCTAAAGTGAAGTCGATCGTATCCATCACTTCGGACTCTACATATTCTATAGGAGTATAGATATGAGCGTCGTCTTGAGTAAATGCCCTTACACGGAAAAGTCCGTGTAAAACTCCGTGCAATTCGTGACGATGTACACTTCCTAGTTCAGAAAACCGAAGAGGCAATTCTCTGTACGAATGCAGATGATGTTTGTAGATCAAGCTGCAGCCTGGGCAATTCATTGGCTTGATCGCGTATTCAGCTTCGTCTATCGAAGTGAAATACATGTTTTCTTTATAGTTATCCCAATGTCCGCTCACCTTCCACAAATCGGAAGATAAAACTGTTGGAGTTTTAATCTCTTGATAACCTCTCTTTGCGGATTCCTTTCTCAAATAATCCGCGAGAGTGTTCCAGAGCACTGCACCTTTAGGATGCCAAAATGGAAATCCCGGAGCCTCCGGTTGAAAAGAGAACAGATCCATTTCTTTTCCGATCTTTCTATGGTCCCTCTTCTTTGCTTCTTCGAGTTGAAATAGATACTCGTCTAGTTCTTTTTTGGAAGGGAAGGCCACTCCGTAAATACGAGTGAGCATTCGATTGTCCTTGTTCGCTTTCCAATACGCTCCGGAGAGAGCAGTGAGTTTGAAAGCCTTTAGCAATCCGGATCTAGGAATATGCGGCCCCCTACAAAGGTCGAACCATTCTCCCATTCCATAAATAGAAACCTGTGGATCTGGAATATTACCGATGATCTCGATTTTATAATTCTCGCCCATCTTATCAAAAGTGGAGATCGCTTCTTTCTTATCCCAAACTTTTCGATATACTTCCAAATCAGAATCTACGATTCGTTTCATCTCACTTTCTATTTTTGGAAAGTCTTCCGGAGTAATGATTGTTTCTCCGAAATCGATATCGTAGTAAAAAAAACCAGGTCCGTTTTCGATCACCGGTCCTACAGTGAGTTTGGCTTCTTTGTATAAATTCTGCACCGCCATTCCGAGCAGGTGGGCAGCAGAGTGTTGGAAGGTTTCCCATCCGTCCTTTTCTTGGAAGGTTAATACTTCCAGTTTGCCCGCAGTTTCAAGCGTCCTGCTTAAGTCCAAAACAGCAGGAGTATTACCAGCAGCTGTAAAACGAACAGCAAGGGCCTTGTTCTTTAAAAAAGGCAAATTTGATTCAATGAATTCGCGATAGGTAGACCCGAGCGCAGCCTGCTTTGTGCTACCGTCGGGCAATGTTATATGTACGTTTTTACTACTCACTTCCAATCCGCGCAACCTGTGATTCCATATCGCCGAAACTGTGGTTTTTTCGCAATCAGAAGATGGTACTTGGAAAGTCCCCACCCTTCCTGGGCGGGGGCCGGTGCGGTGGTACACGCGGCGGACCAATTTGCCCCGTATCATAGATTGGGTCGGCTTGCAAGGAGGATTTTGGAAGTCATGTCTTGTAGGAGCTCCTACGAGCAGCGCCCCGATAATGCGGTTCTTTTTGTTCTTGCATTACCTGAGTTTTCTGAATTGACCCTAGCCTTTCCTGTTCAACCCTGTCCTTATATGAAAGCGTATTTGGTTTTGGAAAACGGTGATGTTTACGAAGGTGAATCGTTCGGGTATGAAACCCAATCGGTAGGTGAAATCGTTTTTAACACTTCTCTTGCAGGATACCAAGAAATTCTGACAGATCCGTCTTATGCGAACCAAATCGTTACACTGACCTACCCCATGATAGGAAACTACGGGATTCATCCAGATAATATGGAATCCGCCAAGATCCAAGCCAGTGGATTGATCGTGAAGGAATACGTAGACAGGCCCTCCAACTTCAAGGCGGAAAAAACACTCTCTCAATTTCTAAAGGAATACAAAATACCGGCCATCCAGGGATTAGACACTCGAAAATTAACCCGGTTTATCAGAACAAACGGAGCCCCGAACGGAGGGATCTTTGTAGCAAACGAATACTCTCCAAAGTTCTTGGAAGAAGTAAAAAAGTTCCCTGGAATCGCGAATGCAGACCTGGCAAAAGTGGTTACTACCGGGAAAAAATATCAGTTCGGATCTCACTCAGGAAAAAAATACAAACTCGCTGTTTATGATTACGGCGTTAAGACGAACATTCTCCGACTCTTAGATTCTGCAGGATTTGCCGTGACTGTTTATCCAGCCCAAACTCCTGCACCAGAAATCATGAAAGAAGGAGTAGATGCTTTCTTTTTATCGAATGGTCCAGGAGATCCTGCTGCCTGCACCTACGCGATTGATTCTACGAAATCTATATTAGAAAAAGGTTATCCTCTTTTCGGGATCTGCCTCGGTCACCAAATCATCGGTCTAACATTAGGTAAGAAAACCGAAAAAATGAAATTCGGGCACAGAGGCGGAAACCAACCGGTCATGAATATGGAAACCAGACACGTCGAGATCACTTCACAAAACCACGGTTTTGCGGTGATCGCAGATGATACCGATTCAGAGCCGATTTCCTTTCTGAATTTGAACGATCACACAGTGGAAGGTATTTTGAAATCAGGTTATCCTATGCTTTCGGTTCAGTACCATCCCGAAAGTTCTCCTGGTCCGAACGATAGTAGATATCTCTTTGAGAAATTTTATCGCATGGTGGATTCTCACAAGAACGGGAGAGCATTCGGCTCCGAGCTATAGTTTTAGCTTCGCATTGTTCAGCCAGGTCCGAACTTTCTGTTCGGCAGATTTTGTCGGTTCTTTATGGAACTTTATAGAAGAACTACTTTTTATAATCCTCGGAATAACGTTTTAAGAACCAATCAGTAAGTTTACGAATTCCGCAAGCGTTCAAATGCGTATGATCCCCGTAATCCTGATCCAGAAACTTGACTTCCGGTTTTGAGAAAGGAATTCCGAGTTGCCTGATACTAGTTTCAAAAAATTGCATGGAGTTGGGTTCCCTGATTGCGTTTTCGAAGGAAGGGCGGGAAGGAACCAATACTAGCTCAAACTGGATTTTTTCTTTTTGTAAAATTTCAAAAATCTTTTTCCAAGTTCTTAAATCCGGATCCCTCGCGACCTTGTATCCGAGTTCCCATCCTCCCGGTGGTAAAGCTACATGTCGAAAATTTGGAATGCATTCTCCGGTATATGGACCCTGTTTTCCCCACTCTATCATCCCGTGATTTTTGGTCAGTTCCGACTCCAAATTTTGATTGAACCTAAAATTACTTTTCCAACGCAGAATCGGATCAAAAGAAAAGACCAGATCTAAGTTGCGCTCGAATAGCGAAAACTGATCTCCGCTCGGACTAAATCGAATTTCGGAAGAGATTGCTGCATTCAATTTTAATAATGGAAAGATTCTAGCCAAAGCGTAAAAGATTGGTTCTCCTCCGCCTTTTAGATAAAACGAACGCAGCTCCGAAATGAAATACATTGCAAAATGAAATGATCCGAAATGTACTTCCATGCTTTTGTGAGCTGGGGCCATTCCTCCTTGCGCCGTGTTAAATAGCGATGCATTGAAAAAGATTTTATCCGGAACAATTCCGTTTTGTCTTAAATCTTCTAAGCGTAACAAAATTCCTTCGGGCTGTTCCGAAGGCCTTGGTAAAAAGTAGATTCTATTCCCGGTGTGGTCCGCAATTTTCTGAGGGTACAACCCGCTCAGAATCTGACTATCTCCTAAAAAAACCCAGGTTTTTCGATGAGAACCTTCTATTCGCTTCGGAAGAGAAACCGAAAATTGGGGAATTCCGCTCAGCTTATCATACAAAAAATAATTCTTATCTTGGTAATTCAGAAAAGCAGGAAACAACAGATGAGAAATTCCGATTACCAACAAGGTAAATAAAAGAAGAGCTATACTGTAATTGAGAGCCTTATTTTGCATATATTTGAAGGAACAGTCTAAATAATCTTATAGTAGCATTTCGATATAGATTAGAATTGAAAGTACACAAATACTTTTTTCTCGAATATCCCGGCCAAGAAAAACAAAAAGACCAAACCTAGTACAAGAGGCGAATAGCTGGCAAACTTTGGCAGGCTCCTCCATTTTATAAAAAAGGAATCCTGTCCTCCGGCGGCTAATTGCAGAATATCCATTAAAAATAGAGGAGAAACGAAAAAGAAAAATTTTAAGAGAAAAGGAATAGAAAAATAGAAACCTTTGGACGCATTCTCGATAAGGTGCCCGAGTTCAAAGGGAGAATTAAAACGAAACAGAATCAAACCAAAAGAAAATAATTCCCAGGTAAGAAAAGCGCCTAAGTACTGTAATATGATATATATGAACCTTGGAATCGAAACATCAAGTTTTGAAAATGCTTTTTGTAATAGAACAAAACAAACGACCTGAATTCCACAATACAGACCCCAGGTAAGATATCCGTAGGTCGCTCCGTGCCAGAGGCCACCCAAAATCCATACGATCATCAAATTCGAAATCTGTCGAAGTAATCCGATTCGATTTCCTCCCAACGGAATATAAATGTAATCCCGAAGCCAGGTGGAAAGAGAAATATGCCAGCGTTTCCAAAACTCCGAAGGATTCGGAGCGATATAAGGAAAATCGAAATTTAACGTTAAGCGAAATCCCATCATCCTCGCAAGACCACGAGCGGCATCGCTATAACCGGAAAAATCCGCGTAGAGTTGGATTCCGAGGGAGATCCCGATCCACCATGCGATGCCATCCGGTAAAATCATCCCGGGTTGCAAAGACTTTTCAATAAAGAACTGTAAATTATCACCCACAAAGACTTTCTTAAAGATTCCCCAGCAAAAAAGGCAACCACCTTCCCAAACGGTAGCAGCGTCTATTCTTCTAGGCTTGGCGATCTGAGGCAAGAGTGCATTCGGTCTTTCGATTGGTCCTAGCAAAAGTAGAGGAAAGAAGAGATCATACACTGCGAATTCTATAAAATTCTCTGTAGCCAATACTTTCTCGTACCGCACTTCTATAATATAGCTAATATTATGAAACGTATAAAAAGAAATCCCTAGAGGTAATAAGATTTTCGGAATAGATACTTTTTGCTCCGGATCAAATACACCAACTATGTCATTCCAGATCTCGGCACCAAATCCAGTGTATTTAAAGGCGCCTAACAGAACGATGTTGGCAACGATGAGAAATCCAGTGAATAAATTGCGACGGCTCTCGGATACTCTATGGATCCAAAGTCCACCAAAATAATTTGCGACCACTGATGCACAAAGAATCGCAGTCGCAACCCATCCCCAAGAGGCGTAAAAAGCAAGTCCTGCGAAAAGCAGTAAAAAATTCTGAGCCTTAACTCCTAGCCTTACATAGACAAGAAATACAAAAAGGAAAAAGAGTACAAATGTAAGCGAATGAAACAGCATCGGTTTCGATGAGTAGGCTTATTAGTTGGAGTCAGGATTCTTCAATCAAATCCAAAAGTCTTTCTTTTTCCTTGGTGTCCGAAGGATAGCAAAGAGTCTGGCTGGTAGTTCCGGTTTGAAAGTCTTTGCTATGGCGATCTATCTCTGTGATTCGATTCCGAATCTTCCTTACTACGATCTGAGTTTCTTCCCTATCTTTTCCGTCTAGGACTACAACATACTTTCCTTGGCCGACTCTATAACAATAATCTGATTCACCCAGATTGTCTTGAATGGAAAGTCTTAGTTCTTCGCAATAAAAGGAGAAAAATCCTGCACCTTTAAGTCTGACCATTCTGCTAGCATTTTGAACTTTGAATACTGTTAAGCTAAAAGCAGTGCCAAGCTCTCCTACTTTTTGGATCGCCTCATTGATTCGCAATTCAACCGGACTAAAAGGATCGCGAAACACTGCGTCCCTTTGCTCTAACATTAGCAAATTAGAAATTACCGGGGCAGAAACCTCCGATATCCCGACTGCTGTTTCTCTATCCGTATCCGTCCAAGGAGCTTCGGTTTCATGAATCACCATCATCCCGACCAACCAATTCAAATTCAATAATGGCAAAATGTCGAACTCTCTCATTAAACCTAGTTCGTCGTTTGTGATCTGCTCCAATAGTTCCGGGTTTTTTCTGAAATTCGCGATCCTAAAAACTCCCGAGACGTTGGCTACAATTCCAACCAATTTGGAATCTAATCCCAAGCGGAATTTGCCAACTGTTTCGGGGGTCAGCAAATTGGTTCCGAATACTTTGTATTCCTTCCTGGAAGTTCCCTCCAAGAGCAATAGCGACCACCGTCTTACACCTAACTCTCTTTTGAAAATATCGGTGAATCGGTCATAGGCTTCGTCTAAGTCACGGACTTGTGCTAATTCTCGAGCTGCCGTGAGTATGAGTTCGTTGTTCTTTAGAACTTCCTTAAGGTTTTCGTTCTCTTGATTGACCAGCTCAATATCTCTAATTCTTCTGAAGACGGATCCAGCCACTTCTCCTACTATCTTCAAGAACTCCAGATCTTCGATAGTATAATCGTCTCCTTCTACGGTCTTACTTAGAACGAATAATCCGAAGAATTCCTGGACGTTACGAATCGGAACGATCAATTCTGCATTCGTTTTTTCTAATATAATCTTTTCCTTTTTTGGAAGAGAAAACTTAAACATTTCCTTTGCGTAAATTACGGAAGGTGCCCTGAGTGCGGCCTGATATGTTTCATCTCCGGATTCCAATACCCACTCGGGATCTGCAGAGATCCCCTGTGCTTCAACAACTCTCAATGCTTCAAAAGATTCACTCGTCGAAGAAAAAACTACGATCGACTCGCAGCCGATTTGCCCTTGGATAGAAAAACAAAGATTCTCGAAGAAATTGGCAAAGTCCGTAGACGAAGCGATTTCTTTTGCGATTTCGAATGCGGATAGATAGTTTTCTAATTTTTTTCTAGACGCGATTTGCAGATCGATCGGCAGAGTGGAGTAGTCAGACTCGTCATCAAACAGATAATCGGATCCGCTTCCTTCTTTTTGCTCAGGTCTAAGTCCCTTGGCAGCCGATTTATTCGCGTTTGCCTCTGCCTCTTTGACCCAATCCGAAAAAGGATCCTGTATGCTCGAAGGTTTGGCCAGGTTCGATGGCTCCTCTCCAAAATCTCCGAGATCGGACTCGGTATCTTCACCAAAATCTTCCAACTCAGGAAGGTCAGATCCGAAGTCTGATATAGCACTCTCCGGTTCTTCTGGACCGCTTAAGTCCAAGCTACTCAAATCAATTGGTTCTTGCTGTTCAGTTCCGAAATCTTCGCCGAAATCTTCGGAAGCAGGAAACTCCGCGCTTTCCTCCGCGGGTAATTCAAAATCCGAATCCTCCATGGAAAAAGGAGGAGGTCCTTCCATTTCCGAAGATATTGATTCTTCGGTAGCAGTCATTGGGGAAGGTTCAAATTCCGCAGGATCACCGAAGGCCGATCGAAACTCAGGTTCTTCTCTTCCAAAATCCATGCTCGGACTTTCTTGTGCGCTGATCGGAGCTTGAGTAGAAGACTTAGAAGAAGATTTTTCTCCGTTTCCGCCCCTGAATTCCTGAGCTTTCCGGAGTAGACTCTTTCCGGAGAACGATAAAGATTTTTTTAATAGAGAAGGTTTTTCCGCGGTACTTGTCTGAGAACTCCCAGCGGAACTGGCAGGGGCGATTTCCCCCGAACGTATCATACGAGTGACTTTGTCCAGGAGGCCCATATTCAAACGCCGATTTGTTTCATTAATTTCTTATAAAGTTCAAAATAGTCGGATCTGGAAAATTCACGAATCAAATCATCCGGCAGATTTCCGAGCAACTCATCCAGATAAAGAAGGATTCTCTTCATCTCATCTTGGGAAGGTTGTGGTTCAGCGCCTGGAGCGGATACCGCACCTTCTCCGGCGGCTTTTCTCAACTCTTCAATCGGAGATAATCCTTCTTCATCCGCATATTCGTCGAGGACAATGAGTAGTTCCGGTTCCGGAGGAATCGTTTCTACTGTAGGAACAGGAACCGCACCGCTTGCACCTTTTTGCTCTTCAAAATGCAAATCAGCAATCGGCATATCCTCTTCCACGGAACCCAGTGCATCTAAATCTGTCGGAGTCGGAGGTTCGAGCAAGGTGTCTAAATCCTCGCTTTCGATCATCGCGGCCTTGTCATCGGAAAGTAAGTTGCCGAGCTCTTCGTCGGAAAGTGTGATTGGTTCGTCTGCACCTTCCGTCAAGTCCCAATCCCCGGGAGCAGCTACTTCTTCTTGCATCGAAGATTCCATCTCGTCCAGACTTGCGACAGGACCTCCCCAATCCATCTCCTCCGAAGCTTCTTCTGTGGCGATTTGGTCTAACTCATGGATTGGAAGTGAAATTGGCCCTTCTTCTTCTCCCAAAAACTCCGGCTCTCCAGCTTCTTCTTCGGTTCCGCTGGACAAAAGGTCTCCGAGTTCATCATCAGAAAGCGCGATCGGCTCCTCGGCTTCCATTTCAAAGTCCATGGGCTGGGCTTCCGCTTCTTCTTCACCGGAGGAGAGCAGATTTCCCAGTTCGTCATCTGAAAGTGCGATCGGCTCTTCTTCTCCTGATTCTGCAAGAAAATCAGGCTCAGGTGCAGAGACCCCTACTTCCTCTTCTCCCGAGGAGAGTAAATTTCCGAGTTCATCGTCCGAAAGAGCGATTGGCTCCTCTTCTTCCTCTTCTTCTGTAAAACTCGAAGCAAAAGGAGTATTTTCTGCTTCCTCCGTAGTTCCAGAAGAAAGTAGATCGCCAAGTTCATCATCCGAAAGCGCGATCGGTTCTTCCTCTTCCTCACCCATAAAATCGGAAGCAAACGTTGTACTAGTTTCCGCTTCTTCTTCTGTTCCGGAGGAAAGTAGGTTTCCTAGTTCATCATCTGAAAGTGCGATCGGTTCCTCTTCTTCTGTACTAGATAGAAAATCCGATTCAGGTTTGGAATCGGAGAAATCGCCGATCCCGGAAATTAAATCTTCGTCGTGTGCAGATTCAGAGATTTCAGCTTCTGGTTCATAAGAAAAATCTCCCAAATCTAATCCTGAATCTAAAGGTGACTCGGAAGGTTCACCCAATCCGCCTAATTCGTGGATCGGAAGCGAGATGGATTCTTCTTCGCCACCTTCTCCAAAATGAAAGCCCGAATCTGCCGCAGCGGATTCCTCGAATCCTTCGTGTTCCTCTTCGATTCCGGAAGATAACAGGTTGCCGAGCTCATCATCAGAAAGTGCGATTGGTTCGTCCGCTTCCTCTCCGACTTCTTTTTCAAATTCGGTCCAATCTCCCATGTCCTCAGGAGTAGTGAGACCTTCCGCGATTGCGTGTACATCATGCTCTTGGATGCCGCCTTCCAGAGAAGTCTCTGGTAATTCCAAATCGCCCTCAAAAGACTCCCCTAACGAACCTAAATCCATCGGTTGAGGAGTCGTAGAATCTGCGCCAAGTAAATCATCGAGTTCGTTTTCGGACAAGGCTATAGGACCTTCATCATCGGATACAAACTCTTCATCCTCCGCGGAAACATTAGAATGATCTAATGGATGTTCGGCCTCTTCCATTTCGAAGTCCGAAAGTCCAGCGCTAATATCAATGTTCTCTAATTCTGTTTCGGATAAACTGATCGGAGCTTCTTCTTCGTCTCCAAAGTCCAGATCACTAAATCCTGCGATTGATTCGGGCTCCCCTTCGGAATGGAAGGCAGAAGGAGGAACTTCACCCGGAGAACTTAGATCACCAAGATCCAGGGAGCCAAAATCGATATCGGAAGCCTCGCCCAGTGCATCCTCGACACCGGATGTTTCGTCAGTACTTGCTTTCGGAGTATTATCTTTCCAAGAAGGAGTTCCTGCACCAGGTACCGGACCTAAGTCCTCGTCTTCTTCAATCTGGAGTAATCGGTTAATCTCCGCGTCGATTAAAGGATTGCTCAGTTCAAAATCAAAATCTTCGTCCAAATGGACTTCGTCATCTAAGTCTGTTAAATCTAAATTGAGGCCTGATTCAGGAAGATCTGAATCGCTAAACGACATGGAGGAAAGTTCGTCAGGATATTCATCTCCGGCAGATACGATGAGCTCTTCCATTCCCCCGGAAGAATCGTCGTTTTCGGAAGGTGGATCAAAATCGAACGCGCTCTCTTCGTCTCCTCCGGCAAGCAGGGAATCTATTTCATCTAGACTCATTTCACTCGGATCGAAATCATCTTGAGTTTCGTCTGGTAGTCCGTTCTCGTAGTTTATGCCAAACTCTTCCGCCATGCTTCCTTCAATCTTTTAGTTCAATCACCGATCCATCTTCTAAAACGCGTTGATTGGATCGATTTCTTCCGGTCTACCTTTCGGAGAATGTCTCGCTTTATGCGGAAATACAATCCGAAAAATAGGAAAAGTACGACGCAACAGCACCGTAGTACCTTCGGTACGTCCAAAATACACTCCTTTCCCAAATCGGTTCTGGGAAAAGAGTTCTTCCTTATGATTTTCGGATTTTCAACCCCCCAAAAGTTAGCGGGAGGCTGCTAAAATTCGGGTTTTTGCTTTTTGTAGGAGGGTGTTTTTTGTAGAGGAAAGGGGAAGTGCTTCCGCTTCGGCCAGTGCTTTTTTTGCGGCTTCCAGGTCGATGTCTTCTTTCAGGGCACCGTGGTCGACTAGGATGCTGACCCGATTCTCCCTTACTTCAAAAAAACCACCCTCGATTGCAGCGATTTTTACTTTGTTCCCCTTCTTGATCTCCAGAACTCCGATTCCGAGGGCGGACACCATTGCGGCATGGCCGGGAAGGACTCCAAAGAATCCTTCGCTGCCTGGAACTACCAGAGAATCTGCTTCTCCGTTATACAGAATCTTTTCCGGAGAGATGACGGAAACGGAAAGTTTAGCGCCTGACATCTTATGCTCTCAGATTTTTAGATTTCTCTACCGCATCTTCTATGGTTCCCACCATGTAGAATGCTTGCTCAGGTAAATGGTCGTAATTTCCGGTGATCACTTCTTTGAAAGAGCGAACAGTGTCGGCTAACTTGACGTATTTTCCTGGGAATCCGGTAAATACTTCAGCTACGTGGAAAGGCTGAGATAGGAATTTCTCAATCTTACGAGCACGAGCTACGAGAACCTTGTCGTCCTCGGAAAGTTCGTCCATACCAAGAATCGCGATGATATCTTGTAGGTCTTTGTAACGTTGCAGAATCCTTTGGACTTCGCGAGCTACAGAATAATGCTCCTGTCCCAGAACTTCTGCGTTCATTACCCTAGAAGTAGAATCCAAAGGATCCACCGCAGGATAAATTCCTTTATCGGAAATCGCACGAGAAAGAACTGTAGTCGCATCCAAGTGAGCAAACGCAGTCGCAGGAGCAGGGTCAGTCAAGTCGTCCGCAGGAACGTAGATCGCTTGGACCGAAGTGATGGAACCTTTTCGAGTGGAAGTAATCCTTTCTTGGAGTGCACCCATTTCAGTAGATAGAGTCGGCTGATAACCTACTGCAGAAGGCATCCTTCCGAGTAGTGCCGATACTTCCGATCCTGCTTGGGAGAATCTGAAGATATTATCTACGAAGAGTAGTACGTCGGTTCCGATGGAATCACGGAAATGTTCCGCCATCGTTAGGGCAGAAAGCGCCACGCGCAAACGAGCACCAGGAGGCTCGTTCATTTGACCATAGCAAAGTACGGTCTTGTCGATTACTCCGGATTCTTTCATCTCTCTCCAGAGGTCGTTTCCTTCCCTTGTCCTTTCGCCCACACCAGCAAATACGGAAAATCCTCCGTGCTGCTTTGCGATGTTGTTGATCAATTCTTGGATCAAAACCGTTTTACCGACTCCGGCTCCACCAAAGAGTCCGGTTTTTCCTCCTTTGATATAAGGAGCGAGCAGGTCGATGACCTTGATTCCGGTTTCGAATACTTCTGTTTTAGGAGAAAGTTCCTCGTAGTTAGGTGCAGAACGGTGGATCGGCTTACGATCTTTTACTTGGATTGCAGGTCCTTCATCCACAGTTTCGCCTAACACGTTAAAGATGCGTCCGAGAGTTACATCACCCACCGGAACAGAGATAGAAGCTCCGGTATCAGTAACTTCATGACCTCGGGTCAATCCGTCAGTAGAAGAAAGTGCGATTGCACGAACCGTACGATCTCCGATGTGCTGCTGCACTTCCGCCACGATCTTTTCTTTTTTTCCTCCGGCAGAGGATTCGATTTCAAGTGCGTTAAAAATTTCGGGCAGATTCCCGATATCAAATTCAATGTCCAAAACGGACCCGATGATTTGTTTGATCTTACCTTTATTCATCCAAGTAGCTCCAATACGAATACTAGTTCAGCGAGTCGGCTCCCGCGACGATTTCCGAAATCTCCTGGGTGATCTTTGCCTGACGAATCCGGTTGTAACCACGTGTCAGCAATTTGATCATATCAGAAGATGCATCTGTAGCCGATTTCATTGCGACCCTTCTGGCTAACTCTTCCGAACAGGTCGCTTCCAAGATTGCCTTTAAGAATGCAGTTTTTACTACAAGAGGAAGCAGAGATTCTAAAATCTGAGCAGGACTTGGCTCGTATAGAACGCTATCTCCCGCATTTCCTTTTGCGTCAGACTCGAAAGGAAGTATCTTAGTCACTGCGGGCTTTTGAGAAGCGGAAGACAAATATACGGTAGATACGATTTCTACTGCATCAACTTCCTCTTTCGCAAAAAGTTCTAAAAAGAACTCCGCAAATTCTTCGGCCTCTTTATAGCCTGATTTGTCATTGATATGAGTATAAGATTTCTCTATCTTTTCGCCGGTAAATCGGAAGTAGGAACTCCCCTTTTTACCCACAACAAATAGCCTAACCCCGATTCCTTTTTCTCTCAGTTCCTGAATTCTAGCTTTCGCGAGTCTGTTCGTATTCGAGTTATACCCGCCGCACAGACCTCTGTTCGCAGTAATCACGAGCAATGCTACGTTTCGAGTAGTTCTCGGTCTACGCAGATAAGGACTGTTTACCACTTCAGAAAGAGAAGCCAGAGATCCGACCAACTCTTTGATTTTGTTGGAAAAAGGATGCGAAGCATTCACCCGATCACTCAGTTTTTTGGATTTGGCAGTTGATACCATTTCCATTGTCCGAGTGATCTTTCGGGTGTTTTTGAAGGAGTTAATCCTTTTTTTAATTTCCCTTGGTGTAGCCAATGGCGTCTCTTCCTTACTTCAGCTTCCTGAGGAAGTCCTCGGCAATCGTTCCTATGACTTCACCTAACTTACTCTCGTCGGAAATCTTCTTTTCCTTACGAATCGCATCCAGAACTTCCGAATATTGATTCTTTAGGGTAGAAATTAGGAAGGTTCCGAATTCTCTTACTTTTCCTACAGGAATCTTATCCATGAATCCTCTAGTAACAGCGAAGATCTCAACTACTTGCTCTTCTACCGGAAACGGTGCAGAGACAGGCTGCTTCAATACTTCAACGATGCGATTTCCTCTGTCTAATTGTGACTGAGTGACCGGATCCAATTCAGTTCCTAACTGAGCAAATGCTTCGAGTTCGCGGAACTGAGCGAGTTCGAGTTTCATCTTTCCAGCGACTTGTTTCATCGCCTTGATTTGCGCAGCAGAACCTACCCGCGAAACCGAAATACCCACATCCACTGCAGGGCGAACCCCGGATGCGAACAAGTTGGATTGCAGATAAATCTGACCATCGGTAATCGAAATTACGTTTGTAGGGATATAAGCAGAAACCTCACCTTCCTGAGTTTCAATAATAGGAAGTGCGGTCAAAGATCCACCGCCGTATTTGTCGTCTAGCTTTGCGGCACGCTCTAAAAGACGAGAGTGGAGATAGAAAACGTCCCCTGGATACGCTTCACGACCTGGAGGACGACGAAGAAGAAGAGACATTTGGCGATATGCAACTGCTTGTTTTGACAAGTCGTCGTAAACTACCAAAGTCGCCTTTTGCTCGTTATACATAAAGTATTCCGCAATAGAACAACCCGAATAAGGTGCAATGTACTGCATTGGAGCAGGATCCGCTGCGGAAGCAGAAACTACGATAGTGTATTCCATTGCTCCGAGCGCGGTAAGTTTTTCCACAGTTGCCGCAACGGTAGAGGCTTTCTGACCGATCGCGACATACACGCAGATCACTCCGGATCCTTTCTGGTTGATGATGGTATCGAGAGCGATAGAGGTTTTCCCGGTTCCACGGTCCCCGATGATCAACTCCCTTTGTCCACGACCAATCGGAATCATCGCGTCGATCGCCTTAATTCCCGTTTGCATTGGCTCACTAACCGGCTGTCTTTTTGCGATCCCTGGCGCAGGGCTTTCCACAGGACGAGTCAGTTTTGCTTGAATCGGTCCTTTGCCATCCACAGGTTCGCCTAACGGATTCACAACGCGACCCAGCATTTCTGGACCGACTGGAATTTCTAGAATCCTTGTGGTTCTTTTTACGGAGAATCCTTCTTGGATATGCTTGTAATCACCGTAAATAATCACACCTACGGAGTTATCTTCTAAGTTGAATGCTTGGCCGCGAACTCCGTTCTGAAACTCGACGAGTTCTCCAGCCATTACGTTTTTGAGTCCGAAGACTCTCGCGATCCCGTCCCCTACTTCGAGTACGGTTCCGACTTCTTCTACGCCCAGGTCCTTTTTGTAATTTAGGATTTCCTGTTTTAGAACCGACGTAATTTCGTCCGTCTTAATTTTCATACACAACTCCGACCGGTAGTTTACTTTGAAGTAAGGTTTCTTTTACCTTCTTCAATTGGCTCGCCATAGATGCGTCAATCGCCAAGTCTTGAAAACGAACCAGGAAGCCCCCAATAAGACTTGAATCTTCTACGGATTCCAGGATGAACTCCGATTTATATTTTTCCTTTAATATCTCGCGCAGCTTGGATAGTTGGGCTTCATCCAAAAGAGGATAACTCCGAACCTGTGCGCGGACTCTCCCGAGCTTGCGATCTAGTTCCGCTTTAAAAGCTTCGTAGATTTCCGAAAGGAAGGAAAACCTTCCCCTTCTCAAAAGAACTAATAGAAAATTCAAGGTGATTTCGGATATCTTACCTTGAAAGATTTTAGATAAAAGTGCTTCTTTCTCTTCCCTCTTAATCGAAGGAGTTTCAAAGAAGTCGCGAATCGACCTTTCAGTTTGCAAAATCTGGACAATTCCGTCCAGCTCTTGCTCAGCCTCTTGCGGCGAACTAGTAGCTTCCGCGAATGCAGAAGCGTAGGTCTTTGGGATAGCCGAATGACTCATCTTAAGCGCTCAGTTTCTTGATTTTGCCTAACTCGCTTTCCACAAAGGATTTGTAATCTTCTGTTTTAAGCTGCTTTTCCAGTACCAAACCGGCAACCTGGACCGTCATCGAAACAATCTGCCCTTGTAATTCTGCCAAAGCTTTAGATTTTGCTAAATCGATATCTCGAATCGCTCCATCTTTAAGCTGTTTCACTTCTTTTGCGGCATCATCCATCATCTTATTTCTAAGAGATGTTGCATCCGACTTTGCTTGGTTCACGATACCGTTTGCTTGCTCACGAGCTGCAGCAATCTTTGCTTCGTAATCCTTTAATAAAGCGTCGGCTTCCGCGCGCAAATCAGCAGCTTTGCGAATATCGTTTTGGATTGTTTCCGCCCTTTCGTCTAGGGCTTTCAGGATCACATCCCACGCGAATTTCTTCAGGATGATTACGACAAATAAGAAAGTCAAAAGGGTCCAAAAAACAAGACCCGGATTGACGTCTAATAAGCCGTTCAGCCCTTTTGCTGCCAAGAGGAACAAGATTACTTACCTTCTGCTGGAGCTGAAACGGAAGTAGGAGCTTTTTCTGAAGCTTTTTTTACTGCCTCGTTTAGAGTTCCACCTGCGAGGAACGCGATTACCAGCGCGAAAAGAGCTGCACCTTCGATAAGAGCTGCAGAAATGATCATTGCAGTTTGAATCTTTCCACTCGCCTCAGGCTGACGTCCGATTCCTTCTGCTGCAGATCCTCCGATTCTTCCGATTCCGATACCTGCGCCGAGGATTGCAACTCCTGCTGCGATTCCCACTCCGATGTATCCTAGTCCGAATTCCATGTTGCTAATGTCTCCTATTTTAAATCACGATAACTTAATATTTTAATATTAGTGCCTATGCATGCTCAATCCGATAAAGAGCGAGGTCAAAAGTGCGAAAACGTATGCCTGTAAAAAAGCTACGAACAATTCCAGAACATAAATTAGCCCTGCGCCAACCATCGAAACCGGAATAATTCCCCAAGACTTAAACTGGAAAATGAATCCCATCAATGCCAATATGATCACGTGACCGGCAGTCATATTGGCTAAAAGACGCACAGTGAGTGCAAAAGTTTTTGCCGCAGGTGAAATGAAGAATTCAAGGGGCCACATGATTACGTACAAGGGCCAAGGGACTCCGTTTGGAACCGAATGGAGCACAAACTTAGGTCCTTGGTAGATAAATCCAGTAGCGTAGATCAGTAGCATTGTCATCAAAGCAAGAGTAACCGTGACGGAAACGTCTCCAGTAACGGTAATCCCGTTCCAAACTTTTGCGATCCAGATTGGTTCGTGGTGAGTACTTCCTGCTTTCGCAGAGGTTTCCGCTCCGACTTCCCCAGAAGCTTCTCCTGTTGGAACTCCAACAGAGTGTATCGCTTCATGATTCGCTTCCGGAGTTGCATTCACATAAGCAGAAACAGCGTCTGAGCCTACTTGAATAATTTCTCCTAGCGGTGGAACCAATCCCATTAAATTACAGAATAGAATGAAAAAGAAAAGTGAGAAAATATAGTGATAATAGCCATGTCCGTGCCCGTCCATGTTCGTATCCACGATATCTTTCCGTAAGAAGTTCACGAAAACTTCTACGGTATTTGAGATTCTGTTCTGAATTTTGAGGGGGTTTCTTGCAATGAGCCTTGCGCTAGGAATAAAAATTGCGAATAACAGGAGTGCTACGATCCACATCATGGTCACCCTACGTGTGATGTGCAGATCGATACCACCCACAAAATGGTATCTCTTTCCTGTATGATGGTCGGCGAAAATCGAATCAGTTTGCGGGTTGAAGTTTGCTTGCCCCTCATACACTTTTTTTCCACCGATATTCAGAGGAAATTCAGCATGATCCATCAAGTGATGTACTAAAACTTCATTTAAATCGAAACCAGCTCCTGAATTCTCTGAGGAGAAAATTGGTAGAGCGGTGAAGAGGAGAATCGCGGCAAAAAAGCGTTTCAACATAAATATTACTAAATGAATGATTTAACCTTTATAAAGCGAGGGAGGAAACAATCGCGAATCGCTGTCGAACAAACTGAAGAAGATTTGTTCTAAATCGCTATTTACATTGCTTAAACAGCGTTCCTTTTAGCTTCACCTTGCGAATACCAATATTAAAAGGTTCGCGAAATGGGCAATAAAAAAACCAATAACAAAACCTTGACCTTCTCCCCCCCACAAAAACGTAGCCAAACAGACCGCCTGTGCAAAAAAGAATAGAACAGTCGTTCCAAATTGGGCGGACAATCCGTCTTTAGAATGCTTTTGCAGAATATAAAGCCGAATCCCGGAGTAGCAAAAAGAGATCAAAAGTGATACCAAAACGCCTTTCCAGAATCCTAATATTGGATTCGGGGCTATAAAGTACCAACCCGTGCAAAACAGAGTAAGCACGGAAGCTCCAATAAAATATTTCCTGGGCTTTAGAACTCCTGAATCATCCATGTCAGTCGAAGAAAAAGGCGAAACTACTATTGGAGTCGATCACTTATCCTTGTTCTCAAACTGGCTTACTCTGTACAAAATGTAATATATGCCGTAGGAGAAACCCAGTGCAAGCCCGCCTAATATCCCAAAAGGCGAAATCGAAAATCTAGAATCCAAGTAATTACCGAGAAAGATCGAACCGCCCACAATGAAGCAAAACTCCATTCCTAAACTGGCCAGCTCCCAAGCTGATTTTTCTTTCTTAGGCTTGGGCTCCTTGTCCTTTTCTGAAGAATTCTCCTTAGAGGGATCCGAGCTCATTTCAATATAGTTCCGATTCGATTCCAGCGCACTTCCATACGGAACAATCTGTATCTGAGGGTTTTCATCAGCCAGCTGTCTCCAGGAGAACCGCAATGCTTTTCTAATTCCTCTCCCTCGTATCTTTCTGCACGCAGATCGCCTTTTTCGGAGAGTTCTTTTCCGCTCTTAAACTGACATACGTAGTCTTTCCAATTTACGGAAAAATAAATCACTGCCGCCTTTCCTAGAATATCTTCTCTAGGAACAAATCCCCAGGCTCTAGAATCGTGAGAATCATCCCGATTGTCGCCGACCACCATATACTGCCCCTCCGGGATTTCGCAGCCTTGGTGAAGCCCGCAAAAGTCGGAGCTGTAAAAGGACAGATATTCATCAGAACCTTCGAGCACGTAGTGTTCAAAATCTTGTTTTTTCTCTTTAAATAAGGACCGAGAAGGAGCTTTGACATTGTCCAAATCGTAGAGCAAATTCCCTGGTTCTGTTTCTACGGGTCCATATCCTTTAAATTCCTCGGAACCTTTTTCTTTGTATTCGATGAGAGCGTAGGTTACAGGTCCTCTTTTTGTTTCCACATGCTTGGGTGTAATACGAATCGTATCTCCCGGGAGACCAATCACCCTTTTTACAAACCTCTTCGGAAACCAACCTTCTCTACTATCCCCTTCCCCTCTGATTAATGCTTCTTGAGGCGGAATAAATGTAACGATATCCCCTCTTTGGGGGTCGTCATAACGAATGAGCTCCTTTTCCGTAAATGGCATTCTCAGCGAATAACGCATTTTATTTACGAATAGAAAATCACCGATTTTCAAAGTCGGAATCATGGATCCGGAAGGAATATTATTCGCATCCAAAACCGAGGACTTGAAGGCCAAAACTAAAACTACGATCAATCCAAAAGATAAGGTAGAAGAAACCGATTCATCCGCTAGAATTCCAGAAAAAATGCCTTTTTGGGGAACTACGCCCTTGGGCTCACTCATAGGTCTATCGAATAATGATTGGGATTTCCCGTCAATCACGCACCAAAAATCCTTACTCTTTTCCAGAAAGCGACGATACTAGAAATGTGAGAGAGCAGATAGACCGCAAAATCATCGAACTTCGTCGCTATTTAATTTCCCTTTCCGAAATCTACCCCCTGGTAGGACTGAAAGGCGGAACCGAAACCGAAGATATGGACGCCGAAGAAATCCGGGTTCTCCATAAAGTGGCAAAGGATATCCTCCCAGTCACTGTAAAGATAGGTGGACCGGAAGCCAGAACGGATATCCGTATGCTGGTAAAAGAGGAAATCGAAGGGATTTCCGCTCCGATGATAGAATCCGCTTACGGTCTAAAGAATTTCATCAGCACTTTAAAAAGTATGCTCACTCCGGTGGCGTATGGCAAAGTATTCAAGGCTATCAATCTAGAGACGATCACTGGTTACCGCAATCTTTTAGAGATAGTTGATTCAAAAGCTTTCGAAGAACTGGATCAGGTCACTGCGGCCAGATCCGATCTCTCTGCCTCCATGGGCATGATTCCGGATGACGAAGAAGTCATGAAGGTAACCAGAACCATCATTTCTCTTTGCAAAGAGCGCGGTAAGAAAACCTCAGTAGGCGGGACGATTACCAAGCAAAACTTTAGAAAAATCGCAGAAGAGATCCGTCCTCATAAAATCAACTCTCGGCACGTATGCGTAGACGCCGCGCGTTCTTTGGAAAAAGGTGCCGAAGAAGTTTCTGAAGCCATGTTATTATTCGAAATGGAACTTTACGATCTGCTGGCCTTGATTAAGCCAGAAAAGGCCTTCGGCTATAAGAATCGTATGGAGACAAACCGAGAAAGAATCGGTTCTAGAAAGGTACTCTACTCCATTCGTTAACCAATGGCAAAAGACACAAGGGAACTGATACTAAAGACTTCTCTAAAATTATTCTCGGAGCAGGGGTATCATGGCACTACCATGAGGCAAATCGCACAAAGAGCCGGATTGTCCCTGGGATTAGCCTACCGATATTTTGACTCCAAGGAATTGATTTTGGAAGGTATCATTCAGGCACATGATAAAATCCTAAAACGATATCTGCCTGAAAATTTATCCTCGCCCGGAAACAGAAAAGAATTAATTGAATACGTAGGAGAGCAAATCGTAAGGTTAGTCAAAGAAAACGAAGAGTATCTGCGGCTTTACTGGAACCTAATGTTGCAACCTAAAATTCATAGACTCAAAAGAAGAAATATTCACTTAGTAAACAAGATCTTCTTTGAAAATTCAAAAAAAGTAATACTAGCCCTAAAACCGAACTACACGGACTTCGAAGTGAAAAACTTAGCTTCGACATCCATCGGTTATATGATCAACTATCTCACGAACAAAAAAGAATTCACCTTAGAGGACTTCAGAAAGTACCTGGTGCATGCACTAGAAAGCACCTAGGCCAAATCTTTCGGACAAGAACGATCATCATGATTCGAATCCTTCTCATTCCTTCCAAGGTAAATAGCACCTCAAAGACAGGGAACGGAAAGCCCAAGACCCTGGCGTATGATATCAATTTAAAGAATTCTTTCTTTCTTCGAAAAGCCAGCAAGAGCTCCAAAGTTTGGATCGATCTGGAAAATCCAAGCGAGGAAGATCTGTATTTCCTCGCCCAGAACTGCCAATTCCATCCTCTTGCGATAGAAGACTGCGTGAACAAAAACCAAAGACCCAAATTCGAGGATTACGACGATCATGCGTTTATTGTAATGCACAACTTCAAGCAAATCCCTGAAACCAATTACTTAATCAACAGGGAGACTCACGCTTTTTTTAACGATAGGTTTTTGGTCACTGTTCACGAGCATAAAGAAAAACTAATCGATGATCTTTGGGAAAGATGCAAAACAGAAAGCATTTTACATTCTAAAGGAACAGATCACCTTCTCTATCTTCTTCTCGATATCTTGGTAGATTCTAATTTTCCAGTGCTCGACCAATTTTCAGAAGCAATTACAGATTTAGAAAACCAGATACTTACGAACTCAGTGGAACGCGATTTCGTAAGTAACATCCTGATGCTCAAAAGAAAATTGGCTAAGATGCGAAGAGTTCTTTCGCCTCAAAGAGAAGTGCTCAATTTGATCACACGAAGAGAAAGCGGATTGTTAACCGAAAAGATACGATTTTATTTCAGGGACGTGTACGATCACTTGAGTAGATTGGTCGAAACAATTGATATGGACCGAGACTTGATCGGAAACACGATGGATGCTTACTTCTCACTTCTATCTCAAAAAAACAACGAAACAATCAAGAGACTGACTCTAGTCTCTCTTGTTTTTTTGCCAATCACGTTCTTGACCGGCTTCTTTGGTATGAACTTTACAGGTCTTCCTTTTTCCAGTAAACCGATACTCTTCGTGACATTGATCTCATTGATTTCCATACCGGGGCTTATGGTACTTTGGTTTATGAAGTCCAAGTTGTTCAAAACCTAATAGAAACGAATCCAATAATATTTCAGATTTTCTGAATTCGTTTATCATTAATTTTGATTGCGGATAGTATTTTTCCAGTCAAAATAACCCCGGAGAATTTGCCATGTCGAATAAAGTCGGACTTGTGACTGGTGCGAGTAGAGGAATCGGAAAACAGGTCGCTAAAGAATTAGGAGCCGCAGATATTCTAGTTCTTTGTGCGTCTCGAAAGAAAGAAGACTCCGAAAAAACCGCAAACGAGATCCGAAATTCAGGCGGCAAGGCAGTTGGCTTGGCATTGGACGTCTCGGATCACGGATCGATCCATTCCTTTGTTTCCGGAATCCTAAACGAGTATGGAAAGGTTGATATCCTTATAAACAATGCGGGGATCAGCATGGACAAAGGCCCGCTCGTGAACACTAGTTTAAATATTCTGCAAACTACCTTGGGAACAAATCTAATAGGTCCATTTCTTCTCGCACAAGCGATCCTACCTGCGATGCAAAAAAACGGATACGGTAGAATCGTAAATGTGAGCTCCGGGATGGGCCAACTCTCGGACATGGGATCTGGTTACGCTGCCTATCGAATTTCAAAGACCGCGCTAAACGCGCTGACTCGCATTTTGCATTCCGAAACCCGGGAAATGGATATTAAAGTAAATTCGGTCTGTCCGGGATGGGTCAGAACCGATATGGGAGGCCCTTCGGCAAACCGGCCCGTAGAGAAAGGAGCCGAAACAATCGTCTGGGCAGCGCTACTAGATTCAAAGGGGCCGTCTGGATGTTTCTTCAGAGATAGAAATGTGATTCCTTGGTAAAGAATATCTTATATTCATAAATTATGAAAAGATAAATCTCCTATTTTTTACTCTTGAAAAGAGTCCTTACTCCCTCGGCATATTCTCTGCCTACAGGCAGATTGGTTTCATCCTCGTCCTTCAGAAAGATCACGTATCCTCCTCCGGGCTGCGATCTAGTCGCGGCGACATATTCTATGTTCACCACATGTTTTCTATGAATTCTCAAAAAGGAACTTTGCGGTAGTTCCTTTTCAAGATCGCCCATCAATCTCGAAGTTTCGAAATCACCCGACTTGGTATGGAGTACGCATTTTTTTCCGTTAGCAGTCAGATAATAAAGGTCTGAGAGTAAAACGCGATGCAAAAGCCCTCCTTCACGAAAAGTCAGAATTTGGTGGCTTTGTTCGGGACCTAAATGGTTTGCTAAAGTTCGCAATTTTAACTGCGCCAAGGTTCTGTCCATGCAACTCTGAAATCTTTCTTTCGTGTAAGGCTTTAGTAGATAATCACACGCACCTACTTCGAAGGCTCTGGACATATGATCTGCGTACGCAGTTGTAAAAACGAGTAAGGGCGCTTCATCTCCGAGCTCTTTTAGAACTTCTAATCCACTTTTTTCCGGAAGGTGAATGTCTAAAAAAATTAGATCAAACTCTGCCTTCCCTATTAAATCTAGGGCCTGTTGGCCAGTCCTAGCGATCCCTGAAACTTCAAATTGCTTCCAGTCATCCAGGTATCGTCGGAGCAGATCCCTAGCCGGAACCTCGTCTTCGACTATCAACACCTTGTATCGATCTGAATCGGTCATGCAAACTCACCTAACTTGCCTTATATTCCAGGCACACATCTGTCCTTCCGCCTTTGCTCGACTCAATGAACAGCTCGGCCTTTCCGAAATTATATTCTATTCTAGACCGAATATTCTCCAAAGTATGAGAGAATTCGTTTTTTTGTCTAGAATCATATTTGCTAGACTGAAAACCATTCGTCTTGCCATTGTCCGAAATTACGATTCTTACTTTTCCATTCTGTTCTCGAGCGCTGATTTCTAAAATTCTAGGACCCGGCAAATTTTCCAATCCATGTTTGAAACTATTTTCTACCAAAGGTTGCAAGGAGAGCGGAGGAATTCTTAGGTTAGAAAAATTTCCTTCCTTTTCGGTCTTCAAAGTCAACGAATCGGAAAAACGAATTCGTTGCAATTCCACATAGCTTAGAGTGAACTTCCATTCCTCGTCAAACGGGATCAGCCTTTCGGAGATTCGATCTGACAAAAAGCGATACGTATCCGAAAGCAAAATGAGAGCTTGGTCGGCTTTGTCCGGGTCTGTTGCAAGCAAAGCGTGGATCGTATTCAAAGTATTGAATAAATAATGAGGATCCATTCTGCTTTGCAAAGTTCTGTATTGAATGTCCTTCAATTCCTCCTCGGTTTTCTTCTTTTTTTCGACCAGCAATTGCATCGACTTTTCTAGAAATGCGATAAATAAAGCCAGGATCAAACTTCCGAGAAGGATATTGTAGGATCCGCTGTGTTCCTTTTCGATTCCATCTGAGGACAAAAGCAGTGCGTGCAAAATTCCGCCCGCTGCGACTCCAAAAACTGCGGCGAATGCGGATGCGACGACCAGTATCAATCCTGTCTGGAATGCGGAGAGCTTTGGTGTCCTTCCGTTCAAATATTCCACTGCAAATTCAACCACGGAACAAACAGAATGAGTAGTGACTTGAGTCGCTAGAAAAACTTTCCAAAAGGGGGAAGAAGAATTGTGAGCAACTAACAGCGAATTCATGGTTCCGAGCACAGTATTGATCGTGAGCCAAAATAAGATTCGAAAAAGTTTCATTCGCTTCACCGTTTTCATTGAGACTCCCTCTTCTCATTCTGAATTCAAATCGTAATGAAAGTCGATCTCCTTTTTTCTCGTTTACTCTGCAAAAAGTAAGACTCATTCCGAATTACCGAAGGTTAATGCAAATGAATAGAGAATGCGAAAGCTTAGAAAAGTCTGTGGACAAAGGGAAGGAACTCCCTTCTCTTTGTAGGATCAACTGGGTGGGTCAAACTCGAAAGACCCTAGGCCGGGAGTAGAATATGCCTTTGAAAATTCGAATCAAGGTCCTAAGCATTCTTATTCTTATGATTCTCATTGCTCCGGAAATGTATGCGGAAGAAGTAATTACCACGAAGCCAGAAGAACCAGATGGATTTTACGGTTTTAGAATTGGAGGTGTAATCTCTCCCTCTTATGGACAAAGAATCAGAGACGGAGCTTCCGGAGTTTCCAATGCAGGACTGGATGACAAGACTGGATTTTCCAGCCCTTGGACCTTGGTCACGATTACGAAAGAATGGCAAGAATCTGGACTTACCCTGGAAGTATGGGGAGAATTACTCCGGTCGAGCCAACTTTCTGCAGACACTAAAGTAGATTCTGGAACTAAATCCAATCCCTATCTACTCGGGATTCGGCGCGCTGCTTTAAAGAAAACCTGGGAAACAAATCTTGGAACTTATTCTGTTTCTTTCGGAATGCAGGAACTACCACACACATATACACAATGGCAAAACTATTGGAGATGGAGATACTTGGACAAAGGTCCGTTAGAGAGTTTGGGATTTGCGTCCCAACCTGCAGATTTAGGGCTAGGCCTAACCGGAAAATGGGGAATTGTTTCCGCGCAAGCAATGATTTCCAATGGAGAAGGTTATAGAGAAACTCAGAATACAGAGTCTTCTGGACTGGACGCGTCTTCTAGACTTTCCATCGAACCAAAGATAGGTGATCAAAACCGCCTCGGTCTGCATTTTTTCACAAGAATGGCTAATTTCAATGGAGCTGCAGGAAACGAATGCAGAGAAGGAAAGTCCTCCTGCCTACCTTCCGATAGTAACCCTGCCACTACTCTTCAAAAAGACGTTCGTTCCCTAGAAAGTGAATCCTATGCCGTTGAAGCCAATTACGACAGAAAAACGATAGTAAACTTTGGATTGGGAGCGATATGGAGAAAGCAGAAGGGAGGAGATATCCGAGATAGGGCGCAACCTTATTCACCAGTGATCATACCTGGTTTGGATACGTTCGGAAGTGCGGCCTATGCGTGGTTATCTCTCGGTAACGAAAAAATCCGTATGATTGGAAGATGGGAAGCCGGCTCGGGGAGAAGCGGTGTCATGGCCGCAGACAGATCGGACATTCATGAATTTGCTCCGGGAATTCCGGAAACAGCTTATTGGAAGTCGAATGTTGCCTCGGTATTTCAAGGAAATCTAAACTCTTCCGGATACAGCTCTCGCTCTAGCTTTAAGAAATACTCCGTATATTTGGAGTGGACCGTCATAGAAAGATTTCGAATCGCTCTCGGTTATGTAGAAGTAAGAAACCAAGATTCGAATGGGCAAAGGGAAAAGAACTATGTGGATCAGAATGGAGATCTTAGGACAAGAACAGACTACCTAGGTCAGTTTAAAGGATCAGTTCCTTATGGAATTTCCGAATACTCAGCTTTGGATAGGCAACTGTTCCTACGATCTACACTGGAATTTTAATGGAGAAGTAAAGGTATGAAACAGAAACTATTGATCGCAATTTCGTTAGCCTTGTCTTTGGGATCCTTGGTGATCCTGAGTCAAAATGTGGAAGAAAAAGATGCTCGAGTCGCCTTCTTACTCGGAAAGGTACAAGTGCAAAAGCAGGATTCCGGAAAATGGACAAGTCTGAAATTGGGAGATCCAGTTTCCGAGGGAGATGTAGTATGGACCGGAAACGGATCCAAGACTACTTTGATGTACAGAGGCTCTGAGTTTCGCGTTCTTCCAAACACGAAACTCAAGGTGAATGGTTTGCATGGAGAAAACAAGGACGGAAAATTAGAAGTACAGAGCGGATTCGCTTGGTTTCATATTGTGAACCTAAAAGGTAAAAAATTTGAAGCGGGTACTCCGACCACTACTGCAGGCGTTCGCGGAACTTCCTTCTCGGCTTTCTTTGATGCAAAATCAAAAGATTCTAGCTTTTGTACTTGCGAAGGGAAGGTAGCAGTTTCCAACAAAGAACAAAATGGAGAAGGAACTCTATTAGAAAAAGGAAATGGAGGGTACTATTCCGGAGGCATGGGTGATCCGAAAAAAGTGCAGTATGAAGGGATCATTACAAAATTCAAGGCACTTCCGCCTTTCAAAGAAATGATGAAAAAGAATATTTCTTTAAAAAATTGCTTATCATGTCATAAGCCGGAAGGATGGACTCCGGAACAATCTTCCCCGGCAGATGAAACCTACGGGAAATAAATCCAAGTGCCCCAAAAACTTTGCCTCGCTGAATTAAAATTCGGCGGGGCAAAATGTTTAAAGTGAACTTTAAATTATCCTTTCACCAGCTCATCCGAAGTCAGCTCTAAAGGAATTCCTAAGAAATTAAAATAGTGTTCGCTTGCATTCATCCAGGTAATTTCTACAATTTCCCGTTCGCTGAAGTATTTCTGTAACTCTGCAAATGTCCCATCCGAGGATTTCTTGGAAAAAGAAACTTCTTCCACATAAGCAAGCATCGCTTTTTCTTTTGGAGAGTAATTGTCGCTTTTTCGAAAATTTAGCAAGTCCTGGACTTTTTGAAATTCCAGACTGTTTTTCATAGCTTCATACAACTGCAAATTAGAACAGAATTCACATCCATTTAAGTTCGCGACGTAATTCCTGATGAGAATCCGCAACTCCTTAGGCAGAACTAATTTCTTTTCTACACTCAGAATTTTATTCGAAGCAAATAAAATAGGAAAGCTTCTCGCATATAAAATCTTGATCGGAGCAAGTACCTTTCCGTACAGCTTTTTTGAAACGAAATAAATGAATTTTAAGAGAATTGATTTCGGGCTTTCGATTGGCTCTAGTCTCAAAGGATTTTTCCCTCCGATTGCTAAATGAATTAGTTTTTTATGAACACCGTATTTTACCACTCAGTCCTTTGGTGGCATATAAAAAACGGTTATCTGCTAATCTTATTCAAAAACGGAAAGACGAACTTTGACTTTTGAGCGATTGGCTGGATTGCGGCGAGGTCGAGGTTTGTAGGAGCTCCTCGCTTTGGGGTCCCCCGCCCTGTTTTGGGTGGGGGGCGGGTTCGTGGGAAACCTCCCGAAACCTACTCGCCCTCTACCACGATTCTTCTATTTTTGCAATCAAGTTATTTGTGCCCCAGTTCTGTAGGAACTCCTACAGAACTATCGAGACCCGGAAAGGGCTGGCTAACCGCAAGAACTGCAAGCTACGGGCACTGAACCACGATTCCAGGATTGGTATCCGCCGCACCCTGAAATTGCAATCCTCCAAATAAGTAAGGATACGGTTCTGTGTTCGGAATTGGAACTGTGATCAGTCTTAATTTATCCGTAGTCGCCTGCAGATTACAAGGCGTTCCGTTTGTCGGATGAGTGATGGACGCAATGTTCAAAGACTTAGGCAAAGGCACTTGTCTCAGCACGTTATTCACCAAAGGAACGATCAAAGATCGAATCAAAGGATTCACTACTTGGAAGATTCCTTTAGGATCCAATCCGAATGGATTGAACTGAGTTCCTTCCAGGATATCCAAAGTATAAGAAAGCTTTCCTTCATCCTTTTCGATCGTTAGACTCAAAGCGTTCAAGTTGTTGTATTGAGGTTTATCCTGTGGAGCATCGAACGGAACAAAGTTGAAGTGTCCGTCCCCTTTTAAACTAACTCGAACGGTATTCAATAGGTATCGTGTAGAATTCGGTCTCCTTCCGTAAATGCGCAACTCTAGATCGGTAAAGTTTACTTCAAGAATTGGAAGCGCATTTGATCCTCCGAATTTAAAAGCACCGTTCGGAGCGTGAATCGGATAGACGTCTATATCAACATCGTCTGTGGAGTTTACATTTGTGATCAGGACCTGATCGTTTGCTGGATCTAATCCGATCAACGTATTTCTGCCCGGAGCAAGAATATTCATCAGAGTCCCTACTTTCACTAACTCATTGGTCAGCTCGAAGAGTGGATCTGATCCTGCATATGCACGAATCGTATCAATAAACTGTTTATTGATTCTTAGATTTAATGCACCGTTCTGCCAAAGGCTATAAGCAGCTTGAGTCACTGTATCCGCGGTCAAAGTCAATAGCAGACCGGGACGCATATTACTTTGAGAGAAAGCATAACTGCTAGTCAAAGGCGTACTTACTGAAACAGGCCGAGTACTAACAAAGCCAGAGGTAAGTTCATGGCCGTGGTAATTCGGATCCGAAACGCTGAGCGGATTCTTAGCTACTAAACTTACATCTGCGGATCCGACGCTCGCCTTATTAGATCCTGAAATCGTAACCGTTTGGTTTTCACGAAGCTTCAGTTTCAAGCTGAGAGGAAAATTCTTCAAAGGAGTAGGCAGATAATCAGGCAACACAATGTCCAGTCCAGGGTTGTTCAAAGAACTGATCACCGCGTTCATTGCCGAAGGAGCAATCCTTTGTACGATATCCTTGAGCATTGCTTGAGTAATCGCTGGAGTAACTTGAGGGACCGCATTATTTGCAATTCCTTCTGTGATCGCTCCCAAAAATTCTCCCAGTCCACTGGTAGAATGCTCCAAGTTCATATTACCTACTGTTAGGTTGGCCCACCAAGGTTGCACATAAAAGTTTCCAGTAATCGCATCATTTGGAGTAAACGGAGTGTTGATCGTAATTCCAATATTTCCGGAAGTGTTAAACACTGCGGTAGATTTTGCACGAGTTAGACGAGGATCATACGGAGCATTCAAGTTCACAGTTGCTGTAGTAGTGAAATAGAATTTCTGGTCGTTTCCGATCAAACAACCCGCCCAGGAACAATCGTGCGTATAACCAATGACCGAGAGATTGATAATAGCTCTGCGACCGTTGATATCTAGTCCCATCACGTTGGAACCTTGGGCATAAATCGAGTCTGTAATATTCGCAACTCCGTTCGGATCCGTAGGCGGAACGCTGATACCAGTAATATAGACATCCAGCCACATAGGCAAGGTTCCGAGACCGAGCACGCTTGCGTTTACGTTAAACGCCCCCGTATTTCCGTTCGCACCGCAATAGCCGATTCCATAGGTTCCGCTCGCATCACCAAAAGGAAGTATCATATTAATATCGCCCGCACCGGAACGGTAATAATCGATACAACGAGTATTCAGACTATTTTGCACCGTAGTAAGATTGATTCCAGAATCCTCACCGCAAGCACTTCCTCCACAATCAGTCTTTTTCGGTTTCGTGGAATAATCATTAAATGTTTTTAAATCGATTTTGTAGTCCGCCTTTGCAAAGCGTTCTAGAATTTTCGAGAATAAACGAAGAGTCTGTCCTCTCTTTTTCCCGGCATCTACTCCGCTCGGAACAGCCGGATCAGAGTCCGGATTTCCATCCAGGATTGCGCTCGCGCCGTAACCTAACAATGCATAGGGGGTAGCATTTACTTTTCCGTAATTAAATCCTATACTTCTACGGAAAGACTTTCCGGTAGTATTCGTGATTACGAATTCGTAAGCGTTTCCTCCTTGGAAAGGCTTCAGACCGGATTCAGCTCCGGTAAATCCGTTCAAATTCAAGGAAGAAGCGAGAGGAAGAGTCATATCGCAGGTTCCTGAACAGATAACCCTAGAAGCGTTGGATCCCATGTGTACTAATGTGATCGATTGGATCGCATTTGGACCTGTGATCGGATTCGTAAAAGAAGCGGTCAAGTTTAACGATACGGTACCAGGTGTGGCATCCAAATACGTTAAGTCTTTTTGATAATTTGCCGGACCTACTGCTTTTCCGTTCAAAGAAGCACTAATCAGATAATCTGGTTCAGTAGTGAATTCTACTTGGTAGTCTTTCAGCTGTCCGCCCTCTAAAGCAGCTGAAGCAGAGGTCAATGTAAGCTTATAAGCAGTATTCGGTTTCAGTTCACGGTATGGATCAAAGACTAAACGGCCCCCGGATTTCCAATAGAAAGTTCCACCCTTTCCACTCACTGGTCCGGGTAAAGCAGTTCCAACAGATTCAGTAAGAACAAAGTCAGATTCTACCGAGGTTGGAGTCATTGGCTCAGAAAAAACAATTTCCAAACTCTTGTATCGATCTACCTGGATCAAAGATGCAAGATTCAGCATTGCCTGAGGTCCCCCGTTTCCAAAATCTACAGGGAGCTGTGCAGGGGTGTCGGTATCCGTATACGGAACCACGACATTTGTAGAAGGCATTGTACCACCGGAGTCAGTGGCCAAGCCTAAGGAGGCTAAAAGAGATGCAGCCAAGCCTCCTTTTTTATCCGGGGAACAAGAAAACAACATGCTAAGCACGCATAAGCCAGTTCCGGAAAGTTTCAGAATTTGTTTTGTCCAGATTCGAGCCAAAGTGTATTTTTGATTCATCTCTATTTCTCTCCTCGGTTAGTGCACAGATAATAACAAGTTTAGATTGTCCCAATAAGTGGAGGTTGGCTGCCCGTCGTTCCAATTATCGTAAAAGTAATAAGGGCCTGAGAATTTCCGGCCTCTTTCCAAGATATCTCCGAAATATCCAATCAAAGTTCCTGCAGAATATAAGAAGGCCCTTTGGTCCATTAAAGAAGTTTGAATCATATCAGAGCGTAACAGCAGTTTTGTCTCTTCCAACAGATCTTTGATTTCGTACTGAGGAGCCATGAAGGAATTCTCCTCTAAGTAAGAAAAGAAATGTCCCGGAATCGCCAACTGATAACCGGTTGCATACAAGGAACGGCCATAAGGTGCAATTGCATCCAAAACCGGAGGCAAACTAGTACTTAAGATTTGCGTAATTGTATAAGTTCTAGTGGTAAGATCAGGCTCAACGAATAGAGAAGACACTAAGTTTAGTGTGCTCGATATTTCCGCAGTAGTCGGGCGAATATCAAGGAGCATGTCCAAGATGAAATTAAGCGAAGTGACTAAGGACCAACCCGAGGATCGTGCGATATAATCACGTATAGTCGTAACCAAATCGTCGATATTCGACCAGACCGGATCATACAGGTTTGCAGGTCTCGCATCTGGATACTCAGCGATTTTTACGACCAACCAATCGATCACATCGTCAAACGCAAATTTGGTGGGACAATTCGTATCGAACTGAGCTTCAGTGCTAGCGCCACAATCTGCCCAAAGATCGGTTTCGGTTAATATTTTTGTGAGACCGCTCATCACCAGAGTTCTTGCATCCGCTTTGGATGGATTTCCCAGGTTGGTTGCGAATTTCACTAGACCGGATAAAATTTCAGTTTTGCTTAGTAGATCCAAGATCCCGTCGTTCAATCTGGTCCTGTCGGTAGGAGTCGGGGATGTTGCATTCACGCCTTCTACCAACAAACTAATCAAAGTTCTGTAATTTTTGGACGGTTTGTATTCGAGAGGAGTAGCCTCTGAGTTGCGCATCCCAGAATTAATTCCTATCGTCCTGAGTTGGACAATATTTGCACCTGTTGTTGGAGGATTCAGCGCTGTCTTGTCCTCTCCAAAAAACAGATATGGCCGAGAAAGACTTTCCGCTAAATCAGAAAGTACTCGATACGGATTTCTGCCCGCAGTTCTGTTCGCAGGAATCTTTGCATCGTCTCCGATCGCCTTTGCTAATGTAACGATAAACGGTGTGAGTCTGTTTCTTTTTTCCCATTGAGCATTCACCTGAGAAGGAGCTACGTCTCCTGTTCCGGTAAACCCTAACTGCCTAACTACTCCTGCGTTCTGAGAGATCACAGGTGGAATCATCCCATAAATCGTGTCGGGAGAAGGAACCAAGAGTGACCAAAGTGCTGAATATACGAAAGAAACTTGGAAAGGATCGGTTCCAGCGGCGCCGTAGCCCCATCCTTCCAAAAGAAAGACAGAATCTCCAGGAACATTGGACCAAGTAGACAAGTCAGTTTGCGGAGTGCTGTAATTTTTGATCGCTGCTCCAGACTTGGTCCATTTACCGTTATCATCCGCGCAGGTGGTAGCGCAGTTCGGCTTGAGGCCGAGCATTCCCATAATTCCGTTACCGATCGCGGTAATGAAGAGAGCTTCTTCGAAAGACACGGTTGCGGCAAGCTTTGCTCTAACAGGAAGAGCTGCTACAAATCGTTTCTCATAGAGCAACCATTGCAAATTTTTATAGAAGGCTTCTTCATCGGAATTCACTGCTCTTTCTACATCTGTTTTCGTAATTTCTGTAATCGTATATCTTCCTGCGTCTGGAGTAGTACCAAGAACAGGATCCGCATAGCCTCCAAGGTACACTAGGTGAGAAACTGAATTCGGATTGATTTCGATCCAATACCGATCCGTTTTCCAAGAAGCAACATACTTGTTTTCTGCTAGATTCGAAAAGCGCGCAATCGCACCGCTTGGTGAAAGAAAGTCTCCAGAAATATTTCTTCTGTTTACGTTATAATAAGGTCCGTATCCTTCTAAAGTAACTTTTACGATCCAGTCCAGAATCCAAGGAATCGTCTTCGCATATACAGGATCAAAAGACGCTTCTCCCGAAAAAGCACCAGGGCTACCTGGATCGGTAACCGAAGCTGTCTCTCCCCTTGATTGATCCTCAAGAATGGAAAGGACCCGTGTATTAAATCCGATCTTGTACCTGTGAGGTGCCGCAGAGGTAGCGGTTTCTCTAAAAACTTTATTACTGGTTCTACTTAATTCCGTAATATTCTTAAAATTGAAACTGTCTGAGGATCCGATGATCGATCCCATAGAGAAAATTGCATCGCCAAGGGTTAATTCTCCCCCAGTCATGTAGCTTCCGTTTCCGCCGCTATTGGAAAGGTAGTTATTTCCTGTATCTCCCGGATTCCAACGGTATCCGTAATTATCCGCGAGGGTCAGTACTAAAAATAAAGATTCTAACGCAGAAATAGGCCTACTCGCTATATCGTTTTGTCTGTGTAAGCCATCTCCATCCAAATGAAGGAGGTCCCTCAAAGATTGATTTACGTTTGTAGGATCGCGTAAAAAATCCAAATTGTAGGCGTTCAGGGAAGTCTGTTCGAGCAGATTTGTTGTAACATTTC
Source organism: Leptospira perolatii (assembly GCF_002811875.1). Classification (GTDB taxonomy): domain Bacteria; phylum Spirochaetota; class Leptospiria; order Leptospirales; family Leptospiraceae; genus Leptospira_B; species Leptospira_B perolatii. Next base: position 171,788 of record NZ_NPDZ01000004.1, read on the forward strand.
CTGCTGGAACAACCAGACTTTTGATCACTGAAAATAGATCTCGAAGTGTAACTCTAAAATCAGAAGAATGTAATGTTCCACCAGGGGCAGAATAGGCGGCATTCGTATCGAACTGATTGGTGTCGCCCCCACCACTAGATGTAGTAAAGAAATTCTCCACATTGATGATCAGTTCTTTCATCGAAGTTTGCGGAGACTTTTGGTCCAAGAAGCCAGCCTTCTTAAACATCATCTCACCGATCTCGTAGATTAAATCAATCAAACCATCCTTCAAGGATCTGTCCGTTAGTAAGGATGGCGCAAAGAAGCCGTTCATCAAATCCTCTACGCCTGACCGGAAGTTCGCATTCGTAGAAAGGCTCTTGAAGAGGAAGTCTTCGATTTTATGAAGAGTATCCTGAGTATCAGGATCTCTCAGAGTTTGAGCTAAATCCGCGATCGAACTAGCCACTTGATTTTTATTCTTAGTGTTATATTCGTTTAGCAGAGCGCCAGTGGTGATCGGAACGATATTCCGGACAACAGCACGAGGATAAGTACGAATTTTTTCCAAAACCGGAAGAACTTGTTGGTACGCTGTAGGATTTGTATTCTGAATCTTGTCGATTAGATCAGCGCCGCCTCGAGCAAGAGACTGGAGGCTAGTCCTGCTTTGCAGCATCATTGCCTGGGTTGCCCGGAGAGTACCGACACTGTCTTCCCGCGGAACATCCGACAATGAATCTCCGAGGGAGGTGTTAAACTCCAAAGGTTTTAGGCTGGTAAAAAAACTTTTAATAACCGGATATCCATTCAAAAAATTGAATAGAGAAATTCCGTCATATGTATCGGTTCCATCCGAAAAATGTGATATTCCATTTTTATCCGTGCCCGCGTGCGAACAAGAGACAAATAAGCAAAATATAAGCCAGGAAATAAATTTTTTCCGCGAAGTACGGCTTCGCCATTCTAAAAGGGCATGTATCACTTTAGGGAGGCGTTTACTTCGCTTTTCCATCCCCGGACCTCTCTACGTTCGCTTATATTCGCATTTTTGAACAATCGTTATGAAACTTCTGAACGAGTAACTCAGATTTATGGCAGCTTCAGAAGGTTTTCAATCTCTTTTTATATCGAATGTTCAAATCATGTATCGACCGCTATACCTGTCGCATAAATAAACAATGGGGACAAACCTTTTTTCAGTACACCCAGGTTTTTTACCATAACGATCGTTTTTAAATAAACTGCTTATATCCGGCTTTTAAAGCATTTCAGACAGTTTCTGGCTTAAATTCAAAAATTTTTGCGAAAAAAAGGTTGGCGAGATCGGGCCAAAATACGGAAAAAATGCAAATTTTAGAGGATGAAACCCTAAAAACCAAGGAATCAGTAAAAAAATTTTTGAATGAGGTAGGTCCAACGGATTTCGGAAAGATTACATCGCCTCTTTCCGAAACCCACTGTTTCTAATTAGGAAATTTTTTATTGAGTTCTAAGCCGCCGCAGCCTGCTTTTTACGGTAGTACGCGTACCCAATCGCAGCTACACCCAATATCAGCCAAATATACCAGAATTTGACCAGTAAGATCGTAATTCCTGTGATCACGAAAGCGACCACGCCCAAAACGATCTGAATCGCTGCTTTTCCAAGGTCCCCCAAGAAAGGAATAAAGCTGAGCAATGTAGTCACTGGACCGATGAGCAGGTTAAAGCTCGAGAACATCATAATGAAAGCGATAAAGCGACCGATCCATCGTTTGGTACTGTCATCGCTTGCTATGTCTTTCATTGTGCTATTGAAATCCCCTACAGACGCGTTTAAGAATTTATTTCCTTCCGCACTAGTAAACTTGCCTATGGATGAGCCTGAAATGGATCCAATAAAGGTCATGGCTTCTGTAGGAACAGGCATCACAGAAACGCTTACTCTCTCGCAGCCTTCTAACTCATCCTTCATACACTTTTCGCTAAAGAATACGTAACCATCCCCTTGGTACAGCCCGGATTCCAATTCTTCAGCAGAAGGCGACCTGCTCGGAACCTCCGACGTAAATTCCACATCATCTAAACCGACCGAGTAGGTTTTTCCGTCCTCTCCTTTTATCCTTCCGCCGTCTGCGTAAACGCTAGAAGACGCAATTGAATTTTGGTAGAAAGGCTTGGATTTACATCCTGACAATTCAAAGTTTCGTGGATTCTTTGGAGAAGAAGTCCATTCCAGTTTACAAGTACGAACTTTCTTTTTGTTCGTCCCACTTCCTTCTTCCTTTACTTCCTCAACCCAGGCCAACACTTCTCCGGAATGAGTGTAATGAATATATTGACCGGTTTTCACAAATTCGCCTTTTACAGGATCCGCCGAAAGAGTTCCGGTAATATATGCGGCAGAGCCAGGTTGCGACTGAGAAGCCGGGACAGCGCCTTTCAGTGCTTCACTTGCTTGTTCGCAAGTCTCTACTTGATAGATCACAAAAATTGAAAGTGGAAACAGTACAAATCCGGTGAGAATTCCTTTAATAGAATCACCAATCTGTCCGAATAACCCAACGCTTTCCGACGACGACATCCCGTCTGGACTTTCGAGTGCCATGTAAAACTCCTAAGAGATTATTTTTGAGGTCTCGAATAGTACATTGAAATCGTGACCAGGCAATAAATTTTTATTTCTGGAAATTTAGTTCCAACTGGATTTTTTCCCTCGCAGGGATAAGAAGTTTTTTAAAACAGATATTATTTTTCTTTAAATTTACTCATTCAAACGTCGCGAAAGAATAAAGCCTCAATTCAGAGTTAAAATATCAGAAAAATCTTAAATAGATTTGGAGTTTCGGTCTTTAATGGAATTTAGAATAATTCCAGCCAAGCTTTACGGATATTCTTTTTCTCCATGAAATATGTCCCAATTAAAGCTGCGTCCACGTATCTACGAAACTCGTCTAAATCTGCCTTTGAGTGAACTCCCGATTCGCCTATCTTAACGATATTAGGAGAAAGCTTTTGCGATACTTTGGAGACTAGATCCTTGTGTATCGAGAAATCGTCCAAATCTCTCGTGTTAATTCCTACGATATTTGCCCCGGCATGCGTCGCAATTTCGGCTTCCTCTTCCGTATGGATTTCAGTCAAAACGTCCATTCCATATTTCCTCGCTTTGTGCAAAAGTGAAGAGAGTTGATCCGGAGTGAGAATTCGAACGATAAGCAAAATTGCCGCAGCTCCGAATTGCCTGGCCTCTTGGACCTGCCTTTCGTCTATGATAAAATCTTTACGTATTACCGGTAAGTTGACCTTGGCTGCAACGTTTTGCAAATCTAAGATAGAACCCCCAAAGTAGTCCTTGTCGGTTAATACAGAAATTGCGGAAGCCCCACATTCTTCGTAGGTGGTAGCAACGGAAACCGGTTCGTATTCTTCTCGAATGGTTCCCGATGACGGGCTTTTTCTCTTACACTCCGCGACAATCGAAAACTTGCGACTTCTCAAGGATTGCCATAAGCTAGGTCCCTTGTAAATCTCCGGATCATATTCCGGAGCGGAATCTAATTCCCTTTTTTTCGTTTCGAGGATTTCCCGGAGTACCCGGTGCAGAGCCATATTAAGAGCGGAAGCTACTTAGCGCTTCTTCTTCGGTTTCTCGAATATCGAAAAGAGATGTCAACTCTATCACATCGAAAATCCGTTTGACGGCCGGCTTTATATTACAAATCTTCAACGCGCCTTCTTTTGCGTTCAGCTTTCGAAGCGTAGAAATGCAGGCGCGAAAACCTGATGAAGACATATAATCGACATCTTGCATATTCAAGACAACCTTTGTGTGACCTTGGTTGTCGATCAGATCGTTTAAATTTTCCTCTACCTCATTCGCAATTGAGACATCGAGACGTCCCTTGAGATAAACGATGAGCACTCCGTCCTGTATCTTGTGATCCAGCAAGGGAACCTACCCTAGGCGATAAATTAGAGACAAGTTTGGGTCCGGAAAATAGGATGTCAACCAAGTTCCCCAGTATGATGAATTTTCCTACTTCTTTACTTGGACAAAGAGTCTTGGTCCTAGGAGGTGGAGTCTCCGGTCTTGCCGCGCTTCGCCTGTTGCGAGAGAAACAAGCTGTTCCACTTCTAAGCGACGCACAAAAAATTTCCGAAGTTTCTGACTTGCAAATTCCGGAAAATACTCCTTTAGCCGATTTGCTCCCTCTCTCCTTAATTATCAAGAGCCCGGGAATTTCGTGGGAGAATCCGATCGTCGCGCAAGCGAGACAACTTGCAATTCCGATCGTTTCGGAAGTGGAATTTGCTCGTGCGTATTTTTCAGGAAGAATTGTAGGAGTTACTGGCACCGATGGAAAATCTACCACAACCTCTTTGATCCGACATTTGATTTCGAAAGATTTTCCTGGAACGGAAGCTGGAGGAAATTTAGGACTCGCGTTTAGCGATTTTTGCTTGAAGCCGATTCCAGTTGCGGTGCTCGAATTGTCGAGTTATCAGTTAGAGGATTCTTCTCCGCTGCATTTAAACGTTTCTGTTCTCTTGAACTTGGCTCCGGATCACTTGGAAAGGCATAAAACCTTGGACAATTATTTCGGAGCGAAAGCAAAGATAGCCGACGCGGCGAACCCAAGGCATACTTTCATTACTAACTCTCGCTTGTACAAAGAGAGAATCCAATCTTTAGCCTGGAAATGTAGAATTCTAACTTTCGGAAGAGAAGAAGATAGTTCCGCGAGAATCCTTGAGGATGAACAAAAGATCCGAACTCTAACAGTGGAATACGATGTTTCTAAATTCCATCTTCCAGGAAGTCATAATTTAGAAAACCTTGCTGCTTCGATTCTCGCTGCGGAAGCAATGGAAGCCGATCCTAAGTCGATTCAGGCGATGCTCGAAACTTTCCAAGGACTGCCGCATCGATTTCAAATGGCAGGGAAAGCCGCAGATGTCCAATTCATTAATGATTCCAAATCCACGAACTTGCACAGTATGCTGGCCGGAATGAAAGGCTGGAAATTTCGAAAATCCACTTGCTTGATTTTGGGAGGCAGAACCAAGAAAGAGGACATTACTCCTTTGAAGGAGTTCCTCAAAGACAAGATAGGATGGGTGATCCTCTTCGGCGAAGCAAAAGAAGAATGGGGAAGCGAACTCTCTCAGATCTTAGGAACTCATCTCATACTGAAGGACGATTTGGAAGAATCCTTCTCCTGGTTGAAAAACGCTGTCCGCTCCGGCTTGGCGAGATTAACACACGTAGTGTTCTCGCCAGCTTGCGCGAGCTTTGATCAGTACAAGAACTTCGAAGAAAGAGGAAATCACTTTCTGAACTTAGTTTCTACCTGGGCAAAAGAAGAGCCTTAATGAGACCCGCTATTCTGCGCTCCTTCTATATCTCCTAATCCATTTTTCCAAGACGAAGCAAGTGTTCCGTCAGAATTTGGGTTTGCTCTCTCCATACTGATATGAGTAGGTGAATTGGTTCCTGCCGGCCAGTTCCCAATAGGAGTTTCATCGATCGCGGTTGTTTGGCGCTTCAAAATCAACCGAGTACTACTATTATTCATACCGCCGGTGTAGATCAAGTCGGCGCTCAGACCAGGAACAGAAGTATCATCCGTTCTCTCCAATAAAAAATATCCACCGGCAGGAATCGTCCCGGATAGCAGAATGTCCGAAGGAGTTCCGTCATCGACCGTAATAGTCCAGCCGGTAAGATCGATCGGAGAGGATGTTAGATTGCGCAATTCAATCCATTCATCCGATGCACTTATATCCGTTCCAGCCCAAGCAATTTCCGAAAATATAATATCTCTGGTTGAGGTTGCATTGGAATTCGGAGCTCCCGGCGTAGCGAAATTGTACGCAAGGAAGGACGATGCAATATTCGTCTGAATGGTTGCGGAGAACCAGCTCGCACTTTGACTTCCGTCACCAGGCTGACTATTTCTAGACATGCTTTTTTTAGGAGTCCCGTTTGAACCGGCAAACGATTCCGGGTTGGTACCTTTTTTTCCGGCAACATCGATCGATGTACGGTTAATATCTTCCAGCACTAAGTACAGCTCGTCGTTAGAAACACTTAAGTTGTTTGCCACTTTGTATTTTGTCGGTTGCCATGCTGATTCGGAAGGAGCGTACGACATTAACACCAAATAGCTGTTTCCGTCAATATACGTTCCGGAAGGTAAGACCATAGGTTTTCCCGAAGTTGAGGCTCCCTTTATTGCCCAACCAGACAGATCGATTCTTTGATTCGTAATATTCTTTAGTTCAATGAATTCATCCGTATAATCCGCGTAAGCGCTGGTCCCGGTCGCTCCCCTCCTTCCGGCCCACATGACTTCGTTTAGTATTACCGAGCCTTGGGTAGAAGGATCTCCGGGGGAAACGGTCGGGACTGGAGTTCCTTCTACGAAGCGTCTAGAGAATTCATCTTCATAAAATTGAGCTATCTCCTTCGAATAGATAAACATTAGGTTTTCATTATTTTCGTTATTTGCGTTGTCGCTCCAGTTAAAAGAGCCTGTTACAACTACAGCGTCGTTCTCCTGGGAATCCAGGATCATAACTTTATGATGGAGTTTTCCGCCGTGACCATCTTGCTCGTAATAATTACCGTCGATCTTAACCGGAATTCCGTGCTGCGCATAATACTCTTCGGCACTATTGTTTAATTGGGTAAAATCGAATACTCCCTTTACGTCTAATCCTGAGTCGAAAAATTTACTTAGAACCAAATCGTTTAGATAACGATGGGGAAAGGAAAAAATCAGGAAGTGAATCGTTGCGCTTGCATTCGTAACTCGGTCCATCAAATGATCCATCGCAGTTTTTCCATCAATCATGCCAGGCGAGAAGAGAACATCAAAACGGATTCCATCTATGTAATGTTGCCTCACGGTGCTGACTCGGCTCGATCCAGGAAGTCCCAATAGATATTCGAATTGATTCCTGTAAGTGCCTGCAATTCCGGAATCCTGGAATAGAATCAAATTATTGTTATTTCTCTCGAAATCCGAATCAGTAAGATTCGTACTTCCCGTAAAAACATAGTCTTTTTCATCGGAAGTATGAATGACTCCAAATTTATTGTGTTGGATGGCACCAGAGTTAATTAAGATAAAATCATTAAAGCCGGAATCTACCGGAAAATTAGATCTCAGTTTTCCCGAAACAGGAAACTTCTGGTCCAGCTTATTCGCGATCCTAAGGTAACCTTCGTAGTATTCTCCTCCCTTCGCAGCGACCGTACCTGTACCGTCCTTATCTCCCACCATGCGCACGTGAACTCCGCGATCGATCGCGTTCTCAACGGCTACAATAATCACTTCCCGATTCAATCCATACAGCGCCAAATCCAAAAACGTACCGGATTTTGCCTGGTTGATGACCCCTATAATTGCGTCATCAGCCTCGGGATCACTCAATGGATTCGTAAAGTAGATCTGAATATGAGCCGTGCTATACTTTAAATTCGGAGTTGCCGATGCACTAGTAACCAAAGAGGACAACAAATTCGAAGGATTGCTGGCCGATCTGAAACAATTTACAAAAATTGAAAATTGTAAAATTAAGAGTATTTGAGCGATTCGTTTAGTTTTCATCCTATACACCCTAGTTCCACTGTGATTTATTTTATTAAAAGATCGTTCGCTCAGCGTCCGTTTAACCGGAAGGTCAAGTCGCCTACACTGTGTTTGGCTATAGAAACTGCAGGGATTATCGTCAACAGAAAATGAAGGAGATACACATTACAATTCTGTGTTTATCTAACCCGAAAGATCACAAAATCTTTCGAAGTAAAATTCAAAACTATTTAAGGATGAGCGTCTTACTTTAGTAGTCCGCTGAAGTGCGGTAATCTTTCCCAAATCTTTGCTTCGATAAAGATTTTGAGTAACTCAGAGTCGATATGATGCTCTCTGGCTTCCATTTCTAAAATATCTAGGGCTCTGTCCAGAGGAACTGCCTTTTTATAAGGACGATCTTTGTCGGTAAGTGCATCGAATATATCCGCAATCGTCATGATTTTAGACTGCACCGGGATATCTTCCCCGGAAAGTCCTCTAGGGTAACCAGTGCCGTTGAGTTTTTCGTGGTGTGCGTGCGCAATCGTAGGAACTAATTTTAAGTCGTTTGTCCATGGGATTTTACTCAAAAATTGGAAAGTGTGCTCCACATGAGATTCAATTTCCTTTCTTTCCTCAAAATCCAAAGATCCCTTTTTGATGGTTAAGAACCCGAACTCATAAGGAGTAATTAAATCCAGTAGTTGTCCGTCGGTCGTAGTATATCGCATTTTTGCGATATCTTCTAAAAACTGAGAATTAGTTTCCTCTAATACTGTCGGTTCGTTGGACTGACGGATCACCTGGAACATCGCCTGGATTTTTTTCAGTTCTTCGTCGATTTCGAATTGGATCGACTTTTCGAATTCATCGAATCCAAGTGTTCCGTGCTTTTTTAAATACTCGATTTTTTTGGAGCTCAATTTCGACTCCAAGTCCTTTTTGAGGAATTTGAATCTCCAATCGATCACGTCTACTTCTAGGTCGTGGAGTTTTTTTGCCTTAACTAAGACTTTCTCCCTGACTCCGACCTTTCCAAAATCGTGGAGCAGCGAAGCATATCGAATCTCCTTGATCTGTTCCTTTGAAAACTTAATATTCCCATACTTTCCGTCTCTCAATCCGTCCACTGTTTCTGCAAGTCCTACAGTCAATGAAGCCACACGGAAGGAATGTCCACTTGTGGTCGGATCCCTCGCCTCGATCGCGTTCACCGAAGCTGTCACGAACCCTTCGAATAGTGTTTCGATTTCTCGGAGAAGATAGTTATTCTGGATCGCGACGGCGGCCTGTCCGGCGACTCCCAATACAAGTTGAGAGGAATAATCGTCGAACTGCTGCACGTCATCGCCTTTCATCTGTTCGACGGAGAGCCTTTGGTTGAAGTTTCTCTTGCGATTGATTAGTTGAATGACACCCAAAACTTCGTCGCGATGATCCTTCATTGGAACAACTAACATGGATTTGGTGTGATAATTTGAAAGTATATCGAAATTCCGATTGAAGGTGTATTCAGAGCCTTCTGGTAAATTGTAAACATCCGGAATATTGAGCACTCGACCTGTGGCCGCAACATATCCTGCAATACTGCTCTTATTGATCGGAAGTAGGAATTCCTCAGTGTCGATACTCAGTGCCGAAATCTTAAACCTAAGACTTCTGATAAAATGTGCCTCATCCTTTTCGACCAGATATAGAGATCCGGAATCGGCGTTACAAATCTCTCTTGCACTAAACAAAATATCTCTTAAAAGCTTATCGAAATCCTTTTCGTTTGCTAGACTAATACCGATCTTTGTAAGTTTCGAGATTTCGTATTTTGTAGTATTGATTTTATGAAGCAGGTCAAACTGATCCGTGATCATCTGAAGATTCATAAAGGCGTTTGCAAATGTTTTGCACAAATGAATATCCGATGCCGAATCGGGTAGTACGCCGAAGATCAAATCCTCTTCTATTTCTGTTTTCTTATAACCTTCATATTCGAGATCTGCATTCAAAACGAACCGACCCAAAATCAAAGGATTTAACCTGAGTTGTTCTCGGATCTTTTTATGCTCTTTTTCCAAAAGAGGAGCGGATATATAGAAGATGATATTTACGAACTGCGGCGTGTTAGCGATTTCTGAATTTTGAAAGAAATCATCTAACAAGAGCATTGTGGGAGCGGTCTTGTTTCTTAGCAAGGCCAGCCTACGCTCTATAGACTGGGAATCTGAAACGATGAACTGCTTGAATTTGGACTCCATTCGATCTGCGGCAATCCTAACTGTCGTGCTTACCAAGGGAAAGGAGAATTTTCCATCAAAGTCAGACGCAAGACTTCAGTCTGGCGAGAAGGGTTTGGTTTGTATACTATAGCCCGAAAAGTCCGAGCCAGTACAAAACTAATCCTTTTGGGTGAGGTGAAAAAATCTACAGATCTCCTGAGAAAACTAAACTCTCTAGGAATTTGACGTTTTCCCAAGATGAAAAACTGCTAGTAGTGCTTTCAAAGTTTCACTTGTGTGGGAAAGTTTTCTAGACCCGCGAAAGCGGGCCTAGATCACCTATCTAAGGTTATTCAAAAACCGGAAAGTTCTTAACGTTTGAGGCCCAAGACTTCCTGAAGCATCTGATCCGTCGTTGTGATTGTTCTGGAGTTCGCTTGGAACCCGCGTTGAGTTACGATCATATCCGTAAATTGGTCGGATAAATCCACATTGGACATTTCAAGCAGGCCGGCGTTGATTTTTCCTCTTCCTGCAATTCCTGCTTCGCCTATGAGCGCTTCTCCAGAGTTATTCGAAAAAGCGAACATGGTGTCCCCTACTTTATCCAAACCGGCAGGGTTGTTGAACACCGCTGTTGCAATTCTAGCTAACGGCTGTTTTACGCCATTGGAATATACTCCGGTAACCGTTCCCGAATTATCGATCGAGAAGGACTCGAGGTATCCCATCGTATAACCGTCTTGCTTTACCGCCTTGGTTGTAAAATCAGAGGAGAACTGGGTAATTCCGTCCACCATTCCAGCTTCGCCCAGGGAAAGGTCAAAACTTTGCACCGCAGGGTTTCCCGGAAGTTTGAAAGAAACCTTCGCACTTAGCTTTCCGGTATTCATCACATCAGTACCATCAGAGACGTACACGATCTTTCCGTCTGGAGTAAACCCGAACTCTAGTTCGGTATTTCCGGGAAGCTGTGTATTTTGACCTCCTGTAGCAGCCACGTCTACGGAAACTTGGCTAGCATCAGTCATTGCGATACGAGCTTTCCAAGTATTTTCTCTCACTTTGTAGAATTCCATTTTGAATTCTCTTTGTTCACCCTGGTCGTCAAAGACTTTGATCGTAGTGACATGACCTCTTCTTTGCTTAGGATCCGGATCATTGATCATCGCAGTGATTTCTTCTGCAGTCGCATCGGGAGGTACTGCCGGTACGGAAGAATTCAAGTTGGATCTGAAATCGATCTTAGTAGTCGCATGTGCAGGTTCTTTAGAATATACTGGAATAATAATATCTTCGATGGAAGCAGAAGAATTGATGTACTTGTTACCTTTGTCATCTAACTTTGCATTCCAACCTTGCACCTTGAGTCCGTTAGCTGGATTTACGTAGTATCCGTTTTTATCCAGGTTAAAGGCACCTGCTCGAGTATAAAACTGCTTATCTCCGTCTTTGACTATAAAGAATCCTTCTCCAGAAATCGCTACGTCGGTGTTCTTTCCTGTAGTTTGAAGGGCTCCTTGGGTCATGATCTTATCGATCGCAGCGATCAAAGCTCCAAGACCGACTTGTTGCGGGTTCACCCCCCCGATATTATCCTTGGGTTCAGAGGCTCCACGAAGTTCCTGGGATATCATATCCTGAAACGTGACTCGCTCCGTTTTGAATCCGTGGGTGTTCACGTTGGAAATATTATTTCCAATCACGTCCATCCGAATCTGGTGGTTTTTAAGACCGGAGACTCCAGAATAAAGAGACCTCATCATAGTGTTTGTACCTCAATGTTTATATATGTAAACTTATTCATAACTTTTATTGTTTGGCTTTCCCGGAAAATTCCAAGACTCCTGATTGTTCATTAAGGAATCCTTATTTTCTTCGGCAGGAATTGCTTTCGGATCTTTCGCTGAGTTTTCAGAATTTGATGCAGGTTTGGCTTCTGTCTGCGTAGGAGCTGCCGGTTCTGGATTCGCTGCTTTGGTACCGAGAACAGGTTCTGCAGGAGCACCAGAGTTCTGCAAAGGATTTGCATTACGATTTGGACCAGGCTCGGCTTGGTTCAGAATGCTCGGGTCGGTGATCAATGAAATCTGATCTATTTCTACAGTGCGTCCATTTACTCTTACAAAGGATTTTCCCTGCCCGTCAAAGAAGAGTGCTCCGGCCATTCCAACAACATTCTCTCCGGTGACGAAGTCCGGCCCTGATACTATTTTTCCTACGAGAGAAAAGGACTGACGATTGGTCATTTTTCCGATTCCCTGGGAGATATTATTCATTTGTTCGAGGGAGGAAAACTGAGCCATTTGCGCGATAAAATCCTGGTCCTTGACCGGATTCGTGGGATCTTGAGAAGAAAGCTGAGTAATCAATAACTTTAGAAAATCATCTTTTCCTAATGCTTTAGCAGTGGAGCGGATTTCAATTCCTTGTAATCCACCTTTTTCCTCTTTTTCAAGTTTATCAAAGTGATTCCTGATATTAAAGCTTCTGTCTCCTTCGAGATAGTTGCTTCTTGCTGCTTCTTGACTTGCTGAGCTTACTTCCGGCATCGTTCTTCCCTTAGACTAGAATATTAATACGCCTATCTTTATTCTTTTCGGCGTTTTCCGGAATTTCTGTAGATCCTTCTTGTGCTTCGGCAATTTCGGACGCGGAATTCGGCTCTTTAGAATTCTCGAAGAGGTCCGATTGGATCGGATTTCTATCTTCTGCCCCGTTGGATCCTCTATCATCAAATCCAAAAGCGAATTGTCCGACCTCGTCTACTTCCACTAATAAAGATTCAAGTATAAGACCTTGGTCTTTGAATTCTTTTCTAAGTTGCTCCAAGTCTTTCGAAAAGAGTTTCTTCACTTCTTCGGACTCAACAACAATTCTTCCTTGGACTCTATCCTCTTCCACGCTGATTCGTAAAGAGACCCTACCCAGCTCTTGAGGATTCAATCTGAGCGTAGCTTCTGACTTTCCGTTTTCTACGATATGCAGCCTGGCGCTTTGAACAAGACGCTGCATGTTCTCGCGCATCGCATTTCGATCGACAGTATTTGTAGAGCTCGGCTTAGAGGATTCAGAACGAGCAGATTGAATCGAGGCCTCTTTTTCGACAGTGTGAATTCCATTTTTCAATAAAGAGAACGTGGTCTCTGTCCCTTGTCTAGAAAAGGAATCTTGTTGAAAGGTTTGGCCTTTTCCGGAGGAAGAGTTGTCTCCTTTACTCGAAGATTCTTCGGCAGCGGAGATTTTATTTGCGTTCGATTTCTGGATCTGTGTAAAAGATTCCTGTTTCTTTTCTCTAGTAATCTTCCAGTTTTCGCTTTCTATTAGATTGTGCTCTTTGGGAACTTCTTTCAAAGCAGCCTTTTCTTCGTTTCCGGGCTTTGTCCAGCGAACTAGATCTTCTAGTTTCTTACTAGTTTCTTCGGAGATTTCTTTTTCAGTGTTCTGCTTGCTCTGTTTGAAAGGAATAGGCTCCTTCGAAGCCTTTTTTTCTAACTCAGGCTGGGCTGAAATTTCCTGTGACTTTTGAGTTTCTTCTTCTTTGGAGACTTGTTTTAAATTCGTATTATTTTTTTTGGAATGAGTTGCTTGAACTTCTTCTTCTTTATTCGCGGGCTTTTCCTTTTTCATCTCGATCGACTGCAAAAACGCAGTCATCTGTAGGAACAAAGGAGCTTCATTTTCTGTAAGATCGTCCTCTAACTCGTCCAAAGGAGATTCTTCAAATTCGGTATCCTCATCCGGAAATAGGGAAAGTATCTTAGAGATTTCTTTTGCTTCAGAAGACTTTACGTTTTTCTTCTTTTCCTCTTCCTCTGCTTCAAAGAGATCCTGTTCCTCGGGTTCGTCCTTTTGCACTGTATGTTTCGGTTCGGAGGAATTTTTGTTTTCTTCCAAAACCTGTTGGGAGCGAAGTTGGATGGATTTCATCAAGTCCATAAAAGTAGGACCTGAGACTACAGACTTCTCTGCAGCTTGTTGCGGTTTTTCCGAAGTGGAAAACTTTACCTCATCCCTGGGAGTCTTATCCGTTTGAATTTGCATACTCGCCCCTTGCAATATTAGGATCGAAACCTGGGCGAATTCCTTGATAGTTTTATAGAATTATCTTCTTCCCTTTTTTGATTATGTCCACAAACGGACGCTCCTACTTTTACGGATCTCGAGAAAATCGCTAAAGTTTCTCAGAAGTTTTATTTTTCTCTTTTCGAACCGGTGCACTAAAATGAGATGGGGAGCTTATGAAATCTTATGCAGCCATTCTATTCACTTTTCTTTACGCTGTAGTTTTCTCAAACTGCACAGGCACCAGACCGACGAATATCGGAATTCGAGAAGGTCGTCTCGCGGACTGTCCCTCAACCCCGAACTGCGTCGCGAGTCACCTATCACCTAACGACACTGAACACTTTATACAAGCTCTAACATATCCAGGATCCGCTCAGGACGCGCGTACTAAGTTAGTGGGAGTCATTCAATCTCTTCCGAGGACGAATATAGTTACGAACAAAGAAGATTATATCTACGCGGAATTTACTTCTTTTACGTTTCGATTTGTGGACGATGTGGAATTCTATTTTCCCGCCGGAACAAAGAATATACAAGTACGCTCTGCTTCGCGTTTAGGAAGATCTGACTTTGGAGTAAATCGCAACCGGATTGAAAAAATCCGAGGGTTATTCTCCAACTAAATTTCGGAACTTACGAGAACACGCCGAAAGTGCTTAGTTCTTACCGTGAATTTCCTGGAGAGACCGGATCGTAAAACCTTTGTCTCTCATTTCCAGCATTCCTTTGATCAGAGCCTTGGTCGCGCTTGCAGTTGTTAGACAAGGAATCTTATACCGAATCGCTGCCTGACGAATCGCAAAACTATCATCCCTGGTTACTCTGCTCAAAGGTGTGTTCAGGATCAGGTGGATCTTGTTTTCCTTAATATAGTCTAGAGCCGTTGGGAAAACGTTGTCATATACCTTGTTGATCTTCGAGGACAAAATTCCGTTCTCGGATAGAAACTTATGAGTACCTTCGGTCGCGATCAAATTGAAACCTAGACCGGAAAGTTCCCGGATGTATTTCAATAACTCTCTCTTGTCTTTATCATTTACTGAGACAAAAACAGTTCCTTGGGAAGGAAGTTCTTCTCCCGCCATGTACTGAGATTTTAGGAAAGCTTCTCCCGGAGAATCCGCGATCCCCATCACCTCTCCCGTAGATCTCATTTCTGGTCCGAGGATCGTATCCACACCCGGGAATTTGTTAAACGGCAACACTGCTTCTTTGACGTTTACTGTCTTAAAGTCCATTTCTTTAGGCAAAGGTAGTTTGCTCAAAGGTTCGCCTAACATGATTCTAGTCGCATATTTGACGATAGGATGTCCTAACGCCTTAGAAACGAACGGCACCGTGCGAGAAGCCCTAGGATTTACTTCGATCACATATACTATATCGTTCTTGACCGCGTATTGAATGTTGATCAAGCCTTTGACCTGGAGTTCTATTGCGAGAGCCTTTGTCGCGACGCCGATCTCCTCTAATACTTTTGCGGAAAGCGATTGAGGAGGAAGTACGCAGGCCGAATCCCCAGAATGGATCCCCGCCTCTTCGATATGCTCCATAATTCCTGCGATGAAAACATCCTTTCCATCGCAAAGGGCATCTACGTCTACTTCTACCGCGTCTTCTAGGAAACTATCGATCAACAGAGGTCTGTCTTGGGAGATCTCCTCCGCCTTATCCATGTATCGATCTAGTTCCTTTTCTTCGCTGATTATCAGCATCGCCCTTCCGCCTAACACATAACTAGGACGAACCAGAACCGGATATGTAATCTCTTGAGCGATCTTTCTGGCTTCCGGAGCCGAGGTAGCAATTCCGTTCCGCGGAGAAATCAAATTCAGTTTATTTAATACTTCTGCAAATCGCTTTCTATCTTCTGCTCTGTCCACAGAGTCAGGGCTAGTTCCTAGAATTGGAACTCCACTTTTTTCCAAATCCTTTGCTAACCTAAGAGGGGTTTGACCGCCAAACTGAATGATAACACCTTCCGGTTTTTCTTTTCGGTAGATTTGGATTACATCTTCTAGAGTCAGAGGTTCGAAGTAAAGACGATCCGAAGTGTCGTAATCCGTAGAAACTGTCTCCGGATTCGAATTCACCATGATGGATTCCACTCCGAGTTCCTGTAGAGCAAAGGAAGCGTGACAGCAACAATAATCGAATTCGATTCCCTGTCCGATCCGATTTGGACCACCTCCCAAAATCATCACTGATTTTTTATTCGTTACGTCGGTCTCATCTTCCGAATCGTAGGAGGAATAAAAGTAAGGAGTGTAAGCTTCGAATTCTCCGGCACAAGTATCGATTCTTTTGTAAACAGGTCGAACCGATAATTCCAAAAGAGTCTTTTCGATCTTTGCTTCTTCACCTTTTAGTAATTGATTGATTTCTGCTTTGATCTGATCCGAGGTATTGCCAGAGGATAGTAGAGACTGGATCTCTGCTTTTTTGCGAATATAAGCGAGCTGACGATTGGAAAATCCGTAAGCTTTCATTTTAGCTAAAACGGAATCTCCCTTCTTCTCGAATTCCTTTTCTGCGTTGATCAAATCTTCAAACTGATACAAAAACCAAGGATCGATTTTGCAAAGGTCGTGGATTTTCTCGGTAGAATAGCCTTCGTCAAAAGCTTTCTTCACATAAAAAATTCGCTTATCATTAGGACGCTTTAAGAGAGAATCTATTCTCTCGTGCCGCTGAGCAGATGTTAAACGCTGGAATTCCATCAGCTCCGCAAAATTTCCGTCGCTTCCGAAACCGAATCTATCGATTTCCAAGGAACGCAATGCTTTTTGGAAACTTTCCTTGAATGTTCTTCCGATCGCCATCGCTTCGCCGACAGCCTTCATCTGGACACCCAAAGTGTCGTCAGTCCCTGGAAATTTCTCGAAGGCGAATCTAGGAATCTTAGTTACTACATAATCGATCGAAGGTTCAAAAGATGCAGGTGTCACCCGAGTGATATCATTCTTGATTTCGTCTAGAGTGTATCCGATAGAGAGCAGCGCAGCGATTTTCGCGATAGGAAATCCGGTAGCCTTAGAAGCTAACGCAGAAGACCTGGAAACCCTAGGGTTCATTTCTATTACGATTACGTCACCGTTTGCAGGATTTACTGCAAACTGGATATTGGAACCTCCGGTCTCTACTCCGATCTCTCGTATGATCTTGATAGACATATCCCGAAGATTTTGGTATTCCTTATCGGAAAGAGTTTGTTGAGGAGCGACGGTGATAGAATCTCCTGTATGAACTCCCATCGGATCTATGTTTTCGATAGAGCATATGATCACGACATTGTCCGCGAGATCTCTCATCACCTCTAACTCGAATTCCTTCCAACCTAGAACTGATTGCTCCAGGAGAACTTGGCTGATTGGAGAAGCTTTTAATCCTCTTCCGACCACTTCTTCGAAAGTTTCTTCGGTGAAAGCAATTCCGCCTCCGCTCCCACCGAGAGTGAACGCAGGACGAACGATGAGAGGTAACCCTATTCGTTCCTTTACTTCGTATGCTTCTTTGATATTGTGTGCGAGCCCAGACTCGGGTACATTGATCCCGATCTTTATCATCGCTTTCTTGAACAGTTCCCTGTCCTCTGCTTTCTTAATGGCGTCTACTTTTGCACCGATGAGCTCTACATTGTATTTTTCTAGCAAACCTGCATTGTAACAGGCCATCGCCAGGTTCAGACCTGTTTGACCTCCTACAGTCGGAAGAATTGCATCAGGTTTTTCTTTTTCTAGAATCTTCTGAACCACTTGAACGGTTAAGGGTTCAATATATGTGGCATCGGCCAATTCAGGATCTGTCATGATCGTGGCCGGGTTGGAATTCAATAGAGTGACTCGAATTCCTTTTTCTTTTAACGCTTTTGCTGCTTGAGTTCCGGAGTAATCGAATTCACATGCTTGGCCGATTACGATCGGTCCAGAACCCAAAATGAGTACGGATCGGATTTCTTCCCTTCTGGGCATACGATTTTACAGGTTTTTCGTAGCTTCTTGTACTTCAAGCATCAATTCTGAATTGGTAAGAAATAGTCCCCACCCTTTTTCCATTTTCCGGTGGAGAGAAGGGTCCTTTGTAAATCCAGTTTTAAGTCCGCACAGTTAGAACTTGGCAGAGGATTCCGATTCCAAGGGTCTTTGATCCGATCAAAGCACTCGAATTCGACCCCGTTTGGAGTAGGCACATAGATCAGTTTCCTCTTGTGATCCTGTATCATCCTATGTTTGGAAAATGCGATGGTTTCCTTTGCATAGGGTTCCGAAATCGTAACGCTATTCTGGTCTCCCGAATCTATGTTTTGGAGCTCGAGTATATTCGGGTATTTGATACGATTCTGCTGAAAAAAATGGGTTCCTCGATCCGAAAACCAAATTCCAGTTTCAGAATATACTCTTCTAGAGGAGTTCCACTGTCCTCGATTTAAATAAGGCAGAACACTGAGACCTCTAAGTTCAGGAGGCTTTTCGGATTCGGAAAAATGCAGTACATCCAGAATCGTCGGGACCAGATCCACGGAGCTCGTAGTTCCCAAAAATTCCCCAGTTTTTCTGGCATTCATTGTATAAGATTTGGGAAATTTTAGAATCCAAGGTACTTTTGTTACTCCCTCGCCTCTCAAATGCTCTCCGTGTCCATGGCTGTGAACGTCTTCAAAAAGAGATTCACCATGATCCGAAGTCAAAATAATCAGAGTTTCGTCGTACAATCCCTCCGATTTTAGCCTTTTCACGATTCTGCCTACTGCATCGTCAAACGCACGTAAGCTGGCTCGATAAATGGCTCGAATCTGCTGCTTTTCCTCGAAGTTCGGTGGAATAGAATTGCTCGGATCCACAAATCTGAAATATTTAGAAGGGCCGTAGTACTGAGAATCTCCCTCTTCTTTATAAAATGGATAAGGTGGACTGTACGGAAAATGAGTGACCGAAGAAAAATACACGGAGAAGAACGGCTGCCTTTGTCTTTTGAAAATCCGAAATAGATCTTCTAGAATCCGAGTATCATCCCCCAGCGTAGGAAGGGAACGAACCGAAGGCAGATATTCCCCACCTCCAAAAAAAGCTCCCGACAAAATCGGGAGCAAGTACACTTGAGATTCCAGCATCCTTTGTTGGGTCAAAGTCTCTGCGTTGAAAGTAGGAGCATAAACTTCGGAAAATCCCCAATCGGCCCTGGGGAAAATATCGCCCGCAAAAGAAGAAACGACAGAAGTACTGTAACCCTTTTCCTGTAATAAAAAAGGCAAAGTAGCAATCCTGCTCCCGAGGGCAGATCTGTCCTTTCGATCTGGAAACATGTCCAGAATCCCGTGGTCAAAAGAAAATCTTCCGGAAAGTAAATCTGCCCAGGCCGGGAAGGTCCTTGGAATTGTAGTGTGGTGATCTTGAAATGCCCAAGAATCGAGCGCGAGAAGATCGATATTCGGAGTGAAGGATTCCCTTCCGGAGACAAAACCCAGCTGATCCTGACGAACACTATCTGCGGATATAATTAGAATATTAGGATACTCTAATATTCCTTCCTTGCTATTCTTAGAAGAATCCTCTTTGTTCTCTTGGATTCTCTGATTTGCATGAATTCCATATGCCAAAGGATATTTTTGAAAAGAAACAAGACCGATCAAAACGGACAAACCCAGAAGTGCAAAGATCTTTAATTCTCTCTTTGGTCGAACGGTCAAAATTGAGTAAGCGATTCCGGCAAGCAAAACGCCAGTTGCCGAACCTAAATAATGGAACCCCGAAAAAAACAAAAGAAAGACCGCAAAATATAAGATGCGCTCCCGTTCTTTTTGAAAATAGAACTGCAAAACTCTCCGAACAGACTGAATGAACAGTACAAAAGAAAGCAGGAAGAGTGGGAATTGGGGAGGAATCCAATCCGTAAGGAAGTAAAGAAAAGGTGACGCCCATTTGTGTCTGTAAAAGAAAAATTCTCCGTAAAGCTGTGGATATCGAATCGCAGAAGTACAAAAAATTAGAAAAAGAAGAAATACCAGATTAGAATACAGGTACCATTTCGGAATCTTTTTGCCACTCATCGATTCTTCCCAATCAGGCCCAAGCAATAAAACACAAGACACAGCGAAAAAGGAATAGGAAACAAAAACCACATAGATCCAGTCCTTGACCAGCAAAGGAATCATGGAATAAAAAGAGGAAATAAATTCGCTAACATCCACTCCCATAATATGCAAGGAGGTATTTCCGACCAAACAAAGGACGGACAGAATCAAAACGAATACGAAAGAATGAATCCAGGGATTTCCATTTTTAAATCCAATTTTCAGAATAGTAAAAAAATGTAATATTCTAAAGAGTCCCTTATCCTTCACAAACTCTTTAACTTTTGAGAGTCCGTCTTGAATAGTCGAGATCTGTTGTCTTAAAAAGCTAAACGAAAATCCGAACATTGAGCACATTCCGTCCGAACGGTCTGGGCTCGAACCCTTCCCAATTCAATGGATGAGGAGATTGGATAAAGATTACGCTAACACCGGTTTCGGTAGCAATGATATCTTCTACCATCGCCTTGATTTTCTCTTCTTTCTTTTCCCAGAAACTGTAGGGAGGGTCCAGAAAGTATACTTTGAACGCCTCAGGGATTTCAAAATTGGAATGAAACAGAAACGCATCCTTTCTCAAAACCAAATGAGGTTTGTCCAATTTTTCTAAAACATTCTTTAAGCTCTCGAATCTGTCCCATGCCAGGTCCAGGAAAACGCCACGAGCAAATCCCTTGCTCAAAGCTTCGATTCCCATCTGTCCTGATCCTGCAAAAAGATCCAAAAAGGCGGATTCTCCAATCGGTAATCTTCCTTGTAATTCCAAAGAATCTAATATAGAAAATAATGATTTTTTTAAGATCGCGGGAGTAAAATTGCTTTTTCCCTGCTGGGTTACCGGTGATGGAATGGATTTCCCTTTTAGATCTCCGGTTTGGATTCTGAGTCCTTTTCCTTTTTTTCCGGGCTTCATTTTTCGCCTTTGATTTTATCTAGCTGCAAAGACAGTATTTTGATCCGTTTTTCCAACTTTTCGCTTTTGCTGATAGAATTCATCTTTTCTAATAAAGTCCCAACTTCCTCATATTTCCGCGAGGAGTATAAAATGCAAGCGTAGGTATAAAGCCCTTCGGCATATTTTACGGAACTTTTGCCGTTCTCTACAAAAATCTTTCCCCATCTCAAACCAGGTTCGCTCGCTTCTAAAACCAGAGCTCTTTCCAAAAATAAATAAACTGCATTGTAAAAAATACTTGGGTGGTTTTTTTGATTCGAATCTATGCTGGTTAGAGTCTTATCGATTTCTTCTAAACTGTGTTCGGAAGCAACATAGAGCAAAAGGATTTTATAGTCGACTTCCCCTTTTCTTAATTCCGGTCTGGAAATTTTTACCAAACGAGAATAGTTCCCTTTTTTGTAATACTCGTAGACCTCGTCGAAGTCGACTGCCTCCATGTGAGAAACTGGCAGGAAAAAAGTGTAAATTAAGAGAATGAGTAGCCGGATTGAATAATAAAGCGTTGGTTTACGCGAATCGCGCAATATTAGGCAGGAGATGCGATTGAGACAAATGTTCACACCACTCAAAGTTCAATGACATTAGAGGAACCACACATAGGGCAAATTGCTCCTTCTGGAGAATCGAATCCGTCTTCCGAATCGCTTTCCCAGCGGTGGTCGCAATCTTCACAAACATAAGTGACAACTTCTTCGTCAGCGAAGTCGTCGCCTTCCTCTGTGTCTATATCGTAATCCTCATCAAACTCGTAATCGTAGGGCATATTCCTACGGAATCCAAGGTGGGTCTGGGTGTCAAGCCATAGTAATTCGGACTACCCCAAAAAATACGTGAAACCAGTTGGCACTTTAAGAATCCTGTCGGAAGAATGCTCTATCAATCGAGTCACAGAAGTTATAAGAAAAAAACCAACTACAAACCTTTGGTATTTTTTTTGCTTACTTTAGCTCTCGCCGGAACTGGATTTTTTTTCCGGCAAGAAATCAAAAATTTATTCGCAGGCGATAGGAGAATCCTCTTAGAAAAGCAAAGAAAGATTTTGCAGGACGGAATTCTAAAAGGAGAGCTCAGAGAAGACGACGTAAAAGAGTTTCGTTCGGTCGCGAAAGATTTTGCGAATACAAACAAAGTGGATGGAATTTCTTATCACTATCTCGCTTTAGCAAGTTATTATGAATTTCTATTGATGGGTTTCAGATTCGATACGAACACCTTGTCCCAGATCGCCTATTCCGGTTTTGATAAGTTTCTTTCCGAAGATGCTTCCTACGTTCCACTCGTAGAGGATTCTTATCGAAACGCATTGAGGGCACAAGCGATCGATCCGGAATACTTAGAATCGACTGACAATCGTTATCTGATCATTTTCGGAGAAGCTCTTCGGCAAAAATTGAGCAGATCCGCACTGAGTAAATTACTCGTTTCGGTTGATTCCGGTAAACTCAGCCCAGAACTGAAAATCGGTTATGCTTGGACCTGCTTGCTCGGAAGCTCTCTTTCCGGAAATACTGATTTTCTAAAAAAGACATTAAGCAATTCTGAAATTTCAGGTCCTCTTCTCATTAATCCTCGTGAATCTGACTTTCTAGTGGCGCTATCCGAATTTAGGGCTAGTCAATTTGTTTCTTCGCTTTCTTATCTGAGAAAAGTAATGAACGTGAACGAGGATTTTCTCACAGCAAGTTCTAGGATTTTAGAAGCTCGCATTTTCTTTTTACAGAACATTCCCCTCAAGGGGATGGCAATACTGGAAGAATTGTATCCTAAATCTGGTGACAGAAAAGAAGAAGTGCTCTCCCTAGCGAAAGAGATTTTGGCCAAACACTCAAATCTGAAAACAAAGCTGCCGATCGATGAATAGTTCCTATTTATTGCAATACGCAGTTAGAATTCCGAGCGGCACTTTTTGGATTCTTCTCTTCTCCTTTTTGAATTGCGGCATGCAGCCTGTTCCGCCAGAAGCAGGTACTTTTTGTGATCCTGTTTCTAAGACCAATGTTTGCGTTCAATTCGATTTTCGTAATGGAACCGTATTGTACGAAGGAAAACAGTTTGCGCTAAAGTCTTCGAGCATATTAAATTACTCTTTTTCGATCGGAGAAAAAACGATCGAAGTGGAAATGAGAAACGAAAACCGGGCGATCTTGATCGGAACAGACGGATCTCAGAAATTACTCCTTCGACTAAAAGACAAACAGGTCAGAAAGAAACAATGGGCGAGACTTTGGTGGAAAATCAAGGAAACACTCGGACTTGCTCCTGGGGAACAGGATCCGCATACAAGCAATCCGGAATCTAACTAACGACGAAACCCCGGAAAAATAAACCGAATTCCAAAAATCATTCCCTGGGCTTTTACCTCTTCAGGGACTCTTCCAAAATTTTGCCCTTCTAAAGTGTCCAGACAAGCTCGATCGACCATTTTTTGTCCTTGGGAAGAAACCAACTTGGTATCAATCACTTGCCCAGCGTCGTTTAACAGAAATTGTACGCGGACTTCTCCGGGGACGATATTTTCTCGGATTACTGTCCCTGCCCCGTCCCTGTATCCGTAATTTCCGCCTCCGGGTGGCGCGAAAGTATTCTCGATCTGCTTTAGCATTCTCTTGAAATATTCGTAACCTGCGAGCTTCTTCCTCGGAATGGAAAGAGATTGTCCTGCATCCCATCGAAACAGAAAATCTTGCTCGAATCTATAATTGAACGGAATCTTGGTCAGCCTTCCGGTTGGAGCGGACTGAGAGGACTCTTGCTGGTCCTGATTTGTAGTCTGTACAGGATCATTTTTCAGAATCGCAACTTCGTATACTTTTTCGTCCTGCGACTTTGTTTCGGAAGTTTTAGTGACAGCTTCGGAAGGTTTCCTGAACAAATTTCCCCAGATGAATTCCCTATACGGCGTATCTGTATGAAACCCTTCTTTCTTAGTGAGTCCTCCGGATCCAGCCGCGTCCACATTGGAAAGCGCCTTATATTCGTCCTTTACATTCGGATCTACGAAATCTTGTTCCAGCAATACCTCATAGATTTTTTCGCGCTCTGCCTTCTCCTTGAGCTGACTCAACGGGTCTTCTCCCAAAATTCTCCACAATAAATTTCTGGTGAACAAATGGGCGACCAAAAAGGACATGAATGCAAAGACCAAAAAGGCAGCAAAGAGGAGTCGATGATCATCCTCTTGTAAGGTTCCGACTGAGCCGGATTCGATTTTAAAAAAGCCCGGGAGATGCATCACTATCCAATTTTTTTCCAGCTAACGAATAAGGCTTTTCTAATATTTTATACGCCTTTTCAGTGGCTATTCTTCCTGATGGGGTCCTATTGATTAGACCGATTCTGACCATATACGATTCATAATGGTCTTCCAGAGTTCTTTCTTCTTCTCCGATCACTGCGGCGATCGGTTTGAGTCCAACGGGTCCACCGTTGTATCTGTCTATCATACATTCTAGAATCTGGCGATCCATCTTATCCAATCCATGCTCGTCGATTCCTAGTCTCTGGAAAGCTTTATCGCAGGCGGATGTTCCGATCGATTTTTCCCCCTGAACTTGGGAAAAATCCCTGACTCTTTTTAACAAATGATTTGCGATACGAGGAGTTTTTCTGGATCTCTTTCCTATCTCGAAGGCTGCATCGGAGTCGATCTCGTATCCTAGAATTTTAGAAGATCTCAATACGATTTGTCTCATCTCTTCGTCGTTATAATAATCCAAGCGAAAATGGATTCCGAATCTACTTTTCAAAGGATCAGAAATCAGACCGCTCCTAGTAGTAGCTCCTACTAAAGTAAATGGCTTTAGTTTGATTTGAATCGTCTGCGCGGTGATCCCTTCTCCAACAAGTAGATCTATCATGTAGTTTTCCATCGCGGGATACAATATTTCTTCGAGTTTCCGATTCAAAGAGTGAATTTCATCGATAAACAGAATGTCTCTTTCGTTCAATTCTGTAAGTAGTTTTGCGAGATCCGCGCCCCTGGAAAGTACGGGCGCAGAAGTAACGATGATTCTAGAGCCTAATTCTTGGGAGATAATGCCCGCGAGAGTGGTTTTGCCCAAGCCGGGAGGCCCGGAGAGAAGCACATGATCCATTGCTTCTCCCCTTTTTTTTGCGGCTTCGATGAATACGCCTAAATTAGAAAGTATCTCTCTTTGACCGACAAATTCCGAAAGCAAAGAAGGTCGCAGAGTCGCTTCTTCTTCAAATTTTTCTTCCGGATTCAATGTGTGAGAGGCCAAAGAGAAAACGCTCTATTCTTTTAATTTAACTGAGACTTTGAGAGTCTGGCCTTTTCGATAGACAGACACAGTAATTCTTTGGCTCGGCTTCATACCGCGGATCTTTGCGACAACTTCTGCTGCATTCCGAATTTTCTGGCCTTCTATTTCCAAAATTACATCTTCCGGCTCGAGACCTGCTTCTTCTGCCGCAGATCCTGCGATCACTTGTCTTACAAATGCGCCTTCTGTGGAAGGAAGTTTTAATTCTTTTGCAAGTTCGTCGCTGATATCGTCAAGGCCTACGCCTAACTTAGCCCTGCGTACTTTTCCACCTGTTTTCAGTTCTTCCACAACAGACTTTGCTTCGCTGATCGGAATTGCAAAACCTAGTCCGATGGATCCTCCGGAAGGAGATACGATCATTCGATTGATTCCGATCACCCTTCCACCGATATCGAGCAACGGACCGCCTGAGTTCCCTTGGTTGATCGCTGCGTCAGTTTGGATATAATGAACTCCAGAGTTGTCGATTCCACCCCTTCCTACTGCAGAAACAATTCCTACAGTCATGGATTGCTCTAATCCAAAAGGAGCTCCGATTGCGATTGCCCAGTCTCCGACTTTTACTTGAGAAGAATCTCCGATTTCGATCGGAACTAGCTCGGAACTCGCTTCTATTTTCAAAAGTGCCACATCCACAGTTTGATCGGCACCGATTAGTTTTGCTTGGATCTTCTTTCCGGACTTTGTAACAACTGTGAATTTATCAAACTGTCTAACCACATGCTCGTTGGTAAGTATGTATCCTTCTTTATTCAGAATGAAACCTGAACCGAGTCCATTTACCTTTCTTTTTTGGGTCCGCATCTTTCCTTGAGGTCCGTAAAAGAATTCTTGAAACGGATCGCTGTAGACCGGAACGTTTACTGTTCCTTCGGTTGCGATAGAAACAACACTAGGGGAAACATTCTGGTACACTTCTTCAAAGGCTTGTTGGATTGTTACGGCTGACTTGGCGGCAGGTGATAATTCTTTTTCCGACTTAGCATTTAGAAACAGTGAGCCGTTTTCTTGCGAGCCACAAAAAATAACTGGTGACAAGAAGGTTCCTACCAGCACTGAAATGCTGATCACCAGGAAATTTTTGAATCTAAAGTTTTTTTTCATGGATTCCTTTCCTCAGAAATGAGATTCCGGTCGGGTACATTTCAAAATCCGCTGGAAAGCGACTCTGTCAAGTGGGTTTCCAGGAGTTTTAGTGACACGATTACCGGCATTTTTTGTTTTTGAAGGTTTAGACGGCAGCGGGAAAAGCACCCTTTGTCGTCTTGTATTGGACCGACTGATCCAGAAAGGTGTTCCCGCGGTTTGCTTTTCCGAGCCTACTCAATATGAAACCGGGCTCTATTTGCGAAAATTTTTGAGAGGGGAAGTTGAGTTAGATCCGCAGAGCCAGATAGAGGCTTTCTTAAAGGATCGTGAGGCTTCGCTCCAAAAAAATATACTACCTGCAATTTCAAACGGTAGCAAGGTGCTCTTGGATCGATATATCTACTCCACTTGTGCATACCAATCTGGTTCTGATTTTTCGGCCAAAGAAATTCTAAAAAAGAATCTCTCCAGAGGATTTCCGGAGCCGGAGATTGTATTCTACTTAGATTTGGAACCTAGTCAGGCATTACAAAGGTTAGAATCCAGACAACTAAGCAAGGAGAGATTTGAGAGTATAGAACACCTTGATAAAATCAGGACTGCCTATGAGGAGATCCTGCCATTTCAAACCATTCGACTAGACGCAAATCAAACACCAGAATCTCTCGCGGAACAAGTCGTACAGGAAATCTTGTAAAACGAAGCGGCTCGCCCTTGCGACCGCCCGAGGACTCTCGCTATTTACGGTTGACGCTGCCCCTCCTCCTTAAAAACTTTCCCTACTAGACGCACCTATAGCTCAACGGATAGAGTACAGGTTTCCGGAGCCTGTGGTCCAGGTTCGAGTCCTGGTAGGTGCAAATTCCCCTTTAACGAACATACAGGACTCGAAGCGAGATCTTGGAAGCGATCATAGCGACCCATAGGGAGCGTTTATGAGCGCGTGCGAGACACACGATGTGTCGAGCCAAGATCGAGACGCCGTGGAGCAAAGTCGGCCACGACGGACGACTGCGTAACGGCGAGTCCTGGTAGGTGCAAATTCCCCTTTAACGAACATACAGGACTCGAAGCGAGATCTTGGAAGCGATCATAGCGACCCATAGGGAGCGTTTATGAGCGCGTGCGAGACACACGATGTGTCGAGCCAAGATCGAGACGCCGTGGAGCAAAGTCGGCCACGACGGACGACTGCGTAACGGCGAGTCCTGGTAGGTGCAATTTTGCTTGAGAACGAGTCGGAAACTCGAACAGCATCCCTCGTCCTTCGCCAGCACATCCTGTGCTGAGCTCCGGAACGCTCCACCATCCTGGTTCCGCTCTTCGGGAATGCTTAGTTCTCGTTCCCTATCTATCCCTCTGCGCGTCTCGATATACTACTCGTGAATAACTTTTTGCCTTTAGCGGAACGCCATTGTGCGCCATATGGATTCCTTGAAAGAACCCCTTAGTGTAAAAGCAATCTTCTGCAAAAAAATCGGAGGAGGAAATTCGCAAGGCCCGAGAATGGACCAGGACGGTCCATGTCCCGGCACTTGATACAGGATGTATCAGTGCAGGGCGAGGGTTGCGATTTCCGAATCCGACTTAAAGAGGAAGGACTCGAAAAGAGATCTTGAAGGAACTATTCTAGCGCTTCTGCTTCTTTCAGATTTCCTTTTGCTAACGCAATGTCCTTCGCGGTCTGGCCGTCTTCTGTCTTGATCAAAGGATCCGCGCCTTTCTCCAAAAGCATTTGTACTAATTTGCCTCCGCCAGTTCTAGAAGCTGCGATGTGAAGAGGCGTGTATCCGCCTTCTTCTTGAGAAAAATTCGGGTCTGCGCCTTTTTCGAGAAGAAGTTTTACTGTTTCTTCCTTCCCGGAAGCGACCGCGGCGTGTAGAGGACTATTTCCGTAGGAAAATTTACTGCGAGACTTTGCTTGTATATTGGCTCCTTTTTCCAAAAGATATCGCACTAGTTCTGTTCTTCCAAAGTGAGAAGCCAAGTGCAAAGGTGTCCAACCGTCAGGGCTATAGCTTTCTAAGTCGGACGAGTTCGCAGATAGACATTTTTTAACACTTTCTAGATCTCCGAGCGCAGCCGCCTCGAAAATGTTTAAGGGGATTTCTAAGGAAAGGTAAGCTTGTACGATGTCTTCCTTACCGTAATAAAGTGCAAATAGTAGAGGTGTAATTCCTTCGGGATTCGTTTGCCTTGCCAAGGTCGGTTTTTCGCGCAAATTATAAATGACCTGAGCCTTTTGGCCGGTTGCAATTAGTTGAAACAAATCCGACATGTAAATTGTGACCTTCAAAACTTCGAAGGATACTCTCCTACTCTCCCATCTTTGTCAATTCAGTTTAGAAAAATGAAAGATGTTTCGTATTCGATTTTCTTAAATGAAGAAAAAAGAAACGAAAATTTAGTTTCGTCGAATTTAGGGCTATTCTCGAAGTTGTATCAAGTCGAAAGGTTGCAAATCCACCGAGATCGGAACCGGAGTCATCAATCGATTTCCATTCTTCGTATCGAACATGGATACTCCCGGCATTTGAAATTGAGTATTGGAAACATACAGAATTCCATCGTCCGCCAATAAAATGCTAGAAAGGCTCGCATCAACTGAGGAAGGAATCATCAGTAAAGTGTCGAGACGCGCTCCTGTCGTAGGATCGAATACTTGTAATGTTTTATTAAAACCTGCATCTAATACACTCGCGTATCCGAGATGGTCATTCGCGATCTGAACAGCGAGTATATCGCCCCCGGCAACAGACTCGTCAAAAAGAATTTTGCTCAAGAAGGTTCTCGTTGCTAAGCGAAATGCAACGACTCCTCCGTCGATCGCACTGATAAAGCCGATGCGATTCGGAGCGGGCATTACTAAATGAGGCTCTCCGAAAAGTTGCACGAGTATAGGTTTTCCTACAGGATTCGGAAACGGAAAAGAATAGGTCGCTACGATGGAGTCCGTTCTTGTATCAATTTCCATTAATAAAGAAAGGCCGCTCGGCGGAAAATACCCACTCGCGTCGTTTCGATCTAGTCTCTGGATGCAAACAAAAAGACTGTCTCCCACCTGAATCATTCCTGACATTTCGGGCAAATGATCCGGAGTCCCGGATGTGGATGTAGGTTCCGCATAAGGTTCGAGATCGATGTATTTTAGGATCGCTCCGTTTTGCAAATCTAGTAGAATCAGATACCTCGATCCGAATAACGAGACGTAGGCGCGATTTGTTCCTATCAATTCCAAATCTACCGGATTTGATTTTGCTCCCACCGACCATTCTGCGATTGTCTGAAATGCAAAATTGGGATCCAAAATCTGAATGCTATCTCGATTTAGGCGATTGATGATAAAGACCTTCTCATTCTTAAACCTCGCCACAGAGTCTCCGTGTATCGGGGTGAGCCCAGGATAACTCATCTGTAAATCCGGATTGATAACTTTAAACCTTCCTGCACTTCCAAAATCTGTGGCGACCACTCCGATATTCGTAGGAAGGTTCGGCGTCAAAAACAGGCTCGAAATCGGTGGCCTTTCTATATCTCCGCAAGAAGATATAAGAAAGATAGCGAAAAGAAAGGATATGTGCGGATGCAAAATAGAAAGTCTTCTCATCTAAAATCTACCGCTCAACGTAATGAACCAATTTCTACCTGGCAGAGGATATCCTACAATATCTTCCACCCTCTTATCTCCGACATTACGAAGATCCAAACTAAGAATCAGCTCCTTTGGTGCTCTATCTTTTAGATCGTTTTTGCCAATTTCTGTAAAAGTACTATTTTCAGAATCCGAATCAGAATAAAGAATCCAAGTAAAATACAGATTCCAAATCTGACGCGCTGGCTGATAATTCACGTACTCGTTTGTTCTATCTTTAAAGACCGCTCCCACATAGACCACTTCTACGCCTGTTTCCCAACGCGAAGATTTATAAGCAAAGGTCGAAGAAATTTCATGTCTGGGTCGAAGAGGAAGAATTTTGCCGTGCAAATAGGGAGCCGAAGAAGTATTGATCGCATTTTGATAGGTATATTCGAGTAAAAATTTCCATCCTTTATACTCCGTCTTGTGAGATAGCTCGGCTCCTTGAATTCTAGCGGAATCTACGTTGTCCGGTCTTAGGGTAAACTGAGAATTCGGAATAAACAGAATCATATCAACAATGCGTCTGGAAAAATAAGAGATAGAAGTTTGGCTTCGGAAGGAGTTATTTCTGTATTTAGCGAGAAAGCCTGCGTCTGCGTTATTGCTCTTTTCCGGTTTTAGATTGTTATTCGGTATAATTGTACCAATCTCACCGAACAGCTCCAAGAAACTAGGGATTCTATTTTGAACCGCCGCATTTGCCTTGAAATCTAAATTGCCACTTTCAGTTTCTATCAATTTCCAAAGGAATCCTACTCTTGGATTTGTGAAAGAAGTCTTCTTATCAGCAGACGCAAAAGGATCTTGCTTTCTGTACCATGGCTCGTCGGTCTGAAATCGATCGTTATATACGTCCCATGTGATTCCAGGAGTCAGCACTACCTTTTCGCCTAACAAACGTATTTCGTCTTCTATCTGAAGGCTCGTGTATCTTCTTGATTTTCCAGGTTCATATTTTAGATCTTGGTTCGTCGGAGTGCTTCTGGTTCTTTCGAATGTTTCTAACTCGTATCCAAGATGAAATCTTAGAATTTGATAATATTCTAATAAGTAGATTGTTGGCATAAAGTGAGCGCCGGCCTGTCCGATATCCGCTCTCGCATTAGGAGTTCCCCTAGAAAATTCGGATTCGGGGTCGAAAAGCTGATCTACTGCAAAAGTTCTGAATACTCTAGATTCGATTCTAAGAAACCCGTCGAAAAGACCTTTGGTGTCGGTAGAAATGGAAGAAGTATTTCTAAGTAGTTTTCTCCTCACCTTTTCGGTTTGATTCGTCGCAGGTCCTGGAATTCCGTGAAATCTATAGTTCAAGTCGTTCCAAAAACGGATCTTTGTCCTTCCGATATCCCCATCCAGTCCTACCATTCCGGAACTTCTTTCGTACTGAGCATTTCTCCTACGATCTATAGTATCGTCCAACGGGTTTACGATCAAAGTACCGTGAGTATTTAGATACGGAAAGTTCTGGTCCGATTTTTCTCCCAGGAAAAACAAACTGGCTCCGATGCCTCCGTAGGTTCCGGTATGAGTGATTGATCCCTTCCCCGTATTATAACTTCCTCCTCCGAGGTTTACTCTAGTTCGAGGAGGTCCTCCGGATTTCCGAGTTACCAAGTTCACACTCCCCCCGATTGCAGAACCGGATAGTCCGATCGGAGAGCCACTCCTGAAAATCTCTATGCTCTTTAGATTATCAAAAGGAAGGTCTGCTAGGTTTACTTCCCCACCCTGCGTATTGTTAAAAGGAACTCCATCGATATAAATTCTGGACTGATTCGGGTTCGTTCCACGTAGAGAAAGTGTGGAATACGAACCCAGGCCACCGTAGCGTCTAACGCGAATTCCGGCCTCTCTTTCTAAAACATCTGGAAGACTCGTATAACGAGAGTTATACTGGTCCAAATCGATCGAAGATTGGAATCCGGTGGGATTCTTTCGCAGAAGATCCGACTCAGTACCCTTAGATACCTTTCCGACTACTTCTACCTTTTCGGCTTCCTTGGTAGTCGGTTCTTGTCCGTAAACATATACAGGAAAGAAGACAAACCATAGTATTGTGAGCAGCGAACCTTTGGAAGGAACTCCTAATTTGCAGTCCTGACCAGTTCGCTTGAGTTTAGTAATCAAAAAAATTCTCTCCGTTCGAAGGAGAAAAAGGAAGGAAGGAAACGCCGCAACTTCCGCGAAGCGGTTATGTTTTGTCTCCCGCCTCGCTTTAATTCCCGAAAGCACAGCTAACATAAATAATAGGTAGGTCTTCTGGCTCACACCTGAGTCGGATTCCCTTCCCATCCAAACGGACAGTGGGTTTTTTATCCTTTTTACGTACGGTGTTTACAGCTGCGGGTTCAGCTTCGGTCTTTCACCGAATTCCCTTGGACCTATTACTTTCTTTGAACAGGTTTTTCAGGGGATCCGTTTGGAGCAATCTGGAATTTTTTGAGGGCCCCACCCTCGTGGGTGGGGGGCTGGTGGTGGGTACCCCGCTGGCCCTTCGCCACGCGTGCCATGGAAATGCGTTTTCCGCAACTCATTTTTATCCAGGGCATTCTTGTAGGAGGTCCTACAAGATTCGAAGAAATTCTTTCCTATTGCGGAAAGATTGCTCCATCCGTTTCGATTCGAGGAGAACGATTTGGGAAATCTGTCTTGGATAAGCTTCGGACCAACTGTATCGTTTTTCCTTCCGGATCCGGATAAGGTACTCCGGCATCAGTAAGCAGAAGCGGATGAATCCTGCCTTTTACAAAGTTCCCTTGGGTATCTATATCAACTTCCAAGATCAGAGAGTAGCCAGCGTACCCCTTGGTAGAAAACACTCGATAACCCATAAAATTCCCGAGAGAATATGCAATCAATCTTCCCTTATAAATTTCCATTGCTCTCGGAATATGAGGACCATGCCCGATAATTAAGTCAGCCCCTGCGTCCACTAACGCGTGCGAAAGCGCGACCAGATTTCCCCTATATTCTCCGTAAAATCTTTCCATTTCGTTTTTCACATGGAGTGCAGGACCTCCTTCAGCTCCACCGTGAAAGGAAATAAATACAAGCTGGGCTTTGCGTTTCGCCTCTTTGACAAGCGCCACACCCTCGGGAATTTCGTTCACATTATTATGATGTTTTAAATGACTGAATCCGATCCATGCAATCGTGATATCCTTTGCAGTCATGTAGGTCACAGTTCCTTTTTTGCCTGTATATCTCATGCCAGCTTCTGAAATATTTTTCATGGTATCATCGAAGCCTTGGTGATGAAAATCCAGACTGTGGTTATTCGCAATCGAAAGTATATCGAAACCCATGTCCTTTAATATTTGTGCATAAGACGGAGGAGTGCGGAATGCAAAGATTAAAGGTCGATTGATATTCTTGCTCGAAGTCGGATAGTTCGTAAGAGTGCTTTCAAAATTTGCAAAAAGAAGATCTGCGCCTTTTAGGCTAGACTGGACCCCCGAAAATAACGTTCCCTTCGGGTTGGAAGGAAGCTTGTTTTCCGGATAATTCGTTCCCATCACGAGATCACCCACTGCCTTAACCTTTAAGATTTCCTGAGGAGTAGAAAGGAGAGCCTGAAAGCTTAGAACACTGGCAAAAACTAGGGCAAATAGTCCCGAGAAAAATAGGATACGCTTCATAGTTGGAATGTATTTTACCCCCTTTAGATTCGAAAAGTCGTTTTCATTTTTCGATCAATAGCTTGGGAAATGTACCGATCTATAAAGTAATGCAAACCATAGCCTGTAATACTTGTGGGTCCGAGGAATTCCGGCCTTTATTTTCAAAATTAAGTTCTAAGGAGGAAGAATATAGAATTGTCAGTTGCAAAGAATGCTCTTTGGTCCAGGTAAATCCGCAGCCTAGTTTTGAAGAAGTTTCCAAGTATTACGAGGACTCGTACTTTACAAAGCGAACCGACAGAGGCTATAACGACTACTATTCTGCCGAAACAAAAAAGGAAATTGCGAGAGTTTTTGCCTTAAATTTGCAAGACCTGGATTTCTTTGCCTGGGAACAATCTCTACCGAAAACAAAGTCCGCACTGGATGTAGGCTGTGCTGCAGGTTACTTTCTCGATTTTTTAAGGGACAGAAACTGGAAAACAAAGGGCTTGGATATCGCCAAAGGCCCGGTCCAGTTTGCAAAATCAGAACTCAAACTCGACGTGGAACGCAAGGATTTCCTAAAATGGGATACGAAAGGATCCGAAAAATTCGATCTAGTAACCCTTTGGGCAAGTATCGAGCACCTTCATCAACCCAAAGAAACGTTACAGAAAATCCGCCAGCATTTGAAACCGGGTGGTAGGATGATTTTATCGACTTGTAGACATGGATTCCTAGCAAAAGTCTTAGGAAAGCAATGGAGATATCTGAATGTTCCGGAGCACCTTTATTATTACAGTTTGCCAGGAATCATCGAACTATGCAATTCATTAGGTTTTCATAAACTATCGCATATTACCTATGGTTCCGGTCTGACTTCCCGAAAGTCAGGAGGAATAGTATTCAAATCTGCAAAAAAGATCTGCGATGGTTTGGTAAAGACTTTTGACCAGGGCGATATGATGGCTTTATCGTTCGGCCTCGCTCAGAATTAGGATTGAATACACTTCGTAACCGCACAGGCACTAACCTAAAGTATCTATTTTTTCAAAAGCTTTTCGCGAATTCTACTAACGTGCGATCGCTGCTCCGGCTCACGAACGTTAGACGAAATGTCCACATTACACATCCGTTTTCTGTCTCATCAGGAACAACTTCCTCACCTTGCAGAATGTTACTCTAGCAACTATTATTTGACACACTTTTCGCATAATGTGTAGGAATGGTGGATGTTCGGCACCACCATTCTGACACTCCTCTATCCTTCTAGTGATTGGATCAAAACAAACATGCATCTTTTGTAAATTATCTCTAAAGATTCGCGTCTCTTTTGGTAGATAAGAGAAAATGAAACCAGGAATTAAATGGCCAACGCGAAAAAAAGATTTATTCGAAAAGCATACTCAATTGTCGTTTTTACATTCTTACTAATATTCAACGTAAACTGCGCTTGGCCGCTTATTGGGGCCGCGGTTGCTTTTCTTACTGGCGATAAAGGAGGAGGTAGCTCTATACTTCTGCCTCCGTCTGATCCTGGAACTACTCCACTAACAACCACGCCAGGCTCTTTGCTAGTTTCCTCGAGTAATTCGAATGGAGCTTACAAAGCAGGAACAAACCTGACTATCACTGTCGGGTTTCCGGAAAAAGCGGTTGTCTCCGGCACTCCCCAAATTTCGCTTAATAACGGAGGAACTGCGAACTTTTCCGCAGGATCGGGCACGAAGACTCTGTCCTTTTCTTACACTGTTTCCGGAGGAGAGGATGTCGCAGATCTAGATTATAGTTCCGTTTCTGCCTTTTCTTTGAACGGAGGAAGTATCAAAAACTCCTCCGGTTCTGATCTTTCCATCACCCTTCCTACTCCAGGAGCAGCAGGTTCACTCGGCGCAAGCAAGGACTTAACAATAGATACGATTGCTCCCAGCGTTTTCCTAGTAGGTACTAGTTTAGCAAATGGAACCTACGGTGTAGGGCAAGCTGGATCTGTCTTGGTGGTTTTTACGGAATCAGTCACAGTGACCGGAACTCCTACAATCAATCTAAACGTCGGAAGAAGCGTTTCTTACGCAAGCGGAAGTGCTAGCACTATATTAAGTTTTGATTTTACTGTAACTTCGCCAGACGCAACGTCTGCCCTAGACTATGTCGGAACTACTTCTCTTTCGGATGGAGGAGGAACCTTGAGGGATTCTGCAGGAAATGACGCCTCTCTTACTCTTGCTTTTCCGGGTACTCCTGGATCGATCAGCCAGGCTAAGACAATTACAATCGATACCGCTGGACCAACGATTACGAACGTCACATCTTCGACATCCAACGGAGTGTACGGGATTGCAGCAAGCATATCCATCCAAGTAGAATTTTCTGAAGCGGTTTCGGTCACTGGGACTCCTACCCTTACACTGGAAACCGGTGGAACCGATGAGACGATTTCTTATTCCTCTGGAAGCGGAAGCAATACTCTTACATTTACTTA
Organism: Leptospira perolatii; assembly: GCF_002811875.1. Lineage (GTDB taxonomy): Bacteria > Spirochaetota > Leptospiria > Leptospirales > Leptospiraceae > Leptospira_B > Leptospira_B perolatii. Next base: position 207,737 of record NZ_NPDZ01000004.1, read on the forward strand.
TACAGTAATAAACGGTGATATTTCTTCGGATTTGGAAGTCGCATCCGCATCCTCATTATCACTTGCCGGTGGGACCATCAATGACTTGGTTTCTAATCCAGCCGCTCTTACTTTACCTACGAGCGGATCTGGAATTTCCCTTTCGGATAACAAAGCATTAGTAATCAGCACTGCAAGTCCTACTGTCAGTTTCAATTCGGCTAGTTTAAGCGTGGGAGAAGCTACTTCCACTCTGAATATTCCGGTGGATCTATCTTCCGTTTCCGCTTCTACAGTTACTGTAGATTATACGGTTACTGGAGTTACTGCGACAGGAGCTGGAACCGACTACACTTTGGCCTCCGGAACCCTTACATTCAACTCTCCATCGGTTTCTGAAAACATCGTATTAAGCGTAGCAAATGACACACTTGATGAATCGGATGAGACTCTTACGATCACCCTCTCTAGTCCGTCTAACGCAGTATTAGGCGCCACTACCGTTCATACTGTTACTATCAACGACGATGACAATCCACCGGATGTGTATTTTAGTTCTTCTTCCTCATCTTCGCCTGACGAATCTAGCAATAATCGTACTATCACGATCTCGTTGTCCCAGGCTTCTGGAACAACAGTGTCGGTGTTGGTGACCGATTCAGGAGGAACTGCGACATCCAGTACAGACTATTCCGATATAGGATCTCCTCTTACCGTCGCATTTTCTCCTGGCCAAACCTCTCAAACAGTAACGATCGCTGTATTACAGGATACGATTTATGAAGGCAACGAAACTGTTGTGCTCGGTTTAAGCAGTCCGACAAATGCAACTGTTGTGAGCCCTTCAACTCATACATTCACAATTACTGATGATGAAGTGGGAATTTTATCCGCGGAAACGATCGACTCGGACAACGACGGGAAAATTGACCATTACAAGTTAGTCTTTTCAGAATCAGTAGATGATAGCACCTTCCCAGGATACGCCCTCAATTCATTAGGAACATCCCAGTCGGATTGGTTTGTAGCAGGATATAGCAATGTAGTACTTGCTCACGGTACAGCTGCACCTGTATCGGATACCGCAAATGATTCCATAATCTATATTAAATTTTCCGAAAGTTCTTCTTACGACTCGGGAGCCAAGCCGGATTTGACTACAAGCTCTACTCCTGGACTATTATCCTCCGCAGGAGCAAAAACGGTCGGTAGAATATTTACGGCTTCCGTAACCGAAGCAGATAGAGCCAAACCTGCAGTAGTCGCTGCGAGTGCAAACGCGGGCTCAACCTCTCTTACTGTTATTTTCTCCGAAGCTGTATATGGCGCGGGAGGAGCTCCTGCATGCTCCGGATCCGGTGATTTGTCAACCTCCGTTTTGACTTTTAACGATGGAAATGCAGCCGGTGCAACTTCGCTAAGTGGAATGGGTTCGGATGTTTGCGCCTCCGATTCTGGCTTCAACGCAGTCTTTCTTTCTAACTTTGCTTTTGCTTCCGGCGATAACAATGTGGATACAGTCGCAGGCAATGCGAATCTCTACGACGCCGCGAATAATACAGGAAACACTTCCGCAAAATCGATTACCGTGGTCAGTGGACCTTCGATCCAAAGCGTGACTCAGTATGATACCAATAAAAATGGTAAGATAGATCAGATAAAAATCGTTTTTTCTGAATCAATCGACGACTCCACAGTGGATAATGCAGACGCGGCTCAATTCGCAATCTCGGGAGTTACCGCAAATAGAGTAGATTCTACAACTAGCGGGACTGGGACAATTGCTTCTCCGAATAATGATCCTGGAACTGCGAACGACTCTATCGTTACCATATTTACCGATGATAGCACAGTTTCAGGCACTGACATCAAACTCGCATCTTTTACAATGTCGTCCGGAAGGTGGAAAGGTGGAGTTTCAGGAGTAGAAACTGCTACTGTATCAGATTTGACTTCGGTCACATTGGATAAAGCTCCTCCTGTATTGCTAACCGCGGTTGCCAGTGATAATTCCGTTTCCAATATCAGCGTGGATTCGGACGACACTGTGATTTTGACTTTCTCTGAATCTACAGATAAGCCGGTGATCAATTCGTCTAACATCGATTCGATTTTACAACTGTCCTCTTCGCATACCTGGGGAACGATTTCCTCTGCGGTTTGGAACGCGGCAGGAGATTCTTTGACAGTCACCTTTGCAGGATCGGGCAGTACGATTTCTGTAGGAGATACAATTACAATTCTAGGAACCATTACTGATAATGCTTCCGTGCCAAACACTTCCACAAATATTGCCGCCGTGAATCCGGTAGCGGGCTCTTTCTACACCGATACGATCGCCCCTTATATAGTGAGTGTAGTAAATATCACTCCTAATTCGGTAACCATCTCCTATTCAGAATCGATGAAAATGGATGGGACCGCAAACGCTGCAAACAATCCGGGGAACTATTCGTTAACCGAAGCGAGTTCTGACGCTTGCACGGATCCGGTCATTTCCTCCGTAACCTCGATCAACTCTACTACGGTGCAAATCAATCTGTCCACGAATCTATGCGATATCTATTATAGAATCGCTGTGACATCTAACGTTGTAGATTTGGGATCACCTACACCTAACCCTATGGGAACTCCTTACTTTTTGACATTCCTAGGAAACGACCGATTGAAAGTGGTATCTGCCCTGTCCTTAGGAACGAACACAGTCAAAGTGATACTGAGCCGAGCACCGGTAGCCGGAAACGATTCCACCGGGACCGCAGGTTGCACGACCTCCACAGAATGCGGTTATCGCTACAAATTCAGTCCAAGCTTAGGATCAATCACCTCAGCTACGTTAGGTGGCTCCCTTTCAAACGAAATTACGATTACGCACAGTTCCCCACAGACAGGTTCGGCATATTCGGTTATCGTCGCGAATAATGTAGACGGTGACGGATTCGATAATACTTCTTGGGGAAGTCTACTAGATGCGAACACTCTACTGAGCGCTACTGAGCGACAAGTAAAGGTAGCTCCACAAGATAGAGCCTCCTTTACAGGCAGCGGCACTGCAGTCACGAATTTCTCGGGAGGCTCCTACTTTTCGGATCCTTTCACCGATGGTACGGTATTCTCTTTCGCGTTCAATTTCGGTGGAAAAGTATACCTTGGTACGAATGATGTTAACAATGCTGCATTCCGGTTTGATCCAAACGGACAAAACAGTATCTTAACTACATTCTCCTTCTCTGCTGGAGTTTGCACCTCTGCAACCGGATTTGGCTATGGATCTGGAACTACTTGCGGAACAAATATGGGACCAAACGGAGAAAGAGGAGTGGTCGGATTCAATTCTGCGATCGTAACCATTGGCGGAACAAATTATGAAATTCTAATGGTTGGTCCATTGAAAGATGGGGTCACCAGAGGATATTTCACGCAGAGCTCGGATTTAATCCTACCTTGGAGCGAGTTCGGATTCAGCGCTACCGGCGGCTCTAATACTAAGAGTGTCCAAACTCTTTATGCGGTAGATAATCACTTATACATGGGACTTTCTTCTGCTCATGGAACTCAAGCTCCGATCCTGACTCATCATTCCTTGTCCGCTTCTTCTGGAGTGATTTCGGTGGCCAGCGGTACGGACATGAATTTCCGCTCTCTTGACAACCTAGGCAAGGGCGCTTCGGTTAACAATTTAAAGAACACTTCGAAGGTTGTAGGTATCGATGCGATCGTTAAGTTCAACTCCGCACTGTACGTAGCAAACAACGGAGGAGTTCGGTACTCTACCGATTTTACTTCCTTCTCTAGCTCTGTTCTATCTACTCCTTCGGGATTTTCCGGCACCACACTCGTACTTCCTCCTCAACCATCCGGATTGGAAAAAGTGAATCCGGGCAAAAAAGGAATTCCGAAACTGCTCGTGTATAACGGAAGGCTGTACATGGCACGAAATGTAGCTTCGGGCTCTACTTGCACCAACACGGACACTCTCCAAGCTTGTCAGACAAATTCGAAGGGTGAGCTTTGGAAATGCGAACCTGGAACTGTCGGAGGAGCTACTACTTGTGAACCAGGAGATTGGTCTTTGATTATCTCCGGAACAGAAAGCGATTTGGGAACTTCGAACGCGATCAGCATTCTCCAGAATAACGGCTCAGGAATCCTTTACGTAGGTTTTGACGACCCTACAAACGGAGTCAGAATCTTCCGAATCAATAGTACGAATCCTTCCGCAACATCTGGAACCATGTCGGGCGCAGGTTGGTCTCAACAAGGAACGAATGGACTCGGTACCGTTTCTCCACTTTATCTAAAGTTCATTTCATCCACCTCGATTTCAGATGGAGCATTCAATTATATTTATGTTACTGCCGGAACTGGAACGGATGCGATCAAAGTCTTCCGCCAGTTGGATTAATAAATGAACAAAATTGCGGAAGCACTACATCTATTCTTATTCTTTCTGTCGATATTCATTTTTGAGAAATGTAATTTCAACGAATCTGATACAAAACCAAAGACTCCTAAAGCTGAGTATACTGCACAAGATCCAGGAGAATGGGAAGGAATGGAATCTTCCCACGCACCGCTTTTCACTGTCGAAAAGTTGGAAGGCGGCAAAACCAAGATAACAGTAACTGTAAAGGAAAATTCACTCTACAATGCTTCTCACTATATTGAAAGAATCGGAATATTCAATAAAGATAAAATAGATATAGTTGGGAAGTCGTTCCAGAAGCCCGCCCACGGCCTTCCTTCGACTCGTGCAGAACTCGTAGTGAAGGATCTTTCGAACGATCCGCACTTAAAAGTTTACCTAAAATGTAACTTGCACGATCTATGGACCGCGCCACTTTTTCCAAAATCGGATTGAGACTATTTCCTGGAATGCAATTTCTTAGCTTTCTTTACCGGAACTTTCTTCGGAGATCGCTTCCATAAATTAATGAAAAAATAAGCCGGATAGAGTACAATCAGTCCCATAAATATAAACTTCGGAAGCAGGGACTCCAAAAAGGATTCTCTGTACAAACCTACGGATCTTCTCTCGGTCTCCGAGATCTTGTTCCTAAAATCGATTCCATGCTGCTTTACGAAAACTTTAAGCTGCAAACCCCTCCATACTTTATGAAGTGGATTTAATTTTTCTTCGAAAGAAGATTCTGAATACATCCTGTCCACTTTCATCAATCCACCGCCAATTGCAGTGACCAAGAACAGAGTTAGCGGAACTAAGAACAAAATTGCGAAAGGTAAAGAGGATTTGCCTTTCTTTTGCTCAGTACGATTCTGCTTCAAATTTTTCTTGGAAGATACGTTCACAGAATTCATATCGGATAACTTATGCATTCCCCGCAGGAGCTCGGATTACTTTACGTAAAATATTAGACCTTTCGATGGGCTTCCTTGATGAGTAAATCATAGATATAAATACTCAGCCTGTATCCGGGATAAAGAACGATGGTTAAAAATAGAAAAAATCTAGGAATTGTCTCTTCCCAAATCGAAACCCTTTCCAAACCGGTACTTCTCAGTTCGTCGTCTCCCATTTTCTCGCGAAAACCGTAGCCGTATTTTCGAAACATATCCTCTACTGAAAGTAGATTGAACAATCGGTCGATTTCCGGTAATTCGGAAGCATACGAGTTTTCCGAATGCACCCTATAAAGTCGAACAGTCTCTCCGATCAAAAAAGAGAACAAGAGCAAACTTAAGGGAATCAGGAACAATAGTTGAAACGGAGTCAGTGGCTTCTTTAGTTTTAGAAATTTCATTTCTATTCAGAAGGATATCCTCCATACGTCATTTTACCAGTCAAAAATATCGGACTTTTCCTTTCTGAGAGAATTCTCTGGTTTAGCTCTAGTTGTAAACCGGAGAGATAGGATTCGGATAAATTTAAACCGGTTCCGTCTATCACCAAGGCATAATGAACAGATTCTGCTCCATCTTCAGTTGGATCCAAATCGTCCCACAATACGAGCAAATCGCCTGAGCCACTTTGTCTGCCAAAATCCGAAACGATCACTGCTTCGTCAGATTGGTCGCCGATCGCGTCGTTCAGATTTTTATTATAAACTCTTTTTTCCGTCACCAAGATGAGTTCGCTCCTCGAAAAATGAGGAGGAAGATAAATTTCCGAAGGAGAATCGGAATTTCTACCTTTCCAAATTAAGATCGAGAATCGATTGTTCGAAAAACGAGTCGGTCCAGTAGAAGAAGTGCGGATACCTCCCCATTTGTAAATGTTGTTCCAAGAATCGAATCCTACGGCATTATAATAAAAACTTAAAATTCTACCTTGGGAGCGGCGCGGATAAGATCGTTGGATCGCATGGAAATCCATATTAAAATTCGACCCTGAGTTTCCGATTACGGAGAATTCTTCGTCGTTCCATGCGTCTTTTGAAGTGATCAGCTTCGAAAGGTTTCCATTCATAAATTCGTGGTGTTGGTTGTGATAGTAGTCCCATTGCCATTGGGTTCCGGATACGATCGGATTATAAAAATCCGCAAATCTCGTTTTAGAAGTCTGCTGCCCATCCGAAATTTCCATCGCCTGATAGACTGCACTGATCATTCTAGGAGTGTCTTTTGCCCCTGCTCCGTTCAGCCACATTCCGAATTCACTTAAAAAGATAGGAGTATTTAGAAATCTTCCCTCCTTCCGGATCTCATCCAAATACTTAAAATAAGTCGCATTATCTATTCCTGTTACATCCCAGCCCATCCTAGCAGCATCATAAAAATGCGAGTTAAATACAAAGCCTGGACCTGGTGGTGAAGATAGGTGGCCTCCTCCGGTTGCGGGCACGATCGCACTACCTACATTCGTATTCCAAAAAACTAATGGTTCTGCAAAAACCCATTTGTCCTGCCAACCCTTAGAATTTAATTCCTGTCGGACTCTTTGATAAAAAGGCCAAAGTTTTTGATTGTCCCACTGAGCAGGAGTCAATCCTTGCATTCCTCCATCCACGGGCTCGTTAAAAGGATCCAGTCCTAAAACGTAGGAAAATTCTTCCGGACTTAAATGATCCTTTAGGAATTGCGCCGCCTGACCGAGCTGCCAGATGAATTCATCCTGCATCAATCTCGGACCTAAGCTGGTTGTCAGACCGGCGTTGTTCCAAAAATTCCGAAAAGCTTTTCGAATTGCCTCATTTGTTAAATTGTTCTGGCTCCAGTTCGCGCATATAATCCCGCAATATTCGTTCGGATAAGAACCTTCCGGCGTAATCCATCTAGGCGCTCCGTTTGCGGTGAACCAAGAGTTTTGATTGAACAAATGCCTCGAAAACAAATCTTGATGATAGTCGACAAGTATGTACATTTTTCTTGAGATCGCTTTTTTCATCTGCGCGACCACCGAGCTTACGTACGCGGTATCAATACTTCCAACAGAAGGATGCACTCCTTCCCAAGCGATCGCAAATCGAACGATGTTCGAACCTGTACTCTTGGCCAAACGATCCATCGCAATCTCTGCGTCCTGCTCGTTCTGAAAAGGTTTGAATTGGTGCTGTACTAATTTTGTATTTCCGGAAATATTGAAGCCTCGAAAAGCGACCTCCCTTCCGAGACCATCCACATAGATCTGATCTGTATTGTTGCCATAGGATTTTTGAGAAATAAAAATAGAAGCAGAGCCGGGGGAATTCACATAATCAAAATTATGCGAACCAGCTTCGAATTGAGCTGTGTGGCCAAAAGTATTAAGATCCTGAAAGGAATTCAAATGCGCTTTGTTAGAGGATCCTGGATTTAAGAAGCTGTTAAGGTCAAGTGCAGGGAAACCCTTTCCATCCTGGATTTGGCATTGAATGCCAAAAATGCACAAAAGTAGGCAAGGTAAGCGTAGCCCTAGGACCGAATTCACAGCCGGCTGAAGCTATTTATATTTTGCAAATTTCCAAGGAAAATTTATTATTTCTCGAAAATATTCCCTCTATTCAAAAATACATTATCTTTTATTAATGTATCGTTATGCATCCCTAAAAGTAAGAAATAATTCTTTTATAAATGATAAGTAACTGAAATAAGTCTTCTGTAAAAGCCGGTCGTCAAAAGGGTAATTATATTTCGCGCCCGCCTTAGTTCATTTTTGGTCCACTTTATATAAGGTGGTAAACTCTTCCATTTTAGGAACCTGCAACAGATTGAACGCAGAAAGTATCATTACAGCGACCATTGAAATCATCGAGCCGGAAATAAAAAATGCGACTGCATTGAGAAAGCAACCTCCTTCCACCAATGCCCAAGTAATGATTTTCATTGTTTGATACGCGGCGAGCTTTTTTGTAGGTTGCATACTTTTCCCTCGATCCGAAAGCAGTTTTCTCAGAAAAAAACTGGCAGGAACGGAGAACAGAGAAATCGCCAGAAGTATCTCAGGTAGTTGAGATGGAATTTTAGGATTTTCTAATGCAAAAGCTGCTCCCACAAATGCCAAGGGAGCAGCGACGATCGCAATATGCATTATTTTCAGAGTAAAAAATATTCTTTCCATACCAAGGAAAGCTGCAATAATTTTGCGAGACTGGCAATCCGATTTTTCGAATCTAGAGGTTTTCTTCTCCCCTGTCTTCCATGCTGTCTTCGATATTATGGAGTATATTTCTTAATTTACCGGAATTCAGCATCAGTTTTCTATTATAAAGAGTTACACCCCGAGGATTCTTGATCACTACATGGTGAATCCCGGGTGCAAGGTTGTCGATCTGCACGACGGTTCCTCCACCCATATAGTGCTTTTTGCCGTCCACATAAACATCCAGCATCGAAGTCTCCCAAGACCTAACTCGTAAGGATGATTTGGAAGAATCCGGAGCTGCGACCCCAGAACCAGAGAACCAGGTTAGACAACAGACTATAAAAGTTAGAGTGAAGAAATATTTTTTCATAAAATCCCCTTGAGTTTGAGGGCTAATCAAAAGATCATTTTATATACTTCAATATATTTTCCCGCTTATCCCTTTGTAAGAAAGCAAACGCTTCCATTGGAGAATGTATTCCTACAAAATCGAAAAACGTCCGGTAGAGACTCGCAAAATGAGTTGTTCCTTAAGGACCGATGCAAATAATAAACGAAGTCTTTTCCATGAAGCATTGCAAATTTCTTTTCTCATTATTCTTGGCTTTGTTCTTACACGGGTGCACAACCGTAGGTTTTCACAGAAATTCGATTCGCGAGACTCACGATTTCGGAAAACTATCCCAAATCCGTGTTTGTGTTTGGAAGGATGAAAATGTTTCAGAAGAAAGAATGAGAAATCTGTTCGAGATTTGGAACGAGGAGCTTTCCTTATACAAACTTCATGCAAATATTTCTAATGTACGAAAATGGAACCGCAAGGGTTGGACCGGTGGAGCCATTATGGAAGAGCTTTACGAATCTCGCATGCCCCCAGAATGCGATCGCATTTTTGCTCTCGCTGGTTTTAAGTTCAGTGACCTAGTATTTGAAATTGGACAAATCATTCTAGCTCTATTTTTCATACCTACGTACCAAATTCTAGGAGCCGTGGATTCTCCCACCGGGACCAGGGGATATATCCTTGCTCACACTTCTACGTTAGGTCATCTCTTGGTCGGCGGGGCCTCCTCTACCATGGTACACGAAGGATATCATTTGCTCGGATGCGGTCACGGGTTCTTTCTCTCGGATTGCTACGAGGAAATAGAAAAACTGAAAAAAGCATCCGACTCCGAAAAAGCAAAGCAGTATAACTTTTTGCCCGCCTTAAATCCCGAAGGAGGATTTATCTACGATAGAAGAGAAATCAACCTCCTATTTTTGGGGAACTGATTCGTTTCTTGCTTTGTCCTAACGTGTCCTCCGCAATCCTGTCCACATGGGTCCGGGGAGTTCTAGTAAATCAATTCATGGTATGACTGGATTATCGAAAGAAGAAGCCAGAGGTTTTCTTTTCGCTCTGCTTGGTACGATCCTTTTCTCCTCAAAAGGTGTCATGATAAAATTGGTCTATCAATACAATGTGGACTCGATCACGGTGTTGGCGCTTCGAATGATCTTTGCGATCCCGTTCTTTGCAATAGTCTTGTATCAGGAATCCCGAAACCAATCCGCAAAACCGATTCAAAAAAGACATTATGGAATCGTTGTTCTTTTATCATTTTTAGGATATTACCTCGCTAGCTTTTTAGATTTTTGGGGGCTAGAATACATTTCCGCTTCGATGGAAAGATTGGTTCTTTTTACCTTTCCTGCATTAGTTCTAATTCTATCCTTTGTGTTTCTCGGGAAAAAAATCCACTCAATCGAAGCATATGCAGTCGCATTGACCTACGGTGGAATCCTTTTGGCATTTTTACCGGACGCTACTTCGAAAGGAGGCAATCTCTGGATAGGAGGAGGACTAGTATTTTTATCTTCCTTGGCGTATTCCATTTATTTGATCGGAAGCGGCGAAATGATTCCGAAATTAGGATCTCAAAGATTTACTGCGTTGCTTATGCTTTGGTCAGGCGCATTCGTACTCGTTCATTTTTTTCTAATGAAGGAGTTCCGACTTCTATTCCAGCAACCTTGGCCCGTCTATGTCTACGGATTCGTACTCGGTTTTTTTACCACGGTAGTTCCTGCGTTTCTGACCACTGCAGGAATCCAAAGAATCGGTAGCAAGAAAGCGGCGATCGCCGGGAGCGCCGGTCCCATCTTCACTTTATTTTTAGCTTCTATCGTTTTGGGAGAAGAGATCACTTGGGAAAATCTTGCAGGAACCGCATTCGTACTTTCCGGAGTTTTACTTTTAGGCAAAAAGAAAAGTACAGCGAAACTACCTTAGTCATTTTTTGATATCAATCACGAGCATAGCCATATCATCACTGAAAGTACCTTCCGAAAATTGAAAAACATCGGCTATGACCTGCTCTATATACTCTTGTAAAGAATTTAGTTCTCTGTACGAATTCAAGATCTCCTGAAACGCGGATAGATCCAAAATTCTGCCCTGCTTGTTGAAAACTTCGTACATCCCATCCGAATAAAACACGAGCCGATCTCCCGCTTGCAGATCCAATGACTCGTCAAAATAGTCGATCGAATCGAATATCAAAAGCGGAAGATTCATCCCTTTCAGCTCTATCATCTGGTCTCCACGGAAAAGAATAATGGGAGGATGTCCTGCATAACAGTAGAGCAATTTCTTTTCGAGTGGAAAAAAGCGTACCCAAACGGTAGCGATATGATGCTCGACTACCATAGGCTTTAAGTCCTTTATAAATTCTTGGATCCCTTTTGCGGGAGAAAGACCGGATCTCGCGTGATATTTAAAAGATAGCACCGCCATTCCAGAAACCATGGCAGAAGAAATTCCGTGTCCAGAAACATCTCCGAACAGAATATCGATAACTCCGCTTTCGTGCTGTACGTAGGTGATGATATCTCCACCTACTTTCTCAAACGGCCTGAAATAGCTTACTACTTGAAAAAAGGGAGAATCGGGAAATTCTCTGGCAACTAACGACCGTTGGGTGATCCTTGCGAGTTCCAAATCATGGTTCATTCTTTCGTAGAAGTCGTTTAAGTCCGACTCTCTTTTTTTCCGATCCAAAGCAAGAACGACCAAATCTGCGACAAGCCTTAGAACATATCCGTCCTCTTCGGTCCAGGTTCTGACCTTAGAAATTGAATCCAGTCCCAGAAAACCGATTTCGGAGTCTACAGAAACCAATCCGACTACGATAGAAGATTTAAGTCCCATCGACTGAAAGAATTCCCGAAGTACCGTATGATTCTCCGGAATTTCATCGGCTGAATTATAAACAAAGACTCCGGTCTTTCTGAGTGCTTCCAGATTCTCCATCGGAAAGACCGTGATCGGAAGATTTTGTAATCGATGCATTTGTCTAGGAATTCCATCGGCACACCATTCGTTAGAATTGGAAATCGCAAGTCCGGCATTGGTAAAAAGAAAAATGTATGCCCTGTCTGCGCCGGTAAACTCACCTAACCGTTCTAAGGCGAAATTGATCGCTTCGTGAGTTTGGCCCGGGTCGACCCTCAAAAAGTTCCTAGAGATTTCGCTTAACAACCCTTCTAATCCGATCGTTCTTTTCAAACGAAGCTCGGAATTCTTCATCGCCGTGATGTCTTTTTGTACGCCCCAGGCTCGAAGTAGAACACCGTTTTCGACTACACCCAGAGAAGTGTTCACGAAGTACTTCTGATTCCCGTTTCGGTCTACTTCGGTTGATTCTGCGTCGTGGGTCTTATAACCGTTCCCCACAAACTCTGCGAGTATGTCCAAGTTGGTTTGGATATTCGGAAAAAATAAATCCTTCAAATGTATGCCGATAATATCCTCCACTTTGGAGTATCCGTACATTCTGGCCAAGGCCTCGTTGCAGTGGGTCAGGATCGCTTTTTCAAAAATCCATTGGCATTGTGCCTGGACGGGAAGCTTGGTATCCAGAGGTTCCTCTAGCTCGTAGCACCAAATTCCTTCGGGCGCTTTTCGAAGATTCCCTTGGAGTTTTTCCAGCTCTTCTCGACTTTTTCTGTAATCCAATTCCATTTGTGCAAAAAAATTTTTCGGTTATGTATTTTTCGTCATTTTTCGGTCCAGAACTGATCCTGTGCACGGATTTTTGTCCGGTGGATTCTATAGAATCATTCCATGAAGCCAAGGAGGCATTCTATGGAAGCAAGAAAAACAGTATCTATCAACCAAGAAAAAATTTCTGCACTGGCAGAGCTGCTAGCTGACAAGTTGATTGAGGAGATCCACAAAAGAGCCCGGGAAAAAACTGAGAATTTCCCGAAAGAAGCAGCTTAAGAGTGATCACTTTGGAAAAGGGCCTCCAGAAACCAACCTTTCAAAACCGGTCTTTGGAATCTGTTGGCCCGCTCTACAATCTCGGAAAGAAGATTCTATTCTTAGATTCAAAATTGTAGCGTAGCGTTCGCTATAACAAAGGGAGGCTCGGAGTTTAAAAACATCCGAATTTCTAGATGAATCTATCGAAAGAAAAGGGCCATCTATATAAATATCTGAAGGGATAATATTATAAACTCTTAATTCGATTTACCATCGAATAAAGTCCATTTCTCCTACTCATGGACAAGTGCTTGTCCAATCCAATATCCTTCAAAAAATCCAAGGAAGCGGAAGCGATTTCCTGCCTTGTTCTGCCTGAAAAGACCCTAAGCAAAAGTGCGATCATACCTTTGGTGATCGCTGAATCACTATCCGCGTGAAGCACCAGTATGCCTTCTTTTTCCTCCGGAACCAGCCATACTTTTGACTGACATCCAGGAACAAGCCGGTCCTCAGATTTCCAAGAGTCTGGAATCGGATCGAGACTGTCTCCGATTTCGATTAATAACTGGTATCTCTCTTCCCAATCCGAGCACTCTGCAAACTCTTGCACGATCTCTTTTTGGGTCTCTTCTAAAGTCCGCATCAGACTTCCTCTCTACATTCTTCTTCTATCAAAAAAAGGTGAGGTTTGATTGCAAAACAAAATTGGATTTATTCAAAGCGAGTATATACAAATTCGAATTGATGTGGACGGTTTTTATACAATCGGATTGAATCATCGAGGCAGAACCATAATGAAAGTATTCGAAATTCAAAATCAGTTCGGTTTGGAAAATCTGAAAACAGCAGAGCGTCCGGATCCTAAACCAGGTGCGGGCGAAGTGCTAGTCAAAGTGAAAGCATGTTCTCTTAATTACAGAGACTATCTGACAGTAATGGGAGAATACAACCCTAAACAAAAGCTTCCCTTAGTGCCGCTTTCGGACGGAGCCGGGGAAGTGGTCGAAGTTGGTGCTGGAGTTACGAAGATAAAAAAAGGCGACAAAGTTTGTGGAGTATTTTCCCAAGCTTGGCAGGATGGAGAACCTGAAATCGACGCAATCCGTACTTCTTTGGGCGGGCCACTGGACGGCATGATGAGTCAGTATAGAGTATTTCCAGAAAACGGAGTGATTGCATTTCCTGAACATCTTAGTTTTGCGGAAGCATCCACTCTTCCTTGCGCTGCATTAACCGCTTATAATGCAGTGGTTACTTTTGGGAATTTGCGACCGGGAAATACCGTGGTAGTCTTAGGCACAGGAGGAGTTTCATTGTTTGCATTACAATTTTCTAAAATGCTGGGATGTAGGGTAATCGTCACTTCGTCCAGCGACGAAAAACTCGCACGTGCCCAAGCACTCGGAGCCGACGAGCTGATCAATTACAGTGCAAAACAAAATTGGGAGAGAGAAATTCGAAAGAAGACCGGAATGAAGGGAGCTGACTTAGTGATTGAGGTCGGTGGTGCTGGGACATTACAAAAATCTATTAATTCTACCAGACCAGGTGGAATCGTTTCACTCATCGGAGTACTCGCAGGGGGCGGAGAAGCGCAAAATCTTTCTTTATTTCCAATACTGATGCAAGGGATTCGAATCCAAGGAGTCATTGTAGGAAGCAAAAAAGATTTCGAAAAGATGAACCAAGCGATCTCGTTCCATCAAACAAAGCCAGTTGTGGACAAAATCTTTCCTTTCAAAAGTTTACCCCAAGCATTCGAATATTTGAAAGCTGGCAAACACTTCGGTAAAGTAGTGATAGAAATGGAAGAAAGTTAGGATACGACTCCGGTCATTCCGGATTCCCAAATTCTGTACCATTCCGCCCTTTCCAATTTCACCTGAAATGCCCGAGCAGCGGAATGGAGTCTCTCTAAATTATTGGTTCCTATGACTGGAACAAGACCCGCAGGATGAGCAAGATGCCAGGCAAATAAAATCTGATCCGGCGTGCTCGATTTATAATCAGCGATTTCTTTGAGAGCCTGATATACTTTCGTCTCGGCTTCTGTCTTCGGAGAGAAAATCTTTCCTCCAGCTGCGGGAGACCAAATCATCGGCCTGTGACCTAATAAAAGCGCTTGGTCAAAGGTTCCATCCGTCAATGGAAGAGAATGGAGTGGATGAAATTGTATTTGATTCGTTACTAAAGGAAAATCTAAAGCAGATTGCAGTAAATTGAATTGAGAAGTGGAAAAATTGGAGACTCCGAAATGATGCACTTTGCCGGACTTGCGCAATTTCCAAAGTGCAGACGCGACTTCTTCCGGTTTTAGTAGAACGTCTGGGCGATGAATTAATAAAAGATCGATTGAATCTACATTCAATCGTTTGAGTGAATTTTCTGCGGAGCTGAGAATATGATCTTCGCTCGCATCAAAATACTTTGTGAGTTCTTTTTTTCCTTTTTGCGTATAAGATCTAATTCCGCATTTTGTAACTATGGTAATCGAATCTTTGATCCCGGGTTTTAATTTAATCGCCTTTCCGAATTTTTCCTCGTTCCCAAAGTCTCCGTAACGATCCGCGTGATCAAAAGTATGGATTCCAAGCTCCAGGCAGGTTTCTATCTTTTCCAAAATTCTTTCCGGGTTGTCCCCTTTTGGATCGGCTTCTTGTCTCCAACATCCGTAGACGAATCTGGAAACAGAAGGACCTCCTTCTTTTAGTTGGATCGTCGGAACTGCCTTATCGCTGTGCATGGATCCTCCTTATTCGACTGCTTTTGCTTTCGCTCGATACAATTCGAATACTTTTGGTCGAATTCTAGATTTACTAAAATGCTTATTCGAGTGGTCCTTTCCCTTTCTCAATCTTCTTTGCTCATCTTGTGGAAGCAAATGGATCTCCTGACACTCTTCGGAACAACAATCATCAAACTTCGTCGCACACTTTTCGCATTGGATGAATAGAATGTGACATCCTGGGTTGGCGCAATTCACGTGTCTAGCAGAAAGATCATCACACTGGTGGCAGGTGCTAATGATTTCTTGGTCGATCGTTTCTTGCAATCGATCATCAAAGACGAAATTCTTTCCCCTAAATTTTGAAGGAATTCCTTTCTCTTTCATCTCCGAAGCATAAGATATGATTCCGCCGTACAGTTGGTACACTTGGTCAAATCCGTGATGCCTTAGATAGGCGGAGGCTTTTTCGCAGCGTATTCCACCTGTGCAATACATTAAGATTTTTTTATCTTTCTCGTCCTTCAACAGATCGACGAGCATCGGGAGCTCTTCGCGAAAAGTGTCAGACTGAGGGAGGATCGCTTTTTCAAAATGTCCGATTTCCGATTCGTAGTGGTTTCTTACGTCCACGACTATGGAATCCGGAAGTTCCGACAGCTGGTTGAACTGTTCTCCGGTCACGTGAGTTCCGACATTGGTGACGTCAAACTGATCGTCGTCCAAACCATCCGCCACGATTTTCTTTTTTACCTTGATATGCAGTTTGAAGAAGGACTTACCATCGTCCTCCACGGCGATCTTAAAAGGCACGTCCTGAAATTCTGGCGTAGAATCAAGATACGTTCTTAGGCGAGAAAAATTCTCCTCGGGCACGGAAAGCTGAGCGTTGATGCCTTCTTCGGCGAGGTAGATCCTACCTAGAATCCCTAAGTCTTCCCAATCCTCATACATCTTGGAGCGCATTGATTCCGGGTCGGAAATTCTCACATATCTGTAAAAGGACAACGTGATCCTGCGGAAAGATTCTTTGTTTAGTTTTTCCTGAAGGATCTCTTTACTATAAATATTATGCAGCGGTCTTTTTCTCATCTCTAAGTTCTCGGAGAAAGCCCGAAACCGGCGGCTAACCGCGACCAGGACCTTCTTATCAAATAAGTTCGTAACCTAGCGAAAGCTTGCAAGTCGAAAAAGGCTTGGCTAAGCGTTGAGAAATTTTCTCATAATGATTCCAACCTTATGTCTTACGATAAAAAGCAAAAATCTTCTCCTGGGAAACCCTCCCTAAAAACAGAAAATCGAAAAACAAAAACCTTACCTGGACTAGAATCCAAAGCCACACAAGTAATCTCGGAATTGCAAAGCTTTGCGAAACCGGAAAAGGTTAAAATCTTATCCGGTTTTTTCAAAACGGGCAAGGGAGAATATGGAGAAGGAGATATGTTTCTCGGGATCTCTATCCCGGAGCAAAGGAAGGTTGCTAAACAGCACGCTTGGTTGCGCTTAGAAGAAATCCCGACCCTGATCACCTCTAAGTACCACGAAATTCGAATGACAGGTCTTTTGATCTTGTGCGAGAGATTTCCAAAAGAGGATGGAAAAGGTAAAAAGAAGATCCATCAATTTTATTTAAAGTATCTAAAATATGTGAACAACTGGGACTTCGTAGATTTAAGTGCAAGGATTTTGATCGGAGAATATTTGTTAGATAAGGACAGAGCGCTGGTTTACAAACTCGCAAAGTCCAAAAATCTTTGGGAAAAAAGGATCTCGATCCTTACTACATACGCGTTCATCAGAAAAAACCAGTTCAAAGACACGATCCAAATTTGCGAGATCTTGGTATATGATTCGCACGATTTGATTCAAAAAGCAGTAGGCTGGATGTTAAGGGAAGTGGGAAATCGGGATCTGAAAACAGAAACCATTTTTCTGGATAAATACGCCTCTTCTATGCCGAGAACCACACTTCGATACGCCATTGAAAAATTTCCCAAAAAACTGAAAGAACATTATATGAGACTTAAGCAGAAGGAAAATTTGTCCGAGGGGCATGTATAATAATTCCTAGCAAGAACGCAGGTTCTTGTGAACTGCAACAGTTGGAAAAGGAGGAGGAATGGAATACGCAATTACAATTATGATCGGAGCGGCCATCGGATTTTTGGCTGCATTCTTTGTGGCTAAAAAACTTTACACAAGGGATTCGGATATCTCTCCGAGCGATCACGAAAAACTGAAATTAGATCACGCTTCGACTCTCGCGAGAGAAAAGGAAGCGAAACAAAGAGTGGGGCAATTAGAGTCGGAGTTAAAAATTTCCTCCGAAAAGAATCTTCAAGCAATCGGACAATACCAATCCATGAAAAAGGAATCCGATCTTTTAAAGGAGAGACTAGAGTCACAAAAAAAAGAATTCGAAGAATTGACAGGCAAACTTAAGGATGAATTCAAGAATTTGGCAAACCAAGTATTGTTGGACAATTCTCAAAAGTTCAACCAACAGACCCAAGAAAAACTGAATGATTTATTGAAGCCTTTTAAGGATGAAATCGAGAAGTTCGGAACCACAGTCGAAAAATCTCACAAAGAGCAAAAAGACGATACTGCAAATCTAAAAGCTCAGATTAACAATCTTTTGGATATGAACAAAACTCTTTCGGAAGACGCAAAGAGTTTAGCCGCAGCTCTCAAAGGAAATTCGAAAACCCAGGGAGACTGGGGAGAAGGCATTCTAGAGAACATATTACAAAATAGTGGTTTAGTAAAAGGCAGGGAATACGTCGCTCAGGATTCCGTTCAGACAGAAGACGGCAGACTGAGACCGGATATAGTCGTAAAGCTTCCTTCCGGAAAATCCATCGTCATCGATTCCAAGGTATCTTTAACCGCATATGTGGAATTTGCCTCCAGCGACTCCGAAGAGATAAAAAAGGCAGCACTCCAAAGGCACCTAAAAAGTCTCTACGAACATGTTGCATCGCTGTTCAAAAAAAATTACCAAAGTTTATACGGAATCGAATCCCTAGACTTTGTGTTGATGTTCTTACCGGTAGAACCTTCTTATTACGAAGCGGTTCGGTTCGATCCTAAGTTTTTGGAAGAGGCTTACTCCAAAAACATTTTAGTAGTCACTCCTTCTACTCTCATGGTTTCCCTCAAGATGGTTGCAAACCTCTGGAGAAAAGAGAAACAAAACAAGAACGCAGAGACGATAGCCGAAGAATCCGGAAAAATGTACGATAAGATCGTCGAAATCCTGGCCGCACTGGAAAATCTAGGGAAGTCCATCGACAACTCCAGGAAACACTATGACTCCGTACTCGGAAAATTGAAAAGTGGAAGAGGAAACTTACTCACCAGAGCTGAAAATATGCGAAAACTGGGAGCAAAAGTACGCAAATCTTTGGAAGGAATCGGCGGCGAAACCGAGGAGAACGAATCGGAAGAAGAAGAACCCTATTTATTAAACGGAGAATAGAACTGAATTAGCTGATCTTATCTTAGGAGATAGATCTATGCAAAATCAAAAATCAGTAGAACTCTGGAGGCAAAGCCTTACTCGCTTGAGATTGAGTGCTAATGGAGCATCTCTTGATATAAGAATGAGAGGATAAATCGCCCGGGTATAATCTTAAAGCTTCGCGGAATGATTCTCCAGCATCTTTGTATCTGCCGGACCAAAAGGCTAAAACTCCCTTCTCAAAGGGAGTTTTAGATTTTCTGAATGCTTCTCTCTCTTGAAGGCCCAAGAAATCCGCTATTTCATAAATCACTAATTCTTCGTCTCTTCCCTTGATCTTTACCTGATCCAACTTTCTAGAGAGAAACGCGTCCGGATTCTTGAGCCTAAGAAAGAATTCTTCGCTTACTAGAATATTGGAATTTGTATGTCGGGTCATACTTTCCAGATGGGAAACCACTCGAACCGCGTCCGAAATCACCGTGCTCTCCAGCTTGCCCTCTCCTCCGATCAAACCCATCATCATCGAGCCTGTGTGCACGCCGATCCCAACTTGTATTTCAGGAATTCCCTTTTCGGCTCTGATTAAATTTTCCTCTTGGATCGAAATCTGCATTTGCACCGCGGCATGAAGCGCGTCGTCGGGATTTTCTGGAAAGAGCGCCATAATCGCGTCGCCGAAATATTTATCCACGAATCCATGATTCGATCGAATGATTGGCTCCATCCTACTCAGATAGGAATTCAGAAATTCAAAACTTTCTTTCGGATCCAACTTCTCCGATAACTCGGTAAAGGAGCGAATATCCGAAAAAAGAACGCTCATGTCCCGCAAAGCCTGGTCACCAGGACCTAGTTCCGTTATTTTCTTTTTTCCTAAAAAGCCTAAAAATCGAATCGGGACAAACCTTCTATAAGATTCATTTAATATTCTAAGCTCTTCAGTAAGTTCATCTTTTTCTTTCGCGAGTTGCGAAAATCTAAAAGAAAGCACAAAAGTCTGTATGATAACAAGAATAAGCAAACCGACCGGAAGCATCTCATTCATTCTCACCATCTGATGAGTCGAAAACACATCAACAGTTCCAGTAATTCCTAAGGCGAAATATCCGATGCAAAGAGGCACGGAATAAGCTTGCTTATCTCCGATCGCTCGAACCAAAACATACATTCCTAAAACGAATGCTACAAAAAATACCGCTTGATAATAAGGAATCACTTC
The DNA here is from genome assembly GCF_002811875.1 of Leptospira perolatii. Lineage (GTDB taxonomy): Bacteria > Spirochaetota > Leptospiria > Leptospirales > Leptospiraceae > Leptospira_B > Leptospira_B perolatii. The sequence continues at coordinate 227,899 of NZ_NPDZ01000004.1, forward strand.
TGTCGCTTCCGGAAGCGGCAGAAGCAAACTTATGATAAATCCGGCTGCTAGGGAGTAAAATCCTCTCAACCAAATATTCGGAAAATAATTCGGAAAAAGATATTTCAGGTAATGAAGACTTAGAGGCAATCCCAAATAAAAAGTAAAGTAATCCAGTCTGATACAAGCATCGTAAGAGAGAGAGGGAAAATAAAAAGGTAAGAGGTAATCTTCCGTGATAAAAAGTCGCAGAAACAATATCGCGCAGAATGCACCGAATATAAAAGAAGATCTGTCTTTTCTGCGAGCCAAAAACTCGCCGATATGAAACAAGGCAGTTAGAAAAAAGATTCCGCCCAAAAACCAATCCCAGTCTCTCTTTTGAGATAACTGGAACTGAAGCTCTCTTGCAGAACCCAGATTTATTTCGAACCAAATTCCACCTAGTCTGTGATGAAAGTTAGAAACCTGCACAAAGATATCTAATTCATTTCCGACATCACCTAAGGACCGAAAGGCGGGATGATTGCTCGGTATACTTTCGTCTTTTACAGTTCCCGGGGTTCCTGCGGAAATAAGTTCTTTTCCATTGAGAAACAAACGGTACGCAGTAGCTTGACTCTTGGAAGCAAGAGCAAGCTCCGAACTGCCTTTAGAAAGCAAAACCTTGAGGTGATATGTACCGAAGCCGTCGCCTTTCCATGTCCTCGGAACCTTGGAAAAACTAGGCTCCGTCCCCGACGGAATGGATTCTTTAGAAGAGATTAATATACCAGGATAGTATTCCCAATCTCCATTCAAAGATACAATCGGTTCCGAATTAATATCCCAGGAGCTGAGATCCAGAATCCCGTTAGATGCCACCGGAGATTGGAGTCGATTCGGCCCGCAATAGGAAGCGAGGAAGAACATAGGGACAAGGAGTAGAAATCTGAATCGTTGTGCGAAATACGATCGTTTCATCCGCAAGCTCCTGTCCGAAATTGTGGCATCCACCCTTCCGTAATTTTGAATGTTGTCAAGAGAATTAAATAAACATGATTATTGCTTACCTTTTCGCCAAAGTAACTGCAACAAAAGACAAGTCCCTGAATTCAGGATAATTTTTCCTTTACCTAGTTAGTTTTCTATTTAGGCTTTGCTTATGCCCTTTTGCAGGAACTCCCCTTTTTTTCGATCCGCATCCTATGCACTTCTTCTCCTAATTTTTCTAAGTCTGCTTTCCTGCAGCAATCAATTGAAGGGAAAGCAAACCCCCGCTATCCCTGAGATTGCAGGATTTTACATCAGCGAAAAAACCAAGGATTGGCAAAAGGAAAACAAACTCAAACTCCAGACATTGTTCATCCAGAGGAATGGAAAAGGGGAACTGGATTTTACGTTTCAAACATTGACTCGCCTACAGTTTGCAGTGAGCGATAATCGAGAAGAATTAAAGTTGAGATTAGGAAAAATTTATACTAGCGATCGAGAATTGTTGTTTGTCGAAGCGTTTTATAAAGAATTTCATCGCTTGTTCCACGGAAAGACCACTGAGAAAATTACAGACTGGAGCTTAAGAGATTTTAGCCCTTTTGTAAAAGTCAGGGAAGTGGGAAGTCTTTTCGAAACGAATTCAGGCAGATCTGCGGAAATTTCTCAGGACCTGAATACCATAAAATTCTCGGACGGAGAAGTATATGTAAGAATCGGCCAGCCTCTTTTAGGGAGAATTACAGTACAAGTATCTAAGTTCAAAAAAACAATAGATAATCAAAGTGCAGGAATTCTTTTCTATCCGTTATCACCTGGAGTCTATTCGGCCAATTTGGAAAAAAATTTCTGGGTCGGTTTCTTTTCTAAAACAGATGATCTGACTGTGGATATGCTTGCGGTCACCCCAAACAACCAGTGGAAGATCGCGGAGATATTCGAAAATCTCGTAATATTAGAACAATTGCCGAATCCACAAAATCGTCAAAAGCCACAGGCAGAGTCAAGTCCACCGGTTCCGCTCAGCCCGATCTTGTTAGCAGGATCTATCGATTTGAAAGCAGTAACGCACAAATCTGGAACCGAAGAGCTGATCGAAAGATTGAAGAATGATCCAAATCTCTCCAAAGAACAACTGATTCGAGAATTAGAAAAACTTAAAGGCAAATAGAAAAATTTCGGAAACTAGCTTTTAGATTCGAACATGCCCAATACTCGAATCATAATATAATATAAACCGAATAAAGATACGACTGAGATTGCTAATGCCAGTGGAAACGGCGTCTTTTTTTCCAATAAAAAAGGAAAGATAAGGAGGAAACCAAGAGTCGGCAAAACCATCCAGAAAACGCTTCGAATAAATCGAATGATGGTATCCACTTCTTTAGTTTCAGAATAGATCCACAACACCGAAAGAATAGTTACCAGCGGTAGAGAAGCGAGTAACCCGGCCCACACTGAATTTTTCTTCGAGACCTCTGTCACAACAAAGATAATTAAAGCGGATATAAAGATCTTTATCGCGTAAAACATAATTGATACAAACTGATCTATTCTGATTTGCCGAGCAGATTTTTTAAAGCGAAGGTAAAATCTTTTTTGTTTCCCTTTACTTGTGCGAAAAATCTAGAATCAAAACCCTCCACTCCAGGTACCACTTCGTGTAATAATGCTTCCCCTTTTTCGGTTACCTCTACAAGTTTCGCACGAGTATCCGTGCTATGATCGAATCTTCGAATCAGCTTCTTCTTTTCCAAAGTTCTAAGAACTGTGGAAGTAGTCATTGGATCCGTCTTTGCCCTTTCTGCAATTCGAACTTGCGTAGCTTCCATTCCGACAGTCTTTAACCAAAAGGATACTGCAAGCAGAACAAACTGAGCATGTGTCAATTCGAACGGCTCCAATACTTTTCTAATTTCCCTTTGCCAAAGATTGGATACCTGCCAAAGCAGAAATCCAGGACTATCATCTGCATTTTTAAAAGAGAATACTTTCTCCTTAGACATCTACTCCCATCCGTTTCGCAATCAATTCAAAGTCCTTGTCTCCGATTTCTAGAATTCCCCACCGAAACGGGTAGCCCCAAGAATTCTTATTCTTTATAAAATCTAAAGATTGGACTAGCGGAAGAATTTCAGTTTCTTCAGCATTAAGATATTCCACTTTTCTGCGATATGGGCAAAAGTCTTTAGACATTTGAAAAGAAAAGGCCTCGTCATCTACTACTCTACCGATCGTCGTAAATCGTCTACAGACTTTCTTTTCGTCAAATTTCTCTTTCGAAGAATAGATCAAAACCCAATCTCCTTTTTTCATTTTTGCCACGGGAGCCTTTTTCCCGTGACAAGCTTGAATAAAACCTTCCTCTTTTCCCCTTAGAGCATGCTCCCGCGAAACTACGACGACCCAAATTCTGGCTTTGTGATCAGTTGTTTTCATACTTACTTCCTTTAGCAAATTCCGCTAAGCGAACAAGTTCTTCCGGCATGCCTTTCGCCTGAGACTCGCCGATAATTTTCTTCCAAAGAAAGCCGAGTGGCCCGCTTATAGTGACTAAGATTTCGACCTCTGTTCCTTCTTTCACATCCTGAAAAGAATGTACGACATTCATTTTAGCTCCGGGCAGATGAGTAACATCTGAAAATCGATTCGGAAATTTTGCTTCGGAAATCGTAATTCGAACCTTTGGTTCACCCTTTGGTTTTAGAAAAAAATCTTTTCCCTCCTTTGGCTCCCCTTCCAATTTTGTCCATTCTACGTCTTGGCTCCAATGATTCCAGCTGTTGATGTCGGCGACTGCTTTCCAAAGATTATCCGATCCGACCCCCGAAAACTTAGTTGAATAGCGAAAAGACCACATACAAACCTCCTTAATATGTGCACTTACTATATTGATAAATATGCATATAGTATGCGCACATATTAATCAAGCAATTTTTCTATCCTATCCAAGTAAATTCCGAGAACCGGTTCTGTTCCTTTCACGATTGCGGCAAGAATTTCTTCTTTCTATGAAAGATTGGAACCTGGTCTGTAGGAGCTCCTACAAAGTTCAGTAACCAAAATGGGACTTGCCGATCATGCCATTCTGTGAAATAAGCGCCTTGGGGGGTGCGGGTACCCGCCACCAGCCCCCCGCCCAGAAAAGGGCGGGGCCCTTTTCCTTTTCTAGTGAAAATCTGGCGATTTCCCTTCGCTCCAATATTCCGGTTCGAAAAGCCCGCACAATGGTATAATACGCGTCCAACCTTTCCTAAAGGAATCAAAAAAAAAGCAAAGCCAGGTTTTCCGGGCTTTGCTTCCTATTAACAATTTAGAATGTTAAGCGAAGATACTTATTGTACTTATCTTCCGGCTCTCTTTCTCATATTCGGATCCAAAAGCTTTTTGCGAAGCCTCAGACTCTGAGGAGTTACTTCCAACAATTCATCGTCATCCAAAAATTCGATGTTTTGCTCTAAGCTAAACCTTCTTGGAGGGATCAGTCGAATTGCCTCGTCTGCCCCAGAGGACCTAACGTTGGTTAGTTTCTTTTCTCTGACCGGATTCACTTCGAGGTCGTTTTCTCTAGAGTGGATTCCTATAATCATTCCAGGATAAACTGAAGTTCCGGGTCCGATCAAAAGCTCCCCTCTCTCCTGAATTTTCCAGAGCGCATATGCAGTAGTTTCGCCAGAATCCATTGAGATCAAAGCACCGTTTTTACGTCCTGCGATCTCCCCTTTATATGTATCGAATCGAAGGAACCTGCTGGACATGACTCCTTCGCCTTTCGTTTCGGAAATAAAGAATCCTCTAAAACCTATGATCCCGCGGGTAGGAATTTCAAACTCTACTCGAGTCATTCCGGTAGAGTGTGCGTCCATGAGTTGGAGCTCACCTTTCCGGCGATTGAGTTCCGCGATAATGCTTCCAGTAAATTGGTCCGGCAAATCCATCACCAAATACTCGTAAGGTTCTAACTTTTCTCCGTTTTCACCTTTCTTAAAAATAACTTCCGGTCTAGAGACTTGTAGCTCAAATCCTTCCCTTCTCATCGTTTCAATCAAAACGGAAAGATGCAATTCACCTCGTCCTAGAATTTTGAAACGGTCTTTATCCTCCGTTTCTTCAAGACGCATAGCAACGTTGGTTTCTAATTCTCTGTCCAATCTCTCGCGAATATTTCTGGTAGTTACGAACTTACCTTCCTTACCAGCAAACGGAGAATTGTTCACCATAAAGAACATGGATACTGTAGGCTCTTCTACTTCGATCGCAGGCATAGGCGCTGCCTTCCCTGGTTCACAAATCGTGTCACCGATAAATACTTCCGGGAGACCTGCAATCGCTACGATATCCCCTGCCTCAGCTATTTCTATTTCGTTTCTCTTTAACCCTTCGAAGTTATAGAGTTTGGTTACTTTATAAATCGTAGCTTCGTCTTTTACCTCTTTCTTAGCGGCCAACTGAATCACATTCATTCCGCGAGACAGCTTTCCTCCGTAGATTTTTCCGACAGCGATTCTTCCTACGTAATCGTTATAATCGAGCGAAGTGACTTGAAATTGAAGAGGAGAATCCACCTTTGCTTGAACCGGAGGAACATGTTCCAACACTAAGTCCAACAAAGGATTCAAATCAGTTCCCGGTGCATCTTCTAATTTTTGTACTGCCCAGCCCTGTTTTGCGGAAGCATAAATTATCGGAAAATCAAGCTGCTCATCCGTCGCTCCCAAATCGTGGAAGAGATCAAAAGTCATATCTACGACTGCGGACGGACGGGATCCATCGCGATCTACTTTATTAATTACTAATATTGGTTTATGGCCTAATTGCAGAGATTTGCCCAATACAAACCTTGTCTGAGGCATAGGTCCATCAAAAGCATCGACTAAGAGCAGACAAGAGTCGGCAGTAGCAAGTACTCGTTCTACTTCCCCTCCAAAGTCAGCGTGCCCCGGAGTGTCCACGACATTAATTCTGGTTCCTTTATAAGAAACAGAGGTGTTCTTGGCCTTAATCGTGATCCCTTTTTCTTTCTCGAGATCATTGTGATCCATAATCCGTTCCCCGTCTTCTTTTGCGGTGACGGCACCAGTTTGTCTTAGAATACCATCTAATAAAGTAGTCTTTCCGTGGTCTACGTGAGCGATTATGGCGATATTGCGAATTTCCATCGTATGACCAAAATTTCAAGCCGGGCTATGGTGGCAAGGTCCTTTTCAACGAATAGCCTCGAAAATCCGAGTAGCTGCAAGTAAAGTTTGTAAAGAAATTGCAATACCAGAGAAAAACTCTAGTTATTTCGAGGAAAACTGGGACTTTTAGAATTCCGGGAGTGGAATTCTTTCAGATTCATTCGGTACTTCGGCGAATTTTCCTAGCTTCCAATCTTCCTTGGCTTTATCAATTCTTGCTCTAGAGGATGAGACAAAGTTCCACCAAAGATGCCTTGGCTCTTTTAGAGGACTTCCACCTAAAATCATTACTCTTGAAGTACTTTCTGCCCTCAACTGAATCGGATCACCGATCGGAAACACGGCCAATTCTCCGACTCCCAAAATCTTTCCTCCGATATCCAGGCTTCCTCTTGCGATATAAATCGCGGCTTCCTGATTTTTAGGAATCGGAAATTCTGCTTCGGCACCAGCTTCTACTTCCAAATCAACGTAAAATAAAGACGAGAACACTTTCACAGGAGAAGTTTCCCCTAAAAAACTGCCAGCGAGTACTCTTAATTCCCAGCCTCCGCTGCTGACAGTCGGAATTTCGTTTCTTTCGAAGTGATGGAACTCCGGATTTGTTTCCTCAAACTCGGTGGGAAGAGCGACCCAGGCTTGAATCCCTTCTATAATTTGATAATTTGCATCCGGTTGAGATCTTTCGCTATGAACAATTCCTGATCCAGCGGTCATCCAGTTCACTTCGTAAGGTTGAATTCTTTGCTCCACGCCCAGACTATCACGATGCAAGATCACTCCGTCGTACAAATACGTAACGGTCGCTAAACCGATATGAGGATGAGCTCTCACTACAAGCTCTTCTCCGGATTCAGCCGAAACCGGACCCATATGATCCAGGAACACGAACGGACCGACCGATCTTGTTTCAAACTGAGGAAGAATGCGACGAACTAGAAATCCGCCTCCAAGATCCTTGGTCTTACCGGAACTATAAATCATACTACGATTTTAGACGTATAAATTCGCGAAGGTAACTCGCTGGTTGCTTTGGATTTTCGCGAATCAGTATCATTCTATTTAACTAAAGCAAAATAATGGCAAAACGACGAAATGATTTATTAACAAAAACTGTCTCATTCAAAAAACAGCTTTCCAAGATTTCGATTTTAACGATGGATAATTGTTTCTAACATTACTTAGCTGCTTATGGATTTACTCACCCTGAATTTTTACTCCTTTGGATCTATCTTAACAGCACTCTTCTATTTATACGCAATGTCCTTCTTTTTGACCATCAAGGATCGAAGCATGGCAGCATTACACCTAGGATTATGTGCTGTTTCCTCTTTTCTACTCGCAGCTGGTTACTTCTGGGGCTTCTCTTCACCGAACGAAAGCACGGTGTTTCACAGATATCTTGTAGTCATCTCACCTTTAACCAGTTTTGGCCAATTAGTTGCATTCTTTCTCTATTTTCCTTATCGCAGAGGAGTAAAGTTCGGTTTGCCACTTTACATTGCCCTACAAGTAGGAGCGGTCGGAGTACTAGCTTATTATGTCATTATTTCTCTATCAGCTCCGAAGGTCTACGTAGCCGGGAGCCATTACTGGGATTTTGAAGTCCATACGTTTTATCGATATTTCTCTTTCATAATATTGTTCTACGATCTGTGCTACCTTATCGTTGGAATCTGGCGATCGATCGTAGAAAAAGGAAAAGAACGCAGATCCGTAATATATATTCTACTTGCATACGTGGTAATCACGGTCGTGCCAGGTGTGCTGAATGCATTAAGCAGAAACGGCTCGGTTGAGAGAGCTACTTACCAGCAAGCGTACAATCTTGGAATGGTAATCGGAATGTTTCTGATCATTTTAGTGTACGTGAACGCCACGAAAGAGAGAACAACGATTCTAAATAGAATTATTGGTGTCACCTTGGCCACTTTCCTAGTGTGCTACCAATTGGCAGGCTATGCAATCCTAAACTCCTACGAAAGATCCTACGACGAAATCAAAAAAAGAGATGCAGAAGTAGTGGTCATGGACAACAGAACAGCGTCCGGACTTGCATATGTTCAGTCTTTTGATCCTCAAACAGATTCTTTTGCATTAGAAAAGGGAAAAAAGGACGCAAGATTTCAGAATGAGGACGAAATCGAATTAAAATTCTTTAAAGTAAGAAAAACTCTCTGTAACTTAGGAACATTGAGCGCCGCCGAAAGACTCCAAAAATCTGAACAAATTCTAGAGAATTCACCGAATCAATTTTACGCGTACAAGGCTGGAATCCTAGCATTTATTAAATCAAAGGAAAATCAACAGATCACGGATCAAGACCTGGAAGACTATTTTGCAGCTATTTTCAAGGAACTCTATGTTGTAAGGAATAAATTCTCGCATCTTCCAAATACTGCAGACCAAGCATCCGTACTAAAATTGCTCAAGTCTGACAAGGTCGGCCTAAAGGAAACGCTTTCGGAACTTGAAAAAAGGCTATCTACCTTCTGGAAAGAAGCCAATCGAGAAAAGATTCGTAAAATATTTTTGATTACACTTTCTCCCATCTATGAAGAAGGTCAAAGAATTTATCGTGGAACCAGAATAATTGATCCTGGAGATCCGAAACCCGTTTTCTACGTTTCGTACTTTTTTACCCACCTAAACAACGGAAAATTTTATGAAGTAGGCTTCGACTATCACGATTATAGAATGTACCAACATACGCCTGCCAATATCATGGTGTTGTCCTTGCTCGCGATGTTCGTCGTAGTTGCGTTTGGCTTTCGCTTTTTCTTCCAAAATGCTCTCGTAAATCCAATGAGCGAAGTACTGACCGGATTAACAGAAGTAAACTCAGGAAATTTAGAGTACAGACTTGTACCTAGGGTAGAAGACGAGATCGGATTCATCGCAAGGTCGTTTAACAAAATGGCAAGAAGCATACAGGCAGCGAGGAAGAAATTACAGCAATACGCCGAATCCTTGGAAGAAAAGGTAAAAGAAAGGACCCGTGAATTAGAACAAACTCTTGGAGAAGTAAGAGAACTAAAGCAACAGCAAGACGGGGATTACTTTCTTACCTCACTCTTAATCAAACCGCTGGGATCGAACAAAGCAAATGGTGAGAACGTGAACGTGGATTTTCTACTCGAACAGAAAAAAAAGTTCACCTTCAGAAACTATAAGGATGAAATCGGCGGAGACTTGAATATTGCGAACCATATCCAGCTCCGTGGAAATTCCTACACAGTCTTCTTAAACGCGGATGCTATGGGAAAATCTATGCAAGGAGCTGGAGGCGCACTAGTTCTCGGAGCAGTCTTTGAATCCATTATTGAAAGAACTAAAATCGTCGAATCCATATCTGAACAGTCTCCTGAGCGTTGGCTTAAAAACGCATTCACCGAACTTCATAAAGTATTCGAAAGTTTTGACGGTTCAATGCTCGTTTCACTTGTGATGGGACTAGTGGACGACCAAGTTGGCATACTCTATTATATAAATGCGGAGCATCCTTGGACTGTCTTGTATAGAGACGGAGTCGCGAGCTTTATCGAAAACGATTTAATGTTTCGTAAATTAGGAACGACCGGCATGGAAGGTAGCATTTTCATTAAAACGTTCCAGTTAGCCCCAGGAGACGTGATCATCGCCGGATCAGACGGTAGAGACGATATTCTACTGGGAACAAGCGACTCAGGCTCAAGAATCATAAATGATAATGAAAGCTTTTTTCTCAAAAGGGTCCAGGAAGGAAACGGCGATCTCAAATCCATCTATGACTCTATTTGTGACAGCGGAGATCTTACCGACGATCTCTCGCTAATTCGAATTGCATTTAAAGAAACTGATTCAGAGCAGCGCCGAATAAAACTGGAACTTAAGGAAAAAATAAAAGAGCTACTACAAAGGGCAAAAGAAACAGCTCAAAATAAGGAAATCGAAGAAGCGATCGCTTTCTTACAGCAAGCAGAGTCACTTGATAGTAATATTCCCGAAGTAAAAAAGAACTTTGTAAGATTGTTTTTGAACCAAAAAGAATACAGCAAAGCGGCGAAGTATGCTGAGGATTACCTCAATATGAAGCCGGTAGATAAAGAAATTTTGTATGTTGCTTCCTTTGCTGCCAGAAAAGCCGGGCAATTAGAAAAAGCCTTGGACTTCGGTGAGCGCTTAAGATTGAGAGAACCGGAACACCTGAAGAATCTTGTAAACTTGGCGCAAACCTATCTAGCACTCAAAGATTACAAAAAAGCAACGATCATGGCCCAAGCAGCAACCAAATTGGACCCTAATCATGAAGTTCTAACGAAAGTACAGCAAGTCATCGAAAAGTACCTGGAAAAGATCGGGGAGAAGTAAGCTTAACTGTTCCTATAAAAAGGGATTCTAAAAACACCTTGACCCTTTCGCGGATACCCCCTACCCTATAAGGTAATGAAATCCGAAGATTCCAAAAAGAAACTGATCAACAGAATTCACAGAATAAAAGGACAGTTAGATGCGATTGAAAAGGGGTTGCTCAGTGACTCCGCAGATTGCGAGAAAACGTTACTCTTGCTAAAGGCATCCAATCAGGCTCTTAAGAAATTTGGAGAGGCGTATGTGCAGGAATTCCTAGGAAATTGTATCGCTTCCCGAAAAAATCAGAACCTGCTAGAAACAAATTTGAGGAAAGCGATCAAAGCCGCCTTTACACTTTGAGCTCGGTGGGACTCTCGAAAATCCTACTCTAAGCCAATTCTCACCTTCAGAAAATGGACAAACGTTATATTACACCGCACTAAGGTTAATATTAATAAAACAAAGAATTCTAATTTGACAAGCGTAGGATTCTTTAAGGGCCACTTTTTGAAATTTATTGACAATTTTCCGATTCCGATTAAGCGACAGGAAATTATCTAGTTTACTTATGATGAATTTAATGTCAAAAATCTCTTTTGTTCCATAATTTTTCTCCTACCTTTCTGTTGCAGACGGCTATTATTGCTGTATGATCATGGATTGTAAGGGTATATAATCGATAAGCTAAATCCTAGTATAACGTAGCCAGGATTAAAGAATGAACCAGAGCTCAAAGAGGGAAAAACGACAACCCCAAGATATCAAAGATATAGCTCTACTTGTTGCAGATCACATTGGTGCAATGCTAGCCTATTGGGATAAAAATAAAATATGCAGATTTGCTAATAATGCATACCAAGAATGGTTCGGCAAAACGAGAGAAGAATTGATAGGTATAAGATTGGAAGATCTGTTAGGCCCGCTGTATCTTCAAAATCTATGCTTTATCGAAGGAGTATTGCGCGGAACGGTTCAAGTTTTCGAAAGAGAAATTCCAACACCAGACGGGGAAATCAGACACAGCTTAACAACCTATACTCCGGACATTGAAGACGGAATGGTTCGCGGCTTTTTTGTGCACGTAGCAGACGTCACTTCACTCAAAATGGTAGAGAAGGAATTGCAGGCAGCAAAAGAAAGAGCCGAAGAACTCGCGACTCACGATTTTCTAACAGGTCTCCCGAATCGAGTTCTGCTCATGGACCGAATCAAAAAAGCAATCGCGATGGCGGAGAGAAAGAATGGAATGATCGCCGTCATGAATATGGATATGGACAATTTCAAACAAGTGAACGATACCTACGGCCATAGCGAGGGTGATCGCTTATTAATCGAAATTGCTAACCGAATGAAAACTGCCTTAAGGGAATCCGATACTGTCACTCGACTTGGCGGAGACGAATTCATTCTTCTTGCACTCGAGATCGACACTTACACCGATATTCGAGTGATCTTAGGCAGGCTCATGGAATCGATTCGTCAACCCTACGAAGTCCAGAATGAAATTTTTGTTCCAACCTTTAGCACCGGAATCGCGGTCTTTCCAATGGACGGAAGAACGCCTGAGAGACTCTTGATCAGTTCAGATGAGGCGATGTACAAAGCCAAAAAGCAAGGTAAGGATTGCTTTTGCTTTACGAGAGTGGGTACAATCTAATCTACTTTCCGAGGGAAATTTAGAGAAGCATTCGCTTGACTCCTTGGGGCAAGGAGCAAGACTGTCCAAAAACCGGTAAAACTAGGCCTAAATCAATGTTTGCGATCATTTCAGTCGGGAACCGACAATTCAAAGTGACTCAGGATATGGAATTCCTGACCGAAAAAACCGGACAAAAACCGGGAGAAAAGTTCAACGCGAAGGTGCTTCTTTTCGCTGAGAACAACAAAGTTCATATTGGCTCACCCGAATTGAAGTCCGCAAAAGTCTCTCTGGAAGTTGTGAGCGACGTAAAAGGCGAAAAAATTCGTGGTTACGTGTACAAAAAACGCAAAAACTCCCAAAGAACCTGGGGACACAGACAACAACTCCAGAAGTTAAAAGTAGTTTCTCTCTCTGCGGTTTGATCCGCATTCGGTTGATCCGAAATAAGTATGGGATATCCGGCCTGGAATCCTCGGGGCATTCCCCAAAAAATCTGGGCCAAAAAGGGGAAAATATCCTCTGCGCAGCGGTAAGCGTTTTGGTCCAAACTCTGTATCTTCATCTGAAGAACCAGGGAAGGATCGGCACCGCAGAAATCTCCGATGGATTTCTTTCATTTGAAATTCTTTCGGGGTTTGAATCCGACCAGATTGTATTGACCAGCTTTGGTCTAATCCAAGATGGATTGGAAAATCTTAGGAATCAATATCCTAAGGAATTAGAACTCATAGGAGTATAAAAATGGCACACAAGAAAGGTGGCGGTTCTTCCAAGAACGGACGCGATTCCCACTCCAAACGTTTAGGCGTGAAAAGATTCGGTGGCGAGCATGTACTCGCAGGCAACATTCTAGTTCGCCAAAGGGGAACTCGTTTTCATGCAGGCAAAAATGTGGGCCTCGGAAAAGACCACACGATCTTCTCACTTGTAGAAGGCAAAGTGAAGTTTGAAATGGTCACCAAACACAAAATGCAGGTTTCCGTTTACCCGGAATAATCCGAACAGAACAATCTGAGAATCCGGAAAAAGAAAGGCCTTCCGAGGAAACCTCCTCCGGAGCCTTTCTTTTTTTATGCGGAAAACAACCTCCAGATTTCAAACTACAGCTCTAAGCAACTAGCTCTAAAGAATACTCATGGAAAAATTCGTAGACGAAGTCTCAATTGAAGTGACCGCAGGTCATGGTGGAGCCGGCTCCGTTCATTTTCGTCATGAAAAATATGTGGAATTCGGAGGACCGGATGGAGGAGATGGGGGACTAGGTGGAGACGTTCGAATCCGATCAAACTTGTCAATGGTGACTTTAGATCGGTATCTTTCCAAACGCAGATTCAGAGCCCAAGATGGTTTTCCCGGCGAAGGAAACAATCGCTCCGGAAAACAAGGCGAAGATCTAATCTTGCAAGTACCTCTCGGCACTCAGGTATACGACGAAGATAACGGAGAGCAGCTCTTCGATTTTACCGCCCCTGACCAAGAATTCATAGTAGTGAAAGGCGGAAGAGGTGGTAAAGGAAATACACACTTCAAATCCTCGACGCATCAGGCACCAAAGCTCTCACAACCTGGAGAAGACGGAGAACATAAAAACCTCCGCCTCAGCCTAAAACTTTTAGCAGATGTGGGAATTGTAGGACTTCCTAATGCAGGAAAGTCCACCTTGCTTTCCAAAATTACGGAAGCGCACCCGAAAATAGCGGGCTATGCATTCACAACTCTATCTCCCAATCTAGGTGTAGTCAAACGAAAGGGAGACATCTTCCGATACACGATCGCCGATATTCCGGGAATCGTCGAGGGCGCTAGCAAAGGAATCGGACTAGGTTTGTCTTTTTTACGACATATAGAAAGAGTAAAGGGAATCTTATACATTTTCGACGCAAGCGCACTTGATATCGAAGCCGATTTTCATATGTTGCGAAGAGAACTGGAAACATACAACACAGAACTGCTCAATCGACCTCACTTGATCGTACTGAATAAGATCGACGTTTGGGAAGATCCGCATTTCACCGATGAGCTGTTAAAGTCAGTCTCTTCCCTGGGAAAAGTTGTACCGATTTCCGCTCAGCAGGAAATTAATTTAGAAGATCTTCTCCAAAATATGGATAATGCTTTTTTTAAACAAGACTTAGAAAAATTAAATTTTCTGAATATACTTCCCGTCAAAGAAGAGAATTCCAATGAGTAGAAGCGAGTTCAATTCCAGGATAAGAAATGCAAAAACGATTGTTGTAAAAATCGGCTCAGCTAGGCTCTCAGGATCAGAGACCGAAGTAAACGACTTCCTATTCAATTTAGTAGCCGACATTCGCCACCTGCGGGACGAAGGGAAAAGAGTGATCGTAGTATCTTCGGGAGCGATCGCAAGGGGCAGAAATTTGCTTTCTACTTTAACTGAGACTGTTCAGGCAAAGGATACGCTTCCCGAAAAACAAGCATTAGCAGCAATGGGCCAGAACGGACTGGTAAACCTCTACGATAGTTTCTTTTCCAAAGTGAACATACCGATCGCGCAAATTCTGTTCGGTGTACTAGATCTCGAAGCCGGCGACGGATTCAAAAATTTAAGAAACACTTTTCGCCAGCTTCTGGACTGGGGAATCCTTCCGGTGGTAAACGAAAACGATTCGGTAGCCACGGAAGAATTGAATTTTGGAGACAACGATATACTTTCCGCGATCGTCGCCTTGATCGCAGAAGCAGACCTTTTGCTGATTTTAACGAGTGTAGACGGATTTTTGCAAGATGGTCTGACTACTTCTCATCTAAAAGAGGTCGGCAAACAAGAGTTAGCTTTTGCGGGTGGACCAAGTGGACCGGGCACAGGAGGAATGCTTACTAAATTGAAAGCGGCGGCCATTCTAAATGAGGCAGGAATTCCTACAGGAATCGTGAATGGAACGCTCAAAAATTGCGTGCGGCGTTTCTTAGAAGAGAATACTCTAGGAACATTGATCGCTGGAAAGAACCAATCCAGGTCCTATTCCGAAACTGAAATCAAGGAAATCTTACGCGCTAAAAGAAACGGAGGAAGTACTACATGATCCAAAGAAGTACAATCGATGAATCCTATGTAAAAGAACTCTGTCAAAAAGCAAAGATCGCATCCCGGGAGATTCGAAAACTAAATACGAATACGAAGAATTCTATCCTGGATTCTCTTGCCAAAAGTCTATTGTCCAAGCAGTCAGAAATCCTGGCAGAAAATGCAAAGGACCTGCAATTCGGAAAAGAAAAAGGACTGTCCGGTGCTATGCTGGACAGACTCACTCTGGATCCAAAAAGGATCGAAAAACTTGTGGAGGCAGTGCGAGAAATACGCGCACTACCCGATCCAGTCGGAGAAGTGATCAGGGGTCTGACTCTTCCAAACGGAATTAGGCTCAATACAAAACGAGTCCCTCTCGGAGTCGTAATGGTCATCTATGAATCCAGACCAAATGTTACCATCGATGTAGGAGCTCTTTCTTTTAAATCTGGCAACGCGTGCATTTTGCGCGGAGGCAGCGAGGCCTACCATTCAAATATGATCCTTTCGAATCTATTCAGAGACTGCCTTAAATTTGCGGGAATTTCTCCCGACGCACTCGTATTTGTGGAAAAAACAGACAGGGAGTTCATGGTTCCGTTTTTGCAACAATCTGAATTTGTGGACCTGGTCGTTCCAAGAGGAGGAGAAGGTCTCATTCGTTTTGTTTCCGAGCACTCAAAGATTCCAGTAGTAAAACATGATAAAGGAGTTTGTAATTTATTTATCGATAAATCTGCAGATCCTAAAAAAGCACTGGATATAGCGATCAATTCCAAAGTGCAACGCCCCGGAGTTTGCAATGCGGTAGAGAACTTGATCCTTCATTCGGAATATCCTAAGTCCAAAGAATTGTTAGAGGGCCTTGCACAAAAAGGAGTGGAACTTCTTTTGGATCCAGCTGCGCTTGCGTTGTTTCCCAAGGGAAAACCTGCCCAAGAGTCGGATTATCTAGAAGAATTTTTGGATCTAAGACTTTCCGTAAAAACAGTGCCATCGATTCACGAAGCTATTTTGTTTATCGAAAAAGTATCATCGGGTCATACAGAAGCTATTGTGACTGAAGATATAGCGATGTCGAATTTATTCCGTGACTCACTAGATTCAGCGGCTTTGTTCGTAAATATCTCTACAAGATTTCACGACGGTGGAGAATTCGGATTGGGTGCAGAAGTGGGGATCTCCACAGGAAAGTTACATGTAAGGGGTCCAATGGGTTTGGTGCATCTAACCACAAGTACGACTTATGCAGAAGGCGAAGGGCAAATTCGCGGTTAGCTAGACTTTCAAGAATTTATATTCACCGAACTCTGCAGCGAATTCTCTATGAGCTCTATTTATCAGTCATCTATTACCGGAATCTTTGGCGGAAGTTTTGATCCACCTCATATAGGACATCGAGAAATTGCCGAACATTTTCTGCAGAAATTTCCTAATTCTGAAGAACTCATCGTTGTACCTAACTATCATTCTCCTTGGAAAGAAAATCAAGCAAACTCACCCGATTTCATATTATCGATGTTAGGTGCTGAGTTTTCCGGTTTATCCAAAATCAGAATTTGGGACTGGGAATTACGGTCGAATCGAAAAAATTATACGTACGAAACTGTATGCGAATTAGACCGAATCCTTCCGACAAAAAAATTTGCCTTGTTGATTGGGGAAGACAATTACTCTGAATTTCACCGATGGAGGAATTGGGAAAGCATCCTAGATCGGATTCTTTTGCTCCTGGTATTTCGAAGGACCTCCCCTCTAATTCCGGAAAATCAAAACTTGGCAAAGTACAAACAGAAGATCCTATTTTTGGAAAATCGGCTCCTGCCGGCGGCATCTTCCGATTTAAGAAAGTACCTTCCTCAGGCCATCCAAGAGAAAAAGAAACCTATTGAACTTTCCGACTTAGTTTGGAATATCATTCTGAAATCAGGTTACTATACTTAGCCATTTTTGAGATGCAAACAATCCAAGATCAAATCGAGTATTTTCGGAAGATCGTTCCGCAAGAGATCACAACTTCGAGATGGGAACATAGCCTAAAGGTGGCCGAAATTGCGAGAGAGCTAGCCTCCATCTATACACCAGATCTGTCCGATTTGGCTTATCTTGCTGGAATCGTACACGACATCACAAAGCAAAAATCGAAGGAATTCCATCTTGCCCTATTTAATGCGGCAGGAGACAAAGAAGGGCCGACTTTGCCTGAACCGGCTTGGCACGCTAGGTCTGCTCCCTATTACCTAAAAGAAAAATACGGGTTACAAAACGAAACTGTATTCAGCGCAGTCCGAAACCATACTCTTGGTGGAACAGATCTAAGTCAGCTAGACTATATTTTGTATGCTTCTGACTTCTTAGGTTCGGAATTTGCCGAGAGAAAGCCTGAGTACCAAGAATGGAGAAGACAGGCCAAAGAAAATCTATTCTTTGCAGTATTCAATAAGGCAAAAAACACTCTTATGGATCTGCTCGAAAACCAAAAAGAAATACATCCTAAAACCTTCGAGATATACAACTCTGCTCTCGAAAAAATATCCAATTGACATGGGGGATTTTAGAGTCTGAATGGAATCCGAGGGAACAATTGAGTAACTCCAAGCCTTTTAACTTTCTCCCGCTTTGGATTGCCTCGGGGATACTAGTCGTCGCAGTACTTTTCTTTTTGTTTCGAAATCTTCGACGCACCGGCCTGGACGAAAAAATCAGCACGGGAAAGCCGATCCACTTTTTAGTGCACGCAGTCGCAGATGACGACACCTACGAATTCGGAGTTTTAGCTACTTTACTCCCTTCTCAAGATAGAGTCGGATTGTTTTTCATTCATCCGATTACCACTTTCGATGATCCGGACGATAGCCTGGAAATCAAAAAATCGGGAGGGGCCTCCGCGGTTCTAGACGCTTTGCAGGAGATCCTAGGATCGAAGCCTCAGTACACGATAAAGATAAAAGCGAATTCGTTTATCAAAATTGTGGATTTGCTTGGAGGACTTCCTATCTATACCGACAGCCGTACGATCAGAAGCTCTCCGATCTATGTGCGGATTCCGGGAATCTACCCTTATTCCGGAGAAGATGCATATAATTATATTTCCTACATGGATAAGAAAGAGACATTAGATTATTTAGATAGAATCAGTCGCCAAGAAAGCGCAGTACTGACTTTGTACGAAACTCTTTATGAAAATAGGGAACTTCTAAATCCGGTTTGGTCAGAACTGGTTTACTCGCTCATTGATTCAGATTTTTCTAAAGAAGATTTCTATTCTCTTTTGCGTTTCGCTACTTCCCGTCGATTATCATTTGGAATCACTGAGCTCCCGGGCGAACCTGCCCAGGATCCAAAAACGAAACGTCTTTATCTCAAAGTGGACCTCGCCCGCGCCGCCGCATCCTTTCGCAAATTCCAAAAGGATATCGGAACCGAAATTTTTGCAGACGGGGAATTTGCTCGCACTGAGGTTCTCAACGGTACCGAAATCCCCGGACTGGCAAAAGACGTAAGAGGAATTTTAGCTGATAAACGAATCAAAGTTTTATCTACTGATAATGCTTGGATCAAAGACGTAAAAAAAACCGTAATCCTAGATCGCTCGGGGAACACCGCGATTTCTGACAAGATATCCTTAGTTCTGGAAAAAGCGAAAGTTCATCACGTACTGAGAAAAGATTTGGGAATGGACTCCACTGTTTTAGTGGGAGCCGATATCGAACCTAAGAAATAATAATTCGGAATATAGCCTTTAGAATGACCCCGCCTCGCAAAAAACAGCCAAAAGAAACACCCGAAGTCCTGAAGACGATTCATAAAATCATGATGGATAAGAAATGCGAGGAGATCACTATACTCAATTTGGAATCGGTAAACTCCTATCTCAGTTATTTCGTCATCTGCACTGTTAACTCCTCGGTACAGGCGAACGCAGTCGCTCGAGAAATAAAGAAGGCATTAAAAAGTTTTAAACTTCCTCACAAGGAAACTGACAAAACAGGTGCTTCCGCGTCGTCGGGTTGGACACTTTTGGATTACGGAGACTTCATCGTACATATTATGACCCCCGAAAAAAGAGAGTTCTACAACTTGGACAGACTCTGGCGGGACGCAGAACGAATCGAACTAGACTAATTTTTTTCGAAGCGCTTCCCAATCACTCACAGGAAGATCGCATTCGTAATTCTTGCACAAATAAGCTTGCACCTTCCCTTTAGAAGTACGGTTCTTAAGTAAAAGAATTCGATTCCCGGATTCTTCGGCTTCCTTATCGGTAGCCCAAGCCAAAACGGTCTCCGGCAAAAACAAACTTCCTACTCCTTTCCAAATTGGTAGGAGCTCCTCGGGGGAAGAGTAAACGACAGCGAGTTCTCTTGACTGACTCGTCCTCAGCCAATACGCCGTTAGCATATAGGAAAAATTTAATGCTCTTGTTTCTAACTCTGATTTGAAATAAGTAAAAATCGAATCTGCAAAGCTTAAATATCTTTCGCTATCGATCCCTAACTTAGAAAGTATTACGAATCCGAGGGCAAAGGAACTGTTCGCAGAAGGCTCTACCCCGTCGTAAGAATCCACGCTCCTGCGGAGAAGTCCCTCCCCTTCCGAGTCTACTCCAGTATCGTAAAACACTCCTGCTTTCGACCGGAATAAATGAATTCCTTGCTCTATCGTTCGAATCGCATTTTCCAAATACCGGGTCCCCTTACCCGCCTGGAATAAAGCCAAAGAAGCCAAAACGAATTCCGCATAATCGGTGCTATATGCAAGGAATCTAGCTTCTCCGTCCCGAAACCTTCGAAGTAGTCTACCGTCTTCCCTCTTTAGATGCTTCTCTAAGAATTTATAAGTATCTTCTGCAGACCGTAAAAGTTCCCCGTCCCCGAACGCTAAAGCAGCCTTAGAGGCCGCTTTAATGTAGAGGCAATTCCAAGAAAGTATCACCTTGTCGTCTCTCAATGGTCTGATTCTTTCCGATCTTCTCTGCAAGAGCTTCTCTTTATTCCTGGAGATGATTTCTTTTAGTTCACGAGGTTCTAAACCTTTTTTACGTGCGAAGTTCAAGCGGAATGATTCATTCAAAATATTATGATTCTCGAAATTACCCTTTTCGGATACGTTCCAGAATTCTTCTAATAAATCGGCATCCGGACCGCATATCTCCCGAAATTCCTTTCTACTCCAAACGTAGAATTTGCCCTCTTCTCCCTCAGAATCAGCGTCCTCGGCGCTCGCGATTCCGCCACCGGGCAAGCGCATATCTCGATTCAAATAATCTAAAATATCGTATACCGCTTCTTTATAGAATTCGTTCCCCGTACTCTGATAACACTCAACGAGTGCTTCCATATATAAGGAATTATCGTAGAGCATTTTTTCAAAATGCGGAACAAGCCAATAATGATCCGTAGAATAACGGCTCAAGCCACCTCCTACTTGGTCGTAGATTCCTCCTTTTTTCATGGAAGTAAGAGTTTCTTCCACCATTTCCAAAGCTCGGTGTTCTCCGGTAGATTTATAGTACCTTAGCAAAAAGGAAAGCCCCATGCTCGGAGGAAATTTGTTCGTAAGATTGGTCTTAAATCCGGCGTAATCCTGGTCATAAAATCTTTCAAACATTCGAAATGCTTCATTAAATGCTTCTACTTTTGGCAAATCAGTTTCAGAAGACGCCGAACTTGCCTTTGATTCCTCGGATTCTTTAAGATAAGCGGCAAGTTCCGAAGAGGCAGTAATAATCTCCTCGCGTTTTTCTTTCCAAAGTTCATGCAAAATTTTTAATACTTCTTTAAAGCTTTTTCTCCCATATTTTGGAACAGGTGGGAAATAAGTTCCGCCAGTAATCGGCTTTCCTTCAGGAGTTAAAAACATATTCAAGGGCCAACCACCTTGCTGGTCCATTGCTTGCAGTGCGTCCATGTAAATTCTGTCCACATCCGGCCTTTCTTCTCGGTCCACTTTTATCGAAATAAAATATTGATTCAGAATTTCAGCGGTCTCTTTGTCTTCAAAAGATTCATGCTCCATCACATGACACCAGTGGCAGGTCGCATAACCGATGGAAAGGAAGACTAACTTATCTTCTTCATTTGCTTTTTTGAATGCTTCCTTTGACCAAGGAAACCAGTCCACTGGATTGTAGGCATGCTGAAGTAGATAAGGACTCTTTTCAGACACGAGTCGGTTTGGTTTCTTTTCTTCTGATTCCATTTTTTTACGATAGTTTAATGTTTGTGTACATATTTTTCGATTTGGCAAATTCTTCCAAATTTAAAACCTTGCTCCAAGGAAGAACAAGTACTCATGCAACGCATTCAGTCGGTTATTCGGAAATATTCTCTGATCCACTTCCTAGTCGGAAACATTTTGATTACACTTCCGATGTTCTCTCAAGAAAATCAATCCACCGACCAAAGTCAAACAAAGGTTTTACATCTCAGCTTAAAAGAAGCTGTAAATTATGTCCTTGAGAATAATATTACTGTAAAGAATGCCAAGATGGAATTCGTAAAATCCGATTCTGGTGAGCTGAAAAACGAATCCCAATATGCATGGACAATGGTCGGTTCGTTTTCCACAGTAAGAACGAATTTGCCATTCAACCGAAACAACGTACTAAGTGGTACTAAGATTTCTAACGATAGGATCGCTGTTGGAGTCCAAAAGCAGTTTCAGACCCAAACCTATTTTAGTTTGGAAGCGAGCACGATCCGATTCGACTCGAACGCATTTGAAACCGCTACGAACAACACTCTCGGAGCCTTCGGAAAAGTACTCGCGGCTCCCCCTCAGTACACTGGCGCCCTGTCTTTAACTTTGAGCCAAGAACTCCTGAAATACAGCTTTGGACGCACTGAGAAGGAGCGTCAGAAGATTCTAAAACAGAATACCGTGATTAAACGGGACGAATTAATCTATATACTCTCGCAATTAGTAGTTAAAACCCTAGTAGATTACTGGACTCTGAGCGTGTACGATTCTCAGGTAGAAACCTTTGAGAAACTTGAGAAAAACACTCGGAACATTCGGGACCTGACGATCCGAAAGAGGAACCTAGGACTCTCTGAAGCATTCGAAGTCAATCAGTGGAATTCCGCACTGACACAAACTCAGAATAACCTGGAAAGGGCAAAATTAGCCAGAAGAGAGGCGGAGAGAAATCTGGTTCGTGTATTAAATGCGGATCCTTCCTCTCAGGTGGCAGGTATTACAGACTTGTCCGAGCATGTCCCCAAAGACATTAATCTCGAAAAAGATTATGAATACGCCCTGACCCATCGCATCGATCTTCGTAACCTGCAAAGACAAAGGGAAGTCGCCGGGACCGAACTAAAGGTGAAGGAAGACGAAGATATGCCTTCCTTGAAAATCACAGGCACTTACTCAAGTCGGGGCCAGACCTTTCTGAACCCCCAATCAAACTTTATAGATCCGGAAAAAGGAATTCAGTCCTTTAAATATCCAGAGATGAGCGCAGGATTCCAGCTTTCTTATCCGCTCTTTGACACTGGCATCAAAACGGATATCAGGGATTCCAAAATCAAAGTGGATGTACTTGCGAAGCAAGAAGAAGAGCTGAAAGTTCAGATCAAAGAAGAGTTAGGAAACCGTTACGAATCCATCATGGCGGGCTCCGAACTATTAGATGCGGCTAAGAGACGTAGAGACGAGGCGGAAAAATTCTATCGAGGAATCCAACAAAGATTCAACCAAGGTAGATTTACTGCGGTGCTAGTAAAATCTGCCTTGGACAATTTGATACAATCCGAACTGCTGGTTGCTCAGGCAAAGATCAACTTTAACGTAGATTTAATTCGCTATGACTTAGCAAAGAATTACGTATTCGAAAAATTCGGAGTGGATGTCCAACAGATCATCCATGAACTCAGTAAGTATTCTCCCGAACCTAGTACTAAGCCTTAGGAATCTCCGGAATTTCTAGCTGGATCGTCTCGCCTTCCAAGGCTCTCAAGAATTCGATCAGATCTTTCTTTTCTTCTTCGGATAATATCGAAGGCTTTAAAAGAGGATCCTTTGTCGCACCCGCTTGACCCCCTCTAGTAAAGTGATCCACTGCTTCTTCGATCGAAGTAAATTCACCATTGTGCATAAAAGCTTTTTTGCGGGTTACATCCCTCAACGTAGGAGTTCTCATCTTATCCGAAACACCCGAAAGCCCGATAGCGTGCGGTTTAGAATCCGAAAAATTCGGCCCTTTATGGCATTGTACGCATTTTGCTTTGTTTTGAAAAACTTCCCAGCCTCGTTTTTGCGCATCCGTTAGCGCATTAGAATCACCCATGACAAAGCGATCAAATCTGGAGTTCTTGCTGACAATAGTCCTTTCGAATGCAGATAGAGCTAAAACGATTCTTTCTGTAGTTACTTCCTCAGATCCGAATGCTTTTTTAAAAAGCTCCCGGTACTTCGGAATCGCAGATAGTCTTTGTAACACTACGGATTCGTTCTTGAGCATGATCTCTGAGTGCAATCGATCCTTTACGATATCCTCTAGATCTTTTGCATGAGGGTCCTGAAATACATCCTTGTACAAAGCTACGTTTGTGAGTTTGGGAGAAATTTGATTATGAATCTTGTTTCTAGGAGTTCCTACATTTAGATTCTGTAACTCAGAATTATGGCAAGAAGCGCAACTAGTATCTTGCTTTAAGGAGAGCCTAGGATCAAAGTATAAGTACTTTCCTAGTTCTATTTTATCCGGATTGTAAGGATTGGAACTCGGATGAATTACGTTTTTCACAACGAACTTCTCCAATTCCGGAATTGGTCGCGGCTCCGGCTTACAGTAGTTCAACGAACCAAGCCAGAGAAGTAGGGAAAATGCGAAACTTGCATATTTCATATTCATGCCCTTTCACTAGAATTTCCTTCCAGCATTTGAAGTCAACCGGCAATTAGAACAGTTCTAAGACCAAAGCTTTGTAAGAACCTTTCTTCGACGGAACAGCGACAAGGTGCCAAAATCAATCTTCGAAGATTTCGCTTAATAATTTGATCCTGCTTTGTCACAAACTCTTATCCCCGGAGCGTCTTTCCTGTATCAGAAGGGAGGAAACCCATGGAAAAAAAATCAGTCTTAATAGCAGGAGCTGGATACGCGGGAATCGCAGCAGCAAATCGTTTGGCAAGAAAAGGATTGTCGATTGAAATTACGATGGTGACTGACAAATCTGAATTTCAAGAAAAAATCAGAAATCACCAAGTTCTGGCGGGCACGAAACAAAAAACTTATTCAGTCAGAGAACTACTTCATAAAAGTGTAAAATTGCAAATCGCTAGAATCCAAGAAATATTACCGAGCCAAAACCAACTTCTGCTCGAGAACGGAGAAAGAGTCCGCTTTGACTATCTAGCTTACACCCTCGGAATGGCAGGCCCCCAAAAAGACAGTTTGACTCCAGACTACGCGAGCGTAGCAGGCGAAGCCGACTGCCAACGAGTGAGAGAATATTTGGTGAAGAATCCGAATGCAAAAATCACAATCATCGGCGCCGGACTAACTGGAATAGAATCCACCACGGAGCTCGCTGCGACCTATCCAGGCTTAGAAATCACCTTGGTCGATAAGGGAAGCATTGGAAAAATCTTCAGCCAAGAAGGCGCAAAATATACAAAAGATGTAATATTAAGACGGGGGACAAAGCTTCTGGAGAATACCAAAATCGTCTCTTTTTCCAAGAACCAAGTCAAAACCGAGAAAGGACAAATCATCTCACACGATATCTGCCTACTTTCCAACGGATTTTATGCATCCAACATCGCAAAAAAATCGTCCCTACCTACAAATGAGATCGGACAACTCTATGTGAACGAATTTTTGGAAGTAAGAAGTGGTGGAAATATCTTAGGAGCAGGCGATTGTATCAGACCGATGGGAGGACAGTACAATCATGTTAGAATGTCGTGTGCTGCCGCGATTCCGATGGGAGCCTATCTTTCCGAAAGGCTGACTTACTTGCTAGGCGGAAAATCTAAAATCGGAAGTAGACCTTTTTCACTGGGATTCGTAATGTTCTGTGTTAGCCTAGGAAGGGAGGAAGGGATCATCCAATCCGTTTACCGAGACGATACTCCCAAAAAAGCTTTCCGAAAAGGAAGGCCTGCGGCATTCATTAAGGAATTGGTCTGCAAGTTTGCGCTAAATAGCCTCAGACTCGAAAAGAAAATCGACTTCTATCAATGGCCTTCGTTTGTTCCTGTAGATACTGAACTGGAATTAACTGGGGCAGAGATTGCGCAGAGGTAAAAAGTTTGGATAGGCTCGGAGAATTCTTAAATTATAAGAATCTAATATTTGGAATCGCTTATAGAATGACCGGAAGTTTTTCGGACGCTGAAGACATCGTCCAAGAATCCTATCTGCGTTGGGAGCGTTCCAAAGAACAAGAAATCAAATCCGCTAAAGCTTTTCTGTCTACGATTGCAGCAAGGCTCTCTTTGGACAGTCTTCGCAAGGCGCAAAGAAAAAGAGAAACCTATATCGGCCCTTGGCTTCCCGAGCCCTTGCCTCCTCAGGACGAAAGCGAACCGGATCTTGAAACTCTAGACCTGGCCTTTTTGCATTTGCTGGAAAAGCTCAATCCGATCGAGAGGGCTGTTTTTTTGCTCAGAGAATCCTTCGGAATGGAGTACGGGAGCATTGCAAAGGCGATAGGAAAAACTCCAGATAATTGCAGGCAAATTTTGAAGAGAGCAAAGGTCTCACTGAAATCCGAATCTAGAAAATTCGATGCAGACTTAGAAACCAAGAGAACTCTTGTTCGAAAATTCATACTCGCTTCTTCTAAGGATCAACCAGAGCTTCTTTTGTCTTACCTAAAGGAAGATATCGTGGTTTGGTCAGATGGAGGAGGAAAAGTGCACGCAGCCAGAATTCCAATTCTAGGAAAAGAAAGAGTAGCTTCGTTTCTACTTCGGGTTCGTAAGAATCGGTCATTCCTTAAGGGACTGGAGTTTTATTTTGCCGAGAACAATGGAAACCAGAGCATCATCGCGTATTCAGAGAATCAGCCTGTATTTATGCAGCATTATCTCTTTGATGGAGAAGGAATTTCTAGGATCTACTCCTTGGTAAATCCGGACAAGTTATGCGCTTATTCGGACAAGGAAGGACTCTTAGCATCTGGAAAACTGATTCCATTGGAACTATTTCTGCTCTTTCCAAAGACAGCGTTTGGAAAGGCTGTAGTTCCTTCCTGGACCAAACCAGTGCTTTCACTGGTTCGTTGGGTATTTCGTTAGAATCGAATAAACGACCGTTCACTAAAGAATATAAATTTCAAAAATCTGAAGTCTTGGAAAAGTAAATCCGGGATATATATAGTTTCTCATTTTTTCAAAAATCTTCGTAAGCCGGTTAGACATATTCCCGTCCAATAACAGCATACGGTGGGGAAAAAAACAGGTGAATACGCAGGTCAAAAAAAGTTTTAAAAGAAAGACACAGTTTAAAAGAGAAGCATTAGTAAACGAATTACTCGCACAAGTTTCCGAAGATATGCGACAGACCCTATTTTTTAAAGTACTGAACCCGCTCTATAACGGACCTTATATTTCCAACAAAGTTGCTTCAGAAGCAGCAGAGTATTTGGAAGGAAACTTGTCCATCGCCAACACGCAAAACAAATAAGAGTACAAAAAAAGAGGGACCTTGAAAGTCCCTCTTTCCTACAACTGCGACGCAAATAGCGATTTATTTGCCGAGACTATCGATCTCTTTTTGCAATTTATTTTCTTCTAATGGAAAGCCATTCGCAGATGCGAAAGCAGTTTGTACCTTCTTGAAGTTTTCGTCGTAACCTTTTTCTTCTTCGCCGATTTCTTTTGCGATCACGTTCAATCTAGCTACGTCAGCTTGAGTGATACTTGCGCCTTTCTTTAAGAGCTCAATCATTTCTTTGAATGCGTTATTGCCTGATTTCTCGTAGAACACGAATAATTCGATCGCAGCTTTCTTTAGGCCGTAATCGTCTTTGTCATAAGTAAGCTTCTCTAATGCTTCTTTAGACTTGGAGCACTGGGCGACCATTTCTACACGCAAGCTCTCCGCCTTGTCTAAATCAGTTTGGAAATGCTTGGACATTTCGATCAAAATATTAAGTATCTTTCCCTGTTCTGCAACGATGGTATTATTATACGATTTCGCTGAGGGGGTACATGAGGATACTAGGGCTAACAACGCCACAACGTATACCGCTCTTCGGAACATATGAGACTCCACGATAAATTATTTCGGCGTGATGGCCGGACTGCAAGAGTAGACGATTCTGCCTATTTCACACAAGTGTTTTTCCTGGTCAAAATCCGGAACTTTGCTCAAGATTTTTCCGCAATCAGCCTGTACTTCTTACCCTTTCAAAAAAAAACGCCGGAGTGTAATCCCCGGCGTCTCGGTGTCCCTTTCGGGCAAAAATCTGTTTTCTTCTTATTTTGCGGAAGCTGCTTCCCGGATCACATAAGCTGCGATCTCGTTCTTTTGGATTTGAGTCGTTCCCTCAAAGATACAAAGAATTTTGGCGTCGCGCATCAGTTTCTCGACCGGATATTCTTTTGTATATCCGTAACCGCCGTAAATCTGAACCGCATCTAGAGCGCATTTCATTGCAGTCTCAGAGCAATATGCTTTTGCAATCGCAGAATACTTTGGTAAGCGAGGATCATCTGCATCTGACATACGCGCAGAAAGGTAACAGATCTGACGAGCAGTCTCGACTCCGATAGACATGTCAGCTAACATGTGCTGAACCGCTTGGAAGCTGGAGATTTTGGATCCGAATTGCTCGCGTTGGCGTGCATATTTAGAAGCGTGATCTAGTGCAGCTTGAGCGACACCTACTCCCATCGCCGCAACATACGGACGAGAAGCGTTCAAAGTCTGGAGAGCGTAAATAAATCCTAGATTTTCTTTTCCGATCATGTTTTCTTCGGAAACCGCACAATCTTCAAAAATGATTTGGCGGGTGTCAGAAGCACGAATTCCGAGCTTATCTTCTTTTTTTCCTACGATCAGACCTGGTGTGTCGCGTTTTACATAAAAACAAGAAACTCCGCGGGTTCCTCTTCCTTTATCTGTATAAGCAAATACAGTATAGGCTCCTGCGCTTCCGCCACCGGTGATCCACTGCTTAGTTCCGTTGATCACCCACTTGTCGCCTTTTTTCACGGCTGTGGTGCTCATGCCCGGAACGTCGGATCCGGCGCCTGGCTCAGAAAGGCAGAAGGAAACTCCGTACTCGCCGTCTACAATCGGTTGCAGCCATTTCTTTTTTTGCTCGTGGCTAGCACCTTTCATGATTGGTAAAATTCCCAATCCAGTATAACCGAAACATAGGCTGATTCCCAAGCATCCTCTGGAAAGCTCTTCCGTCACTAAGCATTGCTCTATGGATCCTAAACCCCAACCACCGTATTCTTCCGGTATAGTTAAGCCGTTTACTCCGAGCTCCCTTCTCATTCTATTGATTAATTCTTCAGGGTGCTTATTCTCTTCGTCCCAGTGAATTGCTACTTCGTGGGTAATCTCCTTCTTTACGAAATTACGGATAGTATCCCTAATTTCAATCTGCTGATCGGTGAGTTCCTGGTACATTCGGTCCCTTCTTACGAGAGTTTCTAATCCTAATTTTTGAACACTATCGATTAGATCAACTAAAACCTTAGACAATCACAGGGCGAAAAACGTTCTATGGGACAGAATTCGAAACTTTTTCTCAAATTTGCTTAAATTCGCCGATTCTAGCCAGTTAAAAAATACAGAACGTTCGTTCTGCAAGCTATTAGATCACTTTTTCTTTTCTCATTTCTTCTATTTGAGATTCGGAATATCCGAGAGAAGTTAGTATTTCCTTTGTGTGCTCTCCGTGAGCAGGTGGCTCGGTTCTGTATGTCACAGGTGACTCCGAAAATGGAAATGGGGACCCAAACTGTACATATTCTCCGTATTCCGGATGCTTTTTGTCCAAAATCATTCCCTTAGATTTGAGTATTGGATCCTTTGCGACCTCCTCCATCGTTTTTACCGGGGTCAAGCAGGAGTCCGGATTTTGGAAAATTGGCTCTAAGTCCGAGTACGTTTTAGAAGCGAAGTAGTTTTTTAGGAGTTCCTTCCATTCACCAAAGTGACTTTCGTCCGCAGGCACGGATTCCAAATGCACATCTAGGCCGGATTGTCTTAAGAAGGTTTTGAAAAACATATCTTCCAATGCACCGAGTGCGACCCATCTTCCTTCTTTTGTTTTGTATGTGTTATAGTTCGGAAGTTTGCCGGAAAGCAACTCGGCTCCGCCCTCTGGGCTTTTTCCGGAAGCCGCATAAATTCCGGCGTAAAGCGAAATGAATTGCAGAGAAGCCTCCATCATGGAGACCGCAATCTTTTGTCCTTTCCCAGTTTTTTCCCTGTAGTACAGTGCTGCGAGGATCGAGGACAATGCTGTCAATGTTCCTCCACCGATATCCGCCAACTGAAAGCCAGGTGCTTGAGGATCCTTTCCTGTCTGAGATAGTACACCGGACAAAGAAAGATAATTTAAATCATGTCCTGCAAAATCTCTGTAAGCTCCGGAGTCTCCGTATCCATAGATTCCACAATAGATCAGTCTTGGAAATCGATCCTTTAAATCCTGGTACCCCAATCCCATTTTAGAGAGACCGTCTGGACGAAATCCTTCTAATAAAATGTCTGCGTTTTCCAAAAGCTTAAAAAGAATTTCTTTCGATCTTTCTTTCTTAAGATTCAGAGTGATCGCTTTTTTGTTTCGATTGAGCATCAGATACAAAGAAGGAGCACCTTTCGGATTTTTAAACATTACCCTCGTGGCGTCCATCGCTCGAGGATTTTCAATTTTTATAATGTCTGCTCCGAGATCTCCAAGGTACATGGAGCAAAGCGGACCTGGGAGTAATAAACTTAAATCTACGACTTTGATTCCGGAAAGTGGGCCCTGGTTCATCCTACTTCCACCTCCAATTTAGATGGGAGCAGTGTTTTGATCTAAGTTTCCGTTTGCAAATCGATTTTTGGGGATCGTTAAATGAACAGAGTTCGAATTAGTCGAACATTTCCCCTGCCGTAAGCCAAACTCCGACCATAATGCAACCGATTCCAATCCATTGAGACCAGTTCAATTTTTCCTTAAATAGAAAAGCAGAAGCGACTAATACGATGATGAATCCTGCAGAAGTAAATACCGGATAGGCAAGAGATAGTTTAATTCCTTTTCCCAAAACCCATCTATAACCGAGCAATGCGATTCCAAAAGATGCGATTCCTGCAAAAAAAACCGGATGCAAAAATAACTGGATCAACCCTAATATCCCACCGGAAGATGCGGAAGTTTCGGTCTTATCTCCTAAAGAACTCGCTTTGATAAGAATATTCGCGAGAGCATTGAAGAATAGGGCCACACAAAATACAATAATTACGGAGAGGTTCATGTTTTATCCTCGATTGCAAAAAAACATCGCTTGTTTTCTCTTCCATACCATGAGAAGGAAGCGAAAGATCAAGGGCAAATCTGAGATGAAAAGAAAAACATTCCAATTTAGGAACCTGCAGTTATCCTACATTGTATCCGGGCCAGAGAATTCTACTCCAGTTCTAATCACTCACGCCAACGGATTTTCTGCTGGTTGCTATTCGTATTATATCGAAAAACTTTCTGAAACTCACAGAGTGTTTGCTCTAGATTTTTGCGGGCACGGACAATCTCAAGTTAGTTTAGATTGGAAGGAATGGACTTTTTTTAGAGACCAAATTCTTGCACTAATCGAAACAGAAGGACTGAAAAATCTGGTCGGCATCGGACATTCCTTAGGCGGGGCCAGTCAACTTTTAGCCTCCTATCATTCTCCACAATTTTACAAAAAGTTGATCATTATGGATCCCGTAATCTTAGATCCGATTGCAATCCTTCTTGGAAAAATCTTCGGTCGGAAACTCGCCAAAGGCGCCTTAGCTAGAAGAAGCGAATTCGCAAGCCTGGATCTGATTCGAAAAGGATATAGAAGAACTCCTACTTTTTCCAGATGGGACCCGAAGATCTTCGAAGATTATTTGCAGTCCTGTTTTCGTCAGACAGAAAACGGCAAGATCATATTATGCTGCCCGCCGCAACTTGAGGCTAAAATTTTTAGCACGGCGAGCATACGTAGTCTATTTCAATATCGTAATATCAAAACAGAGACTCATATCACGATCCCGGAAAAATACGAAGTTTGTTCTCCAAAAGCGGCTAGAAGAATTCAGTCCGGAAATCCAAATTCATCGTTAGAATTCTGGAAAGGTTCCACACATTTTTTTCCATTCGAAGAGCCCGAGAGAACCTGGGATCGTATCCAAAGAGCTTTATGAATCTGTAGATGGCTCTTTACGGAATCGGACTTTACTCGCAAAAAAGATTGTGATTTTAGGAACGTAGGTAAATACTTTGATCTCGAAGTTTCCGTAGTACCAAAGGTTATTATGAGTGAGGAGCAAAAAGGAGTTTTATACTATTTCGAGGGTAGAATTCTTTTTGCTTCTAGAGGTCTATCCGCGGAATCGCATTCGCACTACGCGGTTTCTATTCTGATTTCCGTAGGATCTCCATTTCATATCACTGACCTGGAAGGGAAGCAGACTCCTTTTCAAACAGCAGTGGTTTGTCCTAACTATCACCATAGCCTGGACGCTGAACAATCCGACATCATCGTTTTACAAATAGATCCAGATAGCGAGGATTACGCTCCAATCGAAGAGAGATTCGGAAAAACCGGGATCCACAAAATCCCGGAAAATGATCTCAAGGAGTTGGAGAAAAAATGTAAAGAGCTATTATTAGGAAATTATAATTGTTCTTCTGCGTTGGATCTGTTTTTAGAAATTTTGAGCGCGGTCGGAAATAAAACTCAAACCAAGGTTTCTATAGATCCTCGAATTCTATCCGCTACGGATCGAATGAAAAAAGCACTCCCCGAAGCGCTAACAGTTCCGGTCTTGGCAAAAGAGTTCGGCTTTTCTGAAACCAGATTTATGCACCTTTTTAAAGAGCAGCTCGGTCTTCCAGTGAGAAAGTATCAGCTTTGGTTGAGATTACATTCTGCAGCGAAACTTTTAAAGGACGGTGTGACGCTGACGGACGCCGCTCACGCAGCCGGCTTCGCGGACCAGGCTCATCTCAGTAGGACGTTTAAGAAAATGTTCGGAGTACAGCCTTCTAGATTCTTGGGCCCTCATACAGGAGTGAAGGCCCATTTTTGTGTTTAATTAGGATACTAAGTAAAAAACTCTATTATCCTAAAGGATCAATGTGCTTTCGCAGTTTGGAAAGTTTTCAGTTTTCCTCTTTCTATTAAAACTTTTTTGACCTCAGCTTCCAAATCTTTTCTGAATCCAAGTTCAAAGAATACATCTGCGACTACGAAGATCGGAGCGGATACAACAGCCTGGAACAAATTATCAAAGAGAGCAGGTCTATCCTTCTCAAAAATAAAATGTCCATAAAACTGAGCACCCCAACCTAACACCTGAGCTACACCAAAAAT
Organism: Leptospira perolatii; assembly: GCF_002811875.1. Classification (GTDB taxonomy): domain Bacteria; phylum Spirochaetota; class Leptospiria; order Leptospirales; family Leptospiraceae; genus Leptospira_B; species Leptospira_B perolatii. Next base: position 260,567 of record NZ_NPDZ01000004.1, read on the forward strand.
CGTCCAAACCGTAGAAGGTGCCATAGTGAAAGTAATTTTATGTGCAATCACCAACAGTGCTCCGAATACTACAGTAGAAACCAAGGCGAACAGGATATCTAGTGTGAAATAGTAGAGTAAAATTGCTCCGGCAAACGCTGTCGCAAACGTAATCGGAAGATCCCCGATTCTAAATAGCTCCCATCTAGTTGTAATCAGGAATAGTGTAAATGTAATCGTAGGAACTCCAAAAACGTGGATCCAAATATTTCTCTTTTCCTGATGGTAGGCTGAATAAAAAGCCATTTCCTTTGCAAATCTCATAGGCAACTCCCAGTTCAAATTCACAAATAAGGTTACCCCAATTTGCCTCTCTTTGCTTGAACGAACCTGTCGCAGGCTTAATTTTTTGAAAAAAAACCGAAGATTCTTCGATTTAAATATAGCAACTGTTATAGATAAAAGCCTACACAGGATTTTAGTTCTCGCCAAACATAGACTATGCGAAACAAGTCAAACAGTACCTATGAATCGATTTGCTTTTTTAGGATGACTTTGCATGGAATCTATCGTTGTTTATTTTTCGAATATACCGTCTTGGCAAAGGACCGCGCTTTTGGTCTCAGGATTCTTGTTTTTTTGGTCCTGGGAATCTTTGACCCGAAGAAAAAGCGAGTTTTCCACATTTGAACATAATAGAATCAACCTGGTTTTTTGGATCACTACTTTACTTATCAATCTATTATTTGCGGGGACTACACTCTGGGTCAGCTTCTACTTTAGCGAGCATAAGTTCGGTCTATTAAATTTAGTGAATATGCCGATTTTTGCTTCGGCAATTTTTGGAATCCTGTTTTTGGATTTTCTCTGCATTTACGTTCCGCATTGGCTCCAACACCAAATCCCGTTTCTCTGGAGATTTCATTTGGTGCACCACAGCGATCCATATATTAATGTGACCACTGCACTGCGTCACCATCCTGGAGAGGCATTGCTCAGAGTGATCGCAACTCTTTCGGGTGTAATGATACTCGGAGTTTCGCCCGGGATATTATTGCTGTATCAAACGATCTCCGTTTTTTTTGCACAATCCACTCATGCAGATATTCGTCTTCCGTCTTGGTTAGATCGGATTTTTTCTGTAGTGCTTGTCACTCCTGAAGCGCACAAGGTACACCACCATAAGCACGAGCCGTTCACGAATATGAATTACGGAAATATATTTTCTTTTTGGGATAGACTCTTTGGTACTTATACAAGATTACCATCCGACTCGATAGAATACGGAGTAGACGCACTTCCATTCTCTAAAGAAAGGGAAGCCAGCGAAGTTCGTTTGATGCTTCTACCAATTCAATTGGAAAAAGAAGAATCATTGAAGTCAGGCAGTTAAATTCTTCGTATTTGATTTGATTGATCCGTAAACTTTTAGAAGCATGACCTTATATTATGCCGTACATAAATCTAAAAGTAGCCGGACCCTTAACCAAAGAGCAAAAGCAGACAATCGTAAAAGAATTTACGGAAACTCTCCAGAGAGTTGCGAACAAACCTCCTGAAGCGACTTACGTCGTTATCGATGAGGTTTCGCGCGAGAACTGGGCTAAATCCGGAAAACTTCTAGAGTAGAATGGATACTCTCTTCTTCTCCCTGTCAAAACTGGGAGGACTGATCCTTTTCCCTTTACCGGCCTGTCTTCTATTTCTACTTTTAGTCGGAGTTTTTCTTCCGAAAAAGAAGGGAAAGTATCTAATTCTAGCTCCAACGATTCTACTCTGGATCTGCTCTACGAATTCGTTTTCTCAATGGCTGATCCGTGGATTAGAAGATGAGTTCCCTCCCGTACAAATGAAGGAACTCCCCAAGACTGATGCCATTTTAGTATTGGGTGGAATGGTAGACAATATGGCTCTCTATCCGAATAGGCCGGAACTCACTGCTTCCGCGGATCGGATTACAGACGCAGTGCTCCTGTATAAAGCAGGAAAGTCTCCTAGAATCGTATTCACTGGTGGATCCGGATACTTGCTTTTTCAAACCAGAACCGAAGCAGAGGACGCAAATCGATTTCTTCGTTCTTTTGGAATTCCTGACCACGCTTTGGTTTTAGAATCCGAAAGCAGGAACACCCAGGAAAATGCAGATCTTACCAAGGAAATCTTCGCAAAGAATCGATGGAAATCGGCGATACTGATTACTTCTGCCTTCCATATGAAAAGATCCTTAATGGTGTTTGAGAATACTGGAATTAAAATCCATCCTTGGCCTACGGATTACCGCTCTAAGCTTTCCTTAATTACTCTGGACTCCTTTATCCCTTCTACTATCTCGTTGGAAAATACTACGATCGCTTGGAAAGAAAGGATTGGGATCTTCGTTTATGGCTTAAGAAAGCGTATTTCCACTTTTCTTCCCCTCAGGTTCCGGTTTCCTTGGTCTAAGGACTAGATTTACCAGTACATATGAATCTCAAATTTGCCATACTTGCAGGAACAATCGGGGTCTCCTTGGCTGCGATTGCATTCTTCTCATCTAAAGAAACTTCCTACACACTACTAGACGCTTCCCAACTAGCTGCAGAGCCGAGTAAATACAATAGCGAAGAATTGCTGAGGGTTCGGGGCTTTGTAAAATTAGGAAGTGTAGTGAGAGAAGGAAAAACCGCCCGCTTCGTCTTGCAACTGAACGAGAAAGAAGTGCCCGTTTTTTTTACAGGAGCTACTCTCTTACCTGACGCGTTCAAAGAAGGAACTCGCGCAAGGGTCGATGGAGTGTGGAAAGACGGTGTATTAGTCGCGGATCGTGTTGAGGCAAAATGCGCTTCTAAATACGAAGCCGGTTACTCCGAAAAAGAAGATTCCGAACACGATTATTAAGAAAACCTCATGAATGATTTTGGTGCACTTTGTTTAATCACGTCCTTTTCCATTTTACTTTTCTCCATCGTACAGACATCGTACGGTTTAATCAAAAACGATAAACGCGCGATCGAATTAGGTCGGTACATGTTGATGGCAAATTTTGCCGTCATACTACTCGCCTTTTTGGTGCTGCTAGTTCAGTTGGTCCGAACAGATTTAAGTAATTATTATGTTGTAATGCATTCCAGCGAAGATCTGGATCTATTTTATAAAGCGACATCGATTTGGTCCGGTTCTTCGGGTTCCCTACTCTTTTGGAATCTTTTGCTCTCTCTCTTTACTTTTATCGTGCTCTGGCAAACCAGAGCGATGCAAAACGATCGGATTCCTTTTATGAATCTTTCACTCGCTTTGCTTGCTTGCTTTTTCTCTTTCCTCGCAATCTTCTTCCCTGATGCGCAACCGTTTTTGGAGTTCCAACCAAAAGCAGCTGCTGGTAGAGGATTGAACCCACTATTACAACATTGGGCGATGATTATCCACCCTCCGATTTTGTACATAGGATACGTCAGCTTTGCGATTCCGTTTTCCATCGCTACTTCGGCTCTGATCACTGGGCAGCTTTCTGAAAATTGGTTCCGATTTGTGAGAAGATGGAGTATTTTCTCCTGGTTCTTTCTCGGAACCGGAATCCTTCTGGGTTCCAAATGGGCGTACGAAGAATTGGGCTGGGGAGGTTACTGGGCTTGGGACCCAGTAGAAAATGCTTCGCTAATGCCTTGGCTACTTTCCACAGCGTTTCTTCACTCGATGATTATCCAAGAAAGAAGAGGCATGTTAAAATTTTGGAATATGCTTCTGATCATCCTAGCGTTCCACTTTTGTTTGTTAGGAACCTGGATCACAAGAAGTGGAGTGTTAGAAGGACCTCATTCTTTTTCCAAATCTACGATCGGCACTCCGTTTATCATTTATATCGGCGTTAGCTTTGCAGTATATTGCGCTTTCTTAATTTACAGAAGAAATCAACTGAAACCGGAGCGCAATCTAGAGGCAATGACGTCCAAAGAAGGAAGTTTTCTTTTAAACAACTTTCTACTTGTGATTGCGACCCTTGCGATCCTGCTCGGAGTATTTTCCCCTTTACTTTATGGAAGAGAATTTAAGGCTCCGTGGTTCAATTCTTGGGGAGTTCCTGCAGGAATCCTACTCATTCTTTTAATGGGATCTGCGCCTCTTCTCGCATGGAGAAAGGGAGCGGACAAAATCTTTTTCACTACTTTGCTAAAGCCTCTCTTGGCTGGAATCGTAGGCGCGGGCCTTTATATTCTATTTTACTCCAGGAATTATTTTATCAGCGACTACAGCTCGGGTGATTTGTTAGGAGAAATCTATAGCGTTCTTGCAGTCGGACTCGGAATTTTTGCGGTGTCAGGAATTTTGCAAGAGTACCACTCCGGAATCCGAGCCAGACAATCCGCGATTTCCTCGGAGAACTATCTAGTTGCAGGATTCAGAATGCTCTTGAAAAACAAAAGAAGGTACGGCGGCTATTTAGTACATCTCTCGATGGTGATTCTATTTATCGGATACGCAGGAAATGCATTCAAGCAAAACACTTCGGTCAAGTTTTTCTACTTTCTAGATTTGCCGAAAAGCGACGAAGTACTGTATTTGAGTCAAGATAGTGCAGTCCTCGGAGATTATGTAATCGGAGCAAGTACTCTCAAGATCAAACCGATCATTAATGCAGAAGGTCGCCTGGAAGTTTCTCACAGAAATGTGATTGTTTCACAGGAAGCCACTTTCGAAGTCAAACGGCAGTTGCAAGATTTTGCAAGTATGGTCACGGAGAGAAGATTCTATCCGCAAATTTCTCATCTAAGCGGAGATTTTGAAACTCATATCCCTACTAGCGAACCTTCCATCGCTTCTACCGCAAAAGAAGATTTATACATTCAACTAGGTGCAATAGAGCACGCCGATTTATCCGATGAGAATCCGGACTTACCGAAATTGTTTATGAATTTCTTCTTTACCAGAGATCCGAATTTAAAGTCCGAAAATTACCTGCGCTTTCCAAGGCAAATCGTAGCAAACCTCGAAGTTTGGATTAATCCTATGGTGAAATTCATTTGGATCGGTTCAGTGCTATTTTTCCTTTCCGGATTATTCATCTTACTGCCAATAGGCGAGAAACAAGCATGAAAGCGTTCGGGATCAGGTTCTTAATTCTTTCATTTTGTATCTGGATCCTGTCAGGTTCCTTGGTAGCTGAATCTACTTTTACGAATCTTACAGATCACGAACAAGTAAAAACCTTTTTGGAAGTTACAAATCGAATCCGGTGCATTTGCCTGCCTTCGATTCCTATCAAAAGTTGTTCGTTTAACAATTGCACTGTCTCTGCAAAGCTAAAGTTATTCATCGAAAACAGAATCCGGAAGGGAGAGTCGGCCGATACAATCGTGAATAAAATGATTAACGGATTTGGAGAAGAGGCGCTTCAGGATCCGGTAATCGCTAAGTTTGCCGAAAACGGAAACGACGGCATAGTCCAGGGAGTCGTTTATGGATTTGGACAGGATATTCTGGCAAAGCCTGATTCAACTTGGATCAATCTTAGTCTGGCTTTAGCTGGTGGATTAGGGTTAATTATCATTTTCTTATATTTAAAACGTCGGACAAGTTTTAAACCTACGGAGAAGTCTAGTAAAACGGATTCATTTCAAAAATACTTATCCGAAATCGAGGAGAAACAGAAGTAATGGATGTTCTGCTCGTATTTTTCTATGCACTTTTAGTGGCAATCGTATTCGCTCCCTTTGTTTATCTTAGATTTTTTGCTTCCGATCTTGACTTGGCCTTCGAGACCGAAAAATCTGAGCTGTTAAGCCGCAGAGATGTTCTTTTAGATAATTTAAAAGATCTTAAAATTGAATTCGAAACCGGAAAGCTGACCGAATCAGAATTTAGCACTATATCTCAAGGAATAGTTTTCGAGCTCGAAGAACAAGATCGTCAAATACAATCTTGGCAAACTAGAAAGCAGCCAGAAAAAGAAACTTCTCAGACTTCAGGCAAGGAGTCTCAAAAGTTTTGTCACAATTGCGGATTTAAGATAGATTTGGTCGGAGCAAAGTTCTGCCCTGAATGTGGAACTCGCCTAATGCAATGAAGCTTTTCGCGCTGTTCCTGTCTTTGTATTTGCTTGCGTGCTCGGGCAGAGAATTGCATAGAGTCGGAGAAGGAAGGCCAAGTTCAGAAACTTACTATTATGGATCGAAGTACTCGATCAAAGCATACAAAGTATTCAGCGACGATTTGAACGATCTAAAAAAGGAGCTAAAGAACGACCTAAGTTCCAAACCTTCTAACAAAGATTCTAAGAAACAGTGGGATGAAATTTCTTCGTTGAGCACGAAAGATTATGAATTCTTCCTTTTGGAATTGATTCCAGAAACAAGGGTGCCTCAGGAATTCTTGACCTTTAAGTTTGAGTTGGACGGTGAAATTCCCGCAAAGACCTGGTCGTATTACGTTTTGCAATGGAGCGCCAAGGTTCGTTCGAATCGACCGATTCTTTATCCAGTGATCGCGACCGGACCTTACCCGGGATCTTATGTGTATCCTCTTACTACAAATGTCTACGAATCTTCCGTCGAGGCCGAGACGGAACATACCTATCGTTTTTTGCTAACGTATCCTAGATCAAAATTAAATCGCGGAAGGAAGCTGAGAGTCGTTTCTCCGCAAGATACAATTTATGAGTTCGAAGTAAAAGCGGATTAATTAGAAAAATAGTATTTATTCTGTTCTATAATTACCTTTTGGTCCGAAAAGTTTTTAAAAGGAAGCCCATAAATCGTTTCTCTAAACAAGCTCATATCGAATGAATAAGACCTGTTCCCTAGTCTAGATTTGTAATTTCCATTCCTGGTAAAAAGGAAAGAAAAAGATACCAGGCATCTTTCCCAGGTAAACAACTCTCCCTCTGATAACAACCTGGTCTCGTATAAAAAACGATCTAAATCTGCATCCTCCAAATTATCCCTAACTTCGCTGATTACTTCCTTGTAACCTTTTGGAACCAGTCTCAAATAGTGACCAGGAAATCCTCTACCAGGAAGTCTAGATAGGAAAGGATCCGTCAAAGCTAATTCATCTACCAGATGTAAATTTGGACCGCCATAGTAACCCGCCAAACCTACGTTCGTCGTAAACCGAATTTCTTCGCCGGTCTTGCGGAGAACCGATTTTTTTCCCCAGAGAGCCCAGGGATGTTTGTCCGGTCCGTTATCAGATAAAAAAGCTCGAATCGAAGTATGATTTCGATAAGATGCCCTTTCGTCCACAACACCATCCTTCAACTGAAGCGGGCGTTCCATAGATGGTACAAAGGATCTCCAAGTTGCATAAGAACTAAATATTTGAACGAACAATAAGAACAGGAAAGAGAAGAATAGGACTCCTTTTTCTAAAGGACTCGCCAATCCAACGAAACCATTCTGTTTTTTGAATAATTCATCTTTTAGTAGGAACAAAGAACCCAGGAAAAAAGGAGTCAGAAATCTCCCTGCCATAAAATCTCCCCCCACATAGAACAAATAGCCTAAATGTAAAAACGAAGAGACCAAAATCAGAGAAGGATCCTCTAATTTTCTTCGAATGCCCGAAATCAATAGATAAGCAAACATAGGTAAGATCAAAACCGGATCCCATAGAATGGAGACCTTAATCAGAGATAATCCAGATTGAATTTTCTCCAGCAGAGAATGGCTTATATTAGTCTTCGCAAAATAAGTATTCGGAAAAGGACTTCCAAAATAAATCCAAGAGAAAAAAAACCAAAAGAAAAATGGCAAAAAACCTATAGTAGAAAAAAGGAATATTCTGTAATACTCATATTTCGGAATATTTTTCTCCCGGAAAACGCTTTTAAAATACCGGATCCAATCAGGAAGAATCCAAAGGATTAGATCGTATCTTGTCAATAAGAGGAGAGAACTAAGGATTCCTCTCTCTATCACATGCTTGGGATTTTGAAAGCGACTGATCTTTTCTCTAACAGTCCACCAGTAAGAAAGCAAAAAATAAGAAAGCGGAGTTTCCAGCCCAGAAGACGAATAGTCCAAGAAAAATCTAGAACTCAAAATCATACAAAGGAGAAGGAACCCCAGGAAGGTATCTCTTGGCTCTCCGCGCTTGAAAACGAAATAGAGTAAATTGTAGGAGGTCCCCAACCAAAGTGCAAGAGACAAGGCCAGCACTCCAAAGAAAAGAAAACCGCTAGGATAAATCGAAAGTAAGATCACCATCCAGAGTGGATGAGTAAAAACTTGAACCCTCTCAGAAATGTTCCAACGAAGACCGTGTCCGTTCCAGAAATTGTCGAGGACCCGAAACGTAATAAAGGAATCCTCTGAAAGCCAAAAATCCGCGAGAAAAAATACGATCAGTAGAAATGCGCTGATAGCTCCAAAAAGCCCAGCGGATCGATGCATCAAGAATGCCGTTTGCGAAGTTCCGACACTATATCGGAAAGAGATAGTCCCCTTTCTACTAATAATACTTGCAGATGAAAGAGTAAATCGGCTGCTTCGTGTGTAAGTTCCTTCTTATCCGCATTCTTTGCAGCGATGATAACCTCTCCTGCTTCCTCACCTACCTTCTTAAGGATTCGATCGACTCCCCCCCGAAATAGATCAGCGGTATAGGATTTTTCTGGAAGCTCTTCCTTACGTTTCCGTAGGATCTCCTCCAATTGAAGCAGAAATTCCATTTGCCCCCCTTTTGGGTTCCTGGTTGCTTCGAGTTTTGAGGGATAGAGCCAAGGGTAAACCGAAAAATTAATACTTTTACGCTTTTCCTTCGGATCAGATTCTAACAAAAACGTCTGATACTTGGAAGTACCGTAAATGAGAGGCTGGAAATATATATTTGATTTGTTCTCTAGCAGGTTGCTATCTGTTTTTCTGATATTCACGATATCCAATAGTCTATCCAGCAAAGTACTTTGGGAAACGTCCGTAGAAGAAGCTTTTCAAAAAGCGAAGAGCGAGGGAAAACCCATTTTTATAGACGTGTATGCTGATTGGTGCGGCTACTGCAAAACCCTAAAGAATGAAATTTACCCAAGAAAAGAGGTCCAAGCAGAACTTTCTAAATTCGTGCTTTTGTCGTTAGACGGAGATAGATTTCCAAACCTAAAGAGGAAATACGACATCAGTGGTTACCCTACTCTGCTCTTCTTAGATAAGAACGGAAGCTTGACGGAAAAAATTGCAGGCATGCCGGATTCTAGGATGATCGTACGAACTTTAAAGAAAGCGTACGACAAGAGAGATCTAGAAAAAAGTCTCCTCTCTAAACTCTCCAAAGATCCTTCTGATCCTAAGTCTTTATTTGCACTCGGGGAATATTATTTTAACAGCCGAGATTATAAGAAGGCGGCTGAATTCTTTTACAAGACGTTGGAATCCGATAGCCCGCGATTCAAGGATCGAAAACACCAGGCCCTTTTCAATTTAGGAGTCACGTATTCCGCGATGGAACAGCACTCCAAGGCTGTGAAAACATTCTCGCTATATATCGAAAAGTTTCCCCCTGGAAGCGGATTTACAAATTTGGCCTACTATTACAGGGGATTAGCAAATAAAGAGCTCGGAAAAAAAGAAGAAGCGATTCAGGACCTGGACAAGGCCTTGGAACTCACGACGGACTTGACTGAAAAAAAGGAAATCGAAGAAGATCGGAAATCGATCCAATAAAGTTTCCAGTGTCGGCTTATTAAATTATGCGTCTTGTAGGAGTTCCTACAAGTTCTGGAAACAGGCATCCACCTGTGTTCTATATTATTTTTTTTGCAACTTCTCTTTTAATTCGCTTCGAGGAATCGAGTATTTACGATTTTCTTTGTAGAACTGTCTAGCACGAATGAATTCGTTTAGTTCCTTTTTACTCGAAGGTTTTCTTCCGTTGGCTAGTGCAAAATACTCGCTCCAAGACCTTCCGTCCGGTGCAAATTCGCCTTCTACATGAATTTGCAAGATGAGCTCGTTCTTATAAAGGAAAAATCGCCCTTCTCCTTTTTCTACTAAGATATGATCACCTTCTACGATTTCTCCTTGAAAGCGTAAAGTTCCATCCTCGCTGAAAATCAGGTCAAAAATCTTTTCCTCTTCTGCAAAGAACTGATAATTGCCCCGAACCTCTGATCTGAATTTCTCATTTTCCGATCGAAATCGATCGGCAGATTCCTGGTCCGAAAACACCGCGATCAAAGATGCAAATACAAAACCTTGTATGTTCTGCCACTCGATTTTTCTCCAGTTCTCCGGCTTTCCTGGATCGAGTTCTTCTTCCTTATTTTGGATAGAAGATGCATCGATCACCCGAACCAAAGAAAGGTCGGCAGGGATCGTTTGGAGGATTTTACTTTTCGCCTGAGGTTCTTGTCTAATATTGATTCTCTTTCCTAATGTAACACCAGTCCCTTCAGCAAACAGCGGAATGGCGACTAGGTAAATAAGAAGTAGGATTCGAGAATTCATATTTCAAACAGGAGACTTTCCAATAGAAAAATATCTGAAGCCGGCCTTCTGCATCGATTCTGGTCGATACTGATTTCTTCCGTCAAAAATGACCGGTTTTTTTAAGAGACTTTTCATTTTGGAAAAATCAGGCTCTCTAAATTCTCTCCATTCAGTCAACAACAGCAAAGCATCTGACCCGTCTAACGCAGAATAGGCGTCATTCGCGTAAAGTATCTTATCTTTGAAGTAATACTCGGAGGTTCCTTTCGCAACTGGATCGTAAGCCTTGATCTTGGCTCCTTGCTCGTGCAATTTAAGTAGCAAAGGAATAGAAGGCGCCTCGCGCATATCGTCCGTGCCTGGTTTAAAAGCAAGTCCCCAAACGGCAAATGTCAGTCCCTTGAGATTTCCTTTTCCGTAGAATTCTTCGATCTTTTCAAACAGTCTTGTCTTTTGCGCTTCATTTACATCTTCTACTTCTTGAATAATCCTAAGAGGAGATCCAAATTTTTCAGAAGTACGAATTAATGCGCGGACATCCTTTGGAAAGCAGGAGCCGCCGTAGCCGATCCCTGAATACAAAAACTGTCTGCCGATTCTTGAATCGGTCCCCATTCCTTTCCGTACATCCTCGTAGTTTGCGCCGACTTTTTCGCAAAGGTTTGCCATCTCATTTGCAAAAGAGATCTTAGTCGCGAGGAATGCGTTACAAGCATACTTGGTCAATTCCGCAGAAACAGTTCCCATTCTCAAAATGGGATTCCCGTTTAGGACAAACGGAGAATATAATTGAGCAATCAAATCGCCAGCTTTTTCTGAGTCTGCTCCGATAACTACTCGCTCCGGACGCATAAAGTCGTCGATCGCGGCGCCTTCCTTCAAAAATTCGGGATTGGAGACCACATCGAATTCGTGTTTTGTATTCTTTGCGACGATCTCTTTAACCTTTGCCGCAGTGCCTACCGGAACAGTAGACTTATCTACGATTACTTTATAGCCGTTGATTGCGGCTCCGATTTGTTCCGCGACTGCATAGACCGCGCTTAAGTCAGCAGATCCGTCATCGGACGTAGGAGTTCCTACAGCGACAAAAATGATTTCCGACTTTTCCACTCCCTCTTTCAGAGAGGTTGTGAATTCCAATCTTTTCTCTTTGCAATTGTTCAATACGAGCTCTGACAAGCCCGGTTCATAAATAGGAATAATTCCGTTCTTAAGATCTTCTATTTTCTTAGAATCCTTATCCACACAGATTACGCTGTTTCCGTATTCGGCGAAACATGCTCCGGCGACAAGTCCGACATAACCGCTTCCGATCACGCATACTTTCATACGTGAACCAGAATTTGCAGTTAAGAGAAGGAGGGAAGGAAATTATCTATAGCACCCGCCCTTTTTTCGCTTCGGCCTCCACTGGAATCCAGGCAGTTCCTTCAAATTTCGGACGGTCCAGCCTTTCTATTTCAAATTGTAATACTCCATCTTTCCAAAGATAAGAGCCTTCGGCGTGACTTTCTCCCGCGTGCAAGGCAATGCCTAGAGAATACTTTCCTGCGGATAAGTTCAAGGGAAACGAAAATCGAATCTGCACTTCTTCCCCGGTCTCAACGCGATCAAGCTCCTTCCCTAAATGAAAGGTATTCGTCCCAAAAGCGCGAATCCCTCTAGAATCATCTATGTGGAATCCCACAGTCAATCTTGGAATCGCTTGCCCGAGTCTAGCGGTTACTTGGAGCTCGACTTCTGCACCGACCGACAAAATCGGCGGATTCACTCTGCCTGCGTGCATCAATTTTATCTGAATCTCTCGGATGACCGATTGCTCGGAACGGATTAGAGCACCTTCCTCATTTGCCGCGTTTGCAATAATCTGCATATATTCTCGAAAGCCAAGCACTGGATCCCCATCGAATACTAGTCTGCCTTTCTCTAAAACCAACACACGGGTGCAGACAGACTTTAGCAATTCAAGGTCATGACTTACGATTAGAGTCAAAGTACCTTCTTCGGAAAATTTTCTGAACCGAGACAGGCATTTCTGCTGAAAACTCGCATCTCCCACCGCAAGCGCTTCGTCGACGATCAATAAGTCCGGCCTTTTTGCCGTGGCTAAAGCGAATCCCAATCTCATTGTCATTCCGGAAGAATAATTTTTCAGTGGAACTTTTCGAAACTCGCTTAGGCCCGAGAATTTGAATATTTCGTCCATAGAATGTTTCAGTTCATCTGGATCCAAACCCCAGACCAAACCATTGTAGTAGAGATTGTCCTCACCGGAAAGCTCCGCATTGAACCCTACTCCCAGTTCCAAAATCGATCGAACGCTTCCTTTCTTTTCTAGTTTTCCGGAATCCTGTCTGGAAACTCCTGTAAGAAGTTTCAGAAGAGTGGATTTGCCTGCGCCGTTTCTACCGATGATTCCAAGGATTTCACCGCTTTTTGCTTCAAAAGAAATTCCGTTCAAAGCTTTGTAATTCACGTCGGAACCAAAATATCCGAACGTTAAAGAATTCCAAAGTCTATGAAAAGGGCCGCTGTACCCATGATAAATCTTTTCGAGATTTTCTACTCGGATCATAAATGGTCCAGAACTACTTGATTTAACCTATGCCTGCTCAAAAGCAAGATGCTTAGAAACAAAAACAAAAAAGGGAAAAAATTCAAAAACTCTGCAGAACTATTGTAGTCAGAAAGAAATGCGGATCTGAAAATTTCGAGCGGATAAAAAAACGGATTCCATAAATTCAGTTTCCCTAATATCCCCTTCGACTCGTATAGAATAGGCAATCCCCAAAACAGAAATTGGGAACCCAATCGGACCAAAGGAGAAATATCCCTGAGTATAATATTGATCCTAGCTAGATAGCTCAATAGACAACCCAGGAACAAACCAGTAGCAAGCATGATAAAAAACCCATTCAAAAATCCGAACGGGCTTGCCTTGCCTAGATACATTAAAAAAATATAAACTGGTATCGCGGTCACAAAAGAGTGCAATAGATACTGGACGAAAGGAATCCATAAAAAAATCTCAGGACCTAAGGGTGATCTTTTGATCAAATGCCGATTGTCCGTAAGAATTCCAGTTCCTCGTATTAGATATTCCTGTAAAGGAATCCAAAAAAGTAATCCTGTCAGCACGTACGAAAAGTAATTTGCTGAATCCACACCTTGAGAACGGATCCCCATAAAATAAAATACAAAAGTATAAACCAGAATCAGACTTAAGTTTTGTAAAAACATCCAGGAAAGTCCTAGAGCTGATCCTGCGTATTGGAGAGTGTAATCTCTGCGAACTAAGACGAAAAGGATGCGAATTTTTCTATAAATATGAATGGGACTCACCGAGGGCCTGAGTGACGTTTATTGCCTATTCTTCGTCTAGGTGCGTAGAATGCTTGCAAGAAAAAATCCCGTCAATTCCAAAAATCCAATGGTCAATAAGGTGCACATCTAGTTCTTCTAAAATCTTTCCTAGCCTTTCATATACTTCTATGTCTTCCTTACTCGGGTAAGATGACATCCCAGGGTGATTGTGGGCGATTAGAGCCTCGGAAGCCTCGTCGTTTAATATAATTCTGGCGAGATCCCTTGGGTGAACCCCGACTTCTTCTAGACTTCCTTTGGAAACAACTTCCGTTCTGAGTAACCTGCCTCCCGGAGAAACCGTGGCTAGTAAAAAGCATTCCCTTTTCATTGGCAAGAACACTCTCCTCATATAGGCAGCTAGCTGTTTCGGTCGAAAGGGAGCGCCCTTTAAAGACTGGTATTTGAATCTTTTGGCGAGTTCGACGGAGGCCGACAGGATGGAAGCCTTTGCACTTCCCAAACCAGGGATGGATTTCAGACGGGAGGAATCATAGGTAAGAAGCCCATTTAATCCACGAGTGACCTTTAAAACTTCCCTACTAAGGTCTTCAATCGGACGGTATCGGTCCCCTTTTCCCAAAAGAACCGCAATCAATTCCCAGTCTTCCAGGGCTTCCGCCTCATATACGATGCGCGTCCGAAGATCGGGGCCGAACCCTCCAAAACCTTTTGCTTTCAGATTTTTTTCAGATTCTTTTTACTTAACTCAGAAAGCGTTTCAGAAAACCACTCTCCGTCTTGGACAACCTCTCCCTTGAAGGTCTCTTCCAGATAGTCTGCAAAGGTCTTGGAATCCGGCTCTGCCGCCGCAATCCTTTCCCTCCAGTCAAACCCGGCTCCGGTCAGACCTTTTCTGCTTCTTTCGTAGGTTCCAGTTTCTTGTAGAGATCGAATCATCATTAACTTCTCTCCCTTGAATAGTTAGACGACATAAATTGGAAATCCAACACCAATAATCCACTAAACGGATATTACATACTATACAAAATTGTAGTTTTTAGTCAAGTAATTCCGCAATTTTATACGTAGAACCGGTGCATTCCCTCCGAATCGTTACGAATACTCATTCTAAGGAAGCAGCGGACAAATCCCTGGGTTTGCGGCAAAAAAAACTAAGAAATTTCAAATCACTTTCAAATTTTGCGGCAGGTCCCTCAAAAAGGCACCCGCCCTACAGATGCAGACGGCTGGCAGATTTTCGAGTGGCAAAATCAAGTCCAAACAGTTCTGCCTAGTTTGCATCTGTGTTTTCGCTTTCCTGCGATCTGAGCCTAGATTCGGAGAAGATCGAAATGATTTTGCTGCCTCCTCCATTTCTTTGGGAGGTACTTTTTCCAGCTTTGCTTCTAGAAAAAACGATTCTTCCAAGGAAACTTTCTGGATTCGGGGAGAATCCTGTCTTGTAAAGCGCAGTGCTCTCATTTTTTTCAAAAAGAATCAGACGGAAGATTGTCCAAAGGGAAAAGCTTTTTTAGAAAAACGGAATGGAGTTCCGCTAATTTCGTTTTCATTAGAAAGCGATCTTCTTTATTTTTCTTACGGAAATCGATTCAAACCTTTGCAGCACAGGTTCTTTTTGAGACAGGATTTTTCCGCACTTTACAAAGTGGAGCAGCCTTTAGAGAAGTCGGTTTTCCTAGGAGGAAAGATTTCGCATGCCATGTTCGGACTCTACTCCGGACTTCCTTCGAGTCATTCTTCACCTGGGTGGTTCCTGAAGCCTTATAAGAATTATTTGGAATTCGCTGCCTCCTTTTCTCAAAATGCAGGCCATCTGTTGGTTCAGTTTCCGAGCTACGATGCGAATTCCAGATTTGGCTCACAGATCTTGAATCGTTACAGCTTTAGATTAGAAATTTCCCAGACCACCGAAGGAAACAAAGGTTTTACTTCAGCATTTTGGAAAAACGAAGAAGGAACACAAAAGCTCGCCTTTCTGGCGTACACGGGTCAAGCAAGGCAATTGTACTTTGTTTCAGAATTTATCCCTCCAGAGGAAAGAGCGAATCTAGTTCGAGCGACTTGGGAAATAGAGTCATATCACAGACTCGAAGTAGTTCACCTAGAAAAGTTTTCCTCCGATCTGGATCGAACATTAGAAATTGCTAAATCATTTACCGGAAAATTCTCACTATTTCCAACTTCGATTGGATCCTTGCTGCTACATTCCAAATTCTACAAATTTCTTCCGTCTGGAGAAAGCGTCTGGGCAAAGGGAATCTACTGGGGATATAAAAGAAAAAATTGGAATTGGGAAATAGGCCAAGAATGGAGAAAAAACGGAGATAGAATTTCGGAAATCCAACTTCTCTTCGACTTACAAGACGGCTGGAAGATACAATCTTCGATACTGCACGCCGAGGAAAAAAACAGGTTTCCTGCATTCATAGAAGAACCGATTCTTCAATACGACACCGGATTACTACTCACGGATCGAAGCTTTTACGCGAATCTTAGGGTCTCCCATCCCAATTTTTCCGCACAACTTAGGCACTCTAGAGAAAAATCCGGAAAGGGGGATTCTCTTAGCCTAAGATTCGAATTTTGTATGCCGATTCCACTCTCGAAAAATTAATCCAGTTTGACTCGAAACTCCTGGAGCAAATGGATCAGGAAAGTAATAATACCGGAAAAGATATAGAAGAAAAGCAAAGCGTAGATTAACCACGGCCAATGATTCAATCCGATAAAAAATAGCAATAGAACGACTGCCACAATCATAAAGGAAACTCTAGTTGGTGTCAGTTTCGTACGAATCGCTACCTGAGGCTTGGAATATCGGATATTGGATACCATTAAGATCGCGATCAAAACAAAGAGAGAAATCGAGATCCAGTGAGGGATCCGATTCAAGTTCAAAAAGATCGGAAAGAATCCAACAGAGACGCCTGCCACTGGAGAAGGAAGTCCGGTAAACGAAGACGGATCGTGGGCCACATTAAATCTTGCCAATCTATATGCCGCACAAATTGGAAAGATCGCCGATAGCATCATTCCGATCGGAAACAAATCTTCCTGTCCAAATACATCCACCTTGTATTCAAACAAAACCATATTATAAAATAAGAAACCGGGTGCGATCCCGAACGTGGTCAGATCCGCTAGACTGTCCAAGTCAGCACCAAGTTCGCTTGTGGCATCTAAAGCTCTTGCAACCATTCCGTCTAGTCCGTCCAGAATTGCGGCGAGCAAAATAAAAAAGCCGGCTAAGATATAAGATTTTGGCCCGCTCCCAGACGCTTCCGAGGCGATCAATATGGAGGCAAATCCCATACTCAAGTTTCCGAGAGTAATCATGTTCGGAACCCAACTCAGTCTTCGATTCATAGAAACGTCTCCTGTCTCACCGGACTAACCTGAAAATCAAAACTCTTAGAGTAACCTTGTCGAAACAAATAATAGCCCAACGCGGCAACCATAGCTCCGTTATCCGTGCAGTATATTTTTTTCTTGGGAGAAAAAAACTCCAGGGAATTTTCTTCCGAGAATTTGCGTAAACGCGATTGTAATGTGGAATTCGCCAACACACCGCCACCTGCATATACTCTACGTATTCCGGTCTTATTTACCGCTCTTTTAAGGTTTCTTTCCACCAAATCAAAGGCGGTATTTTGAAAATGATAGCATACTTTCGGAACCGAAATATTGGGCTCCCTTGCCAAAAGATGGGCTACTGCAGTTTTCAATCCGGAAAAAGAAAAGGCGACTCTATCCGTTTCTAAGTTTCGCAACAACGGAGGTAGGAGGTCCTTTTCCTTAGAAGAAGGCTCGTACAAGGCAGCCTGAGCCTCGATCGCTGGTCCTCCGGGGTAAGGCAAACCCAAAAGTCCCGCGACTTTATCAAAGGCCTCTCCGAGGGCATCATCCATAGTATCTCCTACCGTCTGCATGCTCCCGAATTTTTCCATTTTATAGATCGCAGAATTTCCCCCGGAAAGTAAAAGTCCGAGCACTGGAAACAATGGAGGAACTCCTTCTAAATGAAGCACAGCAAAATGTGCCTGCAAATGACAAAGCGGCACGATAGGAGTTCCATACACTAGGTGAATCGATCTTGCGAGTTGCGCACCTATCATCAAAGATCCGGTCAGCCCGGGAGAATTGGTAACCGCTACATAGTCCAATTCCGAAACTTGTATCTTCGATTCGAAAAGAACTTCGCTTAACAACAAATTAATTTTCTCTAAATGCGCGCGAGACGCGATCTCTGGAACGATTCCTCGAAAAGGTTTATGCAGATCGATCTGACTGAATATCTTGAGCGAAACCAGCTCCTTTCCGTCTGCTACGATTCCGAGACTGGTCTCGTCGCAGCTGGTTTCGATTCCTAGACCGATCATCTTTTATTTTTTTTCGGAAAGTAGTTCCAGAGCTTTCTTCAATTGAGGATCCAGCTCCAGGTCTGTGATGGTTCTTTCTGATTCTGGTTGGGTCCGATTCTTGAACAGGATTCTGGCAACTTCACTCGTGATTTTGATCCCGTTTTCCTGCAAAGCCTTCAGGAACATCTGAAAGTTCTGTTCAGTGTATACCGGGTATTTTGCAATCAGTTGGTCTAGAAGTTTTTTCTCGCCCATTTTTCTGAGATAAAACCGATCATCTTCCGTAGGCTCAATCGCCTTGACTACTAGATCCGGCAAGATTCCTTTTCCGTGCAAAGAGCGTCCGGAAGGAGTGTAATATTTCTGTACGGTTAATTTTACTGCTGTTCCGTGAGACAGAGAATATACGTTTTGTACTGAGCCTTTCCCAAAGGAAGTGGTTCCTAAAATTTTCGCACGCCCATGGTCCTGCAACGCACCTGCAAAAATTTCCGAGGCAGACGCTGATCCTTCGTTGATCAAAACGACTACCGGCACTTTTGTATATTTTGGGTCCGTAGGCCCCGATTTAAATGTCTCGATTAATTCTCCGCCTCTACCTCTTACGGAAACGATATCCGCGCCTACTGGCAAAAATAATTCGGAAAGTTGTATCGCTAAAGGCAAAAGTCCTCCCGGATTCATTCTCAAATCTACAATGAGACCTTCTGCCTTTTTATCCAAAAGCGTCTTCACTTGCTTTTTGAATTCATCCAGAGTGGATTCCTTTCCCATAAACTGATTCAGCTTAATATATCCCACTTTTTCTTTTTCAAAGTAGGAGGAGCGCACAAACCGGATCTTTATCTTTTCTCGAACGAGAGTAAACTGCAACGGATCTTTTTGATTTTTTCTTTCGATCTTTATGCTTACGGAAGAGCCGGGTTTTCCGCGCATTAGTTTGATACCTTCAGTATAACTCAGATTTGCAGTACTTTTTCCGTCGATTTCTATGATTCTGTCTTGCGGCAAAATTCCCGCCCGCATCGCCGGAGTATCGTCCATCGGAGTCACTACGATAATCGCGCCTTCTCCGAAAGCTACTTCCATACCGAGGCCCCCGAAACTTCCTTGGGTCTCCTCTTGCATGTGAGTATAATCTTCTAAATCCAAAAACGCAGAATGAGGATCTCCTAAAGAAGAGATCATTCCTTTGATCGCGCCTAGAAATATTTTTTCTTCGTCTACAGTTTCAACGTATCCATTTTCGATGAGTCCAAATACTTCGTGAAAGATTTGTAAATATTTTTCACTGGTTTCCGAAACTGCTCTTGCTCGAACCGGCTGGAACACAAGTGCTGTGCTCAGCAGGATGACAAGAGTCATCCAAACAAATCTTTCCTTACTTTTCATCTCTACCAACCATACGAGAATAGACCTTTGGATGGGTTTGCGATAGTTTCTTTAGAGCCTGCTCTGAATCGAATCTGTATTTTTCACAGACCGCGCGGAACAAGGCCAAATCATCCGGAATCGGTTTCTCCGAATAGGAATTGAGTCGAACCTCGAATCTAGATTCGGACATTGTACTGAGAACAAGCTTAAGATCTTGGTCGGTAATTTCCTGCTTTAGCGGAGTACAAGAGGAAAGTAAAACTAGAAGAGCGGCCGATGCAAAAAGGCGAACTGATAAAAAGAATTTCACTCTAACTGAGGGTCTTTCCAAACAGGGCACTGTCAAGAAAAGAATTCAGTCAGAACACTCATTCAGAACCGATCAGACGATTCTAATATACTCTGTACAATCCGATTAACTTACCGATGATCGTCGCTTTTTTGGTTCGGATCGGTTTGTATTTTTGATTTCTTGCTTCCAGTCGAATATGATCTGGTTCTTTGTAGTACACTTTTAGAGTAGCCTCGTCTTCGATCAGAGCGACTACGATCTCTCCATTTCTAGCGATATCTCTTTTTTGAATGATTGCGATATCCCCATCGTTGATTCCAGCATCTACCATGGAATCACCTTGCACCTTCAACGCGAAGGTCATTCCTTTAGATGCAAGTTCTTCTGTAACCGGAATATAGCCTTCTATATTTTCTTCCGCAAGGATGGGAAGTCCGGCAGCCACTCTTCCGATCAACGGAATGCTAGGTGTAGGAACCGGGAGACTTTCAAAAGGACTCTGTCGTACTAACTCAATCGCTCTGGATTGGTTTTTGGAAGTTTTGATATAACCTTTCTTTTCGATCGCCTTGAGATGGTCATAAGCACCTTTTGCAGTGATCCCAAATTCTTCGCCGATTTCTCGGATTGTAGGCGGAAAGCCCCTTTCTTTAATGATATTTGTGATAAACTGCAGAACTGAAGTTTGCTTTTCGGTCAAGTCCTTCATGCTTAACAAAATATTAGTGAATAAATGTAGTGCAAGTACTTTTCTGGTTATTCGAAGATTTTCGGAAAGAATTTACCGATTTTTGTTTGGGCAGTCTTGTATTCGGATCCGAATTCTTTTAACAAATCCTTTTCTTCAAAATAAGTTCCAATCCAAATGTACACCGTAATCACGATCGAAAACAAAAAGTGTCCCGCACTCATATCAGAAACCATCCAAATTCCCAATAAAAATCCGGTCATCATAGGATGACGAACATATTTATACAAAAAAGGATTCTTATATTCTGTTTTTTGAATATTCTGTCCCTTAAAGTTCGCCCAAGTCTGTTTGAGCCCAAAGAGTTCAAAATGATCGATTTGAAATGTGGAAAAAATTGCCAAACCCCATCCAAACAAGTTCAGGCACAAAACAACCCATCTCAGCCACATGGTTTCTACATTGATACTCCACACCAAGTAAGGGATCGGTTGCCAAAAGCGAAATAACAGCCATAAAGCTATAACAGAAAATACTAAATAAGTACTTCTCTCTGCGGCGCTCGGAATCCATCTAGTAATGATTTTCTTAGCCCGGGCCCTAGCCATCAAGCTATGCTGAAGTCCAAACAGAAGCAATAGGCCTAGATCGAATACGACTCCATAGACCCAACTTGTCTGCGGACCTTCATCGACCGAATAAGGAAAGTAAGGCAAATTGTCCGCAAAACCGAGCAACAGCACAGAAATGATCAGCGTGCAAAAGTAAGCCAAAACAGCATACATAAGAACGAAAAATCTTTTCATAAAATTCACATTACAGTTTTAAATATTCACTTTTTAGAATAAAAGAGCCCCTGGAAACTACTTCGCTTCCTTCTCCTACCCCACCCAAAATAATTACGTCTTCTCCGACCGTATCACCCGTGATTACGTCTACCGCTTCGAAAGAATTTCCTTCTTTATGAATAAATACGACTGTCCTCCCTTCGATTTCATGAACTGCTTCGAGCGGGAGCATTTTCTTTTTTACATCTCCCTTGCTAACAACCAAACCGTTCACCTTTGCGGTCACTGTCTGGCCTGGCTTCAGCCTTCCTCCCTTGTTAGAAACCATGATCCGAATTTTTGCAGTACGTTTCACTGAGTCTAGGACGGCGCCTACATAAGCGACTCTTCCTTGGATGGTATGAGTTCCTTCCGCGCCCAGTGGGTAAATCGTAGATTGCGCCCCTTCTCTCACCGAACCCAGATCCTTTTCGTAGACGTCCAAAAGCACCCAAAGATTGTTTAAGTTTGCGATGGTAAAAAGTTCCTCATTGCGAGTAACTTGTTGACCTAGTACGGCTTTCCTTTCCGTAACTTCTCCATTGATCGGGCTGCGTAGTACCAAATTTGCAGAAACATAGACTCCCTTTTCAATCCCATCGATTTCCGAAGGAGTTAGACCGTAATTCTCTAGTTTGATTTTTGTGGTCTCGGCCTCCGTTCTGGCTGTCTTGTACTGCATCATCGCCAACTCGTATTCCTTGGCGGAAGTTACTTTCATTTCAAAAAGTTCCTTTGCTCTGTCGGCTTGCAGTTTTAGAGCCTCTAAGGAAGCTCTGGATTTTACATAGGCAGCTTCTACTTCTCCTAGTTGCACCGAAGACAGAATTGCCAATGGTGAACCCTGGCTTACTCTATCCCCTTCTCTCACGAGCACTTTTTTGATCCGAGCTTCTACTGTTGATCCTACCTTTGCCATGCTTTCCGGATCGTAGGTGATACGTCCAGGCAACGCAAGTTCTTCGAATTCGGAAGCTTCCTTTAGAGTGACAAATGTAAGTGGATGCCTCTTGAGCACATCCTCCGGAACCGTAAAAAAATTTTTGCTTACCTCGATGTCCTTTTTATCACTCTTCTTTTTGGTAAATTGTTTGTACCCGTAAAGGGAGACACCGATCAAAGTTAGAGCGATGATGATTTTATATTTCTGAAGAATTGCCATCATTGCGAGCCATCCACTTTGCTAGGATTCATAGATTTTGTATCGGCGATCTTTCCGATAGCAGCTTTATAAACTTCGACTGCGTTAAAATAGAGATAGAGTAAATCGTAATATTCGCGAAGGATTGTGAGGTAATTTTTTTCTGCTTGGAGGAAGGTTACTTGATCGGAGGCGCCACGGACATATGCGATTCTGGACTTCTCTTCCAGCTGTTTGTTTTTTTCCAAAAGATTGATTCGCTCGTATTTGGTTAGCAATTCTTCTCTGGAAAGTAGTTCCTTTCTGGCGGCTTCGATTTCGGCGTTCACTTCTTGCTTTTTGGCTTCGAGAGCTAATTCGAATTTCCTATATTCTTCCCTGGCGGAGATTACCTTTCCTTGGCCTCTGTCATTTAGCGGAATCGGTATGGTGGCGAATAAACCTCCATAGTTTTCTCCTCCTTTTACCCTCCATTCTCCGCCGATCTGAAGCCAACCCAAGGCCTCTTTTCTTTGCAACTCTATGTTCATCTTCTTTTCTTGAAGTCGTTGCTCCAAGGCGGCCACATCGGGTCTATCTACCGAAGGAAATTTATCTTTTAGGAAAAGTCCGAGTACTTCCAAAGGCTTGAATTTCATTACATCGGCTTTAAAAGCAAATGTACCTTGGCTCTCGGTAACTCCACTCAAAATCCGAAGGTCCTTTTCTATGACCTGGCGTCTGACCATCGCGTCACGGTAGAATTTCTCTACCTGAATTCTTTCTAATTCCAGTCTTTCGAATTCCAAAGGAGAAATATCTCCCTTTTGAACTCTGAACTTTGTAAGTTCCAAAAGATCGCTATAGTTTTCATAGAATTCTTTGTTATTATCCACAAGCAGAGTCAGAAATACGTAAGCCCAGTAATTTTGTCTGAGCCTAAGCCTGAACTGCCTGTCGAAATTTTTGAAATCGGATAAGGACGCTTCGAAGGATTTTTTCGCGACCTTGCTACGAAGAGGAACCACACCGTACACATCCAAATCTTGGTAAAGAGCCGGCGCGTTTTCTGGGCTTCCCCCTTGTAGGTCTCGGTTTCCACCAATAAACTGTTGTTGAAACTGGAATACTGGATTTCGGTACAGGGAAGCCGTGATTACTTTTCCTCTCTCGATTCCCATATTCTGCTTTTCTGCAAGATAGAGTGGATTGTTGGAAACTGCGTATTCGGTCAGGTACTCCAAATCCCAATCAATCAAGCGAGGCCCACTTTCAGGATCCTTTACTAGAGGTTCCGGCGGACCGATTTGACTTGCGGAAAGCGACTTTGCTTCCGACTTTGTCAGGTTAGAATTTGTTTTTTTATCTTCGGCGAGGTTTTCAAAAGGAATCGTCTCGCTGTACACCATTGTGTCAAAGGGTGAAAAACAGATCCCAAAAAATAGTCCAAGCGCAGGGAACCAAGAGCATACTTTGCTCTTTCTAAGGTAAGTTTCCATCGGTTGGTTATAAGACCGTTTCAATTTACAAAGTTCCCAACCCATTTACGTATCCGGTCACCTAATCGCAAGAATGTTTATTAATGAAACTAGTAAGAGTGAATTTTGATCTATAAATAGCAACTAAAAGAGACGAATTAGGACCCATTTAGAGCCGATTTTCACAAAGTAAGGATTGATCAATTCGGACTCTAACTTCTTATTTTCCAGAAATCGAAGCTTCACCTCGCAGGACAAAGGACCTTCGTAATAAAAATCAGCTTCAATTCCTCCTGAAGCAAGGAAGAGTTCTCTCACAGTTCGGACCTCTTTTTTGCCCTTTTGCTTTTGAAGCAGCTCGTTTTCAAAGAAGTAGATCTGAAAGTAGTTTTGGTCTTTTAACAATTCAGAGCGAAGTTGCTCCTTGGTCCACTGACCTTTTACATCGATAAATAAGCCTTCTTTTTCAGAGACTAATTCTGGCAAAAAGTCCAAGTTTTTAGAAATCGTTCCGGCTACGAGTCGATTCATGATCTGGAGTATTTCCTGAGAATCCTGTTTGTGTTCTCCGGTGTGACCTACTAGAAAGGACTTTCCCATTACAACCGGAATCTGCCTAGAAGTCTGGGACCTAACTTCGGACGCACTCGAACAGTCGATTAGAAAAACAGAATAGAGTAAGAGTGCAAGAAACCGCAGAGTACTTTCAAAAATTCTAATTAAATCGGACAAAACGGTCCCCTTAGCCTTGCATTTTCAAAGCTTTTTTGAGCAAATCCTCGAGATCTCTTCCGCAGAGTACAGAAATTCTACTTTGGTTCTCTGCGAGAAATCTTTTTCCGCCTTCCGTAAAATCGGCGTCCCCGATCACGAATGCTTTATCCAAACCCAAGTCCTTGACTTGGCTGAGGGTATCCCTTAGGAAAATATCAGACATTTTAGCGTCCTTCCATTTTCTGAATTTGAATAGGGCTCTGGTTTCTTTGTCTGTCTTATTCAGACCCATCAAATTCAATCCCTCTCCCTCTTTATTCGGCACTTCTCTACTCACTGTATAATTCAAGGCCATCACGACCTTTACACAAAGATTCTTAAAATCCACACCTTTCAAGGTTCTGTAATGATCGGTTGCGCTAATTCCGATTCGGTTCATCTCTGCGACGATCTTGTTTCCTTCCTCGTCGACGATTCCCTTAATATAGAAAGACTTGGAAGACTTTAATCCAGACAGCTCGTAGTAGCGATCCAGAGGAAATAATTCGAAAAACAGCTTACTGATTTCGTCCTCGGGGGTGAACCCGCTCTTGGAAGGTTTGCCTGCTTCTAGTCTTTTAGTCTCTACTTGAAACTTGTAATTCGCAAGTTCCATAATACGGATATCATCTACTCGTTCCGATTCCGCCTCGATCAAGTGTTCGCTGGCTTCTTCCAATCTTCCCATTTTGACTGCTATTAAGGCAAAATGAAAATCGGAATCGATCAATTCCTGCTTCCATCCATTACTTCGGGCAATCTCCATGCAGAGTCTAGCATGCTTTAGGGCTTCATTCCAATTTTGTAATTGGATCCATTCCACCATCATGAATTGGAAAATTGTATAGTGAACATATTCGTCGGTCAAAATGTCCGCTACAGAATTTGCGATTTTGATCGCTTCTTCATGTTCCCCACTTCTCGCGAGGGAAAGAGCGTACAAGAATCCGGCGACAGAAGAACTAGGCTCCATTTCAAACGCAGTATGGAAATAGGGTTTAGGATCTCCTTTTCGCAGAGTCCCTGCGAGCACACCCTTCGCAATTTGCACGGAAGTCATTTTTACTCTTTCGTCAGGGACCCTAGACAAGAACCGATCTGCGATTCCGAATTCCTTTTGTCCGAGCGCCATGAAGGCGATTCGTATATTTGCTTCCACATTTTCAGGATCCACAGAGAGAGAATCCAAATAATGGAAAACAGATTCCTCATATAAATCTTGTTGGTAATAAATATCTGCTAGCCGATTCGAAACGGAAACTTCTGTAATCTCTTTGTCGAAGCTGCCTATTTTTTTGATTTTTTCCAAATGCCTGGCTTCGTTTGTATAATCCCCTTCCATGGCATAAATTTTCGCCATTATGAAATGTGCTCGCACATTGGATGGGCTTGAATCCAAAATATCCCGGATCAGGATTCTGGCATCGGTGTAATTCCCCATTGCCGCGAGCGCCAAGGCTTTCTCGAAAGAATCTTTCTTGGACTGGATCAGGAAAGAGCCAGCCGCGACTATCAAGATGATTCCTGCAGCAATTAAGATAAAAAAGATCATGTTCCGGATTTTCCCGCTAGATTCCAAATAATTGTTGGATAAAATTAAACCTTATCAGTACTCTACCCCCGATGGGAAGAATCACCTATCTTCGATTCGCATTTTCCCTTTTTTTTCGGGACACAATTACCAGTACCGTCCACGTCGTCTTCTCCTTGTTTTTCGCTTATTGCGTAATTCTAGGCACCTACTCGGTACGGATCCAAAAAGCGCCGACTGACCTTTCTAGTATCGATCTGTTTCGGAATTCTCCCTACTTGGTTTTGATCGTTTCTGGGGCAGCTTTGGTTTTTATGGCGATTGTTAAGATCACTGGTCGGGCAAGCGATACCGGAATCATGATGGCTGTGGGTGGAAATCGAACCGGCTGTGTGCGATTGCAGCTTTCCGAACTTTGGATTTTACACACCCTAGGCTTCCTGCTCGCGGCAACCGTGAGCATACTCTTACCCCCGGGAAATCCGGAGACAGTCTCCATTCTGGATACACTCTATGCCTATCTTCTCGAATTAACTTTGCTCGGTACCTCCGGAGCAATTGTGGCTTATATTCACACTTTAGTCGATCCTTACCGATCCATTAGGAGCGGCAAATGATCCTAAGGATTAATAATCTATCCAGAAGTTACGGCGCGATAAAGGCCGTAAACTCGGTCTCTTTTGATATCAACCAGTCCGATTATGTCGCGATTGTAGGCCCTTCTGGATCTGGAAAAACTACTCTTTTATCTATGATTACTGGAATCATCTCCAGTACGATTGGGGAAATTTCCTTCGATACGTTACGTTTATCCAATATGAGTACATCGCAACTCGCGGAGTTTAGAGCCCGAAACATCGGAGTGATTTTTCAATTTTCGGAGCTGGTTTCTCACCTCACTGTCGAAGAGAACATCTTGCTACCCGCTCTTCTGGTGAAAAAATTCTCCGAACAGGAATATCTCGAAAAATGCAACTATCTGCTATCCAGTTTGAAGCTGGAATCAATCCGCAATATTACTCCTACAAAACTTTCGGGGGGACAGATTCAGATGACTGCAATTGCGAGAGCACTCATCAACGAACCCGAAATACTTTTGGCGGACGAACCCTCCGGTGATCTAGACCCGGAAAATAGCGAACTAGTTCGAAATTTACTTTCTGATTTCAATTCCAGAGGACTCACCATACTTCTCGTAACTCACGACATGAATCTGGCCTTTGACGCAAAGACGATTTATGAAATGAGAGAAGGCAGCTTTACAAGAGTCGTTAAATGAATTCATTTCTGGGTGTGGACATAGGCGCCACGAGTATCAAAGCCTCGCTCTCCGACAGCGAGGGGAAAATCTACGACCAATCCTCTGCTCCTACCGGACCAAACACGGACAACGGAAGTTTTTTAGATTCTTTGGAAAAGTTGATCGAGAATCTGGTACAGAACAAACAAAAGACCCATCCTGATTTAGAATTATCAGGAATTGGAATAGGAAGCCCCGGACCCATCGACAGAGAATCCGGAATTCTCATCTCCTCTGCGAATCTACCCAAATTGAAACAGGTAAGAGTCGTAGACAGGTTAAAAGAAAAATTTAGACTTCCGGTATATTACGACAACGACGCAAACTGCGCAGCTCTCGGAGAGTACTGGTTTGGCCCAGGAAAAGGCTCCCCGAATTTATTAGTATTAACTTTGGGAACCGGACTTGGCGGAGGCTGGATTTACGAAGGTAAGTTATTTGAAGGATATAAAGGAAATGGAATGGAGGTAGGTCATACTACCTTAAAGCCAGCCGGAGCTTTATGCGGTTGCGGGCAAAGAGGATGTGCAGAAGCTTACTTTAGCGCGAGCGGTTTTTCCGCAAGAATGTACGAAAGGTCCGGCGGAAAGATAGAGAACGCAGAAGAATTTTTCGATCTGGTTACAAAAGGAGATCCGAATGCAAAAGAAACCCTGGAAGAAGGTGTACGGATTTTAGCGGAACTTTTGAGAAATATGATTCATACGATCAATCCTGAATGCATCGTTCTTTCCGGGGGCTTATCCGGATCCTATCACTTATTCGGAAAACAGCTTGAAAATAGGGTGCGTGAAATCATCTTTCCTGTATTCGTCGGTTACACTCGATTTGTAGCCGGAGGATCCGTTACAGGGACTATCGGAGCAGCCAGTCTCTGTATGGGGAAAAATCAATGAACGAAACGAATTGTATCTTTTGTAAAATCATTCGAAAAGAAATTCCGGCTAAGATCGCTTTCGAAAATGAAAATATATTAGCATTTCATGATGTATCTCCTCAGGCGCCGACTCACGTGTTGGTAATCCCTAAAAAACATATTGGTTCTCTGGATGAATTGAACGGGGACGAAAAAAATCTAATCGGCGAAATCTTTTTTCAAATCCAAGAAATGGCGCGAAGTCTTGGAATCAGTAAATCAGGATACAGAATCGTCAATAATACCGGCGCCCAGGGCGGCCAAACAGTTTTTCATTTACACTTCCATGTTTTAGGCGGAAGACAGATGACCTGGCCTCCTGGTTGATGTCAAAAAGGGGATTTTTTTGAAGCGTTACCTTTTCGGAGCCGCGATTAGTCTCACCGCATTAGCTTTCTTATTTTGGAATCTTGATTTATCCGAATTTAGGAGAATTGCAGAAAGATGGGAACCTATCTTTTTAGTTCCATTTTTCTTCGCGATCATTTGGGGACTTTCCCTATTTTCCTGGAGATGGTATCTGTTGCTCGGAAAAAAAGTTCCGCTGAAAACTTCCGTCTTATCCGCGTTTATCGGAGTCGGTGCCAACCAGTTCCTTCCTGCGAGAGGGGGAGATCTATTTAGGTTATATCTTTGTAAACAAGATTCGAACGCAAACTATCCTACTTTGGTGAGCGGACTTTTTATGGAAAAAGTCTTAGACTTCACGTTCATCTTTAGCGCCGGATTAGGAGCGTTTTTCTTACTCGGTTTAAAGAAAGAATCCGAAGGCTTTCCCTTTCTGCTCCCTCTACTGGGAATATTGGCGATACTCGCGAGCCTAGCCTTCGTTCGCTATTTTCACCGTACGATCAATCGATGGGGAGAGAAAATCGCTTCTATATTTAAACTGGAAAGTTTAGTACGGGAAAAAATCTCTCCGCAAATCACTCAGCTCAGCGAATTCTTAACGGCGAAAAATATCTCGAACCACGGAATACTGACGGCTTGCACCTGGATTTTAGGCTACGGAATACATTACACTTTGCTACAGTATTTGATCGGAATTCATCTAAGCCCCTTGGAGACCATCTTTATTATGTTTTGCGGAGCGGTCGGAGTCATGGTGCCCTCTGCGCCTTCCGGTGCAGGAGTCTATCACGCCTCGATTACTTCTGGATTTGTACTTTTGAATCGATCTAGTTCCGAAGGTTTGGTCTATGCTACGACCGTGCATTTAGGCCAGATGACAGCGCTCGGACTACTTACTGCGATTTTATATATCTATTGGGCGAGCAGGAAGTCGAACAAAAGTAATCTTGAGAATTCCTAATTTTTCGCAGAAATAGCGTATAGAATTCTGGTCGTCCGGCAAAGCGAACTTTCAGCCGGACGAATATTCAATTTTAATTATTTACTAAACTCTGATAGTTTTTCACAGCCAGGTATTGCTCCCCCCTTGCTATTTTTAAAGGCTTCGCAAGTGGTCTTTTCCATTGACGCCATGCAGGATTCGAACGCGTCCACCATTTCTGGAGTCACTTTTTCATTCCTTTCTTCTCTTTGCTTTTGGCTCTTGTCGAAGCTCTCTTTCATAAAAGCAGTGCAACTTTCCTTAGATTGCATAAATGCAGGCATCAGGTTTTTATATTCTGGCGGAAGTTTTGCCATCTCGTCTTTTGTACAATCGATCATTTTTGTACACATAACTTCTTGAACTTTTGGTGCAAGTTCCTTCAGCCTTTCTTCGGGCGATTTTGTTTTACAATCTGCTAAAAAACAAAAAGCTACTAACGCAGCCATCGACGCCATTAAGAGTTTCATTTCTATTTCTCCAGTCAAAATTTTCAGGCAAATTTAAAGATGTTTTTTCTCGTGGGAAATCATTTTTTTCCTTTTATTTGGGAATTGCAGGGTGCCCCACCCTGCTTTGGGTGGGGGGCTGGTGGCGGGTACCCCCTCCCCCCGTGAAAAGCCAGATATCAAAAAAGCATCGTTTCTTCAAGCATATCTTTTCCTGCTCAGCTCTGTAGGAGCTCCTACAAGGAAGCATCTTTCTTCCAAGTCGGAACCAGCTACATATCCAAGGCAATGAACAACATGTGAGGAGTACCATCCAATTTCCGAAATTCAAGCTACATCTGTATAATAACTCTCCTCCTCTTTGGAGAGCGAATCGTTATGAACTGCGATACGAATTATTCTCTGTTTCCCAGCAACCGCTTCTGCGAAGTGTCAGAATTTCTATATTCAATATTTGTAACTTTATTTCTCCAACTCGATCTAGACTTTGCCTTTGGTAAAAGCAGCGAGCGACCTTTTCTATCCTCTAGGAAAAGATGCCGTCGCTGTTTTTACTCTTTTTTGACTCATTTTATCACTATGAATTTAGGAGAGCAGCATGAGCGTTTATATTCATAAAATCAGAAATGTGTACATGGTTCGTGCCTCCTACGAGGACCGAAAATTTCATCTGTTTCACACTGTTGTTTTCTATGGAGACCAGACTCCAAGGTTCATGTTTTCTTTATGTAAGGGAGAAGATATTTTTTCCACGACTACCGTAGAAGGAGGAGTTTTGGATGAAGAAGGAGCAGCCAGAGCGACAGGATATTACGGAAAGAGAATTTGCGATCAGTGCACGGCCCATATTACAAATGACACAAGCCTTTTCCTAAACGAATTTGGAGACGAAGTCTGAATTCTTTTCTGCCGGAATTTCAATTCCGATAAGCGAAAAATGTTCCAAAGTGCCCTAAGTTTTTTTCGAGAAACACGATTTAGGAGTTTTTTTTAATTCCATTTTACTAAACTTGTAATACTGTCTATCCTCAGTTTTTGGGCATGGAAAAATCTAAAAACGGAAAAAATTCCCGAGTCGTAATTACCGGCATCGGAGTCATTCTTCCAAATACTTTTAATGTACCTGATTTTTGGACCAACCTAGTCCAGGGCCGGTCCCAGATGGAATTTATCACTAGATTTCCTACGGAGAATTTCCCCGTAAAGGTCGCAGCCGAAATGAATACTTTCGACTGGAAAAAACATCTTCCTAATCTCAGTGAAAAATACGCCAAAAACTATAATACGGAAACTTTCGCTCTTATGGCGGCTCTCGAAGAGGCGAGTAAGGATGCAGGAATCGAAAAAGATTCTTTAAATCCTTCTAAAGTAGGCTTCATAGATTCTTCCTCCCGTGCTTCGCTCGCTTGGTGGGAATTTGCATGGAGGAGATATATCGAGGAGAAAGATCACAATATATTTGATAGATATGCTGTGTTGACCTCGATGGCTTCGAATCCGACCAACTTAACCGCAATCAACGCGAATATTCAGGGATTCGTAACTACGATCTCCGCGGCGTGCGTCGGTGGACATCATGCAATCAGTCTTTGTTACCAAGCGATTCGCAAAGGAAGAGCAGAAGTAATGTACGCAGGCGGCCACGAGTTCCCCTTAATTCAACCACTGATGCTAATGTACTCGGATCCTTTGAGTCGGGTCATGTCTACGGAACATGTTCATCCTAAAAAAGGAATCAAGCCATATGACAAGAAGAGAGACGGCTTTTTACTCGGGGAAGGCGCGATCGTGCTAGTTTTAGAAAGACTGGATCGGGCCTTGCAAAGAGGAGCTAGAATTTATGCGGAGGTTCTCGGTACCTATAGTTACAACGAAGCGGATCACGCTATGAGAATGGATCTTACAGGCAAGAAGGCAGCCGCCGGGCTAAGGCATTTGCTGAAGATTAGTGGACTGCACTTAGGAGAAGTAGATTATTTCTGCGGCCATGGAACTGGAACTCATAATAACGATCTCGCGGAAAGTCGCGCCATCACTCTGTTATACGAGGGCAAACCAAGATTTCACTGGGCGCCCGTTGGGTCCATTAAGCCGATTTACGGTCATACATTCGGCGCCGCCGGAATTGTGAATGTAGCAGCCACTGCACTCATGCTCAGAAACCAGATGATTTGCCCGACAATTAATTTGGACGAACCTGATGTTGAGTGCGATCATGATCATGTAGCAGAAGGTGCCCGCAAGGCAAAGTTGAGATACGCGATATCTATGGCATTCGCGATCGGAAGCCAATCTTCCTTCGTAAGTTTAGCAGGACCTGATATTTAGAATCCGATTACCCGTAAATGTGAATAAGAACCACTGTGTGGTTATCTCTAGTCAATTTTAGATTCGCTTCTTCGGAAAGAATCAAGCATTGTT
This sequence comes from Leptospira perolatii, assembly GCF_002811875.1. Taxonomy (GTDB): domain Bacteria; phylum Spirochaetota; class Leptospiria; order Leptospirales; family Leptospiraceae; genus Leptospira_B; species Leptospira_B perolatii. Next base: position 293,116 of record NZ_NPDZ01000004.1, read on the forward strand.
CCTTCAAACTTCCGTGACCTTTTAGAATTTGCTCCATATGATCGATCGTCAAGACTTCGCTAAGGCCATCCGAACAAAGAAGAATTCTATCACCTTCGTGCAGTTTGCCGGTCAAATCGAACAAGTCGGCTTCCATATCCTTTGTGCCACCGCCGATACAACTAGTTAATAAATTTCTGCCGTAACTAGTTCCAAGCTCCTCGCTGATCGAATGATCCACCGTTATCTTATGTAATCCCTGTTTGTTTAAATGATAAAGCCTGCTATCTCCTATATTAAAAACCCATGATTTTTTTCTTCCGAGCAAACAGCCGACCAAAGTGGTTCCCATTCTTGGCTTTCCGATGGTTTGGCTGTAAGAAATTACTTCTTGATTGATTTTTCGAAATAGGTTTTTCCAACCCGAGGCAGGCAACTCTTCAATAGGCTGGATAGCTCTCTCCATCCAGGCCAACTTTTCCAAGGCAACTCGGCTGGCGATTTCGCCTGCTTCGTGTCCACCTAGTCCATCTGCGAGTGCAAACAATGCGGGACTGACTTCGGTATCAATGCTTCGAATCCCATCTAGTTCTCCATGGACCAATCCGCAGATCAAATCTCCATTTGCGTAAAACGAATCTTCATTATGAGAACGGAAATTTCCTTTATCGGTGATCCCATAATAACGGATTTTCATGACTTGACCTGAGACTCCAGAAAGAACGGTATCGGAATCTTTGAGAAAGATCGACGCAGATTTTTCTTTCTACAAGAAAAAGAAATTATAATACACTCAATTTGATCTGGGAATCAAAACCGGAAAGCGCAGTCAACTATTTCGCGGTGTATCCGCCGTCTACTGGAAGCGCTACCCCAGTAATAAATGATGCCTCATCCGAAGCCAACCAAATTGCTGCTTTGGCAACTTCTCCGGGTTCTGACAATCTATTGATCGGATGTAACCTAGTGATAGCTTTTTCCATCTTTGTTGCATCAGAAGAGGATTTGAACAATCCCTCAAGCATATCGGTTCGGATAAAACCGGGACATATCGCATTCACTCGAATTCCAGTTTCTGCGTATTCCAGAGCCGCAGATTTTGTTAAGCCAATAATCCCATGCTTCGCTGCAGAATAAGGAGCCACTTTCCAATCAGCACCTACGATTCCTGCAACCGATGAAATATTCACGATGGCGCCTTTTCCTCTTTGGAGCAAAAGTGGAATCTGATATTTCATGCAAAGCCAAGTTCCCTTCAAATTTACCGAGATGACCCGGTCCCATACTTTTTCCGGGTATTCGTGCAAATGAGCAGATAGCCCTCCGATTCCGGCATTATTAATCGCGATATCAAGACCGCCGTACAGTTCCACCGCTTTTTGCGTGAATTGTTTTACGTTCGCATCTTCCGAAATATCGCAAGTATAGAACTTGGCCTCTCCTCCTAGAGAATGAGCTTCCTTCTCTACGGCTCTTCCCTCTTCTTCTCTACGTCCGCAAAAAATGACTTTTACACCCTTAAGAGCCAGTTCGAGAACGATGGATTTTCCGATGCCTGCGTTTCCACCAGTTACGATTGCTATTTTATCTTTCATCTCGGAGGAATTTACGTTAGAACTCATATGCTTCGCACCTTACCGCTTCTTATTCTGCCCAAATATTCTTTGAGATGCGCATTGATTTTTGTGAGATCTTCCAACAGAACACTCGGATCGCTTGCGCCTAAATCAGAAATCAAAACTAAGATATAGCGAATCTCTTCCAGATGCACTTTTGCTTTGAGAATATTTCTGATCCTTTCGGAACGCGCCCTGCTCGCCCAGGCTCCTGCGATTCGAATCGGTAGCAAAGATCCTACTTTGTGCAAGTGCGTTAGGATGGAATGATCCACTCTTTGCTTCCAAAGTTCGGAAGTTCGATGTAAGTCCAATACGAAACTATGCGAAAGCCTCCAGACCTCGAGCTTTTGAAATCCAATTTCTGGGCCCCAGCTTTTTTGTACAAAATCGGTTTTGCGCGATTCGGCGTTTCCAATCGGGATCGTTCTCTGGGGCTTTATTTTTTTATAAATAAACTTTTCCTTAAATTCTTTCGGGATAGGAACCACTGCTCTAGTTTTATAATCAAAAAATAATACACGAATTTTTACTAATGCTACCTTGATGGATCTTTTGTTCTTGGACAATCTGAAATATAGATCGAATGATTTTTGTCCTAGTTTATTCAAGGAGACATCGATAATTACTTTATCCTTATATACTAACTCTCCTTGATAAAGGATCGAAGCGTTTGCAAAAATAATACTCATCCCGTGTATATCTAACACAGAGTATCCGAGATACTGAAAGAATTGAAGATGGGCTTCCATAACCAAATCTAAAACACTCGCAAAGGATACGTGAAGATCCATGCTTAGATCGATTCTTCGAATCGGAATTTCTGTGGAAAAATAAGTGAGAGCCGGAAAATCAATTTCCGGATTCCCCGACTTAGATTTGATTTTCATTTACTAAATTTGCTCCGGAAAATCTGCGGGATCTCCAAAGTGCTTTTTGCTTTGTAATCATAAAAGACTAACGAAATCTTAACGAGTGCAACTGCTTGTCCTCCGCTGGATTGCGAGACATGAAAAAATAAGTCGAAAGATTTCCGGCCCAAATTCTGGACAGAAACAGCAAATTCCAAAATATCTCCCGCCTTTGCTTCGGACTTATAATCAACTTCCATTCTAGGTATAATTATATTTGCGCCTGCAAGATCAGCTTTAGACCATCCATAGTTCTCTAAGAATGCGTCGAAAGCCTCGTTGATCAAAGGGATTAAAGTTTCGTAGGTAAGATGGGAAACGAACAAGCCACCGACTACGGTTGCGCTCCTAGTATCAGATCTGCGCACCGGGATTTGGACTCGAAAATCAAATTTCGTAGGGACAGGAATCTGATCTCCGGACATTGGATCCTCTTTCTTGTTGAATGCTTCTTTATTATTTTCGACAAGAGAGACTTAGTTCTTGAAAGCTATCTCTTAAATGACAGTTTTGCATCGCACATTTAATGCTTCTAAATCTGGAAAACTTTTTTTCTTGCTTTTGTTCGATAACCTGAAATGTCTTTGCAGACGAATTGGGATAAGAATCTGGAATCCATCATAGATCCGCCATTTTCATCCATAATTAAACTCAATTTACGTATGAATTCTTTCTTTTTTCCGTCGGAAGTATCATCTTTCGAGAGTTTGTCGCTCAAGTAGCGGAATGAAACTTTCCTTGTGAGAGAGCATGCTCAGAGAGTCTTTCCACCCAGAGCCTACTAAGATATTGCCCGACCCGGATTCGCTTGTTCGCAAGTTCGTGAGACCTGGCATGTATCTGCATCTGGCAAATACCATGTCTCGACCAAACGCTCTAATATACGCGCTTGCTAGAGTCTTTGGAGGAACCAAACCGGATTTTACAATCAGCGTAGCCGGTTTGCATTCGAGCGCACATGCTCTCGCTCTCTCTCAAATCGTAAAAAAGGTAATCACTGGTTTTGCGGGAGACAATTATCCTAAGCCGGGACCCAACTCTCTATATCAAGATTTGCTAATGGGCAAACCTTTCGAGTTGGAACTTTGGTCTCTACTCACATTGATCCAGAGATTGATGGCTGGAGCGATGAGACTTCCTGGAATCATTACGAATTCCTTAATCGGTTCGGATCTGATTGCAGACAAACTCGGCAAATCCGCCTTTTTGTACAATAAACCTCTATCAGGAAATCCTTTTGGACCGGCTCCTGAACCTCACCTATCTACAGAAAACAAAGGTTCAAGAAATAAAGACATCGTCTTCTTACTTCCTTTGAATCCAGAAATCACCTTGGTACACGGAGTCGTCGCAGACGAAGACGGAAATATTGTTTTGTGCCCGCCTTCCGGAGAAGGACCTTGGGGTGCACTCGCGGCTCAAAAAGGAGTGATCGCAACGGTAGAAAAAATCGTACCACGCGGAGCCCTTCCTCCTGAGCTAGTTGTAATTCCAGGTGGAAAGGTTTTAGGAATCACAGTCGCAAAATTCGGAGCACATCCGCAATCACTTAGAGTTCACGGTCTTCAGGATTTGCCTGCCTTTGAGGGAGTGGAGACCTATATGGACGATTACGAATTCCAAAAGGAAGCGAATCAGTCCGCAGGAATTCCTGCTAAAGCGGATAGATGGTACAAAGAGTTCGTTTCTCTTGCAGGAGGACATTCGGAATATTTGGAGCAGCTTGGTTCTGTTAGGCTAAGGCGCCTAACAATGACTCCACCGGAGCACAACCTACGAGTTCCGGAAGATCCAAAAACAGTGAACGATTCCGAGCAGATGATTATTTTGGCCGCTAGAGCCATCATGGAAAAAATAAAGACTCATAGTTACAAAACTATTCTGGCGGGAATCGGCGCCGCGCATATGGCTGCTTGGACTGCCTCAAAACTTTTAGAAAAAGACGGAATTAAAATCAGTGTAGTCTCTGAACTCGGCTTCTACGGGATGAAACCGTTCCGAGGCGATGTGTTTCTATTTAGTCAACTTCATACGAAGGAATGCTCCATGTTATCCGATGTTCCGAGTATTCTAGGTACGATCGTACCTGACGAATGCCTTGGAGTAATCGGAGCTGCGGAAGTAGATTGGTTCGGAAATATCAACTCAGTAATAGACTCCAATGGTAAATTCTTAGTGGGCTCGGGAGGAGCAAACGACATTGTATCAACTTCGAATACTATAGTCGTTGCAAAAGCGAATCGACATAGATTTGTAAGAAACGTAAAACATGTCACTTCTCCTGGTGAAAGAGTTGTAGAGGCAGTCTGTCAGTTCGGAAGATTCAAGCGCCAGGAATTTTCAAACCACCCTTTTGAATTAGCGTCCTGGATTCCACCATCTTCGGATGAAGAGATGGAAACTTGGGAAGCGGTTAGACGTTATACGCAATGGCTACCTCCTGATGAAGATATTCCTACACCTGCTGAGCCGCCGATTACGGTGAGTGAACTTACAATTTTAAGAGAACTTGATCCTGAACGTATTTACACAGAACAGTTTATGGTTTACACTCACTTGCCTTAATCGCTGAGACATTCGGTCTGCGGTGATGCAAATGATTATTACTGGAAATTTCAAAAGCCTTGGGAGAATTTAGAAGGAATGGCATCGAATGTATCATTAAAATCTAACGGAGTTCGCCTAACAGGCTTCGGTCACTATCTCCCGGAAAGAATCGTGACCAATGAGGAAATCCGATCTAGATTAAAATATCCTGAAATGCATCCAGCAGAAAAAGCGGTCATTGGAAATATCGGAGTAGAAAAGAGACATAGAGCAAATGAAAAAGAGACTGCGATGTTCATGGCTGCGAAAGTCGCAGAGATGGCCCTACAAGATGCAGGCAAAAAACCCGAGGAAGTGGATCTTTTTATTTTGGCAAACTGGACGGATCGATATTTTGAACCGGATCTCGCACCTCAGGCATCGAAGCTCGCCGGGACAAAAAACGCACTAGCGTTCGATGTCAGCACCGCTTGCACAGGCTTTATTCACGGGGTTCAGACAGCTTCGGCTTATTTAAGAAGTACTAATATAAAAACTGCTCTGGTAATCGGCAGTGAGAGATTTTCGGTCCGAACAAAAATTGGTGGATATGGTGAATTTACGGCCGGAGACGCAGCCGCGGGAGTTGTCTTGGAGTATACTGAAGACAAGGAACATGGAGTTATCGATTCTTTCCTAAAGGATAACGGTGATTTGGCTGGAATCATCATTGTAGGACCTCCCCCACAAAGTTACATTAAAAGCTTTCCGGAACTGGTTCCTCATGCATCTGATTTGACTCTTTCAGCCATGGACGATATTTTAGCGAGAAACAATCTCACAGTTGACGACATCGATTGGGTGATTCCTCATCCGGGAACCGATATGGTAGTTCAAGAAATATTAAAACGGACCAAGTTTCCTAGGGAAAAGATTCTGATGAATTTCGATCAGGTGGGGAATACTTCAGCGGCGTCTATCCCGATCGTTCTTTCCGAATATTATTATAAAGGAAAATTTAAATCAGGGGATTTGTTTTTGACTGCCGCTGTCGGGGGTGGTTTCTATTGGGGAGGACTTCTATTTCGTTTATAAATAGCGCAATAGAACAATCCTGCAAAGATGATTATCGTTAAATCAGAAAATATAAACTAAAAGGTGAAGACTGAAGGATGATCGCAAAAGGCTTCGAACTTAAGGAAAGATTGAACTCAGAATCTGCGTCCGAAGTATATAAGGCAATCAGACAGTCTGACGGCAAGACCATTATTATCAAATTCATCCCAGTATTGGACGAATTACACCCCTCAGTCGTAAACCTTCGAAATGAATATGAAATATTGAATATTCTTCTCTCAGACCATTTCGTGCACCCTTTTCACTTCGAGAAACTCCAAGACGGTTATGCACTTTTCATGGAGTACATTCCAGGCGGATCCCTAAAACAGTTTATCGGGAAAAAACCTATACCCTTATTCGATTTCTTTCACTTGGCCATTCAGTTGGCCGAAAGGACCGCAGACATACATCAGAAAAAGATTATACACAAAGATATCAAACCGGAAAATATCTTAGTAAACGAAAACAATAAGGACATTCGGATCATAGACTTCGGAATTTCCACCCGGTTAAACAAAGAAGAAACTTCCTGGTCAGCGCCGAATATATTAGAAGGATCCATTCATTACGTTTCGCCGGAACAAACGGGTCGGATGAATCGAACGGTCGACTATAGAAGTGATTTTTATTCTCTCGGAGTTACTTATTACGAAATGTTGACGGGCAAACTCCCGTTTGAAGGCGACGATTTACTCCAGCTCGTACACTCACATTTGGCAAAGACACCCGCTTCACCAAAGCAATTGAGACCTGAAGTCCCCACATCACTCTCAAATATCATAATGAAGTTGCTAGCCAAAACCGCCGAGGACAGATACCAAACCGCAAAAGGCCTGCAAGCCGATTTAGAAAAGTGCTTTCATTCCTGGAAAGAAAATGTCGATTTTCCGGAATTTGATTTAGCTCAGAACGATCATTCTCATCAATTCAAGATCCATCAAAAGCTTTATGGACGAGAACAATACATTAGAATTTTATTAAGTGAATTCAGAGATGTAGCTCAAAAAGGCCGATCAAGAATGATTCTGATCGGCGGATATTCCGGAGTAGGCAAATCTTCACTTGTCAGGGAAATAAACAGACCTTTGACAGAGTCAAAAGGATACTTTATTTCCGGAAAGTTTGATCAGTACAATCGAAATTTACCATTTTCCGCGGTAATACAAGTTTTCTCCAGCCTGGTAGAACTGATACTAACCGAATCTCCGGAAAAAATCGAGGCATGGAAATCTAAAATTAAGCAATCATTAGGTGGAAATGGAAAAATCATCACCGAAGTAATTCCCGAACTGGAAATCATCATCGGAAAACAGGACCCTGTTCCGGAATTGGGCGCACAAGAAAACGCAAACCGTTTTTACGTAGTATTTCAGAATTTTATCAAGGTATTCGCAGGTCAAGAGCACCCTCTCGCAGTATTTTTGGACGATATGCAATGGGCCGATACAGCTTCTTTGGAACTTCTCAAGAACCTAATGGAAGACGTAGCAGTAAATCATCTTTTTCTAATACTTGCATATAGAGACAACGAAGTCGACGGAGCTCATCCGTTCCAAATGATGATAGATACTCTGCGCAAGGACGGACAAGACCCTCATCATGTTGTGCTCCAACCATTAACTCTCGAAAATGTAAACGAACTATTGTCGGACAGTTTGTATCGCACTCCTCAAGAAACGGTAGAATTGGCCGAAGTCATTTTTGCAAAAACGGGAGGGAATCCTTTCTTCATCGGAGAATTGCTGAAGCAATTGTCCAGGGAGGATTTGGTTTATTTCGACCTTGGATCCGGTAAACCGGGTGAAGGCAAATGGAAATGGGAACTTGCAAAAATCAAGGACACCGAAATTTCGGACAATGTAGTAGAGCTTTTGATCAATAGAATCAAAAAGCTTTCGCCTCAAGTCCAGGAAACACTTAGACTCGCGGCATGTATCGGAAGCAATTTCGACCTAGCCCTGCTTCGCAACATATTAGGATCCTCTTATAAAGATGCACTGAACTCAATACAGGAAACTATCCATGAAGAATTGATCGTTCCAATTGGAGAAAGCTACAGATTTGCGGAATCTTTCCAAGAATCAGAGGAGAATAAGGAGAAAAATCTCCTAATTGCAAAGACCATCTTCTTTCGCTTTCAGCACGACAGAGTGCAACAAGCATCGTACGAGATGATCCCTGATGCAAAAAAGAAAGAGATCCGCCTGAAGATCGGAAGAATCCTACTTTCCGGAACGGAAGGAAAAGAATTAGAGGATAATATTTTCGATATTACGAATCACTTAAATATCGGATCCGAATTGATCGAAGATGTAAGGGAGAGAAGAAAACTTGCTGAGCTAAATCTAATTGCAGGTAGAAAAGCAAAAAATTCGACGGCTTACAATCCAGCTCTTGCTTACATCTCAAAATCAAGAAATCTTCTTTTTTCTCTGCCCGAAGCAAATAAGGGAGACGATGCCCTTTGGCAATCGAACTACGAACAATGTTACAATGTTCACAAGGAATTGGCAGAAACCCAATACCTGACTGGGAATTTTGAGGATTCCCAAAAGACCATAGATCTTTTGCTTAAGCATGCTAGAACCGGAGTGGAGAAAGCGGAAGCCTACAACTTGCTTATGGTACAGTATTCTGCTCAAGGCAAATTCGACCTGGCCCTGCCTACCGTAATCAAAGCATTAAAACCGCTCGGAGTCGACATACCTGAGAAGGATTTCGAGAAAGCAATCGGGGAAGAGATGCAGCTGGTAAACAAAGCTTTGGAAGGTAAAAGCATAGAATCTCTCATCGACCTACCGTTAATGAAAGAACCTGAACACATAATGGCTGTTAGTCTCTTAATCAGTGCTGTCCCCACCGCTTACAATTTAGCTCCTGCCTTGTTTCCTTTGATCAGCTTGAAAATGGTGAATCTATTCTTGAAATACGGAAACATGTCCGATAGCTACGGCTACTCCATGTACGGGGTAGTACTAGCGAGCGGATTTCAGGAGTATAAAAAGGCTTATGATTTGTGTGAGCTCGCAGTAAAGATCAGCGAGAAATATAAGAATCCGAGCGGAACGGCCAAAGCAGCAAATATATTAGCGAACTATGCGACACCCTTCGTAAAACACTTAAAATTCTCTGAAGAAATCAATCAGAAATGTATCCAAACGAGCTTGGAATCCGGGGAGTTCCTGCACGGTGGGTACGGAGCTATGAACGATTCGATCAATGTAATGATTCAATCCAAAAGTTTAGAGCTCGTAAAACCTAAAGCAGATAACCTGCTGAGCTTTACACGAAAACTGAAAAACAATCTCGCGATCGATACGGTTTTGGGCTCGGAGTTGATCATCGCGAATTTAAGAGGAAAGACTACCTCTCACTTGGAATTTGCAACGGAAGAAATGACCGAAGCAAAATTTTTAGAATTATGCAACGACCATCAAAGTCTTTTTCCCGTATGCTTATTCAAGATTCTAAAATCGAAACTTCTACTGATCTATGGAGAAAGCCTACTAGCTCTACGAGAATTGGATGAATCCGAAGGTATGCTTGCATATATTTCCGGGCAAGTCTCGGTGGAAGAACATTCCTTTTTACACTCTCTCGCGATGGCGGCCAACTATAAAGTTTCTTCCCAAGAGCAAAAGGCAAAGTTCATAGAGAGAATCAAAAAGAACCAACAAAAACTGAAACTACTTGCGGTCACGGCGCCCGAGAATTTCGAACACAAATATCTGTTAGTCGAAGCCGAATTGGCCAGATTGGAATATAAGAATTGGAAGGCGGGCAAAACGTACGAGCAGGCGATTCATCTCGCAGGCAGAAACGAATTTTGGAATGACGAGGCTTTAGCCTGCGAATTAGCGGCGAGGTTCTGGCTGTCAAAAAGCAGCATAAAAGTCGCCTCACTGTATTTAAACGATGCGTACCAAAGGTATGGTCGTTGGGGGGCGGTTCAAAAACAAAATTTACTAAAGGCCAAGCATCCAGAATTTATTAGAGAAAGAGCCGGAACGTATCGGACTACAAGGACCTTCGGAAGTTTGACTACTCGAACCATGTCTGCGACCGAAGTCTTTACCGGGCAAACACTCGACTTTCAATCGATTCTCAAAAGTTCTACAGCTATTTCCGGAGAAATCAAACTGGAGAATTTGTTGGATAAACTCATGAAGATTTCCATCGAAAACGTAGGAGCTCAAAAAGGGATCTTGATCCTAAAAAGAGATGGAAAATTGTTTGTCGAAGCTGAAGGCAGCATCTGGGAAGATGAGGTAAAAGTAATGCAAGACATTCCGTTACAGGAAAGTCGAAATATTCCGATCAGCGTAATTTATTACGCAGAAAGAACAAAGGAAGAACTAGTATTAAAAAATGCTTATTTAGACGAGAAATTCAATAAGGATCCTTATATTCGGGAGCAAAAAACCAAATCGGTCCTTTGCGCGCCGATATTAAAACAAGGTGAATTATTAGGAATTCTTTATTTAGAAAATAATCTTTCTGAATCTGCTTTTACTTCCGATCGGCTTCAGATTATTTCTATCTTATCCTCTCAAGCCGCCATATCCATCGATAACGCATTACTATACGCCAACTTGGAAGACAAGGTGGCAGAACGGACCAAAGAACTGGCAGCGGCTAATGACGACTTGGCACTGAAGAACAGACATATAACGGATAGCATTACGTATTCATTAAATATTCAACAAGCGATACTGCCCGGACCTGAAATTTTGGGAAGGGGACTGAAAGAATATTTCGTTTTATTCAGACCAAAAGATATTGTATCGGGAGATTTTTATTGGTTCTCGAGACAGGAAGACGCGACATATCTTGCCGCTGTCGATTGTACCGGGCATGGAGTCCCGGGAGCATTAATGTCGATGATCGGTAACACACTTTTGAATCAGATCGTAAACGAAGCAGGAATTTCCGACCCAGGTACAATACTGGAGCATCTGAATCGTAGCGTCAGGCAAGCTTTGAAACAGGATATGGAACAAGCGAATTCCTCAGACGGAATGGATGTTTGCTTTATCAAAATACAGAACAATAATTTATTCTTTGCGGGAGCCAAGCGCCCGATATTTATTGGGAGAGGAGGCGAATTGTCTGAAATCAAGGGCGATAAGCACTCTATCGGCGGAAGGCAAAAAGAAGAGACTAGAAAATTCACCACTCATACAGTGCCACTTGTCGCTGGAGTGCGAACAAGCGTATATCTAACCACAGATGGATTTATGGATCAACCGGATCCTGATCGTCAAAAAATTGGAACGAAAGGATTTTTGAACTTCTTAGGAGGAATTGAACACCTCCCTTGCAATGAGCAAAAAGAAAGATTGGAATCCTACCTGCTGGCCCACCAAGACGGAGAATCCCAACGGGACGACATAACCTTAGTCGGCGTAGTCTTGGAGGGACGATGAGGGAGAAGTTTCTGAAAAAGGAAAATGCTGATGATGGACAACGAAATCGTTAACCTTTATAAAAGTTACCAGCAAGCGAACGACTACACTCTTCTTGTATCGTTCAAAGGCAGACTATCTCAGGAAGTTCTCACGGAGTTGGGATCTATGATTCGTACTTCTTTGAGTTCCGAATTAAAAATTAAGAAGATATTTGCTGTCTTTATAGAACTCGCACAAAACATGCTTCATTATTCTGCAGAAAGAAAAGTAAATGAAGAAATGAAAGATGCAGGAGTTGGTATATTAGTCGTTCTGGAAAATTCAGTTGGCTATCATGTATCCTCCGGAAACCTTGTCCAAGACGAAAAAGTAGAATTTCTTACGGAAAGAATCCAAAAGATTAATTCTATGAATAAGGACGAGCTAAAGGCCTTCTACCAACAGCAACTCAGAGCGGAAAGACCTGATGATAGCAAAGGGGCTGGCGTAGGTTTGATCGACATCGGACGCAAATCTGACGGACCTTTAAAATTTCACTTTGATAAAGTGGATAGCACTCAATCTTTCTTTACAGTCTCCGCATACTTTACGAAGGAAAACTGAGAATGGAATCCTTACATATCCAGCAAACGAAAACATCCCCTGAAATAATTTTAGATTCCAAGAGAGGACTCGCGGAAGTGATCGGAGAATCCTATCCCGAAAATGCTATGGCTTTTTACAAACCGGTATTCGAATGGCTGACTTCTATGGAATCATCGAGCCATCAAATTCAGTTTAAATTTCAAATGGACTACTTTAATACAAGTTCTTCTAAAGTAATTATGGATATTCTCGATCGACTTCAAAAGTACCACGATAAGGGTGGAAAAGTAGAGGTAGAATGGCTGTTCAAGGAAGACGACGAAGACATGCAGGAAACCGGAGAAGAATTTTCCTCAGACCTGAGCCTTCCTTTCCGGATGAAATCCTACAAGTAAAAATAGCCCAATCGCAAAAGTGATTTACAGATGAAGTTAAGATAGAGCCTTAATTACGTCCTCTGGGGCTTGCACCAACTCGATTAATACTCCTTCTCCGCAAAGTGGAAACTCCTCATTTCCTTTTGGGTGAATAAAGCATACTTCGTATCCGGCAGCTCCTTTTCGTATTCCACCAGGTGTAAAACGAACTCCCTTTTCGCCGAGCCATTGGACTGCTTTGTGAATATCATCCACCCAAAGCCCGATATGATTCAACTTTGGATCGTTTACCTTAGGGCTCTTGCTCGGATCGACAGGCTCCATGATATCCACTTCTACGGCAAAAGGTCCCTTGCCCATCCTCAGAATATCTTCGTCCACGTTTTCTTTTTCGCTGCGAAACGTTCCGGTCTTTTCCAATCCGAGTATGTCTACCCAGAAATTCCTGAGCTTGTCTTTGCTATCGCCGCCTACCGCAACTTGCTGGATTCCAAGGATCTTAAAAGGTCTCATTTCAATATTTATTCCTAATATTTTCCACCAATTTCGGATATTGATCCGCCTTGGCAAGCTTTCGCTTTCAAGTTATTGGCGCGATCAAAACCAAACGAAGGAAGGATCAAATCGATCAATCCGAAAGCTTGAAAGTTCCTACAATCGGAAAATGGTCCGATGTGTGACCAGCAACTCCGTCTTGAAGCACCTTGTAGGAAGATTTAGAGATTTGATTGGAATAGAAAAGGTAGTCGATCGTACGATCCGCTTTTCCGATCGCAGGATCATTCGCGAAGTACGTATAATATTTGCTCTGCTCTTTTCCATTTAACTCTTCGACGCTCGCCCCAGGTTTCCATTTATTAAAGAGAGGCTTCATTTCTTCCTGATCGCTATAGAAAAAAGCGCCATGAGGATGCATCGAATTCCTCGGAAATTTTGGAGGGAGCAGATTGAAGTCTCCGGCCAAAATCCACTCCTCTTTTCTTTCATCCAAGGTCGTTAGAATTTTTGAAATCGTGTCCACCTGCTTTTGCATAGTGTCCGTTCCCATAGAAAACGCATCCAAATGCGTATTCAAAATAGTAAACTTGGTTCCATTTGCAGTAGAAATCTCCGCTTCTAAAATGGCTCTCTTTAGTTGGAATTGCCTGCTCAACATGTCTGCGGGAGGAATCGGAAGCTGTGTTCTGACCGCGGTGGTTATTTTATATTTACTTAATGTAACTAGTTTCATGCCAGCAGAACCCATCACCTTAGGATGCGGTACAAATCCTGCCTTCCAATAAAAAGCTTCCGTCCTACAAGGATAGGCGTCATGTAACAAGGGAAGCAATCTCTCTGTCTGGTCTTCTCCGAACGTTCTTTTGGAACCGTCGTCCACTTCTTGCAAAAGTATGATATCCGGATTTTCTTTGGTAAGAACCAAAGCAACTTTTCTTAGAGTATCCTGGACGTCCTCTTTAGAAGGAGCGGTGTCCGGTCCGGACTCATCCGGTACATCATACCAAAATACCCGATTTTTTCCCGCAAAGTACTGCACGTTCCAGGATAGTACCTTCAGCTCTTTTGCTTTATCTAAACTCGGGGCACCCTGGGTACAAACGATCTTCATTTCCTCTCTTTCGGAGGGATGAAATGTGATCAGGTATATCGTAACGAACAGAACTGCGAAAAATACAAGTAGGGAAACAAGGATAGCTTTCAGAATTTTCAAAGAATTTCTCCTCGGAGTTGACCTGGTTTTGGGCAACCGATCACTTGCGAAGCAACCTTAGTACAACTTTCTATGCATCCGTCCACAATTTTCGCATATAAGAATGAATTAGATTCTTTGCTAAATGGTTTCCATTTTCAGCAGGCTTCAACAACATGGAAGCTGACTCATGTTCTCTAAAAGTATCAAACTTGCCTTTGCCCTTTCGATCTTGCTTTTTACCTCTCAAATCTTTTCGGAAGAAGTAGAGCTAAGGGTTATCCTCAAGAACGGAACGACTGGTAAGGAAGGCTCTGCAGAACAGATCAAGCTTTTTGCTTTAGAAAGAGCTATGATGCCTTTGCCGATCGGGGACTTAAAGTCCGTGCAAGGAAGTTTTAGGCTACCGAAGGTGGATGCCCCAGACGGGCTGCCACTTTTATTACAGATCACATACCAAGGCGTAAATTATAATAAGATTATTCCTCCTGTGCCGACAATGAGAACCCAGCCGCAAGAGGTAATTGTCTACGAAAAGACAAAAGACAGGTCGGTTGTGAAGTCCAAATCATTGCTCCAAATCACGAGATCCCAGGACACTTTGATCGTTTTTAAAGTATTCATTTTATCTAATAATGCCATCCCACCTAGAAGTTTTCAGAGCGAATCTGAACCGATAGAAATTTATGTTCCTTCTGAAGCAAAAGATATCAGCGCTCAGTTAACCCAGGGAGCGGGGATGGGAATTCCACTGCAGTTACGACAAGGCAAAAGCGGATGGATCATGGATCGTCCGATTCTTCCGGGATCGTCTCAGCTGTACATTTCGTATACCATTCCTGCTTTCGATCTAGCTCCAATTTCATTTAAAGACAAACTAATCTTTGAAAAAAACGAGGGAGATAGAATCATTTTTGCAAAACCAAAGGACATGCAAGTGTCTGTCGGAGGTGCCAAAAATGTACAGCAATTAGAACAGGATATTCCGGAAGATGTAAAGGCATACTCCGTTTCTTATCCAGCACCTCAGTACGAAGTCGCGATCTCTGTCAAAGGAGGGGAGCCAATTCCGATGATGAGCGGTGGTCAAGAAAGGAGCGTTGTAAACGGAAAAATTTTCACATCATCCGAGGAAACCTTGCTCGGAGTTGTCGCAGTCCTCGGCCTTTTGTTCACTCTTTCTTTTGTGCTAGTTTACCGTAAAATTTAAGTGGGTCCCAACTTCGAAGAAAAAACTATTTTGAAATAATCGCGTGGATCCTGCCGCTTAGACCGGTGTTAGTTAGCTGCCAGTCGGCTGCAGTACTAGGCGAGTGCGCACTCCCGATCATCCCTGACACATCCTTTCCAACTGCGACAAACAAGTCTAAGGTGGCATTATAAGCTGCATCTGCCCAGTCCGTCCTTGTGCAACCATTCATTGTTGCAGATGTTGACCAGCTTGCTCCGTCATCGGTTGTTCTTACCCAATCCCACAGTTATTAGAGCGCGTACTGTAGCTTGCGGTAAGAGTTCCTACAGCAACATACACTCCATTTCCAAAAGCAAGATCATAAATAGAACCACCGCTGCAACCTGGAAATGGGGTTTGGGCACCTTGTAAAATAGTCCAATTCACTCCGTCATCCGAAGAAAGATAAGAGCAATTGTCGCCGACCGCCATCAACTGAGGTCCGACAGAAAAGTTTGCTAGCGCAAAATCAAAAAGTAACCCGATCGGGCTTTTGGAGGCATCTATATCCAGCGCCTTGGCTTTATTGCAATTTATCATAGCAAGGACTACGAATATCCAAACGAAACGGCGGTTCATTCCACTAACCTCTAAATAAATAACAAAAGGAAATTTACTCTCCTTCGGTATTTTCTAATAAATAGAAATTTTTTTCCATTAAAAGACAGTGAAATTGCTAGATAAACAAATTTCATTCCCTACTCTGAATTAAGGAACGACGGAAATTTTACTGTATCACCCGCTACAATACACCAGGAATGATCATTCAGGGAGAAGGCGAATCCAACTTTAAAAGAAGTGAGCTTTGTTCGCTACGGAAAAGCGTTAGGTCAAATCTACTTTTGGCTCTGGTACCAAGGTAATCTGGGAGCTGGTTAGTCGTGCTCGATTGCAGATTTTTGAGGGCCCCACCCTCTTTAGGGTGGGGGCCGGTGTGGCGGAAGTACCGAACCGCTTTTTCACAAAAATTCGATTTTTACAAACGGTATTTTCTCTTGGTTGCCCGTAGGAACTCCTACAGCGACTTCAAGCTTTCCCGCAGGGTCTTATTTCTTTTTGGAAGGTGCTTTTTTCTTAGGAGCGGGCTTCTTTTTCTTCGCCGCTTTCTTTGGTCCGGACTTTTCCGAAACGAGAGAATCTATAAAGTCCTTGATATCTTTCAGCACGAGTTCCTTATCCGGAGATAGTTCATTCATTAGTTCATGAAAGCACCCCGGATACGTTTTCATTCTTTTGTTTTTATATATTAGATGATTATAAAACTCTAAACTCCCCGAAGGATCTGAAATTCCATCCTTTTGCCCGTGCAAAATCAATATCGGCGTGCGCAATATCCCTGCTTTCTTGTTTGCGATCTTTCCTTGCTGAAACAACTCGTACCCCATAGAAAGGGATATTTTACCATGCACAAGTGGGTCCTCAGCATACGCTTTTACTACTTCTTGGTCTCGACTTAGCAAACTTAGATTCAAATTTGCATCCAGAGTGGTCGCCGGAGAAAGCTTGCGTAAAAAACCGGCGAGCGAAATTTGAAATTTCTGAAACGGATTGGTCGGGATTTTCAACGCAGCAGCAGTTGTAACCAACGCATACAGGTAATCTTGATTAATTCCTTCAAGAGCATACCGAATTGATACGACTCCTCCCATAGAATGCCCGACCAAAAATATCTTTTCCTTATGCTCTCGTTTTCTTACTTCTCGGATAAAATGAGCAAGATCGTCTACATATAGATCGAAAGAGTCCGCATGGCCCCTTTTCCCTTCCGATTTGCCGTGTCCGCGCAGATCCATAGCATAGAAATTCACGTCACTGTCCTTGAAATAATCGAGAATGTTAGAGTAGCGTCCGCTATGTTCACCGAACCCGTGTTGGACGACGATGACTCGATGGGCTCCGGGCTTTATCCATGCTTGGCAATAAAGCTTTGTATTATCACGAGAAGATCGAATAAAGAATTCTTTGTGTTGATAAGCCATCTATAAGGACTCCGAAATATGGCATGGGCTTTCATCCCAATTTCCGACTGACCCTATTCATCCAAGAACAAAGGGTCAAGTAATTATTAATTAGAGCCGTTCAACATTTTCCTTGCGGTTTCGTTCCAATCATCGAACTTGTCTCTTTCAATACATAGAGAATTGAGAGGATTTCGGATGTCCAAGGTAGAACCCAAAAAAGGTTATCTGTACTATTTCGGCTTAGGCGAACTATCGACACAGGGAGCAAACGCCATCTTGGCTTTCTGGATGATTCTTGGAATGGCATTCTTTCTATTCGCGGACCAAAACCTAATCGCTCCGAATCTGCGTAATATTGCTCATTCTTTCGGAATCATTGAGCAGTCTACGATCGACTGGAAGTTCGGAGGGGAGATTCCTATCTTCTTTTTCATCCTCGGTGGTTTCATTTCAGTTAACATGGGATATCTAACGCAAAGGTATTCCAGAAAAGTTCTGATCGTCGGCACCGTATTTCTCGGAGAGATTCCGTGTATGCTCTCGGGCCTTGCTACGAACTACAATGAATTCCTAATACTCAGAACATTGACCGGATTCGGACTTGGAGGTGCTTTCCCACTTCTATTTTCCATGTTAGGCGACTATTTTTCCGATAAGTCCAGATCTACTGCCGCTGGTTATCTATCTCTCGCGATGGGCTTAGGAATCGGAATCGGCCAACTCGTCGGAGGAAACTTAGGCGCCGCAGATCCGATCAATGGCTGGAGATTGAGTTTTATTTATATGGCCGCTCCTTCCTTTGCGTTTATGGCGATCTACGCGATCTTTTGCAAAGAACCTGTAAGAGGCGCAAGTGAAAAAGAATGGGCCGGAATCGCTTCTGAAATCCCTGAGTCAGAAGTTCGGTTAGGTTGGAAAGATATAAAGCTACTCTTCTCGAACAAAACGAATATTGGAATTTTTCTGCAGGGAATTCCGGGATGCGTTCCTTGGGGAGTATTCTTTGTCTATTTGAATGACTATTATGAATTCAATTATCATATGCCAAAAGACAACGCCGCTGCCCTGGTCACGTTTGCAGCAGTAGGAATCTTCATCGGAACTTTCTTTGGTGGGATTCTAGGGCAAAAATTATACGATAAGAACAAGTCTTATCTTCCTATTTTTTGCGCATCGATGATCTTACTGGGAGTATTTCCGACAATTTACCTTTTACACGCGGACTCGATCGCAAAATCGCCGTTATTCGTTTTAGTCAATATCGTTACTGGAATGATTATCTCCGTAACCGGACCGAACGTTCGCGCTTTGATTATAAACGTGAATCCTCCTAAAAATAGATCTACGATGTTCGCGCTTTATAACTTAACTGACGACTTGGGTCGCGGTTTAGGTCCTGCATTGGCCGCGGTGCTATTGACCTTTATCGACAATAGGACTATGGCATTCACTTGGTCGCTTCTGTTTTGGATTCCCTGTGGATTGCTCTGGCTCATCATCCTGAAGAATTTTAGACAGGACGAGTTGAGCGTACATAAAATCCTGTCGGAAGAAGCAGCAAGGATTCGCAGGAGCGCTTAAGTGCCCGAGATAGACGCAAAAGTATTTTTATTTGATATAGAAGGTACCACTACACCGATCGAGTTTGTTCACAAAGTTTTGTTTCCTTATTCGACCAAGAGATTTCATTCTTACTTTGTATCTCCGGGAATAGAACCGGAGCTCGCCGAGGAATTGATCCGCGCTTCGCAGAATGAACCAGATTATGCGAAGCCGGTTCAAAACAACCCGAACTCACTTGCAGACTTTTGCGAATTCCTGGTAACCAAAGACAGAAAGCTTGGTGCTCTAAAGGAGGTCCAAGGTAGAATATGGAAATCCGGGTACGAATCCGGAGAACTCAAAAGTACCATCTTTTCCGATGTTCCTCACTTTCTAGAAGTGCTAAAGAAAAATGGAAAACGACTGGCTGTCTATTCCTCTGGAAGCACCGAAGCTCAAGTGCTCATCTACAAATATTGCGAAGCAGGAGATCTGACCAAATACTTCGAACGATATTTTGACACCTCGGTGGGCGGAAAACGGGAGTCGGAAAGCTATCTTAAAATCGCGGAACAAATGCTGGTCTCTCCCGGTGAAATCGCCTTTTTTACCGATATCAAAGAAGAAGCGGATGCAGCTCAAAAGGCCGGGATCTTGCCGTATATACTCGATCGGCCGGGAAATAAACCGCAGCCGGAGCATACATATCCAATTCTTAAAACCTTCGATAACCTGGTCGCTGAGAACTTCCCCTAAAATCCGTGCAAAATAGAACTGGAGAACCTGCGAGTTTAGGTCGAAACTCGTACTATGGTCTCTTGTCTGCGTCAGATATTCTTCGCAATATCGATTGCGCTTTTCTGTTCTCCTATTTTTTCCAAAGAAGTCATCTACGCATTCCGCGATATCGGAATGCCCAAAAATTCCAAGATAGATAATAATCCTCGCAAAGAGAAAATGATCCTCATCGGGGAAACCATGATGTTCGACAAAGTAAAACCGGTCGAATACGAAGGAAAATACAAGAATGTGGATATAGGCTATGATACTCGTCCGGATATCGTAACCGTAAAAGTAAATTATGATCCTGGAATACGTCCCGGGCAAATCTTGTATTTAATCGAAAAGGATTTCGACCACAATACTTACAAGGACGGAAACATTGTAGGACAGATAGAAGTAAAGTCCGTATTTCAAACAGCATTCATAGGAAAACAATTAAGAGGAATCGGATTTCTTAGCATGGCAAAAGAAAAGATCCTCTCGGTAGCCATTCCTCTGATCTCGGAACAATCCGGACCAGCTCTCGTCGAACGGAAAAAAGGCGATTATCATTGGAATCGAAACGAAATACCGGAAGCAATCCAAGCGTACCGAAAAGCGATTCGGCTCGATCCATCTTCTCCTGATGCACATTTTCAACTGGGTTTATTGTATCTAAAAGAAGCTGACTCCGAGATCGGAACCTGCTCCGGAATATTACCGATGAGCGCAGGCGCGGAGTTTGCTTCGGCCTGGGAAAAAAGAGCCAGATTCGATTCTGAGCAAAGTATAATACGATTTGCACGTGAATACGTTTCCTTCTTGAACTGCAAATCACAGCAAGCGCCTAGTTTCAAAAAAGGTAATCCAGTTCCGCTAGAATTAGAAAGAGCACAAGAAGTGGCTCGGGTCGGATTTCAGGTAGCTAAAGAAGATTATGAATTACTAATTCGAAGTGCGGAATCCTACTTGCAACTTTACTTAAGTTATGCGCCTAAAAAAACAGGCGCTACTTCATCTGAGAATGTGGACGCCGCATCTTCCATGAGAAACAGGCAAGAGAAAGCGTGGGAGATTTCCGAAAAATTGCTAAAAGAAGCGAGCAGGTTTTCCCTGACGGACTATAGATTCCATAAATTGAATGCTCTTTTGTACGGAAAAAAATTTCAATCCATGGTTTCTGGTGCCCAGACGTCCAATATGACTCCGGAAGCAAGCCTGTTCCGCTCCAAAACTCTCGAAGCAATTCAATCCTATAAAGAATATCGCCCAAAGAATATTCCGGGAGATCGGGATATTTTAGTTCTGGAAAAGGATTTGGGCGGCTGACCGTCTGACTACTTCAAGAGCTTCATTACTTCTTCCTTATATTTTATATAGGGTTCAAATGTAGCCGTACGCTCCGATTTAGCCAAATCGAAAGCAGTCTTTCCTGCTTCATTCTTAACTTTTTTATCAGCTCCTTTTTTCAAAAGGAGCTCGATCAGCTCTGGTGCACTTGGTCCGGAAGCTGCGTACATCAAGACGGTAGTTCCTTCACTATCTTTTGCGGTTACGTCCAAACCTTTGTCGAGAAGGTAATGGATTATATCTACCGAATCATTTTTGCAAGCAAGCATAAGTGGAGTTTTTCCATTCTTGCCCTTCACTTTCAAAGATGCACCCTTTGCTTCCAATGCTTTTATAATATCTAAGGAAGTGGTACTTCTATCGGAATGATATATAACTGCATCCCTATCTTCATTATCCTTTGCCTTTACATCTGCTCCTTTTTCCAAGAGTAGGTTCACGACTTCTATCCAAGCTGCTGTCATTAAAGGAGTTTCTCCGTCCTTATCTTTTGCATTGATATTGGCTCCTTTCTCGAGAAGGTATTTAGTGACTTCCGTCTTGGTACTCGTAACCGTGTAGTGCAAAGGAGTTTTGCCAAATTCATCCTTTGTGTTAGGACTCGCTCCCTTTGAAATCGCCGACTTTATTTTTATCAAATCCGCTTTCCAGGCCGCATCCAGTAGATCCTTATTGGCATCCGCAGAAAGCGAAAAAGCAGCGAAGGTCGTTCCCAAAATTATCGAAAGAAGGAATATTATCTTTTTCTGATTCATTTAATCTAAATCCTGTTACCTAAATTTTGAATATTTAACTCTTGCGAATCACGCAGATACGAAGAGAAATTGGAGTGGGATTATAATGAAAATCTGCAATTTGAGCAAAATGGCTTGATTCCTCCAAATGAGGTTTCGTTCCCATTTCAAAAGCAGAGAAGTACATCGACCAAAACCAAACTGATTGGGCGAAGAGACAATGGGGCGGCTCTGCGCGCGTTAGTCGTTTAATATTTCAAAATTCCAAATTCTTCTAAGGAAGTTTTGACAATTATCACAAGGGAGATGGTGTCTCAAAATCACGAATCTATTTGACCAAAAACTAAAATATAGTCCAATTGAATGGATGTTCGGGACCTCCAAACAAGGAATAGGCGAATAATATGAAGCAGACTCTACTAGGTCTTCTCCTATTCTTTTTCTGGACCTGCTCCCTTCCTGAATCTTCTCCTGAATTCAAGTCTTCTCAAAAGAATGTACGGGAAGTAGGCCGAAATTTTGAAGTCGATGTTAAAAAACGAATTGAGGCACTTACAAAAGAAAGCCCCTTGCAAGACTATTTGGAACTCGGAGTCTCCAATCAGCCCGAAGTCGCTGCCGCTTATTACGAATGGAAAGGTTCTTATTTTAAATCGAAAGTAGAGAGCAGCCTAGAGGATCCGCGGCTCACGTTTCAGGCGGATATTAAGACGATGGTAATGTCTTTTATGCCCGGTCTGATGTTCGACATTTTCGGTCCTGGAAAACGAGTCTTAAGGCGAGACGTATCCTTGGCGGAAGCCGACGCAAATTATTATCGTTTCAGAAGAACCGTCCTGAACGCTCTCCATTCTCTGTTCGAGATCTACTATAGATACCATATGATCTCGCGTAAGATCGCAATTCACCAAACCACTCTTAGAATTCTCGGGGATGTAGAAAAGATCTCTCGTGCAGGATTCGAAGTCGGACGCCTAACGCTAATCGACGCTCTTAGATCGCAAGTGGAGCAATCCAGAATAAAATTAGAAATTCGTAATCTTGAAGATTCTAAAAATCCTTTGCTCTCGGCGTGGAGCGCCTCACTGGGATTGGATCCACAGAAAGATAAATCTACAATGCCTGATTACACATTTTCTAGATCGGAATTTTTCGAATCAGCGCAAATATACGAAGTCGCTTTCGAGAATAATCCGTCTTTAAAACAAATGGAAGCCGAATTAAAAATGGCAGAAAAGGCATTAGAATTAGCTAATAAATCTAAAGTTCCGGATTTTGCAGTAGGCTTAATGACAGATTTTGCGGTTCGACCTACCATGTTTCGCCCTGTCGGCTTTGTAACTCTACCGATTTGGCGAGAAAAAATCGAAGCAATGATTGAATCCGCAGCCTCGGCAAAAGAAGGTGCCAAAAGTAAGTACAAAAAAGAATCGATCCAGCTCGCGGTAGATTTCGCCGAAAAATTGTATTCCTACCGCGAGATCGAGAGGGGATTGAACTCTTTAAAAATTGATTTCCTACCAAAATTAGAGAAAACTTTGGAAGTGGGCCTAAGCGGATACTCTGCAAATAAAATCGATTTTATCACTCTTTTGACGATCCAACGGGAAGTACTAGAACTCCAGATTTCGGAAGTGGAATTGGAAGTAGAAAGAGAAATCCTGATCGCAGAAATCAAACACCTTCTTATGGGAATTCCTCTTGGAAAGATCGATGAAAGGGTTCTAAGGCAATGATGAATTCAAATCAGAGAAAAACTTTTACTTTTTTCTTAATAATTTTATTTCTGTTCATTCATTTTTTTGAATGTAAAGATTCGAGCGGCGGCCAGTCCGAACACCTGGGTCATTCCGAACATTCGGAACATTCCAACCATGCTGACCTTCAAGCAGGAGAAATGCAATTATCTGACAATCAGATGAACAAGCTGGACTTACAAACTACGCAAGTGAAACGAATGGAACTTGCGACAAAAATCGAAGCAGTCGGCAAAGTGCAAGTAAACGAAGAGTCGATTTCGGTGATTACAAGTCGCTTTGATGGATACGCGGAAAAATTGTACGTCAACTATGTGGGACTTCCAATCAATAAAGGCGATCATATTCTAGATGTTTACAGCCCCGAATTGATTTTGGCAGAAAGAGAATTCTTACTCGCTCAAGAAGTCGATTCTCTTTCCGGGTTAATGAGTTCTGCAAAGACAAAACTTTTACGTTATGGATTGACTGAAGCGCAAATTGCACAACTCCAAGAATCCAAGACAGTCCAGGAACGAATTACGATACGATCTCCGGTAAAAGGAATCGTTCTAGAAAAATCAATTTTAGAAAAAGGGACGATCAAAACCGGAGATGCTCTTTATAAACTTGCGAATTTGGAATCCGTTTGGGTGTATCTGGAGCTGTACGAAAACGAGTATCCCCTAATACGGTACGGCCAGGCAGTAGAATTGGTCGCGGATGCGTTTCCAAACGAAAAATTTCGCGCTAGAATTTGGTTTGCTCGTCCCGAATTAAACGAAGAGACGAGAACTCTTAGAGTATTAGCAAACGTTGATAATCGAAACTTAAAGCTAAAACCGGGAATGTTCGTGCACGCAAGAATCGAAGTGACCATTCTTTCTGATGGAACTCCTGCACCCTCCGGACTAGAAGGAAAATATACTTGTCCGCTTCACCCGACAGTGATTAAGGCTAAGCCTGGGACCTGCCCGATTTGCGGGATGGACTTAATTCAGATTCCTGCCTTCGATAGCGGAAGATCTTCCAAAGCGGAACGGCTTTCTTTAGCAGTCCCTACGCAAGCAGTCTTAGATAGCGGATTAAGAAAAGTTGTCTATGTAGAAAAAGAAAAAGGGATCTACAGCGCAAGGCCCATTGTAGTCGGTCCCAAAGCTGGAGAATTTTATCCTGTTCTGAGCGGACTTACGGAAGGGGAAACGGTCGTAATCAAAGGTGGATTTCTTTTAGATAGCCAGTTTCAGATTAACGGGCTTCCGAGCATGATGAACGAAAAAGAGACAGCTACTCCCGTCAAGGTCCATTCACACTAAGGTCGAAAGAGGTTTTATTATGGTTAATAGACTCATTCGATTTTGTATCGAGAATGGATTCATCATAACAATCGCTATTATAGGAATTGTGTTTTTTGGACTTTATTCCATTTCCAAAACTCCCGTAGACGCCATTCCGGATATCGGAGAAAAACAAGTTATCGTATTTGCGGACTGGCCCGGACGCTCGCCCCAAGACATCGACAATCAGGTCACATATCCACTGACGATCAGTTTGAGCGGAACACCAGGAGTAAAAAATATCCGCTCCATGTCAGGGTTCGGGTTTTCCATGGTTTTCGTAGTATTCAAAGAGGAATTCGATTATTACTGGGCTCGATCTCGAGTCATAGAAAGAATCAATGTCGCTCAGCAAAGATTACCCTCCGGAGTGGTTCCTGTACTTGGTCCGGACGCTACAGCGCTAGGACAAGTATTCTGGTACACTGTCGAAGGAGAAGGCTATGATTTAGCGGAACTTCGATCAGCACAAGATTGGTTTATTCGTTATCAATTGAATTCCGTAGAAGGAGTGTCCGAAGTTGCTTCTATCGGAGGATTCGTCAAACAATACCAAATCGATGTAGATCCCGAGAAGCTTAGAGTATTCGGAGTCTCTCATGTAGACCTTTATGAAGCCGTAATGAAGTCGAATATAGACGTCGGAGCAAAGGTAATCGAGAAAAATGGAATCGAATATTTCATTCGAGGGGTCGGTTTCATAAAGTCGATTTCAGATATAGAAAACATCGTTCTAAAAGAGATGGAAGGCGTTCCAATCTATATTAAGAATGTTGCAACCGTTTCCTTGGGGCCTGACTTTAGAAGAGGATCCCTGGATAAAGGAGGACAAGAGGCGGTCGGTGGAATCGTATTAATGCGTTACGGGGAGAATCCGCTACGTGTTATCGAAAGAGTAAAAGCAAAAATATCTACCATCCAAAACGCGCTTCCCAAGAAAACTTTGGGCAACGGAACTGAATCTCGAGTTAAGATCGTTCCATACTATGATAGAACTCAAATCGTAGAAGAGACTTTAGACACTTTAAAGGAGGCTTTATTCGAAGAGGCATTACTTGCTGGAGCAATCATTTTAATTTTTCTAATGCACTTCAAAAGTTCTCTTTCGGTGATCGCGACTTTGCCTTTGAGCATATTGTTATGTTTTATCCTTATGTATTTCTTCGGGGTGGATTCGAATATCATGTCCTTGTCTGGATTGGCAATCGCGATCGGAGACGTCGGCGATATGGGAATCATCATGACCGAAAACATCTATCGTCATGTAACGAACAAGGATGATCCTAAACCCCACTTGGAAAAAGTTTACGAAGGAGCTGCGGAAGTATCCGGTGCGATCGTAACCGCGGTGACGAATACGATCGTTTCTTTTATCCCGGTTTTCTTTTTGACCGACCAAGAAGGAAAGTTGTTCAAACCTTTGGCGTTCACCAAAACCTTTGCCATAGGCGCTTCGGTCGTACTCGCGCTGACGGTAGTTCCCTTTCTTTGTTATCTACTCTATAAGCCGCGTTCGATTTCTAGGTCGAGGGCTCTACTCCTTTCGTCCTCCCTTGTGATCTTAGTGACCGTGGCCGTAAAATTGATTCTGAATCAGTACGTGACGGGTACGGGTGTTGGATGGACAACTTCCTTTACGGCCGGAGTGATTGTAGGGTTATTCACATATCGCGCGTTAACCGAAGAATTCATTCCCTTAGAGAAAAATCATGCCTCTCGTTTCATTATCAGAATCTATGAACCGGCACTGAGATGGGTTTTAGAAAACAAAAAGAGATTCATGGTATTACCACTCGGTATCCTGGTCAGCGGCATAACGGTATGGCTCGGTATAGGAACCGTTCTGAAACCTTTGGAGCTTTTTGTAAACCTGTTCAGTTTTTCTGAGGCCTCCCCAGAACTAAAGCATTCTTTGTACATACCGCACGATAAGCCATACAAGAGACCTTTATTAGAACTTTCTTATATGAAGTTTTCTTTTTTGCAGAATCAGCACGACAAATCCTCTAAATTCCACTTCTATCTACGTAGACCTGATCCTAAAGATCTAGAAGCAGACAAAGCGGAAGGCTGGGAGGTAACCTCGGAGGCAAGAGTACTTCCAGGAATCGGAAGGGAATTCATGCCACCTTTGGACGAAGGTTCCATCTTATACATGCCTTCGCTTTTGCCCCAAACTGCTCTTTCCGAAGTGGTCAATATCAACAGAAAGCAGGACGAAATCATTGCATCGATTCCGGAAGTAGAATCGGTCGTAGGAAAACTAGGCAGATCTGATTCCGCCCTAGACCCTGCTCCGATCGGAATGATAGAATCGATTATCTCATTAAAGCCAGAAACAGAATGGAGAAATGTAAGTATCGAAAGGTTCTACTCCAGTTGGCCAAAGTTCCTACAATTCCCTTTCCGGTTTCTATTTCCGGATTCCAGGCGAATCACGAAAAAGGAAATACTGGAAGAAATACAAGCAAAAACGAATATACCTGGAGTCATCCCCACTTTCTTACAACCTATACAAACAAGACTCATCATGTTGCAGACAGGATTTCGTGCAATGATGGGAGTCAAGATCTACGGAACGGATTTAAAGAAGATTGAAACACTTGGATTGCAAATCGAAGAGATTTTGAAAAAGGTCCCTGGAGCTACGGATGTGGTAGCTGATAGAATAGTAGGAAAACCTTATATAGAATTAGTCATCGATAGAGAAAGAATCGCGAGGTATGGAATCTCGATCCGAGACGTGCAAGATGCCATCGAAATAGGAATCGGAGGGATGAATATCACCGAAACGGTGGAAGAAAGAGAAAGGTACCCTGTAAGAGTCAGATATTTGCGAGATTACCGCGAAGACATCCCGGAACTAGGCAAGGTTTTAGTTTCCGGAATGAATAAAACCCAGATCCCATTATCACAACTTGTTTCGATTCGAACCGTTTTAGGTCCCCAAGAAATAAAAGGAGAAAAAGGTCTACTTGTCGGTTACGTGACCATGAACACGAGAGACCGAGACGAAATAAGCGTTGTAGAAGATGCGGAAGCGACTTTGCAAGACGCCTTAAAATCCGGTCATTTAACTCTTCCTGCAGGTTGCTTTTGGGAATGGTCCGGTCAATTCGAAAATCAGCAAAGAGCAGCTAACACAATGAAGCTGGTGATCCCCGTCTGCCTGATGATTATGTTTTTACTTTTGTATGCGGGATTCAAAAGGAAGTGGATCGCATTCATTGTTTATTTCGGGGTTTTGGTATCGGTCTCCGGGGGTTTCATTTTCCTTTCCGCATGGGGAGCCAATCTCTCCGTTGCAGTTTGGGTGGGATTCTTGGTACTCTTTGGAGTAGTAGATGACGATGCAGTAGTGATCTCTAGCTATCTCGAAGATATCTTTGACAAAGAAAATATTCTTACAGTGAAAGCAGTTAGAGAAGCCGTCGTGCAAGCCGGAGTGAAAAGAATTCGTCCCTGTATCATGACGATTTCCACGACTATCTTTGGTTTGGCTCCTATCTTTCTAACAAATGGACGCGGATCGGATGTAATGCAACCGATGGCGATCCCCTCAGTAGGAGGAATGACCGTTAGCTTGATTACGTTGTTTATTGCACCTTGTCTTTTTTGTGCGATAGAAGAGTGGAAATTAGGAAATCGGCCGCAGCAGGAAATCCATACAGCAGGACGGAAGTTTAAATAAACATGAGTAACGCCACATCGACAAACGAACTAATTAAAGAAAATGGAATGTACAATTTAAAAGCGGAGGAGGTTTTCACACTTTTTGATACAGATTCAAAGGAAGGCCTGAGCTCTCAAAACGCTAAGAGTCGCCTAGAGAAATTCGGAAGAAACAAAATCAGGGAGGAGAAAAAGAGAAGCAATTTTTTGATTTTGCTCGACCAGTTTCAGAGCCCGATCGTCTATCTTTTGTTATTCGCGACCGCGCTATCATTCTATTTTAAAGAATGGTTAGATGGCTTTGCCATTTTCGTCGTAATACTTATCAACGGTTTGATTGGTTTCTACATGGAATTCCGTGCTGCTAAATCCATGGACGCATTGAAGAGGCTTACTCGAATCACCTGCAAGGCCAAACGAGATGGCTTTATCCAAGAATTAGATTCGGAGGAAATTGTCCCAGGGGATATCGTATATTTCGAAGCTGGAGATATTGTATCTGCAGATGCTCGAATCTTTGAATCCACGAGACTACAAACAGACGAGTCTGCTCTGACCGGAGAATCTACGCCTTGCGATAAGAACACCAATCTTTTACCGAGCAATCTCCCCTTAGCAGAAAGATCGAATATGTTATTCAAGGGGACATTTATTCTAAAAGGAAATAGCTTTTCCGTAGTCACTCATACCGGAATGGACACAGAAATCGGAAAGATAGCAGAAATGTTGCAATCTGCAAAGCCAGGTGCCACCCCCTTGGAGAAGAAGCTTTCCGAATTTAGTAAAAGATTAATTCAAATTACTGTAGGCTTGGTAATTTTAATTTTCTTTGTCGGACTATGGACGGGTCAGCACTTCTTAGAAACTCTCGAGACCTCCATTGCGCTCGCAGTAGCCGCAATCCCTGAAGGACTTCCAATCGTAGCAACTTTAGCCTTGGCTCAAGGTATGCTCAAAATGGCCAAACATAACGTAATTGTAAAGAAGCTTTCCGCCGTCGAAACCTTGGGCGGCACTAACGTAATTTGCACGGACAAAACCGGAACACTGACTCAAAACAAGATCGAAGTAGTGGAATTGGTGACATCCGAAGGTGTTTATACCTTTGATGGTGAATGGAAGGGGTTTGAAGGAAGGGTGAGAGATCTGATCGCGCAAGCCTCGATCTTGTGCAATACTGCAGAATTGGATTCCAATTCAGGCTCCGAAAATGAAATCGGAGACCCGCTCGAAACAGGACTATTAAAATTTACTAAATTAATTGGTTTTGATATTTCAAAAGTAAGAGATCAAAACCCTAAGATTTCCGAAATGCCTTTCGATTCGGATCTAAAGATGATGGCGACAATTCATGGGAATAAAGAAGGCTTCACTATGTTCGTGAAAGGAGCGGCCGAATCGATTATTGAAAGGAGTTCCTTTATTCTTTCTCAAAGTAATGAACGCCAACTAAACAATACCGACCTAAACCGCTGGCTTTCCGAGGCGGACCGTTTGGCTTCATCGGGAATGAAAGTAATAGGCATTGCCTACAAACAGACGAAGGACTCGAACGCAGAAAAAACAGAAGGCCTCGTTCTTTTAGGATTGCTTGGGATGATCGACCCTCCTAGACCCGAAGTATTTTCAGCTCTGGCAGATTGCGACTCGGCAGGGATAAAAGTGATGATGATCACGGGAGATCATCCATCCACGGCTAAGAACATAGCTTCGCGTTTAGGACTCACGAAAACCTCCGAAGACAAAATCATTATCGGATCCGAAATGCCATCCATTGGCGATTTATCTCAGGAGAAAAAAGCAGACTGGATTCAATCACGCATTTTCGCGAGGGTTACTCCCAAACAAAAATTAGATTTAGTCACGGTTTTGCAGGAAAAGCACTATATAGTAGGAATGACAGGAGACGGAGTAAACGATGCTCCTGCATTAAAAAAAGCCGATATAGGAATTGCGATGGGGGAAAGAGGAACTCAGGTCGCACAAGATGCGGCGGACATGATTCTTAAAGACGATTCTTTTGCCTCGATCGTGGTAGCCATTCGGCAAGGGAGAGCGATTTTCGACAATATTAGAAAATTCGTAATCTATTTGCTCTCTTGTAATCTTAGCGAATTAATTATAGTTGCTACAGCATCCATTTTGAATCTGCACTTTCAATTATTTCCGTTGCAGATCCTCTTTATTAATTTGATTACCGACGTTCTACCCGCACTTGCATTAGGAGTGACCGAAGCAAGCCCCGGAATCATGAGCAGGCTCCCTAGGCCTTCTGATGAAGCGATCATAGACGCAAGAAGATGGAAAACTATTTTTGTGTATTCATTTTTCATTTCTGCCTCTTCTTTAGGGTCCGTTTTCATCAGCCATTTCACTCTGCACAATACAGAGGATTGGAATCCTGCACTTTGTAATAATATACTATTCTTCACCTTGATTCTCGCGCAGCTATTTCATGCATTTAATATGGGATCGTCGGATTCTAGGTTTGGGCATTCGGAGATTATCCGAAATCGTTATTTATGGCTCTCCACGTTCGTCTGCGTCGCTATGCTATTTATTGTGAACTCGGTCCCGGTACTGGAGCAAGCTCTTAAGCTCTACAGTTTATCTCTAGAAGATTGGCTCTTGGCTATCGGATGTGCGATTTTCGGATCCATATGCATACAACTGACCAAAAAGGCAAAACTTGTATTTCAATAGAGATTCATACGATCGCAGAATATTTGGTCTATAGCCTCTTAGCTGCAACTTCTTTATAAGGTACTAGAATCGGAGATTTTCCAGCAATCGTCTTCGGAATGGATTCTACGATTTCAATCGAAATTGTGGGTATGATCGCCCCGACCTGCATTAACGCACTTCTCAATTCCTCTCTTATCAGATCTACATTGAAGTTCGAGGCTGGACTGGCGACTAACACGCGCATACTGTCCCTCTCCTGTCTCAACTGCCAGGCACCCGCAGGAATTTTGTCCAGTACTTTGTGGAATAGTACCGGATGTATTCTTAAGATTCCGCTTTTCCCTGGAATGGAAAAAATATCTTCCATTCTTCCTTCAATATTGGAAATTAATCGAAAAGGCCTTCCGCAATCGCACATCTTTTCGCTCACACAAATTCGATCGCTCATTTCATATCGGATCAAGGGTTGAGTTCTAGAAAAAAGAACACTGACCAAAACCTTCGCACCTAACGTCCCCGGCTCCACGGGGCGATTATTCTCATCGACTACT
Organism: Leptospira perolatii; assembly: GCF_002811875.1. Classification (GTDB taxonomy): domain Bacteria; phylum Spirochaetota; class Leptospiria; order Leptospirales; family Leptospiraceae; genus Leptospira_B; species Leptospira_B perolatii. The sequence goes on from NZ_NPDZ01000004.1 coordinate 324,888, forward strand.
TCCGTGATGACAAGGTCTTCGAACATATGCAATCCAGTATGCAATTTACATTCGCATCCTAAGCCTGCAGTTTCAGTGGCAGGATAAACGTTAAATGGCGCTATTCCCCACGCTTTTGTTGCCAACTTTCGGGTCTCTTCGGTCAGAACTTCCGAAGAACTGACTACTGCCTTTGGATGAATACTCAACCTTTTCTCCAATTGCTCCACGGCTAAAATTCGGACCATCGAAGAGTAGGCGATCAAACTCTGCGGTTGAAATTGGTTCAAGCCGGCTACGATTTCACTCAGTGGCTCCGCGGCGCTTAAGCGAATGGAAGGGACCCAAGGACTTTTCACAGTCATTCCAACCCTGGCGGACTGGTGCCAAGGAGCGGTCGAACTAACTACGGCCATTCGCATAGGATGAAATAAATCCACTCGAATACCCGACCATTCATTAGCTCTGGAATAAGAAGCGATTACATTCATCCACTCGTTATAGTCAGAAAGGATGATGCCCCTCTTCCCAGTACTTCCGGAAGTTGTGCTTACCCAGTATTTGTTTAGAAATTTAGAATCTGATTTAAGATCGGAAAGATAGGATTCCACTTCGCTTAACTTCACGTTTCTGTCCGTAACAAAATCGTCAAAGTTCTCCATCATATCTTTTTTGGTGATAACGGGTAGTTCCTCCAAGGGTTTTTCAGTTAAACCAGAGTGAAGCTTACGATAGAAAGGTGATTTGCTAGTTGCGAATTCTCGTAACTCCCGTAGTCCGGCTGCTCTATACTGGTCCAGCTTTTCACGACTCCAACTTTCTCGAGATCTTAGCGTTCTTCTTCTGCGCAAAAGATCCATCATCATGAGGAAATTCATAGCTTCAACCTTTCGCCGTCCTCGGCAGGAGGACAATTTTAGGATTCATTGATCCAACTAAGAAAAGTGACCTTTGAACATTCGAATTTCATGATATATCCAATGATTATTATCAACATCATCCCTGTCTTGGAATTTCGAAAGGTCATCGATTCACACGAAATTATGTAGCATTCCTTTTACTTTGGTGAATCTGAAACAGTTTCAAACTTGCTTTCGCATTGATAATCCTTCTCTTTATATACATCGTAGTGTACGATAGCAGTTAACAGCTGTTATTGCTAATGGCAATGCTAGGAAAGGCTCAATCGTTAGCACTCGCCGGCAAAGAAAACACATTACGGTTTGCTCAATTTTTCAGCTAATATTTCATCCTGCAAATTCACCTCTTCTATTGCCATTTCGCATTTCGTCCTTACCGTCCTTGACCATTCTTTATCCGTACGTGATAATCCTTTCCCAAAAGGTAACATCCACCAAGCGACGCTTCAATTTTCCGAGAGGAAATGGATGTTCAGAATCAATCGAAGTCAATGAGAAATATTCGCATATTTATGATAGGCTGGGAGTACCCTCCGCATATCTCAGGCGGACTGGGGGTGGCGTGCAAAGAGATCGCGCAGAATCTCGCGGATGCCGGCAATGAAATTCTGTTCTTAGTACCCAAACTGCACGGAGGAGAAGAGTCACACGAGGGAGTTCATTTAATCGACATTAATAAAGGATGGGAATTGTTAAGCGCAGAAGAAAAGATCTTACTACTCGAGAAAGAAGCCGAGTTTCCAGAAGTCATTGCTCAAAGTCTTTCTTTTTCAGCTTATCAATCCAAGTTTTCTGAACGTGCACTGCAGTATGCGACTGTAGGGGAAGGCATAGCAAACATAGAATCTTCCATAGAGAATCTAGAGAAGATTCCTTCCTTAAAAGGCGGTTACGGATCAGATGTTTTTCGCGATATTCACAGATACGCATATTTTGCTTCGTTAATCGCAAAAAAATTCAATCCGGATATTATCCACGCTCACGATTGGATGACATTCCCCGCTGCGCTGAGCGCAAAGCACACTACAGGTGCGCCAGTCGTACTACACGTTCACGCGACCGAATACGATAGATGTGGGGAAAACGGAAATCCATACATTCAAGATATTGAAAGGAACTCTTTCGACTCTTGCGACGCAATCATTACAGTAAGTGAATATACCAAAAACATTATCAGACGAAGATATAATATATTACAAAATAAGATATTCGTAGCTCATAACGGAATTTCCGAACACTTAGAAGCGATGGCACCGGAGAATGACGTTCAAGAAAGCGGAGTTGAGGACCCTATCGTTTTATTTTTAGGTCGAATCACTTTTCAAAAAGGTCCAAATTACTTTATCGAGGCGGCTAAAAAAGTAATCCAGGAAGTCAAGAACGTAAAGTTCGTGATGGCTGGGCACGGGGACTTGTATCATTCCATGATAGAGCTGGCAGCCGATCTGGGACTAGGAAAATATTTTCATTACACAGGATTCTTAAATAAAGAAGAAGCCCACAAAATCTACGGAATGAGCACAGTCTACATTATGCCTTCCGTTTCGGAGCCCTTCGGGCTCACCGCCTTAGAGGCGATGTCGCATAATCTACCAGTCATTCTATCCAATCAAAGCGGAGTAAGCGAAGTAGTATCACAATGTATAAAAATAGACTACTGGGATACTGACGCGTTGGCCGAAAAACTCATTTCATTTCTCAAACACAAACCACTCAGATCTGAAATGAGCTCAAAAGCAAAAGACGACGCTTTGAAAGTCACTTGGAAGGAAACAGCCCAAAAAATTCTGGAAACCTACAGGAGTATATTATGATTTCCGTATGCTTTTACTTTGAAGTTCACCAGCCGTACAGAATCAAACCTTACAGCTTTTTTCAGATCGGAAAAGACCCGTTCTATTTGGACGATCAAAAGAACTATGCGGTGGTACGCAAAGTGGGCGATAAGTGTTATCTCCCCACGACCCGAGTACTTTTAGATTTGATCAGAAAATACGGACAGGAATTTAAAGTCACTTTTTCGATTTCCGGAACAGCGATCGAGCAATTCAGACACTGGTATCCGGAAGTTTTGGATCAGTTTAAGAGACTAGCGGACACAGGCTGCGTCGAATTTCTTTCAGAAACCTATTATCACTCTTTGGCGAGCTTGTTTTCCGAAAAAGAATTCTCGAGACAGGTCGCCCAACACAAAGATCTAATTCGCAGAGAATTCGGAATAATTCCTCAAGCGTTTCGTAATACAGAGCTGATCTACTCCAATCATATCGCGAATCTAACCAAGAAAATGGGTTACAAATTGATGTTGATGGAGGGAGCGGATAAATTATTGGGCTGGAGGAGTCCAAACTTCCTGTATAAAGCAAAGTACGAACCGGAAATGAAAATTCTATTAAAGAATTATAAACTAAGTGATGACATTGCATTCCGATTTTCGGAAAAGTCATGGAAAGAGTTTCCGCTCAGCGCAGATAAATTTTCAAACTGGGTTCATTCCAGCGCTGGAAACGCGAGGGTGATTAATTTGTTTATGGATTTTGAAACTTTTGGAGAACACCAATGGGAGGCCTCCGGTATCTTCGATTTTCTAAGACACCTTCCGGATCATATGAACAAGCACCCGGATTTTCATTTCAGAACTGTTTCAGAAGCGGCGAATCGCTCGGAGACAGTTGGAGATATAGATACTCATGAGCCGGTTTCCTGGGCAGATACTGAAAGAGATCTTTCTGCTTGGCTGGGAAATTCTATGCAAAAACAGGCTTTAGAGTCTATTTATGAGTTGGAAACTAAGGTCTATTCGTTCTGCGATGAGGACATGCTCGATATTTTCGGCAAACTACAAACCTCGGACCACTTTTACTATATGTGCACGAAATACTTCAACGATGGGGACGTGCATAAATATTTTAGTCCTTACAATTCTCCTTATGATGCATATATTTATTATATGAATGTTCTTCAGGATTTTCGCCAAAGACTTTCCAGTCGAAAAGATTACAGCTATCGAGTGCAACCGAACCAAACTATTAGCGCTAAATTCGTTAGCTGAATTATCAGGAAAGCCACGACTTCAAACAGCTTTGATTCGTGGCTCTTTTTGTCGAACTGGAGAAATTTCCCAAATTTCTTTCGCGTATTCTTGCACGGTTCGATCTGCGGAAAACCTGCCGCTTCTGGCCATATTGATGATCGCTCTTCGGTTCCAATTGAACTTGTCTTTGAATTCGATAGCGACCTTTTCCTGAATCGATAAATAGGATTCGAAATCCGCTAATAAGAAGTAAGGATCTCCGCCTTTTGTCAAAGAAAGGAATATATCCTTAAACAAATCTTTTTTTCCACCATAAAATTTACCAGTCATGATCTCGTCTAAGACTGTCCGAACCATTGGATTCGATTCGTAGATCCCAGTCGGAAAATATCCTGCTCGTTTCAGCTCTTCGAGTTCCTCAATCGTTTTTCCAAAGATAAAGATGTTATGGTCCCCCACTTCCTCATAGATTTCAATGTTCGCACCATCCATCGTTCCAATCGTGAGGGCACCGTTTAACATGAATTTCATGTTTCCGGTACCCGAAGCCTCAGTTCCGGCGGTCGAAATTTGCTCCGATAAATCTGCGGCCGGAAAAATCAACTCCGCGAGGCTCACTCTATAATCCGGCAAGAAAACAACTTTGAGTCGATCGCCGATCTGCTTGTCATTGTTAATTACGTCCGCAATAGAATGGATTAGCTTTATGATTAGCTTTGCGAGATAATAACCCGGTGCTGCTTTTCCCGCAAATATCACAGTTCTAGGAGTATAGTCCAGACTAGGGTTTTCCTTAATATTATAATAATCATGAATCAGTCGGAGTGCGTTCAAATGTTGTCGCTTGTATTCATGGATCCTCTTCACATGCACATCGAACATAGAATTCGGATCCACAGTTACATCACATTTGGACTGAATCACGGTTGCTAATCGAACCTTATTCTCTTTCCGAGTGATCATCCATTCTCTCTGAAAACTCGGATCTGCAGAAAATTCCTCTAATTTAGAAATTTTGGATAAATCGCTGTACCATTTATTTCCGATCCTGCGCGTAATTACTTCAGACATTCGCTGGTTTGCGGTAAGAAGCCATCTCCTATAGGTGATTCCATTCGTCTTATTTTCGAACTTATGAGAAAAGATCGAATGAAACTCCGGAAAAAGTTTTTTCTTAATAAGTTCCGTATGGATTCGAGCCACACCGTTCACTTTTTTTGAACCAACAATTGCAAGGTGGGCCATCCTAATTTTCTTAGGAGTCGATTCTTCCACGATGGATAATCTTTTGATCACATCTTCGGAAACTCCTCGTTTTCTCAGTCCTTCCAGGAAATTGTAATTGATCGCATAAATAATTTCCAGGTGCCTTGGTAAGATCCAACCGAATAAATCTATACTCCAAGTTTCTAATGCTTCCGGCATAATCGTGTGATTCGTATAACCAAAGCATTGCGTTGTGATCGACCAAGCTTCTTCCCATTGCAATCCGTGTCTATCGATCAGTAACCTCATGCATTCTGGAATTGCCAAGGTCGGATGAGTATCATTCAGCTGAAAGAAAACTCTTTCGGGAAATCTTTCCCAGCAGGTTCCTTCTTCCTCTAGGAAAGTTCTCATCGCATCCTGTAAGGTTGCGCTAACCAAAAGATACTCTTGCTTCAGACGAAGTTCTTTTCCTTGTAGGATATTATCGTTCGGATAAAGTACTTTGGTGATGTTTTCGGATTTCTCCTTATCCTCAACTGCTCTTAGGTAATCTCCATGGTTAAAATAATCGAAATTGAATTCTTCTCCCGACTTCGCTTTCCAAAGCCTTAGATTCGTAACTGTTCTAGTATTGAACCCAGGAACCAACATATCGTAAGCTTGAGCAATGACTGTTTCACCCGGAACCCAAATCCATTTGCTAGATCCATCCAGAGAAACTTTATCTTTAAGGTGTCCATAAAAATGAACTGGATAGCTAAGATCCAATCTTGAAATTTCCCAAGGGTTTTCATGACTCAACCAGTTGTCCGGAGCTTCCTTTTGATACCCATCTTGAATTTGCTGGTGAAAAATTCCGTACTCGTAACGAATCCCGCAACCTTGAGACGGAAGATCCAAGGTGGCCATACTTTCGAGAAAGCAAGCCGCCAAACGGCCTAAGCCCCCGTTCCCCAAAGCAGCGTCGTGCTCTTCTTTTGCGATCATCTCTAGATCGTAACCAAAATCTATCAGAGCTCCGGTAGCAATCTCTCTCATTCCGATATTGACCAGATTGCTCTCGAGCAAAGTCCCCACTAGGAATTCCATAGAAATATAATAGATTCTTTTCGTCTTTTTTAGCCGATACGATTCCTGAACTTCATTCCAACGATTGATCAAGGTATCGCGGATTGTCAGAGCCAGTGCTTGGTAAATATCCGAGTTCTTAGTATTCCGCTTATATTTTCCTACATCATATTCTAACCTTCGAATAAAATTCAGTCGAAAAGAGCGCAGACCGATCTTTGGATCCAAATCATAAAGTTTCCATAATTTCTCATGCTTCCCTAGCATACCATCACCTATCACTGATAAAATGAGTCGAAAGTTAGGGTTACATCCTACTCTAACTGCGCTAAACGAATCAAGCGAAACTGCCTTAGAAATAGTCTGAAATGTTTTCGCCATTTGACATTTATCAAAAGGATGACCTCGACTCTGTTTGCAGTCGGTTTTACTAAAGCGCAAAAATTGATTTAAAGTTGAAAATCACCGAAAGAAAATGACTTGGAAAAATATTTATGTGCGAATATGCCTTCTTGATCTAAGCTGTTTACACAGGAGAGCTTATCGGTGAGAATCCTACCGGGAAAACCATACCCCCTCGGAGCTACTTGGGACGGAATGGGCGTAAACTTTGCGATCTATTCAGAAGGAGCAACTCGAGTTGAACTTTGTTTTTTTCCAACCCTGCAAAGCACGAAAGAATCTCATCGGATTCAAATCATTGAAAGGACTGACCAAGTCTGGCATTGTTATATTCCGGATGCAAGACCCGGTCAATTGTACGGGTACCGACTAGACGGACCTTATTCCCCGAAGAGCGGACATAGATTCAATTTTTATAAAGTACTTTCGGATCCACATGCGAAATTAATTTCCAGACCTCCCATTTGGCATCCTTCCTTATTTTCCTACAAAAGAAGCGACATAGATATTCGGTTTGTGAGCGAAGAAGAAATTTTGCAAATCGACCCGAGAGACAACGCGCAATATGCACCTTTGTCAGAGGTTGTTGATACAAGCTTTACTTGGGGAAACGATACGCAATTAGGCATACCTTGGAGTGAAACGATCATTTACGAAGTCCACGTAAAGAACTTCACAGCAAAGCATCCAGAGATCCCCGATGATCTTAGGGGCACCTTTGCCGGATTCGGAAAGGAACCAGTCATACGTCATTTGAAAGAGTTAGGCGTAACAGCGGTGGAGCTCCTTCCAGTTCACCAACATGTGGATAGCCAAAGATTGTTCTCTCTTGGCCTGACCGATTACTGGGGATATAACACTCTCTCTTATTTTGCACCCGATATCCGATTCGCTCGAAAAGGATATCTATCCGAAGTGGTCAGAGACTTCAAAATCATGGTCAAGACATTGCACAATGCCGGAATAGAAGTGATTCTAGACGTAGTCTATAATCACACTTGTGAGGATGCTTACTTCGGACCGAATCTTTCCTTTCGCGGAATCGACAACGACCGCTACTATAGATTAAAACCGGAAAACCAAATAT
>NZ_NPDZ01000040.1 GCF_002811875.1 Leptospira perolatii
ACCCCCAAGTCCGCTCACTCCATTGTGGATTTCGTTTAACAACCCGGTTGTTTTGTTTTCCTGGGTTCTAAAATAATCTTCCTTAATCGCACTCAAGATTCCTCCCGAGCGTACGTTTCCGGCAAATCCTTCGAGTCTCTCTACAATCGCGCCTAGTGCGGCTACCTGGTTTGTGGCTTTTCCAAAAAAGAAAGTACTTCCAAATGTATAATATTCGTTTAGTTCTCTTCTTTCGTCGGAACTTCCGTTTTCTCGGATGGAATTTCTCTCCGCTTCCGTTAATTCTCCGCCGTCCTCGTAGAAATCGGTAATCTTACCCGCAGAAGATAATTGTTTAGAAATACTAGTTACAAATTCGTTATAGTCGCTAGATTGTAAGGATCTGTCCAAAGAACTCCGATTCGTCCGTACAAAATCGAGCACTAGTTCCATCGCTTTACGCTCTTGTAATGCATTCGGTCCCAGTTGCAAATTCGTAAATCTATCGTCGCTGTCCTTTAATATCTTTAGATAGATTGCGTCTACATTCCTGTCTTCCGGATCCAATCCCTTGATCGTACTTTCAAATAGTGAAAGTGCTTTCTCGTTGATTTGGGCCCCTTCTAGATTTCTTTTTTCTTTCGCGGATTGTATGATTTCGTTTAACGAATCGGAACTTCCGTTAGCATCCAATAAAAACTGTAGCTCTGCCTTTCTTCCTTCATACTCTATATTGAAACCGTCATACAATGCCAAAAGTTCGGCAGATACCTTTTGACCTATACCACTTCTGTTTTCCAAACTAGAACGGAAAGCCTGGATGGACTGACCAAAATTAGAAAATACAACATCTAAAGAACCGAAGGGAGCACTAGCCAAGGTCAATACCGGATTCCACTCTTTGCTTCCGGTATCATAGCTCGTTCTAAAACCGGAAAGTGCACCCTTCGCGTTACTTCTCGCATCACCAGTCAGACTTGAATCA
>NZ_NPDZ01000041.1 GCF_002811875.1 Leptospira perolatii
TGTGCTCACTCCTCCCACTAGTGTAGTTGAGGGAGAAGATTATCAGTCGAAATTCTTGCAAGCGTTGCAAGACGGCCAAGCACAATGGCAGAAGTCGATCGACGACTTGGTTGTAGGAAAACTTAAGTATGACAAGGCAGTAGAGCGCCAATGGAAAAATGGAGAGGAAAACTGGACCGAAGCGTTTAATAAGCTGTTAGCTGCCAGAGAAAGTTGGACTTCTACGATTAGAGCGCAGATCCAAAAAGGTTTGGAAGCTTGGGACAAATCCTCTGCAGATTTGCAAGCAAACAGACAAAAAGCTTTGGGAGAGTTAGACCGTACAATCGAAACGAACCGAGAGAAGTGGCAGTCCCATGTGAGAGGGATTGAAGGAGTCGTAGGCGGGGGAGCGGATACTCTTAGCACGATTGTTGCGAACAAGCAATTCTTTAAAGAAGCATTAGATAGAGCGAATGTTCCAGGTAGTGGGTATGGTACGAATATCAAGACAGAGTACCAGAACCAATTGAATTATTGGACTGGTCTAGAAACTAGAATCAGAACTCTGGTTGCAAGCGCTCAAAATCAAATACATAACGAAGACATTCGAGGAACAAGTGTTGGACAAGGTTTGCTGTATAACGCCGGCGGTTCGGACACTTATATTTATTCCAGTGCGGAACTAGAATTAAAGATTGCTAAAGAAGAATTGAAGGTTCTCCAACAGAAAAAAGATCGTGCTCAGGAAGTGTAT
>NZ_NPDZ01000042.1 GCF_002811875.1 Leptospira perolatii
AGGACTCAGACCTTTTATAACGAAAGTTTAAAGAAGATATTAGAATTCGAGAAATTAAAAGAAAATAAAGTACTCCTGGAGAATGTAATCGGTGGAGACGGGACTCTTTCCCAAAAAATAGATTCACTACTCTCCGGATCGAATTTGAACGTATTGTACGGAAACGATCTTTCCGTACAGATCCGTGCAAATCTGACCAACTTGCAAAAGGGCCTAGTCAATCTGGACAAGCCGGTTAACGACTCTGTGGAAGTATTTAACACACAGGTGAGTGCTCTTCACAATGCTTCGAATGCATTCCAAAGCGATGCTCTCGACCAAAAGAAAGCAGACTTGGTCAAGTATTTGGATCGAATGAAGTCTCTCCAAAGTTCTTTGCTTGGAACGAACTCTTTTGACACTTCTTATATCGACAAGGACCGTATAGATCAAGGGATTCAGTATCTAGAAAGTCTGGTAGGCAATTGGAATTCGAATATCGGTACTTTGAAAGACGGACTGGAAGATTTGTCCGAAGATAGCCAGGACTTTTTGGACTATGGGACTGCGAATGCTAGCAAGAAGGGAACTGTAGAGTATTCGAATGAGATGCTTTCTTTGGGCGGAGTTCTGCAGAAGAGTGCACTAAAAGTCGGAGGATTCCAAACTTATTTAACAGAAATTCAGAATACAACTTCTTATTTGGATGCGGTCTTTTTGGATTCCTTCCAGATCGCGGATGCAACGA
>NZ_NPDZ01000043.1 GCF_002811875.1 Leptospira perolatii
AGGACTCAGACCTTTTATAACGAAAGTTTAAAGAAGATATTAGAATTCGAGAAATTAAAAGAAAATAAAGTACTCTTGGAGAATGTAATCGGTGGAGACGGGACTCTTTCCAAAAAAATAGATTCACTACTCTCCGGATCGAATTTGAATGTATTGTACGGTAACGATCTTTCTGTACAGATCCGTGCGAATCTGACCAATTTGCAAAAGAGCCTGGTCAATTTGGACAAACCGGTTAACGACTCTGTGGATGTATTTAACACACAGGTGAGTGCTCTTCACAATGCTTCGAATGCATTCCAAAGCGATGCTCTCGACCAGAAGAAAGCGGACTTGGTGAAGTATTTGGATAGGATGAAGTCTCTCCAAAGTTCTTTGCTTGGAACGAACTCCTTTGACACTTCTTATATCGACAAAGACCGTATAGATCAAGGGGTACGATACTTGGAAGATTTGGTTTCCCACTGGGATTCCAACCTGGGAGATCTAAAAGACGGACTGGAAGATTTGTCCGAGGATAGCCAGGACTTTTTGGACTATGGGATTGCGAATGCTAGCAAGAAAGGAACTGTAGAGTATTCGAATGAGATGCTTTCTTTGGGCGGGGTTCTGCAGAAGAGTGCACTAAAAGTCGGAGGATTCCAAACCTATCTAACAGAAATTCAGAATACAACTTCTTATTTGGATGCGGTCTTTTTGGATTCCTTCCAGATCGCGGATGCAACGA
>NZ_NPDZ01000044.1 GCF_002811875.1 Leptospira perolatii
GAAGAACCGGGAACATAGGTAACACTTTAAACCGGAGACATGGGTTACACTTTTGGTTGTTGAATTAACCTTTTTCCTTTCTCATCTAAATAAGCAACCCTAAGAAAGCTGAAATTTACAGCCCAAAGGCCGTCCTCGATCGGCTCCAATCCTACATACTCACCGGACAAGGATTTCGAAAGGTGATATCTCTCATCTTTCCAGTAGATACATCCGTCCGATATCTTTCTCAATTCAAAATGATTTGGATAAAAGATTTCAGGTAATTTATTCGGGAAGGGCCTAGACGAACTTGCGTATAAACTAGCAGGGGTTTGTTGATCGAGGGCTTCGTGAGGTCTTTCATGATTGTAGATTTTCACGAATTCATTAAAAGCAAGTTGTTGGGACCTCATACTCGCTCTCACTGGATAAATGGCTTCTGCTTTTAAGGTCCGGTGCATCCTTTCGTGACGACCATTCTGCTGAGGTTTACCTGGTTGGATTCTTTCTGGTAAAATTCCTAATTTGATCCACCAAACAGAAAGCACTGAGAATCCCTTACCGGAAGCGAATGGATTCCCGTTATCGGTTCGAATAGCATGCGGTAATCCGAATTCTCTAAAACACTTCTCAAATTCCTTTTTAGTCTCAAATATGCGAGTACCAGGCAATCCCTTGCATTTTAGGAGGTATCTACTGTA
>NZ_NPDZ01000045.1 GCF_002811875.1 Leptospira perolatii
GAACTAGAATTAAAGATTGCTAAAGAAGAATTGAAGGTTCTCCAACAGAAAAAAGATCGTGCTCAGGAAGTGTATGACTATGCGATCCAAAATGTGGGCGGAAAATCTCAGGCTCAACTTACTTCTGAGGTAGAGGCTGCAAAGAGCGCTTTTAAAACACAAGAAGCTACTTACTTAAAGCTACTAGCGGATTTGAACGGCAGTGGAGGTATTACTTCTTCTTCTACTGGTTTGGATTCTACTTCGAGTACTGTGGGAGGTACTACAACTGCGACTGGAACTGGGATCTTGACGAATCTGGAAACTGCGAATCAGATTTTGGAAGCGAAGCGTAAGAAAGTAGAAGAAGCTAGGGCTCTTATGGAAGAGAGACGACTAAGTTTTGATTCCGTCACGAAAATGCAAGTTTTGGTGAATAACCCAGAGTTACTTGGAAAGATCGGAGAATTAAAAACAGATCCTGGTACAAACAAAGTAGATACAGGTTTACGATACGAGATTTATCAGGCGAACGAAGAGTTGGAAAGACAGAGAGAGGTGCTACGCCAGCAGGAAGCTGAGATGTACAAACTCTCGTATGAAAGACAAAACGCACTTAGGACTCAGACCTTTTATAACGAAAGTTTAAAGAAGATATTAGAATTCGAGAAATTAAAAGAAAATAAAGTACTC
>NZ_NPDZ01000046.1 GCF_002811875.1 Leptospira perolatii
ATCTTTGTCTCTGCTTGGCTAAATCGTAGTGCTCTCTCTGCCCAGTCTTCAGTGGCTTGTTTGTTTTCTGCTACTTTTGGATCTGCATTCAAGCTAGCGACTGTGGTTTGTTTCGCTATTCTTGCTTGTATGCTTTCGATTTCTTTTAGTTTGTTTGTTACTTCCGTGTTCGCTGCGTCTAACCGTTGTTTTACGATTTCGGTTGGGCTTCGAATGCTAGTAGTTTCTAAACCTTCCGGGCTCTGGTGTTGTGAGTACGCCACCATCTGTGCAAAGTCGTAGATTGCTGTTTTATTGTTCAGTTCCTTCGACGCATCTTGCAACGCGTTGTAGGCTGTTGTGACTTCTTCTTGTTTCGCTGTGTAGTTTGCCTGGATTCCATCTACTACTGCCTTCTGGTTCGTAAACTCTGTCTGCGCGGTTTCAAAGTCGGTTAACGCTTGTTGGTAATTGTTTTTTACTTTTTGTAAGTCGGCGACTAGGGCGTTTTGTAGTGCAGTTCCTTTGAGTGCTTTCCCACTGGCGTCTATGTATGTATTTGCTATTCCGGTTAGGATTCCGATGCTCTTTCCGGAGGTGATGATGCTGTCTGCAGATCC
>NZ_NPDZ01000047.1 GCF_002811875.1 Leptospira perolatii
AAACTTGTCCGGAATTGCGCCGTTCAGAACTTGCCAGGGGGAATAGCCAAATAACACTCCGCTCGGTCTATGATTATATTCTGGAACTGCTTTTCTAAGAGTCTGGATTACATCTTTTAGGTTTCGTTGCGGAATTCGGAAGAGAAATTCGTATTTCATTTTTTTGTGAATTGCTTCGACCATGCTGTTTGAGTATTTGATGTCGACTTGCGCGATCAATTTGCGAATACGGATCTCGGGTAGACTAATAAATTGGTCAACGAATCCGAAGTTTTCCGCACCACCATCACAGAGAAGGTGAACATTGTGCTTATTAGAAAGATTGAAAGTGGTGTAAACTTTCTGGAGATTCTGTTTTGCAATATTGGAGGAAGATACTAAGGAAACTTTCCAACCTAAAATAGCTCTTGAAAAGTTGTCCGAAATAAAATGAATGAATACTTTGGTTTGATCTGTAGTGCGAAGGGTCGTAGTATCCATGTGTAGCAGCTGAAATGGTGAATTTGCGCGGACACCTGTTCTTTGCTTAGGTTTTCTGAATACAGGTCGTTGTGGTTTTAA
>NZ_NPDZ01000048.1 GCF_002811875.1 Leptospira perolatii
TGCCTAATAAGTTTTTGGTAAACGATGCATCACTCGCAATCATGCCTGAGGGAGTGAGAAATGATTATAACAACAGCGGTGGGTTGTATGATTTTCAGTATTATTCCAGTTCTCAAGGAGAGCTGACAGATCGACTGATCGAATACGATGCACTATTTACGAGAGATATATTCGAAGTATATAATGTACAAAACGACTTTTTGCCAGCAGGAGCAAAGGCGAATCTATTAAGTGCAGCGGATCTTGGACTAGGTGTATTAGAGAAATCTAAAACGGACAAAGACGCACTTGCGGGTCAGATTGCGACATTCCGCAATGGATTAGAGGGACGGATCCAAGTGTATCTGGGAGGAGAGCCAAAGAATCAGATCTCCCAGGACCAACTGGTCGGCTACGTGAACCAGCTACGGAATTTCTTCGTGGAAAAACAGACCAAGGGCGAGGAAGTAAACACAGCTGTATTGGAAGCATTGGAAAACACAGGAGCCTTTACTGATGAGATGGCGAAACTGAAGTTTTTCCAAGGGTTA
>NZ_NPDZ01000049.1 GCF_002811875.1 Leptospira perolatii
TGCCTAATAAGTTTTTGGTAAACGATGCATCACTCGCAATCATGCCTGAGGGAGTGAGAAATGATTATAACAACAACGGTGGGTTGTATAGTTTTCAGTATTATTCCGGTTCTCAGGGAGAGCCGACAGATCGACTGATCGAGTACGATGCATTATTTACTAAGGATATATTCGAAGTATATAATGTACAAGATAGCTTTTTGCCGGTAGGGGCAAGGGCGAATTTATTGAGCGGGGCTGACCTGGGGCTCGGTTTATTACAGAAAGCTAAAACAGACAAAGACGCACTCGCAGGACAAATTGCAACATTCCACACTGGACTTGAGGGTAGAATACAAGTATACCTAGGTGGAGAACCAAAGAATCAAATCTCCCAGGACCAACTAGTCGGATATGTAAACCAACTAAGAAACTTCTTTATAGAAAAACAGAGCAAGGGAGAGGAAGTAAACACTGCTGTATTGGAAGCATTGGAAAACACAGGAGCCTTTACTGATGAGATGGCGAAACTGAAGTTTTTCCAAGGGTTA
>NZ_NPDZ01000005.1 GCF_002811875.1 Leptospira perolatii
TAAACTGAGCGAACTCTATGACCGCAAGATTGATGTAGAAAATAAGGACGGAACTTGGATCGGGACAGCGGAAAGATTATAACAAAGAAAGTAATCTAAATATATTCAGCATATTCGCATTCCGGAAATCTGGAGCAGATAAAATACTTCTTTTTCTTGGAACTTTTCAATACCTTTTCTCCCTTTCCGCTGTCCCGATCCAAGTTCCGTCCTTATTTTCTACATCAATCTTGCGGTCATAGAGTTCGCTCAGTTTATCCGAGCTAAAAGCCTCTTGGATCGGCCCTGAATGTAGAATTTTTCCTGATTTTAGTAGAGCCGCGTAATCGTAGAATCTAGGAACCTCGTCGAGCCGGTGCGTGATATAAACCGAAGTGAACTTTCGGTTTTTCTGATATTCGGAGAGAAAATCCAGGAACTCCTCTCTAGCTGTTAAATCCAGACCGGAGCAAGGTTCGTCCAAAATGATGAAGTCTGGAGAAGTCGCCATGGCTCTCAAAAAGAGTACTTTCTTTTTTTCTCCTGAGGAAAGAGTTCTAAAAAGTTGACCCTTTTTGGACCCTAGTCCGTGCTCTTCCAAAATTCGATCAGCTTCTTTTTCTTCCCAAGCGCTAGGTTCTCTGTAATAACCGATCGTGTGAAAGAATCCTGTAAGCAAAACATCGAAAGTAGTCAATCTACTTTGTAATGCGTTTTCTTGTTGAGAAGAATCTAATATTCCAAGTCTGAATCTAAGTTCTTGGAGCGGTGTTTCTCCGAAAGTTTCTCCGAACAGTTTGATCGTGCCTGCAGTCGGCCAAATCGAGCCATAGATCAAATTTACAAGTGTAGTTTTGCCTGCTCCATTTCTTCCGAGCAGGACCCAATGAGTACCCGCTTCTATTTCCCAGTCTATATTTTCTAAAATTGGAATTCCGGATCGAAAGTATTTGATTCCTTTTAAGGAAAGTTGCGGGGGTTCAGACTTCCTCATTCGATAACTCATACGCCTTCGCGAGTTTTGCACAAGTCTCTTCGAATTTGGTTTTATCGTCTAGTTCAAACTTTTTTAAAATACTTGGATCCACTGCATAGTAGCTGATCTTTTTTTCCAAGTAGTCGCACATCATATTCGCCAAATATACTGTTTCTACTAGTTCAGAATATACTGTTCCTTCGGTCATGAACGGCCTGTGGTGATACTCTATCATATGAACTATATCTGCGGGAAAATCCCATTTTCTTGCGAGCATTGCCCCCAGGGTAGGGTGGGAAATTCCGATCGAAATTTCCTCTAAGATTGTAGAGTTTGACAAGTCTCTATTTCTCTGGTATGAATTCAACTTTCGAAATAAAGCAAAATTTAAGGATAGCAAGACAAGCTTTCCCAAGTCGTGGAGTAGTGTTCCTACGGCGACTATGTCTGAAAATTTACTTCTGCCGGCGTGGTGAGAAATCTGTCTGGCAATAAAGCTTGCGAGATTCGAGTGATTCCAGACTTCCTGAAGTTTTGTGTATCTTCCTTCCATGATTTTCCGGACACCGGAAACATATAACAGATTTCTAACGTTCTTTAGGCCCACTACTTTTACAGCTTGGACGATCGTATTGATTTTGCTTCTGCTTGCGAATCCTGCGGAGTTGGAAAGTTTCAGTAAGTCTGCGCTCAGAGCCGGATTTTTTTCGATTTCATTTGCGATCAGACCCAGGTCCGAATCCGGGTTGTTGCATAGACTGATGATTCTGGTCAGAGTGTTCGGCAAAGGAGGAAGTCCTTCTATTTCCGCCAAAATTCTGTCTTTCAGTTTAGTAGTAATTTCTAAAGGAACAATTTGCTTTGGAACGACCAAAGTAGCACGGGTCAGCTTTCCGTCGGATTCTATTTTGAATTTGTCCGTTCCGATTCCAGAATTTTTCAATAAAAGTTGGATGAGTACAAGTCCTAACCCAGCGCTTTCTTGAGTATCTGACATTGTCAGAAATGCTTCGGAAAGGTCGTTGAATTTGCTCGCGGATTCGATTCTAGCCTTGATCCTTTCTGATTCTTGCACAAGTAGCGGAGCATCATTCTCGATCAGAAATACCAAGTTTTGGTTTAGAATCTTGGCTCTCAATTTTACGATCAAATTGGATCCACGGAGTATCTTTTCCTGGTCATCCCATTTATGAATGACTTCCTCCAAAAAGCGATGCATTCCTTTTTGGTATTGGGCTGCGTTCTCTATATCTAGGCCTTCGCGCAAAAAAAAGATCCTCTTTGCGTTTGCCTTGTTAGCGTTCATCAAAAGTTCTTTGAGAACTGTGGATACCACCTCTGTCAAAAAGAGCCGGTCCAAATGCCCTAAAATTTGCAGCAGGAGCAGGTAGATCTGCTGGTGATCCTCATCCGTTATAAATCTGTATTCTAGATCGATATCTTTTCCGGATGTGAGTGTATCCGTTAATTCGGAAACGTTTAGCATTCAGAGTAAGATCCTTTAATTTTTGCCCCAGGCAAGAAAAAAACATGCGGAACCAAACCCCGGAACGACCGGATTGTCCGGTAGATTTTTACAATTCATTATGAGAGGGGAAACTGGAGATGGAAAAGCACAGAGAGGAAGGACTTCAGGAAGAATCCGTAACACAAGAAGAAGATCTGCAAGAGGAGCTTAGATTCTTTTTGGAAACTAGACTGGAAGGTCTATTGGAAGAAGCGGAGGAGCTAAGAAAATCTAGGAGAAAACGTTCTCCATTCTCCGTCCAATCACAAAGAAGGCAGGAAAAGGAGCAAATGCAAGGCAGTCTTCCATTTCTCTGTCTAATTTCTCAGGAAAACGCGAAGGAGCAGAGTGGAGAAACTCAGAAACAAGTAAATGGGGATACAGGAACCTAAAAAACCGCTGGCGACATTTTATGTTCACATATCTCAAAAAGGATAGACATCTCCGAAAGAAAGAGAGTAGGGTTGATTGAATGGATAGCAGCTTCTTTTACGAAGGCGCCAAGGAAGATTCTGAAAAAAGAGATATTTTAGATCTCATGGATTCTTATCGATATATGAATTCTTCCTACTTTTTCGATTTCTTGTCGGACGGTCGGTGGGATCACGGAAAGGGCTGGGTTGAGAAGAATATCAACCGAAACCAGTGGACCACTCGTTTTGTTCCAGGTAGCATAGATCGCTACCAAAATCCACCACTCTAAATAGTCGTCTTGAATCGGTCGAATCGGTCAGAGAGAAATTCAAATTCTCTCTCCGAGAAATCTAATCAGATCTAATTTACTAACTTAATTCCATCGATATCGATGATTCTGCGGAATACGAGCTTGTTCTTTTCCTTTAGAGGATTAAAGATCAAGATTACGACTTTGTTAAACGTAAAGTACCCCGGGCGGTACGGAATATAATGGTGAGAGAAAATCGTAGTTTTGTATTTAGCGTTGTAGATCGTGTACGTATGTTTGCTCAAAGAAGAGTGGGTCTGTTTCTTTAACTCCTCTTCTGTTTGAGGCACATAGTTACTGATCAGTACTTTATCCTTAGAAGGACCTTGTTCTCCGTACAGTGTAATGGGCAGAGAAGTCTGAGGGTTGTTCGTGAGATAATGAACGATTTCGTTTAATGCAGGATTACCCATTTTTACTCGGTCACCGCGAGCAAGTTTTTCTTCGAAAGTCTTTTTGACTTCATTATAACGCTGCTCTCCCCAGACCGCCTTGTTATCCAAAGCAGTTGGCATCAAGTTGTGAAAGTTTACTACTTTTGTCTCTTCGTCGAAGTCGTAGGTTCTCCATTTAGGAAATGGAACTAGTTCCCTGCGCTCGTCTACTTTTGCCCTGGAAGTTTCGTTGAGAGCGAGTATGTAAACGGAGAAATTTGCAGCGTCAAAATCTCGGTTCTCCATTTCCACCATCACGTCCAGGAATTCTCCCTGACCGTTGTCAGAATGCCTTCGGAAGAAAGATATGTCTTTGACCATCAATCGATCGTCAAAGTAAGCCAATGGATAATACTCTACACCTTGGGAGCCCTTACCGGACTGGCTTCCTTCTCTTTCGGCACTCGTCTGGCCAGAGGCTGAAGTTCCAAGAATTAGAAAAAGGAATAATAAGGAAAGCTTTGCGACGATTTTCATACGTGTACGGATCCCAATACGGTTCTTCTGGTACAATATCGGTCAGTCATTGTCTTGAACTGAGCCACTTCTGCGGTTTTTTCTGGAAAATACAAAAGGATTTCCGAGGAAATCCTACAAAGTCTATAAAGGAAAGGGGGATTCGTCTACCAAGATTCTGTTAGGCATATTCTGGAGACTTCATTCTGTTTTCATCATCTACCAGTACAACCTGAGGTTTGTAACCGACCGGTAGTTCAGATTCTTCCAGACTCGCGTAGGCAATGATAATTACCTTGTCTCCTTTCATTCCTAAGCGGGCGGCAGCCCCATTTAGGCAAATCTCGCCAGAACCACGTCTACCTTCTATTAGATAGGTTTCAAATCTGGCGCCGTTATTTACGTTTACGACGGAAACTTTTTCGTAGGGGTGCATTCCCGCAGCATCTACCAGATCCATATCCACGGTTAAGCTACCTTCGTAATTTAAGTCCGCGTCTGTGACTGTGGCGCGGTGGATTTTGGCTTTACAGACCGTTATAATCATGTGGACACCCCGGTTATTCGCTAAAAAGTACCTTAAATATTTTGCCCGAGATATTCAAAAGCGTTTTTCTTTTGAAGAAATGGATTTTCGTATTTAAAGTTTCACGACTAAACTTTATTTCGGAAAAGAGAGGAGTGATCACGTAATTCTCGTATAAATTTGGATATACTCGATTTTCGTCGTACACTGCTCCCTTAAAATTTTCCAAAACCTTTCGCAAAATCCGTTTCTCCTGACGATTCAGATCTATCTCTTCTTCGTGTTTGGATCCAACCCAAGCGAGCAAATATCCAGAAATACCAGTTTCGCTCAGCTTAGGCTGTACGTCTATTAGACGGTTGTCCTTTAGATGAAGCAACGCTTGATTTAATTCCATCGGGTAAGGTGAGTCTTCTAAATGAATGTACTTTTGACCCGTAATAACTTTGGTGTATTTTTGAAAAAAGACACCATCTGCTAGGTAAATCAGCTTAGCTAGTTCTTGGCGACTTCGGCCTTTCGGAGAACGTTGTAAGATAAATGAGATGACTTCGAGGATCTTTTCCATGCAGACTAAGAGTGTGAAGGTTCTATTTTTAGGACTCCCGATTGGTGTTCCTCGATACATTTCTTTTCAAGAAAAAATTCGAGAATCGCGAAGGGAGAATATTCTATTTTTGGAACACCCTCCTACGATCACCGCTGGGATCAATTACAATATCGACAATCTTTTGGTAGCACCGAAATTCCTTTCTTTTCACGGGATTTCCTTGAATTATATCAAAAGGGGAGGTGATTTTACCGCCCACGAGCCAGGACAAATCGTCGCCTACTTTCATATTGACCTAAAATCCAGGCAGCTCGGAATCGCGGACTTTTTGCAAGCGATTCTGGAATCTTGTAAATCTGCGACCTTGGAAGTTTGGGGAATCTCCCTGGTTTCTAAACCAGATTCTCCGGGGCTTTATTTGGAGTCGGACCCCAGACTGAAAATTTTGTCGATCGGAGTGTACTTCAAATCTTGGTTCACTAGCTACGGTGTTGCATTTAACGTTTCGAATAACTTTTCCGCATTTTCGTGCATTCATCCTTGCGGCGGAAATTGGCAAAACATGACTTCGATCCAAAACATCGGTCTGGACTGCGTAGAGGACAAAAAGAAACTTTGGAAGACTAAAGTGAGTGAAAAATTCCTGCAGTTTTTGGAAAGGAATCCGGCAAAAAACCAATGAAGAAACTTCTAAATTCCGGCTTTTTGCACCCTTTTTACATTTAGTGAATCTTCCGATCCGGCCGATGCTAGTGGAGAGAGGCTCTATCAGGTGCAATCTTTCAAACATATACTTTTTTTCCTGTTCACTCTTTTGTTATGCGAAGCTTTAGCGATCGGAGCCTCTGCCTGGTCCTTCTTTGAATCGTCTCTCGTCTCATTTCAACTACTCAAGATTTCCTCGGACAACCGTGCTAGGGACACGATCAGCTCGCTTTCCAAATCGACGGAATCTAAATTAGATGTTTCTAAATTAACCGATTTGAATTTTACGTTTACTCGGTTAGTAAAAGTCACGTCCGAGGACAAAGATAGATTCGAGATCAAAGAGATTTCTCTTGTCAGCGACCAAGGGATAGTTCTCGCCTCTTCGAATCCGGATTTTGTGGAGCACTCTCTAAAAAAAAGAAAGCCTGAGTCCAAGTTTTTATCTGCTTCTTATGTGATTGCACATCGGCTGAGAAAATGGCAAACCGGCACACCTGTTTTACTCGGAAAAGTAGAGGAGTTTAGAGAGCGTCCGCTGCTACTTCATCTCGCGCCTTTCTTCCCTGAAATTCTGGAGCTCGACGTTTTGATTTCGATGGGAGTGTATCATCCAGAAAAATTAGAAAGAATCGCTTCGCTTCATATGATTTATGAACGAGGAAACTTTGTGCAGTTCGTAAAGTCGCAGACAGATTTGTTCCTGTGGATCGCGCAAAATAATTCTTGGATTGCGTTGATCTGCGCTCTATTGATCAGTCTGGTCCATATGTTGGTCAAGAGTGTAAAAACCACATACTCGTATTCTCCCTATTCTTCCGGAAGCCAGGTCGTTTCTGAGAATCGTCCGAATCCTTCCCCCACAAAAAAGGTGAAAGTTTCCGGAAATCCTCCGCCACTTTGGGAAAAGGCAGATTTTTCCAAGGATCCGGGGCCTCTTCGCTGGCAATCGGCAAGTGTTGCTGAGAGTGAGGCGCGCACTCCTAGTGTCGTAACTTCGACAGAGGGAGGGGAGACCGGGATACAAGAGGAAAGGATTCGCTCGGTTCCAAAACGCGAAGAAGTTTTGGAAAGACCGATGCGAACCAGTCATACTCATTCGACCGAGAGATCGGAAATCTTGGACGCTATTTACCTAGGATAAACCTGATTGGAACTCAAGACTGTTCGCTCCGAAAAAATTCTGAGAATCTATCCGAGTGGTCCGATCGACTCTCTCTCGGCCCCGGAACTATTAGGTTTTCTGCAATCTAGAGTATCAGCCGGGGACCATCGATTTTTGTTCGTATGCGATTCGATTCCTTATATTGAAGAAGACGGGATCTACTTGCTCTTAGAACTGAAGCGTACTCTGGAAAAACAGGGCGGATGTCTTGCATACTGCGGCTGGAATGAAGAAAGCCATCTTATATTGGGATTGTTTGGCTTAGACAAACAGCTTCCCATTTTTAGAACCCCGGAAGAAGCAGAAGTCTGGCTATCTGCAATTCATATCGAAGACAACCGAACTGGCTTGCTGGTCGGGCTCAACCAAACTCTAAGACAAGAAAAGCCTTTGAAATTTTATTCCAGCGGCTCTAGCTCGGAAGGAAGGGCTGGGGTTGCAAAATCGGAATGGATTCCGGAAGTAAGAACTTTGCCGGTGGGTTCCGAAGAATTTTCGTCCGGAAAAAAATTAGAGGGAAATCTGGCAAGAATGCGCAAGGATTTTACCCAGGAGAAAATACTGTACTGTGGAGCTTGTAGTTCCAGGTTGAGAATTAGACTCGTGGGAAGATACAAATGTCCTTCTTGTGGAATTCAGTTTGACGTCAATCGCATGGGCGGGGTTCGCTACTTAGAAAAGCTCCTCCAATAATGTCCAAAGCAGCCTCTCGAAGTTTCGCACTTTCTTTTTATACTCTCATTTCTCGGATTCTAGGATTATTTAGAGACCACTTCATGGCGGTTTCCTTTGGAACCGGAATGGTCGCCTCCGCATTTTCGGTCGCCTACAGATTACCGAATATGTTTCGAAATCTATTAGCGGAAGGAACTCTTTCGCAATCGTTCATGCCTTTGTACTCCGAAGCTGGGAAAGAAGGCGAGCTCGCGGCTAGAAAAATGAGCGGTGCGGTCTTAAGCTTTTTGGCTGTATTGCTTCTCGGATTCGTATTTCTGGTCTTTGCGATTTCTCCGACTGCACTTCCTTTGCTTGTAGGAGGTAGCCCTGAATATTCCTCGTTAGTGGTGGAGCTGACCTATATATTATTTTTTTTGATAGTAACCGCAAGCTTGTCCGCAATTTTCATGGCGATCTCTAATGTCAAAAATAGATTTTTTGTACCTTCCTTATCGCCGATCGTTTTGAACTTGAGTTATCTGGTCGTATTCCTTTGCATCTTACCGTTTATCGATACGGATCTAGTCTCCAAAGTTCGGATTCTTTGCTTCGGAATCGTAATCGGAGGAATTTTACAGCTTTCGATCCAAGCCTGGTATGTGTACAAGAATGGAGAATGGCCGAAATTTACTTGGAATTATAAACACCCGGCGATTGCTAAGATTTTCAAACTGATGCTCCCTGCCGCTCTGGGCGGAGGATTTTATCAGTTAGGTTTGCTCGTAGATATTTTTCTCGCGAATTTAGTTCAGAACACCTATCCAGGGTTAGGCGCTGTTGTCAGTCTAGATTATGCACAAAGATTGGTCCAGCTCCCAACCGGAATCATCGGTGTCGCTTTGGCCACCACAACACTGCCCGCGCTCTTGCATTCTTTAAAAGAAGATAAAATGAAGGAGGTCCCCGGAGAGCTTTTGGGCGTGCTCGGATTTGCTTCTTTTTTGACAGTTCCGGCGGCACTTGGAATGGGGATCTTAGCGGGTCCGATTTTAGACGCTATTTATTTTGGGGGAAGATGGGATCATGTAGCGACTCAAACAGCCTTGACCCCGCTCATTTTTTACTCTCTTGCAGTTCCATTTTATAGCATGAACAAGGTTCTGATTTCTTCCTTTTATGCATTTCAGGACACGAAGACTCCTCTGAAAATACAGGCCTTTTCTTTTTTAGTAAATCTTCTCTTGAATCTATCCTTGGTTTGGCAGTTAAAGCATTCTGCGATTGCTCTTTCCTCAGCGATCGCCGCCATGATTACCTGGACCCTGCTCGCGAGAAATTTGCGGCTGCACGGAGTATCCTTCCCCTGGTCTAGTTTTTTGAGAAAACTGTTCGGGATTTTGATCCCGACGCTTTGTATGAGTTCGTTTTTACTTGCCTATTTGTATTTCTTCCACGAAAAACTGATCGTTTATCTTTCCGATTTTGGGTTTAGCTACGCAAACTGTTCCAGGATTTCCTTAGTGTTCGCAATCTTGCCTGCTTTGGCTTTTTTTTCTGGAACTAGTCTGATTTTGAAGCTTCCTGAGATACAATTAATTCTTGGAAAGATTTTTCGAAACCGATAGAGTTGCTTATTCACCGAAATGCGATGAAGCTGGAAGTGAAGGTAAAGCCGAATTCTAAGAAGCCCTCGGTAGAAAAAATAGAGGAAGGAAAATGGGTTATAGCCGTTCGAGAGCCAGCCATGGATGGAAGAGCCAACGAGGCAGTGATCCTTGCGGTTGCGGAAGAACTGGGAGTTCCGAAAAGCAGGGTGCAGATTTTAAGAGGGCAGAAGGGAAAAATCAAACTACTAGAAATTCTGGAGTAAGACTCCAAATTGCAGGAGTTCCTGCTTGAGTCGTTCTTTCTCAAGATTTACAAATTCCTTTGTCATAGTCCTGGTCTTTGTTTGCCTGTTTTCGCAGAATCTTTTTGCGGAAGAGGATCATTTCGACAAGCTGACTTCCGAAAGAAAGCCGATTTACGGGAGTGAAAAAGAGGAAAAATACGCGGTCAAAGGAATGATCGTGAATGTGGAAAATTGGCAGGACCATTTTTCCATCGATGCCTTTTTTCTACTTAGCTACACTAGTTATCCTAGTTTTAAAGAATTCACCGCTTATCCTTTTATCTATAGTCTCAGCTCTAAGAAATCAGATTCCTATAGAACCTGGTTTTTTCCACTTTTTCGTGCACAAAAAATTGATACGAAAGACCGTGTAGACACCTCGTTTCTCTCTCCACTATTCTATTATAGTGGGAGCTCCTACAATATCGGAAAAGACTCTGCTTCAGAAGAAAGCATGCATCTTTCTCCTTTGCATTATTACTCGTATCAAAAAAACGGAAACTTTTTAAGAGAGAAGCTTCGATTTCCTTCCTTCTTTCCTTTATTAGGAACTTCTAATGAATCGATAGAAGGTAGAACCAAATCATTCAGCTATGCTCTTCCTCTGCTCTACTTTAAGAGCACGACCCCGGAGGATACTTGGACCCACTTTTTACTTTTTCATAAAGGAAAGGACCAATCCAAGGATTACGGTGCGGTTTTGCCGTTATTTTACTGGAGTTACGGGGAATCGGTCCGAAGTTTTACCTTTCTTCCTTTACTCCATTTTTCCAAGGACGAGAGATCCGGAAATAAGGGGAGGTTCGTTTCTCCTTTGTTTACCAGATACTGGGAAGAGTCTGCACCCGGCAGTCCTATGAATCGCACATACAACCGTTATACGGTTCCGCTTTTGCTATTTTTCCGTTCCAGTGCGGAAGAATACGGACAAAAGGTAAGCTCTACTACCTTCTTTCCGGGGCTTTATAGAAACTTCGAAAAAGAAAGCGGGACAGTAACCAACCTACTCTTGTTATCCGGTTGGAGAACGGACAGGGAAGGAGACTTAAAGAACGCTTATCTATTTCCGTTCTATTTTTACGAAAGGTACAGATCTCTCGTAATCAACCCATTCTATTTCAACTTTGGCTCTACTACTTTCGGTATTTTGCCTCCTTATTATCATTACAAAGACCAGAACGAGACTACATTCTATTTTTTGAATACATACTATAGTAATAAAGAAGGTATCAATAAGACACTCATATTTTTTCCTCTATTTTATTCGAAGGATACACCTTCTGAAAAGACTTGGATCGTACTGGGATATTTTCGAAATAGTAATTCTTCAGGAATTCAGAGATATTTTATAAACACCTATTGGGAGAGGGATCTCAAAGGAGAAACCAAAGAACTTGTATTTTTCCCATTGGTATTTTATAAAAAAGATAAATATAATACATTCCTTCCGATTTATTTCAGTACTCAAAGTCCGGGAAAAGAATACACATTTGTGATACCGAGCCTTTTCTGGAGCACGGAAGGGAACGCAAAGACTTTTCTATTCTTTCCGTTTTTCTATTCGTACAGGTCTCCAGAATCTTCCACGAATTTTTTCCTGAATACCTATTGGAATCGGAATCCAAAAGACGGTTCTACCAATCGGTTTGTATTTTTTCCATTCTACTTTTATGATAAAGATTCGAATCAGTCGTCCGAGTCGAGAACCGTGTTCCCTCTCTTTCACAGAAGCACGGACCCGAGTTCGAGTCGCACACTGGTTTTGAATACGTATTGGAGCACTGATGCTAAAACCGGAGACTGGACCAGGTTTGTAATTTTTCCGCTTTGGTATTATTCGAATAATTTTAGAGAGCGTAATTATACATTCCTTCCCATTTTTCATCGTTCTGTTTCTGAGCAAGAAAGTACGACGGTGATATTTCCGTTGTATTATGGTAGAAATTCCAAAACGGAATCGTACTCACTTTACGGTCCGGTAGAAGTAAGTGAAAAAATTACTGAGTCTTCTGTTCGTGTTTATCCGTTTTTCTATTCGGCAAAAAGTGATTACAGGTCCTATTGGAACTTCTTAGGTTTAACCGGAAGGGGAGGCGACTCTTCCGGAGCCACTAAATACGCCTATTTATTTCCGTTTTATTTCTATAGCAGAAATCAATTTAACGTAGTTTTTCCTTTTTATTTTCGATTTGGATTTGACCAGAACGATTACAGTTCCTTTGGACTTTTTCATTACGTAAAGAGAAGTCCGAAGTTAGACAGAACTTGGGCCTTGCTCTATTATTCTAAAGAGGATCGTGTAGCTAAGGAATCTTCCCTGTACGCTGTGCCATTATATTATGAGTGGGACACTCCGCGAAGCAAGGGGATGATCTTTCTTCCTTTCAGGATCAAATTCGAGGAAGCGGATAAATCCATTGATCTGAATATCGCAGGTCTCTCTTTTTCTAAAAGTTTGAGTACGCTACAAGGTGGCGCGTCTATCGGAAGCAGCGGAAAAGATCTGTATTTAGATACAGATATATCCTGGTTTTATAATATTTTTAGATACTCTCGTAGAGATCCCGTTTCTAAGGACACAATACTTTGGTGGACAAAGCCACTCGAAGAAAGCCCGCCAAATACGGGTGAAGTTTCGGAAGGGAAAGAAGCACGAAGAGATTCTACACCAGCAAACGGTCCAATCGCTACGGAAGCCTCACCTAAGCAAAATCAGGCGGCTGAGTCGGGGGATGGACTTAGAAAATACACAGGACTTTCCAGAGAGACATCTAGGGAATTTAGAGGGATCAGCGCTCTTTTCGGAATCGCGAGTTATGAAAGAGGAGATGATAAAAGACATGTGAGAGTCTTGCCTCTTGCTTGGTTTTCCTGGTCGGAACAAACCAAGGATAAAGTAAACTTTTGGCTTTTGCCCCCTACGATTTGGAGCACGATCGGAGAACAGTCTTATAGAGTGATCTTTCCTTTCTTTGCTAGGCAGGATGATAAGAAGGACTTCCAGGAGGCCTGGTTGATCCTCGGATTTTTACGCGGGAAAAAAGGAGAAGAAAGAGATTACTCAGTACTTTGGCCTTTCTTTCGAGTGTATGGATCTCCTACAACTTGGGGATTCCGTCTTCTTCCTTTTGTGGTCCATGATTATTCTCCGGAAAGATCCAAGACTTGGAGCTTATTTCTGACTCGGACAAGAGAGACCGCCGAAAATGGAGAAGTAATCTCTTGGCATTCCATTTTACCTCCGCTATTTCATTCAAAAGAAATCAATCGAACCTCACCTAGCGGATTGCAGGAGAGAGAAGGTTATTCTACTTTTTTTCCTCTCTACTATCGTGATTATAAATATGCTTCTTCAAATACGATAGGAAGCGGCGAGTCCAAGTTTCTTACTCTATTATCTTATTATAAAAATGTTTTAGACTCTACGGGCCGAGAAGAGACTAGATTTCTTTTTCCACTGTTCCCTTTGTATTCTTATTCCAGTGTAAAGGAAGCTGGATTGTCCGAGGAAAAGAGAAGAAGAAGCCATTTGATTTGGCCCCTAGCGTTTTATTATAGTAGCGACGATGTTTCTAGCTCGTTCTTTGTTTTAGGAGCATATCGATTCAGGGAACCTAGGTCTTCTTCCTGGGGATTTTTAGGAATCGTAGATTATTCTTGGGAAGACCGAGGTTCGAACCAGGCAAATTCTAGCTTCCGAGTATTTCCATTCTATTTTTATAATTCTAGTACTAGGACAACGGTGATTGAAAGGTCTGCCGTCGATCCTGTTCCGTCCGGAACTTCGACTATTTCGAGTTGGACGTTGAATCGATGGTCAGCTTTAGTGCCGCTATTGTGGAGTTACGAAGCCAATGATATTGACTATGGTGAAGGAAAAGGTACTTCTTTCAGCAGCTTTTGGACGCCAATTTATCATAGGACTAGATATACCGGATTACAAGAAGGCGAAAATTCTGCGAAAGACATCATTTATCCTCTGGCTTTTTACTATAAGAGAGACGCTACTACGTCCACATTATTTGCGTTAGGTTATTACTCGGACAAAACCGAAGAGACGCAATATCGCACGTTTTTAGGATTGATCGCTTCTGAATCTACGAAGATTGGCAAAGATAAAGTGGATGAATCCTTCTACGCATTTCCTTTCTATTTTTCTAAAGTAAGAAAAGAAAAGGAGAAGTTGATTTATTCCGAAACGATTGTGCCCATCGTTTGGTATTCCGAACTGAACCAAGAGTCCTACTCTTGGAGTTTTCTCATTCTGCTAAACGGAAGCGAATCCAAAGAAAAAAAATCTTTCACACTGTTTCCTTTCTATTCCAGGACGGACACGAATACATCCGGTTACAAGAGTTCAGTACTTTGGGGACTTCCGTACTATTACGAAAAATCAGAACTTTCTTCGGGGTATTGGGATTCTGTACTTGTGCTGCCATTCGGAGTATTTTCAAAAGAGGGCAGAAAGGATAATCCGAACGAGGACAAATCCAGCTCGTTTCACTTTTTTCCTTTCTTGACGATGTACACATCTGACACTTCGAGCGAAAGCTTTCTGTTTTGGTTAGGGCTGATGTACGAATCGAACCGTTACGCTCAGTCTAGTTCCTGGGAAACTTCTTTCTTGAAATTGATTTCTTTAAAGCGAAGTACCGACGTTTCGGAAAAAGTGACTCGATTCTATTTGTTTCCATTCCTCTACGCAAGAGAAACTTCCTTAAACCAAGGGAAGGGACTCGGGGATAACGGTAAGTGGTTTTTGTTCCCTGCTTTTTATTATGACCACGAGACTCTTGTGGAAGGAACTTCCTACCACTTAAATCTACTTTTGCTGATAGATGTTGCGAACGATCCGGTACTCCAAAAAAGAAGAACGATATTCGGACCTCTCTTCCATTATTCCGGAACTCAATCTTCCGGTTGGGGACTCGCTCCATTGGTTCTTCGTTTTAAGGACATGGACTCTTCTTTTTGGTGGGCTTTCGGTTTTTACGGTTACTCTGACACAGATGGAGATAGATGGGGATTCGCGGGATTGCTCGATGTAAAAAATGAAATACAGACCAAAAGAAAACAGGTCCAAGCATTCTTGGGAATTTTTCACGGAAATTACGACCAGGATAGAACTCGCTGGGCGATTTTGGGTGGATTGCTCGCCGGTTACGAAAGCCAACATGATTTGACAGACATGAACTTGCTCTGGCTGAGATACAGAAGCGCGCCAGATGAGAGACTGCATAATTTCCTTCCGGTCTACTATTACCATCGCGAAGGAGAAGAGTATTCCGCTCTGGTGCCTCCGGTGTTGGGATATTTCTCTTCGGAAAAAGACGGAAGATTCGATCTTCTCGGTTTAGGATTGCTGTACTATCGGAATCAATCCGTCAGCGCAAAAGAAGATACTCTCTTGGTCGGGCCGGGCTTATTCTACTATAAAGAAGTGCAAGCAGCAAGAGGGTATAAATCTTGGGGAATCTTGACTATCCCCGGTGTCTGGGATGGAATACTTTTCGATTATGAAAGAGAAGAGGAGAATTCGTATCGAAGCTGGTCTATTCTGAAAATCTTATATAGTAGAACTACGGAAAGGGAAGGAAAAACTTATAGTAGAATTCTCGGGGTCAAAGTTCCGTTCTAATTCGTAATAAAAAAGCCGGGATAGAAACTCCCGGCTTTTTACTTCCTATTGAAGGAAAGGTAGGGTAGAGAGAAGGCATTTGCCTTACATCATGCCGCCCATTCCTCCCATACCGCCCATTCCCCCCATCGGAGGTACAGCGCCTTCTTTTTCAGGTTTCTCGGTAATCGTAACTTCGGTAGTGAGCAACATGGAACCGATAGAAGCAGCGTTTTGCAGAGCAGAACGAACCACTTTTGCAGGGTCAACGACTCCGGCTTGGATTAAGTCTTCCCAAACCATTGTAAGTGCGTTGAATCCTTCGTTTCCTTTTTTGCCTTTCGCTTGTTCCACGATTACAGAACCTTCGAGTCCTGCGTTAGCAGTGATCATACGAATCGGCTCTTCCAATGCACGGAAGATGATCTTTGCTCCAGTAGCTTCGTCTCCTTCTAGTTTGAGGGATGCGACTGCTTCTTGAGCTTTTAGGAGAGTCAAACCGCCTCCAGGAACGATTCCTTCTTCTACCGCAGCACGGGTAGCAGAAAGAGCGTCCTCTACGCGAGTTTTCTTTTCCTTCATTTCTACTTCGGTAGCAGCTCCTACATGAATCACAGCAACACCGCCAGCGAGTTTTGCTAAGCGCTCTTGCAGTTTTTCGCGATCATACTCGGAAGTGGTTTCTTCGATCTGTTTTTTGATTTGAGAAACTCTTCCTTGGATATCTTTGGAAGCTCCTTGGCCTTCGATGATCGTAGTGTTTTCTTTATCTACAGTCACTTTCTTTGCACGGCCTAGTTGTTGAACTGTTGCGTTCTCCAGTTTCATTCCTAAATCTTCGGAAATCACTTGTCCGCCAGTCAGGATTGCGATGTCTTCTAACATTGCTTTCCGACGGTCTCCGAATCCTGGAGCTTTTACTGCAACGCAAGAAATAGTTTTGCGAAGAGTGTTTACTACGATAGTCGCTAAAGCTTCACCTTCTACTTCCTCAGCGATGATCACGAGAGGACGTCCGGATTGAGCTACTTTTTCCAGAACTGGAAGAAGATCTCTCATAGAAGAAATCTTTTTGTCATAGATCAGGATGTAAGGATCGTTCAAAGTCGCAGTCATGGATTCAGGATCTGTAACCATGTAAGGAGAAACATATCCTCTGTCGAATTGCATTCCTTCTACTACATCTAAAGTAGTTTCGATTGATTTTGCTTCTTCAACAGTGATGACTCCGTCTTTGCCTACTTTGTCCATTGCATCAGCAATCAGGCTTCCGATTTCGGAATCGTTGTTTGCAGAAATGCTAGCAACATTCGCGATATCTTTTTTGTTTTCGATTTTTACGGAGCGCTTCTTGATGCTTTCTACAGCTACACTTACCGCTTTGTCGATTCCGTGTTTGAGAGCCATCGGATTTGCACCAGCAGTTACGTTTTTCAGTCCTTCGTTGATGATGGATTGTGCGAGAATCGTAGCAGTCGTAGTTCCGTCTCCGGCGACATCATTTGTTTTAGTGGAGACTTCTTTTACCATTTGAGCACCCATGTTCTCAATGGAGTCTTCCAATTCGATTTCTTTCGCTACCGTTACGCCGTCTTTAGTGATGGTAGGTGCGCCGAATTTTTTATCTATCACAACATTTCGGCCTTTAGGTCCTAGAGTGACCTTTACTGCATTTGCGAGTTTGTTAACTCCTTCTAGAAGTTTGCGTCTCGCTGTTTCGTCATACTCGATAACTTTAGCCATTTTTACTTAACCATCCTCTAATTTACTTTTTCACGATCGCGAGAATATCACTTTCGCGAATGATAAGATATTCTTTGCCGTCAGCCTTGACTTCTGTTCCCGAATATTTGCCGTAAAGAACGCTATCTCCTACTTTCACTTCGATCGGGATTTGCTTTCCGTCCTCATAACGACCGCTTCCGACTTCTACAACTCTCCCTTCTTGGGGTTTCTCTTTTGCTGTATCCGGAACAAAGATGCTTCCAATTTTTTCTTCAGCTTCTTGTTTAGGTTCGATCAGGACCCTGTCTCCTAGGGGTTTGATTGCCATAGAAAATTCTCCTTTTAAATTTTAATCATGAGTCGTTTAGCACTATAAGAAAAAGAGTGCTTATTACCTTTACCAGGAGAATCCAAAAGCACCTCGGGTGTCAAGCACTTTGTGCCCAAGAGTGCTAATAATTTCGGCAAATCTTTACAGAGAGTTCTTATCTTGCAGTTTTGGCGAAGAGCGCAGAAACTCAGATTTGCGGTTGCGGATAGTTTTTCCCTCCAGTATTCTAGGAAATCGGAGAATAGAAGATCATGGTTGAAGAGAAGAAATATACTACTTTGAAAGAATTCTGGCCTTTTTATTTGAGGGAGCACTCGAATCCGCTAAATCGATTTTTACATTTTGTCGGAACTTCGATCGCACTAGCCTGGATACTCTCTGCAGTTGCATTTTTAAATCCTTGGTACTTGCTAGGAGCCTTATTTAGCGGGTATCTTTTTGCTTGGACTGGCCATTTCTTTGTAGAAAAGAATCGTCCGGCGACCTT
Source organism: Leptospira perolatii (assembly GCF_002811875.1). Classification (GTDB taxonomy): domain Bacteria; phylum Spirochaetota; class Leptospiria; order Leptospirales; family Leptospiraceae; genus Leptospira_B; species Leptospira_B perolatii. The sequence continues at coordinate 17,731 of NZ_NPDZ01000005.1, forward strand.
TACTTATCCGTTTAAATCCTTCGTCAGCGATTGGATTATGTTTTTCTATATTCTTACCGGACAGATCGGTAAGGAATTGCAAAAAGCCGGAGTAAAGTAGGCGAAACCGTTCCTTTGTCAGGAAGTCACTGCGACTACTGTTACAGGTTTCTCCTTTCCTTTTACATGAACGGGAGGCATTGCCTCCCCACGAAAGGTAGTTCCGGCCAATCTCCAAGTATCTTCTGACACGAGTAATTCCTTTCCAAAATCCTTCGTAAGAGATTCGATTCTGGAAGCAGTATTTACCGCGTCTCCGATGACTGTGAATTCTGCTCGTTTGCTGGTCTCGATGTTCCCGGAAAATACTTCGCCGGTGTGGATTCCAATTCCAATACGAACTGCCTCCAGACCTCTCGCCTCCCTTTCTCGATTGAACTCTCCCAGAGTTTCTAACATCTTCATCCCGCATTTTAAGGCTTGAGTTGCGTCCATCGCTGGATCGGAAGCCGGGTAAGGTGTTCCAAAGGTGGCCATCACCGCGTCACCGATGTATTTGTCCAAGGTTCCTCCATACTCGAACACACACTCTGTTAATCTCTCTCGGATCGAAGAAAGAAATTTGCCCAGTTCAACCGGATCCATGTTTTCAGAAAGCGCAGTAAAATTTCGAATATCCGTGAACAGAATCGTCGCTGTCTGTCTTCTTCCGGAAAGGAGATTCGGATTCGTCATCATTTCTTCTACCATGCCTGGAGAAAAATATCTAGAGAGTAAGGTTCTTTGCGCCTCGGCTTCTCCGATTCTGCGGATCATGACTAAGGTTCTAAAAATTCCAAAACAAAAGATGCAAGCCAAGACCAAATATACCAAGGGCCGCCCTGCAATCGCATCACCTAATAGAAGGTTAGGCCCTAACAAATAGTCTTGCCAATCTTCTGCAAAAGTAATTTTGCCTGTGCTGTAACCGAAGTAGAAAATCCCAAAATAAGCCGCGTAAAATAGAACAAGGCTTAGTGTAACAAACCTTAGGCGAAACTGAATCAGTGAAAATGCCAAAGGAAACAGATAGAAATTCTGAATCGGATTTTTTATGGCAAAGCTGAAGTTATCAGGACTCGCAAAATATGTGTAGTAAAGTATGATCCCGGTGATCAAAGAAAAATCGAATATTAATGCAAGATACGCAAAAATGGAGACCGCCCATTTCGGACAGGTTCTTATCACAATGGAATGTCCGACCGTGACAATTGCGTAAGCACTAATCGCAAGTATATTTGCGGTCAGATTTCCGGTGCCTAGATTGGCAAGGATCTGTGAACCAAAGAATAAAAGTAGTAAATATCGGAATGCATTCGAAACATACGCACCGATCATTTCCTCGTTTTCTAGAACCTTCCTAACCGAGTCGTCCATCCTGGATCGATCTGTCGTTTCCAAAACGTTGCAAAGAAATCCTGGTAAATATTTTCGTATCTGCATGAAGACTTAGACTAAGGTACTTCTATATGGTTTCAATTTTAAAAAGTAAAATCTTCATTGCTAATTTTTTAAAAAGTAGGAACTCTAACTTGTTCGAATCGGTCGTCTTTCCTATAAAAATAACAAAAACCGAATCGTAATCTCGGAGCGCAGAATGAAGTCTCGAATTGCAATCATAGCTGGAGGCACAGGGCTGATCGGAAGGCATCTGATCCAAGAGTTATTGCTGGACAATGAATGGGAAAAAGTGTACGTCCTTGTCCGAAAACCTTCTCCTTGGGAGCATTCGAAACTGGTTCCGATCCAAATGAATTGGGACGACTTGCAATCTTACCATTTTCCAAAGGATGCCACTCATGCTTTTTGCGCCCTTGGAACCACCATGAATCGTGCCGGTTCCAAGGAGAATTTTAGAAAAGTAGATTATCAATATGTAATCGACTTTGCGAAAGCAGCAAAATCTTCTCAGATAACGCATTTTTCCGTAGTCAGTGCACTAGGAGCCGACGCCAATTCTTTCGTATTTTATAATAAGGTAAAAGGGGAGATGGAAGCTTCTCTCAAAAGTCTGGGGTTCATATATTTGGGAATTTTTCGACCTTCACTTTTGGAGGGAGACAGAGAAGAATTTCGCTTCGGAGAGAAACTGGGATCGTTTTTTGCGAAGTTGATCAATCCACTTCTATTTGGCCCGCTCCGAAAATACCGCTCTATCCTTGGATTTGTGGTCGCAAAAGCAATGTTAAACGCAGCGTGGGCACTGGATGGTGGAACATTCGTATTCGAATCTGATAAAATCGCAGAGCTCGGATCCGCCGATTCCAGAACTAGAATTTCTGAAATCTTGAAGAATATCCTTCCCTCTAATTGAGCATGAACGAGATCAGACCGCAAGTTTGTAGGAGCTCCTACAAACTGTCAGGATCGAAAGTGCTTGACCGGAGGAAAGTTTTCTGAAATAGCGGTCGGTACTGCCACCGCACCGGCCCCCGCCCAGGAAGGGCGGGGCTTCCCCAAAAACGGCTCTAAGTCAACACCGGAGTTTTCAATCCGGCTTTATTCCTGATTCGAATTAAATTAGCCTCTAGGATCGCCAGGCTATCCGAATTATAGGCACGGCTAATTCCGAACCTTTTCTCTTTGGCGTCTCCGATTTGTTTGCTCGCGCCTCTTTCGATCAAAAGCCCCATCAGGACTCTGGCAGCAGATTCGACGAGCTCAAAAGCAACTTGGTCTCGATCGGAGCTGTTTTCTATGTTCGTAAATCGTTCATGAGAACTTTCTAATATCTTTCTCAGTTCTTTAAGTTCTTCACTGACGGCGAAACGATCCATTTCTTCGTCCAAATAATTTCTCAGATGTCCCTTCGGAGTTAGACCCGACACCACACCTCCGATCGCCGCAACTACTTGCAATTGTGTCGTGCCCTCGTAAATATTCGTGATTCTAACGTCTCTGAATATTCTAGATACGTCATAGTCATACGTATAGCCCGCTCCTCCGTGAATCTGCAAAGAATCGTAAGCCATCTTGTTTGCTGTTTCTGTAATATAGTATTTGGAGAGGGGAGTCAAAAGATTTGCGACCTTTTCCCATTTGCGAACTGTTTCATCCTTTTTAATCTCCCTTTCGTCTACTCCATCTTCCTTCATTCTCTCTGCTTTCCAGTGGTACAAGTCTATCGAGCGAGAAGCCTCTTGCAGGATGCAACGCATCGCGACGATCTCTCTATCCATCCAGTCTAGAATCTTCTGAACCGCTGGAATATTCATGATTTTCTTTCCGAATTGTTCTCTCTCCTCGGCGTATTTCTTTGCTTCGAAATAAGCTGCACTCGCGATTCCCATAGCTTGCGCCGCGATCGACAATCTGGCGCCGTTCATCATTCCCATGGAATATTTCACGAGTCCAAATCCCTCTTCGCCAATCAAGACCGCTGGCGCATTCTCATAAACTACTTCGCATGTAGGAGAACAATGGAGGCCCATTTTCTTTTCGATTCCTGCAATGAACACGTCTTGGCTTTTTACCAGGAAGAAGGAAAGTCCCCGTGCTCCACTTGTAGGAGCTCCTGTCCTCGCCAAAGTCAGAATGACCGAAGGAGCATTTGCAAACCCGCATCCGTGAGTGATAAATCTTTTGGTTCCAGTAATTCTCCATGTACCGTCCGCCTGTTTGATCGCTTTAGTCTGCAGATTAGGTAAATCAGAACCATAATTCGGTTCAGTAAGTGCCATCGCCCCACAGAGTTCTCCCGTTGCCATCTTTGGTACATACTCTTCGATCATTTCCTTGGAGCCGAATCTTTCGATTGTTTCCCCGAGATTGATACAACCCAAAGCGATCGAAATGGAACCGTCTGCTCTCGCGATCAGTTCCATCATCATTGCTTGAATTGCTGCGGGCACTCCAAGGCCCCCGTGCTTTCGAGTAATACTATAAGGCAAGATTCCAGCTTCCTTGATTTTATCCACCGCGGCCACCATTGCTTTGGGAAATTCCACCTTTCCTTCAGAATACTTTAGACCTTCTTGGTCCATTTCTTTTGCTCTGGTAGCTACTTCCTTGCCGGCGATTTCTCCCGTGGATTCTAGTATGGATCGATAGTATTCTACTGCTTCTTCTACTGAACTAGGAGCCATAGCTAGTTCAGGTTTTCCTGACTGATCGAATTCTTTTTTATCTCTGAAGTTTTGTTCAAAGGATTCTACTGTTTCCTTCCAATCGATGAAAGTTTCGAAATGACCTATTAAGTCTTCGTTTTCTAGAAAATAATTATTCTCGATCATTTGATGGCTCCTGGTTTAGGTCCGGAGATTTTTTTATGCAGTTCGATTCTTTTCAGGGTTTGTTTTTACGCTGATATAGAAAAATAGAACAGAACCGCCGGCCTATATTCTTTCTTAGAATACCATGTGAAGCTAGAACTGACAAGCTCACAATCCTAAGTAAGATTTTTCTAATTCACTAATGAACTACGTTCAGAAATTTATTTTGTAAGAGAAAATGAAAGGGGATTATAAAGTGACCGATTTGCTTCTGGCAACAAAGTGAGCAGTAAACAAATGGAGTCCTGAGAATGCCAAGGCATAAAAAAAAGCCGCCTTTCGGCGACTTTTCATGGTTATCAAACCTGCTATCTTTTAACTAATTTGAGATTAGTTAGCTCCACCAGAAAGAGCTTTTTTAAGAGCTTCTTCTGCTGCAACAGCTGCTTTTTGCAACTCTGCAGGGTTTGAGTGGAGAATTGGGCTAACTCCCGGAACACCTGGAGGTGCAAGAACACCAACAGAAGCAACGAAAGAACCTTTTACTTCACCAACTTTGTAAGTAGTGAAAGTGATTCTGTAAAGACCACGAACTAAAAGTTTTTTAGTGTCGAGGTTTTTCAGTTCATCAAGGCTCTTAGGGATGTTCGGAATGGCGATCTGTAAGAGGGAGTTATACTTGTTGTGACGCTCTTCGGTATATGTAGTATCACCGTCGTCGTTATCACCAAGTTTTTGTAATGCTTTACCAGTAGCAGCACCTGCGATTTGATCCGGCATAATAGCAGCCATGCGCTCTATGCGAATCCAGGTGTCGAACCAGTTTGGCATTGATTTTTCTGCAGGAGTTGCTGCTTTAAAAGCATCACTCACGAAATCGCCATCAGATGGCTCGCCGATTTCTCCGGTAGGGGAAATCATACGAACACCGAGTTCAGCGATCGCTGCAGGGACCCAGAGGTATAGGAAGTAAGATTTCTTACCATCTACAACTGCGTCAGGTGCTTGCCCCGGCTTGACATATCCGTAGTAGTTGACTACTTCTGAATATGGAGCAAAGAGTTTTTGAACTCCAACTCCGGGGATATCTTGCTCCCCGACTACCATCGTACTCTTCAGGCTAGGAAGTCCGCCGATACAAGCAGCAAAGCTGACGAGGATTGCGGCGGAGATAGCAAGAATCGAAACTTTTTTCATTCGGACTCTCCTTGGTATGGATTGATCAAGTTAGAGAATTGTTTTCTTTTTGTAAATCGAATTAATAATTTTTTCTTTCTCCGGCCTTTTGGCAGCGCAAAAAACTCCGCTTCAGGTTTAAGGCTAGGGATGGAAAACCTTCATTACAAAATTAAGAAAATCGAGCGAGAAGATTTAAGGTTTGCTTGTTCGTTTATTATTCTATTTTCAACTGCCCAGGCAAAAACTTCGCCTATTCAAGGCTAGATTCTTCTTGGAAAACCTGATTTGTTAAGAATGCATGAGAATACATCTCAGGCCGATTTTTTTGGTTTTGAGAAAGGTCAGATTAAGAGCGAAATAAAAGCGACCGAATCCAGTCCCAAAGATCTAAGAGCCACGCCCAAAGTTTCCCGAAAATCCCGGAGTAAGAATATCTCCTCAATAATTCTTGAGCTCGGTTTTGCTCTTCGTTGGTAAAAGGAAGTCGGACATTATTCTCTTCGGCTTCGATCAGGATTCTTTCTTTTTTACTTCTCACATCCACGATCCGAACGTCGACGTATTCCCAGCCCAACTGCCGTACGCATTCCAGTCGTCTTTCACCGGAGACTAAAGTATTATCCAAATCTATAATAACAGGATGAAGTAAGCCTAACTCCTGGATCGAGTTTCGCAGTCCGTGTAAATCGCCCAGGTCTTTTCGGATACGGTTCCTCACCCTAATGTCCGAAACTCTAATTTTCATTTCGGTGAAGGATTTTCCCTACAGCAAATCATACAAATCAATTTCCTATTATTTGCCTAAAATTCACTTTCCTGAAATAAGTGCAGGTTTGTTTCCGGTCGGAATCACTTGACACTGCCGACACCGAAAGGTTTCTAGTTTTCAGGCCGGGTTTTTTGCAATCCGGAACAGATCCAATAAACAGGAATAACTTCGAATGTCGCTAAAAGACTTCATCTTCACTTCAGAGTCCGTATCGGAAGGTCACCCGGATAAAGTATGTGATCAGATATCAGATGCAATTTTAGATGCTTATCTCGCACAAGATCCTAAGTCAAGAGTAGCTTGTGAGTCATTGGTCACCACGAATTTGGTTGTTGTTGCAGGAGAGATCACCAGCAAGGGCAAGGTGGACGCGGCAGAAATCGCGAGAGAAGTGATTAAAGATATTGGTTATACAGATATTGCTATGGGTTTCGATTCGGAGTTTGCCGTTGTATCTGCACATATCCACGCGCAAAGCCCTGACATTTCCCAAGGAGTTTCCGAAGGAGAAGGATTGTTCAAAGAGCAAGGGGCAGGGGACCAAGGTCTCATGTTCGGATTTGCGATCAATGAAACTCCTGAGTTGATGCCAATGCCTATCTATTATTCTCACGAATTGGTGAAACTTCTTGCACAACTTCGTAAGAGCAAAAAGCTTTCTTGGCTTAGACCGGATGCAAAATCCCAGGTAACTGTCGAATATAAAGACGGCAAACCTGTTCGAGTAGATACTGTTGTAATTTCTACCCAGCATACTCCTGATGTGGCGCACAAGCAAATCGAGGAATCGGTCATCGAAGAATGCATTAAGAAAGTGATCCCATCTGATTTCTTGAAAGGCACAAAGTTTTTTATCAATCCTACCGGACAATTCATCATCGGTGGACCTCACGGTGATACTGGTCTGACCGGTAGAAAGATTATCGTAGATACATACGGCGGTTACGGTCGCCACGGTGGAGGAGCTTTCTCCGGAAAAGATCCTTCCAAGGTAGATAGATCTGCGGCGTATATGGGTCGTTATATCGCTAAGAATGTGGTGGCTGCAGGACTCGCACACCAATGTGAAGTACAACTTGCATATGCGATCGGAGTAGCCGAGCCTGTTTCGGTTCACGTTGATACTTTCGGGACTGGAAAGCTTTCGGAAGAAGAAATTGTAAAGCGAATCAGAGCAAACTTCAAACTCACACCTCGCGGAATTATCGAATCCCTCCATTTGCTCGAAAAAGGACGCAAATATAGAGAGACTGCCGCTTACGGACACTTTGGTCGAAGCGGAGAAACCTTTACTTGGGAAAAAACAGACAAAGCGGGAGCCTTGAAAGGATAATGGGTGCCCCCACAGTTTCCACTTCGGACCAAAAGGCCACCAGAGACGGGTATGGCGACGCGCTTCTCGAATTAGGGAAAGAGCGCCAAGACATAGTAGTATTGGATGCGGATTTATCGGGTTCTACGAAGACCAATAAGTTCGCAAAAGCGTTTCCGGATCGTTTCTTCAATGTAGGAGTCGCCGAACAAAACTTAGTCGGACATGCCGCCGGTCTGGCTTTATCAGGATTTGTACCATTTGCATCTTCCTTTGCAATGTTCCTTTCCGGTAGAGCTTGGGAAATTGTGAGAAACAGTGTAGTATATCCTTTCTTAAACGTGAAATTAGTCGCCTCTCACGGTGGAGTTACCGTGGGAGAAGATGGGGCTTCTCACCAGTGTATCGAGGATTTTTCCACGATGCGTACTATTCCTGAAATGGTAGTAATCTGTCCTTCCGATTACAATGAGACCAAGCAAGTGGTCAAAGCGATCGCTGATTACAAAGGACCGGTCTATGTTCGAGTAGGTCGCCCGAATATTCCGGTAATCGAAAGAGAGAACTATCAGTTTGCCATTGGAAAAGCGGAAGTACTCAGAGAAGGAAAGGACGTACTGATCGTAGCAAACGGAGTACTCGTGAACGAGGCAATGATCGCTGCAAAAGAATTAGAAGGCCAAGGAATTCAGGTCACTCTTTTGAATATGGCGACTATCAAGCCTATCGATAATGAAAAAATCCTAAAATATGCAAAAGAATGCGGTGTAGTGATCACTTGCGAAGAGCACAATATCATAGGCGGTCTTGGCTCTGCTGTATGCGAGTTACTTTCCGAAGAATATCCTGTCAGAGTATTCCGTTTGGGAATGAAGGACAAATTCGGAAAATCCGGAACATGGTCAGGACTGCTTGATTATTTCGGTTTACGCGCAAAAAATATTGTGGAATTAGCTCAGAAAGCGGTTCAAACAAAGAAATAGCAAAATTTTCTAATTTCTTCTCTTGCAGCTTTGATCAGATGGGGAACGAACCAAAGTAGGGAAAGATGGCGACCACTCCGACAAAGGAAGAGATCACCGTAGAGGACCCGAGCATTACAGGTGGGCCTTGGCGCGTAGTACTTTGGGACGATGACGAGCACACCTACGATTACGTAATCGAAATGCTAATGGAAGTCTGCAAGATGACAATGGAAGAAGCTTTCATGCATGCGGTAGAAGTGGATACTCAGAAAAGAACCGTAGTATTTGCGGGAGAATTCGAGCATGCGGAGCATATCCAAGATTTGATTCTTCAGTATGGTCCGGATCACAGGATGTCCAACTCAAAAGGATCCATGAGCGCCACACTCGAAAAGTAGATTTTTTTTTCAGACACAATCGGGAAGCAGCAGGACTTCTTGGTGATTTGCCAGAAATCGGAACCGCTTCCCGAATCGACAGAGCTTGTTAAGGTTTCTTTTTGACTAAAATCTTGCGCTCGATCTCGAAGATTTTTTCAGGCAGCTTTTCTTTGCCTAGTTTCTTCTTGTCGTTTTCCTTTAGAAATAGATCCGTTCCGAACTTTTCGAATGCATCGTTTGCCTTGATGTTCTTCAATCCGATGAACTGTAGATGAATTTCTCCAGCTGGAATTCCGAATTCTGTTCCTCTATCTTTCGTAGCTAATACTCTAGTGATCGCAGTCACAGTGTCCCCACTGAAAGATGGTTGAGTATGATATCCTTCAGTGAATCCCAGATCCCAAAGCATATTTTCCGTGGTATCTCTAGAAGCTAACCCGCAAAGCCAAGCAAACACCAATCCTCCGTAGACCACTGGTTCTCCCCCCATAGGTCCAGAAATTCCGGCGGAGTATAATTTGTCATAGTGGAGTGGATGTGTATTTCCGACTCGATAGGTCCAAGGAAAATGTTCGTCCGTAATCGTTCTACCGTTCTGGTGTACATAGATCTGACCAGGTTCGAAACTTTCGAAATAAGTATCGGACCAAGTAGCTGTCTCGAATCCCTTCGGAAATTTTAGGGAAGGTATTTCAATGCTCGGGCTGTTTGTTTCTGGAAAGAATGCTTCTTTTACGACCGGCTTAGGCGTGCCCTTCGGTTTTCCGTTCGAGTGATAAATCATGATTTTGCGCTCGTATTGCAAAACCAGTTCGCGGTTTTGGTTGATGCACAAGGTCCGAACATGCACAATGCCCGGTTTGTCTGCGCCTTTATCGTCTATTTTTAATATCTTTGTTTTTGCGGATAGTGTATCCCCCGGATACACCGGCTTTAAAAATTGGACGTCGTAGTAGCCCAAATTTGCGAGTGCTTTTTCGGAATCGTTCTGGACCCCGAGTGAAAGTGCAATATTAAAAACCATTAATGGAGAAACCAAGAGATCTTTGAAGCCGTGAGCCTGCGCGTAAGGCGCTGATAGAAATAGAGGATTTGCCTCCATAAAAGTAGTCGCGAATTCCTGAGCAAAAGAACGGTCAACTGTTAGCTCGCGAGGATGCTCAAAGATTGCTCCTTCGGTGAATTCCTCTAAGTATCTTCCGTAGATTCCTCTTTTTACTTTTCCTGTGTCCACAGGTGTTTTGGGTGCTAGTTCCGCAAAGGGTGTTGTAGGGATGCTCGCCATGAGTCTTAACTGCCTTGTTCGGTTTTTTCCTAGGATTTAGGCATCAGCAGTCCGGAAAAGAATTTTTTGGGGGGAAGGTTGGTTCGATTCAGTTCGATTTATTGGAAATAGTTATCCAAATTTTCTCTGCTTCCCTTTCTCAATTCGTATTCGACCCATTCTCGTTTGGCCAGGTTCGGGTTTGCGTCCTTTTCCGAAAACAGATGATTCCAAGTATTTATGTAAAAAACAGGACGTCCGTTTCTGATTTCTATTTCTTGAGAATTCAAAACCGAGTCATAGTGTTCTACCGGATCTTCTAAATAGAACTGACCCTTTGAATATACATCCTTGAGATCTGCGAGCCTTAGTTTTCGATCGTTTCCGAATATTAAGTGAAATGATTCAATATCGTAGGTCCTTCCATATACGATTCTTCTGTAAATTCTGTAGAACTTGTCCTTCCAGACGGAAGGATGAACCTCGTCCTGAAATACAAAAGATAGCTCCAAGGAAGTTCCTTGCGAGATGGAAGAAGACACACAGTAGCAAGCGACTAAACCGTTCCCGGTTACGATATCCCTTTCCGGTTGCTCTAAGATCGGAAGATTCGATTTGGAACAAGGCAAGGTTTGGTTATGAAAAGTAGGTAGGCCGGGATTAGAGCAACCCAACAGGACAATCGTAGAAAATAAGATGACTGCAAATTTCATTTTGTATAGTTCCGACAAGCAGCATCAATCCGAAGGAATTCGACTCTAAAAGAATCGGTTTGTCAAGGGATTCATTGTATAAAATAGATGCGAAAGAATCCAAGTATTTCAATCTGGTAACGATGGAAGCACTCTTGCCTTTTAAGGAATTTCCGAATCATTCCCTTTCCAATCAAAAAGAAATAGTTAGAAACTGCATACAAAGCTCTAAGGAATTACTGAAAAAGTTATTAGAAAATTCTGAGCTTACGTATTCCAAATTCATAAAACCTCTCAACGATTCTATGCAGGACTTGCATATCGAGTTTACCGTACTCTCCCATTTGAATAGCGTCCAGAATTCCGAAGAAAGCAAATCGAATTATACGGAGATTCTCCCTGAGATCACTGAGTTCTATTCTGAGCTGGGTCAAAACGAGGAGCTCAACAAGGCATATTTACGAATTTATGATTCTGAGAAAATGAAACTTTCCCAGGCGCAAAAGAAGGTACTAGAAGACGGAATTCTACATTTCAAATTGGGCGGAGTGGGGTTAGAACCTAACAAGAAAAAACGCTTACAAGAAATCCAGCTCAAGCTATCCGATTTGGACAATCAGTTCTCGCAAAACGTTTTGGATGCGACCAATTCTTTTGAAATGAAAATCGATTCGGAAGAGGACGTAAAAGAGCTTCCGGAATCGGATCGCGCCGCAAACAAAAATGAAGACGGAACCTATACGTTTACTCTTCAGTTTCCGAGCTATATCGCCTACATGACCTACGGTTCCAATCGTTCTAAGAGAGAGGAACTGTATAAGGCGTACGTAACACGTGCTCCGAAAAATGGAAAACTGATCGAAGAAATTCTAGATTTAAGAAACGAAGAAGCTCAATTATTAGGATATTCTAATTTTGCCGAACTGTCACTGGCCACGAAAGTGGCGGATACTCCCCAGATGGTTTTGGATTTTCTAAACGAGCTCGGCAAAAAGACAAGGCCGTTCGCAGTAGAAGAACTTTCCGAACTGAAGGAGTTTGCCAGGTCTCTCGGAATCGAGGAACTCCAACCGTTCGATACCGCCTACGTTTCTGAAAAACTGAAAAAGAGAAAGTATGATTTCGACGAAGAACAAACCAGGCCTTACTTCGAGAAGAACCAAGTCGTAAACGGCACCTTTCAATTTTTAGAAAGACTATTGGGAATTCGATTGGAAAAAACTCAAGGTTTAGTATGGAACGAGAAAGTAGAAGTTTATGATTTGAAAAGAAACGGCCAAGTTAGGGCCAGGCTCTATCTAGACTTGGAAGCAAGAAAAGATAAACAAGGCGGAGCTTGGATGAACAATTGGGCGGCACGAAATCAAGTAGGCGCCGAAATTGCTCGACCTTCTGCTTTCGTTGTGTGTAACTTTCCTTCCTCCAAAAAGGATGTTCCCTCTTTGCTGAAGCATAGTGATGTAGTTACTTTCTTTCATGAAATGGGACACGCACTCCATCATCTCTGCGCAGAAATAGAGGAACCTCCGGTGAGTGGAATCAACGGGGTAGAATGGGATGCGGTTGAATTTCCGTCTCAGTTTTTGGAAAATTTTGCGTACGAACCGGAAGTTCTCCAATTCTTTGCGTTTCACCACATTTCGAAGGAAGCAATGCCTCAGGATTTAGTATCTAAGTTAAAGGGGACAAAAAACTTTTTGGCAGGACTCGGTGTTTTGAGGCAGCTGGAATTTGCGATCTTTGATATGCGAATTCATTTTGGTAAGCATTCCGAGGACGAAGTGCAAAACATTCTGGATCAGGTAAGACAAGAAGTAAGCGTACTTGTCCCTCCGAAATATAATAAATTTCAGAACAGCTTCTCGCATATTTTCTCCGGAGGATATGCGGCAGGTTATTATAGCTATAAATGGGCAGAATTACTAGCAGCAGATGCGTTTTTTGCCTTCGTAGATAAGGGGTTATTCGACCCCAAATTATCCGAAGCATACAGATCGCAAATTTTGGCAAAAGGAGGTTCGGAAAACGCTATGGATCTATTTAGAAAATTCTTGGGAAGAGATCCGAACCCAGAAGCCCTGCTGAAATTGTACGACTTAGTCGCATAATGCGAACAAGTATATAATGAAATTCTTTATGAAAGATTCTTTCTGAAGTTTTGAAGTAACTGTTCCGTGCCGGAAAGCAGCAATTCGATCTGATCTAAATCAATATTATAGACTACATTCGTCTTGAGAGCTTCCTTAAACGCGACCGCGTCTATATTTTTGTGGTCATAGCTGTCCTTGAGGAAATTGTACCAACCTGCTAGGATGACTTTTAAGTGGGGAAGTTCTCTAATGGGGACTGAAATGACTTTTTCTGGTTCCATAAAGACTCCCGTAAGTTAATTCCGGAAGGACCCAAGTCAACCAGATTTTTGAAAAGAGGATTTCTGAACTTACTTTCGCACTCTTGCGAGAGCTTTCATAATTGTGTGCCTCGCTTTTTCGACTTTAGCTACCGAAGGTCTCGTACTTAGAAATTCCAGATACGTAGTCAGGCCCGGTAATTCCAGCAACGGATTCTCCATTTGCAGGTCTTTGAATCCATCTAAAATTACACTAAAGGTCGCAAAAGCAGTACAATCCGCAGCAGTGAATTCGGAACCTGCAATGAACGGAGAAAAAGAGACCATTTTCTGGAGTGCTTTTGTGCTCCGCTTCAGAGACACGATCGTAGATTGTGTCAATACAGGATCGGGCTTTTTATTATCTAAAAGAAGATTGTAAACTTTTCGAGCGGGAGAATCCACATAGTTCTCGATTACGGATTGGATAGATCTCACTTTTGCAGCGCGCAATGGATCACTCGGAAAAAGTTTCGGAGTATTTGGATAAGCTGCTTCTAAAAATTCCAGAATTGCCTGGGATTCGATCAAAAAATTTCCATCCACTTCCAGGACCGGAATTTTTCCCATCGGGCTTTTTTGTAGGAATTCCTCTTCCTGGGAATAAGGAACTCTTACGTCTTCGAATTCGATTCCTTTTTCTAATAGAGCTAACTTTACTTTATTTGTATAATTGCTGATCGGAAATCCATAAAGTTTTACCATAAATCCAAAAGCTCCTTCTCTTTTCCAAAAATAGATTACAAACTAGAATTGCATAAATTATTTATTAAAATAAACATGTGTGTTCAATCGGACGCATTCTATGTTAAAGTACCCTTTCGTCATCCTTTTTGTGAGTCTCATTTTAGCCGGATGTATATCTCCTATTTATATGAAGTATGGGAATCCGGCTCCGGTTCAAACCGCGGAGAAAAAGGCAATCCTACTTGTGGACGACAGAACCATGCCAAAGTACGGATTCTTGGACTCTAGATCCGCCGAAAGAAAAATTTTTCAACTACTAAAGAATGAGTATGAAGGAACTCTACAGGATCCTTCGGAAACCAAACAATTGATTCGAGCCAAATCCTTAGAATCTACTTTCTTAGCACTTCCTTATACGGACAGCATTGCGATCGAATCTCGCAAAACAGAATTGGAAAAAATAGCTCAGATATTTGGTGCGAGCGATCTGTTCATTTTGACGATCAGCGAAGACCACATGTCTTTTACTTCCGGATTTTATGCTCCGAACGGATCTCAGGAGAATAACGGGTATGTGCCGGGCTCATTTGTGGGTTTAACTTGGATCGATTTGCGTTCAGGTTCTATTTACCGTCAAGTTGCTTACAAGTTTCCGATCTATGGCTTTACACTTCCTTCTAGAAGCGAGCTCTATTCTAAAAAGCTTGTTTCTAAAATATTTGGAGACTGGAACTGAGATATGTATTCGTTTATTAGAATATTCTTATTGGTTGTTTTTGGTCTTGGGATCTTCGGATCCTGTTCTGGAATTCCTTTGCAACTAGCGATTACGGACTCTAAGCCCTTGCCGAAACTTGTAAGGACTGGGGATAAGACTGTAGTAATTCTTCCTACTTTGTCCGTTTCTACATTGGCCGGAACTGCAAAAGAAATAGACGACACTTTCGATAGAATTCAGCAGAATTATACAACAGTAAAGAAAACTCCGAATGTTTTGAGGTCCGAGCTAATCGCTGACCCAGTCAAAAAGCTCGCACTTGCAAAATTGTACAATCAGGTTTGGACCAAGGAGAATCAAGATTGGCAGACTGTAGGACCTGCACTGGACGCTCTCTTTTCTCAAACCCATAATGTACAACACTTGGAATCAGGAAAAGATGCAAAGATACTCGCGTTCAATTATAGCGACTGGAAAGACCTGAAACCAAAGGATCCCACCGGAATCGAAAAAGAAATTCGCGAATTGAAATTGAATTCGGATATCGTGATTTTACCAGCTGTGGCTCTCTACGATCCATATTATAAAAATATAACCTTGCTTTTGCTACTGTTTCCCTACTGGAGTAATTCGGTTCTGGACCAGTACAGAATGACTTTTTACGTATTCGACACAAAGAACGGAAAATCTCTTCGATCGGTTCGTATTTTATTCGGAGTAGGTGGTTCTGACTCCAGGCAAGAACAGCTGGAGGGGATTTTGAGGAATGTTCTGGAGAATTAATCAGATGGAACTTAGAAAAATCGAGACAAGCCATTTCGTTCGAGTTATAGCTCTTCTATCTTTCCTTTTTGTATTCTTTGCGAATTGTTATTCTGTAAAACATTATTCTGCTGGAATTACTAGGAATGCAAGTACGGAAAAAGAGATCTCAGGATCCGTCTGGATCTTACCAGTGGTGTATTCCGATTATTTGGTATCTCCCGAGCACAAGAATCCTTATATTAAATTTAGCGAAAATTCCGGGCCGATTGTAGAGATGAAGACTCGGCCGCAGCCTCTGGATAACGCCCAAAGGACAACTTTTGAAAAATTCATCGAGAGTAATTGGTCCGTAAATTGGAAAAAAGCCTTGGGCTCCACGGAATCGAAGATTACTCTGTTGGAAACCGCGGAAGCAGATCAAAAGAAGATACAGTCTGAAGCTAAAAAATATTGGAACAGTTCTTTTGGCTTCTTTCCGAAATCAATGCAGGAAGAAGCGAGCAAAAGAAAGGCAAAATACATTTTGCTCCCTTTAGCGTTTGGAACTCCTTCCACCGATTTATACACGAAAGTTGTGACAACTCAACAGAATCAGAATGGGCGAACTACTACAGTCTCCACTAGGACCACCACCACACACTCCGTAGGTGGAATGTTCGGCATTCGACTAGAATTAATCGACGCAAATACTGGTAACGTGGTCCGGGTATCGGAAACCTTCGAAGCCGTTTTGCAACTTCCTGCCTATCAGTCGAATTTTGAAAAGGTGAATCTTGTTCTTTTGGAAGGTTTGCTCTCACCTTCTCGTGATTCGGAGTAAGAGCACAAGAGTCGGCTGTCTCTGATTTTATAATCTCGATGAGAATGGTTGGAACAGAAAAACTTCGGATGTTCGAATCGCATTGTTTTCTACTTTCCTCGCCTAACGATTCACCATAAATTTGCCTCCGAATGCGATTGAACTTCGCGAAATAGGAGATCCTTCATGAAGAAAACCGCTCTGGTGACAGGTGCAAGTACGGGAATTGGATACGAAATAGCGAAACTCGCTGCAGCAGATGGATACGATCTTATCCTAGTAGCACGAAATCTCAAAAAGCTGAACCAAGTAAAAAAGGAATTAGAATCTAAGGGTGCTTCCGTGGAAGTGCTCGCTGCAGATTTAGGGGATCCGAAATCTCCCAAGAAAATTTTCGATTTTTCCAAAAAGAAAAAAGCGATCGTGGATCTACTGGTGAATAACGCTGGATTTGGTTCGAATGGAAAATTTTCAAAGCTGGACCTGAAAGAAGAAATGGAAATGATTCAAGTGAACGTAAGCGCTCTAGTCGAACTTACTCATTTGTTTTTGAAAGACATGGTCGATAGACGTTCCGGAAAAATTCTAAACGTAGCTTCGACCGCCGCATTTCAGCCCGGTCCAATGATGACAAATTACTATGCAACGAAGGCATACGTACTCTCTTTTTCGGAGGGCTTGGCAGAAGAAGTTCGGAAGGAAGGAGTTACTGTATGTTGCCTTTGCCCGGGACCTACTCAAACAGAATTTTTTGAAAGAGCCGGAGTTTCTAAATCTCCACTACTGAACAGTGCTCTGGTTCCAAAAATGACACCTGCGGAAGTTGCCAAAATCGGTTACGAGGGTGTAAAATCTGGTAGAGTGGTTGTTATTTCTGGAATCGCAAATAGAATATTAGCTCAATCCATTCGAATCACTCCTAGATTTTTGGTTCGGAAGATTGCGAAATTTCTTAACAGCGGTGCCTAAAAGCATCCATGGGTGGGGAGCATGAAAGATTCCATTATCGACCTGGCGGTTCCGTTCTTTTTGCTGCTAATTTTAGCGGAGGCCGCTTACGGTAAATGGAAAGGGAAAAAAGTTTATCGTTGGAATGACACGATTTCGGATCTTTCTACTGGAATCTTATTTTCACTCACTGGAATTTTTGTAACTTTAGGCTCGCTTTGGTTGTACGAGCAGGCTCGTATACATTTCTCGGTTCAAACTATATTCGGTTTTTCTGAAATACCTTCCGGTTCTCCTATTACGAAAGGTGCAGCCGGCTGGGAGTTTCATACTGGTGAGACTATTTCCTGGCTATTGGTTCTGATCGCTGTGGATTTTGTTTACTACTGGTTCCACAGATCCACACATGATGTTCATTTTCTTTGGGCCTGTCATGTGACCCACCATTCTAGTGAAGAGTTCAATCTATCTGTTGCACTTCGTCAGAATAGTTTTCAAAGGGTGTTCGAATATGCATTTAACCTGCCTTTGGCGATTGCAGGAGTTCCTTGGTGGATGTTCCTGCTTTGTCATGGGATTCTAAAGATCTACCAATTTTGGGTACACACCAGGCTGATCGGAAAACTCGGTTGGATGGAAAAGATCCTACTTACTCCTTCGCATCACAGAGTGCACCACGGGAGGGATCCAGAGTATTTGGACAAGAATCACGGAGGAATTTTGATTTTGTGGGACAAATGGTTTGGGACGTTTGCCGAGGAAACGAAGGAGCCGGTTTATGGTCTGACCACGCCTCTCGGAACTTTTGAACCAGTCTATGCGAATGTGCATGTGTATAAAAATCTTTGGAAATTGGTTTCTTCGGTTCCGAAATGGAAAGATAAACTTTCCATTCTTTTTAGAAAGCCCGATTGGAGACCGGATTCTATGGGCGGAACGATTCGAATTCCAAAGGTCGATGCCAAAACCTATAATAAGTACGATCCGCAAATTTCCAGTGGAAAGCTTAGTACCGGAGTTGTTCAGTTTCTGTTGCTCAGTACAATTTCCCTCGCGCTACTTAAATTTTTTAAGTCTGGTAGGATAGATGCCGAAGTTTTTTCGATCTGGGCGATCTGGTTGATTCTTTCTTTTTTCGCTACGGGGAGATTACTAGATGGCTCCAAGACCTCTAAGTTCTGGATTATTTTGTCTTGGGCTTTGGTCCTCCTACCAATTTGTTTTCTATTAATATGAAATGGAAAACGAAGTGAAGATCTTGTGATTGCTTGTAGAGGAACTCTATTTAGATTTTGCAAATGCGACACGAATTGAGCTAGTAAATTTAGGAGCGCCTTGTATGCATAAATATCTACAATTTGATTTGACCGACGAACTATTACAGCTAAGAGATTTGGTAAGGGAAGTGGTTCGGAAAGAAGTAGTTCCGAACAGAATGTACTACGATGAAAAAAGCGAGTATCCAAAACCGATCCTGGACAAATTTCGTGAGGCTGGTTTGTACCAGGCTCTGTTCTCCGAGGAGCAAGGTGGACTCGGCTTAGGAATGTTAGGTGGAATCGTATTGGCGGAAGAGGTCTCTTGGGGTTGTTTGGGAGTCAATACTGCTTTCACTTCTACCAAACTTGGCGCCTTGCCGATCGAAGTCGGAGGTACAAAAGAGCAGATCGAAAAGTGGATTCCTCCTTTGGTCACCGGAGAAAAAACAGCTGCATTTGGCCTCTCCGAACCAAACGCCGGTTCGGATGTTCCGGGTATGAGTACAACTGCATTAAAAAAAGGTGATAGATATATTATTAACGGTACAAAGCAGTGGATTAGTAGCGCGAAACAAGCCGACTTTTATACTGTATTCGCAATGACCGAAAAAGAGAGAGGTCCCAGGGGAATTTCCTGCTTTGTTATAGAAAAAGGAGTTAAAGGTTTTTCTTTCGGCAAGAAAGAGGACAAACTCGGTATTAGATGTTCGGAAACTAGACAATTGATTTTTGAAGATGTAGAAGTTCCCGCGGAAAACTTGGTGGGACTTCGGGAAAACCAAGGATTTTTACACGCATTCAAAACTTTGATTTTATCGCGCCCTGCGGTTGCGGCAGGAGCCGTCGGAGTGATGCAAGGTGCGTTTGATGCCGCAGTCGATTATGCAAGAGAAAGAGAGCAATTTGGGACCACGATCGCTTCTTTCCAAGCAATTCAGCACATGCTCGCGGATATGGCGATTAAGATAGAAGCTTCCAGGTTATTGACTTACAAAGCAGGTGTATATGCAGAATCCATGAATAAGGAAGCTGCAAAACTTTCAGCTATGGCCAAATGTTTCGCGGCTGATTCTTCCGTTCAGGTAGCGTCGGATGCGGTGCAAATTTTTGGCGGTTACGGTTATACTAAGGAGTATCCGGTAGAGAAATATTATCGGGATGCCAAAATTCTGCAGATCTACGAAGGTACGAGCCAAATCCAGAGAAATGAAATTGCTGCTGGATTAATTAGAGAAGCTGCGTCTAAAACAAAGAAATCCTAGGGGTAGGCTCACGTTTTTCGTGACCAAATATTTGGCTTGAAGGCGACGATGATTCAGGCCAAACTTCCCCTCGATTTGAAAGTTTGGACGGTGGAATGGGGTTCCTCGATAGAATTTTCCAGGTGATACGAACCTACAGTTTAACCGGAGCGCTTTTTCTACTTTTCATTTTCCCGGGAAGAATTTTCGGATTAGAACTCTCCTCTTTGCCTTCCGAAGGACTATTTATTACCTCGGGATTCGAGGTGTGGATTCCGGAAGAAGGAGAAGTTCTGAAGAAGCCCGGCGTCTATTTGCTGGACAAGTCTAAATTCCTTCCTGCATCTACTACATCTTTTGGTTACTCTTCCAAACCTCATTGGATTCGAATCCCGATTCGGAATTCGGGTGCTGACAACATTTCGTGGGTCCTTGAAGTTCAATATGGCCCATTAGATAAACTTGATGTATATCTTGCTTCCAAAGGAGAGGAACCGATTTATAAAGCAGGTGACTCTTATCCGTTTGCAGTCAGACCTATACAATATCGCTTTCCCAGTTTTCCGTTTGAAATAAGCCCTGGAACTTCCGACGAGATTTTTATCAGAATCGAATCGCACAGCGCTCTCAATTTTCCAATGTTCGCGTATCAAAGGGAGGATTTTTTCGCTAGAGCGAATTCGGAGCAGATACTACTCGGAATTTATTTCGGATCCATCTTGGTGATGGCGATGTACAATCTTTTTTTGTTTCTCTCGACGAGAGAGAGGATCTACTTTTCCTTTTCGCTCTATGTGGGAGTGGGTGCATTTCTTCAATGCATTTTGAATGGATACGCGTTTCAATACCTCTGGCCGAATGCAACAGAGTGGGCGAGCAAATCTCTTCCTTGCTTTATTTACCTTTCTCTTTCGACCTGCGTTGATTTTGTAAGAATTTATTTTTCTACCAAGAGGACTAACCCTCGAATCGATCTAGCACTCAAGACGATTTTGTCGGCTTGCCTTATGATGGTGATCGCTTCCTACTTTATTCCAGGTCGATTCAGTATCGCAGCGTTTTTCGGGATTTCTTCTCTTGGCCTGGTCTTGGTGCTCTATTTAGGTTTTCAAGCGCTCTCTTTGAATTTGCACGCAGCTGCTTTTTTTCTCTCCGCTTGGATAACCCTGCTATTGGGAGATTTTTTATTTATATTAAGATTAGCGAATGTACTGCCTCATTCTTTCGGATTGGCTTTTTGGGGAGTGGAATGGGGATCTTCTTTACACATTCTTCTCCTGGCATTGGGTATCGCAGATCGAGTGAGTGAATTATCTAAGGATTTAACTTCCAGGGTAAAGGACCTAAACGAAGCAAAGCAGAATGTGGAACAGTCAGAAATGAGGTTTCGGAATTTGTTCGAGGGCGCAGAAGAACTTTTGATTACTTTGGACCAGGAAGGAAAAATCATAGATATTAACCGAAGCGTTTCCAGGATGACCGGGCATTTGCCGAAGGAGATGATCGGTACTAAATTCGCAGATTTGCTTTTCGCCCAGGAAAGTCTGAATCATTCCTATGGGAGCTTGATCGCAAACGATCGCTTGGAAGAACAGTTAAAAACTCGCAAGACTGTCGAATTCCATGCTGAACTCAAGCATAAATATGTAATGGAACCGAAACCGGTTCGAATCAGATTGCAGCCCTTTGAATCGGAGGGAAAAAAACTGTTCTTAGGAAAGATTTCCGAAATTTCCGAGGATATCCTCTCTAGATTTTTGTTAAGCGAAAGCATGCACTTTACTCTCAATAATTACCTGCAAAATGCAGATGTATTGTGCCGCCAACTTACTTCAAATTTGTCCCAATTTGTAGGATCTGAGGTTGTCACTGCGGTCCGCACCTGTGTAAGAGAAGTTCTCATCAACGCGATAGAACACGGAAATCTAGGAATCAGCTTCGATGAAAAGACTGACGCTATGAAACAGGGAAACTATATGGAGTTTATTCAAAAGCGCCAGAAAGAAGCTTTTTATGGAGCGAGAACTGTTAGGGTTGCTTATTCACTCAATGCAAAGCGAATCGGTTTTGAAATTTCTGACGAGGGAGAGGGCTTCGACTTTAAGAAGATTCTGAACTTGGATGGAGATCGCCTGAATGAGGAGAGTATTACTCATGGCAGAGGGATCATGATGACCAGAAAGGTGTTCGACATCGTTAAGTTCAATGATAAGGGGAATCGAGTATTACTCATCAAATATCTCGAGAAGCCTCTCAAATACAAAAGAGAAGAGACCTAAAAGTCTATTTGCAAGATTGCTCCGGAAATCGATTGACCAAATCGGTCCAAAGATGAATATCCAATTGTTAAATCTTCTGGTGGCATTTCATGAAAAAATGGATCATTCTGGCAGCATTTCTGCTATTTAGTTTTCCTGCATTTGGTTGGGAATTGGCTAAGGAAAAAAACGGTGTGACAGTTCACACTCGCGAAGTAGAGGGTTCTGAACTAAAAGAATTCCGGGGTAAAACAAAAGTGAAGGCGAGCATGCATTCAGTGATTGCTCTGATGGAGGACAATCCGGCCTATACAACTTGGCTCAAAGATTGTAAGCAAGCCGAAGCGATCAAGGTACTAAACCCGAAGGAAAAATACATTTATATTTTAAACGGAGTTCCCTGGCCTTTGGATGATCGAGATTTCGTGGTCCATTCCACTTTGATTCAGGACAAAACGAGCGGAACTCTTACGTATACGATGAGGTCCGTCGAAAAAGCAATCCCGGAGAAAAAAGGAATCGTAAGAGCTAAGTTAAAAGGTTACTGGAAATTTGTTCCGAAAGGTGAAGAGGTAGAAGTTACTTACCAAGTTCATTCAGAGCCAGGCGGCAGCATTCCTTCTACGATTGCAAATGCGGTTGTGGTAGATATTCCGTATGACACTTTGCGCAAGATGAAGGAAAAGTTAGAAGAACCGAAATATAAAAACGCAAAATCTAGCTTTGTAATCGAGCCTACTCCAGGAACTGGTTCGAACACTCCGTAAACCTAAAAAGTTGAATTTGCAGCAGCTACAAACGCTGATTACAAGCGATAGACTGCACCAAAAAACAATCCGCCGTAGGCGGATTGCATGTCTAGTTTTCTGGAGTATTGCTGGGATATTAGAATATTCTGTTGGTTCGCCGAACTTGTGAGCGGTGTGACCCTTCCGTCTTCTCGAACATAAAAACTAGAGGTATCACCGTTAAAGGAACCGTCAAAAGAGGTAATATTTACCCAAGCAAGAAGCACTCCGAGCTGCAGGGAAACGTGATCCGATACTTTTGTGGAAAGAGCTCCTTCCAATCTGAATTCCAGACCGGAGCCGCTTAGATTCCCTTCCTGAGGAAAATAATCCTTAAAGTCAGTTGCCCAACCTTTCGAGGTCCACTTTGCACTCGTATAACCTAGGCCGAGTCCTGTTTCCCAAGAGAGCCAACGATTGACCCTTCCGTGTTGCCATACCATAGCCAACAGATAAATGCTTTGCATTCCGAATTCTAACTTCGTGTAAAATGGTTCCGAAGTAATGTTCGTGAGTCCGAAATTTTGGTACAATCTGTACCCTCCGAGAAATCCAGCTTTGAAATTCTCCGAAATTCTAGTTCTAAAAAAAATCTCGCCTTGGGCCATTCCGAGACCTTTTTGCACATTCGTGTGATTCGGTATACTAGGATTAAGAGTGGAGCTGAACCCATCTAGGTTCTGATCAAATCGATTCGGGCCTCTCCAGCCGAATCCGAATCGAGCTCCAAACTCCCACACATCCAAAGCAGAATCGCTCTTGTCAGTTCTGGAAATTCCAGATGCCCAAGAACTGGGTTCTTGGGCGAAAAGTGGAAAATTCGCGGAAAGAAGTAGAGAAGTAGATACAATCAGTCTTTTCAAATTAGAAACAGAACCGACTCGATAGTAGTTCCTACACTTAAAAATGAGTGGAGGGAGGATCGAGTTCAAGAAATCTTTGTAGGAACCCGGCATGCTTAGTGTCAAAGATTCTCCCGGGTTCTATTCTAAAAAGCCTTTATTTGCGAGGAAGAAAGACAGGGATGCAACCAATCAAACTTTTTCCCTTCCTAGATCTGGATCTGTTAAAACCGTACTTCTATTTTTTGATTTTTATAGGACTGTATCTTTCTGTCCGTCTTAAATTCCCGCAGATTCGACTGTTTCCCCTAGCGATCAAAATCTTTTCCGGAAACATGGACTACAAAGGTTCGAAAGGTCGTCTAGTTCACTCCCAAGCCTTGTTTGCGGGTGCAGGCTCTTCCTTGCTTCCAGGTGCAGTTTTTGGATCAGCACTCGCATATCTATTGGCGGGTCCAGGAGCTCTGCTTTGGATTTGGATTTCTAGCTTCTTAATCATGCCGCTTCGGTTGGTTTCTTCCACCTTGGCGATTCGTTTTAGAACTCAGTTAGAGAGCGGAAGATATCTTTCTGGTCCGATGTATTTTATAGAGAAGGCTTTGCGTGCACGTTGGCTTGCGATCGCATTCGCGCTCGCAGGCTTGTTGACAGTTCTTTCCATGGGCGGAGCAATTCCAATGTTAGGGATCGCATACTTGGCGCAAAATGGATTCGGAATCCAAGGGATGACTGTACCATTTTTATTATCGATCATCGTAGTATTCGTAGTACTCGGAGGAATTAGAAGAGTAGGTCGAGTTTCCTCTTATCTCGCTCCGATCGGGTTGCTCTGCTTTCTTGCAGGCTATATTCTGTTATTTGGAAAACAACTAATCGGATTCTTTCCATTTTTAGGAATCGTATGGAACGAAGCTGTGAGTCCGATTGCTTTACTTGTAGGAGGAGGTTTTTCGGGACTTAGACTATTTAGCACAGGCACAGGGATGTTTTATCTAGCTACAGAAACCGGTTTAGGGAAGAGCGCCGGGATCGCTGGAGTCGTCAGAACAGATTCGGCAGCGAAGCATGGTCTGGTCAGTATGCTCGCTACATTTTTCGAAGGCTTTGTAGTTTCTACACTAGTCATTTATGCGCTGTATTCATTCGGAGCAAGAGATAAAGAAAGTCTGTATTCGTTTATCAGAATTTTGGTGAATGGAACGACTCACCCAGCGCATATGCTTTTCTTTCTATCCTTCTTGCTATTCGGAATTGTAGCGATTTCGGGATGGTTCTATACGGGAGAACAGAACGCGAGATACATCTTCGGTGAGAAATTTGCTAACGCCTATCGAATCCTATTTATTGGGAGCATACTTGGTTCTGCGTATGCTTATATCAAGTTCGGAGAGGAGATCCTGCTCGAGATCTTTGGAATAGGATATAGTCTCGCCTTAATCACTGCAGTTCCTGTTTTAATCAGCCTTGTACTACTTGTCAAAGTAGCTCAGGCAGAACTCAGAAAGTTTTTGGAGGGAGGGGCTCATTATGAAATTTTAAAGGACTTGTATCTTTTGCTCCTTTCCATACTTCCGAAAAATATTGTATCCTGGATGTTCGGAGTCCTTGCCTCTCTCAAACTTTCCAGATTTCTTATGATTCCTATCTTGCGAGCTTTCGCAAAAGCTTACAAAATCAATTTGGACGAAGCCGAATTAGAGATCCGAGAGTATAATTCTTTGAATCAGTTCTTTACTCGTGCGTTAAAAGCGAGCGCTCGAATTATCGACTCAGATGAAAATGCTTTAGTTTCTCCGGTCGACGCAAAGATTACCGGTTATGGAGACATCAATGATAAGGTCATCTTACAGGCGAAAGGCGTAGACTATCAGCTGAAAGAGTTGATCGGAGTCGAAAAATTTCTTCCGAAATTCCAAAATGGTAAATATATTACCTTCTACCTCTCTCCTCAGGATTATCATAGGATCCATTCTCCTGCGTACGGGAAAATTTTGGGCTACTACTACGAACCCGGAAAATTATTCCCGGTAAATGAATTGGCTGTATTCGGGATTCGAGGACTATTTCCAAAGAACGAAAGACTAATTACCTTTTTGCAGACCGAATATGGTTTGGTCGCGGTGATAAAGGTAGGTGCATCTAACGTGGGTAGAATTCGGGTGACTTACGATTCTAAGATCGTTACGAACACACTGATCAGAACATCCAAAGCTGTGGAATATAAGGATGTTTCTATTATGATCGAAAAGGGTTCGGAGCTTGGTAGGTTCGAGATGGGGTCAACAGTCATTTTAGTTTTAGAGAGGGACACCTTCGATTTTGAAAATCTTCCCTTGAATGAAAAGGTAACCTACGGAACTACTATTGGTCATTTCCGAAAAAAACTCGTGCAACTCCCTAAATAAATATGACACTCAGTTTAAAGGCAACAACTCCAGATGTGATCGATTTTGACGAAGAGAGTCTCTCGATTTTATGGAAGGATGGAGTACAGTCAAAATACCAGTTATTGGAACTTAGGAAGCGTTGCCCTTGCGTTGTTTGCAAGGGGGGACACGGAGGAAAGGTGGGCGCGGCTACCGGATCCATTACCTCGGCCAAATTACTTTCCTTTTCGAAAGTGGGTAGATATGCGATCAATTTGGTGTGGTCCGACTACCACAACACCGGAATCTATTCCTATGATTCTCTGAGGATGTTCTGGGAAGGAATGGAGGGAGAGCTTGGGAGGCCGGGAGAACTGCCTAAAATGTAGGACCTCCTACAAGGGCGCACCTTATAAAATTTCCTTGCCGAAATTGAAATTCTGTGAAAAAGGGGTTTTTGCAGCGGCGGGTTGCCCACCACCAGCCCCCCACCCAAGAAAGGGCGGGGCCCTTTCCTCACACCTTTTTTCCTTGTCCTTATTTCCTGCAGAAGATAGAATCAATTCTGATCTTCCAAGTTGACCCGATTTCCGGGGCAAGAAAAAAAAGGGTCGACAAAAATCTTTTTCTTATGTCTCCTAAACCAAATTTCTATAGAGAGTTCCCAATATGGGCGAAGGGTCCCTTTCCCAGGAAGAGATAGACGCGTTATTAGCCGGTGCAAATGAAACTTTCGATCCGGGCAGCATGGCTGCTGCGGGAGGATCGAAGGAAGCCGCAGGATTGTCCCCGGTCGATCGAGATCTTTTGGCGGATTTTCTTCTTCAATGTTTTCAAACCGCGGGAAATACTCTCGGCGCGATACTGTCCAAGACTTCTAGTTTCTTAAATCCCACCACGGAAGCAAAGGGAAGAAAGGATATAGAAGCAGAGCTAAAGTCTAACACACTTTTATTATATTCTACCTATTCCGGAAGTTTGAACGGCCGGGTGGTATTGGCCATGTCTTCCGACAACGCAGCCAGAATCGCGAACATGATGATGGGCGGATTCGATTCCGGTGGTCTGGACGAAGGTCAACTTCAGACTCTAAAGGATAGCTTAGTCCCAATCATGGGAGCTTTGCAATCTCAGATTGCGGCTAAAATCGGCGGAAACGTAAACGGAACCAGCGCAGAAACGAGAAATGTAACTTCGCCAGCAGCACTCGTATTGCCCGAAGGAGATCCTATCATTCGGACTTTCTTTAATCTTTCGATTGAAGGACTTCCTTCTTTTAGGGTGCAGTTTCTACTGTCTTTGGCTATGGCGAGCGATATCCTCTCCATGTCCAAGCGCGGAGGCGGAGCAGGTGGAGATTTTGGTGGCGGCGGTTATCCCGGAGGAATGGGTGCCGGAGGTGGTGCCGCGCAGATCGGAATGAAATCTGTTTCTTTTCCGAACCTATCCACAGCGAGTGGCGCTCAAGGTGCACCGAACCTAAATCTTTTGATGGACGTTCAGATGTCCGTCACTGTGGAATTAGGCCGAACCAAGATGTATATTAAAGATATCTTAGGTTTGGGTGAAGGTTCGATCATCGAGTTGGACAAACTTGCCGGTGAACCTGTAGACCTACTTGTAAACGGAAAATTGATCGCGAAGGGAGAAGTCGTGGTCATCGACGAAAACTTTGGTGTTCGCGTTACCGATATCGTAAGCCCAGCAGACAGGATCAAACCGGAACCCGGGGGCTAATGGACTCTCGGATCTATTTATCAATTCATTTCAAATCTGGAATTCGCGCCCTTGCGATTTCGCTTCTAGTCTGGTTGGCTATTCTCGGCTCGCAATCAGTCTTGGCCCAATCTAGCGAAAGGGAGGCGATGGATGAGATTCTGCAAAAGGAACTCAAAGGAGAGAATGCAAAGAAGCCGAATTCTCCTGAGAATGAAGCAAAAACTTCTGGGAGCGAAAACAATTCTGGCACTGGGAACCAAGGCAAGAATGTGGAAGGAACTACTGCCGAGCTCGCAAATCCTGTAGAAGAAAGATACAAGCCGATCTCAGAAGGTCCGAGTCTGATTGGAATCTTATTCAGAATCGTACTGGTGCTCGGGGTTTTATGCGGTGCTGCTTTTTGGTTACTCCGAACTGTTTCCAATTCCAGGGAAGCAAAGCTCCCGATTAAGGGAGAGATGAGTCTGCTCGGAAGTCTGGTTCTGGGCGCAAACAAACAATTGCAAATCGTAGAAGTGACAGGTCAGGTTTTTATTCTAGGAGTCGCAGACAACGGAATATCTCTGATTTCTGAGATTTCCGATCCTGAAACAAAGGCCAAGATTCAAAGAATGAAGGATGAATATCACCCACCTGAAGGAGGATTCATCGTATCCGTTCTGGAACAATTAAAAGATTTGAATACTCGAATCGGTGGAAAGTCCGTTTCGGATGCGGAAGTTTCTTCATCGGTTCAAGTAGAGAGAAAAGAAAAACAGAAAAAACTAAAACAGAAGTTAGACGAAATCAAGCGGGAAAGAGACCATCTAGAAAAGGGTCTTTTTGATCTGAGTTAGGCGGGGGGAAAATTGGGAGAAAGTATTAAAAGAAAAGCGCGGAATTTGGATTCTTGGCTAAAGAGACATAAAACTATTATGTGGGCGATTTCTGCTCCCGGGATTCTATTGCTTCTGCTATTTTTCTTTTCTTCCGGAATATCCGCTCAGGCGAATACTCCGCGCATTCCTATTCCGAATTTGAATATCAACGTGAACGAGGCAAAGACTCCTAGAGAGACTAGTTTATCTCTAATGGTCCTTTTCCTAGTAACGATCTTGTCTTTGGCGCCCGCGATTGTCATGTCTCTGACTTCCTTCACAAAGATCGTAATCGTATTAGATTTTGTTAGGCGAGCGCTCTCAATCCAAAACCTTCCACCTAATCAGGTAATGGTGGGCTTGGCCCTGTTTATGACCTTCTTTATAATGGCTCCGACTCTCACTGTTGTGTATGAAAAGGCGCTGAATCCTTATATCGAAGGCAAGATAGACACGAATCAATTTTTTGATAAGTCCATGGTCCCGATCAGAGAATTCATGATCCGACAAATCGGAACCAGTGGCGCGAAGGACGTAGCGCTGTTTCTGAAAATCGGAAAAGTAGAGAAGGTGGAGTCATTCGATGATGTTCCGAGCTATGTACTGATTCCGGCCTTTATGCTTTCTGAGATTAAGAAAGCTTTTTGGATCGGAATCATTATATTCATACCTTTCATTGTCATCGATCTGGTAGTCGCCTCTGCATTGCTTTCTATGGGCTTGAACATGTTGCCACCCGTCATGGTCAGCCTTCCGTTCAAATTGATTTTGTTTGTACTCGTGGATGGTTGGAACCTGATCGTTTATGAATTAGTCAGGAGCTACAAATGACGGAACTCGACGCAGTCACTCTGATCCGAGACGCTTTGTATGTAACTCTAAAGCTCTCTTCTCCGATTTTGCTAACCGCGATGGCGGTAGGATTGGTGATTGGAATTCTGCAGACCACCACTTCGATCCAGGAGCCGACAATTGCATTCGTTCCTAAGCTGCTCTCTATCTTTGTCGTCATTATTATTTTCGCCTCTTGGATGCTTCAAACGGCTACGGACTATACAAGGAATTTGTTTCTCATGATTGAGAAATTTTAGAAGTAAGATATGGAATACTTTGTAGGCAACTTCCAGGTGTTTCTTTTGATTCTCGCCAGAATCGTAGGATTGCTATCGGTTGCCCCGGTATTCTCTTTTCCTTCCATTTACTTCGCGCATAGAATGACTCTCGGATTTTTGGTCTCCGTAATTCTATTCCCTGTGATCGCAGGTTTTGTTCCTGCAATTCCAGGAAACATGATCGACTACGGACTTGTAGTCATCGGAGAAATATTGATCGGAATTCTGATCGGATTCTTGGTCAGCTTAGTTTTCGCTTCCTTTCAAATGGCTGGGGAATTTTTCAACGTGCAGCTCGGTTTCGGATATGCGGAGATCTTAGATCCGATTTCTCAGACGAGCCTTCCAGTAATTAGCACACTGAAAAATATGCTCGGAATGTTGCTATTTCTGAGTTTAGGAGCATATCGATATCTTTTTGAAAGCCTTGCGTATTCATTCGAAAAATTGCAAGTGTTGAAACTGGTTCCAGAAATCCAAGACGGTCTGTACAGAGCAATGGAGGGTGCGGTCGGAACCATGTTCCTGGTGGCCTTCAAGATTTCTTTGCCGATTCTCGGGGTGCTGCTTCTAGTGACAGTCTCCGAGGCTTTGATGGGAAAGGCCGCCCCTCAGCTCAATATTCTTCAGCTAAGTTTTCCGATTAAGATCGCGATCGGATTGATCGTGATGATTTTGATCGTTCCGTTTTTGATCTCTCAAATGGAGTCAGCTTTTCAGCTCTCCTTTGATCGGATCCACTCTTTACTTTCGGAGTGGCCAAGCAAATGAAGTTGTTTCGGAAAATTACATCCTGTATCCAAGATTCTGCTCGTTTCAAAAAATCTTTTTTTCAAAGACAAGCAGTCGCATTGAGTTCAGCTGAAATTTTTCGGATCGACTTACAGCTGTTTGCGGCAGAGGACGAAGGTCGTACTCAGCCCGGTAGCGAACGCAGAAGAAGGGAAGAAAGAGAAAAGGGAAATGTTCCAAAGAGTGGAGAGGTTCCTTCAGCTATCGTTTTGCTCTCCGGGATCGTGCTAATCTATATTATGGGAGAATACTTTTTCTTTCGCTCGTATTATCTTTTGCGAAAGTATTTTGCCGGTATTACCTCCTTTAAGCAAATCGGAATGGAGACAGTCTCAGAGCTCGGTGGAAACGCGATCTGGGATATTACTCTACTGCTGTTGCCTCTCTTCGGAATTACGATGGTGGCCGCGATCGTAGGGAACGTAGTCCAAGTAGGGTTTCTTTTCGCGCCTCGAGCGATGACTCCTAACTTTAGCCGGATTCGTCCGAACTTTAAAAAGGTTCTCCCGAACCGCCAGACTCTTTTTAATCTAGGCAAGTCCTTAGCTAAGGTAGGGATGATCGCTTGGGTCTCTTATATCATTATCGAACAGGATTTCTTTCGAATTCTCATGCTCGGAAATATGGGACTTGAAGAATCTGTCACCCTGATCACTTATACGGCGTTCAAAATCTTTGTCGTAGTCGGCATTCTACTGCTTGCGATCAGCGTAGGAGATTACTTTTTTCAAAAGTACGAATACGAAGAAGCTCTGAAGATGACTCCTTCCGAAGCGAAGAGAGAAATGAAGGAGCAGGAAGGAGATCCTTCCTTGCAAGCAAGGCGCCGACAGATGGCAAGAGATACGATGAACAAAAGTCGAATGCTCACCAAGGTTCCGGAAGCGGACGTGGTCATTACCAATCCGACTCACTATGCTGTGGCCTTGGCTTATAAACCTTCGATTCATAAGGCCCCAGTTGTGATCGCCAAAGGAGTCGACGATTTTGCACTTAGAATCATCCGTGTCGCGAGGTCGAGCCAGATCCCGACGGTAGAAGACAGACCCATGGCAAGAATGTTACACGACGAAGTGGAAATCGGGCAGGAAGTTCCTACGAAGTTCTACACTGCATTGAGTGTGATCTTTACGAAACTGGAATCTTTCAGGAAGTCGTTCGCCAACGCGTCGTAAATTCCAAGGAGTAAGAAATGGAAAACAAATGGTACATGCAATCTGATTTCATCCTTGGCACCGGAGCCGTTGCGATTGTCGCAATGTTGGTGATTCCGCTTCCTGGGTTTGTATTGGATTTCTTGATTCTTGTGAGCATGGCGATCGGATTACTTATCCTTTTGACATCACTGTCCGTAAAGGAGCCAGCTCAGTTTTCCATTTTTCCTAGTTTGCTTTTGATCACTACGATGTACCGACTTGCACTGAACGTTTCCACGACCCGACAAATTTTATCCAAGGGTCCTGCGGTAAACAGCCATGTGATCGATGCGTTCGGGTCCTTTATAGTAGGGAGCGAGTCCGGGATGAGCAAGTATGTGGTCGGCTTTATCATCTTTCTAATCTTGATCATCGTGCAAGTGCTTGTGATCACGAAAGGTGCGACCAGGATCTCCGAGGTCGCAGCTCGATTTACTTTGGACGCATTGCCCGGCAAGCAGATGGCAATCGATATGGAGTTGTCCACAGGAAACATCAACGAAGAGGAAGCTAGAAAACGTCGAAAAAGAATCGAACAAGAAGTGGACTTTTACGGTTCCATGGATGGAGCGAGTAAGTTCGTACAAGGTGACGTTCGAGCTGGGTTAATAATCACTGCGATCAATTTGATCGGTGGAATTATCATCGGTGCGAGCATACGAGGCGAATCCTTTGCGGCGACGATAGAAACCTACGGCAAGTTTACGATCGGTGATGGACTAGTTTCTCAGATTCCTGCGCTTTTAACCACTGTCGCGACAGGTATGATCGTAACTAGATCCGGATCCGAAAGCGATCTCGCCAAACAGTTCAAGACGCAATTATTCAATAATTCTAAAGTACTCTACGTAGTCTCCGCTTCCCTAGGACTCGGGGCCTTTATTCCAGGGTTACCGTTTATACCGATGATCATGCTTTCTGCAGGACTGGCGTATTTAGCGTATTCCCTCGAGAGAACTGTCCAGGAACAGCTCGAAGTACTCGAGAAAAAGGAAAAGGAATCTATCTCCGAAAGAAAACCGAGAGATTACTATGATGAACTCAGGATCGAGCCGATCGAAATCGAATTCGGTTATCATTTGGTTCCATTGGTCGATGCAAGCCAAGGTGGAACTCTTATGGATCAAATTTCCAATTTAAGAGCAAAGTTTGCGAGAGAGAGTGGGATCGTCATCCCGCCGATCCGAATTTTAGATAATTTGGAAATTCCACCCGATGCTTTTACGATCAAGATCAACGGAGTAGAAGTTGGCTCGAGTACAGTCAGGCCCGACAAACTCATGGCAATGCCTTCCGAGCAAAATCCGGATCTTACCCAAATCGAAGGAGAAACTTTTACCGAGCCTGCCTATGGCAGAACCGCAAAATGGATCAACGCAGATACCAAGGGCGAGGCAGAAGGCAAAGGCTTCATCGTGGTCGATGCTCCTACCGTGATCATTACTTATTTGAGAGAATTACTGGCAACTCACGCATCTGGTTTACTCGGAAGAGAGGAAGTCAAGAAATTGCTCGATCACTACCGTACGCAGTATCCTACTTTGATCCAAGAATTGGAACCTGACAAAGCTGGAAATCTGGGAATGTTGCAACAGGTTCTTCAGAATCTGCTGAGAGAAGGATTAGGAATTCGTAATTTAGTTCCGATCTTAGAGACCGTCGCGAACAAGATGTCCAAGTATCCGAATCCTTATGTGCTCACTGAGTTTGTTCGCCAAGCAATTTCTAATACGATCGTAAAGGACTATATGGTCGATGGAAAGTTGCAAGTTCTCGTTGTAGAAAGTCGGGTATTGGATCGTTTGAATAAGTCTTTGGCACAGGACCGTTTGGAAGGAAGAGACATTTTAGTGCTCCCTCCTGATTTTCAAAGACGTTTGTTGGAAGCGGTCGCAGAAATGAATCGAAAGGTGCAGGAACAAAGAGGATTCCCAATCTATGTGGTCAATCGAGAGGTTCGAATGCCTTTTGCCTACTTCCTGGCAAAAGAATTTCCGCCTAGGAATTTTGCGGTGCTTGCTTTGGAGGAAGTGCATTCTTCCGTTCCGACTACCATCGTCGGTGAACTCAAAATTTCTCAGACAGCTAGCACCGAAGCCGCCGGAGGAGTGAACGCATGATCTGTTTCGCTCAATCTACGGAAACTAAAACGAAATACGAATCAAGGGGGAAATAGCAATGGACTTTGCAAAAATACGCGGAAAGGACCTGCAAGACTGCCTCATGCAGATGAAAATGAAATACGGACCCGAGGCTCATGTAATCGAACATAGGATTGTAACTGAAGGCGGAGTCTTTGGCACTGGGCTCATGGCCAAGAAGGTGATTGAGATCCAAGTAGGAATTCCAGAAAAAGCTACTTCAAGAGAAAGGGTCGAGAGAAAGCTCCAAGATTTGAAGGAGCTCCTAAAACAAAAATCTGTCCAGTCTACCGAAAAGAGAAAGACTTTAAACGACGTGACCTCCTGGGAAGAAAGGACTCGGCGCTCTTCCCATAAACTTGAGTCTTCCTTGCCAGAGGAAGCTTTCTCGAATGAAGACCCGCTAGAGGAGAATGAAAAAGTAGGAATATCTTTTTCAGAAGAATTTACCACAAGACCTTTGTTACAAAAAAAGCCGGAAATTTCTCCGCATTTGTTTCGATTGAAAGAAAGATTTTTAAGAGAAGGGATGTCTCCTTCTTATACGGAAGAAATTATTTCCGCGATTGACCTACGTTTGTCAGCTTTGGATCGAAGTAGAGCGACTGCAGTTTTGGAAAAGGCGATAGAAGTTCTTTCCGATCGAGTGCAAGCGGATCCGGATATTTTTCGCGGAACCGGAAGAGGACAGAGAAAGGTAGTTTTTTTTGTTGGACCTACTGGTAGCGGAAAGACCACGAGCATCGCAAAACTTGCGGCAAAGTATCATTTGCATATGGGAAAAGCTGTTTCTCTTTATACGACAGATAACTATCGAATTGCCGCAGTCGAGCAACTAAAACGCTACGCAGATACCATGGAAATGCCTTTTTACGCAATAAAAGATACCAAGAGGTTTCAGGAAACGTTAGCTAGAGATGGATCAGAACTTATAATGATCGATACAGCGGGATATAGTCACAAGAATCTAGAACAACTTTCCAAGATGCATAATTTCTTATCTGCATTCGGCGAAAGAGACTGTGTTGAAAATATCCTTGTATTATCCGCCACGTCTGCTTATCATCATACCCACTCTGTGATGAAATCTTACGAACCGATCGGATTTAGAAGAATTTTATTAACCAAACTAGATGAGACGGAATTTTTAGGTGGATTTCTGGAACTAGCCGATACACTTAATAAGGGTTTTACCCATTTAAGCGTCGGTCAAGAAGTGCCTTTTGATATGATACCTGCGAGCAGGCACCTCTTAGCGGAATGCGTGGTAACTCCTGAGAAAATCACGGAAATCAGGGGTGAGGTTTTTTCCGCAAACGGTTAAAATCTGCCCGCCTAGAAAATGCCTGAAAGAGGTGAAGGATGGACCAGGCGACACAGCTGCGTAAGCTTACTGAAGGAAATACAAGTCTAAAACTTGTTTCCTCTGCCAAACCTACGACCAAAATTATTGCAATTGCCTCGGGAAAAGGAGGGGTAGGGAAAAGTACTATCTCTGTAAATCTGGCGATTGCAATGGCCAAAGCTGGACAAAGGGTTTTGGTTTTTGACGGGGACTTAGGTCTAGCTAACGTAAACGTAATTCTCGGAATCATCCCGAAATACAATCTGTATCATGTTGTAAAAGGGCATAAAAGTTTAAAAGACATCATTATCCAAACTCCTGAGGGAGTGGACATCATCGCAGGTGCAAGTGGCTATTCCCAGCTAGCGAATCTAAATGATACACAACGTGGTAATCTGATCAAAGGATTTGGAGATCTGGATAACTACGACTATATGATCATAGATACAGGAGCCGGAATCAGTTCTAACGTGATCGGACTGACCTTACCTGCAGATGACGTGATCGTGGTTACCACTCCGGAGCCGACTGCAATCACCGATTCCTATGGATTGATCAAAGCCATCGTATCCCAAAGCAGGGATAAGAACCTAAAGATGGTAGTAAATAGGGTCCGCTCTGCGATCGAAGGAAAAAAGGTCGCAGATAGAGTGATTGATATCAGTGGTCAATTTTTAGAAGTGCAGGTAGAGAATCTAGGATTCATTTTCCAAGACGAGGACGTAGAAAAGAGCATCCGGGAGCAAAAACCCTATGTCATTCATTCTCCGAAAAGCAAGGCAACTGCGTGTCTGAATCGAATTACTTATTCCTTATTGAACCAGGAAATGGATTCTCAAGAAGATTCAGGGATTGGAGGCTTCTTTAAGAAATTCTTTAGCTTCGTGGATGTTCGCGAGAAGCAGTTGGAAAAGAGTTTAGAGGATAATTGAACCTTCAAATAGGATTTCTCATTATTTTTTCTGTGATCGGGCTGTTCGTGAGTACGGCCTGCGGAATTTTCGTCGGGAACGGGCTGGGAAGAATCGTAGTAGTTAGTTTGCTCTCAACTCTCGTAATGGCTGGGTTTGGATTTGGACTCCACATGTTTTTGCAATCCAAGGTTCCAGAGTTTTTGGATTTCCTAAGTAATATAGGCGGGTCTTACTCCGGTTCTTCTACGGCCTCCTCTAATTCGGAAGAATCCGGATTTTCCAAAGACCTTGGTTCCGATACTGATTCTTCAGAAAGTGGATTTGCATCTGCCAGAGGCGAAGGAGAGGCGAGGGCAGCAGCTGCTGGAATTCCTCGTAGGAAAGCCGAAAAATTCGGTGACCATATCATGGTGGAAAATATCGCAATTAAGAACGAACCGAAATTAATGGCCGAAGCGATACGCACCATGCTCGCCAAAGACGAAATGAGCCAGGAAAAATAGAAGTTCCTCTTTCTAAATGTGCCCATTTGGGGATTTCGATCTAATGAGACAAAAAACTGCTTGATTTCCCCTTTTTGAGACAAAAAATGCTTTTGCAAATTGTACCGGGCAACGACACTCTTAAACAAGGGGTCGATAGATTCCCAGTTCGATGATATGTCCAAACTTTTTGATAAATACAATGCAACGGATGAGACAGAACTGTGGAAAACTTACAGGGAATCAAAAGACCCGAATATCCGCAGTTATCTCGTAGAAAAATATTCTCCTCTAGTAAAACACGTGGCTGGCCGGATTGCGATCGGAATGCCTCAGAACGTAGAGTTCGATGATCTAGTTTCGTATGGAGTATTTGGCTTGTTAGATGCGATCGAGAAATTCGATCCGGAAAGACAAATCAAATTCAAAACTTACGCGATGACTAGAATTCGCGGATCTATTTTTGACGAACTAAGATCCATAGACTGGATTCCTAGATCGATTCGCCAAAAAGCAAAACAGTTAGAGCAAATTATCGGAATGCTCGAGAACAAAGAAGGGCAGCACGTAGAGGATGAAGTGATCGCAAAGGAAATGGGAATTTCCGTAGAAGAGTTTAACAGTCTTTTAACAAAAATCAGCGGCACTTCTTTAGTTTCATTAAACGACATTTGGTTCCTCGGGGACGAGAACGACGAGGTTTCCTTTATGGAAACTTTGGAATCTCCGATGAATATGAATCCGGATACGATTATAGAAAAAGAAGAGATCAAGAGTGTAATCGTAGAAGCGATCAAAACTCTTCCGGATAAAGAGAAAAAAGTAATCGTATTATATTATTATGAAGATCTAACCTTAAAAGAAATCGGTGAAGTTCTGGAAGTAACGGAATCCAGGATTTCTCAACTTCACACCAGAGCGGTGGCTCGACTGAGAAGTAAGTTGGGTAAGGTGAAATCCGTCATTACCAAGAAATAAGCCCGAGAGCAGGACGATGGGCGGCCTAACTTCCTTTTTAAAAGACCAAGGCAAAGAGCTCGATAAACTACAGAACGAGCAGGTCGAAGTCATCGGCGACACATTGGACAATTGTCTGAGGCTTGCTTCTCAACACTTTCGCAAAAAAATACACGAGCTAGATTATAAAGTTCTAAAGCGCGGAAAAAAGAAATTATTCGGATCTGAGCCTTGGCATATTAGAGTCTCCTTTCTTCCGGAAGATACATTCTTGGATGAGCTTACCGAGTTGGATCAGAAACTAACCGGAGGAAGCGGCAAGTTAGTCTCCAAGGATTTGAAGGAGATCCTGCAACCGAAAGATAGAGACGGAAGAGCTTTAGTTCAGATTTTAAGAAACGGTGTCTATCTGACTATTTTTCCACAGAGTGGAACGGGCAAGGCTATCGAAATGTCCGAAGTTTCCAGAAAGCTTTCGATTCGAGGTGTGGCCCAGGTGGATGAGGGCCAGATCAAGAAGCTCGTAAAGGAAGCCAAGGGAGAGCCGATTTATATTTCCAATATGAAGCCGAAGGTTGGCGCAGAAGCCAAGATCTTCCTGGATATTGCTCCGGATCGAATGAAGGCCAAAGTCACTTTGATTCAACCGAAACCCGGAGGAAGAGACTTAGAAGTCCAAGATGTCGTCAATCAGCTCAAAGCCGCCGGAATCAAATATGGGATGAAGGAAGAAGAGATCAAGCGCAGACTCGAGGAAGAATACTTTAACCAAGCATTTACTGCTGCCGAAGGAGATCCTCCGATCAATGGTAAGAATGCGCAAATCGTGTACCATGTAAGAACTCAAAAAGAAATTTCGTTCAGAGAGGACGAGTCTGGAAGAGTGGACTTCAAAGATCTAGACTTGATAGAAAACGTGGTCGTTGGACAGCTTCTCGCAGAAAAACTTCCTGCAGAAAAGGGAAAGTACGGAAGGACCTTGTTCAGTGAACTGATTCCTGCGAAGGACGGTCTGGATACCGAATTGAAACAAGGAAAGGGTACGATCCTTTCTGACGACAGGACCAAGTTGACTGCTGAAGTGAACGGGCAAGTCGTCTATGCCGCGGGCAGACTTTCTGTGGAAACCACTTACAGAATCAACGGAGATATTGGTATTAAAACAGGAAACGTTACCTTCCTGGGCTCCGTAATTGTGACTGGTAACGTCGAGGACAATTACTCTGTAAAAGCTGCCGGAAACATAGAGATCTATGGTACTGTACAAAAGGCAAACGTAGAAGCGGATGGAGATATTATTATCCGACAAGGAGTTTCTGGTAGGGATGAGGCTCGTATCGAATCCACCGGCGGAAATGTCGTAGCTAAGTTCATCCAGAACGCAACAGTAATCACCGAGAAAGATGTGATTGTTCAAGAAGGAATTTTGCATTCGTTTATCAGCGCAGGCGGAAAAGTAATCTCCAACGGAAAGCGCGGACAGATCGTAGGAGGAAGCGTAAGGGCATCCGAATTAATCGCTGCCAAAGTGCTCGGATCCTCCGCGAACCCACAAACAGAACTCATTGTCGGAACAGATCCTAAACTGATCAAACAAATCGCTGACTACGAAGAGAAAATGGCCGAGAGCCAGTCCAAGTATGAGCAGCTTTCTAAGAGCCAAAAGACCTTGAAGGCTAGAAAGGAAACGGACCCGGCTTCGTTTACCAAGGAACACGAGGACCAACTGACTAAGACTACAAAAGCGGTGGAAAAACTCGAGATCCGGGTTCGTGAATACGAGCAAGAGATCCAAAATCTCCGAAATTATGTAGAAGAAAGGGCCGCAAACGGCAAGATCAGCGTAGAGAAAACCTTGTATGGGGGCGTTACTCTCAAGATCCGAAATGCGGAATACAAGACTAGAAACGAGATCCGAAACAAGACTTTCCTAGAGGAAAACGGCAATATTCGTCAGCTGCCTTATGAGGACCCGGATCCAGATAAAAAAGACTGGAGAAAAAACAGATCTCGGGGTAAATAATATCTTATGAGGCTCAATGAACCGTTGTCAGGCTATGGTGCCGCTTCGGACCAGATCCGACGCAGTTTAATAGAGCATCCTCATACTCTCACGAACATGATCGCTGAAAATGCGAGAGCAGTTCGAGACGCTGATGTCCAAAAAAAATATGCAGTTCGGATGTACACTGAGCTGGTCTCACTTTCTCCGGAATACAGGGAAAGAATGAGGGAATCTTATTCACAAAGGATCGGAGAAATACAGAAAGAGATTCGATCTTTTAAGGGACCAAGACCGGAAGGAGGGAAAGAGAGAATTGTTTCCTACGATTCCGGAGGTAGAAAAACTGTGTACAATATTCCATTGCAATCCAAGATTGA
This sequence comes from Leptospira perolatii, assembly GCF_002811875.1. Classification (GTDB taxonomy): domain Bacteria; phylum Spirochaetota; class Leptospiria; order Leptospirales; family Leptospiraceae; genus Leptospira_B; species Leptospira_B perolatii. The sequence continues at coordinate 57,478 of NZ_NPDZ01000005.1, forward strand.
TGTTTTGGCATAGAGAGAGGAAACAGTTTCAAAGAACTTTATAAGAGAATTCGTTTGAATTGAAATACTAAAATCATCTAACCGACCGAAGGAATGTTGTTGGAAGCGATTCGGAGGTGGGCTAGATGGAAATCTTTGTTCTCCTATTTTTAAATGCGATATTGGCCGTAGGGCTGTACGTCGGAATTACAGCTCAGGTAACGAAGCGGATCCGTACTCATATGATCCGGAAGATCAACGACGAGATTCGAACCCTAGTCGACGAGATCCAAAACGAGACGGAGAGTCATCTAGAATTATTGAATTCTAAAGTACAAGCCTACAAGGTTTTGGTTCAAAAATCCGAACCATTGGAATCTAGACTGCAAGAGATTCTAAAAAAACTGGAGTCCTTTCCCAATGTAGAAAAAATCTTACACGAAGATCCGGATCCGTTCGTCCAGGAACGCAGCATGCTCGCCGAAGAGATTTCTCATGTTTCTGATTCAGTTGAAGAGGTAAGGGAACAGGAAAACTATGCAAACGAATTGCTTACTTTGATCCGAGAGAAACAAAAAGAAAGAAAGGAAGTGATCGAAAAATCTGTGTCAGAGCTCGCAGGCACCTCTTTAGATCCGAGTGTAGGATATATTTATAAGAGCAATGTTCCGGAGTCTTTGCATTCTGTTTCCAAAAATCCGAAAGAAGCCAAGATTTCGGAAAAACCAAAGAGCGATTCGCGATCTAAGAAACCTCCGGTCGATTCAGATTCCACCACGGTCAATATTCTCAAGAATTTCGGAAAAAGTCTGAAGTCGGCGATAGGTTGGATGGATACTTCCGAGCTGATGGAAAAGCCAGACGGAAACAAAATCCCCCGGCCTATGTACAACCAGAGCTCCACCTTTGATGTTTCTTTGGACCAAGATCCTTTTCTAGGCGCACCGTTTTCGGAACCGGGGGAAAACACAGGCAGCCTAAGATCCAAATCAGAGTATACTACAGAGCCGGATACGAAAATAGAATTCGGCAAACTAAAAATCAGGGATCATAAAAAGCCGATCGAAGAGGATTTTGGAAGAGTATTGGAAAGGGAAATGAGTGGTCGGAAGGTACAAAAGGCCGATTCGATAAAAATTTCGGCGGAAGCAGCTCTGGTCGATTTGGGATCCGAAGCCACAAAAATCGAGAAGGTAGTTTTCCTCTTGAAAAAAGGTTATACCCATGCAGAAATTTCCGAAGCTCTGGACCTAGCCTTGGGCGAGGTGGACATCATCGAGAGGTTCAGGTTAGAAAGAAACAGGAGGGTCTGAAATGTCCCAATTCAGCGTCCTGAACGTTGGCTTCGGAAATATAGTCATGGTCTCAAAGATTGTCGGAATCATCCACTCCGACTCAGCGTCCGCAAAACGAATTCGCAACGAAGCGAAAAGCAATAATAGTTTAATAGACGCTACCCAGGGGAAAAAAACAAGATCCATTATTATCACCGATTCGAATCATCTTGTTCTGTCGAATCTAAGAGTGGAAGCCTTGACTCGAAGAATCGAAAGTAGAGACAACTCGGTGGCTGAAGACGAGGAAGAAAAAGACTGAGTTCCCCCAAAGTATTTGTGCTTTCTTCTGTGGCCGGAGGAGGAAAGTCTACGCTGATCCAACTGATCCGGCAAAAACATCCGGAGATAGCTTTCTCCATTTCTTGTACCACAAGAGAGCGCCGACAAGGAGAGACAGAAGGGCTCTCTTATTATTTTCTTTCAAAAGAAGAATTCGAAGAAGGAATCAAGTCAGGCAGGTTCTTAGAATGGGCTCGAGTCCACGATCATTACTACGGCACCCCATTTAAGTTCGTAGAAGATTGCCTTTCTTCGGGAAAATCGGTGATCATGGATTTAGATGTGCAAGGCGCGGCTTCCTTACGCCAAAAATTAGGAGAAAAGGCAGTCAGTATCTTTATTCTACCACCAAACGAAAAAGAATGGGAGAACCGCCTCAGAGGGAGAGGTACAGATTCCGAAGAAGAGATTCAAAAAAGAATTCGGAATGGCAAAGCAGAGTTGGCCAGAAAAGAAGAGTTTGATTTCATTTTGGTAAACGATACTTTGGAAAAGGCTCTTTCGAAATTAGAATCGATTCTTTTCCAGATTTGACGGACTTATCTTATCCTGAAAAATTCAGTTGGTGCAATAAGGCTGGTCTACAACGATAGAAGGCATATCCGTCCTTTTTCCATCGAGTTCTAGTTTCTTATTTTTTAAATAAAACCCGCACACCTGTACGTAACTGCCCACATAGATTCTATTGATCAATCCGTAATCGTCCGAATCCAAAACTACAGGCTTTCCAGAAAACAAGATCACGAAGCGAACTGAATTCCCTTTGTACAAAACATGGGAAACGTAACCGCTGATCTTTACGGTTTCGCCGACAGCCTTGGATGGATTTCGAACCAGATCCTCTCCTTGTATAATCTTTACCTTCTTTTCCTTTGCGGAAAGTTGGGACACTGTCGGTAGGTGAATTAGAAAAAAGGTCGAAGTTACGACAGCAGCAGCGCTTAGAAAACCGTGTCTAAGCAAAGGCAACCGGTTTCTCAGGAAAATCTCTTTCCAGCTTCGATTCGGAACATTTTGATTCACTATAATTCCTCTGATTCAGGAGTGGATTCCGGTGCGCGAATTGCATCAGAACGCGAAAGCCACTTGTTGGTAATCGTGGCCCGACGCTCAGCCGGGAACAAGGTCAAAAGATACGTGGTGATCGTTTGCCTACCATCCTGTTCCGCATCTTTATCCATTTGGATAAACACGTCAATAATGTCTTTATCCGGCCAATTAATCAGCATTTGCACCGCAGAATCCGGTGGCATGTTTGCGACCTTGTCTGCGAGGACCTTGACCAATTTTTCCCGGCTATTCCTTTCTGACTCCGCGGATTTTAGCTCGCTCTCTTTGGCTTGGAGACCTCGTTTGAGCTGTTCTATTTTTTCCAGTTCCGCTTCCAGCTTTTCCTTTTGCAGTCTGAGTTCTTCTTCCTTCTGCTGGATCTCGTCCTTTTCTCTTGCCAGTCCTTCCATCTCTTTTTGGAATTCTAACTTTTCGAGCTCGGAAGGAGATTCGGAGTCAGGATTTACTAAGCCGGGTTCTTTGCGAAGAAAGGGGAATATATCAGCTGCGTCGATGAGCTGGAAATAGTCGAACGCAAAGAATCCGATCGCTAAAAGAAAAAAGATAAGAATGATTAAATATGCCGCTCTGGCTTTTTCGGTTAAACTTGCCATTTTCTGAATGTTCTCGCCAATCTAAATTCAGACCCGGATATCGATCCTGGAGCCCGAGATCTTTCGTTCCAGCTCTTCCGCCTTACCTTTAAGGTCGGTGATTTTTTCCTGGAGGTTCACCATAGAATTTATGACCGGGTCGCTAGTTCCGGTCTTCTTTACTTGGAAGAGAGGCAGTTCACTTTTTATAGCGCTCGTAAAGCTTTCTGAGTTCAGAAAGTCCCGCATCTTCTTGACCTGTTCGTTCGAAATCTCTCGTATCGAAGGTAAAAATTTTCGGATCCCGCTTAGATTTATCGAGCTCATGTGCTTCCTCCCGCCTAATTTGCACCAGTTTCGAAAGGAAAACTTCTTCGGCTGTAATCCGTTCTCGCTTTTTGTATCCTTTCAGAAACTGTTCGTATTTTTTTTCCTTTAATAATTCCATTACGCGACGATCTTTTCTTGCGTCCGTGACTTCTTTTCTCTTTGATTCGATCGGTTGGTCGAAGGTGCCAATCTCAGACTCTAACTCGCTATTTCGAGTGAGCAACTGGCGCATGTAAGTTTGCAAATAGGAATAGTCTTTTAAATTCGCATCTGCAGAGAGCGGGGCAGAGGAGGTTGTCCGAATTCTATTTTCGTTTTCCTCGATTTCGAATCTGCGACGATTTACCTCAGCGACCAGCTTTGCCAGTTCCTCTAACTTTTGGTCTTCTTTAATTTTTCTAAGACGCAAAACAGGTTCAAGCGCAAATCGAAATCTCTTCACAGATTAGAACTCCTCTTCCTCTTGTTCGTCTTTTAGGATGTCTTTCAAACCGTTCAGAGTCTGAGGAAATGTGCTTTTTTCTTGGAGCCTCTGTTTTAGAAAAGTGTCTATCCTGTCCTTTTTTCGAATCGCCAAATCCACTTTTGGATCGGAACCCTTTACATATGCATTCAATAAAATTAATTCTTCGACAGAATTGTAGGTAGAAATTAGTTCCCGGATAAATCCAGCTCTCATGAACTGATCCTCTTGCACAATAGTCTGCATGACCCTGGATAGGGAGGCTGGGATGTCGACCGCAGGGTATTGGTTTTTCTCCGCGAGTTTTCTTGAGAGTACAATATGTCCGTCAATATAACCTCGGACTGCGTCAGCGACCGGATCTTCCATTTCGTCTGTATCGGTCAAGATTGTATAAAATCCGGTAATACTACCTCCGGATTTAGAAGTTCCGGATCTTTCTACCAGTTTTGCGAGTTTAGTAAACACAGAAGAACTGAATCCTCTCGTAATCGGTGGTTCGTGATTCGAAACAGAGATCTCCCGATTTGCATGAGCAAATCGAGTGAGTGAATCCATCATTAGATTTACGTGAAGTCCTTTTTCACGGAAATACTCTGCTACAGAAGTAGCTAGCAAGGCACAGTTGACCTGTTCCATTTTGGGGGAATCCGAGGTCGCCGCAAATACAACCGACTTCGCGAGTCCTTCTTTGCCTAAATCTCTTTCTATGAATTCGTTTACTTCTCGGCCCCTTTCTCCTACCAGTGCGATTACGTTTAGATCTGCATCCGTAAATCTGGAAATCATACCAAGCAAACTGGACTTTCCTACACCAGAACCAGAAAAGATTCCCACCCTCTGTCCTCTGCCTACAGTCAGAATTCCGTCGATCGCTTTGATTCCAGTGAGTAAAATATCCCGAATGATGGGCCTGTCCAATGGATTGATTGTATCCGCGTCCGGCGATTTTTCTTCGGAAGTGATGATGAGTCCTTTTTTGTCGATCGGCTTTCCTACTCCATTTAGAACCCTGCCGAGAAGCTCATTGCCAACTGGCACGCTCAGTTTTCTGCCGGAAGAAAACACGAAAGCATCCGGATAAATTCCTTCCACCGGACCCAGGGGCATTAGTGTATAAATGTGGTTTTCAAAGCCTACGATCTCGCACTGTAGGTAGCTCTCGGTACCTGCCTTTTCGATATCCATGATCTCACCGATCTTGGAGTCTGGAGGTCCTTCTGAATAAATCACATTTCCAGAAACTCGGACCACTCTCCCGGATTTGCGTATCGTTTCGGTCCGATCTAAAATCAGGAAGTACTTGGAGATAATGTCTACTTTCTCGTAAAACTTCCTTTCGATCATGGCGAGACCTTTCCCTGTAATCCGTTAGAGTCGGAGAGAATTTTCCAAGAGTCAAGTTTTAATGGGAAAGTAATCGAATTATGTCGCCTAATTATTTCTAAGAACAGGGAAGCAAGAGATTCTCCATACCCGGCCTGGATTTCCGGCCGGGTAGGAGTGGGATATTTCCCGAGATAAACAAAGGAGAAGGATCGATTATATCGGCTCTGCATTTCGAATCGCCTCTTCGATTTCTTTGAGCTGGGTAGAAATTCTTGCGTCAATCGCTCCGACATCCGTTTCGATGATGACACCGCCTCTGTCGACGCGTGAGTCTTCGTAGATATTGACCTTACGCAGAGATTCCATAAGTTTGATGAGTTCGTCTTTGTGAGCCGTGGTGATTTCCAAGTCAGCAAAGTTGACTCTGATATCCACTCGGTCTCTGTCCTTGATCCGCTTCAGAGCCTCGCGGATGTTATTGAGTACGATTTCTTTACGTTCAATGATTTCATCTTTGATGATCTTACGGGCGATGATTAAGATCATCTCCACCATCTGTTTTTCGGAAGCTTGGATCAATTCTGCGCGAATATCGATCGCCTTTCCAACGATGGTTCCCAAACGGTCGATGAGTCGTCTTACTTCTCCCTGTCCCTTTCTGAAGCCTACTTCTCTTCCTGCTTCAAATCCTTTTAGATAGGCTTCGTGTTCGATCTCCGCCGTTTTCATTTCGGCTTCCTTGATCATTCTCTCGGCTTCCATCTTGGCTCTTTCCAAGATTTGTTCCGCTTTTGCTTTTCCTGAGTCTTCCTCGAGTTTGATTTTCTCTTTGGAATCTTGGATCATTTGGAAGGCTTTCTTTCTTCCTTCCTCTTCAATCTCCTCCGATCTACGGCGAGATTCTTCGAGCATCTCTTTGATGTTCTGCTCTGTTTCTTCTTTATAACGATTTAGCTCTGCCTCGATTTCTTCGATGGAAGGACCTTGGTATTGCTCAATGATATTTCCTTCTTGGTCTACTTCGAATTCTTCCGCATCCTCGTCACGGTGGTACTTTTTGTACTTATCCGGAATCTGTAGCTCGACCTGATCTTTCATGTCGGCGATTTGGATGGGTTTAAAAACGAGCTTTGCCATAAATCAAAGAGTTCTCCGGAATTTGATACTTCCCGATTGCACGGAATCTCTGAAAATTTCCAGAATTCCGTTCTGAGCGGTTTCAATTTCTGCAAGAGAAACCGGACCCATTGAGTTCCCTTCCAATCTGACTGAGGATGCCAGCGCAGGATCCAGCTTTTCGAGTAGAATCCTTCTGGTCTCCAGTTCAGTACCTTGGAGTGCCACTGCGATTACGATCGGATGTATCCTTGAAAGGAAACGATTTAACATTTCCCGATGTAAGTCCAGCAGATCCTCCATTCGGAAGAGGTGCTCGTTTATATTTTCGGCAAATCCGGGGTTCTTTTCGCGTATCCGGTGGAATAATTTCTGGGAATCCTGAGGATCCATTCTTGTCAGCAGGTCGGCCGCGGTCTTTCCAATTCTGTCTCTAACGGCTGTGGCAGATCCCTTGTGCTCCAATACCTGCTTTTTGAACCGAAGAAATCTCTCTAATTTATCCTGTTCCAGGTCCGAAGATAAGTCCAGATCTCTGATTTGTAGGATGATTTCTTCTTGATCAGAGTCCGGAAATTCTTCCAATACCCTCGCAGAGTTTTCAGGGTCTGCAAAGCAGAGAACCAGTGCGATTTGGTTCGCGCTTTCTCCTGCTACAATTCTGGAGAGCTGTTCTTTGTCGTAACTCCGCAGTTCTAAAATCCAGTCCGGTTCGGACTTTCCATCTTCCTTTAAAATGGATTCCAGTTCTTGGATCAGTGCTAGGGTATCCTTGTCAGTCCCTTCCTTCGGGAGGGAAGATTGTAGCCCTTGCAGAAAGGAGCCGAGTAGCTCCCTTTCCTTTTTTGGATCTAACTTTCCGGTCTTATGAAAGCTCTCTAAAAGTCTGCTGGTATCCTTGGGTCCAAGGTGGGTGAATACCTCCGGCGGGAGATGTTGTCCCAAAATCCGGAGGATATTCCCCGCCCGATGTAAATTTTCGGACGGGCTTCCCATTAGGTTGCTTCCTCTTCAGATAACCAGGTGCGTAACAGCTGCGCTACTTCTTCCGGTTTTTCTTTGGCGAGGGTGATCGCATTTTCGAGAAGTTCTCTTCTTAGTTTTTCGTCTAGGGAGAGCTCTACTTCTGCGCTTCCGTCGTCCATGACTCGGAGGGCTGCTTCTCTCATCATCTGTTGCATTGCAGCAAGTTCTTCTTCGCGTAGTCTGCGGCGACGTGCGATTTCTTTCTTGATTGCTCTGTAGATGAGAATGGTCAGTATCAGGAAGAGTATGATTACGAGAGATGCGATGACCATCTGTCTGATCGCTTTCTGTTTTCTTAATTCTTCGTCTTCTAATGCGAACTGTGCGCTTCTATCTTTGGCTATGCTGATGACCGAGATCTGATCTCCTCTCGCTTTGTCGATTCCGACGGCTGCTTCTAAGTTTTTGCGGACTAAGCGAAGTTCATCTTCTGAGACTGGAATATATTTTCTATCATAGCCGGTTCCGTCTTCTTTTTCCTTTTTCTCCCATTGTCCGTCGATTACCACGGAAAGATTTACTTTGTCCACTTTCCAAGGTTGCTTTTGCACTTCGCTGACCCTACGGTTGAATTCGTAGTTATTGATATTCTCGGATTTTTTGTACTCAGCTTTTTGGTAATCGGTGTCCTTGTAACCAGGAGGAAGGTTTGGTTCGGTTCCTGCGGGTCCGTCAGGAGTGAATCCTCTTCCCGTAAATTCCTCGGTGGTTTCTTTAGAGGAAACTTTTAGGCTGTATCCGTCTACGAGTTTAAGTTCTGAGTAAGGAGTGTTAGGGTCATCGGGAGTCGCTACTACTGGAGTGACAGTATTGTCTTTGAAAGACTCCTTGTCCCAATTTAACATATATTCAAATCTCGTAATATCTACTCTGTCCTCGCCGCCCAGATACCAACGCAGTGTATTGCGAACATCGAGTAATCTTTGCACCCTTTGTTCTTCTTGGATTCTGAGTTTTTCTTGGACTACTCTAAGCTCGAGTCTTTCTTTTTCTAAGTCTTCTTCAAAGTCAGAGATGATCTTTCCATCCGCGTCGGCGACTACTACGTTTTCAGGCTTCAATCTTGGCACCGCGCGAGATACCAAGTATACGATCCCTTTTACTTCCTTTTTGGAGATTCCGTCGACTCCTGGGATAAAATGAAGGATTACGTGAGCAGTGACCGGGGAGCTGTTGGAGGAGAAGAGTTCCTCTTCGGGCATCGCGATGTTTACATAGGCCTTTTCGACCGGTCGTAAAGTCATCAAGGATTGCTCGATGGCTCCTTTGAGTGCCCTGTATTTTTTGATGTCCTTGTCAAACTGGGTCTCTGTGAATTTTTCCACATTGAATAGTTCCCAGCCTTGCACTCCCGCCGGGATCAAATTCTCCTGGGCGAGTTTTGTGATGATCTCCTGTCTTTGTTCCGGATCCACAGTGATCATGCTGGTGTCCGAGGAGCCGTAAGAGTATCCCATAGAATCCAATTTCTTGCTCACATCTGCAAAGTCCTTGGAAGTGAGGTCTTTAAATAGAACCACTCTGTTCTTTTGGGAAGAAACCGTGGCGAGTAGGCCCAAAGCGACTAAGATGGTGAGCGCGACACCTCCTAGAATGAGCTTCTTTGTCATATCAAGGGATCCGAAGAACTCCTTAATGTTATCTAAGATTTTCTGCAACTGCTCTGGCATAATCCTTCTCCGCCTGAACGAAATTACGGGACATAATAGATTTTCGGAAAGAAAGTACAATTCCTTTTTAAAAAAACTTTAGAAAAATTGAATACGCATTCATTTGTTTAGTTGTTTTTGTCTAGTGGGATAGCCAAAAAATTTCTATTGTGCGTAACGGATTTTAAGGAATGACTGTGTAGATTGATGCTTTCGGAAGTTTTTCCCGACACTTCACAATATGTCTAAACAGGATTTCGATGATCTGCGTTCTGTGAACGAATATTTTCAAACTCTCTTGAACCAGGAGAGACTAGAAAAAATGGAATACGTTCTCTCTCATCGTTCCAAGTACTTAACAATTGTTTTGGAGGATATCTTTCAACCGTTCAACGCGAGCGCTACACTCCGTACTGCGGAATGCTGGGGGCTTTGTGATATTCATGTTGTCGAGCACAGGAATAAATACAGGCCTGTGAGCGGGATTACCATGGGCGCCGAGAAATGGTTGAATCTTCACAGATACAGCGAGCCGGAACAAGAAAACACAAAGACCTGCATCGACGGATTGAGAAAGCAAGGATACCGGATCGTCGCCACATCTCCGACGCAGAGTGAGAAAACTTGGGACTTGGAAAGCCTTCCTTTAGACCAGCCGATTGCGGTCTTGTTTGGAGCAGAGGAAAAGGGGCTGTCCGAAGTTGCTCTCGCAGAATCTGATCTGAGATTAAAATTGCCGATGTTCGGATTTACGGAAAGTTATAATATTACTGTCTCTGTTGCGATTGTGCTTTCTAATCTGGTGGCAAGAATCCGAAAAGAAGTCTCCCATCCTTTTTTATCCGAGGTGGAAAAGGAGCTCCTAAAGAATGAATGGTTTCGTAAAACGATTCCCAGGGGGGAGCTCATACACTCTGAGTTCCTAAAAAGAAAGAAAGGAAAAGAATTTTCCCCTTGAACCTTTTGTGTTTCGATCGGATCAAATAGGATCAGTTTGCTTTGTACCTATCCAAAAGAGGAAAACAATGACTAAAGAAGAGATACTTTCTTTCTTAAAAAAATTTGGAATCATTTTTGCCATTCTATTCGGAGTGCTTTTTTTGCTCAGGCTGCTTTATGCGTACGTAGTAGAAGACACAGTTCAAAGAAGAGAGCCCGTACAGTATCACAACCAAATTCAAACTCAAACTGAAACCTCCGTTTCGGGAGGTGAATTTAGTTATTCTAGAAAGAATTACGCATCCGAAAAACTTTCTACTGGCAAATCCATAGATGCCCAAAGTTCTCAGAAGTACGAAAAGATCGCGAATATCTCTTCTAGAAGCGGAGACTTTGAAGAGGACGAAAAGAAAGCCAGGAAAACAGTCCAGGATTTCAAAGCAATCATTCAGTACGAGCTCAGTTCTGGACTTCCGGGAAATCGAGTCGTACAGCTTGGCATAGGAGTTCCACCAGAGAAATTTGATTCTATGGTCGAGGCAATCCGCGCAATCGGAAAGATTCAATCTATCTCAGTACACAAGACAGATAAGACGAATGAGTACATGGATATTACTGCGAAACGATTGTCTTTAGAGAAATCGCAAAAAGGACTTTTGTCTCTGAAAGGGCGGGGCGGAAAAATAGATGAATTGATTACTCTAGAAAAGGAAATTCTAGAAACCGAAAAGAATATTCAGGACCTAGGAGTGAAGCTAGGTGAGTTCGATTCTGAGAACGAATTTTGTACGATTAAATTCTCGATGAGTGAATCGGACTATAGTCCAAGTTTCATTTACAGTCTGTTAAAGAAAGTTAAAATTTCTTTGGAGTGGACGATCGAGTACTCATTAATGTTCACTTTTGTGTATTTATTTGCATGTGCTGGAGCCCTCATCAGCTGGTTCTTCTTTAAGAAATTTATACAATTCTTAAAAGACCAAGAGATCTTGAAGTAAGTTACCGAACCCATTTCTTGTCACAGGGTCGGTTTCATTTTAAACCTTTCTAATTACAAGGTCGGTTATGATTAGCGACAAGACCGACCTATGTCTATTAACATTGATCTAATTTTCTTTTGGAACCTTGCGATGTATTAAAGGAGTCTAATATATAGCGAAAAGACAAGTCGACCGAGGCTAAAAGTTCTTGAAGTGAAATTCTTCGAAAGAGAACTTTATGAAAGTTTTATTGATCGCACTCCTTTTCGTTTTTTGTTCCTGCTCCTTCGGAAAAGAGGAAAAAAGGATCTGCGATCCGATTCAGTACTTAACCGCTTATTCCCATGATTCTTGTCGTACGATTTACGGAGGAGAAGCCGCGAGAAATCCGGCTTATTATGCAGAGGATTATTTTTGCAGAATCGTAAACGACTTTCAGGAGTATAAGGTGATCGTTGGTCAGGATTCGAGTATGGACCTGGCTCGTAAATATCCGGGCTTTTATAATCCTTTGACAACTCAGTTCGTTGCAGTCAGTTCCAATACTACATGCGATATGATCGAACAAATTTCAAACATTCATTCGAGCAAACCCGAGGCGATCATTTACTCCACGAACGGCGGGAACGATCTGGCTTGGAACCTGCCCTCTAAAATCGTGGTCGATACATTCAAGAAGCTAGTCCAGATCACTCGAAATCGCTGGCCGTTAGCTAAGCTAGTCGTGATCGGAGTACATCCAAGTTTTGCACCTTACGGAAACGACCGAAAGGATGAAGTGAATCACGCAGTTCAGGAATTTCTAAGTGAGCAGCCAAATACCTGCTATATAGATCCTCTTCCATTTTTTGGAGTTAAGGAAAAAGAAAGGCCTCCTTTAAATCTGATGCGGGATCCTTTACACTACAATAGTTTTGTCAGCTTCGAGATCAAGAGTGCAATCTCTTCTTCTTGCGGAGTAGATTTTTGATCAGAATAGGTTCGATCTAGAAAAGAAAAACTGTAGCAGTTTTCGGACTTGAGTTTGAGGAACTCCTGCGCCTAGATATTCGCCGTCTATCCAGATTTCAAAATGCAAGTGAGTGTTTTCCTCGGTTCCCTTCGCTTCTCCCATAAGGCCTGAGTTTCCTACAGTGCCGATATGTTGCCCAGCCTTAACTTTTGTTCCTACAAGCACGTCTCCCTTAATTGTAGAGAGGTGATTAAACGAACTCATAACGCCGTTCCCGTGGTCGATCCAGACCTGTCTTCCGCCGAAGTCCTTTTCTACATAGGTGACTCCGTTTTTTTGCGCCACTTCGGAATGGTAACGGAATTCTTCCATAGTCATGGGTGAATAATCCCAGTCGGCTCTCACGATCACTCCGTCCGCCGGCGATATGACCGAATCTTTCGGATTCACCTTTCTTATAGTTCCATCTTGGTCTCTGCAGTAGTAAATGTCCAATCCCTTGTGGATACCGTTTCTATATTCCCTAGGAGCGCCCGGCAGTTCGTAATCTCTGAGTGGTAAAATTCCATTCGGAATCGGAAAATAGTAACCTGTAAGTCTGGAAGGAACTCCGTTCAAAATAGAAGTATTTAAGAAAATCTTAAAGTCTCCTATGACCACGCTATCTCCTTCTGATTTCGGAAAAGTGATTTTTAATACGGAAGCATCAATCGGACGAAGCTGATGAAAGTTGTTCAGATCCACCGTTTCATTTTTCAGAATCGTTTTCCAGTTCTCTTGGTATAACACTTGGATTTCATAAGAAGAGACGGAGCGCTTTCCCTTATAAATAGGAACACTGATCTCTACCCCATTAATCAACCTTTTGGAACCGAAGTCCACGATGATCCATTCCGGTCCGGATTGGACACCCGAGTACCAGTATGTTTTTGGATTCGTATCAAATAAATTGAATGCACCCAACTCAGGCAATAGAGAACTAGATACTGAATAAGTAAACGGTGCAGTTGTCCATCTTCCAAAATCCAAATAATCTACTTCGGAACCTAATTGTCCGAAAGTAGGGGAGATCGGGTTAGAATGCGTTTTTGAACTGAAAAACGCGATCCAAAGGATCGATAAGATTCCGATTCGTTTCATTTTTTAGATCGAATCGGGGTTCCAGGTTCTAGTGGAGCGTGAGAGGAAAGAATCGCTTCGGCTTCTTGAGTTTTCCAAGAGTCCAAAAAGCTCGGATCTTCTTGGCTTAGATCTGGGCGTAATGCAATTGATGCACCGTCCTTTCCTGCATAGAGGGATCTCCTGCCGAAAAATCTTCCGGAAGCTTCTTCTGGTTGAACGATCTTTTCACTTTCTCCTCTCATCTTATACGCTATTTTGGCGTTTTCGGAGTAGGTCTTGAATTCTTCCGGATTTACAGAAATCCCGTGATCTGGTCCGTCGAGATTTTTATCTAGAGTAAAATGTTTTTCTAATACACTTGCTCCGAGGGCGATCGCAAGGCCACCGGCCATTGCACCGGAAGTATGATCGGAAAATCCCAAGGGTCCCGGAAAGATCTTTTGGTAATAGGAAATTGTCCTTAGATTTGCCTTTTCCGGAAGAGTAGGGTAGAGGGAAACGCAATGAAATAAGGCTAAATCCTTCACTCCGAGATATTGCAAAAATTCTAATGCTCTAACCACTTCGAAACCTTCTGCGGCACCCGTTGACAAAAAGAGCGGGAGTCCTGTGCTCGCACACTTTTCAATCAGACTCCGATTCACGATATCCCCACTAGCTATTTTTAGAGCTCCGACTCCAATGGATTTCAAAAGATCCACGCTCGAAGAGCAAAGAGGAGTAGAAAAAAAGAAAAGCCCTTCGTCCTCCGCGGTCTTTTGAAAAAACCGATGCATCCTTTCTGATAATTCATATTTTTTGAATATTTCGATCAGCACTTTCGCTTTCGGATTGTTGGTGTCGATAAATTCTTCAGTGATATAGCTCTGAAATTTGACCGCGTTTGCTCCGGCTCTTTTTGCGGCCTGTATGGTTCGTTTTCCAATCTCTTCGTCTCCATTATGGTTCAGACCGATTTCTGCGATTAGAAAAGGAGGCGAATCCACTCCGATCTCTTTGTTGTTTTTTAGCCGAAAGTTTTTAGAGAACACGATTTATTTTCCTGATTCACTGATGGTTTCTACTGAAAAGGGAAAGACGCGATTTCTATTCATCAATTCGTAACTCAAATTTAAGAAAGATTTGGTTTTTCGAAGATGATCCTCGCAGTCTTTCAGCCTGACTTCGCAATGGTTTTTTTCTTTACTAGGAGGCATGGGAAAAGTCGCTTTTAATTCTCCATCAGTATACTTATACAATAGAAAGTCATTCTCCACCCAGCCTACCACACTAGAGAATGCAAAATAACTTCCACCATTAGAATCCTTGGGTAAAGAAAACAAATCCCTACCCATCGCGGAGAATTTGAATCTCTTTTTCACGAGGCCTAAGATGGTCGGTATCAAATCCAGTTGCGAAGATATCCTTTGATCTATTGCCGGTTTGACATATTTCGGAGAATAGATCAATAAAGGGATATTTCTGTCAGAGTATGGATCCAAGTTTCTATGGTGGGTATGATCTGCTACAAAAACAAAGATAGTATTTTCGAAATATTTTGATTTTTTTGCCTTTTCGATGAATCTTCCGATTCCGTAGTCCGCATAATGGTAAGTGTTAAAATAATCTTCCTCTTGAGTTGAAGCATCAAACACTTTTTTGTAATCAGCAGGAACTTGATAAGGGTAATGGGTGGTTAACGTGAGTGCCACCGCTACAAAGGGGTTTTGGGCCTTGGAGATTTGTTCGTGCAGTTCCTCAAGTACATCTGCGTCAAAAAATCCCCAGGCTCCGGCTTTGTATTTGCCGGTCTTTTCGATTTGTTCCTGACCAATGATTGTATCGAATCCCCAGTGCGGAAAAAGGAAACTCATATTATCAAAACTAACGTCTCCTCCGTGCACGAATAGAGTATGGTATCCCGCTTGTTTTAAGATAGTTCCTAATCCGGAAAAATTCCCCAATACTTGATGAGTTCTTACCGCTGTGATTCCAGGCCTATCCGGAATTCCGGTCAGAATGGACATGAGTCCGTTGGTGGTCCGTCCTCCGGTCGCAAAGAATCTGTTGAAATAATGGCCCTGTTTCAACAGCCGATTAAAATTTGGAGCTACTTCTATTCCATCGACAAGCCCGGGGCCGTTTGGTCTTATGAACTTTCCGGTCCAGCTTTCCAAAATGACCAGGACTATATTGGGAGGAGTTCCTGTTCTTGTTTCGGTCGTTTCTCTTAACAATGGATATTCATTGTCTATGAATTTTGCACCTGGATAAGCGATTTCTTTTCTTACGATGTCCAGGGAATCAGAAAAGGACATCTGCAAGTCCGGATGAATGCTTTTGGACTTCATGTCCATCGTAGTGGTGAACACACCATTCAAAGGAAGGTTATTCAAAAAATTATTTTCTGATTGGATTGCGTCAGTAGGTCTGAGCGGTCTGGGCTGTATTCCGCCTCTAAATAGGAAAAATACAACGAGGATTGAGATCGGAATCTGAACATACTCCCGAATCCTGGCTTCCTTTGAATATTGGTAGGGAGAAAATTTAATATATGCAAAGATTAAAGAAGGAAGTCCTACAAAAATTCCGGTTAATCCTAACACAACTTTAATCGGATCGTTCTTGAGAGCAGCAGCGATTACGATCAACAGATCCCGACCAAGAAACACGATCCCTTCGTATCCCAAATGTTTGTTCGCGTCTCCGAAGTAGATGATATCTCCGATTAGATGTCCGATCATCCAAAGAAAAAGAGGGATCGCAGGAAGGCCCCAAACGTAATGGAAGGCCTTGAATCGATTCAGATAATGTATAGAGGAAAGCAGCCAAATCGGGCCAATTACCATGGAAATCACTGATAGATCGAATCTAACTCCGATCAAAAATGCTTTCAGAACTTGTGCTGTTGTAGAGCCGTCCAGCTTATCAAAGTATACGATAAAGAAAATAAATCGGTAGATCGTGAGTGTAAGGAAGAAAAGGAGCGAATACGCCCCTACGATTTTAAAATTGCTCGGAAGTCGTTTCATTAGGTATTGATAGGCACGAAGTTTGTCGGAACTTTTTTATGGTCACGCCATTCCGAAAAGTCGGAAAGTTTGGTAGACCAAGAGTGAAGAACCATAAGCAAGTATCGTCATATAGGCGAATAAAAAAAACGGCCAAAAAAGTGAATTTGTCTCTTTGCGAACCACTGCGAGCGTAGACATACATTGGCAAGCAAAAGCGAAAAAGATAAGTAGACTCACACCGCTTGCAAAGTTCCAGACAGGCTTTCCTGTAATCGGATCCATATCCTTTTTTAAAGCCGATCTCAAATTCTGGTCCTCGGAATCATCGCCTTGCACTCCATAAACTATGGATAAAGTAGAGACCATGATTTCTCTTGCTGCAAAGGAAGTCAGTAGTCCGATTCCCATCTTCCAACCGAATCCGATCGGCTTCAAAATCGGCTCCATGGTTTTTCCAAATCTTCCCGCATACGATTCGGAAATTTGTATCGATTTAGCTTCTGCTAGAGAATGCATTTGCAATTTGCTTTCTTCCACTCTCGGATAGTTCGCTAAAAACCAAAGGAGTATAGAAATGAAAAGTATGATCTTTCCGGCGTTCGCAACGAAAGCTTTGATCTTACGATATACTGTCAGTACCAGTCCCTTGATAGATGGAATTTGGTATCTAGGAAGTTCCATTAAGAAATAAGAAGGTTCCGATTGGAAAAAGGTCTTTTTAAAAACCAGTGCGGCTAACATGGAAGCGATCATCCCGAGCACAAAGAGACCGAATAGCACCAAAGCCTTTGTCTGAAAAAAACCGAAGATAGGTGTCGAAGGGAATACTGTTCCGATGACTAAGATGTATACCGGGTATCTTGCCGAGCAGGTGATCAACGGTGAAACAAGAATGGTCGTGATTCGATCTGCTTTGTTTTCGATCGTACGAGTTCCCATAATCGCGGGAACTGCGCAGGCTGCAGAAGAGAGAAGAGGAATGAAAGATTTTCCGGAAAGTCCAAACCTTCCCATAAATCGATCCATTACGAAGGAAGCCCTCGCGATATAACCGCTCTCTTCCATAATCCCTATAAAGAAAAAGAGCAGACTAATTTGAGGGATAAAGACGAGCACAGCTCCGACTCCTCCGATCACTCCTTCCTGGATAAGAGCTTTAACCGGACCATTCGGCAGCAGAGTTCCGACCGTATCCGCAAGATGTCCGATCTCGGTGTCGATCCAATTCATCGGAAACTCGGACCAGGAGAATAAGGATTGGAATACCAAAGCCATAATTCCCAAAAAGGAAAGTAGTCCCCAAAAAGGATGCAATAGAACTCGATCTGCTTTTGATAGTAATGATCCGGATTTTACTTCGGATCCTATTAGGCTTTTTGAAAGTAGTTTTTTGATCCATATAGATCTTTGGATCAGTTCTTCTCTGTAGCTGAAGCGCAATCCTGAGGATTCGAATTCGGATACCAATACTGATTTGGCTCTTTCTGGCAAAATGGAAAGACCGGGCAAACCGTTTTGCAATTTTTCTCCCGACAATTCTTTGAGAGAGTTTTCCAAAACGAATCGAAAAGAATCTAGATCGTCGCTCGTGAATTTACTCACCAGATTATCCAAGAAGTTCTGTCGTTTAGAATCCCACTGAAATGTAGGATTCGGAATCCTGTAACTGGATTCCTGAAACAGAGTTTCTCTTAGCTCATCAACTCCTTCTCCGGTTCTTGGGTTGACGAATACGAAATCACATCCGAACTCTTCGGATAGTTTAGAAAGTTCTAATCTAAGTCCTTTTTTTTCCAAGGTGTCTTTCATGCTCACCGCAACGAGCATCGGGATTTTTAGAGCGCAGATTTGTAATAGAAATTGTAAGCCCCGTTCTACTGCGACTCCGTCTAGAAGGAATAGAACTCGATCTGAGGATTCTCTAAACAAGAGCATCCTTGTAGTTACCTGTTTGTCTTCCGATTCTCCTCCGAGACTGTACGCACCCGGAAGGTCGATCAAAGAAATGGATTCATCTCCGTGGATAATTTTTCCTTCTGCCTTTTCTACTGTGACACCTTGGTAGTTGCCGGTCTTTTGGCGGAGTCCGGTCAGATCATTAAAGAGGGTAGATTTACCACAGTTCGGATTTCCGGTCAGCAAGAGTCTGAAGGATTTAGGACGAATTTCGGTTTTCTGTCGGTTCTCCCTACGGGGCGCGACTTTCACTTTGTATCTCCCAGCTCGATCAAATCTGCTTCAATTTTTCTTAATGCAAGTTCAACTAGTCCGAGCTTTACTACCAGTTTACCCTGACTTTTAAATTTTGCTACTACTCGAATTTTCATTCCGGGTAAAAAACCCATATCGAGCAGACTTTTCAGAATTCCTTCCGTCCCCGGAACTTCCTTTAGATTGCTCAAGACGCCTTCCTGTCCAACCTCAAGGTCAAACAAAGATTTGCTCATTTAATAAATCTCTCTCTATCCCGGACCAAGTCAATATCTGGCGCGAAGGTGCGAACATAACGATCAAAATAAATGATCTGTTTGATAAGTAGGCCGAATTCTCTTGGAATTCGTAGGCCGTTTCTTTGAGCGATTTCCCTGAATTCAAAAAGGATCGCATTGAGTTTGCTTTCATCAAAGGCTTCTAAAGCGCCCATCTGGATTCCAATCACCATATCCGTCATCTGGCCAAATACTTTCTCTAAATCCCCGGCAAGACGGGCTTCGTCTACTCCGTGAGCGGTCGAATCCATCTGGACTAATCCGTGCGCGATTCTATCTGCTCGATTATTCGCGAGACCTTCCAGAAAGGTCATCAATCCTTCCCAGACTTTCGGAGAAATTCGTCCGACGATTCCGAAATCGATAAAGCCTATGGTGCCATCCTTAAGCACCATTAAGTTTCCTGCATGTACGTCCGCGTGAAAGAAGCCGGATTTTGCCAATGTAGAAAACCATACTTCAAGTGCATTGGAAAGTGTTCTCTGCGGATCTTGGGAATATGCCCTGAGAGAAGATTCGTCTGTAATCGGAGCACCGTAAAATCTTTCCATCACCAGGACTTTTTTGGTGCTAAGTTCCTTGTATACTTTTGGAACTCTTGCTCTGGTTTCTCCGTAAGAAAGAAGTACCTTTTCGAATTCTTCTATATTGTCCGCTTCTTTTATAAAATCTATCTCTTCTAAAATCGAGGATTGGAACATTTTCATCATGTCCGAAAGTCCGGAGCGATTTAAGCCAGGCACGAATTTCTCGAATAAAAGGCTGGCGAGATAGAGTAGGTGAAGGTCGGCACCCAGCGCGGATTCTATATCAGGTCTTTGGACTTTTACGACAACATCTAGTCCGTTTTTTGTAGTTGCAGAATGGACTTGCGCAATCGAAGCGGAAGCGATCGGTTCAGGATCAAAAGTTAGAAAGTGGTCTTCTAATTTGCCGCCTAATTCGGTCCTTACTGTCTTTTCAATTTCTTTGAATGGAACTGGACGGACCTGGTCCAAGCATTTCTGCATTTCGGTGACGATCTCTTCCGGAAATAAAGATGGGGCTGAAGCAATAAATTGACCTAATTTGATATAGGTAGCTCCTAACTCTTCAAAAGCTTCTCGCAATCGTACCGGAAAGTTGTGCGAGGCTTCTCCACCGACGGCAAGATCCTTCAACAGCAAGATCGTTTTTGTGGAAAATACGAGTCCACTAGATACGATGCGGCTCGCACCGCCTAATCCTAGGCGCAGGTTCTCAATAAATCCTGCCATACTCCCAAATTAAGAGGAAAGGTTGTGAGCACAATCCAAATCAAATCGCAGAACAAAATCGCTTTCGAATTTCGAGTCTGTAGACCGAGGTTTCACATGCATGATTTTGAATGAATAAGTGTCCCAGTACTGTATTTTAGTTTACGTAATTATCACGAATCAGAGTATGGCTCTCGAACGATTTACTTCGGTCGGTGTGTAAATGGGCGGCGAATCAGTTTTGCTACAAGAACTCGAAAAACTCGAACTTAACGACCTAAAAAAGATCGCCTCACTCTGGAATATCCCCAAGCTTCCCTTTAAGGAAAAAAACAAGAACATCAAGTTCTTGTATGATATTTTCCAAGACGAATTTTATCTCAAAGGTGTCTTGGAAAAACTGACCGTTCTCCAAGTTAATATCTATACTTCTATTCTTAAAAATAAGAACGTACTCACTCTCGGTGAAATTTCTAGAAAAGTAAATATTCCTCCTATCAACGTAGAGATGGAATTAAACTTACTCAGAAAATACCAACTCGTATACCAGAGAAAGAACCGAGAGAGATTAACCAATAACCTTGATAAGTATCATGCCTTTGATGAATTGGCAGGTATTGTTCCTTTGGACCAAAATCTAAAGGGAGAAAAATACAAGGTTACCGTCGAAAAAATCCTGGATCGCAAAAAGCTCACGGATATTTCTCCGGAATGGAAAAAAGCGGTCAAGGCTCCCGCAAAATTAGATACAATCCGTAAATTCTATTCTCATGCAATTACCGCGGAAGCATTCGAATCCGCTTTAAATTCTTTGCAAGAGTTAGAAAAAGACACTTTGGTGCGGATTTATCTGAGCGGTGGAGTTTCCGACGCGGACGATATCCGCAGCTTTATAGTGATGAACCGCGGAAAATACGAGCAAGTAGTGCCAGCCTTGGTCGAAAAGGGTCTGGTCGCGGACGTATGCTTCGTGGACGAGAAGTTTGTGCGCGTATTTGCGCTTCCGGAAGAACTCTCTAAATATATCCAGCATAACCCGATTTTACCTTCTGTCAAAAAAGGAACCAGACAGCGCCAGGAAAAGCTCGCAACCAACGAGCTCGATTTTTTCTTAAACACCAAAAAGCTCATTTCTTATATCAGTAGAAAAGGTTTGGTACTCGCTAAGTCAGGAAAGGTAAAGCAGGCTGATCACAAAAGAACAGAACAAGAATTACTAAATCCTGATATAGGCATTTTCCCCGAAAAAAGTCAGATCTACCAAATGGAGCTGATCCTCCCGATTCTTCGACTATTGAATCTAGCCGACGAAAAAGGAGAGAATATCATTCTAAAAGGAGATCTGGACGGATTCCTCAAAAAAGATATCTTCGAGATCATGAAGATCGTGATTCACGAAGTAAACGAAGCTAGAATGAAGAGGGTGAATCCGCCGGAAGTATTCCAGCCAACTGAAATGCCTTTCTATGATAAGATGATTTTGGACAAATGCGTGAACCTCATCATCAAGTCCAAACGAATTCATCTTTCCGTAATATTCTCCAATATCATTCGCGAGCATTTGATACTTTCGCCCGGATTCCGGACCAAGAATTTCCAGACAGATCTGGCAGATCTTCGAAAGGAAATCATGAGCGCGATCTTCTATCTGCACCTTTTCGGTCTTTTAGAAATAGAGTATCCGAATCGATTCTTATCTCTTTCCAAGTTGGGAGAGTATTTCTTTCAAACCGGAGAGCTTTCCAATTCCACTGAGAAAGGTGGAATCACGATCAATCCGGACTTCTCTGTCATAGCGTTTCCTGAAAAAGTATCTATCAACGGAATTCATTTGCTAAAAGCTTTTACCGAGCTAAAGGACTTTGACAGAGTCTACACCTTTGTTTTGACCAAAGAAGCGTATCAGCTAGGGATTCTTTTGGGTTACAAACCGGACGAATTCATCGATTTCTTGAAAGCCTCTAGCAAGGCGGAACTTGCACAGAACCTTTTATTCTTGTTGGAAGATTGGGGAGGAAACCTGCCGGTCGTAGATGTGGCAGAAGACTGCGTACTGGTTCGCACGAAGGATCAGAATGTGATGGAGCTCCTACTCGGACAAATCAAAGGCAAGAAAATCGTTTTAGATGAAATTAGTCCGAATGCGGTACTGATCGATCAGTCTAGAGTGCAAGATGTGATCAGCATTGCAGAAAAACTGAATCTGATCATCAAATTGACTCGGTAGTCTTAGTCTATCTTGTTAACCGAAGCGGTTTAATCCGTAGTAACTTTAATCTTAGTCTTAAATTCCCATTTGCGAAAGGGTGCTAAAGCCTGGAGCCTTTCTTCGCTCACGAAGAATAACGCTTCTCCGAATTTTACCAGACCGCCTTTGTAATGGGCATATTTTGTTTTGTGATCTATAAGGCCGATTTCTTTGACTTTGTTCCAGTCGTCGCAGGTTTTCAGGGTTGGGACCTTTCTTAAATGAAGCTCCTTAATCGAGCTGTCCCTAACAGAATCTCTAAGAATCTTTTCCCATTCCATAATGCGCAAGCTACAGCGAATTGCTTAAAATGCAAGGAGTTTCCTTTTATTTGTAAGGAGTTCCTGATCGATTGCTACAAAGCGTCGGATTTTCCTTGGAAAGAATTTTACGGGGAAAAGAATTTTGCGTTGGGGTCTCAGTCTTGCTCAGCAAGAAATGGAAACTATGAGCGAGCTAGATCTAAAGAAGCCGCCCAAGGCAGACCTATCTTTGGCTGTGGTCGGAGATATTCACGGATTCTGGAACCAGAGTGACGTAGAGTATTTCTCCACCAGTTCTTACGACGGAATCTTTTTCGTGGGTGATCTCGGAAATCGAAACCCTAAAAATCAATTTGAAATCGCAAAATCCATTTCTCAAATTCGCAAACCTAAGTATCTGATTCCGGGAAACCACGATACTACTTCCATTTTTCAGCTGTTAGGGGAAATCTCCGGATGGAATCCTATATGGACTAAGGGGAGTGTATTCGGTCAAAAATATAGATTCAAAAAATTGGTTTCTAATTTGGGAGATGTGCGACTCTGCGGCTACTCAGTGCATTCAGATTTTGAAAATTACGGAATCCAGATACTTGGCGCAAGGCCATTTTCTATGGGAGCCAGGCTAAATTTTCAACCATACCTAAAGTCAGTGTATCGGATCAACACTCTGGAAGAATCCACAGAGAAATTAGTCTCTCTTTCCAAAGAGATCGGATCTACTTCGGAAATATTGGTTTTAGCACACAACGGTCCTTTTGGATTAGGAGAAAGGCCCGTAGATATTTGGGGCTGCGATTTTAAAAAGGAAGGAGGAGACTGGGGAGATCGCGATTTGCAGGATTTTCTTAAACACTGCAATAATAGTCTAACGCGTGTACCTGTGGTGATCGCGGGCCATATGCACCATCACGCTAGGCACCTGAGAAATTCTAGAACCTGGTGCGTGAAGAAAGAAGGAACTTTGTTCGTCAACGCGGCTCGTGTTCCAAGAATTTTTAAGGACAAGGATGGAATGCTTTGGCACCATCATGTACGCTTGTCTCGAGTAAAAGGAACTTGGAAAGCCGAGGCAGTCTTTTTAAAGAACGGTGTTATCGAAATTCACGATTCCGATCTCCCTAAATTTCTGAGAACGGAGAAAGAGAACAAAAAGGAAATTTAATGTTCTTCTCTCAGAGAATCTAATTTTCCCTTCACTTCCTCGTTTAAAGGCTGCTTCCTATGGAAATCTTCCAGAAGTTTCAAGGCATCCTCCTTTCTGGAAATATCAATGTACAGTTCGGAAAGTTCCAGGACGGGTCTAGGGTCCATTGGAAACTTTTTATGAAGGTCGATATAAATTTCCTCAGCCTTGTCTCTATTTCCTTTGAGTTTAAGAGAAGAAGCTTTTCCCAAGAGAGCAAAGTAGTCCTCGCCTTCGGATAGAATTCTATTAAAACATTCTAATGCTTTATCGTATTCGCCCATGCCTCTCAAGCTATCGGCGTAGCGGTTTATGATCAGTTTATTGTCTGGATCAAACTCAAGGATTCTTTCCCAGTATTCGTTTGCGATTTTAAAATCCTTTTTGCCTCGGTGCGATTCTGCTAATCCATATAATGCAAAGAAGTTTTTTGGATCCAAGTCTGCCGCTTTTTTATAGTATTTGATCGCTTCGTCAAAGTCCTTAATCTTGCGATAACTGTTCCCGATCTCGGTCAAAATCTTGATATTGTCTGGTTGAATGACTAAAAGTTTTTCCCACCAATGGATCGCGTCTTTGTATCTTTGGCAGGCAAAGTAAAGGTGGCCCAATCCGACGATTACATATTGGTCCTTCGGATTGATCTGAAGTGCTTGCATATAATACACTTCCGATTCCTTAAAGTTTTTCAACTTTCTATGAGCGTCCGCCACTCTACTTAGAATAGAAGCGTCGGTGATCGTAATATGTCGGTATTCTTCCGCTACTTCGATCACACGATTCAACATGTTCATTTCTCGGTAGCAGTTCATGAGTCCCATCAAAGAGAATTTATTGGAAGTATCTTCTTTGATACACTTCGTATAAAAATCTATAGCTTGTTTAAATTCTTTTCTCTTGAAATGTAGATCACCCATCCCAACGAGTCCGTAGGTGTTAGCGGGTTCCTTGGAAAGAAGTTCCTTGAGCTTTGATTCCGCTCTGTCCCACTGACGGTTGTCCAGATAGCGGTAGGCCTCCTTTGCTAGGTTTTTAATTTGCGCGAAATTAGAATCCTCTTCTTCCTTACCAGCATGTGTTTTTTCGATCGGTTCACTCATTGGACTCCAAAGCTTCCTTTTCAATGTACTTTCGAGGTTCGGCCGTCTATTCTCGATTCGTTTTTTATGGTATATGTATGACGAATTGGGAGAGTTTTTACCTGTACAGAATTCCGTAAAGAAAATTTGGAACTATAGAAAAAGTTGAAGCAGTGCATCATTATTTATTGAAAAATGATGAAAGTAAATCGAAATAATTATGGTTTCAATCTTTCCCTGCAAATCTAGGAGGGACGGATTTCAAAGATTTTCAAATAGCCCGGACTCCGATCATCCTCCCGAATGGAGGTGCGGGTGTGAGTGGACTGCACTTCGCTCCCGTAGTAACCTCTTGACATGGCTCCAGTCGCGCATGGAATGGATTTTGACGAGGAAATCATGTCGAAAAGCGAAGGAAAAATCACCGGCGCAAGACTAATGGTCGAGCTTTTAGAGGAATACGGAGTAGATATCGTTTTCGGGTATCCCGGCGGTGCTATCCTTCCTTTCTATGACGAACTTTATAAAAGCACGAAAATAAAGCATATACTCGTCCGACACGAACAAGGCGCCATCCATATGGCGGAAGGTTATGCTAGATCTACCGGCAAACTAGGAGTTTGTATTGCTACTTCTGGTCCTGGAGCCACGAATCTGGTAACCGGTTTAACCGATGCAAAAATGGATTCGGTCCCTGTCCTCGCAATTACCGGTCAGGTTGCAACGAATGCAATTGGTACCGATGCATTTCAGGAAGCTGATATTTTCGGAATCACTATCCCGATCACAAAGTACAATGCACTCATTCGATCCGCAGATGAAATCGCTAGACACTTTCAAGAGGCTACTCTGGTCGCGCTTGGAGGTCGTCCCGGTCCTGTGCTCTTGGATTTTCCCAAAGATGTGCAGACCCAACTAACAGATGTTAGGAAAGCGGTGAAACTGAAAATCAATCCAAGGCATTACCAAAAGCCTCCGATTTCCGGGGATATTCCTGCATTTGCAGAAGCATTGAACCGCTCCAAGAAGCCTTTGTTGTATGTTGGCGGTGGCGCGATCAATGCGAATGCCTCTAAGGAGATCTTAGAACTAGCAGAAAAGGCAAGTATCCCGGTAACTACGACTTTGATGGGAATCGGTTCTTTTCCGGGGACTCACAAACTGTCCGTCGGAATGCTTGGAATGCACGGTACTGCGTATGCAAATAAAGCAGTATTAGAATGTGATTATATTCTA
Organism: Leptospira perolatii; assembly: GCF_002811875.1. Classification (GTDB taxonomy): domain Bacteria; phylum Spirochaetota; class Leptospiria; order Leptospirales; family Leptospiraceae; genus Leptospira_B; species Leptospira_B perolatii. Next base: position 83,351 of record NZ_NPDZ01000005.1, read on the forward strand.
AATCTAGGCGCTAGATTTGATGATAGGGTTGCAAAACCGGGAGAATTTGCAGAAAGAGCAGTTCGAGCTCATATCGATATAGATTCTGCGGAATTCAACAAAAGAGTCCCTGTGGATTATCTCTTGCACGGAGATCTAAAAGATACTCTCAAGGCGCTGATTCCGCATGTAAAAGCTGTGGATCGAAAAGAGTGGGTTTCCTTTTTGGATGGAATAAAAAAGAACCATCCACTCCAGTTCGACGAAACTTCGGATACGATCAAGCCTCAATCATTCTTACAGAAGCTATACGAACGCAGCCAAGGAAAGTGCATTGTTTCTACCGATGTGGGACAGCACCAAATGTGGGCTGCACAGTACTATTTATTTGATAAACCAAATCGCTGGCTAACTTCTGGTGGACTCGGAACAATGGGTTATGGACTACCAGCTGCCATAGGTGCTCAGTTTGGAAATCCGGACAATACAGTGATCTGTGTTTCGGGTGATGGTTCCATCCAAATGAATATCCAGGAACTCGCAACAATTGCGATGTACAAACTGGGAGTCAAAGTCGTAGTATTCAACAATAACTTTCTAGGAATGGTTCGCCAATGGCAAGAGCTGTTTTATGAAGAAAGGTTCTCCGAGTCTGAATGGAATTACAATCCAGACTTTGTAAAATTGGGAGAAGCTTATTCTATGAAAGCTATGAGAATTTCCTCTAAATCAGAAATCGACAAAGGGATCGATTTTCTTTTGGAAGATAACAAGGCATGCTTTTTGGAAGTAATGATTCCTGCCGAAGAAAAGGTATTTCCGATGATCCCTGCAGGTAAGTCCCAAAAAGATATGATCGAATTCAGAGATATGGTCGGAGAACAAAAGAAATGAAGCATATCCTAAGAATTCTTGTAAACAACGATCCCGGAGTCATGAGTCACGTTTCTGGGCTATTTACTCGCAGAAGTTATAATATAGATTCGATCGCAGTCGGAGTCACTGAAAATCCGGATGTTTCCAGCATGGTCATCGTAGTCAAAGGGGATGACTCAGTTGTAGAACAGGTAAAAAGACAACTATTAAAACTTCCGGATGTAATCGAAGTAGAAGATCTTGCGTATCACGATTGTATCAGCAGAGAGTTGGTTCTAGTGGTGGTCAAATGCGCCGAAGAAAAACGTACCGACCTGATCTCTACATGCGACGGTTTCAAAGCCAGAATTGCTGACATGACCCACGGAACTCTGACAGTGGAGTTTTCCGGAAACACAAGGCAAGTCAATGCGTTCATTGAGATGATAAAATCTTACGGAATCGAAGAGATTGCTCGTACCGGTCAGATCGCTTTGCGATATAGATCTCTGTAGTTGGGATAGGAATTTTTAGAGTAGATTGGCAAAGACCCGCTTCAGAAATAGTTAAATTACCGGTTTAATAACTTATTCTGTTGGATCAAGTAATCCATCAAATCAAAATAAAGTAATATATTCTGATTTGTTTCCATTTCAGCAGGATATTCTTCAAAGCCATTCTTTTTATAAAAATCTACGGCATCTTTTCTTGCGTCGACTATAATGAAGCGACACCCGGTTTTATTGCTTGTCGTAAACCAGGCTTTAATGATATCGATCGTTAAACGAGCATAACCGTTTCTGAGGTGATTATTATGGGTTGCCAATCTTCCAATAAGGACTGCCGGATAGGTTTTGTAATGAGAGCCATATGGAATTAGTTGATTAATTTCGATATTTGCAGAAAGGGAATGATTGCTTACAGAAAAACCGACGAGTGGTTCTAAAATTCCTTGCTTAAAGAGGAAATACGTTTTTGCGATTAGCTCGTTTTCAGTGTCAATGGCATCCGATTTAAAATACTTTTCTAGTATGGAATCACAGGTAAAGAGATCAAGATCACTCTGTGTAATACTTTTAAAAGAAAAATCACCGAATTTGGGTAATTCCATTCTTTTAGGATTTATGAATTGGATTTAGAAAGAAGGGCTTGGTAAATTTTTCTTTGCTGCTCAGAAATTGGAATTTCTGGTCTTTTCTTAGCATCCGCTTTCGTGACAAATTGCTCAGCGTTTTCGCCCTCTAAAGCAGGAATTGTTTGAATAGGAGTTGCAGCCATAGTTTGATCGATTTTTTAAATGGATTCTATTTATTGGATTGTCGTTTACTCGAAAAAGTAAACACCTATTTAAGGAGATGTTCAAAAAAGTACAGTCGTCCGTACGTTTGAATAAGATGCCATTCTTAATAAATTTGGGGGACAGATTCTGGGAAATTTATAGGAACATAGTATATTAGGTCTTTCAGATAACCCCCATTTTTCCTTAAAATTTCTTGCTGCAATATTAAATTCAAATATTGCGGGTCACTGCTCAACTTTGAAAATTAGGACTGTCTTTCGATTCCTTCTCTCCTCCATCAGTAAAATCTTATAAACTTCATTTCTTCTAGTAAGTCTGTCATTCCTTAATCGGCAGAAACGACCGATCCGCAGAACTTACCTATCGACAAAAATAATAAATTTCCTACTCTTGCGAACAATCTGATATTTTTGTGTAAAGGGAAAGTTCTTAAACGATGAAACGAATGAAACTATTTCTTACAGGCCTACTCATTCTACTTTTTGTAGCCACTTTGAATTGCATTATGATGTCCAATCTTGGTCTCGGTAAAAAGCAAATCTTATCCGGAGAAGCAGCAGCGAATCTAGATATTGCAATCTTAACCGGATTGATCGTTTTGCCTTCTGGTACCCAGTTGACCGGTAACTTCGCAGTTCTATCCTCCTTGCCATCGATTGCAGGTATCGATTCCAAAGATGTAACTGCTTATTACGAGGAAGAGAAGGTCAAGGCTTGTGCAAAACAAATTACTACAGTTCTTGCTGTGACAGCGGATATGAACGCAGCTGTTTTTGTCGCGGCAAGTTGTAAATTAGAAAAGTCAAAAGGCTATTAGAACTTTCCCGGCGCGGGTTGCGGGAGGTGGTTTCCGAATGTGTTTATTAGAATAGGTATCGGATGCATCCGACTCACTGCAAAGATTCAGTAAATTCTAATATATGGGAATCTAAATATAGCACAGCTTCCGGCTTCCAACGAAACAAGGTGCCTTCCAGCTCGCAGATTCCGAGTTCTCGTTTTGCTTTGATCCGATCCAGCAAAAAGTCCGCCTGTTCCGGTATGATTTCCAAAAAGGATCGTAATTCGATCGGGTAAAAAATCCGAAAGAGTGAAAGCACCAATTCTTCGAAAGGTTCGGAGGCTTGGTATTTAAAATCCATATTCCCGCGCAGATAAGAATTCGTATTTCTAGGATTTGCATATCTTCCGCTTGGCAAAAATCCGTGAGCCCCAGGACCGATTCCAAGATAATATTCGTAGGTCCAATATTTCATATTGTGTCTTGAATAAAGATTCGGTTTAGAATAATTGGAAACTTCGTACTGGGAAATATTTCGTTCTCTCAAATAAGTAGGAAGGTTTTGCAAGATAGACGCTTGCAATTCTTCCAAAGGCGCAGGAGAAATATGATCAGAAACCTTTCTGCTATACTCTGTTCCTTTTTCTACGGTCAATGCATAGAGACTAATATGAGAAACTCCCGCTTCTAAAATTCTATCCACATCCTGATAGAATTCTTCTTCGGTCTGACCCGGAATTCCGAACATTAGATCTGCACCAAAGTTTTGGATCGGGGAAGAATAAAACGCGTCTAAAATTCTAGGGTAACTTTCGGGATCATAATATCTTTCCAGAAATTGAAGATTCTTTGGAGAGAAACTTTGGATTCCGACATGAACCCGATTGATTCCAGCTTGGTGGAGTTCCTTCAAAAGCTCAGGACTTAGGTCCTCTGGGTTGCACTCGAGGGTAATTTCCGAATTGGGAGAAAGATCTAAATTCTTTCGTAAAAAGTTCAAAAAACGACCGTATCTTTCCGGAGAGGCTTTGGAAGGAGTTCCTCCACCAAAAAAAACTGTATCATAGGAAAGTTGAGAAACCTGTTTGTCTCTCTTGATTCTCTCCATAACTTCCGACTCGTACTGTCCAAAAAGAATCTCTTCCGACTCGGAAGGCCCGAGTCCGATTCCTTCCGAATAAAAATCGCAATAGGAGCATTTGTGAACACAGAAAGGATAATGCAGATAAATTCCTGCCTTTCCTGTTTTTTGGATGATAGGAAGTTGAGAAGAAGTCGGATTCAAGGGCTACTTTGAGCGGCTTCTTGTTCCTTTTCTTCTACTTTCGTTTTTAGAACTAAATCCACTTTTGGAATTTCTTCCTTTCTTTCTAACACCGAATACAAAAGTGCATTCTTAGATTCTAAAGTAGGGGAAAAAGAAAACAATATCTTAAAGTTTGCATATACTGGAAGGTCCAAAAACGGAGTTCCATAATGAAGCGCTAGGATCTCTGCCTTCGGAAATTTTTTAGCCAAAGAAGCGGCAAGATTGATCTCTAGTTGAGTAAAGGTGGTGAGAACTACTCTTTTTATACTTCCTTTTTCCAGCTTCTTAGAGATCTGGGCTACGCTTAGATTCGAAATTTCTCTTTTTTTCAGCTCATCGGCAAACTCTGCACCTTTTACGGAAAATGCAGTTTCATTTAACGAAATCTCTGTTGGAATAAATTTCTCCGGAAAAGCCACGATGGATTTTCTGCTCACTTCTCGGTTTAGAAAAGGAGTGTTCCATTCGGTGTACAATTTGCTTCTAGTGGAATCCTGCTCTTGGAAATAATGAGAGACTGATTCTGACAAGTTCAGCGCGAGCACTCCCTTGCTTTTTCCTTCTTTGTTAGACTTGAAGTATTCCCAGATGATTCCATACTTAAGTTTATAAAGAATTTGGCGCTTTACAGCTTCTTTCAAAAGATCTTTTCCTTCTTTTTCCAATATCCCTTTTTTGTAAGCTTTCAAAATCTGATTTCTCATATTCAGGGTCGTACTTCCCCAGCTTGTCATTAAGATGATATCTGCACCAGCTAACAACGCTAAGACGCCTGGATCATAGGATTGGAAATGCTCATCGATCGCGTCCATTTCCATTGCATCGGTGATAATCAATCCTTGAAAACCTAGCTCTTTTCGGAGAATGTCCGTTAATATTTTAGGAGAGAGCGTAGCCGGAAAATTCGGATCAATCTTTGGATATACGATATGAGCACTCATCACCGCGTCTGCGCCGTTTCTAATTGCGGTTTGGAACGGAATTAGTTCTAAAGATCTGAGCTCTTCTAGGGATCTTTCGATTTTGGGAAGACCCAAATGACTGTCCACATTGGTATCTCCGTGCCCGGGAAAATGCTTAATGACCGGAATAGAGCCGCCCATTCTCGCGCCTTCTTCGTAGGCGACTCCAGCAATCGAAACAGTCTCTACATTGCTTCCGAGGGACCTAGTGTTGATCACGGGGTTGTCCGGATTATTGTTAATATCCAGGTCCGGTGCAAAAAGAAAATTCAGTCCTAGTTTTCTTAATTGATAAGAAGTAACAAATCCTACCTTCTTTGCAAATTCTGAATTCTTAGTCTGGCCCAACGCCATCGCGCCCGGAAACTGTGTTACACCGTCTTTGACCCGAATGACTCTACCGCCTTCTTGGTCGACCGAAATGAGCAATGGAAGTCCGGAGGTCGATAGAGATTTGTTTTGCAGACTGGAATTGAGGGACTGGATTTCGGACTGAGAACCTAAATTTCTTCCGAATAGAATCACTCCACCGGGTAGAATGGTTTCCAATTCCGAATTGGCAGTGGGATCCAATTTTGTGCTTGGAATTGCCACATGGATTACCTGGCCTACGAGCTCTTCCGGGCTGAGCTTATCAGTGATTTCCTGTGCTTGCTCGAGCAAGGTGGATTGTATGTCTTGTGCTTCTAGTTCGTTTCTGTACTGACCGATCCATTGAAAACTGAACAAAAAAAGTGCTGCAAATAAAGCCGCAAATAAAATACGTTTGGCCATGGTTGACAGATCCCAGTCTGTCTCGGTTCCGTAAAGCACAACTTCTTTGGGAAGAGATCGGACCCGAAAGGCTTTCTACGGGTCTAAGCTCGAAAGCGCAGTCTGGAACCACTTGGAGGATTCTTGTTTTTTTCAGTTTCACCGAAATCTCTAAAGGCTTTTTCATTTCATCTTCTATTCTTTGCAATCTTATGCATCGCGCAGTTGGACTGCAAAAAGGAATCCGGAGTGGATGAATCTAAATCGGAGAATTCTGCATCTGCTGAGATGCAGCTAAGTGTGGGAGAGAAGGACCTTCCCACGGAAAAAGGGAAAAGGATCTTATTTTTTGGAGATAGTTTGACTGCTGGTTACGGGTTGCATTCTCCGGAGGAAGCATTTCCACATTTGCTCTGGAAAAAATTGGAAAAGGAAAATCCTGGTTTGGAATACACAAATGCCGGAGTGAGCGGGGAAACTTCTTCAGGAGGAGTCGCAAGGCTCGACTGGGTACTTTCCAAACCACTCGATTTGTTCGTCCTAGAGCTGGGTGCAAACGATTCAATGAGAGGAGTTCCTCCTAAAACCACTGAAGAGAATCTGAAAACCATCATCCAAAGAGTTAGAAATAAATACCCGAAAGCCAGAATCCTATTGTTGGGTATGCAAACCTTTCCGAATCTAGGAAAGAAGTACAAGCAAGAATTCGATGCGATTTATCCTAGAGTCGCCGCGGAAGAAAAGGTAAGCTATCTGCCTTTTCTTCTAGAAGGTGTGGCAGGTGTTAGGAGCTTGAATCAATCAGACGGAATCCACCCGACCGCGGACGGTCATAAAATTCTGGCAAAGAACGTACTTCCGTTTCTATCTAAAGAATTGCATTAGTACTTGCATTCAAGCTCCGAAAAGGATGAAATAAATCCTACCTTCGGAGGATCTATGGGAAGCACTCATTATCGTTCCTGCACATTATGCGAAGCCATGTGCGGCTTGCGGATCGAAGTAGAGGACGGGGTTGTTACTGCAATTCGTGGAGATAAAGACGACCATTTCAGCCGAGGCCACCTTTGTGCAAAAGGTCCCGAATTAAAGAATTTATACGAAGATCCGGATCGGATCAAACATCCAATGAAACGAACCAAAGACGGTTGGGTAAAAGTTTCTTGGGAAGAGGCTCTCACCGAAGTCGCTACGAAGCTATACGAAATCCAAGAAAAGTACGGAAACGACTCTGTCGCGATGTATAGCGGGAATCCGAATGTGCACAATTACGGTTCCATGTTATTCGGACAAAGATTTACGAACCGACTCAAAACTAAGAATGTATTCTCCGCCACGTCCGTGGATCAGCTTCCTCACCAGCTTCTTTCTTACTGGATGTTTGGGCATCAGTTGTTGGTCCCAATTCCTGATATCGATAATACGAATTTCTTTTTAATCCTAGGCGGCAATCCGTTTGCATCTAACGGAAGTTTGATGACCGTGCCCGACGTAAAAAAGAGACTCAAAGAACTGCAGGAGAGGGGAGGCAAGTACGTAGTCGTTGACCCGAGAAAGACCGAAACCGCCTCGCACGCGGACGAACATGTTTTTATCCGCCCTGGAACCGACGTGTATTTGCTGCTAGCTTTTTTGCATGTACTGTTTGCGAAAAATCTAATCAAGAAAAACGAACTTTATTCTTCAGAAGAAATACAGCAAATCGGGAATTTCGTAGGTGAATTCAGCCCTACCAAAGTGGAAAAAGTCACCGGAGTTTCTTCGGCTTCGATCGAAAGACTCGCGATGGAATATGCAAAGGCGGACGCTGCGGTTTGCTATGGCAGGGTAGGAGTATCTACTCAGCCCTTTGGAGCTCTTTGCCAGTGGTTGATTAATTTAATCAATATACTTACTGGAAACTTTGATAAAGTGGGCGGAGTACTTTTTACCCTTCCTGCAGTAGACGTGATCGATCCGAAAAGTTCTATGAGGACTTCTCCCGGAAGCTTCAATCACTTTCAATCTAGGGTTCGAAAATTGCCAGAGTTCAACGAAGAGTTACCAGTGGCAGCTCTTTCAGAGGAAATCCTTACTCCCGGAGAAGGTAAGATACACGCGTTAGTTACTTCTGCGGGGAATCCAGTGCTTTCTACTCCGAACGGATCTCAGTTGGAAAAAGCTTTGGACAGTTTGGATTTCATGGTGAGCGTAGATTTCTATCTGAACGAGACTACCAAACACGCGAATTATATTTTACCGCCAACTTCTGCATTGGAGCACGATCATTATGATTTGATCTTTAATGTATTTGCAGTGCGAAACACGGCAAAATATTCTCCGCCTGTATTTGCTCCTGAGGACGGAATGCTTCATGACTGGGAGATATTTTCGGACTTAACCAAAAGACTAGAACTATTGAGATCCAAGAAATCTTTACCGAAAGAAAGAATCCAAACTAGACTGACTCCGGAGTCTATTATAGATTTTGCATTGAAGGGCGGGCCTTACGGCGCAAACGGGAAAAAGCAAATGGGAATGAGTCTAGAACTCTTAAAAAATAGTCCTCACGGTGTGGATCTGGGACCATTGTCTCCCTCCCTGCCGGAGAGGTTGTGTACGGCGGACAAAAAGATCAAACTTTTGCCTACCGAAGTGCGGAAGGATTTTCCTCGCCTCAAACAGAAGTTCCAAAATTGGGAAGCGGATGTAAAGAAGGAAGATTTTGCGAAAGGATTCTTGCTGATTGGAAGAAGACATCTTCGTAATAACAATTCTTGGATGCATAACATGCCCAAGCTCATGACTGGAAAAGAAAGATGCACTTTGATGATCCATCCTGAGGATGCGAGCCGTTTGGGAATCCAGGAAGAAGAAGAGGTTATCGTAGAGTCCAGAGTGGGAAAAATTCATATCCATGCGGAAATTACTGAAGATATGATGAGAGGAGTCGTCAGTATTCCTCACGGATTTGGTCACGGGCAGAATGGAACTAACTTGAATGTGGCCGCACAACACGCAGGAGCGAGCATCAACGATCTGACAGATGACCAAGAAGTGGATGAGCTTTCTGGAAACGCTGCTTTCAGCGGAATTCCTGTAAAAGTAAGGAAAGCTTCCTAAGGAATTGCCTCAAAAACCGCGTTCGTGGAATCGATCTTGATGATTCCTTGCTTTATGTTTGGAGGAATCGCTAACTCTAGATTCCTTCGCATAAAAGGGATGCCCTTGGCGTAAGTCTCTATCACTAGGGAATATTTTCCAGGTACAAATTCGAACTTTGTGTCTGGAGGACTTCCTTCAAAGATTTGGTATTCATAATATACGGAAATTCTACCAATTGTAATTCCTAGAGAATAGGGTTCCTTATTTACGGACAATTGCAGAGATACAGGGATTTTGGACTTCCCTTCGAGTGATTTGGATTTTGCAAGATCTGCGGCTTCGAGTACGTTTTTCCAGCTAGTTCTCCAGTGAGTACGAATGAATGTCATTCCAGAGTCGGATTTATTGTATACTTCCTTGTTTGCAGTGACTTGCACACTGATTCCGCCTCTGTCATAGACTTTCTCTTGTCTAACTTGTATATTATCGAAATTGTTAGAACGAATTTGCTCGTATAGTTCTTGGATGATTTTGGGATCGGACTGAAAGAAAAGTATGCTTTCCTTCCTATAATCTCGAATTTTGTGATAGGAAATCGCGGAAGATAAATAAAAACTCTCCGAATTTGGAGTCATCCCGCCGCCTTGGAATACTCCCATCGAGAAATCCTGAGGAATTTCTCTAGGAAGAGCACTGATGCAATCGCAAAGAAATCCAAACATTACAAAATGAATGGTTAGCGATAATCTGAAAAAGAAAAACCTTCTCATCCTTGCAACAACAGTTCTGTTTCGAAAAATTTGCACAGACTTCGTCGATTCACTTTAATCTTTTTTTTCCCTGGAATTGGAATAAGAATCAAAGAATCTTTTTCCACCTTTAAAAGAATACACGGATCCATAAGAACTTTTTAATAAACTCACTGCCCTTTTGGAACGAACTCCGGTCGCGCATATCGCAACGATGGTCGAGTCTTTAGGAAAAGAAGGTCTTGTCCCGGCCTCAATCTGAGAGAGAGGCAGAGAACAGGAGCCCGAGATCGGCTCCGCGAACTGTTCGTCTTCTTCTCTTACATCTACCAAAAATGTTGGTTCTGATTTGCTAAGTGTAGAATATTCAAAAAACGTGATCTCTTCAGGATTGAGCTGCTTCATTTCAAACAGATTCTTTGATTTGTCAGAACAAATAGTACACTTTACATTTGGCTGGATTTTCGTTTCGTACAAAACAGGAGAGTCCCAATCAAGTTGGAACAATTTGCCTTCTATATTTTCACTCTGAGACAATAGGGATCGGATTGCAAAAGAAGCCTGCTGCATTCCGGCCAATCCGGTAATGATTCCGAGTACGCCGCCGTCTTCGCAGCTCATCAAGCTCGCAGAGTTTTCTAGATTCGGATACAGGCAGCGATAACAAGGTTTTCCTTTTCCAGAAAATAGGGCAATTTGCGCGCTAATTCTAAAAACCGAAGCGAATACGAAAGGTTTTCCTGCTTTCACACAAAGATCGTTGGCGGCCATTTTGGAAGAAAGCGAATCAGTGCAATCTAATACAACATCCCATTCTTTTAAAAAGTCGGAACCGATTTCCTCTGTAAATGGAAACTCGAATGATTTAATTTCGATTTCTGGGGTTCTGTTTTTTAAAAAATCAGAAGTTACTTGCGCTTTTCTTTTTCCTAAATCTGCAAGTGAGTAAATCGGTTGGCGATGCAAATTGCTCATTTCCACCGTATCGAAGTCCATAACTCCGATTTTACCGACTCCAGAATTCGCAAGATACATAACTGCAGGGGTTCCCAATCCGCCTAGACCGATGACTAATGCTGAAGAACTCAGCAACTTCTCCTGTCCTTTTTCACCAAAAGAGGGAAGTCGGATCTGTCTGGCAAAGTAGGACTTCCTAGTTTCATCCATAATGATGTTTTATCGCCTAGTAAGTCTTCTGCAACTCATTCTTTTTTTCATTTTCAGTACTCACTCTTGTGATAACCTAGACATACAAATGGAAGAAAGGCAAACACTGAGTCCGGGGAGCACCCGCGCCGGAACCGCAAATTTGCAGGCATTTCCTAGAAAATTCGAAGTGCTCAGAATCAGTGTCACTTCGACATGCGGGTTTGGATGTGTATATTGCGCACCGGGAACCTCAAGTGAAGATCCTTCGGCTCTAAATACATTCAGAGAATCACACTCTGCGCATTTATCCTTGGATCTGCTCAGAAGAAATCTTACAATACTTACTTCTAAATTGAATATCAAGGAAGTCCACCTTACCGGTGGAGAACCTACAAATCATAAGCAACTTCCGGAGATCGTAAGCCTTGTCAAAGAGCTTGGAGTTCCAGAGGTCGCTCTGACTAGCAACGGATTTTTTCCAGAACCTTTGCTTTCCAAGTTACAGGCCGCAGGTTTGGATCGAATGAATTTTTCTGTGGATTCATTATCTCAGGAAGGATTCCAAAGAATCAGCGGAAAAAAATTACCCGTCCACAAACTCATAGAGAAAGTCGAGCAAGCAATTTCCCTGAAAATGAATGTGAAAGTGAATTGCACAGTTCTCAGGGGATATAACGAAGACCAAGTAGTTCCATTGTTAAAATGGACCGGAGACAGAGGAGTTCCGATTCGTTATTTGGAGTTAATGAGGATGGGCCCCTTGTTTTCTAGACACCAAGAACTTTTTTATTCCGCTCTCGAGATACGAGATCAGATCGGACACGAATTTAACTTCGAGGCAGAGGATACTCCATTAGAGTCCACCGCGAAATATTATAGGACAACAGAAGGCTATCGATTCGGAATCATAGGAAATCATACCGAACCGTTTTGCGAAGGCTGCAACCGATTGAGGATGGACGTAAAAGGAAATATCTACGGTTGCTTGAGCGATACCACTTCTTATTCTCTTTCGGAAAACGAAGAACAAGTGGAAGAATCCCTAAGATTGGCAATGATGAGTAAAAAAAATCAGTTTACCGGAAGTGAACTTTCGATGAAATATATCGGCGGTTGAAAATGAATATTACCTTATTATGTTTTGCTGCATTAAAGGACTTCTTTCCTGCTTCTGAAAATTTGCACTTGGATAAAATTGGAACAGTAGCCGATCTGAAGGAATTCCTACAAAGTAAAGAGCCAAAAGCAGCTGAACTGCTCGAAGTAAGCAGATTTGCAGTGAACCAGTCCATCGTGAACGAACAAGATCTTTTGGTCGACGGATCTGTGGTGGCCGTGCTGCCACCTTCCAGCGGAGGTTGATATCTATGCAGGTTCTACCAATACTAAATCATATTCGTACGCAAGCTGTAGAACTTCCGAAAACAGTTCCGGATATTCCGGAGACAGGAGCCTATCTGGTTTTCACAGGAATCGTTCGGAATGTCAATGAAGGCAAGAAAGTAGCATTCTTAGAATATGAAGCATTTCCGGAAATGGCCGAAAAGATGATCCGAGAAATTCTCGAGGAAGCGAAATCCAAATGGGATTTATTGTACGCAGATTGCCAACACAGACTCGGAAAGTTGGAAATCGGAGAACTCGCTGTCGTAGTTACGACAGGATCACTGCACAGAGACGAGTGTTACGCTTCCAATCGTTATATCATAGATAGAGTAAAGCACGAAGTTCCGATTTGGAAGAAAGAAACCTATACGGATGGATCCACAGCTTGGGCAGTGGGCTGTGTCCATGAACACAAAAAACAAAACTAGAACAATCGCACTCATTCTTGTGGGAGGATTCTCTTCCAGAATGGGAGAGGACAAATCCTTTCTGCGCGTCCGATCCAATTTCGATTCGAAAACATTTCTGCAGTCTGTTCTGCAAAGAGTATCATTCTTATGTGAGACAGTTTACATTTCTCTTCGAAAGGAGCAGGTTTCGGATTATCTTTCTGCAATCTCTCCTGAAAATCTGATTTTGGACGAAGAGCTACCTCTCGAAGGACCCTTGAAAGGGATCTTGAGTACCTATCGTTTCTTAAAAAAGAATGGAACAATGGAATCGATTCTAGTGGTTCCGGTCGATATGCCCTTGGTCCGAATTCGTACACTGGAAAGATTGATAAGAGAACAAGTGTCTTCTCAGATTGGAGTGTTTTACAAAACGGAGAATCAATTGGAACCACTCTGCGGTCTGTATCATTCTCAAACTCTAGATAACCTATCTCGCCTCCTAGATTCCGGTCGACTCAGTACTTTTTCTCCCAAGGAATTACTGGAAAAGCTAGGTCCTAGATTGCTCGAACTTCCTGAAAACGAAAAGAAATTCTTTAGAAATGTCAATACCCCTAGTGAGCACCAAAACCTGACTCCTAAAAGTACGGATTAGAGTCTACATCCTATAAAATGGAAAAACATCCAAAGTTCTTTTTAAAAACCGGTTTACAGTCATAAATAGGACAAAAAGATGGTTGGTACCAAGTACGCGGGAATAGCTCAGTGGTAGAGCACCTCCTTGCCAAGGAGGGGGTCGCGGGTTCAAGTCCCGTTTCCCGCTTTTTCTATTTTATGCGCGCTTCTGCGCTTTTTCTGACCAATGGAATTCAAGACAAAAAAAAACCAAAACGCATCCGTAGACATTAAGCTCACCTTTGATCAAAGCGATCTGGATAAAGCTTTTGATAAGGCATATCTTCAAAAACAAAAAGAACTAAAAATTCCGGGCTTTCGACCTGGCAAGGCACCGTTGCCGATGGTAAAGCGTCACTTAGGCGATTCAGTGGCGAGTGACGCAATTCAAATTCTACTCGTAGACAGTATGAACTCGATCTCTGGAAATTTGGAACACAAGATGGTCAGATTTCCCAAGTTTGAGATCCAAGATTATCAACCTGGAAAGACTTTGATTGCGACCGCGGTCTATGATACTGAGCCAGAAGTTAGCTTAGGAAAATATAAGAAAATCAAGATAAAGCTTCCAGAAGTACAAGTTGTAGATGACGATCTCCAGGACGAAATCGAGCAGATTCGCAAGCAACTAGCGCGCAAACTTTTGCGCGAACCGGAAGAAGGTGCGGTAGCTGGCGATATCGTGGATATGGAATTCTTAGTTAAGGAAGAAGGCCAGGAGCCGAAAAGTGCTAAGAACGGATCTTCGGATTATAAATTGGGAGAGTCCAATAATTTGCCGGGATTTGATGACCATCTCTACGGACTAAAAGTAGGAGAAGAAAAAACCTTCGCTTACACATATCCTGCAGATTATCCGCGGGAAGATCTCGCAGGAAAAACTTTAGAATTTGACATGAGTCTAAAAGCGATCTACAAACAAGTGTTACCTGAAGTAGACGATGACCTAGCGAACGAATTTGACGGTTCAGAAACATTATCCTCTCTTAAAGACAAATTACGCGAAAACCTAAAGAAAAATTATTCTGATGCGGTTAAGAACAAAAAGATGGAAGAGATTTACAAGGAATTGGTTACGGATTCCAAATTCATTTTCCCGGAATCTTATTTGAACGAGGAATCGGAACATGTATTCCAGAACATGATCCAAGAATTGCGTTTGCCAAGTATTACAATGGAGCAATATGCGGAGATGGCCAAGAAGAGTTTGGAAGAAGTCAAATCCTCCTTCCGAACAATCGCAGAAAACCGACTAAAAGGGTATTTTGCGAGACAAAAGTTGGCAGCACAGGAGGGGATTATTCTTTCCGATGAGGAGTTTGATCGGGAAATCACCTCTCTTGCCTCAAGATACGGCATGTCGGAAGCCGATTTTAGGAAAGAGCTAGAAAAAGGAAAACTTCTGGCGAACTACCGGGATACTTTTTTGTCAAAAAAGATAGACGATACGCTCTTCGAGCTTGTAGAAAAGAAATACAACGAAAAGATGAGTATCCGTCAACTCAAGGAATTCCTGTCAAATAAGGAAAGTGGAGGAGTATGAGCGTAATTCCAGTCGTCATTGAGCAAACGGGACGAGGTGAAAGATCCTACGATATTTATTCTCGTCTTTTAAAAGATCGGATCATTTTTTTAGGAAATCCAATCTCTGACGAGTACGCGAATGTTGTCATCGCTCAGCTTCTGTTTCTGGACGCTGAAAATCCGGATCGAGATATTTATCTTTATATCAATTCTCCCGGCGGTTATGTGACTGCGGGGCTTGCAATTTATGATACAATGCAGTATATTAAGGCGGATGTTCGGACTCTGTGCGTCGGGCAAGCTTCCTCTATGGCTGCGTTATTATTAGCTGGTGGTGCAAAAGGTAAGAGATCTGCGCTTCCACACTCCAGAATCATGATGCACCAACCAATGGGCGGGGCGACGGGACAGGCTTCGGATATAGCGATCCAGGCAAAAGAAGTATTGAAGTTGAAGGAATCCTTAAACGGACTCTATCAAAAGCATACCGGTAAGTCCGTGGACCAGATTCAAAAGGACACGGAGAGGGATCTGTACATGACTGCAGACCAAGCCAAGGAATATGGCATTATCGATAACGTAATTTCTATCGATCGCAAAAAGGATTAATTCAGTAGGATTAGAATCGTGGCAAAGAAACCGACCGGAACCAGTAGCAAACAAAAGCTTTTCTGTTCTTTTTGTGGAAAAGAACAAGATTCAGTAAAAAGACTAGTGGCCGGTCCCGGAGTCTATATTTGCGACGAATGTATTTCTCTCTGTAACGAGATCATCGCAGAAGAGCCTGAGCAGGATAAAGAACGCACAGAGCTTTTGGGAGAGGTCCCGAATCCCGCTGCGATCAAGACAATCCTAGACCAATATGTAATCGGTCAGGACCACGCAAAAAAAGCTCTCTCGGTAGCAGTTTACAACCACTACAAGAGAATTTCACTCAAAGATAAGAAGTCCGATATTGAATTAGAGAAATCGAATATATTATTGATTGGTCCTACCGGTTCAGGGAAAACCTTATTGGCTCAAACCTTAGCTAGGATCATTCGAGTTCCCTTTGCGATCGTGGATGCCACTGCTTTGACAGAGGCCGGCTATGTAGGAGAAGATGTAGAAAACATTATCCTAAAGCTCATCCAGAACGCGGACAACGATATCAAGAAAGCAGAAATCGGAATCATCTATATTGACGAAGTGGATAAGATCGCTCGCAAATCGGATAGTGCTTCTATCACTAGAGACGTGAGCGGAGAAGGAGTGCAGCAGGCTCTCCTGAAAATTATAGAAGGAACCGTCGCAAATGTGCCTCCTCAAGGAGGAAGAAAACATCCGCATCAGGAATATTTGCAGGTAGATACCAAGAATATACTGTTTATTTTAGGCGGAGCTTTTGTGGACCTGGAAAATATCATCAAGACTAGAACCGGTGTAAAGACCATCGGATTCGGCTCAGATGAAAAAGAGACAAAGGTTCTGAGGGCGGATTCCAAGGGAGCATTACTTTCTCAAGTGATCCCGGAAGATTTAATGAAGTTTGGACTGATTCCTGAGTTCATCGGCCGTATGCCTGTGATCGCTACTTTGCAAGATTTGGATGTGGATATACTCAAGCGAATCTTCCGAGAGCCTAAGAATTCCATTTTGCGTCAGTATGCAAAAATGCTAGAGATGGAAAATGTAAAACTTACGTTCGAAGAGCCTGCCATAGACAGGATCGCGCAACTTGCAATTGAAAGAGAGTCAGGTGCAAGAGGACTTCGTGCGATCGTGGAAAACCTGATGCTGGATCTTATGTTCGAAATTCCATCTCGGAAAGACGTAGAAGAGGTTGTGATTACAGAAGATTCCGTTAATGGAATCAAGCCTCCGAAGTTGATCCTGAAGAAAGAGCCTAAGATCGCTTAATTATTTTTCAAGAGTTCCGCACTCTTTGTACACAAAGAATTGCGGCTTTAGACATTTCAGACCTGCCGACTTCGGACTCTAGGCATCTCGCCAAGTCTAGTACGACTTCTCTAGAATTCTTGTAATCTTTTCCTTCGGACCAGGTTTTTATTTTTTGCAGAGAGATCGCAATGTTATTGTTCCAAATTTCAGGTACTCGATCGCTCACGAGGATAAAATACTCGTTCGGCTTGAGGTTTAATTTTCGGATTTCCTTTCCCGCAGACTGAAAGTCATAGAACCTGTGCTTAGATACTTCTTGTTCCGAAATCCTGGCATTCTTATAAATCAGGATCGGAGTCTCTTGGTACTGCAAATATCCTAATTCTCCGTTTCTTGTTTCCAGATAAAATAGCGTCAGGTTCAAACCGGAAATCGGTGTGGAACGAATCGATCGATCCAACTTGTAGACCAAGTCTTCTCCTCTGACTCCGGTCATTTCCTGAGCTAAAGAAACCATCCCTTCGATTCGTGCTTTCAAGCCTGCTTCTATATAACCTGAGTTCGGAAATCCTGCGAGAATTCCCATACAACCATCAGCGGTCGGAATGATATTCGCATAATCAGTCTCTCCGTTTTCGGAGGATCTAGGAAATACAGTAATATCCAGATTTCTAATTTTATGAAGTTTAATTTTGAAGAATAGAGACTGGAGTTTGTTCGCGTACTCTTTTTCCTGGTGCAATTTGGATTCTGTTTGCTCGGATACTTCTTCTTCGCTTCTTTGAAACAAGGCGAGACGAAAGCTTCTCGATAATTCGCCGATTTCGTCATTTCCACCGGTAATCCCGAATTCTTCTTCTGGATCTTGTTCTGCACTCCAAGCGCGGAAGAGATGAGCCAATGATTTTAAAGATCGGTAAATTAGATTTACAAAATAAAATGTAAGACCGCCTAACAAAATAGAAAATGCAAAACCGGCGAGTAATCGTATCCACAAAAATTTTCGAAATTCGATTCGATTTACGTCTCCTAAAAATAGATCGTCTATCAGCACGAATACGAGAAAGAAAGAAAAGGATGCCGTAAAGATCGCTAAGGCTAGTTTATATTTAGGATGCAGTTGAAACAACGGATTACCTTCGTTCTACTACTTTCATCAAAATTAACGAGATAGCGAATAGAAAAATTAAAGGTATAAATAGCATCATCATCGACATCACATCTGGACCGGGAGAGAGTGCGGCTGAAGCAACTGCAAGTCCCATTAATGCTTCTCTCCAATGTGCAATCAAAAACGACGACTTTAAGATTCCTATTGCGCCGAGTAAAACAAGTACAACCGGTAGCTGAAAGGCCAATCCGAATATTAGGTGAATGTTAAAAAATACATCATAATATTCGTCGATCGGTAACTTTGTTTCTATGTCCAAGGGTCTCAACGCCACCAGGAAGATTCTCAAAAGATTCTCAAAAGCTTGAGTCCAGCAAAGCCAAATACCTAACCAGAATAAGGCGGTCGAGAATAGAATGAGTACCTTTCCTAGCTTTTCTGTTTTTGGTTCGAATGCCGGAGAAACGAATCCCCAAAGATAATACAGTGTAAAAGGAAAACTAAACAGAACGGACAACATAAAGCTGGTCCTTAGATAGACCATGAATGGAGCCATTAACTTGATTTGGTAGAATGTAGCGTTTGGTCCGAGTACGTTTTTGTAGGGTTTAGAGAAAATCTTGTGAACCTCTTCTCCGAAAAACAGAGAAGCCACGAAAAATATGGAGAATACGATCAACGTCCGTATTAGCGCCATCCGCAAATCCTCGAGATGCTCTCCCAAGGTCATGAATTTTTCTCTATCGTTGGATGGCACTGCTTCTGGTGCCGGGGAAGGTGTATTTACGGAAAGGACTTTCGGCTTAGTTTTTTTTACTGCCATTCTGTAGAGTAAGAATGTCCGCTCTTAAAATGCTTCGTTTATAATGGTTTTATGAAGTAGATTTCGGCAATTCCGCAGATCAGGCCGATTTTTTGCCTTTCGACTTTTTCGTAGGTTCCGGTTCTTTTTCCGTTAGTTTTGGAGGCTGATCGTCCGGTTCGCCCGAAATCGACTTACGAAAAGAGCGAATTCCGTCTCCTAAATCCTTTGCGAGAGAGGGAAGACGCTTGCCTCCAAAAAGCAGGAGAGCTAAAAACAGAATAATGACGATTTCCGGCCATCCCAGGTTCACAAATGCCAGTGGTGAGTACATTCGAAGATCCTCCTTTGTTAGGATTTCCGGTCCTTTTTATCTGTCAAATAGATAGTAGGTAAATACCGATAATTCTAAGGGAGTCCCTTTCGAGCGAAATAAGGACTAAGTCAGAGAGCAAAAATGAGAGTAGAACCAGGCCCGTTAGAGGCAGTTTACGCGGTTCCGGTTGTGATGCCGCAAGGATCCGAACCGACCATCGAAAATCCCGAACATTCTACAAGGGAAGAAGAGTCGGTCCACTCTGACTATATGTACGCTCTATCCACGGGAAGCCTTATCAATATTCAGGTATGATGGAATGGCCTTAACGAAAGAACAGAAACAGGAATTTCAGGAGAAACTTGTAGATTTCAGAAACTTTTTGGAAGACCTAAAGAAAGAAACGAATCTGCTAAAATCCCAGTCCAGAAAAGAACCCAAAATGGAGCCATATTTTAATATTGCTCTTTCCGTAAATTCGATTAAGAATATCAACACTTGCTTGCTCATCAATGAAATCTCTGTGTCGATTTTGGATTTAAAATCGGATACGTATCTAAACCAGGGCAGGAAAGAAATTTATAGCGCGATCTCGTATATGGAAAAAGTGGTCGGAGTAGATTACGAATCAGGTTTGGCTGAGAATAAGGATCTTCTTTTGAAAATCCAAGAGTTTAATCCGATCCAGAGATTGAACTTTGTAAAAGGGCTCAGATTGAGCACGAATAACACGATCGAGGCTTTTGGCGCGAATTCAAAATGGAAATGGAGTTTTCCGGAAATTCATTTTAAGATCGCGATTTTAAGTAAAAATCTTTTCGACTTCCGCGCTTTCGAAAAAGAAAGAGATTTAGAAAATCCATACTTTTACCCTAGACAAGAACACTACAATTTGGTCTTGGAACTATGTAACCATGCCGCTCAGGAATATCGGGCTAAATTCGATTTATCCACTCAGGACGCGAGCGACCTAAAGAAATCCATTGTTCTTTTAGAGGTAAACAGGAAAATTTTACAAACCACAGGTGAAACCGAAGACTTAGGCAAAACGAAGACTTTGATCGAATCTTTAAAGGAAAAAGTAGAATTGATCGAAGCCGAGAAAGAGAAGAAGAAAAAGAAAAAATAGACCTTGTTTATCTGTTATAAAGACTGGAGAAAAGGAGTTAGAGTAAAGAATGGCACTGCCAGAAATTAACGATTCAAATTTTACTACTGAAATATCTAACGGGATGGTCCTGGTAGATTGTTGGGCAGAATGGTGCGGACCTTGCAGAATGGTTTCCCCAGTATTGGAGGAGCTTTCCGGAGAAATGAAGGAAGTCCTACAAATTAAGAAACTCAATGTGGACGATAATCAAGACACTGCTCAAAAGCTTGGCATTCAATCTTTACCTACGCTGCTCTTATTTAAGGAAGGTCAGTTGGTCGATAAGATTATAGGAGCCCTACCTAAGGCGCAAATTCGGAATTTTATAGAAAGACACAAATAAATCGGGACGGCTAGTGCCGTACGGAAATTGTATATGCTAAAAGAGCAAACTAAGGGTTATGTAGAACTACCGAGAGGTGGATATCTTGTAGAGACCAGCCAAGGTTACTTTCAAATTGGATCTCCGCCTGAAACTATTAAGGATACGATGGCGGAGAAAAGAACTCCTCTCGTATTCATTCTACCGAATAAATTCTTTCACGTAGAAAAAGGAATTAGCACCGCCGAGCTAGAATTTCCGATTTACTTTAACTTCTTTTTGCGCCAGAAAAAGACCACCATCATCTGTACTTCCGAACAGAAAGATCAGTTATTGACGGTACTTAAGGAATCCTTAATGGGTCCCGAGGAAATCAACTTGGAGTCTGAATATCTTTCCGGAGCGGAAGCTTATGGCTTCCCCGATATGAAGGCGGAGATGAATTACTTTAGGAGCTACAAAGGTCTCGATGATGTAGTAGATTTTAAAGTATTCAATGGTTCTAATGAAGTTTCCATCGGGGACGTAGTCATTCACAAGCTACCTTCAGGAGATTTTTCCATTCGGGACGGCTCTAAGAGAACCGAGATCCCAGGAGAAGTAGGCTTTAATATCAAGTTCGATATCGGACAAAGGCTGGAGGAACCGTTCCAAGCACCTTTATTGGGAATTACTTGTTTGGGACCTTCTCACGGATTTGATCCTGAGGATAACACTTCCGGATTTATTATCTGGTTGAATCACCAAGGAATCATGGTGGATCCTCCGGTAAACTCTACAGAATGGCTCAGGGATTCGAACGTAAATCCAAAACTGATCAATCACGTCATCTTGACCCACTGCCACGCTGATCATGACGCGGGTACATTCCAGAAAATCCTAGAGGAAAACAAGATCACAATCCATGCGACCGCGACAGTCATGGAAAGTTTTCTTAGAAAATACTCCGCGCTTACCAAGATTCCGAAGAAAGAACTTTTAGAATTGTTTCACTTTCAGCCAATAATTATTGGCAAGCCGGTGATGATCAATGGAGGTGAATTCAATTTTCATTATGCACTCCATTCCATTCCGTCCGTAGGATTTGAGTTCTTTTTTCAGGACCAATCCTTTGTGTACACATCGGACCATTTGAACGAACCGGAAATCCATGACAAAATGTACAAGGGTGGTTTTTTGCCCGAATCTCGCTGGAAGTTTTTAAAAGAATTTCCCTGGGATAGAAGGATCATATATCACGAAGCTGGAATTCCTCCGTTACACACTAGAATTAGTTATTTGGCGAGCCTGCCTGCAGAAATTCAGGACAAGATCACTGTATATCATATCGCGAAAAAGGATATGCCTTCGGGTACTCGTTTGAAACTGGCTAAGTTCGGGATAGAAAATACAGTATATCCCGAAATTACTCCTCCAAGGCATATCGAAGCTTACAATCTTTTAGATATATTAAGTCAAATTGATATATTTAGCGGCTTTCCGATCGAAAAAGCGAAAGAGTTTTTGCTGATGGTTCGTGAGGAAAAATACAAACGCGGCGATCAGATTATCAAAAAAGGTACGTTAGGCGATAAATTCTATATTATTGCGTCCGGGAACGTCAAATTTGAAGGATTAGAAGGAAGTTCCGAATTGGTGCCTATAAAAAGGTACGGACAATACGAATATTTCGGAGAAGCTTCTTTGGTACTAGATTTGCCTAGGGCTGCCGATGTATTCGCAGAAACGGATGTTCTTGCGCTCACTATCGAAAAGAATAAGTTCCTACAATTTATCCGGAATACGGACCTTAGGCAGAATTTAATACGCTTAAACAGCATTCGGGATAGTAATTCCTGGAAAACGTTAATCGAATCCCGACATTTTAAAGGGCTGACAAGCCATCAAGTCACCCAGTTGGAAATGATCATGAGGCTTTCTAGAGTGAACGCAGGTTCAGTATTGGTGAAGGAAAAAGCATTTTACGACGAGGCATATATTATCCGTGATGGAAAAGTAAGCGTTTATCAGGGAGGCAAAAAACTGGCCGAACTGAGTGACGGCGATTTTGTCGGAGAGATTTACGTGATCTCTAAAAAACTGGCTTCGAATTATACGTTTACTGCAGAAACGGAAACCGAATTGTATTCCATCTCTCAAAACGAGCTTATCCAGTACATCAAGAAAAATCCCGGCGTTTACATGAGAATGAATACCGTGTATTAAACGACGGAGGTCGATTCATGGACAGAGTCCTGCAATTTACGGAAGAACACGAAACCTTTCGTGGTGTCGCAAAGAAATTTTTCGAAACAGAAGTTGCTCCATTTCACCACGATTGGGAAAAAGTCGGAATGGTTCCTCGGGAACTTTGGAAAAAGGCGGGGGATACGGGCTTGCTTTGTCCGGATATTCCGGAGGAATATGGTGGCTCGGGAGCGGATTTTCTATATAATATAGTTGTAATAGAAGAATCCTCTAAAGTAGGAAACAGCGGATTCTTTATCTCTCTGCACAACGATGTGATCGCACCTTACATTAGTGCGTATTCCAACGACGAGCAAAAAAAGAGATGGCTCCCTGGGTGTTGTTCCGGTGAAAATATTCTCGCGGTTGCAATGACAGAACCGGGAGCCGGATCCGACCTGAAAAATATCCGTACGACTGCGGTCGACAAAGGTGATTATTTTCTAGTAAACGGTCAAAAAACTTTCATTTCTAACGGACAGCTTGCAAATCTAGTGATCACAGCTGTTAAACATGATAATGGGACCATTTCTCTCTTGATGATAGAGGAAGGAATGAAAGGTTTCGAAAGAGGAAGAAATCTTGAGAAGATGGGTTTGAAGGCCCAAGATACTTCTGAACTTTATTTTCACGAAGTAAAGGTTCCGAAAGAGAATGTAATAGGGAAAACCGGCCAAGGATTTAGATATTTAATGCAAAAACTTGCGCAAGAGCGTTTGGTCCTGGCTGTTGCAGCTGTGGAAAGTACTGCTCTTGTTCACAAAATGACATTACAATATATTAAAGAAAGACAAGCTTTCGGCAAAAAGATCGGAACCTTCCAGCACATAAAATTTCAAATGGCGGAAATGGTTACTGAATTAGAGATGTGCCGCACATTCGTCGATAAGGTTGTGATCGAATTGATGAAAGGAAAAAAAGTGACTGTCGAAGCATCCATGGCGAAATATTACGCGACAGAAATGCAAAAAAGACATACGGATCTTTGCCTTCAGTTTTTCGGTGGCTACGGTTATATGATGGAATATCCGATCGCTAGAGCATATTTAGATGCCAGAATTCAGACCATTTATGCCGGAACGACCGAGATTATGAAAGAAATTATTGGCAGTAGTTTAGGTCTCTGAAAGAACCTGGACAATGCCATCGTCTAAGGATAGG
The DNA here is from genome assembly GCF_002811875.1 of Leptospira perolatii. Classification (GTDB taxonomy): domain Bacteria; phylum Spirochaetota; class Leptospiria; order Leptospirales; family Leptospiraceae; genus Leptospira_B; species Leptospira_B perolatii. The sequence continues at coordinate 107,218 of NZ_NPDZ01000005.1, forward strand.
ATGGACGTGATGGCTCTCCATAAGAATTTTACAAAGCGGTACTTGTCAAGTGCCGCTGTGCTCATAGGAACATTACTGGCGTATGTTGCTCCAGGGCAACTCGAAGCTCAAATTTTTTGTACTCCTCCGGCAAGTGGCCCCTCGGTTTGTTCTGTAATTCCTGCAAATGTTAAAAACGATTTCAACGGATTGGAAGAGGCTATTCGTACTCAGTACTTAAACGAAGTTACCAAGTCGATGGCGGAAGCTTCTGTATTATCGAATATTAATGCCTCTATGATGGGACCTGGAATTGTAAATCGTTTTCAAGTAGGTGCTGGGATCAGTATCTCGGGTGTACAGAACGACGATATCACAGTAAAATATAAAGATACGAATATTCCGAAGTTTCCAAATGTAGGATTTTCTCTGAACCCTTCCTTTATGGCAGCAGTCAATTTAGGTTGGCTAACCGCGCAAGGCCAGTCAGACCAGGAAGATTCTAAAAGATCCTTTTTGCATAGACTTAGCTTGTACGTGCACGGATTCCAATCCGATTTGAATTCCGGAGATCTAAGGGCACTCACTAGACAGTCTTCCAAGGACATAGATTTACTAGGTAATATCAATTCATTCGGTGCCACATTGAGGTTCCAGCTCATTCGGGAAAGGTACACGAAGGCGGATTTGTTCGGATTCACTGGATTAAGCTTAGGGATAGGTTTTCACAGAAAGTGGGAAGAGTTAAACTTGATTTACCATCCAGGTTCTGCGACAAGCATTAGCTTCGGAAATGCCGCGGGAAAATGGGATGGAGACGTGAATTTTGGCTACCGCTCTTATGTTCAATCGGTTCCTGTTGATATCAGAACTGGGTTCCGCGCGCTTTATGTTCTTACCGTCTTTGCCGGGTTAGGCGTTAGCAACAACACTGGCAATACCAAAATCCATTTAGAAAGAACCGGTCCGTTGTATCTGACGGTGGATCCGGCGGCTTACAATCTCCCTCCTCAGCTCATACAAATGTATTCAGGCGGTGCGAGCGGTACTCTTACCATTCGAACTAACGGCTCTGCTGAAGTAAGGAGCCAGACTTCCTACATTCTGGGCGGGATAGAGTTGAACCTTTTTGCCTTTAAGCTTCTCGTCGAAGCCATGGCCTCTGAAAAAGTTTATTCAGGTAATATTGGCGTAAAATTCGCTCTTTAACAATTTCACAAAGTTTTTTTCCTAAAAAGTATTTCCAGGCACGTGTTTTGCAGTTTTAATGTAAGCATGCTTGCTTGCCTGGATAATTGCATTTGCTGCGTATTTGTTCAGCATTCCGCATAAAAGAGGATTTAAAATGATACAAACCCCTGATAAACCTCTTCATATTTCCTGTATTCCCAGGGGGAACTCATATGCCCTAAAAGTAAATATCTCTAAGAACGAAGTAGGGATTATCTACCGAGTCACGGCAGTGCTGTATGTCAGAGGCTGGAATATAGAAGAAGCCATCGCGGAAACGTCTCAGGACGGTTATATTCAAGACATCTTTATCGTTCGAAGGGTAGACGGGTCTGATATGACCGATGCTGATTTAGAGAATATCTATTCGGATTTGAAGGAATTATTTTACGGAGGTTTATCCGTAATGAACTATCTCAGTCGCTATCCCGAAAAAACCGAAGGATTGAGATCCAGAACCGGTGAGACTCCAGAGATATTCTTGTTCAATTCTGATATCAGCGATTCGACTGTGATGGATCTTCGGATGAAAGATCGTTTGGGGATTATATTCGAAATTTCTCAAATATTCTTTCTCTTCGGAGTAGATATTCTGTCTTTCAAGGCGGTTACGGAGTCCGGTCAAGTAAGAGATACATTTTTACTTAGAATGGAAAACGGTTCTAAGCTAGACGAAAAGAGTCTTTTTCCCAAATTGAAAGACGCATTGCTTTCTGTTTTGTAGATGAATTAGTGATTCGTCTTGCCGTGTAACGGCTGTTTGATGAAACCAAACAGTACCAAAAAGAATACGCTCAAAATTCCTGACACAAAAAAGGACTTTTCTGGTCCTTCTTGGGAGTAGATTAAGCAAAACGCGATAGGAGCGATTCCTCTTCCCAAAGAAGCTAAACTGCGAAAAATGCCCAAATTCTTCCCTTGGTCTTGAGGAAGTGAAAAAAGAGAAACGATCGTGGAAAGAGCAGGGTGCAAGAGCGCACTTCCAGTAGCTAAGAAAGTAAGAGCCAAAAATAGATAAAAATGAGAGTTTCCTACAGAAAGCAGGAAGAATCCGATTATGAGCAGAATCCCCGCAAAAATGCCGATCTTTTTCTCCGGAACTTTTCCAGACAGTTTTCGAACCACTCCACCTTGAACGAGTACGATGATCATACCTATGTAGACGAAGGTGTATCCAATTGACTTGGGACTAAATCCTAAGAACTGGTTGAGGTAAAAGTTGAGAGAAAATTCAAAACCGGAAAAGGCGAAAACGAACAAAAAGTACAATAGACTCGCGCTTAACACTTCTCTGGAACCAATATCAAGAACTCCTAATATTGGATGCAGCCTTCCTTCCGGTTTTTTTCTGATTCCGATTGGTAGAGTTTCGTGAAAATAGAAAAATACGAGGAGCAAATTCAGCAGCGCAACGCCGAATGCAGCTAATGCAACAGATGGAAAGATCGTCATACTTTCCCAGGGAATAAATGGCAAAAAGCCAGAAGGATTCGTATGTGCCAAGATCCCTCCGATAGATGGACCTGCGATGAATCCAAGGCCGATTCCGGCGCCGATCATTCCCATTCCTTTTGCCCGATTTTTTTCATCCGTGGTGTCGGCCATTGCTGCGGTCGCGACGGAAATATTTCCACCCATTAATCCTGTAATGATTCTGGATAATACGAATAAAGAAAAACTTCCGGACAGTAACCAGACAAAGTATCCGATCAAACTTCCGGTGCATGTAAAGACTAAGACAGGTCTACGTCCGACGCGATCGGAAAGTTTTCCCCAGATCGGAGCAAACAGAAATTGCAAAATCGAGTATAAGCTAGCAACGATCCCACCGAAAAGTGCAACGAATAGTTTCCAGTCAGTTTCTCCCCGAGTCAGAAGAGTAGAAGTCCAGCTCGTGAAAAGATCCAGAATTGGATCTCCTGCTTGCGCTAGAAAATGAGATAGAGTTTCAGGGAAAATGGGGAAGATGAGGGAGAACCCCATCATGTCGATCAGTACAGTTAAGACTAGAATAAAAGTCTGTTTCCTCATGGGCGGTCGGCGATCCAATTGCTTCGCCTAGTATCTGAATCGGGCTTTGTTTGTCCCGAAATTTTCTGCCGCCCAGAGGGAACCGAAGCTAAGGTTTCTTCGTTAATTTTTTTAATTCGTCTAATGCGCTCTTTGCCTTTGCCTTCAGATCGGGAGGAACCATTTCTTCCACTTGAACAGAAATTTTCTGAAAATTGTCCTTCAGTTGTTGGTACACTGCTTGGCTTCCTTCGCTAGCTGTATGCAATTTAGATTGAGCATCTGCAACCGTTTTTTGTACCAAATCTCTCAAGCGATTTGCTTGTTCCGATTGATCCAATGCTCCTTTTGCTTTTAGCTCATCGTACACCTTTTCCACATCGTGCAAGGTTTGTTTGAGCTTTCCTTCACCAGATTGAAATAGCGCGATTCCTGCGTTTAATAAATCCATTACTGCCTTTTCCATAGCTCGCCTCCTTTGAATTGGGTTTCCAACCCTAACTCTTGGTTGGAATTCCTACAAGCGAAATCGAAGAATTTCTATTCTTAGAATTGGAATTAGGAGGGATTTTCTAACAGCTTTCGGATTTGGTCTCTGATTTTAGCGGCCGTCTCGTAATCTTCGGCTTTTAATGCGTTGTCTAGAGAATCCTGAAGAATTTCCAGTTGTGATTTAGGAAGCTGGGAGATTTTTTCTTTTCCGATGGTCTCTCCAGGAATCTCATCGTCCTTCATTACGATTCCAGCTTCCTCGATTACTTTTTTGGCCAAGAAAATTGGAGCGCTTGCTCTTAGAGCTAGGGCAATGGAATCGCTCGGACGAGCATCCAGCACGATCAACTCTTCATCCTTTCGCAAGGTGATTTTTGCGTAGAAAGTATTATCGATGATTTCTTCGATCGCAATTTTTACAATTTGGATTCCCAAAGTAGTCAAGAGGATCGTCATTAAATCATGGGTCATTGGGCGAGGAGGTTTCGTTCCTTCTAATACTGAGGTGATCGAATGAGTTTCCAGAGGACCTATAAAGATCGGCACCACCCTTTGATCAGAATCGTCTTTCGCTTTTAAGAAAACTGCAAATCCGACGTTTGTCAGGGAGATATTGTATATTGTCGCTTCGATTAGATCCATTCCTAGTTTTCGAGACTATAGTTGGTTTCCCGAAATGTCAAGTATTCTAACCCTCAGATTCAATCCTTGTCCAAATCGCGGATCCAAGTGTCTACTTCTGCGCACATTTCTCTGACGGTTGGCATGTGAAATACGATACCCAGGTGACCCTGCTCGTAGGAAATAATTCGATTTTTTTCCTGCGGAAGTGCTGCTAGATCTTTGCGAATCGTCTCGCTCGGAACTACTTTATCGAGAGATCCTAGAATGGAAAATATCGGAATCTTCAGATTTTTTTGAAGCGCGGTATAGTCTAAGCTTCCATCGTACGAAAGAAAGGAATGATCTTGGCTGAGCTGAGATTTTAGGAATTGCAAAACCACTTTCGTCGATTCCTCGCAAAAAATATCTTCGATCAGCAAATACCATTCCGGTGGAGAGATTTGTTTGTAACCTACGAAGTCCCTCAAGTTTACGACCTTGGTCTGCAGGTCAAAAGACATCCCTCTTAAAGAGGAATGCATTCCCAATAAAAATTTGAAGAATTTGTTCAGATCCACGGTAGGCAAAGTGGTCTGCAGAGAAAAGGAAGTCAGGTCAAAGAGAAAATCGGAAATCATCTTGGAGGGCAGAAGTTTCAATCCGGTCTTCAGAACATTCAGCCCTGGAATTTGCGCCTGAAGTCGAATAAAGTTCGGCGAAGTGATCGATACAATTCCTGATATAAGTCCTTCTGGTTTTGGGAGTGGAACTTTGGAGTTAGGTTTTCTACGTACGATCTCTTCGTATGCAGAGCAGTAAAATCTTGGGATCATTCCACCCATACTGTGGCCGATGACTACTAGTTCCTCGTTGGGGAAATTTTCAGAGATCCAAGAAAGGACTGCAGGAAAATCTTCCTGGATAAAATCGTCGACAGTCCAACCTTCTCGGATTCCCAGAAAAGGTAGGGTTCTTCTGGATCTTCCTCTCATATCCATGGAAAAGACTCTGTATCCATGTCTCAGGGCCAATTCTCGAGCGACTCGGTCCATGACGGATCTGCGACAGAAGAATCCAGGAATGATAAGCAGATTTTTCTTAGTGTCGTTCTTCTCCTTGGGCTCCATTCGCTTCAAGCTAACCGAAAACCCATCGCCGGAAGGTATAAGATAGCTCGCATCCAATCGATAGGAACGATCGTAAGTATGTGAATCGAATACGATCGTGGTCACTGGCTCGCTTTGTCCAAAGCCCCTCGTATAAAAAAGATGCTTTGCGCGAGAAAACAAATCCGCCTTTTCAATGTTTTTTCTCGCATAGTAAGGATCTCCCTTATCATCCATTTCCCGAGAAATTACGAAATCGATCACATCATACAGCGAAAATAGCTGCTGCCTGACTTCTTCCTCTTGCACTTCGCTCATATTATCCCGTCGGATTCCCCAGAGCATTCCGATCGGAACTCCTTTTACAAAAAGAGGAATTCCCGCAGCGTAGTTCATTGTCTTTGTAAGAAGTTGCTTTAGATTCGGGTGAAGCCTTTCGTCATGAAGACTGTGAAAATACACTTCTGGTCTGGATTTTTTTTCCACCGAAATGATCGCTTCTCTTAGGTATTTTGCAGAAACGTTATCAGGATCTGATATTGAAATCGGAAGCGTCTTACGAATAAAATCTTCAATCGATTCTAGTCCGATTCGATCCGTGACTTCCTTCATTTTAAAATGAGTAGAAGAAGCAACTATCTTGAGATTCTTGGATTGGATTGCTTCGAAAACTGCATACTGAAAGATCGGTTTTCCATTGGGAAAAGTCATAGCGACCATTTTGTTCACGAAGGAATTCCACACTTTCATGAGGAATAGATTCGTAGACTCGGGGATCGGAAAAATGTAAATATCATCCGCCGCTACGGTATAGGCATTTGCTTTTCTTTTGGACTTGGACACTGGTTTTCGTGTAGCAACTTGATCCATAGAATAAGTTTTTAAAGTGCTCTGTTCCGTGGCAATACGGATTCATTCGATTCTTTGAAACGAAAATTGGAAATAAAAATCAATTTCTAGCACTCCAGTATTATTCGCGGACCAACTAAACGCTGCTAATTGAATTAGAATCTCCTAATCAAAACTTGGAAATCCATTTGTAGGAGCTCCTACACGGATTTGGCAGAAAAATTTGGTTGCCGAAAAAGGAAATTTGTGAAACTGAGCTGGGGTACCACCGCTGCCGCTCCGGCCCCCTCCCAAATCGGGTGGGGCTTTCCAGTAAAAAGTACCGCCGGGCAACGCCGGGCAAGCTGATCTCAAGGGGCCCAGAAGGACTTGCCGTTACGCAGTCCGACTTCGTGTCGAACTGGGCTCCACGGCGTCTTTCTCAGTCCATCCATGGACTCGGTCCGCGATTGCTTACGCTCCCTATGGGTCGCTGCAATCGCTTTCGCTCGAAAGCTTCAAGTCCTTTGAAATTGTTACTAGGAAGGAAATATTTTGGGCCCAGAAGGACTTGAACCGGCAACCCGGAGATTGTGTTCTGCGGCACAGAACAATGAGAAATGAAATATTTTGGGCCCAGAAGGACTTGAACCTTCGACCCGCAGATTATGAGTCTGCCGCTCTAACCAACTGAGCTATAGGCCCGACAGTTCCAGTTTTTTCGGAAGGCGATCGGATTCAAGCGTAAATCCCATTCTCGGCTAAGGTTTCACGTAGCGATTCGGAACGCCAAACCAATCTTCTAGATTCTTTTGGTCTGGAAAAAAGCTTACATACACCGAATAGGCAAAGGATTGATTCTGGAGTAAAAAGAAGAATATTTTGAGAGGGTTTCCGCCAGAAAGATCCGATTTTTCCCATCTGAAAATTTCTATTCCTTGAACAGAAAATTGTTCGGGCGCTTTGCCTGGAAATACTTCTGCCAAAGATTTTTTTGCAGATTCGAATTCTCCCGTTCTATCTAGTTTTCGCCAAACAACTAACCAACTCCTGCCTTTTAACGGGACGGCTCTCCAACGATTTCTGGATTCAGATCGAACTAGCGAGTTTTCTGGAAAAGAGATTTGAAAGAAATCTTTTTGGAAGGTCTCTTCCAGATGATATACTTTTTGGTCCGGATCCAACGGAACGGAGGTCAAGGGAAAAGCAAAAAGAAGGATCCAAAAAATAGAAGGAGAAAACAAAAGGAAACTTCTGATCAAAATAAGATCTCTTCCAATATCAATTCTTTGTATTCCTTCAGCTGAAAAATCGGAATGGAGTATTTCTCTTTTCGATCGGCGAGGTTGTCTTGACCCTTTTTCTTTAGTCTTCGCACGACTCCGTTTTCGAAAACAAACACCCCTAAATACTCTCCGGAGACTAAATAAGGAGCTCCTCCAGAAAGTCTGGAAACATATTTTCTGTATCTCCGATCAAACTTGTTTTCTCTATACTGATAATAAACAGTGTGACCATTCCAATCATAAAAGATCGCATAGTTTCCTTCTAACCCTTGGAAAAATAACCTTTGCTTATCCGGAAAATCTGGAGTGGATTCCGAAAGACCCATTTTGATATCTAAGGTTCTGGCCTCTTCCAAGGAAATGGTTCCGCGATAAGTACTTTCAATCGAGTCTGCATTCAAATTCGAAAGAAGATTCGGAGTCGCAAAGGAAATTGCGAGAAAAAAGCTAAGAAAAATAAGAATAGAATGAATTCCTAATATACGTTGGAGTAAAGGAATTTTCCCTAAGTTTTCGAACCACCAGAACCGATTGTCTGAGAAACTTCTCATTTCTCTGTTTGGGCGCTCAGGTCAGGGACCCTCCAGCTCCTCCGATTCTTCGTCTGCAAACGGTACTGGATTTTTGCCTTGTTTTTTGGGTTCCTGCGTAGATTTGGAAGGCTTCTTTTCTGGTTCTTTCTTTTTTGCAGATTCAGGAGTGGATGTACCAGAATCTGTTTTTTGAGTAGATGTTTGAGTTTTAGAATCTGGATTCGCCTTGGATTCAGAAGGCTTGGACTCCGGTGTTATTTTGGAATCTTTGCTAGATTTCGAATCAGTTTCAAAAGGCGAGGACTTTGATTCTGTCTTTCCATCGGTTTTTGGTTCTAAGACTGGCTGGTCCGGCTTCTTGGGTTCCGATTTTGACTGCGTCTCAGTCGGAGAAGAATCAGACTTTTCTTCAGTTCCGGAATCTTTTTCCGGGGCTAATTTCTTCCGAAGTTGATCCAAGGCAGTTTGCGCAGCTCTCTTTACTTTTTCGCTGGGATCTCTTTGCGCCTTGTATTCCAAGATTTCTATGACTGCAGGATCTTCCGTATCGGCTAGATGTTTGATCGCGCGCAATCTTACTACCGCATCATCGTCCCGAGCAAATGAATACAGTTCTTCCACGATATCCTTATCTCCTAGCGAGACAAGAGCAGTAATGATATGAATCTTTAAGGGTTGGTAATCCTGGATATCATTCTTAGATTTTAAATTCCGAACCTTATCCAACAATTCGCGCATCGGTGGAATTGCGTCCTTTGACTTCATCTTTCCTAGCGCGTTCACTGAAAACGCGCGCAACCCGATTGGTTCCTTTTCATCTTTGAAAGTATTGATCAAAACTGATTCCATCGGCCTGTACTTTACTTTTCCGAAATAAAGAGCCATCTGAGCACGAAGTTCCGAATCATTAAACTTTTCCGGGAATCGATCCGCCAAAAATTCGGAGGATTCCTTTGCCTCTGGAAAGTCGCTCAGTGCTTCCAAAAGAGCGGTGGTGAAATTGGAGTTTTTAGTGAAGTCCTGTGTTTTCAGCAATTCTGTGAGAGCAGAAACCGCAGAATGGAGCTTCAATTTCTTGATCGCGAAAATTGCTTCCCTTTGCACATCTTGCTGATCGTATTTCAGTAAAGAGATAATCTCTTTCTCGAACTTTTTTAGGCCTAAATGATTGCATGCGCGAATCGCATAAATCTTCATCGCCCATTCTGGATCTTTCGTTAAGATGGATCCGACCTGGTCGTACAATTCTCCGGATTCTTCTTTCGGAAAATCCTCTAATTCCCTAAGTGCAATCGCTCTTTCTTTGGTAGTTCCGTATTTTAAGATTTGAAGTAGTACTTCTTTCTTTTTTTTGATCTGTTCTACGGTGAATTTGGGTTTCGGTAAATCTTTGGGTGCGCTCTGTGTTTCGTAGGAAATCCAAAACAAGCAGAGGATTAGAAGTACACTTCTAATTCTCTGCTTCTTGTTGCAGCTTTCTATTTTCTTGTTCGAGTTCCTTAATTTTGCGATTGAGTTCATTGATGATATGTTGGTTCTCCAAGTTCTGACGAAACTTTTCGATCAGGGATTGTATGTCCCTTGATAATTCCTCTATATTCCAGGGTTTCTCCACATAGCGACTCAGGCCACCGAAATTAATCGCGTGAATCGCAGAGTCCAACCCCGCTTGGCCTGTGAGCAGAATCTTGATAGAGTCTGGAGACTTTTTGTGCACCTTCTCTAAGAACTCTGCTCCCTTCATTCCAGGCATTACCTGGTCGGTAATGATCACTTCGATGACAAATCCAGAAGTTTGGATTTCGTCTATCAAAGCCAGAGCCTCTTCCGCGCTTCGGGCAGTTTCTATTTCATGAGTCTTTCCGAATTCGTTATGGAGTTGCTCTTGAAGGGTTTCCAGTACCGATACTTCATCATCGACACAAATTATATAACCTTTATTCATAATCCTGAACCTGATGGCGGGTTGTATTCCGGAACTACAGAGTTTGTCGATTGCTCGCAGGAATGTCAATAAGAAGAATTCGAACCCAAAATCGGCAGATCGCCCGATTGGATTAAAATCCTAGATTCCTTTTGCATAGTTCGCTTAATTTCTGGAGGAAAATCCGGTATCGTATCCGATATCTTTAGCCATTCCTTGGGGTCACTTGGTAGTTTAGAAGGAAAGTCGGACAAAGAATCGTACAATTTTACTTTCATTAATTTCGGATCTAATTCGGGCAGACCTGACTGAACCGGAAATTGGGGCTGGGAGCGGAGTATTTCCAGAATCGGTTTTCTTTTTTCCCAATGTGCCGTCTGCGTGTACCTTCTCGAAAACAAACTAGTCACCCTGCTTAGATAAAATAGATCGAAGATTTCATAGCCTGTTCCCCTACAATGAGTCTTTCCGTTTTCTCTTTCAAAGTCCAAACCCAAGGTAAATACTTTTTCAAAGCCTAAAGAATGTAATACTGAAAAGGCCATGCCAGCCATGTTTTTAGAAGGATTGGTTAAAGATTCGGTCCCCTTAAAGAAAGTGGCACCAGCGATTTGGTCTAAAGGATGAGTGGACAAATAGATCCATTTTGGATTCGGAAGATCGAATACATACGCCGAACCGCCGAACCAAGTAATGATTGGAACTTCTTTGGAAGCACTTTCCCTAAAATGGTAGGAGGTACCGAGTCCGGAGTCTATGGTTAAAACAGCATCTGGCGAAATTCCCTGCGAGACCAAAAAAGAAAGACTTGTATCCGAAGAAAGGATGAATATGTTCTTTGAATACTTTTTTAACCAATGTATTTCTTTTTCGAGACTAGGGCTAGCTCCTACAAAACAAGCTACACCGTCCATTCGAGTCTTTTTCGCTCCGATCAATCGGAAGTTCTTTGGATTCTCGAAAAATATCCTAAGATGTCTGAAATAGTTTCTGACCCATATCCTAGAGAATCTTTCTTTCACCGTCAGAGGTTTTTCAGAAAAATCTAAATTACGAAAATAGGATAGAATCTCGCTTGCGAGTTCCGGAAACTTTCTGGAGTAGGTTGGATGAACCGTAACTCGGATCGATCGAATATGAGGAGAGAGCCATTCCGTTTTCGGCTTTGTCAGAAATTCTTTCCAGCCGTAATAAAACTTCCAGTCTTTGGAGTCGCATCGTGTTTTTACGAATTCTCCAGTGAGAGTTTCGAATTCCGAAAACGGTTCTAAGCAGATTAAATTTTGCTTAAGATCAGATTGTTTCTGGAATGCAAATAGGTGGTACCCGCAACCGATCCCTACAACGATCAAAAGTTCGTCGTCTTTTAGGTTGGTTGGAAAACTTTGTGAGATTCTTTCTCCCTCCTTGTAAGGATCTTGGAGGGAGTGTAAGTGGAAGGAGGAATCTTTTTCTTTTAGATTCAGATCTCCGTTAGGAAAGGAAACGACTTCAAAAATAGATCAATCTTCCTCTTCTTCGGCCTCTTCGTCTTCTTCTTCATCCTCATCTTCTTCCAGATCGTCGTCGTCATCCTCATCTTCTTCTTCGTCTTCGTCTTCTTCTTCGGATTCGGTCTCTTCACCCTCTTCCATATCCATTAAAGGACGAGCTGCTTCTTCCGGGATGAAGTCTTCTTCTGTATCCTCTTCTGCGATAGGTGCTTGAGACGCATCAAATAGACCATTGAACTGAGAGTAGGTGGCGCTGGACATGCGAGCTTCTTGCTCGATGGTCTGACGTTCTTCTTTTGTGACGTATTTGTACTGTACTTCGTCATTCGCAAGTGCGAACATTGCTTGCACTGCTAACTTCCTGTTTTTTATTTTTTTGGGAAGTTCCAGACGGTCGATTCTATCCAGAATTTGGAAACCGGCCACAGCTCTTTCGTACTTGTTTTTTTGAGCGAGCTCAATCAAAGTTACGATATCGAATTCGCCATTTTGGTGTTGGGTCATATTAGTTAGGTTCCTGAGAGAGAGGCCTGGGATTTTACCATATTCTTCTATTTTCATAAGGTGTCAAGGAGTTATGTCTTTGTTTATTCCTTGAAATATAGTGGGAATCCTTGAGTTTGGTAAACGCCAATGGATCCCCAGGCACACCTTGCGCGAAAAATCAGCAAATCCAGTAAGATTTCTATCGGATTGAGCCTGTATTTCTTTATACACTTAAGTTTCATCATCTCCTGTGCTCCGTCCGAGCAATCCAATTTGGGAGTCTCGGATTATGCGGGACAAACCTTGGATGGAAAACCCGTAAAAATTTCAGAATTGGATTCAGACAGAATTGCGCTGAATGTATATGGCCCGAACTGCACTCCTTGTATCCGAGAGGTCCCAGTTCTGAACTATCTCCATTACGAATTTGAAAAGAATCCTAGAATCAAATTGTACATGGTGGTAGATCCGACAGTCTTCGTAGACAATCCGGAAACTCTAAGCGAAGAAGAGTTGATCCAAGAAGCGACGACCCAAATGAAAACTGAGATCCAAAAATACAAGATCAAGCTTCCGGTTCTGATCATGAAAAAACCGTTCCGAATTTCTCAGGAAAGCGGGCTAGTAACGGGAACCCCGGAGACCTTACTTTTAAAAACCAAACCTTTGGTGCTCTATTACAATTTCATTGGTCCGATTAGCGAAGAGTCCGACCAATCCAGAATTCCAAAGGACTTGAAGGTGCTTTTCTTTAAGAAGATGGTCGGTTTCGAATGAGATGTCTAATCGTTCGTTTTAAAGATTGCGAAGGACCCGGGACACTTTTAGATTCTTTGCAATCTAGAGGGTACAGGATCACCTACCATAATGCCTATGATCCCCACCTGCACCTGATCCCGGAGGCTCATCAAGTTTTCGATTTGATTGTACTCTTGGGCGGACCACAAACCGTACATGATCCCGCACAGGAAGAGTTCTTTGAGCCTTGGTTAGAACTTGCAAGAAACAGTATTCGGATGGAAGGAAGGAAGATTATAGGAATTTGCTTAGGATCTCAAATCTTAGCCAAAGCCTTAGGTGGGAATGTATACGCCGGAAAAAAAGGGCCTGAGGTTGGTTTTTCGGACGTTCACATTGTAAATCCAAAGCATCCTATCTTTTCCGATCTAAACGGTACTAAATCATTCCCCGTGTTTCATTTGCACGAGGATGTGTTTGATGCTCCGCCAGAGGCTGAGCTATTATTAGAAGGTGGATTTTATCCAAACCAAATGTTCGCTTGGAAGAACAGAGTGTTTGGGATCCAATGTCATATTGAAGTTACTGAGTCAATGCTCGAAGTTTGGAAAAAGGTCCACGCAGATTTCATTCGAAAAGCCGGTTGGAATCCAGGACCTGAGACGGGCGATCTAAGGTCTCACATGGAGAAAGTGGGCCGGAGTTTGTTTGAAGGAATTCTGAATTTGTAATTTCGAACCTGCGGATTTGAAATTGCAGAGAGAAGCTTTGTAAAATGAAATCATTTGAATCGATAAGTTGTTAGGGAAGCGGTATTATCCATGATCCAGAAAGTTCTACGCATTCTATTTGGTAGCAAATACGAGAGGGATCTCAAGCGTCTTATTCCGATCGTGAAGGAAATCAATTCTTGGGAAGAAAAAATCCAGAACCTGAGCGATTCCGAACTCTCCGCTCAAACCCAAAAATTCAAGGATAGGCTCCAGAACGGAGAAACCCTAGACCAGATCCTTCCGGAAGCATTCGCAACAGTTAGAGAGGTTTCGGTTCGTAGACTCGGGATGAGGCATTTCGATGTACAAATGATGGGCGGGATAGCTCTTCACTGGGGAAATATTTCCGAGATGAAGACAGGAGAAGGGAAGACTCTTACTTCTACCTTGGCTGTGTATTTGAATTCTCTCGCCGGAAAGGGTGTACACTTAGTTACGGTGAACGACTATTTGGCGAGAAGGGACGCCAATTGGATGAAACCGATTTACGATTTTCTAAACTTAAGCGTCGGAATCATCCAGCATGATATGGAGCACGAGGATAGAAAGAAAGCATACTCTGCGGATATCACTTATGGAACCAACAACGAGTACGGATTCGATTATTTGAGAGATAATATGGTGACTCATTTGGATCATAAAGTCCAAAGAGGTCATTTCTTTGCAATTGTGGATGAGGTCGATTCCATCCTGATCGACGAAGCTAGGACTCCTCTCATCATCTCCGGACCGTCAGACGAATCTACGGATAAGTATGTACGAATCGATAAAATCATTCCGAAGCTCATTGAGGGAGAGGACTTTGAAAAGGACGAAAAAGCTAGAAACGTTCTTTTGACCGAAAGGGGAGTCGCTCACGTTGAGGAAATTCTAAGCATAGATAATTTATATGCTCCGCAAAACGTGGATTTGGTGCACCACGTACACCAGGCCCTGAAAGCTCATAAGATTTTTCAGAGAGATGTAGACTACGTAGTGCAGAACGGAGAAGTCATCATTGTAGATGAGTTCACAGGAAGGTTAATGCCGGGGAGAAGATACTCCGACGGTCTTCACCAGGCGCTCGAAGCCAAGGAAGCGGTACAAATCGCAAGGGAATCTCAGACGCTAGCGAGCATTACCTTTCAGAACTATTTCAGGCTCTACGAAAAGCTTTCCGGAATGACCGGTACTGCGGATACAGAGGCTGAAGAATTCCATAAAATTTACCATCTAGATGTAATCGTGATCCCGCCGAATCTTCCGGTGCAAAGGATCGATAACGCGGACAGAGTCTATCGCACCGAAAAGGAAAAATTCACTGCGATTCTAAAAGAAATAGAGGAGCTGCAATCTAGAAAACAGCCTGCCTTGGTCGGAACAATCTCGATCGAAAAGTCAGAAGTACTCTCCAAAATCCTAGCCCAGGCTGGAATTTCCCATAATGTATTGAATGCGAAATTCCATGAAAAAGAGGCCGAGATCATCGCAAACGCCGGGAAGCCGGGAGCTGTGACCATTGCCACGAACATGGCTGGTCGAGGCACCGATATCGTGTTAGGCGGGGCACAGTTGTACAGAGAAAATCTGGAATCATGGGTAGAGTCTGATCGCCATGTTCAGGAATTCAAAGAAGCAGCTCTCCGACTAGACTTTGATCGAGCAGAATCCATCGCCGATAATCTAGACTCTCAAAGTAAAAAGAGCAGAGCCAAGGAAATCCTAACTTCTGCAAAAATCTGGCAAAAAAATCACGAGGAAGTTTTGGGCGCCGGTGGTTTGCATATCTTAGGAACCGAGAGACACGAAGCTAGAAGGATAGACAATCAGCTCAGAGGTCGCTCGGGTAGGCAAGGGGATCCTGGCTCCAGCCGTTTTTATCTTTCTCTCCAGGACGACCTAATGCGTATCTTCGGATCAGATAGGATCGCAGGAATCATGGAAAGGCTCAAAATGCCGGAAGGCCAAGAGATCGAACACACCATGGTTTCGAATGCGATCGCTAGGGCTCAGAAAAGGGTAGAAGGACACAACTTCGATATCAGAAAACATCTATTAGAATATGATGATGTGATGAATCGACAAAGGATCGTGATCTACAAAATGAGAAACGAGGTCCTGGAAAACAAGGACGTGACCGGTCTTGTCAAAGGATTCATCGAAGAAATTTTGGAAGCTCAAATCCTCGCTACCTGCGAAGGCGGAAATCCGAATGGTTGGGAAGTCGAAAGTCTAAAAGAATGGTTCACCGGAATGGGGCTGCCTTGGGAAATCGATTTCGAGGAAGTAAAAAAGAGCAAGAATGCACAGCTCTATCTATTCGACAGATTGAATGAGATCATCCAGAAATTCTATCTGGAAAAAGTGGATCGGATCGGCTCCGAGGTTTGGAAAGTTCTAGAAAGGAATATTTTCTTAGACATTCTAGACCACAGATGGAAGGAACACCTTTATTCCATGGACCATCTTAGAGAAGGGATCTGGACTGTAGGCTACGGAGAAAAAAATCCACTCGTTGAGTACAAGTTACAAGGGTTCAGAATCTTTGACCAAGCCATCGATAACATGAAGAATGAGATCGTAAGCTTTCTGCTCCGAGTAGAAGTAACCGAGAAAACCCAGGTTCCGGAAGAAAAGAAAGAATATAAGAAGATCGGCCAGGAATTGACGGGCGGATTCCAGGAATTGCAGGGAAAAAGTTCTGGGAGTCAGTCAAGCGAAGCTACCAAGGCACTGCCTGTCGCCAGTGGCGGCGGTGGATCTGAAAGAAAAACCAGCCGCAGAAGAAAGCGCTAAAAGAAATAGATCTTCAGAGTCTTTAACGGGACGTATTTTCTTGAAGAAATGTACGGAGCTTGTCCTTTTTTATTAGGATAAAGTGAAACTTTTTACTTTAGGGAACGCTAAAATAGTCCATTTTTGGAAAAAAATTTTAGCATGCATGCTACTTTTCGTTTATTCTCGAGATAGTACAAAATAATAAGCCTTTTTAAGTTTCCGGTTTAGAAATTCTTAGAAAGAGGAATTTGCCGGGCTCTCCGACCAAGATAGGTTGACTGTTCGTGCTAGGCTTATTTTGCTGGCTAATTAGATGAGACGTTCTCTCTACTTACTTTTGATTTGGTTGCAAGTGGCAGTTATTGCTACTTCTTCTACGTTGGACGTCTTCGATCATGCAGACTGGGCAAAGGCGTATACTGACGCCTCTAGCAAAAAAGTGGCCCACGCTGCGATTGAATCAAATCTTAGGGGCTCTGAAAAGTTCATACTTTCCTTTATGAGGGAAAGAGACAACCGCCCATTTGAAATTCAAGCTACTTTGGATTCTGGATATCCTTGGTCTCCTCGTTCTTATTCATCTTCTCTTTCCTTTGTAAGAAAAAGTTCCTATCGTAACAGTGTCGTATCTTTCCTGTTAGTGGATCTTCCTCCCCCTTCTATCCAAGCATAAGCTATAAAGCGGATCGATTTTTGACGGTTCCGTTTTTCGCAAATCGAAAATTGTAAGAATCGTCTAGAGTGAATTTCGCGGCTCGAAATGTACCGTGAAAATATAAATAAGTAAACTGGTAACCAAATGAAGAAAAATGTGTTAGCTCTCCTGCTTACGACTGCATGCTTTCAGTTTGTATACGGAGAAACCGAAACCTCGAGCGGTATGACGCAACCTACTAAGTCTCCGTATTCGGAAGTTCCTAGCACTTCTATCGATTCTTCAACTTATAGTCAACCGGCGGAAGCCGACGCAAAAACGGAAATTTCCATTTCGCTGACAAAGGCAGAGGAGCACCTGTGGAAAAATAACCTCCTGTTGCTCGCAGCCAAATATGATATCGATGCGAGAAAGGCCGGTATCGAACAAGCAGGATTGTACGCGAATCCGAATATCTTCGTGGACCAGAATATTTTCGCGGAGCCGACGCAGAGATACTTTGACTTTTCCAGATCAGGGCAGAGTATGGTTCAGCTCCAGCAGTTATTTCTGTTAGGCGGTAAGATCGGAAAACGAATTCGAGTAGCAGAGCTAAATGCGAAGATCGGTGAACAAGAGTTCTATGATCTTGCTCGAGAGCTTCTTATGAAGCTAAGAAAGACGTTTTACTTCATCCATTACTATAAACAGGCAATTTTATTCTATAATGGAAGTGTGGATGCTTTAGAAAAAACTGTGAACTCCGCGGAGCAA
The DNA here is from genome assembly GCF_002811875.1 of Leptospira perolatii. Classification (GTDB taxonomy): domain Bacteria; phylum Spirochaetota; class Leptospiria; order Leptospirales; family Leptospiraceae; genus Leptospira_B; species Leptospira_B perolatii. Next base: position 124,864 of record NZ_NPDZ01000005.1, read on the forward strand.
GCCTATAAGCGCAGGGCAGTTTTACAATCAGAGGTTCTTCGTCTAAAGGCTTTATTATTTTTTCTTAAAAAGGAAAGAGAAGATCTTAAAATTCGAGTTCTGGAAAAAGAGGCGGATTTACGAGTACTTCTAAACGAACCAGCTTTTCTGCCCCAAACGATTAGTTTCTTACCAGTCTTGGACGAGGGTTTCGTAGAGAATTTGGACCCTATGAAACTGAAGCTGGAAGACATGATTCAGAAAGCCAGGGAATATAGACCTGACCTAAAGAAAGCTGTCCAGGCCCTAAGATTTGAAGAAGCGAATCTAGAATTACAACACGCGAACGCGATTCCGGATCTTGCCTTCGGTCCCGCATACAACAGAGGAGGAACTGCATTCCAAAACTATTGGGGTGTTACCGCCCAGTTGAATATTCCTATCTTTGATAGAAACCAGGGAAACATCAAGGCGGCGGAAAAGGCCATTCTGGTGAAGAAGCAAGAACTCAAGAATACGATCCTGGAAGTGGAAAACGAAGTAAACGTATCTTTAGCCGCTGCGAAGGCGAAAGACTCCTTGTACAAAAAATTCAGAAACACTTATATCAAGGATTATGCGGATCTTGCACAGGATATGATCGAAAGTTACGAAAAACGTTATATTTCAATATTAGAATTTGCTGATTTCTTTGAAACATACAGATCGAGCACGGTAGAGATGCTGAGGTTGCAAACGGATCGAATGGAAGCGATCGAAGGCGTAAATTACTCTGTGGGTACCGGAGTATTTCTACAAAATCAAAAAGATTCGAATAAATCTGAGAATGGAACTGGAGGATTAAAATGAAGATCCCTGTCAAAAAAAGAACTCTGATACTATTGATCATTTCGGGAGCTGTTTTCTTTACGCTTCTCGCAGTTACTGCATTCGGAAATGGGAAGAAGACCTTGGCTGTCCCTCCTAGCAAGCCGATCGTGAAAGACGGCGGAGAGAGGATCGAATTTAAGGAAGGTGCTCCCGGTCTAGACATTATCAAGGCGGTTCAGATAGGAAATTCGGCTGAATTCGTCACAGTAGAAGCTCCCGCGAGGTTGATCGCATCGACTGCGCCGTCTGTAAACAACGGAGAAAGGATCATACTATTTGAATCTGCAGAATTAAACGATTTGTACGTCGGTTATGTTCACTCCAGAAACCAACTCAATCGATCCAGAAAGAATTTGGATAGGATCCGAGACATGTTTAGTCACAGAGTTGCTACCCAAAAGGATGTGATCGAGGCCGAAACGGAGGCAGATAACAACGCAGCGGATTTGGCAGAGTACGAAGGTAAGCTGAGAGCTGTGGGGATGAATCCATATCTGATTTCTCAAGCAGAGGCGAATATCGCCTGGATTATTAGCGATGTTCCAGAATCTCAGTTACAGAGCATGCGCAAAGGAAAGAGGGTAAAAGTGAAATTCGCTTCTTATCCGAACGAAGAGTGGTCGGGTACTGCAGAAGCTCTCGGAGATAACGTGGATCCTACTACCCGAACGGTAAAGGTCAGGATCGCGATTAAAAATTCTCATTACAAATTGAAGCCTGGAATGTTCGCAACGGTCAAGTTTCCGGAGGACACTAGAGCCGATACGGTCGTAATTCCCTTCAACTCGGTTGTTACCGTGGAGGGCAAAAATTATGTATTTGTAGAGGAGACCCCTGGGGAGTTCTTTAGAAGAGAAGTAGTGTTAGGAACTTCTGGAGATGAAAAAGTCAGTGTGGTGGAGGGCTTAACCCGAGGAGAAAAGGTGGTAGTGCAAGGAGCGATATTACTGAAGGGGCTTAGTTTCGGATTTTGAAAAATACATTCTTAAACTTTAATCTTCTGATTTTATTTCTTACTTTTGCAATCTCTTCGCCAGTCTTCGCGCAATACTCCGGAGATGGAAATAAAAAAGAGGATCCTGCACCGGAGTGGAATCCGGATTCGGATCGAAAATCGCAAATCGGAAAAGGTGATTACCAAACTCTGAAAACAGATAAGGTCACCAACTTTTGGGTCTATGGTGCGAGCATTGGTTCTCCTGGTAGTGTGAATCTTAATTTAGGATATTATTATAAAGATGTTGTTCTCAGGGTCTCCGGAGGCTACTGGAGAACTCATTGGTGGGGCGGCCAGGTAGATTTAGGATACAGTTTCTGGAAAACTCCCGTCATTGCTCATAGCATTTCTATTGTCGGAGGGGCGTTTCAAGTAGATCCTTTTGCACCGGACGTAGGCCGAGGTGGACAGAACGAATATCCTACCGCAATCAATGTTCCCGGTTACAATCATAGGGATCCTACCTTCGAGGACCAAATCATTCGTTCCTATGTGGCTAGCAATAATGCGAATCTAGCAACCTATTTGGAGTATGCGAGCCGAGACAGACAGAAGGTACATCTTCACCAAGCATATATAGGACTTACTTACGATATTCTTTTGGGAAATTTCTTTTTACAAGTTGGCGCTGGATCAGGACCAGGTGATTACCGAAATCCTCAATTGTTAATCCAACTTGGGTATCTATTCGACACGAGGTCTCACTAATGATCAAAAGCCTCATATTTGGAGTTCTTCAGTTTCGAGTCGCTACGCTTGCTTCGGCTGTAGTTGCGGTATTATTTGGGATATGGGCTTGGATCGATATTCGAAAAGAAGCATATTCAGATATCGCAGACACTCAGGTTAGAGTGGTGGCCAAATTTCCAGGAAAGGCCGCTGTGGAAGTGGAAGAAAGAGTTACTCTACCGATTGAAAGGGTTCTGAACGCGATCCCAAGAGTTTTGGTCAGAAGATCTAGAACAATTAACGGGCTTGTGGTCTTTCAATTTGTATTCGAAGACGGAACCGACGATTATTTCGCCAGAACCAGGCTTCTAGAAAAAGTGAAAGAAGCGGATATTCCGCCTGATGTGGAACCGCAGTTAGCTCCAATGAGCTCGCCGGTCGGTGAGATTTATAGGTATGTTTTGGAATCTTCCGAGAATCATACTCCGATGGAAATCAGAACAGTTCAGGATTGGATTGTGGTTCCAAGGATGTTGCAGATCCCAGGCATCGCGGATGTTGTGACCTTTGGCGGACTACCGAAACAATTTCATGTCGTAACTTCTCCGGATAAACTAATACGCTATAAATTGACGATTGATGATGTAATCCAATCCATTCAATCAAATAACCTGAATACAGGTGGAAATATTCTTCGCCAAGGTGAGCAAGGATTTCCAATTCGATCCTTGGGTGCGATTCGTACTCAGGAAGATATAGAAAATATCGTGGTGAAGACCATGAATGGTGTGCCCGTTTATGTGCGCGATCTCGGCAGTGTCGAAATTTCTCACCCTGTTCCTAGCGGTGTGTTAGGATACACGTTTCAGAACGACCAGGAAGGATTGATTGACGTCGATTCTTCCGTGCAAGGCTTGGTCGCAATGAGACGTTGGGGCGATCCAAATGAAATGGGAGATAGAATTCGGGCAAAAGTAAAAGAGATCAACGAAAACTACCTTCCCTCCGGATTCAAAATTAGAAATACGTACGATAGAACTGACCTTGTTAATTACACCCTAAGGACCATAGGGAAAACTCTTATTGAAGGAGTGATGGTCGTTAGTCTCGTTCTTATATTTTTCATCGGAAGCGTAAAGGCTTCTATGGTCGTCGTAGCAACCATTCCATTTGCAATGTTGTTTGCATTCAGTTTGATGAATCTCACTGGAATTCCTGCCAGCTTGCTTTCATTAGGTGCGATCGACTTCGGTATCATCGTGGACGGTGCGGTGATCATGGTGGAAAACATCATGAGAAGGTACCGAGATGCCTCTAGTTCAGATAAACACCGAGGTATTCTTAGATTTACTGCAGAGGCCTCGTCCGAAGTAGGCACTGAAATTCTGTTCTCGATCCTGATCATCATTATGGCCTACATCCCTATATTTTCTTTCGAGAGAATTGAGGGTAGGTTGTTCAAGCCGATGGCGTTCACGATTTCTTTCGCGATTTTTGGTGCACTGGTATTTGCGCTTACCGTAATTCCAGTAATGATGTCCTATATCTATAGAAATTATTTTGAATCGGCAAATCCGGGACCGATCGAATGGCATAATCCGTTCTACCACTGGCTGGAAAAAAAATATTCTGGTCTGATCCAGTACATCGTAGAGCGTTCTAAAAAAGTAATCATCTTCAGCTTCTCAATCGTAGGTGTACTACTTGTGGCCGGAGGATTGAGGCTGGGAACTGAATTCCTCCCCGAGATGGATGAAGGTGGATTTAATTTAAGAATTTTTTTTCCGGTAGGGATTTCTCTCCAGGAATCCCGGAAATTCATCCCGAAGATTCGGGAACTTATTTCGAAGAATGAGCAGGTGAGCGTGGTACTTTCTCAGTTCGGTCGAAATGACGACGGAACTGACCCTCTGCCTTCCAACCGACTTGAAGTGCTCGTTGGCTTAAAAGACTACGACGATTGGAAGGAACGGATCACCAAACAGCAATTATTGCTTAGAATGAAAAATGATCTCGAGGCTGGAATTCCCGGAGCAAGGATCAGTTTTTCTCAACCGATTATGGACAACCTTTCTGAAGCGATCATGGGAACAATCGCGGATTTGGCGGTGTTTGTTTCTGGGAACGATCTTAAGATTATGAGATCCATTGCGAATGAGGTTTTGGATCTCGTAAGCGAAATGAAGGGCGCGAGCGAATTCGGGATAGAGCAGGAAGCGGATAGCCCCCAGCTGACAGTACGTATTAACCGCGAAGCCGCCGCTCGATTTGGGATCAATGTAAGTGACATCCAAGGAATGGTAGAAGCTGCGATCGGGATGAAGAGGATTAGCACTCTTTATGAAGGTCCATCCGACATTCCGCCGAAAACTCCAGCCCGATTCGGAATCGTAGTACGATTTGCAAAAGAATACCGTTCCTCGGTGAAGGCTCTGGAGAATATGCCGGTCATCTCACCGAAAGGGGAGAGAATTCCACTTTCTCAGTTGGCCGAGATTACTCTGGAAGATGGGCCTACAATGATCTTCCGACAGCAAGGTAGAAGGGCAGTTACTGTTCGGACGAATATTCGGGGCAGGGACCAAGGCGGTTTCGTTGCCGAGTTACGTAAAAAGGTGAGCGAAAAAGTCAAACTTCCGGAAGGATATAAAATCGAGTATGGAGGTCAGTACGAGAATTTAGCTAGGGTGGGAACTCGCTTGGCTATTGTGATTCCTCTTACCATCGCGATCATTTTCGGAATTCTGTATCTACTTTATAGAAACTTTAAATATGTTAGCGTGGCATTAGCCTGTATTCCTCTGTCGCTCGTAGGCGGGATCTATGCACTACTTTTCCGAGGTTATTATTTCAACGTTTCGAGTGGCGTAGGTTTCATCTCATTGTTCGGGATAGCGACGATGGCCGGGGTTCTATTCGTCTCTAGAACAAATACGATATTGGCAGAAGATCCGAATATTTCTGTCAAAAACGCAGTGAGCAAGGCGGCGATTATACAGCTACGTCCTATGCTAATGACTATGTTGCTTGCATTGCTTGGTTTGATTCCGGCAACCCTAGCTTCAGGAGTGGGCTCGGACGTTCAGAGGCCTTTGGCAACTGTAATCGTGGGAGGACTTTTCTCCGCAATGATCTTGGTACTTACAATTCTTCCTAGTTTGTATCTACTGGTAGTCGGAGAACGGACTGTGGGTGGTGTGATTTGGTCCAAAGAATTACCGGAAAATTATTCTCGCTATTTGGAAACTTCACTCTCAGATATTGGTGATCTAGACGAAGCCTTACCAGTTGAACCGCCGAGAAAAAACGGTAAAAGAAAGACTCCGGTGAATGGCAAAAAGGAACGAAAGAAATAGTAAAAAGATCTTAAAAGGAAAGGCAGGAAAACTATGAGAATCAACCCCTTTATTCCTCCACTGATCGTGTCACTGGTTTTGTCCTGCTTGTCTAATCAGGGAAGACCGGGAGGAAAAACTCCGAAAGAACTCTACGATGAGTGCATGAATACTTTTTCGGACGAGAACAAATGCAAAGAGCTAGTTCTCAAAACAATTCCGGATGCAGATCTTTCACTTTTGGGCCCCGAACCTGAATTGAGCCCGGAGGAGAGCGCAAAAGTCAGAATTCGAGAAGAACTGATACATGCGCTTTTATACCAAAATAAGGTTTTTGTAAAAGAGCAACTCGGAGAACCCGATGAGCAGAAAACAGTTACGATGAGCAATGGTATGGAAGAGTGGATCTATAGAAGACCGGTCTCCAAATATGCCGAAGGTTCTAGACCGGACAAGGAATTGAAAATTCGTTTCCAAAGAGGGATGGTAGTTAGGATCGTCCACACTCCACCGGATCGCAGGCGATAATATAGTATTCAGTCAAGAGGATAAGCCGCCAGGATTTCCAAATAGGAATGGAATGGGTGGAAATAAAAAAGGCACCCGGTTTAAGGGTGCCTTTTTTTGAAAAGCAAGTAGCTTAAGTATTAGAACTTAGCTACAACTCCGAGAGTAAATCCCATCTGGTCTTTGCTCTTTTCGCCGCTTAAATTGACAAATTGATAACCGGCCGCCCAGTCTCTTCTGATATCCAATTTCACGAGTAGATGCTCTGTGAAATTCCAAACAGGAGTGATGGTAAAGGTTTTATACTGACCGTAGTTGGAAGCTCCACCGTAGTCCTTATAGTTTTTGTCCATGGCACCCTTGACTTGTGCTACAGTCAGACCACCAAGAGCTGGGTTGGAAGCGATAATTGCCTGAGCAATTGCATCATCCACTCCGCTTTTGTAGCTGCTTACGTATGCATTCGGTCCTCTGAAAGGGTTGAATGTAGTAAGTGCACCGTTGTTGCTTTTGTCGTCGATTGCTTCCACACGAACGTTAACTCCCCAAGTATCGTTGATTTTGAACTTGCTGAAGATCCCGTACGCTTTGTAGGTACTTTTCGTATGCTCAGTGCTAACAGTTCCGCCCAATACGGTTTCTACGGAGATCGTATTGGTTGGGTTGTACTGCTGTTGGAGCAGGTTGTTATTAGACATTCCTCCGGCTTTTTCACTCCAGGTGTAATCCAAGTCGATTTGGATTTTGTCAGTCGGAGTGAAGGACAGGATTGCATGGTTCATGAACCAGTAGTCCTTGTTGTATTTTCCTCTTTCCGCACCTACTGTAATAGTCGGATCGATGGAACTAGCTACGAGTTGCTTCATAGGATCGACCCTGCCGGTATATCCGGTGGCAAATCCGTCGCTGGAATACAGTGTGTTCCAAACGACTGCAAGCTTGTCTTCGATCAACTGTCCTTTTACTTGAGTTCCGATCGATTTGTGTTCGTTCGAAGACTCAAAGAAATAGTTTTTACCAGTATTGTTGAAAGCTGGATTGGCAACGGAAGCCAATGGGTTCAAGTAACCGGTACCACCTCCACTGTTGTACAGATAAAAGGTTCCAGACCATTTATCAGTAAACTGAGTGGTTAAGCGGGCACCGGTGTGAATGAAGGGGATTGTGTTTTGGAAGATGGCCCCTATCGAGTAGCTCGGGTTGTTCATGGATTCGAGAACCTCGTATCCGATGTGGGTGGCCATTTTACCTATATCCAGGGTCATTCCCTTCAAGACTGGAAAGAAGAAGGTTACGTAAGCTTGTTTTAACAAGTTATAGTTGTATATCTGGTTAAACTGAGCGTAGGGTGCTTCCTGGTATGCGTTGTTCATACCGTTTTGGAAATCTACACGGAATCCCCAAGGGCTTTCCTTTTCCGCTACCTTCTGAATTGCCAAGGACGCTGCGTTTACCGCAAAGTTCTTGTTATTCGTTTCGAAAGCTCGTGTGGAATCGATGTCGTTTCCTTGTAATGGATTGAAATTGTACATATAGTACACATCTACGAATCCCGAAAACTCTACTTGTTCATACCACGGTTTTTCTTCCGGTTCTGGTGCAGGGGCGGGAGTTGCTGTCGCTGCTGCTTCCTGAGGCTTCTTCGGTGCTTGGGCAAAAACTGAAGAGGAACCTAGCAGGGTGAGAGAAGCGGCGAGAGCGATTGTTGTTTTTATTCTCATCATTCTCCTAAATCTCCTATGCCAGCACTTCATGCAACATGTGTGCCAGGGCGTAAAAAAGGGAGAAAGAGACAAAAATCGATGCAAGCCCCAGAAATTGCAAAGATCCATTTGTACAGAAACTAATCTCAGCTCCGGATTATTCCGGAATGGGTGCAGAGTGTGTAAAAATTAAGCACACCATGGTCGTTTTTTTAGCGAGTTTTTATTCGTAATAAAGGAATCAGATTTGAGAGTCTCTGATTTTGTGAATCAGGCTTTCCCTTTCGTTTTGCTCGGGAAATTCCAATACGAACTGCAAACAAGCCTGAAGCAGGGGACCCAGCCTTTGAGGAGGTGTTTGCGGGAATTCCGAAAGTATGTCATTCCCGTTGATTTGAAGGTCGGTCAACAACAGTGGAGGCGTCGCTCTCCATTCTGCTCTGGCAACTTCTAACCAGGCAGGTGGGGAGCCAACCCAGACTTCCCAAAGCTTTCCAAGCTCTTCGCAGAATTCCCAAGTCTGTTCTTTCCCGATAAACTGACAAACCGGAGAAAGCAGGATTTTTCGGATCGTATGCCTGAGCTCAGTTCCGTTCTCTTTTTGGAGTGTTTCGGAATGTTCCAGAATCTCACCGAATTTGGAACACAAAAATTGAGCTTCCTTGGTTCTTTTATTCGAAAAACGTAATTCTTTAAAAAATTTCTTCCATTCAGCGTAAGCGCTAAAGCTACCAAAGGCCATTCTCAGAAAGTACGCCAACCGGATCCGATCTGGTTCTGTAGGAAGAAGGCTCAAAAATGAGATTCTTAGGTCCCAAACATGATCAGGATCAGGGTACATCGGAGTGCTGTGAAACAATTCCAGAATTTTATAATTTTTTAAATAAGTTAAGGACGCTGAGGGTTCCAAGCAGGTAAGCATTTTTAAGAATTCGTCATGAATCCTTTCGGTGGAAACCTTAGCGGTTACAGGTCTGCAAGTCTGGATCGCATTTGCGGTATCCGGATGGATGTGGAATCCTAACGAAGAAACAAACCGAATTGCACGGACAGGACGCAATCCATCTTCCTGAAATCGATGCACCGGATTTCCGATAGTTCGGATGATTTTGGCTCGGATATCTTCCAAACCTCCATGCTCGTCCACCAAAGTCTCGCCCAAGAGATCGAGTGCGAGAGCGTTCATCGTAAAATCCCTTCTTCTTAAGTCTTCACTTAGAGTAACTCCGAACGAAACTGACTCTGGTCTTCTGCCGTCCTTGTAATCCTCGTCTTTTCGAAACGTAGTCAATTCATAAGTTCTATCTTCTAAAAGTACTGTCACAGTTCCGTGCTTGATTCCTGTCGGAACCACTCTTTTAAAAATTTTCTGCACATGTTCCGGAATCAGCGAAACTGCGAGGTCGAACTCTTTTGGAATTTTTCCGAGAACCAGATCTCTGACGGAACCCCCTACAATGTAGGCGGAACCTCCTGCATTCTGGATCGTTTGGGTTAGCGTATAAAGATCCGATTGAAAAGGTTCCGGGATTCTGGAGATTAATTCTTGCGGGTTAGGAAGGGCGGACTTCATTCTTGGACGAATTGCTTCCAGAGTTTGAGGTATCTTTCCTTCATATGAGGATTTTTAGAAAGTAGTTCTTCTACTTTCTTTTTAGTATCAGGGTCTACGGTGATTCGAAGAAATGGAAGAGATGCCTTTTGAGAAAGTATCGTGTCTAAGGTGTTTTTGCTTTGCTCCCATGCTTCGTCACAGATTTGCTTGAATTCCTCTTCCGAATGTTCCGTGCATAAAACAGATAACTCCAGATACCTTCCTTCTTTTCTATAATCCTCCATCTGATCCCTTAGGCTCTTTTTGCATCCGAGCGCTAAGGACAAATGTACGATGAGTAGTAGTGCAAGTGCTTTGCCCGCGTTTGGTTTCATGTTTCCAAAGTGTCCTACCAATTCAGGGTTTGGAAAACTCTTTTTCAAGAATTGCCCTCTTGGTTTTTCTCACCTGATTTTTGGGGGCGGAATGCAAGATTTGCTAGTTGGTCTGCTCTCTTGTTCTTTTCTCTGGGGACATGTGTGATCTTGAAATTTTTGAGTTGGGAAGTAAGAGAATGTACGCGAACTTTTGCTTCTTGTAAATGACTGGATTTGACCTTGTATTCGCCTTTGAGTTGTTTGACTACTAGTTCTGAATCCAAGAATGCTTGTACATCCTGAGCCCCGTTTTCTACGCACCAACTGAGACCGGTCTCCAGTGCCTGCCATTCTGCTGTATTGTTTGTTCCGTGAGGTATTATTTTAGAAATCGAGTGGATTTCTTCCCCGTTTTCTAAAATAGAAACTCCGATCGAAGACGGTCCTGGATTTCCTTTAGAGGCTCCGTCGCAGTAGATTTGGAACTTCTTCAATCTTTCCCCAGCGGAAAAAGTCGCGAGATCGGCTTCCAAATTAAGAGGTAAAAGCTAAGGCTTAGAATCGAATACAGCAGAGAGAAAATTCCGAATAGAAAACTTTGGGATTTTCTATAAATCGTATCGAATTGATCCGGAAAAAAAATCCCGGCGAGAAGGCAAACTAGGCTGACGCACAAGGAAAAGATTTGGATCCAGGGAACGGAGAGGTATAGAAATAAATAACTCAGTCCTATGAGTAGGAAGGAAAGTTTATAAGCTGTAAATCGAGCCGGATTTTCCATAGAAAGACTATTCAAGACCTATCCTCCTTTGCCCTTTCTTTGGCAACGGAAAAAGAGATCGATCGAATGTTTCTGAAACTTGCGGAATTTTTGCTTCTTAGAAGCTGGATCATAATATGACATTTTACCAAACGTATTCTAGGTTTCTGAACTCTTTGCCTCAAACGAATCCTAGCTTTTGCTCTTATTATGAGAATCGGGTTTCAGTTTCAAAGGGATTTTATGCTTCTAAAACGATGCAGCAGGAAGCACTAGACTTTTTGTTCCGATCCGGATTCAGAAGATCGGGAGAATTGTACTATTGTCCTGCTTGTCCCACCTGTTCCCATTGTTTGAGCATTCGAATTCCACTCTCCGTTTATAAAACGACTCGATCGAATCGCAGGCTCCTTTCCAAGAATTCAGATCTGACTCTATCGGTCGGAGATCCTACAATAGATAAAGAAAATCTAAATCTGTACTTCCGATACCAGCTCTCCAGGCATAGGGGAAGTTACGGTTACTCCGAAATGGAGTTAGAGCAGGCGATGCGCGGTCAAATGTACGAAGGCTCCGAAAACTCAAAGGAGTTAAGGCTATATTTGGGACAATCTTTGGTCGGTTTGATTTTACTCGATGTAGGAAAAGAAACCTTGTCCGCTGTGTATTCTTTTTTCGACCCGGACGAAACAGACAGAAGCCTAGGAAATTTTTTGATTTTGCGATCGATCGTTTGGGGCCAAGAAATGGGTTACAATGAATTTCATCTAGGTCTGTATCTGCCAAATCATCCTAAGATGGATTACAAAGGAAGATGGAAACCGGCGGAAATTTTGGACCGGAAAACAGGGGAGTGGATTGATTCCGAAGTTTTTTTACAAAGATATTTTCTGGAGAAAGGTCCAAGCGGCCTTCGCTTGGACTGATGTCTTTGCACTTGGATGAAAATCTACTGATTTCGGTCCTCTTCAGCAATATAGTTTGAATAAATCAGACTTGTCATAGAATCAACCCCATCTACAAGGGTTGTATGGCAAAAAAGATCATCGTCGTAGGCGCATCGAGCGGAATCGGAAAAGAAATCGCAACCGAACTCTTGAAGCAAGGCCATCAAGTAGCACTTATTTCCAGGCGTGAGAAAGAGTTAAAGAAAATCGCAGATTCATTTAACAATTCTAAAACAAAACTTGCCCACCCATTTAAACACGATGTAAAAGAATACTCGGGAGCACATTCCCTATTTGCAAAAATCGTGAAGTCCTTGGGAGGCCTTGACGAGATATACTATGCTTCCGGAGTAATGCATAGGATCGGAGCCGAAGAATTTCCGACTGAGAAAGATATCGAAATGTTGGAAGTGAATCTTCTCGGGTGTGTCGCGTGGTGCAACGAGGCAGCTTCTTATTTTCAAAAACAAAAGTCCGGAAAGATTGTAGGGATTTCCTCAGTCGCAGGGGACAGAGGTCGGAGAGGAAATCCGGTCTATAACACTACCAAAGCAGGAATGACTACTTACCTAGAGGCGCTCCGAAATCGCCTTGCGGTAAAAGGAATCCAAGTTGTGACCGCAAAACCTGGAATGGTAGAAACACCGATGACCGAAGGTTTACCAGGACTTTTGTGGCCGGTTACCGCGAACGAGGCCGCAAAGTCTATTTTGAAAAAAGCGGATGCTGGAAAGGAGAATTTTTACATTCCAGCTAGATGGGCCTTGGTTTCTTGCATTATTAGAATGATTCCTTCTTTTATTTTCCGTAGGCTTTCTATTTAATCGTTTCGGTTTTTGCAAACCAAGCATGAGAGAATGGGTTCAGAAATTGCAGACTCCGGCCGAGGACCAAAGGTCGGAGGTCTGGAAGAAGTTTTCGGTCCCATTTTTGCTCTTAGCGATCGGAATTCCGTGGATTCTCTATTTCCTGATCGAGCCACAGTTTGTAATGTCTTCCGATCATCTTTCCAAATATATTTTAGGGGAATCGATCCGGATCAATCATTTCGTTTCCGATCGACTAGTGTATCCCGCGATCAAATTGGATCCTACACTCAAATTTAGTTCATTAGATTATTTGCATGTAGGTGATCGTATCGTTTCTCCTTTTCCAATCGGATTAGGAGCGGTTTATGCCGTTTTGTTGGAGATCGGCGGATTGCAATTAGTATACACCGTAGCTGCTTGTTTTGTCTCGATTTCCATTTTGCTCCTGAATCTGTTTTTCGGAGTGTCTGGCGGCTGGTTGATCGCAATTTCTCTCTGTACTTCATTTGTGACCAACGGATTTCTTTTTGCGGATGTAGGCTTAGCCAATCTTTTGGTGCTATTTGGAATTGGGTTATTGGTTTTTCAAGAAGAGCAAAAGAAAGACCTAGGTGGAAGAGTCTTGTTCTTGGCCGGAGCGATTTGCGGCTTTGCGATCTGGTTTCGGATCGAATCTCTTATTTTTGTTTCCTTGTTTATTTTCTTTTGGCTTGGTTCCGATATCTTGCGAAATGGAATCCGGAACCTGCTTGTTTCGAATCGAAATTTGTTTTTGTACGGTTATCTGGTTTCTGTATGTTTGTTCTTCGTGCAGAATGCATTTTTATATAATTCCGCACTTGGACCTAGGTATACTTACAATGCAGAAGGAATTTCATCGAACCCTTTGGATAAGCTCACTACGTATTTAGTGATTCTATTCGGAGGTAACCTCAGACTTGGATTCTTCGGATACACTCCGGCGTTTCTGCTTGGTTTGGTTTTCTATCTTGTATCTGGTTTTTTTTCGAGACCGGAAAAAAGAAACGAGGTCCTTCGTTCTGGAATTTCTGGGAAGATCTCTTTCGGAATCGCGGGTATAGTCGCTATCGTTCCGATTACCTTTCTTTCTCCGAATGATAGCAATATAGATTTTGGAAGTCGTTATCTGCATCTCTGCATTGTTCCTTATTCCTTACTTTTGATCCTGGTACTCAAGAAAATTCAATCCGATAAAGCCAGAATCGCCGTGATAGGTCTGCTGATTCTGTTGTCCATTTACTCGGTGTGGAATACCCGAAAAGTAGTTCGAAAAGTGCTCGGCTTCAGCTCTTCGATGAAGTTGGATCAGGAATTCGTGCTTTCAATTCCTTCGAACTTGATGGTATTTCAAAACAAGATGCTTGCATCCGTACTGGGAAAGAAATACTTTCAGTATCCTATAATGGTAGGTCTAAGTAAATTAGAGCTATTAGAGATCATTCAAGTGGTCAAAAATCATCGTTTGGAAAGTGTCACCTATACGATCAATTCTACATCAGAGGTTAAGTCCCTGAGAGAATTTCAGTCTAGAGATCCGAAGTTTGCGCAGAATCTAGTCGGGTCCGGATTATTGCCTGCTATGGACGGAAAAGAATTTTTATCAGGATTGGGAAAAGAATACAAATTGGACAAGGAGATACACAATCAAAGGATCTCCAGTTATCGTTTTGTGAGAAGCAATTGAACGACAAAAAATCATGGATCTGATATAGTTATGCTGCGACAAAATGTTAGAAGTTTAGAATATATTAATTTGATAAAAATATTATCAGACTGAGTGCGATGCATTGTATTCGGTGAGGATCATAAATGGCCGTGAAAGTTAGAAAATCAGAAAAAAAGACCGCAAAGAAAAAAACTTCAGTCTCTTCCAAAGTGAAAGATAAGAAAGGCTCGAACCAAAACTTTCAAGAAATAGAAAGCAGATTTACCGCTTTGAAAAAAGTCGAAGCCTGGGGAATGAATCACTATTCGATGAGCCATGTTTTTTTCCCGGAATCCGAATCCGACTTTGCGGGACTCTTCCGATATGCGAATGCCTCGAAGACAAAAATCACTTTTAGAGGCGGCGGATGTAGCTATGGGGACGCGGCAACCAACCAAAGGGGCTTGGTCGCAGACATTACAAAATACAATAAGATTTTATTTTTCGATCCAAAGAGCGGGGTTTTGACGGCAGAATCAGGTGTCACGATCAAACAACTCTGGGAATTCGGAATCGAAAAAGGGTTCTGGCCTCCCGTCGTAAGTGGCACTATGTTCCCGACCCTGGGTGGCGCTCTTTCGATGAATATTCACGGAAAGAATAATTTTGCTGTGGGACCAATCGGCGATCACATACTTGAATTCTCCTTTATGACTCCCGATTGCAAAGTGCATATTTGTAGTCCCAAGAAAAACCAGGACTTGTTTTATTCGGCGATTTCCGGATTCGGAATGTTAGGCGCATTTTTGACTGTAACCATTAAGCTGAAGAAAATCTATTCAGGAAAGATGAAGGTTTGGCCGGTAAATACTAATAACCTGCAAGAGATGTACGATTATTTTGAAAAAGAGTACAAACATTCGGATTATCTTGTAGGCTGGGTGGATGCATTTGCCTCCGGAAAACAGATCGGAAGGGGACAGATCCACAAGGCTCTCCATCTCCAAAAAGGGGAAGATAAGGATTTTCCGGAGAATTGTAAATTAGAAAAACAGAATTTACCTTCCACCTTCCTAGGAATTGTTCCTAAATCTTGGATGTGGCTGTTCATGGTTCCGTTTAGCAATAATTTTGGGATGAGGCTAGTCAACTTTGCGAAATGGATTTCCGGATTCCTCGGGAATAATAAGCCGTACCTGCAAGGACATGCAGAATACGCTTTCTTGCTAGATTACGTACCGAACTGGAAATATATGTATAAGCCTGGCGCTATGATCCAGTACCAAAGTTTTATCCCGAAAGAAAACGCGGTAAAGGCTTTCGAGGAGATTTTCAGCGTCTGTCAGAAAAGAGGAATCGTGACTTGGCTCGCAGTATTTAAAAAACATAAGCCTGATCCTTTTTTACTGACTCATGCTTTGGACGGCTATTCGATGGCGATGGACTTTCCTGTAACTAAAAGGAACAGACAAAAGCTCTGGTCCCTGGCCAAGGAAATGGACGAGATCGTGCTTAAGAGCGGAGGTAAATTCTACTTCGCAAAAGACAGTACCCTCAGGCCAGAAATTTTAGAAAGAGCATTTCCTAAAAAAAGTTTAGAGAAATTTAAAGCATTAAAGAGAAAGTATGATCCCAAGAGTATACTTGA
This sequence comes from Leptospira perolatii, assembly GCF_002811875.1. Lineage (GTDB taxonomy): Bacteria > Spirochaetota > Leptospiria > Leptospirales > Leptospiraceae > Leptospira_B > Leptospira_B perolatii. The sequence goes on from NZ_NPDZ01000005.1 coordinate 140,665, forward strand.
ATCCGACCTTTATAGGAGAGTTTTCGGTTCTTAATTCTAGGAAAAGAAGGGTATTATGAAAATCTCGAGATCGATCCTAGAGATTTGCTTTTCAGTCTATATTTGGATTTTATTAATTATTGATCCGTATCAGCCCTATTTGGTGTTTGATGCTTCGGGTTTTACTCTTACTTTCTTTTCTATCTTTTGTGTTGTGTATAGAAAGAAGATCGGTGGATTTTCCCAGCTAACTTTCTTGATAGCCTGCCTTTCGATGATGTTATACGCAAATGCGTATGGCATGATCCACTTGCCCGAATCGGGCGTGCCGAATCAAAAGGCATACCTAAAACTTGCGTACCTTTTCTTCTTTTCCTATTTTCTTTGGGAAGCACGCAAGGGAAGATCTAGAACTTATCTCGCAGCGATCGCAATTCTTTCGAGCCTTCACTTACTAATTTCTTGGCTCTATATAGTTGATACTCTTCGATCACTTCCGCTATTTCTATTTCTACTACTTGTATTAAGTGAAGAGTTGGACTGGGTTCGTGAGTTCTTTTCTTCTTGGGTTTTCTTGCCTGCGATCAGCCTTGTACTTTCTTTTTGCTTTTCTTTTCAGACGGATAAAAGTGCTACGACGTCCCTTTATTTTGCTACAGGAATTTTGGCGTACTTATTCGGCGACAGACTAAGAAGAAAGCAGGAGCAGTTTACAAGTATTCTATTAGTATTTTATACTTTTTTCTTATCTAGTGTACTCGCTCTGGCGTTCTCTCAGATGAGGTTTCAAGAAGATAAATTTGCTTTTCCAACGAGTATCGGCAGTTTTCAAGTGAACACAATTGCACTTATCTCCGCGATGCATTTTCCTTTTCTAGTTCTATTGTTTTTGGATTCCAGAAAAATTAATAGGAAACTGTTTTACTTCATTCTGGGAATTTCTTCTCTTTTCGTTTTATACATAACTCATTCCAGGGCTTCTCTTCTGAGTATTTTTATCGCCGGAGCAATATTTGTAACTCCTTGGAAGAATAATCCGGTGTTACTTTTGCTTTTAGGGAAAAATGCAGAAAAAAGAATTTTGCTTTGGGCACCGTTTGCGTTGTATATCGGACTTACGATATTAGGGGTCGTTTTCCTTTTGCTGATCGTAGGAGGGGAGCAGTTTACTTCGACTCAGACACTCATAGCAAGATTTCATATCTGGAAATTCTTAGTAGAACGAGTTTTTTCCTTTTCTTTCTGGACTGGCTTCGGTCCTGGGAATGATTTTGCGAGCGTGACTCTTCCTTTGGAGAATCTTTCTAAAGAAACGATTCAGCAAATTGCAGGTTACATGAGTTACGCAAAGAGCCCGCCTAATGCGCATAGTACTCCCATTCAGGTGTTTTATAATTTTGGAATGCTCGGGCTGGTGTCACTGAGTCTATTTTGGGCCAGATCTTTTTACCGATTTATAAAGTATCCTTCCAATGCAAGGACATTGGTGGGGAGTCTCGGAATTATTACCTCTTTAGTGATCTTTTTGATCAAGGATACTATTGACTATACAATAGACTATGCATGCATCTTTTATACCGCACTGTTATTTTTGGGTCTATTGGAAAAGAGTGATGTTCCCCTTAGCGAAGATCAAAAGTTAGAAATTGCTCCAAAGAATCGAGGAAAGCAAGTCACCGCGATGCTGTTATTTTCGGCGAGTTTAGTTTTTTCTCTGATATTTTCCCTAAATGGTCGCTCGAATGACAAGGCAGAGCAAATTTACAAAATCGATATACAATCGGATAATTACGGAAATCTAATATTTAAAAACGCGGGATATTTGGACGATCGGAAATTTCTGGACTTTCAAAACCAATCATCCAAATTTAGATTTCTTCCTAGAACAGCAGAGTTTTCCTTTTTTTCCGGTGAGTTAAAGAGAATGCGTTCAAAGTCCAATAAGAATCAATTAGAAGAAAGCCAAGCGAGACAAGATTTGGAAGAATGTGTCAAGCGCGATCGGACTCATGTAGCTTGCAGATTTGGATTGGCCGAGTTATATTCTCGATCGGGAGATGAAAGGGCGGAAGGGCTGCTAAAAGAGGCGAAATCCATGGATCCTTTTTCTCTCTACCGACCTTCCGAACAATTGCCTTAGCTTTAGGTCTGCGCTCAGGGCTTTTTTGCGGAAAATTCTAGATTCTCCAATAGATAAGCATCCGTACTAGTAAGTCCTTTATTCCGAAATACAAAGGACCGGGAAGGAATAGATTTACCGGTTCTTGGTCGATCCTTAGGTAGAACTAAAGTGAACCTATTCCATCCTAATCGATGAATACCGGATAAAAGTGTGTCCCAATTTTCTAGATTAGAAATATAGAATATATTTTTCCTGGGAAAAAAAGAACTTCCGGTAATCAGAACTTCCTGGCTGACTATGATTAGGTTCTGTTCTGAAAATTTTTCTATAACCTGAATCTCTTTTTTTACGGATTTCTTGAACTTGAGGTATAAGAAGTCATAAGTTAGCGTGCCTGTTAAGGATACGATGCAGAGAACAACGGCCATCCTTTTGTAAAAGATTCCTTTGGTTTCCCAAAGTATTTGCAAGCTTGCGATCGAATACAGCAACAGAATCGGACTAATCGTCTGCAAGAATCTCGGACCGAATAAAATTCCCTGGTAAAAATTCGTAGAAGTAAAAAAGGAAAGTACAACGATAAAGATCCCGCTCGCAATGAGTACTTCGAGATGGGCAGAGTTTCGGTTTTTGCGAATCCAAAATGGAAGCAGGCAAAGTATCGGAAGCGAAAGGACTAACCCGAAAGACCCATTTCGATAAAAAAGAAATTCAAAAAGGTAAAGAAAGTGAGAAGCCAAATCGTAAGTTTCCGAGCTTGCAGATTGAAGGTACCATCTGGAGCCGAATATGCTTCCCACTATTTTCCAGTTGAGAAAGAATTGGAGTCCGACCATGCAGGAAAACGTCGAGAAGGATGCGAATGTGCTTCTCCGAATTTTTTTTTCAAAAATGAGAGAGAAAAGCAACAGTGCAAAGTAAAATAGAATAAGTTCTTGTCGAAAGAAAGAGGCCCCACCGAAGGAAAACCCAGAGAGAGATTGTGAAAGGTAAGACTTGTCTTTCAAATGAAAGTAGAGTCCGAGCAGTATGAAAGAAATCGAAATTACTATTTCGAACAGGTCCGTTGCAAATAGAGAAAAAGGAGTTCCGAATATTAGTAAAATTAAATATACGATCCTGAATTTGTCTGTCAAGCGAACCGAGTCGCAAAGAGAATCGAGCACAAACAGGCAGGCTATTCCGAATAGAAGAGAAGTAAGGAAGCTGCCAAATTTTCCGAAGAGCAGAACCAAAGGAGCCTGGAGAAGTGAGTAGTAAAAAGGGAAAATATAGAAACACTTGCCTTGGTAAGCATGAGCCATTGCTCCGCCCTGTTCGATCGTGTAAGGCATGTATTGAAAATTCGGATCGAAACTCAGCCCCGGATAGACGCAAGAGAATGTTTCGAAATTCTGGGAGATTAGATCGTCTACCTGCTGGTATTTGATCGCTCCATCTCCTAAACTAATTCCACCTTGGTATTGGAATCCTAAAAATAGAAAGAGAAAGATCGTGCCCAATCCTACCCATCGGATTCTTTGATTGATTTTTTCCGAAAAAGAATCAGCCAAAGCACGAAACATTCAGGAAGGGTCTCCTGTACGTCGCAATGGTCAAGGAGAATCTACGACGATTCCATTCTGGATTATGGATGACAATTGTAGAAGTTTTAGAAAGTTGGAAGCGTGAAATTTGAAGAGATTCTCCGGCCAATATTAAAAGCAAGCTCGTTCTTACGTCCCGTTGCACTGCCGTTCGGGTGCTTACTTCTGCTTTATGTAGTCCTTGCAAATTCTTGGGTGGGAGAAGATTCGTACATTACTCTAAGAACCGTAGACAATTTTTTGAACGGAAATGGTCTACGCTGGAACTTGCACGAAAGAGTGCAGGCCTATACTCATCCTCTTTGGATGTTCCTGATTTCCGGATTCGGTTTTTTTCACATCCCGCTCTATTACTCCACTCTTATCGCTTCCTGGATTTGCGTCTTTGGAGCGATTTGGTTTTTAATAAAAGAGCAAGCGAATTTACGCATCGAAGAATTCGACCAAAAAGTAAGTTCAGCATTCCTACTGTTATTTTTAGTAGGTTCCAGAGCGTTCATCGATTATTCCACTTCTGGTTTGGAGAATCCTCTCAGCTATTTGCTCCTAGCCTTGCTCGTAAGGGAAGGGAATCGGACGGTTTCAGATGCGAGCCCAATCCAACTCATGCGCTTTTTTTTCGTGATATCAATGGCCTACCTGAATCGGCAGGATACGGTCTTGTTCGCTGTACCTTATTTTCTGTACATCCTTTACAAGAATGCAAACAGGCAGTTTCTACCTAGATTGCTGTGGACAGGATTCTTGGGAGGATTGCCGATTTTTCTTTGGACCGCTTTTTCTCTCCTCTATTACGGATATCCGGTGCCTAACACTGCATATGCGAAGTTGAATACGGATATTTCTTCCCTGGACTTGCTTTTCCAGGGACTGCAATATCTAAAAAATACTCTTCTTTGGGATCCGGTAACTGCGATCGGGATTGTTTTGCCTTTGGGACTGCATTTCTGGGAAAAAAGGAAATTCGATCCTCAATTTACCTTACCGTTTATAGGAGCGATTTCTTACGTAATCTATACCGCGAAGATAGGTGGTGACTTTATGTCCGGCCGTTTTTTGGCGGCACCATTTTTTGTTTCTGTGCTGATTTTGTCCAGGTATCAGTACAAACAATTTCCCTATATTGTAGGTTTGCTTTTTTTAATATTCGGTCTTTTCAATCCTAGATCCAATTTGTATACCACACCTGATTATCGTAGGCACAGGTATGACGGGCATATCGTGGATGAAAAAGGCAGTTATATCCAAAATTCGAATTTCTTTCGATCGCTTTCCGTAAAAGAATTTCCGGACCATGGATGGGCGGAGATCGGAAGAAAATACAAGAAAGATATATCTCTTGCGACTTCCAAGTCAAACACCTGCATTACTTTGAATGTAGGATACTTCGGCTTCTTTTCCGGTTCAGACAAAAGGATCATCGACATTTATGCGTTAACAGATCCGCTCCTGAGCAAATTACCCACGAGCAAACCTTGGAGGATCGGACACTTTGGTAGAAATATTCCGGAAGGATATTTTGAATCTGTAAAATCCGGAGAAAATAAGATCCAAGACCCAGATCTGAAAGAATATTATGAAAAATTGAAGAAAATTACAGAATCGGAAGATCTGTTAGCAAAGGATCGCCTACTTGCGATCTGGCGGGAAAACCTGGGAGAGAACCGAAAACTGGTAGATTCTTACGCAGGTAAATTGGATCCGAATTGGAAAATCGTACCGAAGGGTACCGGATGTGGTCTCGGGCCAGGTTTTTAAGAGATTTCAATTTTTCTAATCCTTAGTACGTAGTAAAACCAGCTCATTCGGAACGAAACCTCTGTAGATTCTTCTAATTTCCTTGATCCGGAAAACACCCAATTCATCCTAGTGGATATGGATATGAGTCCGGTCCGGAATTTTTGGACCGAAGCGCAGTGGAAGGAATGGTTTGCAAAGGGAGAGTTACTTCCTTTTTTCCAACCCATCCTTTCAGTAGAAACTGATTCCATTTATGGCTACGAAGCATTAGGCAGGTTCAAAGACTTTGAAGGCAGAATTCATAGTTTGGGATCCTTCTTTGTGTCGGAACTTCCATCTCACTCCACTCAGGATGAGAGAAAATCTTTCCGAGAATTCAAACGAATCGTAGATAGGGAAATCCGGCGCAAAGCTCTGGAGATGATGGCGAATAGCACCGTCGTAGGCGCAGACACAAAGATTTTCCTAAATATTTCTCCGTCTTTCATGATGGATTACCTCGAGTATTTCGCACACGAAGAACCTTTTACATTGAGATCCGCAAAAGAACTCGGGCTCAATCAGAATAGGGTGGTGATCGAAATCGTAGAGGAACATTTTTCCGGTGAGATCGACCAATTGAAGCCACTCATCAATTTGTACAAGCAAGAGGGATTTATTATCGCAATTGACGATCTGGGCGCGGGCTCCTCCAATTTGGACAGAATCGGTGCCTTTCATCCCGGAATCATAAAAGTGGATCTTAGATTGATTCGAAGTTCTGTTTCCTCTAGAAATCACCAAGAAATCCTTTTCACTCTTTCTAGAATGGCAGAAAGCCTAGGATGCCATTTACTATTCGAAGGAATTGAAACCGAAACCGAGCTTTACAATGCCTTAAGCTACGGAGCAAGATACTTGCAGGGATTCTATTTTGCGGAACCTTCCTTTTATCTTAGCGACAAATCCAAATTGAACGTCCGATTTTCTCAGCTCCATGAGCTTTTCTTTAATTATAAAAAATACCAGGTACTTCGTCGGATTCGCAAAGAAAAGGAATTGGAGGATCGATTAGAATCTTCCGGAATCGAGGTTTGGGGAGAAGGGGATAGAACAAAGGTCACAGTTCGAAATCCTCAACTGCTACGAGAATCCGTGGTTCGAATCTATACTACAAACACAGAAGGTCGCCAGCTCTGTCCAAATTACACGAGTTTGGCGAATGGCGAGTTTGACGAAGATCCTTCATTCATAGGAAGAAACTGGTGTTGGAGACCGTACTTCCTGGACCAATTCTATAAAAACGAAAAGGATCCGTCCGGAAATTGGATCGGAAGTACTCCATATTTCGATTTGGAGAGTCGCACTCTTCTAATTACTTACTCAAAGAAGTTATCTTCTCAACACGTACTGTTCGTAGATGTAAAGATGTGGGATTATCCGGAGTGAGGAAAGATGATTTACGAAGTCTTAATTCCGGCATCTCCAAGTAAACGAGTCACATTGTCCATGTAACGCTTTTTCTCTCCAGGTCTAGAAGAGTTTCCTTCTAAAGACAATCCGATATACAGATTATTGTCCGCGTCCTTTGCTACGGATCGTATCACCCCGTACGCAGTCAAAGGTGCTTGCAGTTTAAAGAAAATATCGAAAGTAAATCCGATTCGCTTCGGTAATTCTGTCATCAATTCCGGATGATTAATTTTGATTCTTAACCCGCCGGTGGAAAGATCCAGAACCGGAAATCTTTCTTTTACTAACATAGTGTTCGATTCTCGAATTCGATCCACCATTTCAAACGTAAGAGTCTTGATTTCCATTACTTCGGTCATATCGATTTCTCTAGTGCGGGTTTGCGCGTGCACATACCCGATCGGAATCGCTTGCTCGTCGTGGTTGACATAGATGATCGGAACGATCAGCTCTGATTTGATTTTTTGGTTCGCGTATTCTACGATCTTGCGACGTACATCTTCCTCGTCTCCACCAATTTCATGAAAGTAATCGATATAGCCATCTTTGTCTGGAGGATTGTAACTCGTAGGTTTTTGTGTATTAGGAATATATAATATTTTTCCGGTCTTTTTCACGAGGTCGAATTTATCACCGATGCTACGGAAAATATCTACCTTGAGAAGATCGAATTTTGGCTTTAGCTTGGTTTCGTAGTCGGCAAAGTTTACTTTTACTGAGGTAGGGATATTGAAGGAGTTCGCATCAATAGTAGTACGGCTCGTCCGAAGATTGGTGATCCAAACGCTTCCGTCCGGAGGTTTGATTCTGGGGAATTTGCGGTCCTTGCTCGCGATAGATACGGATTCTACGCTCAAAATGTACTGCATGTTTCCCTTTTCTTCTAGGACCTTGCATTCCAATTCTACGTACCGAGCGAGAAGCTTGTACAAAACAACTGTTGTGTGAAGCGTCCACAAGTCCGGTTTATGGGCTTGGACTAGGATTTTTTTAGCGTCATTGCTGACGGAAAGTAGTTCGACTGAATCATTAAATTCAGTGTCTCGGATCAAAAGTTCCGTTTTGACTAGGAATTTGCCGATGATATGTAATTTTTTTTGAGGTTCGGAAATGATCTCTCGGTCTCTTTTTTTTCTTTCGACCTTTTCCATTAATTTCCCGGCAGGCGGGGGTGGAAATTCTCTTGATTCCATTCTTTGGCTTCGTTTTGATGTAATAGGTAAGGTACACTAATGTCAAATCAATCTTACCGCGACTCTCAATTTTTAGACGGCCTATCCGGCGAAGAACTCTTCAAAATGCAAATCGGGCTTACTTACCGGGACTTTTTGGTCCTGCCCGGTTTTATCGACTTTCACCCATCCGAAGTAGATTTAGAAACAAGGCTTACGAAGAAAATTCGACTCAAAAGACCCTTTGTAAGTTCCCCTATGGACACAGTCACTGAATCAGCGATGGCGATTGCCCAGGCGCTGATGGGTGGAATCGGAATTATTCATTATAATAATACGATTGAGCAACAGGTTTCAGAAGTTACGAAAGTAAAGCGCTTTGAGAACGGTTTCATTACCGATCCAGTGGTTTTGGGTCCTAAACACACAATCCGAGATCTGGATCGAATTAAAGAAACCCAGGGCTTTACCGGGATTCCGATTACACAGGATGGTACACGAAATTCCAAACTTATCGGAATTGTGACAAACAGGGACATAGATTTCGAAAGAGATCGTGAGATTCCGATCGAGAAAGTGATGACGACCGAAGTAATTACCGGAAAGGCCGGAATCACTTTGAAGGAAGCGAACGATATCATTAAAAGAGAAAAGATCGGAAAGCTTCCGATCGTGGATGGCTCCGGAAAGCTAGTATCTCTTGTGAGTAGATCCGACCTGAAAAAGAACAAAGATTTTCCAGATTCCTCTAAGGATGAAAACAAGCGGCTTAGATGTGGTGCTGCGGTTTCCACTTTGCCAGAGTCTAGAGATAGAGTGGCGGCCTTGTACGAGGCCGGCGCGGATGTAATCATCATCGATTCTGCTCAGGGAAATTCTCTCTATCAAATCGAGATGCTCCAGTTTATTAAGAAGAACTTCCCGAACTTGGAAGCAATCGGCGGGAACGTAGTGACCCGCGCACAGGCGGAGAATTTGATCAAGGCTGGAGCAGACGGTCTTAGAATCGGAATGGGCCCAGGCTCTATTTGTATTACTCAGGATACTATGGCAGTAGGTAGAGCCCAGGCGACTGCGGTTTACCAAACGTCCCAACACGCGGCAAAATACGATGTTCCCGTGATTGCAGATGGAGGAATTTCCAATATAGGCGATATCGCGAATGCCTTGGCAATCGGGGCTTCCGCCTGTATGATGGGCTTTATGTTTGCGGGAACCTCCGAAGCCCCGGGCGAGTATTTTTATGAAAATGGAATTCGTCTTAAAAAGTATAGGGGAATGGCCAGCATAGAGGCGATGATGGCCGGAGGGGACAAAAGATACTTTAATGAGGGGCAAAAGGTAAAAGTCGCTCAGGGAGTAAGCGGTTCCGTCGTAGACAGGGGATCTATCCTGAATTTTATTCCCTATTTAACTCAGGGACTTAGATTATCTTTTCAGGACATGGGATACAAAACAATTCACGAGCTACATACTGCGCTAAAGGAAGGAGTACTTCGATTCGAAAGACGGAGTGAATCCGCACAGGCTCAGGGTTCGGTGCATAGCTTGTATTCTTACAGCGCCCCTAGTTTGAGAGGGGAATAAATAAATACGGGAGCAGTTTCCGAATTTCGGAAATTTCTCCCAAAAGAACGAGGTCTTAGGGTTTGATTCGATTCCGTCCAAAATCGGGAGTGATCGCTAGTGTACTTCTGCTCGCCGTACTGATTTTAAGTACGGATCATGCAAGTTATGCGCAAGCCCCTGAGAAAGCGAGAGTCGCCCAAGAGCTGGTGGCAAGATTGGACCAAGCTCTTTTGCGCGTGGACGGCCTAGTCAAGGCCAATCTAATTTTAATTAAAAGATCGGGTGATTCCTGGAATTGGGAAGTAAGCGTGTTCCGAAAGGGAGAGGATTCTTTGTCTCTCTTTGAGAGCAAAGGAAGAGGCCTAGAATACAAGCTTCTGTTTAAGGAAGACGGAGAATTAATTTACGCGTTCAATGCACTCTCTAGGAAAATTTTCAGAAAAACGGATGAGGAAAAGTACGAATCCCATTTGAACACTGGATTCAGCTATGTAGACATAGCGAACAGTTCCTACCAGGCGAATTATAATCCGATCGTTCAGAGTGATTTGGAAATCTCAGGGAAAAAAATGAAAAGGGTGGCGATGCGCCCCATCGTTCCGTATTTTTACTCAAAGTTGATTCTTCTTTTGGACGCCGAAAGTCTTAAGCCGATCCGTTTGGATTTCCACGATAAGGACGGGGTTCTTTACAAAACCTTAAACATCAAGTACGGGCCGGTAAAAGTAAAGTCCAAGCATAAGTCCGTCCAAGAGGAAATGGCGAATCGCCTAGAGATGCTCGACCTACAAACAGGTTCTATTTCGGTTTTAGAATATACAGAAGTAGACAAGGACGTAAAACCAGATCCTTCTCTCTTTGAGTTGGACAATCTAAACAGACTTTAATTCACTATGTCTGAAAATCCTACGGTCTTTTTTCGAGTGGGCAGTGTCCCGGAGCAGAAACTGCGTTTGGACCCTGAAGAGATTTCCCATCTAAAGGCCCTTCGAGTTTTTGCAGAAGATAAAGTAGTGCAACTCAAGGATGGCAGGGGATCCGTTTCTACGTATCAAATTCCCGCCGGAAAAAAAGAGGGAGATCTAGTTCAAACCGCAAGAATTGAACCTTCTAAGCAGACATTTCAGCTGGCCTCTGCGGTTCCGAAGGGAAACAGACTGGAATGGCTGATACAAAAAGGAACAGAGTTAGGGATCACTCATTTTATTTTTTTGGTATTTGGACACTCCGATAGAAAGGAAGTCAATCCGGATCGGTTGCTTCGTGTCGCTGCAGAGGCTTGCTCGCAATCCCATCGGGATTTTTTGCCGGAAATTATTGGACCGATCCAGTTTATCAAGTTTGTGGAATCTTTTAGTAAACCGTCGAAAGAACTTTTACTCTTAAATCCTGAGGGAAAAATTTCCGCAAATCCGGAGCTGCTACAGGGCAGAACAGTGATCGTAGGTCCTGAAGGCGGATTTAGGAAAGAAGAATTAGAACTTTGTAATGTTAAGAATATTCCGAACGTAAATGCAGGAAGCTCGATACTCCGCATAGAAACAGCGGGTCTCTATGCGGCTTCCTTATTTCGCTTGGGACAATTGGAAGAGTAAGTTATCTATACTGCAATAAGTGTTGCAGTTGCCGATGCAGGTATTCAATTGGACTACGTTGTCCGGTGTGACAGTGCTTCCCCAAAGATTCTGACAATTGTGACTGCAAGTCGCAAGGCTACCGCCGACGCAATTTGCGAGGTAACCCAGAATTGCTTTTTCCTCTAGATTTTTATTTCCTCCGTTGCAGGAGGCAAAAAGTATTAAGAAGAGAAAGACGAATAGCCGCGAAACAAACGACATCATAGTGTTAGACTTTTTCCGAGATAAAGATCGGTAAACTAAAAAACATTTTACGAACATTGTCCATTGGATTTCAATAGAGCTAGACCGGGGTATAGAGTGTGAAGGTTAACGGCAGGGAAATATTATTAGGAAACTTGTCCTCTCCAAGCGTAAATTCTTTATTAGAAAGTTTGCATCTAAAACCTGAGATGGTTGCATTGCAAAGGAACGGAGAAATTCTAAAAAGAAATTCCTGGCAAGAAGTGGTTCTGGAAGAAGGGGATAGAATCGAAATTTTAAAAATGGTGGGCGGTGGTTGACCGTCTATTTCTGATCAACAATTACAGATGCAAAGACCAAGGTTCAATTTTTGGAAGTGTCCCGGAATTTATCCGATTCTGGATTTGGCTACTTGCGAAAAATCTCGACTGGATCCGATCGAGCTTGTCTCCGAATGGTCCAAATATAGAAATCTGATTCCTTTTTACCAAATTAGGGTGAAGAATCGCAGCACGGAAGTAGTGCGTCAGCTTTTCGAATCTTTGCGGTCCAAGTTCCCTGAATTCCCAATTTTGTTAAACGACTATTGGAAAGAAGCGATCGAATGGGATGCGTTCGGTGCTCATGTCGGTCTAGAAGATTATCAATCTCTCTCTTCGAAAGAAAAGGAAATCCTAAAAAATAGCGGTCTATTCTTAGGTACCTCTTCTCATTCCTGGAAGGATTTGCAGAATCTAAGCGAATCAGATTGGGACTATACCGGATTTGGACCAATCTTTGCAACTGCCTCCAAGGAAAATCCGCATCCACCCTTGGGCGTTTCGGTTTTGTCCAAAATAAAAGAATGGAATCGATTGCCGGTCGTACTGATTGGCGGGATAGACAATTCGAACCTACGACAGGTTTTATCTCTTGGAGATTACTTAATCGCTATGATTTCAGGCGCCTGCGATCTGGGGAAATTTCACGAATCGGTTCGAATCTTAGAATCCAAAGACTGATCGGACGGAATCTTGAAAAGGACGAATACTCTTGGAATTCGGACCAAACTTTCAATTGACTCGATTATTATGTCCAGCAGGATGCACCTTATGAAACAACCCGGGGAAATCCAACACTTTTCCGCCAAGGATGATCGGGACTATCTTCTCGATTACCAATCTATAAATATAGATACCCTGGACAAAACGGAAATCCTTGGTGTGCCTTTTGATAACGCGAGCCTGGACGAGGCCGTTGCAAAAATTTATCGACTGATGGAAGACAAAGAGCACTTCCATCATGTTTTACTTTTGGATCCGATCAAAACCATGGCGATCCGCAAAGGGAAGAAATTGAATCGGATCGCGCAGAAAGCAAGTCTGATTTTTGCGGAAGGTGCCGGTCTTCAATGGGCGGCCAGAAGATTGGGCGGAGAGCTGAAAGAAAGGATTCCTACCATCGCGCTGATGATGGACTTAGTTCGACTTTGCGAACTTAGAAATTACTCTATATTTTTATTGGGTGGAAAAGAAGACGTTATCGAAAAGGTATATTTCAATCTGTCCAGACATTTTCCGGGTGTAAGGATTGTAGGTCGTCATGCGGGCTACATGAATACTCAGAGAGAGTTGCTCGTAAAAGAATCGATACGTAAGACCAGTCCGAATATTATATTTCTTGCAATGGATTTTCCAGAACAAGAGGTCTGGATCGAGAACAATACCGCATTTTTTGGCCACGCAGTCGTGATTGGCGTGGCGGGAGCCATGGACATTCTTTCTGGAAAAGTAAGAAAGGCTCCGAACTATTTTAAACTAAAGGGCCTTACTTGGTTTTGGAGAATCGTGGTCAGACCTTGGAGGCTTGTCCGCATGTTTAGAATGTTCGGATTCTTTACCTTTGTTTGGATTAAATCTCTTTTCAGGAAAAAGAAGAAATAGTTCCAACGTATCCGATTATTTTCTGATCATATCCTTGATGGAATCCAAAGTCGGAGAAACCCAATCTTCCAATAACGGATCTTGCTTGAGAGATTCTCTCTTGAATAACAGGTCCTTGTTCGAGAGTGGAATTTCGCTCGTGTCTCCGATTTTTCTCGCGGTCTCTATCGCTTTCCAATAGTGCTTGAGAGCCTCAGCGGTATAGTTCTCTGCTTGCTGCGGACTCGCTTTCTTTGCGAGTACTTCGTAAGCTGCCCCAATATTGTTATAAGCAGCGGTCAAAGTTTGGTAGACTTCTTGGTGATACGGATCATCCGGTTTTGGTTGGCCCATATCCGGGAGTTTCTCTTCTAGATCGTCTTTTACTCTCAAGAAATATCCTAGAGCAGTCTTGACCTGCTTTGTATAAAAGAATGCGTTCCCTTTGCCCATCAATAGAGTTTCGTTATAGTATTCGTCTCTATCTTCGAATCCTGTCCAGTCTCCCAATGCCGTCTCGAAGTTGGAATCCATGTATTCAACCCAACCTCTGTAGAACTTCATTTCTCTTAACAAAGAGTTTGGCAAAGGTCTTCTCCAGTCTCGGATCAACTTGTAATTCGATTCCTCTGCATCCACTTTCTTGAATTCCGCCAGGGAATTTCTCAGCTCGTTTCGACGATTTCGATTCGTTTCCTCTTCCTTGAGTGCAGAAAGACTCTTTCCATCTTCTACACCTCCTCTGGCGCGGAACGGATATATTTTCCTTCCTGGAAATTCTTTGATCGATTCTTTGTCGGTCAACCCCGCGGAGAGCAGATATCTGATTTTGCCTTGGTCGAAATAAATCCTAGCAGGATTTCCTTCGAAAAGTGTTTCGTCTTCGTCTTTGGATCCGAACCAACGAAGTGACTTTTGATATCTGGATTCTGCTTCTTTTAACAGATCTCTAGCTTCTTCGAAATTTCCGACACGAATGGAGTGCTCCGCTAACTCGAGAACTGCCAACCAGTGCTTCTTGTCTAGTGTAGCTGCTTTTTCAAAAAATCTGCGAGCTTGGGAGTTTTCTTTTAATCCTAGATAATAATGGCCCCTTTGATAATAGCCTTCTGCGTATTCTCTGCCTTCTACTTCTCGGCCGGTCATAGAATCCGTCTCACTCTTTCGATAAATCGTATCTAATAAGCGAAGTGCATTTTCCTCGATTTCTATCCCGGATACTTGGTCTGTAGGGTTGATATTAAAGCGTATCCTGACATCCTCTGGATCTATGTCCGAATAAAATGAGGCGAGCTTGGACAAGGTATAAAAAGGAAGATCCGATTCCATATCCAAATTGCTATTGAGCAATCTGTGATGGTTGAGCACGAATTGAGGGTCACCACTTTCCTTCCACATCTCGATATAAGTAGAAATGAGTCCAGATTGGCCCAAAATACTTCCTGGATTTATCTCCACGATTCGATTGTAAAACGAAGCAGCCTTTCCAAACTCTCTTCTGTTGTAATAGATTTTTGCGATCCCGGCGGTAGCCTTTTCGTCATAAGGACTTTCGCCGTCGGTGAATACTTTTCTATAATAATCGATCGCAAGAGAATCGTTTTTGTACCTGGCTTGTTTTCCTTCACTAGGCTCTGCAAATTCAGGAACAATCTGAGAATGGAACCAGCCTAAGCTTCGATAAGTGCGGTTGTCATGGATCCTTTCGCGCAATCGCATGACCAAATAGGCTCCTGCAGAAACGACTTTTCGTGGATTCTTTTCTTGGTCTACGAGTACCTTGATTCCTTCAACGCCTTGGTTTCGATCTGAAAGAAGAATTAATTTCTTATCGCTCCAAGATTCTCCCTGCGGAAGTCTCACTAAAGGAACAGATTCCCTTTTTGTCCAAGAATCCAAGGAAGACCCGAATCCCAAATCTGGCTCAATTCTTCCGAATAGTTTCTCGAATGACTTTTCGTATTCTGCGGCACGACTGTATTCTACACCGTACAAATTTAGATATTTTAAATTGTGAGGAAGAATTTCCTCTCCTCTCGCAAACTTTTCTTCTATAGTAGCTAAAAGTAAGTTTCTATCTTTTTCGGTCAAAACGCCTTCAAATTTTTTAGCGCCTAGTTCCCGTATATACTCTAAACCTTCGTCGTAATACCGAGCGGCTTGGTGAGGCTTGTACCATTTTTCGTAAAATAGAAACCCTCCGACCGTAAATAGAAAGATCGCCGCTGCACCGATGAAGGTCCTTTGTAATCTTCTCCTTCTTTCTAAAAGTCCTTCTTTTGTGTAGATCGGATCCGTAGATAGAATCGGTACTCCGTCCTTAGAATACCGTCCTGTCTGATCCGAAATTGCGATCGTAGTCCCGAGCGCGGAGGATAAAAAGGCTGCTACATCTTCGGGAGCACTTTCTACTTTAATTAATTCTAATAAATCTCTTTGACCTTTTTTGGTTAAACGATCCTGTACGATCGATTCTATAACAGCTCTGCGAAGTAGGGGAGGATACTTTAAGATCTCTCTCTGTATGATTGCGAGTTCTTCGTCTGTGAGGGCCTTGTCTATTTCGTCTTTCTCTTCTCCACCTAAGGATCTGAGGTCGGCTTCAAAAGACCCTCCTCCTAGATCCTCTCCTCCCATGTCTGATTCGCTTTCCAGATCTGGAGAGAAACTGGTAAAGTCGCTGGATTCAGGAACTCCTTCTCCCAAATCCATGTCTGAGACCCCAGCAGGTTCAGAGGAAAAATCAGCAAATGGATCCGTTTCCGTGACTGGAGTTGCACTTGATAATTCCGCAAAAGGATCCTGTCCCCCGGATACCGGAGCAAAATCCGCAAATGGGTCCCCGCCTGCCGGAGGAGAAGCAGCAAATGTTTCTTCCTCTTCAAATGATTTGCTAGGAGCGCTTGGCGGGCCAGTTTCAAAATCCAGGTCTCCGAAATCCGGTTCCCCACTAGGACTCGGTTCGGAGCCGAACATATCTCCCAGATCTTCGGAAGGAGGTGCTTCTTCTGGTGATCCAAAACTCGCAAACGGATCTGCTTCCGTTGCGCTTGGAGTTCCTAGATCAAAATCTTCGAATCCACCTCCGGTCGGAGCCGGCTCTGCAGTTTCTTCTCCCATTCCTGCGAAAGGATCTTCCGTGCTCGGTTCACTTGGTTCCGGAGTTCCAAAGTCAAAGTCTTCGAATCCACCTCCGGTCGGAGCCGGCTCTGCAGTTTCTTCTCCCATTCCCGCGAAAGGGTCTTCCGTGCTCGGTTCACTTGGTTCGGAAGTTCCAAAGTCAAAGTCTTCGAATCCACCTCCGGTCGGAGCCGGCTCTGCAGTTTCTTCTCCCATTCCGGCAAAAGCATCTTCTTCGGTTGCTTCGGCTGGCTCAGGCTCTGGAGTTCCAAAATCAAAATCTCCCATCGGAGGTGTAGCTTCTTTTTCTGCAAAAGGAGCCTCTTCCGTTTCAGCCGGCCTTGGTTCTGCTAATAATTCGTCTAAATCGATATCGTCGTCTTCAGGTATCACCTTAGGTTTAGGTTTTTCTAATGGAGCTTCCTCTTCAAAGTCCTCTTCTTCGGCTCCTTCGGGCGCTTCTTCTTCGTCACCAATAGAAATAGGCATTGTGTAACCCAATTTTTCCCGGAAGACAGGAAGCATTGGATTCAAAGTGTCCGAGCTTTCGGGGTTTGTCGAAAGCGGGTTCAGAATCGACTGGATTTGTTCCAGTTCTTTGGAAGAGTATTCTGGAGGTGAGGGCTCAGCCATAAAGTCCTATGGAATACTATCGGCTTCTGGCAAAAACTTCCAAGAATTTTTCCTTATGTCAGATGCTTTCAAATCAGCCGGAAATCCGCTTTGGAATTCCGAAGAAAGAATCGACAATGAACCCAGATGCTCAACTGGAAACGAACCAAGCTAACCATAGTTTTAGCGATTCTTCTCTCATTTACCCTAGCCGCAGAAGAAGCTGGTGACTGGATCGGAGGATTTAGCTCTACCGATTACGAGGAAGGGCAAGAAGATCTTCCCGAAGAAAATATCTATTATTTTTGGGAGCTGGAGAATCTGCCCAAGGCGATTTCTCCGCAATTTATCCGTTATTTGGATACCGGAACTTCCCTAAGAACAGGAAGGCTGATCAACCGAGGAATTTTATTTACTTACGAGGGGCTTACAAACGACGAAGTTGCGGTCTGCGCCGACTTTACCTACTGGCAATGCGTAGACCTGAGGAAGAACGACAAAGGTGTTTTTTACGGGGTATTGGATCTTCCGGCTCAAGGCTTGTACGAACCCAAAGAAGCCTATGAGTACAAATTCAAAGTAGACGGTTTGTTTACTCATGATCCGAAAAATCGAAATACTTACGAGGATGGAGAAGGCTCTCTCATTTCTAAAATCCAATTCCATGAAGGAAAGCCGAGCAAGCAATTGTCCACGAGAGTTTTAGAAGATTCTCCCTACGAGGAAAAGGAATTTAGAACCGTGGAGTTTAGAATGGTGGATGCAAATGCGGAAAGCATAAGCTTGGTCGGAGATTTTAATCATTGGGACCCGGAACTGGACTTTTTGGTAAAGGAAAAAAGGGGAGTGTTCCGGTTGGTCAAAAAATTGAAACCGGGAACTTATTATTATAATTTCGTGGTGGACGGAAAGGTCATCCCGGAACCGTTCAATCAAGACACTGTGCTTAGAGAAGAGACAGGCGAAATTTCTTCCACTTTACTTGTGCCAGAAAGATCCCACGTTTTAGAAAGAAAATAATTTCCTAAAAAATGCGCAGGGCCAGCCTAGGCTGCCTATAGTTTCCCTTTTCTCATTCGAGAACCAGCTTCTTTTTCCTTGACCGTCCAAGGGAATTCTCCAACCCTAAGGATTCCTTTCGTATGGAAAAGTTTCGATTCGGTGTGATTGCCGCCCTGGTCCTAATGGGTCTGGTAATTGTATATGCACTTTTAAAAAGCTGGTTGGTGTATGATCAAGGGATCGAAGTTTCTAAATCTGCATCCAAAAAAGTAGAAACCACTTATGTGGAACCGGATGATGATTTGTTGGAACATTCCTCAGTCGCTTGGGGAAAATATCTGTACTATCCGCTAAATCTAAACCGAGATCGCGAAAATTTCGGTGCCAGAAAGGTTTTGAACCACGCACAGAATTTGATCATTGTAAATTTGAGCACCGGCAGAATACGGACAGTATTCTCCAAAAGCGTCTACATTTGGGATTACTTTTACGGAGAGTCTTCCTCTCAAGAAATTTTGGATGAATCCGCTTCAGAATCGCATCCGGATGTTTTTCCTGGATTAAGGACCGGAAAACAGTTCATTATCATAGGAATGCCAGAGGATACGAATAAGGATGGATTCTTGAATCAAAAAGATTCTAAGAAAGTATTTGTATATGATCCAAGCACAGAAAATCTAGAACAGATTTTACCTAAGAAATTCTATTTGGAAAAAATCATGCCCGATTCACCTCAGGACCGTTTGGTGATGATCGTAAGAAGGGAAGAAGAACCTGAGGGTTCAAAGAAGAAACCCTTCTTACCCACAGTATTCATTTATGATACTGCGAATAGGAAGGGCAAGATGGTTCAACGACTCTAACTAAGATCAGTTAGATTTTTTTCATCCCTCTCTTGATTCTAACCACCTCTCCGCTTCGAGGGCGGCCATGCAGCCGGAGCCCGCGGCGGTAACTGCTTGGCGATAAATTCTATCCTGCACATCGCCTGCCGCGTATACTCCTTCTATATTTGTTCGAGTCGTTCCTGGAACTGTCTTAATATAACCTGTTTCGTCTAACTCTAGTTGTCCTACAAAAATATCTGTATTCGGTTTGTGTCCGATCGCATAGAACAACCCACCGACCGCGAGTTCTTTTTGGGAGTCGTTGTTTATGTTCTTAATCATTAAAGAGCTGAGTTGGTTTCCATTTCCTTTTGCCTCTTCTACAACAGTATTCCAAAGGATTTCAATTTTTGGATGAGTCTCTGCTCTGTTTGCCATGATCTTAGACGCTCTGAGTTGATCCCTTCTATGAATGAGATATACTTTTGTGGCAAATTTCGTTAAATGGGAAGCTTCCTCTACTGCGGAGTCTCCGCCTCCGATCACTGCGAGATCTTTGTTTCTATAAATTGGAAGAGCACCATCGCAAACCGCACAGGCAGAAATTCCCTTTTGCCAATACTGGTCTTCCCCGATCACATTCATCCTCTTTGCAGTGGCGCCGGTTGCAATAATGACCGCATCTGCTTCAATGATTTCGTCATCGGACCAGAGACGGAAAGGCCTTTTCGAAAAATCAACTTTCGTAATCGTTTGCGTATGGATGGTAGTTCCGTACTTGATGGATTGGGCTCGGAATAATTCCGTAAGCTTGGTACCGTCGATTCCCTCTGGAAAACCGGGAAAATTCTCTACATCGGTAGTTGTGGTCAGCTGACCTCCTGCCGCGATTCCACCTGCCATAAAACCTTCGTACATAACCGGTTTTAAATTTGCCCGGGCAGCATAAATTGCCGCGGTATGACCTGCGGGTCCGGAACCTATGATAACTAACTTGTGAGACATGAAATACCCTCGAATGACTTTAGAACGATTCTAAACCTAATCCTTTTTTAGACGATCTATTTGTAAAGAAGATCTTTGAAAGAAACCCAAAGAAAGGAAAAGTAGATTTCAATTTTCGCGATTTGGAATTTCAATCGATTTGTCTTGCCACTGAAGACAGGCGCAGAAAGCTTTCCTTTATCCATGAATCTTGCCAAAAAGGCCGGCTGGGCGATCCTATTTGGGTGTATTACTTTTTTAGGAACAGAGCTTGGGCTTAGATTTCTTCGGTCTCCTTCCTTACAATATTATAGAGATTTAAAAGTTCTTCATACCTATCATCCCGATTACTATGTCGCTCTAGAACCGAACCAGTCGATTTTTGTGCGCCACTTTGCTGGAAAATGGGAAGGTCATTTTTCCACGAATTCCCTTGGGCTCAGAGGAAGCTCGGAGCCGATCCCAAACAAACCCAAGCTACTTTGTCTAGGAGATAGTTTGGTAATGGGATTCGGAGTTTCCGATGAGGATACATTTTGTAGTCTGCTAGATGGAATCGAGCTGAAGGGCGGCGCTAGGCAGGCGCTCAACTTAGGTGTAGATGCGTACGGATCTCTAGGCTCTTTTCGCAGAATGAAGGAAATGGTGAATCGACTAGATTCCGTAAAGGAAGTGTTGTTTATCATTTCGCCAAATGATTTCACCATGCCTAAAGCACTGGCCGACCAAGGAATACTTCCAGATGATGAAATCGATTTGATTCGAGAAAGGGATCCTAGTTATAAAAGAAACTTTCGAATTCAGTTTGAGCTAACTAGTTGGTCTTACGCATTGCAAGCTCTGAAACTCGCGTGGGAACAACTTCGAATTTCTGCGTCGGTTACAAAGATCGGCATCGAAAAAGAAATTCGTTCTGCCGGACTCTCCTCTGTCTCCACACCGGAAGAAACTTTCGGAAAATATTTGCTTCAGTCATTTTACAGACCTCCCAAACGTAAAGATTGCTCTCTGAAAGAACTTTCGGATACGGGGAAAGTTGGAATTCCTACAATTACGCAAACTTGCCCAGAACCAGTTCCAGCTGGAATCGTATGTGCGAAATCGGCTTCGGATCCTAGTTCCCTAGCTTCCTTACCGGAGCTGACTCAGAAAAGTTATGAATCCATGATATTGTTCTCAAAAGAAAAAGGGTTCAGACTAATTCCGGTGATTGTGCCGATGCAGATCGAAGAAATTTTTTGCTACCAGAACGGTGGGTTTCACGAGTTAGAAAATTATGCGATTCGAGCGAGTACCTTTTTTGAAAAGAGGGGAGTGAGAGTGATGCAATTGAAAAAAGACACACTCTCTATGTGCGGAATCGACCCGGAAGGAAAGCCGAAGAAAATTCTGGATCACTACATACCTGAAGATGGTCATTTTACTAAAATAGGAAATCGTTGGGCTGCCGATGCGATCGCAAAACACTTAAAGGAGAGTGGGTTTGCTCTTTAATTCGGTACAGTATCTTATTTTCGCTCCATTCGTAGTTCTCGTTTATTTTATTATACCGGCGAGATTCCAAAGAGCTTGGTTACTCGTGACTAGCCTGTACTTTTATGCTGTGTTCCGGGTGCCCTTTGCGGCTCTGCTCGTGTATTCGATCGTGATCACTCACTATTCGGTAGTGTTCATGGAAAGATCCCCTAACAAATCGATCAAATTACTTTTTCTGAATATTGCAATCTGGGGAAATTTGCTCTTACTTTATTTTTTCAAATACCTGGATTTTTCATTCATAGTCTGGAACACTTTCTGGGGATTGAAAGAATGCGATCCTTGGTTTGCCTATCCCGCGGGAGTTCTGCTACCGATGGGGATCTCCTTCTTTACTCTTCAGGCGATCTCTTATGCAGTAGATGTATATCGCGGGAATGTCTCCCAAGCAAAGAGTCTATTTCAGTTCGGATTGTTTTTGAGTTTTTTCCCTCAGCTGGTTGCTGGCCCAATCATACGGGCCCAAGATATGCTGCATCAGTTTTTAGAAACCTACTCTTTTCATAAGGAAAATCTACTTCCTGGGATGCGCCAGTTAGCTTGGGGTTTATTCAAAAAAACTTTTGTAGCGGATCCGGTCTCCATTTTGGTGGACCAAATCTTCGGTGCTCCGCTGACGTACGGATGGTTTTCTATTCTGGTTGCCGGGATTCTATTTCCTCTTCAGGTATACTGCGATTTTTCGGGATATTCTGATATCGCGATCGGAACCGGAAGAATCATGGGTTTTCACATTCCGATCAACTTCAAAGAGCCCTTCTTGTCCAGGACTGTTACCGAGTTCTGGAGACGCTGGCATATTTCGTTTTCTTCCTGGCTTAGAGACTACATCTACGTTTCGTTAGGTGGTAACAGGGTCAGTATCCCCAGGGCGTATTTTAACGTATTTATTACCACTTTCGTAAGTGGGATTTGGCACGGGGCGGATTGGAACTTTATCGTATGGGGCGCAATTCACGCTACTGTGATGGTGATGGAACGATTTGTATTCTCTTTCGAAAGAATTAAATCTATCTGGGAAAAAGTTCCTGATTTTCCGAAGGTTTTGTATCCGTATTTAATTTTTGCGATATCTATGTATTTCTTCCGAGCAAAGCCGGTCTCCGGTGTAGGCTCCGGGCTAGAAGTAGTGAATACTTTATTCCTTCGAATGTTTACAGGAGCGGAAGGTGCTCAGATTTCTGTTTCCATTCCGGTCATTGCGGCAATCTGCATTCTAATTTTTGGCGACTATGCAAATGATCGAAAAATTCCACTTTTAGAAAAGTTGGAAGGTCATCCACTCTGGGTGTACGGAGTTTCCGGAATTCTGATATCGATCTGCTTTATTCTTTATAGCGTGACCGTCAGCCAGCCCTTTCTCTACTTTCAGTTTTGAGAATCTAAACGAATTCGCATATCCTCGTAGATTAAATACGCGATCGTACTATACATAAATGGATTCGGATGTCCGTCCAAAGGGATAAAAATTGCAGGATGGCCCTTAGACCAAAGTTTGCGAAATGCAGGCTGTAGGTCTAAGGTGCGGATCGAATTCTCTTTTGCAATAGATCGCACCTTGACTAAGAGAGGAGCTTCGAAAACAGGCTCGTAAGATGCGTTTGGCTCTGGTAAAAGAACAATTGTAAAAGGTATCTTTTCTTTTTTTACAAATTCGAAGAGTTTTCGGAGAGCCAAAAAATGAGGATGAGTATCTGGCAACCTATCGCCTCGATCATCTCCTTCTTGGTTACTATTTTGGCTAGGAAGTATCCTGTTTTCCTCGTTGCTAAGTTTCCATTTTTCAGAAAGGATTCTGAACCCGTTGAAAACGGAACTGTACCTAGACAAATAGAAACTGGATTTAACTAAAATCCTGTAACGAACGGAGGAAATAAGTTTTTCCTCTCGAATTGCATCTGGCAAGTCCGAGATATGATAGATCCAATAAATTTCTCTAGGTTTATCAGGTGCTTTCCACTTTGCCTGAAGCTGATGCAAAAGCCCTTCGGCTCCTCTTGCATCTACTCCAAGATTCATTGCAAAGACGTCTTTTTTTTCTTTTCGGAAGATAAGATTGAGCTGCCAAGGAAGAGTTTCTTCGTCCGAGACAAGATATCCCATGGCGACTGAGTCACCGGTGACCCAAATTTCAGACTGATATGCATCTCCCCGAGAAGTAATTGGATTCGCAGAAATTCTTTCACCCTTTTCGTTGGTCGTAATCTTATAAGTGACTTTCTTTTGAGGGTGGGTCATGGTAAGGGAGCGGTTCGGACAAAGAATAATCCAGGAAGAAGGGTCCACACAATGAATCTCTTTATCCGACAATCGAAACCGTATCGATTCAAAGTAGCTCAATCTAAGAATACTTTCTGCTATTAAAAAAAATAGAATAGTGCCGAGAACCATTCGAATTAGTAATTTAGAAAAATTTAAACTATTAGATGCGGTTTTCCAGTTTCTCCAAAAAAAATTCATTTCGAAGTGTCCAATCCGGAACACTTTTCGAACATTCTTCTCGAGGAAGCGTTCGCGTACGGGATTCTGTTTTCCTCAAATCTCTTTTTTTCGGCGGAATTTTTCTTTCGATCGGCAAGGCAGTCTTTTAGAAATTTGGCGAGAGTGTATCTTTCTGTGTCCCAGCTATCTGAAAATAGTTTTAAGATGCGAGTTGTGTTCGTTTTCGAGTCTTGAGAAATATAGATTTCTAAAAGGTAGAGTAAAATATCCGGATCCTTGGGATCTTTTTTTAAAGCCCTCTCCAAATAAAAAGAGGAAGAGCCCGGGGCCTGGCCACTTTCGGCCAATAGAATTCCTAAATTTCGATTTGCGGATTGGTTTTCCGGATTCGCTCGCAATGCCTTGTCATAAAAGTACAAAGCTTCTGCAGTATTGCCTTGGGAATATTTTTCCCTCGCTAGATTTGCCCACTCTTGTGAGGAATCGCAGGAAGAAAGAAAATACGACATAAAAAGGCAAAAAATGGGTCGGAACTTCTGTCTCATTTCCTTAGGTTTTTTTCCGTCGCATTGCTAGAAAATCGGAAGTACCTGCTTGATTCCTTCCGTCCAATCTGTACAATTTTCGGAGCTTGATAATCCGCAATCCTAAAAAAGTTTCAGTCTAGCGGGAGAATTTGTCCGAAGGATTTAGTACTGTAATACTCACAAGCGGGACTAAGAAAGTGACATCTTCTCACAAGAATCTACTTCAGAATTTCCAAGAATACCTCTCAGTTGAGAAAGGCCTTAGCGACAATTCGATCTATTCATACGGGTACGATCTGAACAAGTTCAAGAATTTCTTGGAAAAAGAACATCTTGATTTCTTAGAAGTGCAAGCCAACGATATAGTCCGCTTTTTGAACGAAGAGCGGAACCGAAAAATTTCCGCCAAGACGATCGCCAGAGAAGTCGTGGCGATTCGGCAGTTTTATAAGTTTCTAAAAGATGAAAAGAAGCTAGACACAAATCCTACGGAAAAAATCGAAACCCCGGAAGTGATGAGATCCATTCCGGATTATTTGACTCAAGAAGAGATCGAAGAACTATTCAGCGCTATCAAAGAAGATCATCTCTACGAACTTAGAGACAAATGCATCTTCGAATTATTATACTCCTCAGGTTTGAGGATCTCCGAAGCTTGCAATCTTAGACTGACAGACGTAGATATGCAGGGAATGACTTTGACCGTGGAAGGTAAGGGCGGAAGACAAAGACTCGTTCCGTTCGGTGAAAAGTCGTTGGATATTTTGAACCGCTATCTGAAGCAGAGCCGTCCTTATATATTGAAGAACCGCAACTGCGAGTATCTATTCGTTTCCAAAAAAGGTTCGTTTATCAATCGCAAATCGGTTTGGAGATTACTGAACCATTATATTAAAAGAACCGGAATTAAGAAAAAGGTCACTCCTCATACTCTAAGACATTCCTTCGCGACCCACCTGCTGGAAAATCATGCAGATCTCAAGTCGGTTCAGGAATTGTTGGGCCATATCGATATATCTACCACTCAGATTTATACTCATATGGCTAATAAGACCTTGAAGGAAGTGCACAAGAAATTCCATCCACGTGGGTAAGAATTTTCGCCACTCTTTCCTTTTGTAGGATCTAGCTCTTGGCCAGCCAGAAGGAACAAAACTACGCGAATCAATTTAGGATGCAAATTCCTTCCAATCCTAGATACGTATCTGTAGCTAGGAACTTCGTGTACAATTTAGCTAGACAGTGTAATTTTTCTTTGCACGATTCTGCCGATCTAAAGCTCGCAGTAGGCGAGTGTTTGTTAAACGTCATAAAGCACGCATATTTGGGAAAAACCAATTATCCGATCTTCCTAGAAATTACCGCCTTAGACGACCGAATGGAAATTCGGATCAGAGATTTTGGAGTGCAAAAAAATCTTTCTACAATCCAGAGCTATGATCCGGGAGACTACAGAGAAGAAGGGATAGGTCTATTTTTGATCAGAAGGCTGACTGACCACTTTTACATCGATCAGTCCGGAAGAGGAAATAAACTTATCCTTACGAAAAAGAAGTAAGTCGTAGAACTTTCTTTTCGGAGCTTTTGCCGATTCAGAGCTTGAAATTAGGAAGTTTAGCGGATCGAACTTCTGATTTTTATTTCTTACGCGCTATAATTCTCTTGCGATCTGAGTCGGATCCTCTAAAAAGAATCCGTTTTAGTTTATGAAATTGTATCCACACGCTTTTTGGCTCATGGTGCTTTTGATCGGGAGCGGGGTGCACTGTCGGAAAGGTCCATCTCTTTCTAAAGAAGAGGTCAAAAATCTGAGCGCATCCTATATTCGAGAACTATGTAAAAAGAATTTGGAATGTTCGGCGGCGTATTTGGAATCCCTGTCTACTAGGGAGCAGGATACTGCCCGTGCCGAGATGCGATCTTTAGAGCAATGCATGGAAGAGCAGAAAGACCAATCGATCTTACCGGACGAGTACGAGAAGGTAACAGACGAGCAAATCGCAATGGTAAAAAAGTGCATGGATGAATTGCTAAAAACTCCATGTGAACAATTGGAGGATTCGGAGGGAAGTCCTTCTTGCCGACAACTTTTTCAAACTACGGAAGCAGTGCCGGAATAGATCAGATCGATTCTCTACATTTTCTCTTCGGTGTCGTGGCCTTCCGATTGCAGGATTCCGAGTCTTTTTGGTTTTACCTTGGAATGAGTCACAGCGCCATCCGGACCTACGAATAAATAGGAAGGACCAAGAATTTCTTTTAACTTCACTCTAAAATTCTTGTTTCGTCCTAGATTCACATCTACTCCGGGAAATATTTCTCTCTCTACTTCCACAGTTGCATTCCTGTCAGGTTCAAAAGAAAGCAGAAGAGTTTGTTCTTGGGCGAGCAGGTTTTGGATCAGAGAAGTATATTTTTGTTTGATGGACTGCAACTTTGGAATGCTATCTTTTTCTTCTGAAGTCAGTCCTCTTTTCTGAGCATCGTCGCTCAACTTCGCAAGGCTTGTTTCTACCTTCCTTAGCACTTCCTGGTTTTTTCGAATTTCTGATTTGAGTTCTTCCAATTCCAAAAGTAGTTTGGGAGGCATACCGCAGCTTAAAACTGTTTTGGTTTCTACGACCGCTCCTAATTTGGTGCATATGATATTTTTACCAGAAACACACTGTCCTCCGATAATTTCTCCTCTGCCTCCCCGGACGATAACTGATTCGCCGGCGATCAATTCGGAATGCATTGCTGCTTCTTCGATGAAGATGGAATTCTTCGCGGTCATTTTTCCCTGTTCAACGAACTTTGCGTAGATATCATTTCCTGATTCTATCCAGCCTCCGTTTCTTCCCATAAAACCTCCCGAAAGCACTACGTCTCCTCCAGCTTTTAGAAAGACCTTACCTACGGATTTTTTTACGATGATGCTTCCTTCAGTTTCTAGACTGAAACCATCTGCGATCGATTCTTCTACAATGATCGTTCCGGGAAAATTGACGTTTCCGGTAGAAAAGTCTACATGGTCCAAGTGACAGACTTCGTCTACACGGATGGCTCCAGAGCGATCCAAGATCGGTCTACCGTCTATCAAAGAATAAACGGATCTACCATCTTCGCCTATTTTTACGTTTGGCCCTAGCTTCCAGTCTGCAGGAACTCCTTCTTCAAAAGAGAGAATTTCACCTTTGACGGTTTTACCGTTGGTTCCGGGGGAGGGAGCGACCTTCTCAGCTAATTTTTCATTTTTCTTAACACTTTGTATTAACTGAATATTCTTGAAATCGATCCTACCGAATTCGTCCTCTTCTAATTTTGGAACGCTCGGATGCGGAAACAGGATACGAATGATTCCATCTTTGCCTGCAACCGTAGGAGTTCCTTCTGCCACCAATGTTTTTTTGCCGTATTCTTGTGCGGAAGAAAGTTTCTCAAGAGCTTCGGTAAGAACTCCGTGCGCGATTCCATTCTTGCTCAGTTCCAGTTGGAGCTCCTCCTTGGACAGGATTTTGCCACCGAATTTGGGAGGATGCAGAATTGCGTGAACAACCATCGTATCGTCCGATATTTTCAGTTCAAGAATTGAGCTTTCAGGTAATCCCGGCCATTTACCGACTAGATGGGGCTGTCCGTCTTTTTCCTGTACGATTCTTTTTACGTCTTCTGGATTGGTATCTTTGATATGAAATAGATCGAAGCGTTTAAGTATTTCTTTCAGTTCGATCTCTTTGCCTTTCTTGCCCGCGGGAAAGACGGTGAGAGTAGCCGACCCGTCTATGTTTTCTAATTTGAAAAAACCGTTTTCATTTTCTTCCAAATCCTTAAGTAGCGAATCGGTAAAATTACGGATCGAATCGTTCATCCTTTGCTTCCGATTTTGGAGAATAGATGGCATCCTATTATTTACAATCGAAATCTGAGCAAAAGACTAAAGGCGCAAATGCCAAAAAAGAGCATAAGTTCTTCCGAAAATGGGGGATTTATGTCCTTGAAAATGGGGAAATCCGACCGATGATGTAGTAGACTCTTATGGACGTGAACCCATTTGCTATCTTAACAAAAATCAGAGAGGCGATAGATACAATTATTCTGAAATTGCCTCCCAAGACGGTCAAGTTGCTTGCACTCGTCGGTGTAGGTCTTGCGCTGATGATCGCCGGCGTGGCAAGTTACTTTAGTGTTCAGAAAGGTCTGGAGATGGCTGACAAAGAAGGTCAGGCCAAAACTTTGGATCGGAAGATTCTCTTTTTGGAAGATATGGAAAGAGAATACAATCGAAAGAGAAAAAATGTACAGTGGAGCGATCCGAGTCTTTCGACAGATTCATCCAGCTCTTTAGATATCGAAAGATATTCCCAAGACAAACCAAAGATGGAGCAAAAACCTTCTGTTCCGAGTGGAAATTTGGAAGAAGGAACAACTCTGGAAAGCACTCGAAGAAAAGAAGGAGACTCCAAAGTATTTTTTCCCAACGAATCGGAGAAAGTTAGTCCGTCTGAAAAATCATCTGAGCCCGGTAATTTGCAAGTGCCTTCCAATTCCGGATCCTCGCCCTCGTCCTCCTCCGATTTGAAAAAACCGAAAGAAGAATCTAGGCTGGAAAAACCTCCCAAATCCAAATCGAATTCTGGTTTAAGAGAGTAAAACGTGCGAAACAGAAATCGACTCCAGAAAATTCAGTTCGTATCTAGAATCTTAGTACTAGCAGGACTCGTATTTTTCTCCTTTGAAAGGAATCATTTGGAAGCCGAGATTCCACTCCCATTTCCCGAGGATGTAAAGGAATCGGATCTTGGAAGTGCCGCCAATTCTACGTTAGATGAAAAAAAAGAGCCTAGCCTAGCAGGGACTAAAGAATCCAGTCAAGTCGTACAACCTGGAAATAACGAAGTAGAATCAGATTCTCTGGAAGCGAAGGATGCGTCGGACAGAAACGGAATCAAAGCTTCTGCGGAAAAAGGAACTTCCGAGCAAATGGATCAGGTGCAGAAATCCGAAGTTCGATCGACTAAACTTCCCAATTTAAATACAAAGAACGCCAAAAAACCTCGAAAAAAAATGGACCAGGATCCAGGGACGGCAGCCTACGAAAGAGGTATATTAAGATTACGGAATGGTCAAAAGGAAGCTGCACAAGAAGAGTTTACAAAAGCAGCTGCTTCAGAGAGCGAGGTCGCGGCTAAGGCGAAACTAGAGCTAGCTAAATTATCCGGAGCAAAGTCGGAGACCACCGAAGAGGTTGTCGAAGATGAAATCGTATGGAAGACTAGACTAGAAACCGCTAGATCCTATCGTTCCCAGGAAAAAAACCAAGAAGCTGAAGTAGAATTATTGAAAGTTGCCACCGAAGCTCCTTCTCAGTACCGGATCCAAGCTTTACTCCAAATGGGAGATCTATTGAACCGTCTTGGAAGGTATCGAGATTCAAGGTCTTATCTTTTGGATTATTGGAATCGGTTCGGTCGGAAAGTTTCTGCCGATCCGGAAACAGATCCCAATTTGAGAAAAAAGCAATGGGAAGAAAGAGATCTCGGAGCCTATCTGCTTTTCAAAGCGAGTTATAAGTCAGGTGAAACGGAATGGTCTAAGAGATTTCTGAGAAAATTTTTGGAATCTTCGTCCGAGGAATCTAAGGGATTCTATTCTCCGCTCCGCGAAGAATTAGAAAAATTAGCAAAACAGAATATTTGAATCTATTTGTGCGCTTAAACTAGGGACACGTTTACTTCTAACTTTCCGTAAGGAGAAAACAGGTTAATTCCGAGCGCTTGCTTTTTCGGAATCTTGATCGTTTCATTTTTAGAGTCCACTATGTTTGGCGCAGTGATCTCTATCGATTGTCCAGCCGTGGCAAAGATATTCATCGCATTCCCGGTGGTCATATTTGCGAGTTCGCCTAGAATATCCTTGTATTCGTTTTTGATTTCTTCAGGGGAAAGATTCGGAACCAGTTTTTTAGCGATCTTATAAGCCGCGTCGTAGTTTAAACCGTAGACAACTTCTCCGTTAAAAGTCCCTAGAACCCCGATAATAATCGCGAGTTCTAGAGTGGTTTCCGGAGTTTCCTTGATTCCGATTTTGCCCCGAATTAGCTCGGTTTGCAAAACGTCTCGGAAGACGATGGTGGCGGCTTCCAAGAATGGGTTCACTAATTCGGCTCGGATCTGCATTATTCCTCCGGCGCGGTCCTAACTTTCCTTTCTACAGTAATTTCTTCTGAAAGCGCTAAAGGAATTTCTGAAAGAAATCCGTTCACCTGGACTGCAGAATCTCGAATCAATTGTTTAGAAAGATTCGGCTTTGCCTGTCCTGGGTGAAATGCAAGAAATTCTGCGATCGCGTATTTGTCTCCGTCTCTATAAGGACCGCTGCTCCTTTTTTGGCCAAAGGGCTGAGAGGCGAGATCTTGGAAGAAGCGTTTGTCCGAAGAAAGATTGAATTTTCCTTTAGACGAGTTGAGTTCCTTTAAATCCTGCAGTTTTTTGGAACGAACAGAAATGCTGGAACTTCCGAGCATCGCACTCAGTTTGGAAAGTCCATCAGGTTCGTTTTGTAGAAGCTTAATTTTTCCTTTCAAAGATTCTAATGCGTTTTTGCGGGCTTCTATTAGAAATTTTCCTCTTAGAATCGATTTTCTTTCCTCAAAACTAGGAATGTGTCCATCCGGCTGTTTCAACGCAACACTCGGATCTTGCTTTTCCTTTTCGTAAAGTTCTTTGAGCTGAGCTTCTGTAGGCTCGATCTCATTTTTGGAAATTCTAATTAAGTCGTCCTCGGTATAAACGATTGCGTTGAGATCAATCGTAGATTCCGACGCAGAGGACTGTTCTGCGAGTTCAGAATCCGTTTTTTTCAGTTCCGATTTTAATAGAATAGGTTGTAGGCTACCTTGCACTGCTGCTTCCACTCTGAATCGTATTGGAGCTTCCTGTAGAAATTGACGATAGATTTGGTCTGGTTTTTCCATTTCCTCGTCGGAATATCCTGCTCCCCGATAAGAAAGTTTGACTCTTCTTTGGGCTTCTTCCCAAAGTGATTGGCGTATCGTTTCCTCAGAAACAGTATAGCCTACCGTTTTAGCGATTTGGTTAGAAACATAAAGTCCCTTTAAAACCATAAATGCGCAGTCACCCAGTTGGTTATCTGGAATGGCTCCCTGGTATGCTTGGAAGCAGTATCTTTTTGCTGCGTTGAATGAATCCATTCCTACGGATTCTCCCGCGATCGAACCTGCGCTAATCGCAGATTTTCCGGTGATCATATCCATTCCGGCCTGTTCTAAATCGGAGCGAAGTAGAGTAAAGATCAGCATGAGTACCAGGATTCCGAGGAAAATTGCAGATCCTAGCTTAAAAAATATATCTTTGAGTGAAGTTCCTTCAGTATTTGCCATAATTGTCCGTTCGAAGGGAAGCGTGGACGGCCAAGGGAATCTGTAAAGGAGAAAAACCGATGAAAAACGCTTCAGAAAGCTGGCAGGTTGATAGATACATATAATGATGCTCTATATCGCAATCGCACTTATTTTGGTCGGAATTTTATGCTTCATTTACGTTTCCTTCCAGCAAAATCCTGGGAAGAAGAGCAGCCCAAGCACAGTTTTTCGTCAGAATGAATCTTACTCCCAAAGACCCAGAGAGAGGGTTCCGGTGACAGAGTACATCTCCCACAAACGGATTCCGCGTTCGGAGGAGTATTCTCATTTGGAGGAAAGATTTGCCGAGGAGCGCAGGATTCGTCCCGGATTCCAGAATCGCGTATCCGAACAGGAAATTCCGGAAATGAGCCCCCCAGCTTTTGATTCTTTCCCACCTAGGACCGAGACTGTAGAGAGACCTACCAGAAAAGAGGAATCATTCCAGAACGAAACTTTCGAGGATTTTGAAGAGACCATAGAAACTTGGCGGATGGAAGGGATCCTGTTTTTGGATCTTTCCGGAAAGTTGCCATATAGAGAACTGCAAAATAAAATCAGTCAGGATTCTTTGAAGGGATTTCGGAGAATGGGAAGGGGAATCATCCGAGAAATACCTGGTGGGTTTTCCTTTAAAGCGATGAATTCTGAATTCAGATACAACCTGAGTGAAATCGAAAAAGTGATCTTCTACGACCAAGGATTTGCGCTGCTTCCGATCAAAAGGGAATTTCCAGTTCCAGTTTTTGTGACTTCCGAGCCGGAAAGATTTAAGGAATACTTAGAGCAGGCAAAAGGATAGTCAGAGCTTAGACGTACAGAGAGGTCCTAAGCCTTCTGAAGTTGTAGGAGCTCCTACAACCTGCATAGAAATAAAATGCACTTGCGAAAATGAGAAGTCCGTGATAAGGAGGGCTCTGCGCGGTTTCCCACCACCGGCCCCCCACCCAAAAGAAGGGCGGGGAAAATTCCGCCCCCATCACACGCACAAGCGGATTAGAAAGCTTATCTGCCTTCCACCTGGAGCCACTTGGTAGTCTTTACCACCAATCGAATGACTAAATAAAACCCGGCACCGATTCCAAAGACCCAAATTTGAGCCTGGGTAATTGCCTCCCAAGGTGTGCTCAAAGAAACTGGCTCATTCAAAAACGTGGCACCGAAGTCGAATAAAACGAAAATAACGATAATTCCGAAAAGGCTTGGATATTCTCTTTTTAATATATTACGAAAAGAGAAAGTTAGCTTAGGTCTTACGTAACCGCTAAATTTAGGGATAAAAGCGGGAATCTTGTCCGCCCAGTCCAAATAATCTCTTCCAAACTTATCACGCAAAAATTTTTCTTCCGCAAACATGATCCTTTCGTAATAGATCGCGAAGAAGAGAGTAAATATGATTACGAGTAGGATATCCCTAAAATAGAGCACCGGCCCCAAATACATCAAGAAGTTTCCCAAATACAATGGGTGACGGACTAAGGAGTAGATTCCCTCCATATTAATCACGTCTGCGATTTGCTCCTTGGTGTTTCTACCGGAGGTTCTTGCTGGAGCGTATCCGATAACGAAACATCTGACCGCTAAGCCTAAGAAGCTTACTGCAAAACATCCGGCGGCATAGTATAAGTTCATTTCATAGGAATTTTCTAAATAAGAATATCCTAGAAGAGAATGGATGCAAAGTAATAGGATGAATCCCGGAATGTAGGACCTCCAACGGAATAGAAAATTCCCTTGTTTGTCTATTTCTTCTATCAGCGCCATTGCAGTTCCTTCATCCGAAGCTTTTTAGGAAGCAAACCTGTTCACTGCTTGCGTGTCAAGCAGTGATTCCTGGAACAAGAAACAACCCGAACGTCTGGAAGGGCTTAAAAGTTTTTAGGGGGTAGATTTTCGCCCCCTAAAAACTCTTTAGGATTCTGATGTAAAATCTCTTCCAAATTCCAGGGATCGACCACGAATTTGTAGCTAAGCCCCGGCTTCTCAAAAACCCAACTAGCATCTTTGGTAACTCCGATTGGAAACAGCTCTATGGAAGAAAAGCGGAATCGAATTTGGAATCGGAAGAATTTTGATTTAGAAATCGGAAAGACCTTTTCCTCGGAAGGGAAAAGGAAGGCATCTGCCTTTAATCCTAAAAGCTTTCGAAGGTATAAATTGATTTCTTGCTCGGAAGCTCTATGCTTCTGGTCCTTTTCTTGTAGGACCCAACCCTCTGTTTCCCGAATCAGTTGAAAAGGAATTGCTGTTTGCATAAAGAATTCCAGATGTATGAGTTCTTCCACTGAAAGATCTTCTCCGAAAAGCTTTCTAGAATAAAAGTAATCTTCTGCGAATCTTCCCGAGACAGGTCTCAGATTCTCTTCTACGAGCCAAACTGTGTCGGTGGGATGTTCCAGAATATAAGTCTCCCGGTCTCCGTCGGTTGTACTTCCTACACTAATTTTTCCGAAGGAGGAACCGTCTTTTGCAAATATTTCTATCGAAGGTTCTTCCCCTACTAATCCGAATTCAGGATGTTCTATTTTTTTCTCTGAAGGATTATTCAGTCTGGTAAATTTTCGGAGGGAAAGAAGAGAATGAATGAAAGAGGAAATTTTCTCCGTGTCACCTGGCCCGGCTCCGATTTTTGCAGTTTCTACAAACCAATCCAGATCGGTTTTCGAAATCGTAATTTCATGATCTTTTCTTCCTAATACGATTTTTCCGATTTCCAGTTCTTCCAAAGAAAATATCGGTTTCGAATTGGAGTAAGAATCCTTAAACCAATCCGCTGGATCTGAGACAAACAACCAGATACTAAACAGAAAAAAATTCAGAACTGCAAAATAGATTCCTTTGTATCCGAGAATCGATGTTTTTAGACTGCCAAGACTTTTTAAGACAGCAATTGCGAAACGGCTTTCAAACAAAGAAATCAGATTCACTGGATTTTTCCCTGGAGATTCCTTTTTCGGATCCGAAGAAAAGCATAAATACATACAAGACCAGGAATTCCTAGGACCAACCCAAAATTGGTCAGAAGCATGACGCTTTTCGAAACCGGTTGCATTTTCAAAACGCCGGATTGCTTGGCCCTTGCGCTCAGTAGATCCTTATCCCCCTTTAGTATATCAATGCAATTTAATAGAAACGGCAAATTGGTCTCTCGGTAGATCTCTTGAGTTTCGGTGAACGCGAGCAAGTCGGAGACTAAATAAGGAGTACCAAACACAAGTATTCTGCTGATTCTATCATCAGGAGTTTTAGATAAATGATATTTCTCAGAGAAACCCTTAGGTATATTCTGTTTTTCAAATGTAGAAGTGAATATTCCCTCGGAGGAAGCTCCTAAAATATACGGAAAGCCGCTCGGGTGAAACTGGGACTGTAGAAGCTGCCGTTCGCCTAACATAACGTAGTTTGCTCTACTTTCTGCCTCCTTGGAACTGAATAGAATCGGTTCCACTTTCGCGTATTTCTGTTTTTCGGGAATAAGTTCGATAGAAGAGCTCCAGGGCAAGAGTAGACTTTCCTGAGATTGTGTATAAACGGAAGTAAGGCTCAGAGTCTCAGTCTTTTGGCTTGCAACTATCCAAGGCGCATATGGATATCTTCCAATCACTCCGGGTTCTATTTCCACAAGAGAGCCGATCGGAAGAGAATTTTCCAAATCGAAAATCATGTCGGAATGAACCTGGATCCCGTAGCGCAATAAAAAGGAATTTAATTCAACCGCGTGTGTTTCTTCCTGAGCAACTCCAGAAGTCGTCATGCTATCTAGCAGCATTCCGGTACCAGGAGTATTTCCGCCGAGTCTAAAGTCCATGGTCTTTGCCAGAACAATTAGACTTCCGCCCCGAAGCAAAAATTGATCGATCGCATAACGAGCATTATCTTGAAGATTACCAGAACCGAACCAGAGTAAAACCTTGGTAGACTCCGGGATTTCTGACTGATTCGGATCAAATTCGTTAATTTCTCCAAATTCTCTTCTCAATATCTCGTTTACAAAAACTCCGACGCTGTCCTTGTCGGAATAGTTCCCAGTCCTTTTCGTACTGAGACTTCCTTCTGTGTGAAGAATTGCGATTTCAGAATTCAAATTAGGTCTTGTTAGGTTTCTTAAACTGGATAAGATTTGCACTTCGATTTGTTCCGCAAAAAAAGCGACCGGAATCGTTTGACTCTTCGCGCCCAAGGTTAGCTTTATGCCTAAGTAAGCACGCTTGACCGAAGCGGATTCTCTATCAGATTTCTCTAATATTTGCGGCTCTACTCCGGATTCTTGTGCTTGCCTTGCGTCCTCCTCAGAAGAACTCGGATCAAAAAGGCGCAATTTTACTTTTCGACCTCCTACTGCCGCGATTTCGCGCAAGACTTCTTTGGTGAGATCCAGCCTGGACTTGTACTCTCCCGGGATTTCGGAAGAGTAGAACGCATCAATAAATAAGATCGAATCCAATCTTTCTAGGTTTAGCACGGTGCTTTTGGTGAGTTCGAATCTACCGGAGCGACTCAGATCTTTTCTGCAGGAAGTATGGTAGAAAATGCCGTTTAAGAGCAAAAAGGATAAAAACCAGTTTAGTGCAAAAAACCATTTTTTTTGCGAAACGATAAGTAAAGGATGTAGGAGTTCCTTCATCTTCGCTTCTTCTCGATTAGAAATGCGTTATATTTCAAGAGCATTAAGCAGAAACTCAGAAAGAAAAAAACTTCCTTTGCATCCAAAATTCCCAGACGAAATGTTTCGAAATGCCTTGAGAGTGAAAAAAAGGAAAGAACCGCAGCTAACTCTCCAGAGAAAAATCTAAGAATTGGCTGAAATCCTAAAAGAAAAAAGAAAAGCACAGCAATCAGTGTGAAGACATACGCACTAATTTGTTCTCTGGTCATCGCAGAGATCGCTCCTCCTAACGCGATATAGCTCCCTCCGAGTAAGATGCAACCCAGGTATCCGGAGAAAGTGACTCCTAAGTCTAAATCTCCCAAGGCCCAAACAAAAAAAGGAATCGGCAAACTGGCAGCCAAAACACAAGCGAGAAAGGACCAGGCGGCAAAGAATTTGCCCAAAACTATTTCAAGTTCTTGTAATGGAAGCGATAATAGTAGTTCGGAGGTTCCGGATTTTTCCTCTTCGGACCAAAGTCCCATAGTAAGAGAGGGGAGGAACACGACATAGAGCACCGGGATCCAATAAAAGTACTGCTCCACGCTTGCGATATTTCTATCCCAAAACGAATCCTCACCCAAACCGAAAAAGAATAGGAAAGAGGATAAAAGTAAAAAAACGGCCGCGAACAAATAGCCGAGTGGAGTGTTCACATATTTGCTCCATTCTTTGAGAAAAATGGAAACCACGATTTTCCAATTCGGAAGTACTAGGCTTTTGCCTGAGTTTTTCACGCGGTTAGCTCCTTGAAGAGTGACTCCAGGGATTTCTTTTCTCTACGAAATTCTTTGACCGCAAATTTAGCGGATCGGATTTTTTCGAAGATGGATTCGGGAGACAAATTCTCTGAGAGAATCCGAAACTCCTTTTCAGAACCGAATCCCACTTCTTCTACGAGGCAATT
Source organism: Leptospira perolatii (assembly GCF_002811875.1). Taxonomy (GTDB): domain Bacteria; phylum Spirochaetota; class Leptospiria; order Leptospirales; family Leptospiraceae; genus Leptospira_B; species Leptospira_B perolatii. The sequence continues at coordinate 178,013 of NZ_NPDZ01000005.1, forward strand.
CAGATCAGATAAACTTTCCTGTACGGTTTTTAGATCTGTATCGGCCACCAAAGTGATGGGTTGTTGTCGGCGCAAATCCTGCACTTTCAAGTCTGCTACGATCCGACCCTTGTGTAAAATTATCACTTGATCGCAAAGTTCTTCTACTTCTTGCAGGATATGTGTAGAAAGAAGGAGTATCTTTTCTTTGCCTAAGTTTCGGATCAAAGATCGAATGGAGGAGATTTGATGTGGGTCGAGTCCAGAGCTAGGCTCATCCAAGATCAACACTTCCGGGTCATGAACCAAGGTGCCGGCTAACGCGACTCTTTGCTTGAATCCCTTGGACAAAAATTTGATCGGAACCCGAAAGACTTCCAGAAGTTCACAAAGTTCTAATACTTCTCTGACTCTCTTGGAAATGATCTCGGAAGAAACGCTTCTAACTCTTGCCAGAAAATCTAGAAATTCAGAAACCGTAAGATCTTCATAGAGAGGAGCTGACTCCGGAAGATACCCTAACTTAGATTGAATTTCAGTTCTGTGCAGATCGATTCTGGATGATTCGTAAAAAACGTTTCCTTCCTGAGGTATCAGGCATCCACTTAGGATCCTCATGGTCGTGGTTTTTCCAGCGCCATTCGGACCTAATAATCCGGTGATTTTACCTTTTGAAATGCGGAAACTAATATCTGAAATCGCGATACGCCCAGGAAAGGAATGGGAGAGCTGATCCGCAACAATCGAATCCATTAAATGGTACGGGAACGCAGAGGGACTCGTACCGCAACCGTTTTTCTAAGCGCGGATTTTCAACATTGCGTCTACTTTGAACTTTTTCAGAACGTCCAAAAGACCAGCTTGTAGGTTTACGATTTCCAGCTTAATTCCGAAATGATCCATCAGGTTTTTCATCGTCAGTAATTTGGCGACCCCGCTGGATGTAATTTTTTTTGTAGGCGATAAGTCTAATACGACAACTTGGAACTGAGCCTTAGAGGCGCGTTCTGAAATTTCATCGAATACTTTTTCGTATCCGTCCAGGATCTGATTGTCGAACCGGACCAGTCCTTGTTTTCCTTGGATGATCAATTTAGCCATAATTTACGTTGTTATACAGGTACAGACTCGAAAAAACAGGGTTTCCTAACAAGCAATTCTAAGGGGAGATTTAAGCTCTTTTGCAAACAAATACAAAATAATCTGCTTCGGGAGAAACCTCCCAAGATTCGTAATCTGATCCCGCAGCCATGAGTTCCAGTCCAGAATCCCGGATTAATTGTTTCCAAGTATGTATATCGTACGCTCTATGCAGATGAACTTCTTCAAAGGTTTCCTTTCCGTTTTCAAAGAGAAGAGTAGTTTTTAAAATCGAAGAGTCTTCGGTGCCTTCATTCTCCCATATCAGTCGAGTCTTCCCGTGTTTCTCTTCCATGGTCCTGCCTTCAAAATTACTTTTGAAATTTCTTGCAGTACTAGCATCAAAAAAGAAAACTCCGTCCGGAGAGAGCAGCTTTGCTACGGAACTCAGCACTCCCTGCAGTTCAGTGGGGGAGAGTATATAGTTGAGAGTATCGTGGGTGCAAATTACGAGATCGAAAGGTTCTGAAAATTTTGGTAAATTTAGCAAGTCTGCACAAATTCGATTTCCGCGGATTCCGTTTTGAGCAGCTACTTCCAGCATCTCCGGAGAAAAATCGATTCCCCAGAGTTCTGATTCTGGAGGTAGTTCCTTCCAAAGTCTGCAAGTACCGCACCCAAGGTCTAAAATTCTAGGCGGAAATCCCAATTTCCCTGCCATTTGGTAGGCCTCGAGGGCAACTTGGGCCCAAAGAGAGTACCTTGCGCCAATCATAACTAGGTCATAAATGCCCGGAAAAGCCGTATACGGCCTTTTTTTGACGATTGGAGAAATAATTCTTGATCTTTTCTTAGGTCTCTGAATATTCCTATCCTTTTGATGCGACATAATTCTAAAACAGGACTTTTTTCGAGCCTTTGCTAAAGGTCTCTAAACTATGGGCCTAGAACTTCTTTTCCCTTTCCTAGCGAGCGTCGGTGTTACCATTTTACTCCGTAGAATGGATAAATCTAACTATAAGCTCAGCCAAATCAAGAGATACACTGGAAAACTTCAGGAAGAATTGCAAGAAATTGCGTTAGAGAAGGTGCAAACTGTCAAGGATTCTGGAATCGAACTTGAGATCACCTTAAAACAAACTAGAAAACTCGCCGAAGAAGTTCGCACTCTAAACGATGAATCTCGCCATTTATTAGATACAATTCGTTCCAACCGTGAATTCCTAAACGGGGTCGCCCAAGACTTAAAGGAAGTGGTCAAGCTTTCTACGGAGATCCGACAAGAATCCGAGTCCATTCAAGAGGGCTATAGTCGCCTAGAACTAGGAAAGAGAGATTTGCAATCGGTAGGGATTCGAATCCAAGAGCTGAGATCTGAAGCCGAAGCAATTCTGGAAGCGTTTCAGGAAAAATTGAATCTTCGTTCGGACGATATTCTGCAATCTTTAGCAGCTAAAATCGTAGAGTTGGAAGGCTTGCTCGAAACCAAAGCAGATCGAGTAGAAGAGGGTCTGGATTCTTTGGGCGAGGCTTATCGTCAAAAATTGGAAGCCCACTCCAAGTCTATCATGCATGACACGGTCGGAAAGGTAGATCTTGCGCGAGAAGAAGTAAATTCTCTGTTGGAATCTATCCAAGCGAGGGAACAGGACCTCGAGGCTAGAACCGAAAGAATCCAAACCGCATTTGTATCCATCAACGATAAACTGGATCGCTTGGATGTACGAGTCGAAGAAAAGGCGGAGAGCGCAGATCGTAAATTAGAAGAATCCTTTGTGAGATCCGAAGGAATTCTGAAACAAAAATATGAACAAATTTTGGAGCAAGTCATTCACTCCAAAGAAGCATTCCTAAATGGAGTCAAGTTAGAGATCGATTCGATTCGGAGAGAAATCGAAGGCATGAGTCTCGAGACTCTGACTCGGAGAGACGAAATCTTAAACGAAACAAGAAGACAGGCTGAGTCGATCAACGATTCGATCAATGTATTCCAGGAAAAATATCTGGAAGCAGAAAACAAACTGTTAAAGCAAGCGGATGCCCGCAAATCGGAGCTCATGCGCCAAATCGATTCTTTCGAAGAAGAATTCAATCGGATCAGTTCTTCACTCAGAACCGAAGCGGATGACCTGAAGAAAGAAATCCTAATCGGACTGAAGGAGTTCCACGCTTCTCTGGAAACTGCTCGCTCGGACGAAGAGAAAAAAGCCAGAAGTAAAATCGAAGAGATCTCCGAGTCTCTGCAAAAAGAGCTACATTTGGCGCATTCCGAAAGTTCGGACAGTTTCAAAAAGGAATGGGAGCTGATCCGAGAAAATATACGCAATTTCGACGGTCAGGTTTCAAACAGAATGAAAGAGATGGATTCCTACGTGAAGGATATCCGCTCCGCATTAGAGGAAAGCGCTGGAGATATCCTTTCCGATGCGGAACAGAAAGTAGACCAGATCGAGAGCGCTATCGACACCGAATTCCGTAAGATGGACCAACGTTTGGAGCATTTCGGACGCTCTTGGGAAGAAGAATTCGTAACTCTTAAAAACCAAACCAAAGAAGCCATCTTGGGCTTGGAAGAAAGACTAGGACAAATTCATTTTAAAGGGACCGAAGTCCTAGAACAATTCGGCAAAGAATACACAATCCAAAAAGATAAGATAGAAGATTTCGTCTCTAAATACAAAACCGATTTTAGAAAAGAAGGCGATGATGCCAAGGAAGAACTCCGAGGCAGAATCAAAGAGATCAAGTTCGAGGGAGACCAAGTCAAAGAAGAAATTTCCGGACGGATCAAAGAGATCAAACTCGAGGGGGATCAAGTCAAAGAAGAAATTTCTGGACGGATCAAAGAGATCAAGCTTGAGGGAGACCAAGTCAAAGAAGAAATTTCTGAAAGAATCAAAGGTATCAAGAGAGAAGGGGATCAAGTCCAGGGAGAACTTTCCGAAAGAATCAAGGATGTCAAACGGGAAGGGGATTTGATCAGGGACGAGCTTTCTGAACGAATCAAAGAGATCAAGAGAGAGGGAGACCAGGCCAAAGAAGAGATCTTTGAAAAGATCAAGGATATCAAGCGCGAGGGAGACGATGTACAAGAAGAAATACTGGAATCGATCGGTGAACTCAAACAAGAAGGCCAAAGTATTTCTTCATCTCTGAAAAATGAATACATGGAGATCGGCGAAAGGCTGGATTCTCTATTAAGAAAAAATGAAAAACTTTTAGAAACTCAGGCAGAAAAAATCCGGAACCAGACCGAGCAAAATCTAAGCCGTTCTGCAGAGGAAGCGTCTGGAGTACTCGAAAGATTGCGGGAATCCGGACAAGAATTCTTCGAAAGACAAGAAGAGAAGATCAGTCGCTTAAACGGAACTATCGATTCCAAAATAAGCAAACAGCTTTCTGCATTAGTGGACAAGGGACAAATTCACCTGAGCCAACTCGAAGATCGGATCGCAAAACACCTGCAGGAAGTAAAACGGAATCTGGAAGATTCGCTCAAAGACGCGAAAAAAGAAAGCGACGACCAAATGAAAGGGTTCCAGTACCAGGTGCGCATTTTATTAAACGAAATAGAAGCCTCTTCTGAGGAAATCCTTCGTAACGGCAAAGAAGAGTTTAGGATCGCGCAAGAAGAGCACAGAAATCTACAAAAAGATTTGAAAGAGGACTTGCTCGAGATAAGAGAAGCCAAATCGGATCTGATGCAAGAATTGGAAAAGGAGTCGGATCATCTGAAGGAATACGTCGATGACCTTTCCGAGAAGGTTTCCCTGCTTGCATCTCAGTCCAGTTTATTCGCCGACGTAAGGGACTTGTTGCGCCAAGCTGAGGAATTCCAGAATGAACTGAGAATTTCACTACAGGCGGCAGGCGGATACGAGCTAAGCACGAACGAGCTGGAATCCAGACTAGTCCAATTGAAACAAGTTCAATCGGAACTAGAATACAAATTACAGAAAGCAGAAGAGAATTCTGCAGAAATTTTATCGGTAGAAGAGAAAGCCAGTGCCCTCCAGGAACAATTCTCTAAGATCATGGAAGAGTCTGAGCGCTGGGAAGACGCCTACCAAAAGTTGGAGCAAGCCGGTGAACGAGCATTTGAAATGGAGGCTCGGTTCCTAGATCTGGAAAACAGACTCGGTCACTTGGATGAAGTAAGAGAAGAAATCCGCAGTCTTGCCGACGATGCGAGCGACCAAAAAGAAAATTCCGGAAGAGTATCCCAGAGAGTACGAGATATCGAAAAGGAAATCGCAGTCATCGAAGCGAGAGAAAGGGAAATTTCAGATACATTACGAAAAACGGATGAACGTCTGGAGAATCTCGCCGGTAGAAAAGAAGAAATCTTATCCGTTGAAGCAAAGTTTGATAAAATAGAAGACCTGATGCTCGAATTATCCGAGCGTCATAAACAGATTTCAACTCTACAGCAAAGAGTTGATGACCTGAAAGACGGTGCGACCACAATCAAGGACGAACTGGAAAGTTTGTTGACCGAGGCGGAGGATACGTTCGAAAAGTTATCGTCTTTTCTGGATGTAGTTCAGTCTACCAGCTCAATGAGTCAGACAAATAAAAAAGGAAGTCGAAACTCAGAGAGCAATCCGTTGGTCCAAAGAAAGAAGGCTACCGTAGTAAATTTGTATCATAACTTTCATTGGTCGGCAGAAACGATCGCAGAGAAGTTAGGCTTGGAAACTTCTTTAGTTCAGACAATACTACAAAGCGAGGCAGCGAAAAAGGGATGATTTTTTTCTTGACCTTTCCATTCGACGCAAATATGTCTCGTTTCAACTTCGTATCATGCATTGGGAAAATGGAATGGAGGTTGCCGAAAGAAAAAAGGATATACTGAAAATCCATTGAGCTCTTCTGAAAATGATTCCTTTTTTGAGGGTATTCTGGAATGGTATCTTTCTAAGTACTGAGTACCTTCTATAAGAACTTACAGAAAAGGAGAAAGAGCTCCCCGGCAAAAATTGGATATGGTACAAAAGAAAAAAACTACAGTTAAGAGGAAGAGTTCCATGGCTCAAAACGCTGAAAAGGATACCCTCATCGTCGCAAGTAAGGTGAAAGCCTATATCAAATCCAAAGGGTTCATGACTTCTGGGGATGCAGTCGATGGTTTGAATGAAAAGTTGTACGCATTAATCGATGATGCGTTAAAGCGCACTGAGTCCAACAAACGGACTACGGTTCGCCCAACCGACTTCTAAGTTTTTTGATTTATATCAAAAACAAGAGCGAAATCGATAAAATGAGGGCGGCAGGAAAGCTGGCCGCCAGACTCTTGGAGTACATATCCGGGTATATCAAACCCGGAGTGAATACTTTAGAACTTAACGATCTTTGCGAAGAGTTCACGAGAAAAAATGGAGCTAAGTCTGCTCCCTTGGGATACAAAGGTTTTCCCAAGTCCGTCTGTACCTCCATAAATAATGTGGTCTGCCATGGAATTCCCAAGGCCATAGACATACTGAAAGAGGGTGATATTATCAACGTGGATGTCACTCCGATTGTGGATGGGTACCATGGAGATTCTTCGCGGACTTTTATTGTCGGAGGAAAGACAAGCCCAGAAGTGCAGACTCTGGTAGAAGATACAGAGAAAGCAATGTGGGTCGGGATCGAACAGGTCAAACCCGGAAATCGAATTAGCGATATTGCAAATGCGATCGATGATTACCTGACTCCCAAAGGTTACGGCATTGTACGAGATCTAATGGGCCACGGAATCGGAAGAGGTTTCCATGAAGAGCCTCAAGTGCCGCATTTTCGAACCAGCCGGAAATTGGCGAAACTAGAGCCAGGGATGACTTTCACGGTAGAGCCCATGGTAAATCTGGGCACTTGGGAAGTGATTTTCTCGAAGAAGGATGGTTGGACCGTAACCACCAAAGACGGGAAATGGTCCGCTCAGTTCGAGCATACTGTGTTGGTCACCGAAAAAGGCTATGAAATTTTGACTGCTCCGTAGTATTCTGGAGCACATGGATTTTGTCTGGAAATATCTTTCTTTGTTAGGAAAGGACTTAGCTTTCTTTGCACTCGGGTTCTTCGTCTTTTATCTCGGCAAAAAATTCAAAGACTGGTTAGAGCCCAAAAAACTGGACGAAGAGCTAGTTCGTTCGGATAACAGCGCGCTCGCACTGAGTCTTTCCGGATTTTATCTTGGGATTATTATTATTTTTATCACGGTTGTGAGTGATCCCGGAAGCGTCAACGACTTGAAAGGTGATCTAATCCAAGTCGGCGCTTATTCTTTGTTAGGTGTTCTACTTCTTCTTCTTTCCCAAAAAATCAACGACGGACTGATCCTAATTCGCATCGATGCAGAAGAAGAGATCTATGAAAAAAAGAATCTTGCGGTCGGAACCGTACTCTTTGGGGGAACGATTGCTAGTTCCTTTTTTATCGCAGCGGCATTGAACGGTAATATTAGTTCCAAAGTATTTCCGAATGGAATCGGCTTGGGGCTTCCTCCCTTGGTAGAACGAACTTTGGAAGGAATGATTTTGTCCGTTTTATTTTTTGCAATCGGTCAAGTCGCGATCGTGCTGTTTTCTTTTTATTATAAATTATGGATTCCTTATAATCTAAAAGAAGAATTGGAAGGAAAACAAAACTTGGCAGCTGGAACCGCCTTTGCGGGTGCCTTGATTGCGATCGGGATTCTACTGACTCGCGCTTTATTTAAGGAATTTACTTCGTTTTCTCAGACGAGTATTTTGCTACTGATGGATCTAGTGATCGCATTCATAGTTGTCCCAGTATTGCACTATTTTGCAGATTGGGTGATTTTGCCCGGGTCTACTTTGAAGCAAGAAATTCATAACGACCAAAACTTCGGTGCTGGTTTACTGGAAGCAGTCGTGTTGATTGCGTTTTCTTCGATTATCTTCTTTGCGGTTTAGGTCAGTTCAGTAGAGTTCTTGGGAAGAATAAAGTTTCCATTCTAAGTGGTATACTTTTTTAATTCCGTATTCGAAGCATTCTTTTAGCCAGATTTGGATTTCTTCTGGATTAGGTGGGTTTTCGGTGATGGCCTTGGTGAGTTCCTCTTTGATTTCTGGAAAAAGAGAAATATGTGTAGGTAAAAAGGGAGAAAGTTCTCTCTCCGAAAAACCGTGGAGAGCTCCCAAAATTCCTGCTAAAATACATCGATTGAGAGGAGAAGAATTTTTCTGGGCCGCTACAATCCCGGCTTCTTTGGTTGCCCTTAACAAATCGTCTAGCGGAATTTTACCGGCAAGTATCGGCAAAGAATCTTGGTATTCTGCCGAATCGTCTTCTTTCATAGTTAAAGTTTCAGCTTATGGTATTGGAAAGTAAAGAACTTCTCCCAGATCTAGAAAAGATCGCATTTCAAAACGGCTTCCAATTGGTCGGAGCCGCGAAGGCACTCGTTCCTAATTCCGATAAGAAAAATATCTTACAATGGGTCCAAGAAGGAAGATTCGGAACAATGAATTGGTATCCGAAAAATATGAATCTGAGACTGGAGCTGGAAGGTCTGGGATTTTCTCCCGAGTCTGTTTTGGTGCTAGGTGCAGTTTATTATGACGAGGATTCGGAAGCAAAATTGGATCGATCTAAGTTTCGATTTTCCAGATACGCGATGGGAGAGGACTATCATTCAGTTTTGAGGAAAAGAACCAAGTCCTTGCTGGAAGTACTTCGAACCCGATTTCCGGAGAATCAATTTCGACACGGAGTAGATTCTTTGCCGGTTCCGGAAAAAGTTTTGGCTAGAGAAGCCGGAATCGGATGGATTGGAAAAAACACGAATCTCATTCACGAGGATTTTGGATCTTTCTTTTTTCTAAGTACGATTTTTACGGATCTTCCTTTGCGGATTGAATCTACAGTAGCGAAGGATCGGTGCGGCACTTGCGATCTTTGCATACGCGCTTGTCCTACTTCTGCTTTGGAGCCGTATCGAATCGATGCGAGAAAGTGCATTTCTTACCGAAACATTGAAGACAAATCGGAAGAGGCAACAAGTCTGCACGGTTGGTTGTACGGTTGCGATATTTGCCAAGAGGTATGTCCTTGGAATCGTGTGAAAGCGAAGAGTAGAAAAGTACGGACCGCTATTCCGGAATTCAAACCAAAAGCACATTTTATAGAAGAGCCGGAAAAATTGCTTCGGCTTACGGAAGACGAGTTTACTTCCTTTTTTTCGGATTCAGCGGTTTTACGAATCGGATTCAAAAAGTACCGAAGGAATATTGAGAATTTATAAACAAAAAACTACTTTTCGTCTTGTCACCCTGCTTCTGAATAGGAATGGACCATGCCTAAGAAATCCAAGGATTCCACCTTAGACTTTTATAACCAAGAGGCGCTCGGCCAAACCACAAAGCAAAGGCTCAGAGATTGGTTTTATAAGGAAAAAAGGGATCTGCCTTTTCGAAAGAATCGAACTCCGTACTCCACTTGGGTGAGCGAAATCATGCTGCAGCAAACAAGGGTCAATGCAATGCTTCCCTTGTACGAAAGATTTATGGAACGATTCCCGAATATGGGAGAACTTGCCTCTTCCGACGAAGAGGAGGTCCTTCGGTACTGGAAAGGGCTCGGCTATTATTCTAGAGCGAAAAACTTACACAAAGGTGTAAAGAAAATTCAGGAGGAATACGATGGTGTATTTCCTAAGACTTTGGAAGAGGCTCTATCTGTACCAGGTGTAGGACCTTACACCGCGAGGGCAATATTATCTATTTCTTATCAACTTCCCTTTGCTGTATTGGATGGAAACGCAAAGCGCGTACTTTCTAGACTTGCGCTGTTTGACCAGAACTCCGGAAAAAAATCTGGAGAAGTAGCTCCTGCAAAGGTCGCTTCTATAAATTCGGATTCTATCTTACAAAAAATTGCGGATCGTTTTCTGGACCAAAACTTTCCGGGAGATCATAACGAAGCTGTAATGGAATTAGGAGCGAGGATCTGTCTTCCCGTGCCTATCTGTTCTAACTGTCCTCTCCAGGCAGATTGTCTTGCCTTTAGAGAGGGAAAGCAAAACGATCTTTTGGAAGTTCGCAAAAAAAATCAGGAAGTGAGATTGGGAATTCGTTTTCTATTGGTTCGCGGTCCGAGTGGAATTCTACTCCTGCGAACTCCAAAACGCAGATTTTTTAAAACGATCTATTCTTTGCCGTATCATTGGGAGGGAGAGAGTCCCTACAACCTGGATCCGATTTTAGTAAAAAGCGAATCAGCGCGAGATTTGCAGATACAGTTTTCTCACACAATCACGCATCACAAAATTACCGGATATCTTTCGGAAATGGTTCTGAACCAAAAAGAGGAACATGCATTGAGTGGAAATCTAGAAGAGCTACAAATCGATGTAAAATGGTGTGACTGGAATCACTTGGAAACAGAGTTTCCTTCTTCCATATCTAGAAAGATTCTCAAAGAAATTGGCTCGGTCGGAGATTCGCTCTTTGGACTGAACTACCAAAGGAAAAAAAAGTGAGCCTAAGATCTACTTCAGATTTTTTGAAAGAACTATCGCTTCGCAAAGAACTTTTCGTCATCGAGGAGGAAGTGGATCCGATTTTGGAATTGGCAGAGATCCAAAGAAGGGTCGTTGCAAAGAGGGGTCCTGCTTTGCTCTTCCGCAAAGTAAAAGGATCTTCTTTTTCCGTGGCCACAAATTTGTACGGCTCCTCTAACAGAATACGGATCGCATTCGGGCAGGATCCCGAGAAATTTGTGCAATCAGTTGCGAAGACGATCAAAGAAAATATGCCTCCTTCTTTTCGCTCGATTTGGGAGGCAAAATCCCTCGCTTGGTCTGCGTTTAAAATCGGCCTCAAGAAAGTACGAAAAGCTCCGGTGTTAGAATCGGAGCAGAATTCTTTGGAAGATTTGCCGGCAATCCAGTCTTGGCCTTTGGATGCCGGAAGATTTATTACGTTTCCACTTGTGTACACGGAAAGCCCGAACACAGGAAAAGGAAACCTTGGAATGTATAGAATCCAATTTCACGCGCCTAAATTGGCCGGGATGCATATACAAATTCATAGAGGAGGCGGATTCCATTACAACGAAGCGGAACAAAAAGATCAGTCTCTGCAAGCTCATATCTATGTAGGAGGTCCTCCCGCTCTAACAATTGCAGCGGTTGCTCCACTGCCGGAAGAAATTAGCGAGTTTCTTCTCGCGTCCCTATTATTGGGAGAAAAATTGCGGTGGACTAAGAGAAATAAAATTTCCTCTTACCCGATCGTGGCAGATGCAGATTTCGCGATCATCGGAAGAATACCGCCTAAGATACGTAAGCCGGAAGGTCCTTTTGGAGACCATTACGGATACTATGCCTTACAGCACGATTATCCGGTTTTTGAAGTCGATCGCATCTTTCACAGAAAGGATGCAATCTGGCCGGCGACAGTCGTAGGAAGGCCTCCGCAGGAGGACCACTGGATCGCGGAATATCTGCAAGATTTACTTTCCCCTATGTTTCCGATCGTGATGCCTCAGGTAAGGGGAGTATGGGCATACGAAGAATCCGGAGTACATTCTCTGGCGGCTGCAATCGTAAAAGAGAGATACAAAAAAGAAGCCTTTATGGGAGCTCTCCGCATTCTAGGAGAAGGCCAGCTTTCGCTGACGAAAGTCTTATTAGTAACAGATCAGGAAATCTCGCTAAAAGACTTTAAAAAAACATTCATTACGATTTTAGAAAGAATGAATCCTAGAACCGATCTGCATATTTTTTCCAATATCTCCCAAGATACTTTAGACTATACTGGACCGAAGGTAAACGAAGGAAGCAAAGCCGTGTTCCTCGGAGTCGGTCCGGTGACCAGAGACCTTCCTACAAAACTTCCGAGTGCTCTCAAATCCAAGCGGTTCGGAACAGTGAAAATTTATTGCCCGGGGGTCTTGGTGATTTCAGGGCCGAAGTTTCGTTCGGGTGACACAGTTGCTCTAGAGTTACTCAAAGAAGCCGCAATTCAAGAATTCACTTTCGCATTCTTAGTCGATGACGCCGAGGCCGCTGTACAATCGGATCATGATTTTATTTGGCATATCTTTACTCGCTTTGAGCCTGCCTCCGATATTTACGGAAAGACAGAAGTTGTTCGAAATCATTTATCCTTTCAGCCAGTCATGGTCGCAGACTGTAGAATGAAGGATTGGTATCCCCCGGTTTTAGAGAGCGACCCGAAAGTTGTCAGTAGAGTTGAAGATAGATTTGGTAGACTTTTGAAATCTATCCCTACGAATGGAGATCATGGCTAAAAAAAGAATCGTTATCACCGGCGGAGCGGGCTTGATCGGATGCAACCTAGTGCGACTCTGCAATAGCCGAGGAATAAAAGATATTCTGATCGTAGATCATCTTGGCACGTCTCAAAAGTGGAAAAATCTGAGAGGCCTAGAATATTCCGATTATTTAGAAAAACAGGATTTTCTGAATCGGATCCGAAAAGGAAAATTTCTAAAAGGTACAACACATGTACTTCATATGGGTGCCTGTTCTTCCACAACGGAAACTAACGCATCCTATCTGATAGAGAACAATTACGAATACACAAAAATACTCGCAGAGAATTGCCTCAAAAGGGGGGTTAGATTCTTGTACGCATCTTCCGCGGCGACGTATGGAGACGGAGAATTCGGGTATGACGATACAGGATCGATCCAGCATCTAAAGCCTCTGAATATGTACGGCTATTCTAAGCAGATGTTCGATCTCTACGCGGATAAAAAGGGATATTTATCCAAGATTACCGGAGTGAAATTTTTCAATATATTCGGTTTCGGTGAGGCCCACAAGGGTGATATGAGGTCCGTCGTTTTAAAAGGATACGAACAGGTTCTCGCAGAAGGAAAGCTCAAGTTATTCAAATCCTACAAACCGGAATATAAGGACGGAGAACAAAAAAGGGATTTCTTGTATGTAAAAGATGCGGCAAAAATATGCCTGCATTTGCTATTTGGGGATCATTACGGGATTTATAATGTAGGAAGAGGAATCGCAGAAACCTGGTTATCTTTGACCGGAGCCTTATTTAAAGCGATGGGAAGAACACCTAACATAGAATTTGTGGAAATGCCGGAAAGTCTTCAGCCAAAATACCAGTATTTTACAAAAGCAGAAACTACCAAATTGAGCGAAACCGGGTACAAGGATGGATTTACTAGCCTGGAAGAGGCGGTTGCGGACTACGTTGCTCTATTAGGAAAGGATTAAACGAAGGAAAATCGAAGAGCAAGTGAGGCGAAATCGATTTTTCACCAAAACGCCGTTCGGAAGACATTATTGGAAATATCAGACTTTCTTTCTGATAGGAAAGCCTGATATTTTAGAAACCGATTATTTTACGAAAATCTGTAAAAGCTGTTTCGCAAAACTCTTAAATTTTTGATCCCGAATCGAGTAGAACACCTGATTAGAAACCTTTTTGCTTCCAAGGTAGCCAGCTTCTTTCATCTTGCTAAGATGTTGTGATGCCGCTGACTGGCTGATACCTAGTGCGTCTACTAATTCTCCTACGCTATGCTCTTTCTTGGAAAGGTAGAGCAGGATTTTAAGTCTATCGGGGTGAGCAACTGCTTTCAGTCCACGGATGGTCGAGTCCAGTTGGTTCTTCTTAATCTCTAACTTTTGGGCTGCCATTTGTTTCCTTCTTTTATTTTGATTCCATAATAGACCAGACCTAGAATTAATCAAGAATTTCCCGAGAATAGGTGGGTTTTTAACAATAGAATATTCATGTAAATTATGAAATAATTATGATATAAATAAGGTAAAACAAATTAGAATTATTGTTTATTCTGATATGGAATTAGGGTTATTTTCTAATATTATGGAATTGTATTTTCCTTCATCCATCACGAAAATATTAATTCGAAAAACGTTTTTAACTAGCCGTTCGGAATAGTGATTCAGAAATCGTTTGATAAAAATCGATAGATAAATTGTAAAAAAGTAATTGACCGGAATCGGGCTGATTAAAATCCCTTCAAAAAATGGAATAAAGAGAAACCTAATTTAAGGAAAGAAGGAATAGCTGGGAGGCTTGTAATTTTCGCTGCAGGCATAACTGCAGCGAAACAATTTATATTCTGTTTTTCTGAAATTCCTTAGATTTTTACTCCGCCGGAAATTTCCAATACGACTCCATCTACAAGTTCGTTCTCTGCGATAAATGCAGCAGTACTTGCAATTTCTTCAGGCTGTCCTAGCCTTCCGATTGGAATCAAAGCTTCCCATTTTTTTAATGCTTCCGGATTCATGTCTTTCATTACCATTTCCGTGGCGATGAATCCAGGTGCAATTCCTGCGACTCGAATTCCGTACCGACTCAATTCTTTTGCCCAAAGTTTTGTCATGGCAGCTACACCTGCCTTTGCTGCGGAATAATTCGTTTGTCCGGGATTCCCGTGCATAGAAACGGATGCGATTGGAATGATTACTCCTTTAGAACCAGTCTGTATCATTTGAACAGCTGCTTCTCTTCCAGTTAAGAAAACTCCAGTCAAATTGACATCGATCACAGCCTGCCAATCAGAAAGACTCATTTTGGACTGAACCTTTCCCGAAGCCTTGTCCGTTTTGATCAAAAGTCCGTCTCTTAAAATTCCTGCATTTAAAACCGCAATGTCCAAACTTCCGAACTGAGAGACCGCTTCCTGCATCAGTTTTTCTGCGTCTGCTTCCTTGGAAACGTCTGTTTTGACTGCGATTGCTTTGGCCCCTAGGGATTGGATGTCCTTGAGTGCAGCGCTTAACTTTTCTTCGGAAATATCGGATAGAACGATATTTGCCCCTAATTTTGCAAAATGTTCAGCCATGGCTTTACCTAAGCCTCCGGCCGAGCCGGTAATAACGGCCGTCTTTCCTTTAATGTGCAACGTTGTTTCCTTTTACTTCCTTGCTTCGAATGGTGACGTAGTTGTCTGTGAATGGAATTTCTACCCTTGCAGTAGTTTCTAATGCTTGGGTTTGGATTCGGAATAAATTTGGATCAATATTTTCGCTCTTTAGAAGAATCATGATCAGAGCAATTCCGAGGCCAGCGCCTTCGGTATTGTCCATATTGTCCATGTAGAACTCCGCGATATCGTTGTATCCCATCGCGTTCTTAATCTTTTCCCTCATCCTTGTCTCTTCTATCTCGATGACGGGGGTATTATTGATTACTTCTACAACTAATCCATCCGTGGTGTATGTAACGTTAATTTTTACATACACTCCTCGGGCGAGGCAGCGCTTCCCGTATTCGTCTGCCATCTTTTCGGAGAAGTTTTGTTTAAATTGGGCTAGGCCTTTGTCATAATGCTCTGCATTTTGGATATCCAGGCCTAGATCTTCGAAGAATACTCTTTTCTGATTGGCTTTGACCCCGTTAATCGCCATCTCTTTTGTGATGGTGTAGAGCATTTCTATGTACCGGGATTGCCCGACTTTTTCCAGCACCTCGGTCAAGATTCTCAACACATACTTTTCCAGCTTTGCGTTCATTCGAGAAGACTGAACCGAAATTCTGGATCTGGTTCGAATGTATTCGCTTAACTGGGCGTCTAGTTGTTTAAAACTCTTTGCCATGCCCGTCCTTCGATAGGAAGTTCGAGGTCAGTTTCAACGTTTCCTTCCATCAATCAATCAAAAATCTGCTCCCGAACGAGCTCGTTTTCGAAAACCATTTCCCGGTAGAAGGCAAGTTTCGGCCGGAACCTTGGTTTAAAGAATCCTTTATTTCCATTTTCTTGTATAAGGCTTTTCGATTGGATCCAAACAGTTTTCGTTCCAAACCATCGAGTTCACTTTTGCAAGCTTCCTCGATCACTAGAAAAAAAAGAAAAGCCTAACAAAAAATACCTTTACAAATAATAAGCACTATACGAAAGAATAGGTATCTCTTATTTGGGTTAAGGTCATGTTACAAACATTGGTGATCAAAGATTTTACTTTAATTGAATTTGCTCAGATTGATTTTCGGAACGGTCTGACTGCCATCACCGGAGAAACCGGGTCCGGAAAATCCTTACTTCTAGACGCTATTTCTTCTCTGTTAGGCGGTAGAAGCAGTACAATGGACATTCGAACCGGATCAGATCGCTATTTGCTGGAGGCAGTAGTGGATATAAGCGGAAATCCTTCTGCAAAGACATGGCTCTCGGAAAAAGGAATCCAGATTTCAGGGAATGAACTAATACTTCGCAAAGAATATTCTAGAGATGGAAAATCTAAAATCCAGATCAATCATACTCTAGGTTCGATACAGCTCTTGAAAAGCTTGGGAGAATTACTTGCAGAGGTACATAACCAAAACGATCAGATTCTACTTTTGGAAAAGGCACAACAACTAGATATTCTTGATATGTACTCCGGAAATCTTCCCCTAAGACAGGAAGTAAAGGAGGGTTTCTTAACCTACCGAAGCCTTCGAAAAAGGCTAGAAGAACTGGAAGCGAACCGAGAAGATAAAAATAGAAAGAAGGAAATCCTAGAGTACCAGATTGAGGAAATCCAAACTGCTAAATTAAAGGAAGGAGAAGAAGAGGAACTTCTCCAGGAAGAGAACCTGCTGACTCACGGAGAAAAGCTATGTGAGAATTTGGAATTGATCTCCGGAATTCTTTTCGAGGCAGAAGGCTCTGTGGTCTCAGCCTTTCCGAAGGTTTTAGGAGCCGCAGAGAAGATTAAGAATATACATCCTAGTTTTGGAGAGATTGATTCTTCGTTGCAGGAGGTATATTCTCAAATTCGGGAAATCATAGAGAATGTCCAGGACCAGAAAGAAGAAGTATTCTTTTCTCCGGATCGTCTTGCGCTAGTGCAATCACGTTTGGACTTGATTCACAAACTAAAAAAGAAGTATGGCGCTTCGGTTTCCGAGATCCTTCAATCTCAAAAAAAAGCAGAAGGAGAACTGGAAGCTCTAGAGCAAAACTTGGATTCAAAACTTTCTCTAGAAAGAGAGAAGAAAAAAGCTACAGAAAAACTAGCTCAGCTTTGCCTGCAACTTTCCCGAGCCAGAAGAGAATCCTTGGTAAAATTTGAAGCAAGGTTAAAAGCCGAATTGCAATTCTTGGGAATGCAAGGTGCAGGAATCCAAGTAGTGCTTCGTTGGGAGGCCAGTCCAGAAGGAGAAGTCCAATCCCAAGGAAAATCCTATCTGGTAAGCGAATTTGGGCTGGACCAGGCGGAATTCTATTTTAGTCCGAATCCGGGCGAGAAGCCTAGACCATTGCGCAAAATCGCGTCTGGTGGAGAGATCTCGAGGGTAATGCTCGCAATCAAAAGCGTACTCGGCTCAAACTATGACGGAAGAATGTTAGTATTCGATGAAATTGATTCCGGATTAGGTGGTGAAATCGCAATCGATGTCGCAAAGAAGCTCTCGGTTCTTGCAAAGACCCACCAAATTCTATTGGTGACACATTTGCAGCAAATCGCTGCAGCAGCAGATCATCACTTAAAAGTACAAAAGAGAGTCAACGAAGGAAGGACAGTCTCGGAAGTAGAATTTTTAGGGATGCAAGAAAGGACTTTGGAACTCGCAAGGATGATCTCGGGTCAAAATGTGTCCAAAGGTGCTCTGGACCACGCGAAGGAGTTACTCAGAAAGAAAGTTGGATAATACTGAAACTTCTAGTAGCTGAAAAAAGGAAAGATTTCTTCTTCAGGGGTAAAAAGGGATCTTTCCTTTAAAAATCGTTTGGCAGTACCGACCTACTCGGAAACCCTACACCAGGGAGAACCTAAACAGACATGATCCTTGCCAAAACGGACTCCTTAGTTTCCATTATACCACCGGAAACAGTACCGATTCTGATTCTACTCGTGTCCATTATTGGATTTACGATTATTATCGAAAGATTAATCTTCTTTACCCGCTGGAAGGCACTTTCTCCTGACGAGTGGAGGAAGGTAAAAGACCTTCTCAAAGATAAAAACTATGATGGTGCATTTGAACTTCTCAAGAATCTAAGCCAAGGTCCTACTTCGTTAGTGGTGCAGGCTGCGATTTCTCAATATCGCAAGAATACTTCTGGGGTAGAAGATGAAATTTTGTCCCAAGGTCTCGGACAGATCCAGAGAATGGATAAGTTTCTCTCCGCTCTGGGGACGATCGCTACGATTTCTCCATTGTTAGGTGTATTGGGGACGGTTCTCGGAATTATTCGTTCCTTTGCAGAAGGTTCTGGTACGAGAGGGGCGGAAGTAGGGATCAGCGAGGCTCTGATTACCACAGCTATGGGACTTGCGATCGCAATCCCGGCCTATATTTTTTATAATTTCTTTCAGAAGAGAAAGGAAGACGCGATTTCCGAAATGGAAACCATCTCTGACCAAGCATTAAAGTACTTAAAGTAATTGTTATGAATTTCAGGAAGTCTAGCAGATTTACAGGAGCGGGCGGAACAAAAGCAGGGCAGATCGAATTGGCCCCGCTTATCGATGTGATCTGTTTTATCGTAATCTACTTCTTGATGAACGCCACTTTAGAAAAATCCACAGTCGTAAAGATTGAATTGCCTAGATCTTCGAGTATCGCTCAAGAAAAGAAAAAAGACGAGTTAGTGATCACGATCAATAAAGACGGCAAAATCTTTCTAGACAAAGACACAGAACCGGTTCCCATTGAAAAGTTAACAGATAAGATAAAGATTTTCATGGGTCCAGAAGAGAAACGAGAAGCGAACAAGAATAGGGTGATCATTCGCGGTGATGGGTCTGCAAATTATCAGACCATTGTAAAAGTCATCGATAAGGTAAATGAAGCGGGAGTAACTCGTTTCAATTTGGCAATGGTTCGTCAGCCCGGAGGTCAATAAGCGCGCTATCCAGGTTGGCTGGAAGTAGGCCAATCGGGAGAGTTTGACTTTCGCCAGGCGAAAAGATGGTTACGAGCAAGAATTGAAAAGAAAGAGTCAATTATACAAGTACCTCACTATTTTTTTCCTTACCGGCTCTGTGTTTTTTTCGGGGGAGATATCTGAACTATTCTCCAAGAGAAATGAGTATTTTGGGAAGGTTATTAAAGAGGTAACCTTCAAAGGAAATAAGAACACTTCCAACTCGGATATAGAATCTCTCATTGAAATGAGACCTGGCAAAATTCTAGGAAAAGGAATTGTGGACAGGGACCTCAAGACTCTCTTTGCTTCCGGCTTTTTCTACTACGTAGACATCCAAGCGGAAGATCTCGAGGACGGAGTTCGCATCGTTATAGAACTGAGAGAAAGACCGAGAGTCAAAGAAGTAGAATTCGTTGGTGCCGACGAAGTATTTCCAGCGGACTTAAGGGAAAAGATGCCTCTGAAGGACAACGAGGTCATCACTGCGGAAAAGGTTGCGAAGTCTAGGGATTTGATCCTGCAAAAATACAGGGACGAAGGCTTCTTTCTCGCGTACGTAAAAACCGAACTCGGAAAAATTGATCCGAAAACAAATTTGGTGAAGGTAAGATTCATCATAGACGAAGGCGAAGAGATTCCGGTTGCAAAGATTAATATTTACGGAAACGAAGCGGTAGAAACATCCGAGCTTCTCGGCTTGATGGAGATGAAAGAAGAGGGCTTGTTCGAAGGTGGAAACTTTAAAGAGAGTTCCTTCGAAAAAGACAAAGAAGTTCTCGTAGCATATCTAAAGAGCAAAGGATATCTGGACGCGGAGTTATTGAGAGAAGGAACCGGTTGGGAGATCCGCTGGGAAAATCCGGAAAAGAAAGATAGAAGGGTGATCATCGTAAATCTAAAGTTTTACGAAGGTCAGATCTATTATTTCAACGGTTACACAGTTGGCCACGACATGACTACCGATTCTGAAGGCAGACCCCTTTTCTTAAACAAAGAGAAAAATCCTCCAGAGACTCCGAAAGACAAACTGGTTCCGTTGTTCACTGCTGGCGAAATCGAAAAGAATTTGGATTATTCTGGCAAGGACGTAGGCGAAATCTTCGACGAGGCAAGATTTGCAAGAGATAGAGCCTACGTGAACGAAATTTACGGATCGAAAGGACATATTTTCGCTCAGGTGATTCCAAGGAGAAAAGTGATCTCTTTGGATCCGGAAAGCTTGGAATATTATGAGAATTGCTACGCTCGAAAATCGGAAGAAGAGAGAAAACTTTGCGAATCCGAGTACAAACAGTTAAGCATTCGAAGATTAAGAGAACTTTATACTAGAAATCCAGAGCTGAGGGGTAGGAAATTCGTTCACGTGGATTTCACGATCCGCGAAAACAATCTAGCAAGAATCGAAAACGTAATCATCAAAGGGAATAAGAAGACTCTAGACAAAGTGATTCGAAGGGAGCTTCTGTTTAAAACAGGGGACTTGTTCGATTCCGGAATGGTGAACCGCTCTCGTGAAAGGATATTTAACCTTGGCTACTTTAAAGAAGTAAACTTTAACATGAGACCGGGTTCGGATGACACGAAGATGAACCTGATCATCGAAGTGTTGGAGCAACCGACTGGAACGGTCTCGATGGGGGGCGGTTACGGAACGATCACCGGCTTTACCATCTTTACAGAGTTAGGTGAAAACAACCTGAATGGAACCGGACAGAAAGTATCCGGACGTTTGGAGTTCGGTCCTTTTAGAAGATACTTCCAGATTTCTTGGACAGAGCCTTGGCTGTATGACAAGCCTTGGTCTTTGACTCTTTCGCTTTTTTATTTCTCCAGAAGCGTCTTCGTAGGAGCAAACTCTACAGTTACGATCACCGAAAACTCTCAAGCAGCAATTACAGAAAGAGCCACCTATGATAACAATGGGGTGGGTTTTACTGCAGGGATCGCGCATAGGCTTTTCACGAACTGGACTCACTTTCATAGATACACTCCAGCTTTTTACTCATATTCGAATCCGACTGCTTTGGTTTCGGATGCTGTGTTAGCGAACGTTAGGCGGGGTTGGCAATTCCGATCCCAGATCACTAACGGAATCGTGTACGATATTCGTGATAACGTATTCAATGCTACTCAGGGATATAACTTACTGTTCCAAGTGGACAACGTAGGTCAGTATTTGGGTGGTGCTTCTCACTTTGACCAGTATAGAGTGACTGCCGAATATTATCACACTTGGTTCGACTTCACTTTCGGAGGTCTGCTCCGAAATAATATGCTAAGAAGGTGGAGAGTCGTGCAGGAGTTCCGTACTTCCGACGTATTCACCTTCCAAAGAGCCCCTCGTTATGGAAAGCAAGATCCGATTCAGGACCCGTACATTCGACCTCAAGATTTATTGATCTTAGGTGGTTACGAATCTTTGAGAGGTTGGTTTTATAACGACGCAAAG
The DNA here is from genome assembly GCF_002811875.1 of Leptospira perolatii. Taxonomy (GTDB): domain Bacteria; phylum Spirochaetota; class Leptospiria; order Leptospirales; family Leptospiraceae; genus Leptospira_B; species Leptospira_B perolatii. Next base: position 199,353 of record NZ_NPDZ01000005.1, read on the forward strand.
TTTCCGACGGAATGGAGGGACGGAGCGGCTCACAGGATTTTATTCGGTTCTGAACTCAGGATTCCAATTGAACCCAGCTTACTCTGGTTAGTTATTTTCTTGGACGCGGGAGCGCTCTACGAAGAAGTGAACCGAGCAACCGGTCTGAAGAAAGATTACTACGACAGTTATATTACGGATCGAGATAATGAAATCGCTAAGGATAACAAGGCTTGGTATTTGAAAAACGAGAGAAATCCTCAAAATGGAAAAAGGGCAGACGTTACCTTTGATGAGTTGAACAATCCTCGAAGACTTGTTTTGGCTTCGGATAATGTGTCTTTGGATCGTCTGCGCTACTCTTGGGGAATTGGACTCAGGATTCAGATCCCAGTTTTACCTTTACGTATTTATTTTGCACAAAAGCTTAGATATACAGGAGATCCTTTGGCTCCGTTCTCCAGGTACGAATCGGACCGCGCGTTTCAGTTCGTTTTCGGGATCGGAGATTATCGATTCTAAGTTTTGGGAGTTCCACTTTGGACTTAACGGAAGGTCTTAACGGACCTCAAAAAGCTGCAGTCGAGCGTCTCGACGGTCCAGTGCTCATTCTCGCTGGAGCTGGTTCCGGCAAGACTAGAGTGATCACTCATCGAATCGCCAATTTAATCTTGAATAGAAGGACAGACGCGATCTGTGCACTGACTTTTACGAATAAAGCCGCGGCAGAAATGTCGGAACGGGTCAAAGCATTGGTTCCGAATCTTCCTTTTAATGTACAGATCAAGACATTTCATTCGATCGCACTGTATATACTGAGAAGGGAAGCTTCCAGACTCGGGATAGATTCAGGGTTTACTGTTTACGATTCTACACTTCAGGAATCCTTAATTAAGCAAATCTTAAAGGATCTACATGAAGATCCAAAGCAGTACAAACCTTCCACTCTTGCAGATATTTTCTCTTCGATGAAAGACTCTATGCTGGACCCGGATGGTTATGTGAGAAAGGAGAACTTTTCCTACAGATCTCAAGTAATTTCCAAGATCTATTCCGAATACGAAAAGAGGAAAACCAAAAACCAAGCTTTCGATTTTGGTGACTTGATTTTAAAGGTAGTCAGGCTATTTGAGCAGGACAGGGAAGTACTAACCAAATACCAAAATCGTTGGCAGTACGTGATGGTGGACGAATACCAAGATACGAATAAGGTACAATACAGATTGGTCCGATTGCTTTCCGGTGACAGAGGAAATTTGTGCGTAGTGGGAGACGACGACCAGTCCATCTATTCCTGGAGAGGAGCAGATATTTCTAATATACTAAATTTTGAAAAAGATTTTCCGAATGCTTTTGTAGTGAAGCTTGAAGAGAATTATCGTTCTACAGCAAAGATCATCCAAGCTGCTTCGAGGGTTATTTCCAATAATCCTGAGAGAAAAGAAAAGGAATTATTCACCAACAATCCTCCGGGAGAACCGGTGCAACTCTCAGAGTACGAGAATGAGACTGAAGAAGCATTTGATGTGGTTCGAAAAATCAGATCCAAGGTCTCTAAGGGAAAAGTATATAAAGAATTCGCAATTTTCTACAGAACGAATGCGCAGTCTAGAAACTTTGAAGAAGCGTTACGTTCGGCAGGAATTCCTTACAAGATATTCGGAGGGTTTAGGTTCTTTGATCGGGCAGAGATTAAGGATATGGTAGCCTACTTGAATGTCGTAGCGAATCCGATGGATTCAGTTTCTTTGCTGCGAATCGTGAATAATCCGCCGCGCGGAATCGGAGAAGCAAGCCTAGATAAGATGAGGGAATTTTCCATAGAAAAAGGAATTTCACTTTTGGAATGCTTGGGTGATCCGGGGCTTCCTTTAAAAAAGGCAGGTCTTGCGAAAGTGAAAGAGCTCTTCCATCTTTTCGAAGATCTGATCGACAAAAAGGAAAAAAGGGTACTTCCTTCCAAGATCGCTCTAGAAATCGTGCAAAGGTCCGGATGGATCGAGTATATGCAGCGTAATTCTCATGATGAAGAAGCGATTTCCAGAGTGGAGAACGTTAGAGAATTCATCAATTCTATAGAAGAATACGAAGAGAGAGAAGACTCTCCGAATCTAGAAGAGTATCTGAACCAGATCAGTCTTTTGACTTCGGAAGAAGATTCTGCCCAGCTTACAGACTATGTTCACCTAATGACAGTACACAATGCAAAAGGACTAGAATTTCCTATAGTTCTTTTGACCGGTTTAGAGGAGGGCACATTTCCTCATACGATGTCCCTCGAAGAACCGAAAGGTGAAGAAGAAGAGAGAAGGTTGTTTTATGTGGCTTTGACCCGCGCAAGGGAAGATCTATTTCTGAGCTACTGTAGATACTCTAGAAAATTCGGAAAAGTGGAGCCTAGAATTGCTTCTAGATTTCTCTCCGAAATCCCGAGAGAGTGCTTCGACTCTGAAGGATCGGTTCGTCACTTCGGAGTCCGTCGGCCTTCCGGTCCGCCTGTAGCTTCCGCGGTGACTTCGGTACTTACAGAAATCGACCCGGAAATCGAACAGGGTGAGCCTTTGGGTGAAGAGGCCCAAATCGGAGAAGGGGATAAGGTAAAACACGCTCAGTTCGGGATTGGCGTCGTGGTCGGAGTTCTGGGAAATGGTAAAAACAGGAAAGTGAAAATTCGGTTCGGAAACCTGGAGAAAAACTTTTTCCTTGCTTATACTCCTTTGGAGAAATTATAACGAAAGGGAAAGTTCCCGTTCGGAAAAACCGATACTAGAACCAAGGAGAACAGGAAAGCCCATGAAACGCATCCTAGGTTTGGCTTTGGCAGTTGCCTTAGTAAGTCCGCTTTTTGCGGGAAAAGTAACCGGTCTCGTTGAGGAATTCAACAAGGTCGAAGAATTCAATAAGAATCGAAAGATTTCGGAGGCTTCTAAAAAAGCCACTCTTGAAAAAAACTTATTTTCAGCGCTTAAATACAGCCTCCATCGGAAGTATCTGAATTATAAGGATTTTTTAAAGGACATGAATGCAGATTCGGTTCAATATGAACAGCAAAAAGGAACCTACGCTGTTTATGTGCGCTACAAGAATTTCATCGTTTTTTATAGTTATTTAATGGATCCGGAAATTTATCTACAGACTCCAGAAAACGAAGTATTTTATATCCGTCCAGAAAAAATGGAAGAAGAGGTTCACAAGGACGAGAGCAAACCTAGTCCTGGGAAATAGATTTCCGAAGGATGGTTTTTCCTGACGAAGCCGACAGAGTATCCGAATTAGTTCTCAAAGCGGCCGATGAGATTTTGAAAATCTATCGGACCGACTTTCCGGTGTACGAAAAAAAGAAAGGAGATCCGGTTACAGAAGCCGATTTACTGGCAAATCGGATCATTGTCCAGGGGATACAATCGATTTGGGGAGATCCTGTCCGCTCAGAAGAAGATGCGGCTTCGCATTCTGCAAAATTAGATTTTCATAAGAGAATCTGGATACTGGATCCCATCGATGGTACGAGAGAGTTCGTCTCTAAGAACCCAGAATTTGCTCTAAGTTTGGGTTTGGTTGAAGACGGCAGACCGATTTTTGGAATCGTAATGAATCCAGCTAACGGAGAATTCTTCTGGGGAAAAGATGGCGTCGGCGCCGGATTTGAAATTCTTTCTCCGCCTTTCCAAGGGCAAAAGATTCAGTGGTCTCAGTCCAAAAAGTTTCTAGAAGAAGAATCTTACACCTCCTCCGAAAATCACAGTAAGATTCTAATTTCAAAGTCCGAAGAAAGGCAAGGTTTGTTTCGCAACGCTTCGTATTCCGAAAAATTTACTTTAAAAACCACTGGATCGATCGCGTACAAACTCGCTTTAGTCGGAGTCGGAAAATTTCCACTCGTATTGTCGCTTCGTCCCAAAAATGATTGGGATATCGCCGGCGGGATCGCGATTATTCGAGCATCCGGAGGGTTCGACTTGGAACTTAAAACCGAACTGCCTTATACTTTTCCCAGTGCTGAGAAAGGAATCGGATTGTTGGCAGGACACAAGAATACTTTAGAAAAGTTTCATGAATTATACGGAAAGGAAGTTTCGAAAAGTGTGAAGTATTCCTGGGATTAAGCCAGAAAGTTTGCTACTTATTCAGAAGAAAGTTCCTAAAAAACAAGGACCTGTTGTTGAAAAAAAAAAATTCCTCTAAAAAGAATCCAAAGCAAAAGGTCGGAAGCAATCAAGCCTCCATTGGCTTCGTAAGAAAATATAGGATCGGGGTAGACGCGCGACCTTTTTCTACACCGGTCTCTGGAGTCGGAAGATTGATAGAGTCTCTGATCTCCGGTTTTGTGAAGGATCCAAGATTTGAATTCATTTTATTTACTCACAAGGAAATTCATCCGAGTTATACTCATCTCTTAAAACTTCCCAATATCAAAGTGGAAGTCGGAAAAGGATTTCTCGCTAAGAAGGGAGGGATCTATTTCGCGTTACTGCTTCCGATTCGACTATGGAAAAAGCCAGTCGATATTTTTTGGGGAACGCAACAGGTGTTTCCTCTGTTCCTTTCCGCAGATATTCCTGGAGTGTTGACCTATCACGACTTAGTCGCATATCGGTTTCCGAGTACGATGCGACCTATCGCAAGATACCAACAATATTTTTATCTAGAAAGGAGCGCAAAACGAGCCGAGATCATTTTAGCAAATTCGAAAGCTACCGCAAAAGAAGTCTCGGAACATTTCGAAATTCCTAAGGATAAGATTAGGGTAGTGTATCCGAATCTAAACTTGGAAACAAAATCGAATTCTAATTTACAAGTTGCGCCGTCGTCTAAAACGAAAAACCTGCCGAAAAAATTCATGCTATCGGTCTCCACCGTAGAACCAAGGAAAAATTTCGGCTTCCTCAAAAAGGCCTACGATGAATACAGAAATTTGTGCAAAGAAAAGGGCTGGCTTTGGGTGCACGCTGGCAAGGCAGGTTGGGAATCTCCAGAATTTTTGAAACAGTTAAGAAAGGACTCAGAAAGTGGAAAAATACTCTGGATCGATTCTCCCAGCGATTTAGAGGTTCAATACCTATATTCACGGGCTAGCTTGTTTCTTTTTCCATCTTTGTATGAAGGATTTGGAATTCCGCTTCTAGAAGCTTTAAACCGGAACCTGCCTTGCATCGTCTCGGATCTAGAGGTATTCCACGAAATTGCAGGAAAGTCCGCTTTGTACTTATCAATCCAGGATCCTAAGGTTTGGTCGAAGGCAATGCTTGATTTTACCCTGAAACGGAAGAAATTGCCGAAGCCGAATCTGAAGAAATTTGACAGAACCGCTGCTGTCGAAGTGACTAAAGAAGCGTTTTTGAATATTGTAAAATTATGATTCTCTAATTCTCAAATGTATGAGAAAAAATGACTTTTGAGGTTAGAAATTCAAAAAGTGGAAGGATCCTTTTTTTGCCTCCAGAATTCCTGAAAAAGCGATCCCGGTCTGAAACTTCCATACAAGGTGAATCCTCTGCCTGTCGAGGGCTTGAAATATGATTTCGGAATTCTGATCAGGTAAGAATCTGAATAGATCCTCTTTTCTTTCCCATTCATCTTCGATTAAGGTTTTGCGAGTGATGCTTACTTCGGATTTCGGGCTTTTTAACAAAAGATGCAACCCAGCATTCCGGTTCCAGGAAAGAATCACAGAGACAGATTGACTCGAATCGAAAGGTCGCTCAGGATTTGCGATCGCTTCTATCCCCTTGCCGATGAACTTTTTGCTTTTGAGATAATTCTCAAATTCATCGAACTGGTAAAAGTAATTGTAAACATGGTCTGACACGGGTGGATTCCCATACTTTTGGGGTGCAGCGTGTAATCAAGGAGAGAAAATTAAGTTTTCTCGAGGTAGCCCCGCCCTTCCTGGGCGGGGGCCGGTGCGGTGGTACCAATCCGTCCCTATTGCACAGATTCCGCTTTTCCGCAAGTAAGTTCTGCCTCCCTACATTTTGTAGGAGCTCCTACCTTGAACAAAGGGCTCCGAAATTCGGTCGGATCTCATTCCCTGAATTCGACTTGTAAGTCTTAGGCTTTCGAAGATTCTCGAAGCCATCACAATGAAACCGAATCGGCATTTTTTCCCTTTTGCATTTGCAGCAGTTCTTTTGGTCTTCGTTTTATTCAACCTGTTGTTTTGTAAAGGAGAGGAAGATCCGGAAATTTACCAAATTACACTTGTAGATTGGGATGGAAAGGAGACTCAACTTTCGGATTTCAAGGGAAAGGTGATCGTACTAGACTTTTGGGCTAGTTGGTGCGTGCCTTGCAAAAAGGCAGTTCCAGTCGTAGACGCTCTACAGAAAGAATTAGAAGGCAAAAACGCAGTGGTCCTGGGAGTAAACACTGAGAATAACTTAAGCGTCGCACAAATTAGGAAAGCAGCGGAAGAATTTGGAATGAAGTACCCGAGTCTTTTGGACCCGGATTGGAAACTTGTCAATCAGCTCAGGTTAGAAGGTCAGCCGGCATTATTCGTTTTTAGCAAGTCCGGAAAAAGAATTCATTTTCAATACGGAATTTCCCAAAAGGACTTTCCCATGCTAAGAGGCCGCCTTAGAAACTGGTTGGACTCCCCCTAGAAGTAGTCTCCGGTTTCCGAGGAGTTCCTTCCAGATTTTCCTGGCGTAAAGAGCGAAAAAAAGATTTATTTCTATGGTTCGCATTTTAGTATAGGGACTTATCTCCAACTCCCTTGGAGAAAATACATATTACCCTCTACGCATATTAGGAGAAATAGATTCATGGCAGATAATCTGGCCCAAATGTACCGAGAAGCGGCGGATAAATTTAAGAACCGTCCGGCATTCTTTTATAAAGACGCAAGCAAAAACTATCTCTCTATTACGTTTGGAGAACTCTATGACAAGGGTGTTTGCCTCGCAGAGGCCTTAATCGATCTTGGGGTAAATGCAAAAGATCACATTGCTCTCTTGGCTGATAACCGAGTGGAGTGGATTATCGCGGACTACGGAATTTTGCTCGCAGGAGCAGCAGATGTCCCTCGCGGTACGGACATTACAGATTCTGAAATCGTATATATTGTGAATCACTCCGAAGCAGAAATTGTTTTTATAGAAAATGATAAGATGCTCGAAAAGTTTAACCGGAACAAATCCCAGCTTCCTAAAGTAAAAACTTTGATCATGATGGATAAGGATTCTAATGCTCCTGGAGTATTAAAATTTTATGATCTAGTCGAAAAGGGAAAGAAGCTGAGAGAAGGCGGATCTAAAAAGTCGGAAGAAAGGGTCAGCCAAATCCGTCCAGATGACCTGTTTACATTAATTTATACTTCGGGAACGACTGGATTGCCAAAAGGGGTGCAGCTTATGCATTCCAATATGATGCACCAGGTATTGCATGTGACTCCTATGTTGGATATCAACGGAGAAGCAAAACTACTTTCTATATTACCAATTTGGCACGTATTTGAAAGAGTGGTCGAATGCGTATGTATTAGTATCGGTGCCGCGACTTATTATACCAATGTTCGCGATCTGCGCCAGGACCTTGCCACTGTAAAACCTACGTTCATGGGATCTGCTCCAAGACTTTGGGAAAATATTTACAACGGAATCTATACCAGAATTAATGATCCGGGTCAGACTCCTGCATTAAGAAGAGGATTATTTAAACTAGCGTATTTCTTTTCTGACAAAAAGAATGCAGCGGTCCGTTTTCTCTCAGGCAAAGAAGTAGATTACCATGGTAGAAATATTGTATATTCATTCTTCTACGGCTTGGGAATGGTTCTGCAACTCCTCTTGACTGGACCTTTCACTTTAACGATTGCATCTGCTCTTGCTGCTTACGCTCTCTCTACAACGAATCTTTCTTTCTTGAGCTTACCGCTTTATATCATTTCTGGTGTAGGCGTACTCTTTAATAGTTTGACTTTGGATAAAGTTGTACTCGCTAAAATTAGAACTGCAACTGGTGGAAGATTGAGGGCATCAATTTCCGGTGGTGGTGCGCTTCCAAAACACGTGGACGAATTCTTCAACAATATCGGAATCAAGGTATTGGAAGGATACGGAATGACCGAAACCTCTCCCGTAATTTCGGTCCGTACTTTCAGAAAACTGATTATCGGATCTGTCGGTGAAATCGTTCCGCAAGCAAAAGTCCAAATTAGAAATGATAACAATGAAGTTCTCACCGAAGTGGATGAGAAGGGAAATATCACCAAAGGTAAATTAGGTAAGAAAGGTGTAGTTTTTGTAAAAGGACCTCAAGTCATGAAAGGTTACTTCAAAAACGAAGAAGCTACTTCCAAAGCTCTAAACGAGGGGTGGATGAACACCGGTGATATGGGGATGATTAACTTCAAAAAGACCCTCACACTCACCGGAAGAGCAAAAGATACTGTGGTATTGTTGGGTGGGGAAAACGTAGAGCCGGTACCCATCGAGAATAAACTCCAGGAAAGTCCACTGATCAGCCAGTGTATGATCATCGGACAGGATCAGAAGAATCTAGGTGCGATTATTATTCCAGATTTTGACAAGTTAGGAGAATGGTGCAAAGAGAACGGCGTAGAGGATTCTGACCGAGAGAAACTCGTAGAGAATTCGAAAGTGATCGAATTATATCGCAAAGAGATCAAGTCTCTTAACAATTCTAAGAACGGTTTCAAATCTTTTGAACAGGTGACTCCGTTCTTCCTGATTACAAAACCGTTTGAAGTCGGAGAAGAGCTGACGAACCTGATGAAAATGAAAAGGCACATCATAGCCGAGAAATACGCCGAAAAAATCAAAAAGGCTTATTCAACAAATTCGAATTAAAACTTTCGTTTTTGTAAAATTAAGAAAACCGCAAGTGATCAAAACTTGTGGTTTTTTTTTGCCTTAAGCAATTGAAACGGGCCGATAGTTTTAGTATGAATTCCAAAGCGGAAAATCATTCTTCCATTTTCGAGCCTTATGGGCATTCGGATTTGTATTCTCTTGATAATCTGTACTTCTCTCCAGCTAGAAACCATGAAATTTGGGATCTATCCAGGGTTCGGGAGTTTTCTCCTGCAGTATTAGCTTTTCTATATGCTAGAGCAGAGTTATTAGAAGAAAGTTTGGAAATACGTAAAATTTCCAATCTTTTTAAGAAGGGACTTTCTTGTGTAAGTGGAAAGGATTCTCCTCGCTTTATTCAGGTTTCTGGATTTGTTCCGAAATTGATAGGGCAAAAAGTTCCTTTGCACTTCTTTTTGGAGCCAGAGCAAGAATCCAAAGAAAGTTCTGAGCTATTCTTAAATAAGGATGAAACATTTCATTTCAATCTTGGCGAGGGAAAAGGATTTCAGCTATTCGGTTCTTGGAAAGGGCGCGAATATCTTTTTCAGTTTCGAAAATCTCAATGTAATCTTACTTCGCTTTTGGGCGATTTTTCCACTTTTGCCAAAGAAAGGAAAATCAGTGGAAATCTTTTTCTCAGGACGAATCGACAATCTTATTTGCATTTCATAAAACCAGGAGCAGGACTTTCCTCAGTGTTTGTCCAAGAAAAGAATTCGAATTTACCTGAGTTTCTATTTATCGCCTTGGAATATTCCCGAGTTTCTGAGTAGGAGGTCTCTGGTTTAGCCGGCAGTTTGATCGATCTATTCCAAATGTTTACTGAACAGGAAAGACTCGATCGCTTCGTATTCTTCTTTTTCTGAAAGTTCCAGAATTTTCTTAACCAGTTGTTTTGCCTGTTTTAAGTCTATCGAGTTCACGATTTTTCGAATCGAAGATACAAAAGGAAGTGAAACGGACAATTCTCTAAACCCCAGTCCAATTAATAGAATTGTAAAATTCGTATCGGACGCGATTTCTCCGCAAATACTCAAGGGCACTTCATATTTTCGGGTAGTTTCTATGATCTGGGCGAGTGATCTTAGAAAGGAAACATGGAACGGATTGTACAAATTGGATACGTTCAGGTTGTTTCTATCCACTGCCATTAAATATTGAAGAAGATCGTTCGTACCTACTGAGATAAAGTCTACTTCTTGAACTAGGAGATCCAGCGATGATACCGCAGAAGGAGTTTCTACCATGATTCCTAGTTTGATTTTGCGGTGGAATTTTTCTTTTTGAGCACTCAGTTCCTTTTTGCATTCGTTTAATAATTCTTTTGTTTTCCGAATTTCGGAAAGAGATGTTACCATCGGAAGCATGATACTGATATTCCCATACGAGGACGCGCGAAGGATTGCGGTAAGCTGCTCCTTAAACCAATCGAGGTTTTGCAGACTATATCTGATTCCGCGATTTCCTAAAAAAGGATTTTCTTCGAATTCTCCGGTGGAGAATTTATCTGCGCCGATATCGAAGGTCCGAATATAAACCGGACTCGGGTCCATTCCCTCTGCAATTCTTTTATATGCTTCGAACTGTTCCTCGCCGGAAACATTTTTGTCCTGGTATTTCAAAAACAAAGATTCCGATCTAAATAATCCTACTCCTTCTACCTCGTGTTTTTTTGCGAGATCGCAATCTCCATCTGATTCTAAATTACATTTTACTTTAATTCGAATCCCATCCTTGGTCACGGCTTTGAGAGTTTTGCCTTTTTTCTCCTGGAGAGGATAGGGAGAGGATGCTCCGTAGTATTTTACTTCTTCGATTGCTGGATTGCGGACCACTTGTCCGTTATCTCCGTCTAACAATACGAATTCGTTATCTTTCACTTGAGAATAAAATTGTTTCAATCCCACGATTGTAGGAATTCCAAAGTTGCGAGCTAAGATCGCCATGTGACCAGTTTTGCCGCCTAGATCCGTGATGATTCCTCGGATTCTGCTTTTATCCATTAGGATCATTTGGCTAGGATTTAGTTCTCGAGCTACAAGGATAACGTCATCGGTTGCCTCAGAAAGAAAGGAAACTTCTTCTTTTTTATCCAATAGATTTTCTAGAAATCGATTCGAGATGTCCTGCAAGTGGTCCGATCTTTCTCGGAAATATGGATCGTCGATTCGATTGAATTTTTCCATCCACTCATGGATGGAATTCTGGACTGCTAAAAATGCATTTTCTGCATTATTCCTAATTTTGTCCCGAATCGAAGAAAGCAGCATCGGATCTTCGGTGAGAGTGACTTGAGTTTCTAAAATCGCTTTCAGCTCGTTGTCTTGAGGACGGTCTCCTAATTGGGAGAGGATTCCTCTCAGTTCCGTTTTTGTGATGGAAACTGCTCTTTCTAATTTGGCCAATTCGGAAGGTTTTTCACTTTCGTGAATGTAAGCTCCGTGCACCAAAGCTCTTCTTTTGCTTCCGATTTTGACACAACGGCCGTAGAACCTTCCTGGGAAGGCGACGATGCCTGGATAAATTGTTCTCTTGCCTATGGATGCCATGAAGGGAGCCGTACGAGCAAACTAGGAATATATGCCCGTACGTGCTCTGACAATCCTTTTCCTCAGAGAAATCTTAGGTTCAAATTTCTGGAAATTAGACGCCAGCTGCTTTTCGGCTGAACAGCGGAATTCGACGGCTTTTGTATTTCCCGAGTTCGTTTCCGGTGACACTGCTCATGACCAGTTTGGCCATCGAAATATCCAGCGCGTGTCCTGCTTTGGAAGCGAGATAGTGGCCTATGATAGGGCGCCCAGCGATTGACAGGTCTCCGACTAGGTCCAGAATCTTATGACGAACGCACTCGTTTTCGTATCGAAGGGACTCGTTCAAATATCCGTCCTGGGTGAGCACGATAGCGTTGTCTAAAGAGCCTCCCATAGCCAATCCCCTTGCCTGCAGAGCCTCTACATCCCTCAAAAATCCGAATGTTCTTGCGGGAAGGATTTCCTTTTTCAAAACTTCCCGATTCAGATCTATCGTGATGGATTGCCCTTTCAAAAGTGGATGAGGGAAATCAATCGTATAAGTCACTTTCCATTCTTTGCTAGGAAGTATTACCAGGTATTTGTCTCCATCCACAACCCAAAGAGGATTCTGAACAAAGATTGGATCGATGGTTTCTTCGAATTCGGTATATCCGATCGATTCAAAGGCATCTAGAAAAGGGAGAGAGGACCCATCCATGATCGGGATCTCCACTGCGTCAATCTCTAGGATCATATCAGTGATCCCGAGGGAAAATATCGCAGCCATGATATGTTCCACAGTTTGGATTTTGTGTAATCCGTCTCCTAAGGTAGTAGCATTACTTGTATCAACAACATTGCTTAGTTCTACAGGCAAAGAGGCCTTATCATTGCCCTTCCTGTACTCGAACACAATTCCAGTTCCAGAAGGAGCCGGGTGTGCAATTAGATTTACTTCCTTTCCGGAGTGTAAACCGATCCCTTTGATCCGAATCGAGTCTTTAATTGTTTTTCTATGTTCCCTAAGATTCATTTCGTTCCTAATTGCGTACTTATCTATTGTAACGCCGGATAAAGTAGTTCGCATCTTTCAGGTATTTTTTCGCGCATCCCTTGAGGGATAAGCGAAATACTCCTTTCAGACTACCTATTGCAACATCCATGCCAAGAAACTATAAATAATGGTTCCTGGAGAACCTTTAATCGCGGATTTAGGGTAGTAGAGACATAAAAAGAAAGTAATTTCTTTCCATCTGTCTCATTTTTACCACAGTGTTGTTTTAGGGAGACAGAAGTCAGAATTTAGTCCAAGCGGTTTAGCTCGCAAGAATCACCAAGGGAGATGCTCTCCGTTTTGGTGATAAAACTGCCCGGACTTAGATAAATCCCAGGTCTCGATCTGTCGGATCAAACCGGATGCCGCTTCCGAAACCGGAATTCCTTGTCTGCCGGTCATCTCGGTTGCGACCATTCCGGGGTGTAAAATAGCGATAGAAATGTGACGTTGGGCGAGGTCCCTTGCTAAAGAAACTGCACCTGCATTTAGAGCTGCTTTAGACATTCTATATCCGTAATATCCTCCGGAACTATTGTCTCCGATGGAACCCATCCTACTAGTGATGAACACGATTTTAGACCCATCTTTCATTTTTGGTAATAAATGCCTAGTGAGTCGAATCGGACCGAGAGCATTGACTAAAAACTGAGTCTCCACTTCTTCAAAATCGATCGTTTCTAAATTGTCCGGTAATAGAATTCCGGCATTGTTGATGAGCAAGTCCAAGGGTTTTCCGGAAATTCGATTTGAAAGTGATTCGAAACCTCTAGGATCTGTCAAATCTAGTCCTTCGAAAATCGGAATCGAAGTTCTTTTGAGAGGTTCCGAACTTTTTCTGCAGGCGGCTAGCACATCGTAACCTTTTTGAAAAAGTTGTTTACTGAGTTCGAATCCGATTCCTCGGTTTGCACCGGTAATGAGTATGTGTTTCATAATTCTGTAATTTCCCGGATCTTAAAGCGATCGATTTGAAGAATTGCTATGAGGATTCGTCGGAATCCGGTTGACGAAACCGGAAATTTCTTTCAACCTTGCCCGGTTATGCAATACCAAATTACCCACAAGCCTTCCTATTCCTTATTGAAGCTTCGCTTGGGACCTGGTCAATCCATTAAATCAGAAGCTGGTGCTATGGTGTACATGAGTTCCGGGATCGAAGTAGAAACCAAAATGGGAAGCGGATTTTTGTCCGCTTTGGCCAGAAGATTTCTAGGTGGAGAATCATTTTTCTTTAATACCTATAAAGCGCCCGGTGGAGGAGCTGAAATTGGTCTCGCTCCCGAATTACCTGGGGATATCGTAGAAATGGATTTGAATAGCAAGACCGTCTTAGTGCAAGCAGGATCCTATCTTGCTTCTGACGAAGCGGTTCAAGTGAAATCCAGGTTCGGCGGATTGCGATCCTTGTTCGGTGGAGAAGGATTGTTTCTCTTGGAACTTTCCGGAAATGGAAAAGCTTTCTTGAATGCGTATGGAGCTGTTATTCCGATTCAAGTCAACGGAGCATATACAGTAGATACGGGGCATATCGTAGCCTTCGATTCATCTTTGCAGTTTAAAGTAGGTAAGGCTGGGGGAAGTTGGAAGTCCACTTTTTTCAGTGGAGAAGGACTGGTCGCAAACTTCTCCGGAACTGGTACGTTATGGATTCAAAGTAGAGTGCCTTCCGGATTTATCTCCTGGCTTACCGGGCTGTTGCCTACCTAATTGATCAGTGTATTAAGGAAACATTATGAAGATTAGTTTATTGTATAAACCCTCCTATTGTGTCGCAAAAGTCGATTTGGCTTCGGGTGAATCAATTAAAGCAGAAGCCGGAGCTATGATGAGTATGAGTTCCGGTATGAATATCGAAACTCACAAGGCTCAAAAAGGTGGCCTGCTCAAATCTTTGAAAGCAGCATTCTTGGGAGGAGAATCCTTTTGGATGAATACTTTTACGGCGAATCAAGCTGGAGAAGTTTTGCTTGCGCCGACCTTGCCTGGAGATATCGAAAACGTGAATCTAAATGGAAAGACTGTATTTGTACAATCCAGCTCTTTTCTGGCGGCATCTCCGTCGATTGATATTGATACGAAATTCCAAGGACTAAAGGGGTTCTTTAGCGGTGAATCTTTATTCTTTCTGAAGCTTTCCGGAAATGGGGACTTACTCATTTCGAGCTACGGAGGAATCGAAACACTGGATGTAGAAGGGGACTTTATCGTTGATACAGGTCATATTGTAGCATTTGAAGAAGGCCTAAATTACAAAATCACCAAGTTCGGCGGTTGGAAGTCCTTCTTTTTCGGAGGTGAGGGCTTGGTCGCAAGGTTTCAGGGAAAAGGGAAACTTTGGATTCAATCCAGAAACGTGCCGGGATTAGGGGCTTGGTTCAGATCTGAACTTCCTCCTAAAAAGAGATAATCGGAGAATATAAAACATGAATCACGAAATATTATGTAAACCTGATTTTCCTATTGTGAAAATTTCTCTGGGCTCCGGGGAATCCATCCGCGCGGAGTCCGGTGCAATGGTGGCGATGTCTCCTACCGTCAAAATGGAAACCAAGGCTCAAGGTGGAATCTTTGCTTCCGCAAAGAGGGCACTTTTCAGCGGTGAATCATTCTTTCAAAACACTTTCTTTACAGAAGGTGGTGCAGGCGAACTGTATCTGACCTCCGCCACCCAAGGGGATTTGGAATACAGAAAAATGAAAGGTGAGGAGCTCATCCTAAGCCGCGGCGCGTATGTAGCCGGTTCCACTGATCTGGTCATCGACAGCAAATGGGGAGGATTCAAAGGATTCTTCTCTGGAGAAGGCTTGTTCTTCTTAAAAGTTTCCGGATCAGGTGACCTTTTCTTTTCCAGTTTTGGAGCAATTCACACTGTAGAAGTAGATGGTACTTACATCGTGGATACTGGTCATATCGTAGGCTTTGAATCTTCTTTGACCTATCACTTGGACAGAGTCGGTGGATTAAAATCGCTCTTTCTGTCTGGAGAAGGATTGGTGGCTAAGTTTTCCGGAAAAGGTAAACTGTATGTCCAAAGTAGAAATCAGAATTCTTTCATTTTCTGGGCCGATTCTTGGAGGAGAGTGGAGAAGTCTAGAAGTTTCACTTCCAATTTCACTTCTGACTAAGTTTCTCACGGCCTGCGGCTCGGAATGCAAATTCCGGGTTGGATTTTTGAGCCGCCCCCGCCCTCTGTTTGGGTGGGGGGTGTGGCCCGTGGGAGCGCGCGTTTTCTATATCAGAAAATCCTAATTTTATCAAGTAAAAATTGAGCCTGTTAAGTATGTAGGAGCTCCTACAGAAAGGGCAGTCGGCAGGAAGGACTGCCTTTATCTTGAAAAGTTAATTTCTTCCCTTATATCCAATGACATCCATAAATGCAGAGACGGAAAATACTGCTTTTCCGGGTCCAGGTTCTCCGTAACCGGGAGGAACAGGTAGATTATACTTTTCGAATGTAGCTTTCCATACAGTTAAGAGTTCACAAAAGTATTCTAATGTAGGTCCCGGTTGTGTTCCTAAAGTTGTATAAGGCTCCGGGCACCAGGCGGTAAATCTAGGCATGATTCCTCTCGACATAAAGTAATCGAGTCCTTCGCCGGTGGAAGATATCGCTTCTTGCACGCTGGAAAATCCCCAGGGTTGAGAGAGTTCTACTCCGCCCACAAAGTTTGGAATTACATAAGAAGGTCCGAAGATTTCCGCAGAGTCCAAGATTCGGCGAATCCAAACGTCTCTACCTATATAAGCTTCCTTTCCTGGACAGATTTTTTTGAAGAGCTCCTTATCCCAAACTTCGTAATTCGGGTGATAGACTTGGATCCCTGCATCCTTAAATTTTTTACATTCTTCTTTTTCCCAAGCCTGGGAAACGATTTTGCCCATCCATCTTCCGGGAAATTTTTGTTCAATCGCTTGCGCGTATTCCAGGTAAAAATCGATCTCATTCTTTTTTTTCAAGGAAGTGATTACTGATCCACCGGTGATTGTGTAGACCTTTGCGACCTCGTCTTCCGCATCGATCCAAGACAAAACTTCTAAGATATCTTCTACATCTTTTACACCTGTGTAAGGTCTGCCTGCATTTTTTTGCTGGCGGTAATTATGATTGATATCGCAATACGCACACTCTTCTTCTTTTCCAAAATATTGACAATTACGGAATACGGTAAGGTAGATGAGATATCCCCATTCGATTACGGGTGCAATTTCGCCCGGTAATTTTCCAGACTTTGTTTTATGGCGGTACCATTTAGGCTTAGGTGGATAGCTTAGTTCACCTAGAAAAGTTTCCTGAAGATACAGTCCCGGTTTTCCTTCTCCTGATTCTCCGTTAGGAATTCGTTTTACCTTATAGGGAGAGTTTGGATTGTTTCGGGTAGAGACAATTGTCGGGAGAAGATTGAAATATCCTCCGCTCAGTCGGATCTCTTCCGGGGCTTTTGAGTCGATTCCTTCTTTCATTTCCGCTAGAGGGATATGGTCAAAGGAGAAGATAAAATAATCCTTGGTCTTATAATCTCCTTCCACTAGAAAAGACTCGGGGGTAAAGTGAATTCCTTGTCTAAGAATATCCTGTTTTACGATTGCTTCCAAAGGAATGGATCGATACTTTTTCTCCATTTCCTCCAATAGGGACACCGTAGATTCAGGACGGATGGAATTCAGCGCAGACATTCTAACGACAGATTGATTTGCTCGTTTGTTTTGGCATCCTGTTTTTTCCGTTTTTGCCGTTGACCGGGTCGGTTTTCTGCCTAGGCTTTGTCGGATGCGACCGCAGTCCTTTTTCCGAGTGATTTCTTTCCTTGCTTTCTTTGGCTATTTGCTGGTCGGTTCCGCCCAGAATCTTCTTTCTAAAACCTCCCACCCAAAAAAAGAAAACTCGACTTCTACTGCCAAAAAATCCGATTCGAAGCAGCCCAAGGAAGATGTCGTAACTTCGACAGTCCGTTGGTCGGACCTTTCCTGGACGGAAGTCGGTACTGGATTCCAGGAACCTACGGACATTCAATTTCTGCCAGGCCAAACTTCGAGTATGATCATTTTGGAAAAGAGAGGAAAGATCTTTCTGGTGAATCTGGAGAATCAATCCAAACAGCTGATCGCTAATTTTGTAGGAAGCGTGGAGACCAGATCAGAAGAAGGTCTGTTGGGGCTCGCGTTTCATCCTGATTTTCTAAAGAATAAACTCTTCTACTTGAATGTGGTCTCGAAAGAGTCCGGCAAGGATCAAACTATGATTCTAGAATTCGAATGGAATGCGGAAAGAATATTAGGATGGAAT
Source organism: Leptospira perolatii (assembly GCF_002811875.1). GTDB lineage: Bacteria > Spirochaetota > Leptospiria > Leptospirales > Leptospiraceae > Leptospira_B > Leptospira_B perolatii. Next base: position 217,008 of record NZ_NPDZ01000005.1, read on the forward strand.
GATAGAAGAAGAGTACTCCTAAGAGTAGACCAGCCTTATTCGAATCATAACGCTGGTCAGTTGGCTTTTGGTCCGGATCGAAAACTGTACATCGGATTGGGAGACGGTGGGGCCGCGAATGATCCCTACAAAAATGGGCAGAATCCAAATACTTTTCTCGGAAGCATGCTCCGAATTGAACCGAACTTGCAAGCGATTGCACCGGCTTATACAGTTCCAGAAGACAACCCGTTCCGAAATACTCCCAATCATTTGCCAGAAATCTACGCGTACGGATTTCGAAATCCTTGGAGGTATTCCTTTGATTCCAAAACCGGCGAATTGTACGTCGCTGACGTAGGCCAGAACTTGTACGAAGAAATCGATCTAGTGAAAAAGGGGAAAAATTACGGATGGAATGTAAAAGAAGGATTCCATTGTTTTCAGAGCAATCCTGATTGTAAAAAAAGGACTTTCGAAGACCCAATCTACGAGTACGATCACTCGGTAGGGCGCTCCATTACCGGTGGCTACGTGTACAGAGGAAAAAAATTGCCTATTTTAGAGGGTCATTATATTTTCGCAGACTTTGTTTCCGGTAGAATTTGGGCGCTCCACAAAGAAGACACTAGAAAGTCACAGGTTAAATTGATATCTAAGACGAATTTTTCGATCAGTACTTTTGGCCAAGATCCAGCTGGAGAGCTTTATTTTGCCGATTTTCAGCTTGGAAATATTTATCGTTTGGCAAAAAAAAATTGAAATATATTGAAAATCCCAATTCTTTGAATGTTAACCCAATATAGACTGGAGACTGCCTCCACCGCAGTCCCTTTCAATCTCGATCAAGGATAGGGGTATGAAGAATTTCACTTCCGCTGCATCAGTCGCCCTCGTTGTCGGACTGTTGGCATCCGGAGCTTGTAAAAAGCCTGCCGAGAACGTGGATTCCACGAGTGCCAAGCCGAGCGAACCGACTGCTATAGTCGTATTTAGCGTAGGAGAATCAAAAATCCAACACGCTGATTTGACTGAGGAAAAAGCACAATTAGGTGCTTCTCTCAAAACAGGAGACAAGCTAGTAACCAAAGAAAAAGCTAAGGTTGATATCCAATTTGCAGATGGTTCTGCAGTTAGGATTTCCGAGAATTCTCAGCTTGAATTTGCTACATTAGCTCTGAACACTCAAGGAAACACTGACACCAGACTTTCTCTAGTTTCAGGTAAGGTTTTCGCTAAGGTAAACAAGGCCAATAAGGATGACAAGTTCTCTGTGATCACCCCGACCGCAATCGCTGGTGTTCGTGGTACTTCCTTCATTGTTGACCGCACTAAATCCGACAAATCGATCGTAAAAGTGTTAGATGGATCCGTCGCAGTTGCTCCACGCGTTTCAGCACTGGAAGGAATGAGCGATGAGGAAATTTCTAAAAATACCGAACTAAAGAAAATCAAAGAATCTTTGGACAAGGCAGAAATCATTCTGGAAAAAGACGAGTCTTCTCTAGTAAGCGCGTCTGACAAAACTTTCGGTGTGAAAGATGCTTCTAAGATTAGCTCTAATCTTGAAAAAGAAATTCCGAAAGCAGTTACTAAGCTTTCTAGTTCAGGAATTTCTAAATCAGAAGAGCAGGAAATCCATACGATTGTGACCGTTGACAAAACGACCGCAGACAAAATGGTAAAACTCTCCGAAGAAGCTTCTTCCGGCAAATTGGATGAGCAAACTGCTGCTCAGATCGATTCTGAAAGAAAGAAAATCGAAGAGGATCTTGCAAAACGCCAAGAAGAAGAGTTAAAACGCTTCAAAAACGTATTGGTATCTGCTCCTAAGAACCTGAAGAGCAAACAAGACCTCGTGAACTACTACGAAAAACTCGAGAAGATCGTCATGACTGACGGAACTTCTATGATCGGAGCTATCGTAGATCAGCAAGGAAGCACGATGATCGTTCACACCGAGCAAGGAATCAAACGGATTAACCAAGCCGATGTGCAAGAGGTCATTTACGACTTCCATACTAAAACCAAGTTTTAATCCGCAGGCTTAAAATTAATGGTGGAAAAACCCCGAGTGCTCGAAAGGGCCTCGGGTTTTTTCGTTTTTAATGTCTAAAATTGGGATCTCGACTTTCCAAATATCCATCCCAGGTCTTCTGAATTGTTTCTAGAATTTCTCCCATATCCAAGAGCATTACTTTATCGTAATGATTTACTAGTAGCTTATTTTTACCGAATTTCTTGATTTCTGCCCATTCGACTCGAAGCCCAGGAGTTAGCTCAAGGGCATCTATAATTAAATCACGAATTTCTAATTTAGAAAGAGGGCCTTTTTTCTTGGATAGATAGGATAGAATCGAATGAAATACGATCTTCTTGACCTCGCTTCCGTCGAAGTCTTCAGATTTGGATTTAGAATTTCCTTTTCTTAGTTTCCTCGCCATGCGGCTTGCTCGTCAGCGTGATAAGAACTCCTAACTAGAGGTCCAGAGAACACAGATGTAAATCCTATTTCTTCTCCATATTTTTTGAGTTCTCGGAAACGGTCCGGGTGCACATATTCTTTGACCGGATGGTGCGTTGGTGTGGGCTGCAAATACTGGCCCAAGGTGACCATTTTTACCCCAGCTTTGCGTAAATCTAAGAGCGCTTCCTTTACTTCCTCGATCGTTTCACCCAAGCCTAAAATCAATCCGCTCTTCGTCAAAAATCCTTTTTGGGAAGCATATTCTAATACCTGCAAAGATCTTTCGTACTTTTTGGCGGGAGCAATTTCAGGAAACAGCCTTTTGACTGTCTCCAAATTGTGATTAAAAATATCAGGTTTACCTGAATAAATAATTTCTAAATTTTCTTCCTTGGCTTTAAAGTCCGGTACCAATAATTCGATTTTGCAATTCGGTAATAGCTCTCTGATCCTGAGAACAGTTTCTTTGTAATGAGCAGCTCCTCCGTCAGGCAGATCATCTCTGTTAACGGAAGTGATGACTACATGCTTGAGTCCCAGAGCCGCTGCCGATTCCGCTACCCGTCTAGGTTCTTCCGGATCTAAAGAATTTGGCTTTCCGAAAGCCACATCGCAGTAACCGCATCTCCTGGTACAAATATCCCCCGCCAACATGTAAGTGGCGGTCTTTCTGGACCAGCAGTGATTCAGATTTGGACAAGAAGCACTTTCGCAAACAGTATGGAGTTTTCCTGAATCTACAGTTTCTCTCACCAAAGAAACAGGATTTTCTTTTTCTCTAAATGGCAGTCTGACTTTGAGCCATTCCGGTTTTTCGGGGGCCTGTGCATAGGAGGAAGTTCTAGGTTTTTTCTTGAGCGGGTTCATGACCTACTAATAGCCTGGAGCAGGCAACCCGGAAGGTCAAGTGTTTTGACTGGCTTAAATCTACAGGGGAAGGGATCTTGGAATAAGCACAAAGTGGCTGCCCGTATTCTTTCCTTGGAAATATTGGAAAAAGCGATTTGAAAAAAGAGAAAAAATTGCAAACGGATTCTGAGGTTAGAATCAATCGATATCTTGCAGATTGCGGTTTCGGTTCTAGAAGAAAAACCGAGGAGCTAATTTTGTCCGGGTTTGTGACCGTAAATGGAGAGACCGTAAGAGAACTTTCCAGAAAGATACAGGTTGGGTCAGATGAGGTAAAGGTTAGGGGAAAGGTTGCAATTCCGGAGCAGGAAATCTATGTCATTGCTCTCAATAAACCCAAAGGATATTTGTGTTCCCATTCGGATCGATTTCATGAAGAGACTGTATTTTCCTTACTTCCGGAAAAATTTGCCAGGCTTGCTATCGCCGGTAGGCTAGATTTGGAATCTAGGGGACTTTTGCTACTTTCCAATGACGGCAAAATCGTGCAAAGGTTGAGTCATCCCACTATGGCGAGTGAAAAAGAATATTTGGTCAGGATTGATCGGAAAATCTCCTTCTCAAAAATAAAGCAGGAATTCCTCCAAGGAATTCAGGAAGGAGAAGAAACTCTAAGGGCCGAAAAAGTATTTTTAGATTTGGAAGGCCGGGAAAATTCTGAATCGGATCGATTTAGGGTGATTTTGCAGCAAGGCAGAAAGAGGCAAATTCGCAGGATGTTCTCCGCTTTGGGAGCGAGAGTCGTGGATTTGCAGCGTGTCAGAATTGGAAATATTTTATTAATAGATTTGGGGATCAAAGAGGGAGAATACGTTTCCCTGAACCCGAATCGCTGGAGATCATGAGCTTTACTACGATTGAATTTCTACTCTTCTTTCTGGTAGTTTACCTTGTCTATTGGAACTTACCTGATCGGTTCAGAAGGAGCTTCCTTGTTTTCGCGTCTTCTGTTTTTTACGCAGTCGGGGCCTGGCAATTTCTTATCCATCTTTGGTTGGTACTAAGCATCAACTGGTTGTTATTGCGATATTTTTTGGATAGAAAATGGTTCTTACCAACTACGATCGGATTCAACGTACTGAATCTTGCATTCTTTAAATATTTCTATTTTATCATGGATTCTGTGGGTGGAATCATTTCGTCTCCAGCCTTACAAAATAAGGTGAGTTTGGATGCAAAGATTTCTCAGGCCTTGGGTTGGTCTGGATTTGAGATCGTTTTGCCCATGACGATTAGCTATTATACGTTTCAATTCATTTCTCTTGCGGTGGACAAAAAGAAAGGTTTGATCGAAGAGCCGATTTCGTTTCGCGGAATCTCTTCCTATATTTTGCTTTTTCCGGTAATGATTGCTGGACCGATTTTGAGGTACAAGGATGTATCCGGTCAGTTTGATTCTCCTAGAATGACTTCTTCCGATTTGGCTGACGGACTTTGGTTGATCCTATTCGGTTTGCTAAAAAAGTCTGTGCTCTCTGTTTTAATGACTGGCTCTATTTTTCCGGTTTTCGCCGAGCCGGCAGTATTTTCTGGCTGGGCTTTGCTTAGGACGATTTACTTTTTTGCGATCTACTTATACTTGGATTTTTCAGGATTGACCGACCTTGCAAGAGGAATCGGTCGTCTCTTAGGTCTCAAGCTACCTGAAAACTTTAAGGCTCCTTTTTTTATGGATGGATTCGGAGATTTTTGGAGAAGGTGGCACTTAACGTTTTCTTTTTGGATACGAGACTATTTGTATATTCCTCTCGGAGGTTCTCGCTCTGGAACGATCCGGACCTGCCTCAACTATCTGGTTGCATTTGGCTTAGGCGGTTTGTGGCACGGTGCGAGCACGAACTACCTGCTCTGGGGTTTATTTACCGGTGGATATCTTTCTGCAGAAAGAGTAATGAAGGACTTAGGAATTCGATTGCTTCCTGAAATTCCTTATTTCACCCGAATTGTGAAGTATATTTTCGTGCTTCATGTATATTGCATTTCTTGGATCTTATTTTTTACTCCTAGTGTGGGAGCTGCATTCGATGCCGTCGCAAGAATCTTTACCTGGGCGGGAGGGCAAGCTTTACCGAATTGGGAACCTTGTGTGAGCGCGCTATTGATCGCGATGTTATTCCACGCCTCGGAAGAATGGCCCGAGAAGTTTGCGCTGCAGGACAAAACGAAAAAGAGGCTACTACCTTTTGCTTGGATAGTACTTCTGTTGGTTCTACTCGGTACTTCCGCTGGAAATGCGGATTTCTTTTACGGTAGGTTTTAGTAATGAAACGACTTTATATCTATTATCCTGTATTCTTTCTGCTCGGAATTTTTCTATTAGATAAGATTTTTCTTTTAAATTATTTCTCCGAGTCATTTAGCCAAAACGGGAACCCTGTATATTTTGCGCAGAGAAGGGCTTTGTTTCAACGCATGAAACTAGACCCGAAATTACAAGATAGGAAACTCGCACTTGCTTTTGGGGATTCTAGAGCTTATCCATATTCAAATCAGCTAATGGAAGAAAAAATTAGCAAAGATTGGGTGGTCTACAATTTTGCGGGTCCTCAAGCGGTGCCTGCGTACGGCTTCTATTGGCTGAGAAAGATCGTAGGAGAAGGAATCGTACCGAAAGCAGTTTTTTATGTGGTAAGCCCTGAAGCATTCAATGATAAAACCGGTTTACTATACGATCCATTTTTGCGCTTAGGCGCAGACAGCGAATTTATTTCCACGTACTGGAATCAGTTTCCTTGGGAAGACCAGAAGAAAATACTGCTAGAAAGGTTATTTACCGTTAAGAAAGTAAATCCGGATCTAAAACTTTTGTACAGTCGTGCGATTGGAGGAAGACTGTACCAGTACGATCCGGCCTACAACGACGAACGATTGATTCTGGATTTGGGAAGAGGAGAACAGTTCGCATACACAGCCAGTGCCAACGATTTAAAGAAACTTGCAAAGGACGCAATCCGTATCAAAAGCATTTATCTTTCGCAATTTACTGTAAACGAAACTGAGTTCTTTTTTGTGAAGGAGTTCCTTAAAATCTGTAAAGAGAGAGGAATTCGAGCGTACCTCATTTGGCCGAGAGTGTATGACGGTTATCGAAAGGGATATTATGAACTTGGTCTTGATAAAATTTGGTGGCCTAAAATGGAAGAACTTGCAAAAGAATTCGGAGCTACCTCCGTCGATTTCAATACAAAGTCTTCCTGTGATCTATACTACGATGCATCTCATCAGTCTGTTCTTTGTCTGAAAGAACAAATGAAGACTTTAATGGATGACTATTACGGAAAGAGCTTATTGAAATAAGGAAAATCTTGTCCGCAGAACTTTGGACTGCCGCAAGCAGCGGACAAGATTTTTGGAATACTAGGGTCAGAGCAAAGCTACCACTTTAGCTTTTTTGCATCTTCTAAGAATTTTTCCAAGCCAATATCAGTTAACGGATGTTTGAACAATTGCTGGTAGGCGGAAATCGGCATGGTAGCACAATCGGCTCCTCTCAGCGCAGATTCCTTCAAATGCATAGGTCCGCGGATGGACGCAGCTAGAATTTTCGTTTCGTATCCGTAGTTGTCATAGATCTCTCTGATTTCAGAAATGAGTTCCATTCCATCCCAAGAAGTATCGTCCACTCGTCCGATAAACGGAGAAATATACGTAGCACCCGCCTTCGCAGCCAAGAGTGCTTGAGGAGCCGAAAAGCAAAGTGTTACGTTCGTTGCAATTCCTTTCTCGGTAAGCTTTACAACGGTCTTCAGGCCTTCCGGAATAAGGGGCACCTTGATCACTACGTTCTTTGCGATCGCTACTAACTCTTCCGCTTCTTTGAGCATCTCTTCGGATTTTGTGGCGATGACCTCAGCGCTCACAGGGCCTTGAACGATGGAGCAAATTTCTTTGATAACGTCTTTAAAGTTTCTGCCAGATTTAGCGACCAAAGAAGGGTTCGTCGTAACTCCGTCTAGTAGTCCGTAAGAAGCTATTTCTCGAATCTCATCTACGTTTGCGGTATCTAAATATAATTCCACGCTTTAGCTCCGGAAAAGGGATTTACTCTGGATACTCCCTCCCGATTCCAAGAACGGTCAATCTGATTTTAACTTAAGGTATCAGATCTCTCAAAGTTTTGATTTCTAACGCAGAGAAATACTCTTTGTATTCGCTATCGATTTGGGCCTTCATTTTGGAACTGAAATAATCTACTCTTCGAGTATAAGGCTGTTTCTTATAAGCCTCTTTCCACTGGACTACAAAGCCGCCCTTAGGAGGAGTTTCCCTCGCATCTGTCAATTCCCAGAGAACTGCTCCTCCGAGCTTTTTATCATCTATGGTTTCCTTGATGGGTTTTCCGTACTTGTTCTCTAATTTATTCTGTACATCTTTTCCTGGCAGATAACGAAAAGAAACTCCCACAGAAAAAAGTCTACCTGGAGGAGTGTGCTCTTCTTCGTCTATATTCGGATCGGTAGGTTTTTCAGGTTGCTGCTGTTTGGGTCTGGATTCTAGTACTAGTTTAGGAGTGTAGTAAAATCTATACTGGTAGAAAATGCCGTTTCTTCTTACTAAAAGAGATTTGTTTTTTTCTTCGTGGACCACTTCCACTTTTTCGTCGCTCTGTGGATTGGTAGCCAAGGAAAGAAATTTCTCCCTTACTTGCGAATAAGTGGTTTCCCAAGCTACTTCTGCAAAACCGTCAAGAGTGGTTCCGCTTTGTTTCCGATCTGTTCCATCTCCGGGAAACTGAGAAAACAGACCTAATACAGGTAGGAAGAATAGAATTAAAACTGAGTAAGTACGGGTTGCACTCATACACTTTCTATCGGCAAAAAAGGTTTCGGCCTATATTAGGAATCTTCCCCAAAATCATCGTCCGAATCTTTTCTTCTGTCCAGATGAATTCCGCCAAATCGGACCTTTCCATTCCAACGAAGGATCAAAAGTACTCCTAAAACGCAGATATTCGGGAGCACGAATAAAAATGCGATCTCATGGTACAGTCCGTAGATCGCAAGATTCGAAGCGATGACCGAGATAAACACTCCCGAAATTAAGGGTATTTCCTGTTCAAAAAAACGAACTAACGGGTGGTCTGGGTTTGTTTCAGGGAGGTCCTGCAGACTTGCTTCCATCAAAAATGGATAAAATGCTAAAAGCAAAGCAGGCATCAGAAATGACAGAAAGAAATAATTTCCAAAAGAATCGGAATAGTGAGGAGAACCGATTAGTCCTCCTAACAAAGTCCAAAGATAGGAAACGAAAGCCCCGGATGCAAATGCAAGAATTCCGAACTGCAAATTCCCGGAAAACTCGAAAATACTTAGAATCTTACTCGGCAGAATCCTTACCCAATCTGTAAGTTCCTCTTTACTAAACTGATCCTTTCCGCTGATGAATAATAGCTGCCAATAATAGTCGGCTAACGCAAGAACGCTCAAGCTGATCGCAAAGAAGATAAGATACAGAAAGAATTCCATCAGTGTCTAAAATGCCTCATGCCGGTAAATACCATGATCAATCCGTGCTCGTCTGCTGCCTTGATCACTTCTTCGTCTCGGATAGATCCGCCTGGTTGAATGATTGCCTTGGCTCCCACTTTTGCGATCGCATCGATCCCGTCTCTGAAAGGAAAGTAAGCGTCACTTGCTACGTACGAGCCTACAACTGAAAGCCCTACGTTCAAAGCTTTCGTGGCACCCAAATGAACCGAGTCCACTCTGGACATTTGACCAGCTCCGATTCCTAATGTTGCATTCTCTTGCGCATATACGATCGCATTCGATTTTATGAATTTAGCTGCAGACCAGGCGAACATAAGACCTTTCAAATCCGCGTCCGATGGTTTCTTTTTCGTAACTACTTTCAAGTCCTTTTCAGAAATCGTGGCGTAGTCTCTGTCCTGTAACAAAATACCATGGTGGATCGGACGAAGATCCATTTCATCAAGGGCTTCTTTGAAATCCGCGATTTCGATCAATCGAACATTCGGTTTCTTGGAGAAAAACTCTAAAGCTTCCGGAGTGAATTTTTGCGCGATTACACCTTCTACGAAAGTTTCTCCGATGCTCGCTGCGAGTTCTCCGGTGACTACTCCCTTGATTCCAATGATTCCACCGAATGCAGAAATAGGATCTGTTCTTTTTGCAAGTTGAAATGCTTCTTGTGTGTTATCTGCATAAGCGATACCGCAAGGGTTCAGGTGCTTGATAATGCAAACTGTGTTTTCTGGCAGTAACGCTGCGATATGAAATGCAGCGTCGAAATCGAGCATATTGTTAAACGAAAGCTCTTTTCCTTGCAGAGGCGAAAATTCACTTTTTGTAAATAATGGTTCGTAAAATGCGGCGCCTTGGTGAGGGTTTTCTCCATATCTAAGTTTTTGTTTTTTTGTAAAAGATAGATTGAGTATCTCCGGAAACTTTTCTCCCGCGATTCCGTTGAACCAGGAAGAAATCGCAGAATCATACATCGCAGTGTGAGAGAAGGCTTTTCTCATCAGAAGAAAAGAAGTGTCCGCGTCTACCGAACCTGAGTTTACGCTCATGGAATCTGCAACTGTTTTGTAATCCGCCGGATCTGTAACTACGACTGTATGTCTGTAATTCTTGGCTGCGGATCGGATCATAGAAGGTCCGCCTATATCGATATTTTCGATCGCCAGATCCAGAGAAACTCCACCTTGCGAAACAGTCTTTACGAAAGGGTATAGATTAACGACTACCAAATCGATTTTCGGAATCTGGTGTTTTTCCATGGTCTTGACGTGTTCTGGGTTGGAAATGACTCCTAGCAACCCTCCGTGTACTTTCGGATGCAGAGTTTTGACTCTACCATCCAAGATTTCCGGGAATCCAGTGTAATCATCGATTGCGATTGCTGCGATTCCATTTTCTTTCAGAACCTTGAGGGTTCCACCTGTAGAGATGATCTCTACGCCTTTTTGTTGGAGAAGTTTGGCAAAATCGATCAGACCAGTTTTATCACTTACTGAAATGAGAGCGCGACGGATTTGGATCATGCTAAAGGATGGTGACCTTCCTATCTTTGATGGAGAGCTTGCCCTCGCAGAAATATTTTACTGCGAGGGGCAGGATTTTATGTTCCTCTTTCAGAATTGCCAGAGTCAATTCTCTTTCCGTAAGATTCCCATCGATTTTCACGATTCCTTGGAGAATAATCGGACCGGAATCCACACCTTCGTCCACAAAGTGAGCGGTGCATCCGGAGACTTTAACTCCGTGTTCGAACGCTTGCTTTTGTGCATTCAATCCGGGAAAGGCGGGCAGCAAAGAGGGATGAATGTTGATGATTCGATTTTTAAATGTACGGATGATCTCTGGCCTTAGAATTCTCATGTAGCCTGCCGCGACGATCAGATCCGGGGACAGATTCTCCAAAGTCTTGAGAAGATCTTCGTGGTATCGGTTCTTGTCCGTGTATTTTTTGTAATCGAGTATTTTTGTCGGAACTTCGAACTTCTTGGCGATCTCTAAAGCGGGAGCTTCTGGGTTATCGGTCAAAATTTGGACCGGAATACCCCTAATTTTTCCTTTTTTTAGATTTTCTAGAACCGCCCCCAGGTTGGAGCCTCGGCCCGAAACCAGGAATACAAGCTTTTTTTTGGGTGAGGGAAACAGACTTGCCAAGAATTTTCGCGCGAGATACACTCGGAATGTCCCAGTCCACGTTAAGGCAGTCTCGGAATTTGTCGAAAAGTATTTCAGGAGAGACACATGTCACTTGCTAGAAAATCGACGGCCTCGGTCGAACAGTACAAATCCAACGAAATTTCAACTGTTAGTCAGGGAAGACTCATCGTAATGCTATACGAAGGGGCCATTCGCTTCTTAAACGTTGCCATCGAATGCAATACTCCGCGAAAATACGACGTAGTAAATAACAATGTATTGAAAGCCCAGGAGATCGTGACCGAACTCATGCTGGCTTTGAATCTGGAGCAGGGCGGGGAAGTCGCAAACAACCTTCTCGGGATCTATGTTTATATCAAAAAGCGCTTACTCGAAGCGAATATGAAAAAGGATTCCGAGATTATGAAAGAGATCATCAAGTATTTAGAGGATCTCAAGGCAGCCTGGGAAGAAATCGAGAAAAAGGAAAAAGCTTCTGTGGTAGCACTTCCTAACGCAGGCTCAAAAGGCCTTTCTCTGCAAGGTTAACGAACGTAAGTGCATCGGCTTTTATAAAGAAGTTAGGTCAAAACTCTGAGCTCTAAAAAAAAACAGTCAGTTTCTAAGGGATTGGCGCAAACCAAATCCCGCCAGATAAAGTTATTCGAACTATACTCAGAAAAAATTTCAATTTTAGACGAGGTCATTTCCAACCAAAAAAGACAGTTGGAAATACTTTCTCACGGCGATGGGGAAGGTGCCTCTAAAATCGAGAAGTCAAACTTGAAATGCATGCATAGAATGATGTCCCTGGACCGGCTCATAGAACGCTTGGAGGAGTCTTCTCCCCAAACTTTGGAGCTGATCCAGCTGACAAGTACCTTGTTCCAAAAGTTGGATGAATCCAGGAATCTGAACGAGAAAGTCGGACAGGTAATGGAATCCATTCTGAGAGAATACCAAAAAGAGTTGAACACGGTCCAGGCCCAGATACAACTAAAGAAATTCCTAGCCCAGAGGAAATTCGGTTGGAAGACGGGGACCTGTTAAGCAGAGCATTAGATTTTTACGGCTTACCCAAAAGATTCAATGAAGATCTAGTTCGATCTAAGTTCCGTGAGCTCTCCAGAAAATATCATCCAGATTCGGGTGAGTATGATAACGACATTTTATTTAAAGAGCTAGTTCATTTAAGAGATGTACTGCTGGATTCGTTAAGTTCCACCGCAAATGTGAAAGCGGAAAAAACTGGACAAAATGAGTCAGACCCGAATTGGCAAGAATCCAATTCCCAAAAGGATAAAGAAGGATTCGGGCGGTACAAAGATGCAACTCAGCTAGCTGCCTCTGCACTTGAAACATATTTTAAGTCCACCGAAGGAAATCCTGTTTTTTTAGATGCCAAAGAAAATCCAGATCTGAGAAAACTAAGAGAAAATCTTTTAATTGCCAAATCGGAACTAGAAACATTTCTCAAAGAATACCCAAATAGCATCTGGAAAAACGATGCAGAGAAAACCTTAAAAAGAATCGGGGTTTGGTTTCGATAGAGGCTCGGAATCGGTTCTGGCTTTCTTAGAGATAAGCTTCCAAAAGCGCTCTATCCTTTTTCTGAAATCACATTCTTGGGGAATCAAACCTCTTCCTTGGGACTTGAATCTTTTATCCTGTTTCAGTATTCTAATTGCATTTTGCTAAAGAATCAATAAAACTTAATATTCTGATATAGGATATTAAGTGGAAGATTTATTCGAAGGTAGTGTGGACGAAGACTGGGGAAAATGGGATCCGGAGTACGTGGCATTTCGCGTCAAACTGGACCCCCTAGAATTGGAAGACGAACTAGTATTTTCTGAAAGACTGAGTGATCTTGGAGCTTGGTATTTAACTCTTAAAAATGACCCTTTGCAAAGAATCGTAATTTGCATTCGGAGGGAAGCAAACATCCAGGAAATCAAGCAAAGATGTTTGGAAGAACTTAGATTGCAGGGAGTCACTCCCAGAATAGACGGAACCGGAGCAGTCTACAGTCGAAGAAAAACTGCGACAGTGCTCCAGTGGAAGAAGACTCTAAGTTATAGAGTAGAGATAGAGGGAAGGATTCTGGAAATGTACATTACGGATTGACTTGCGATCTGGATTCTCTTTTTTGCAATCGATGGTTCGAAGCAATTGCGATTTTCTAAGAGTGAGTGATCTATAGAAAAATTTGGGAATTCAAGGAACCGAAATCGTATTGGAGGGCAAAGAGAAAACAAACACATCCTTTGTCGCATTGTTCAGATCCACCGAAAACACCGAGGACCTAAGTGTAACGAATTGTCCTGAGGTTAAGGTCGCAATAATCTTGCAGACTCGGTTTTGATTTTCTCCTACTCCAGGGGCGGCGAGAGGACCAGTGTTAGGTGAAACTTCTATGGAATATTCGATCGGCTGGTTCGGGATTAGATTGAGAGGCAACTGGCAATTGGCACCGGAACTAAAATCCGCTGGGTTTCTAGAGGCAAACTCTGTACTCGCCGCATACAAAGTGTAGCCGTTGAACAGAAATTCAGGATTCCCGGCTCTAAGTCTGATCTCATGACCGGAACTGATCGCAGAAATGGAAATGATTGTAGGTGGTGTGGTTACGATTCGATTGGTAGAGTAGTTCCGATAGCAACCGAACAAAACGAAAGGTAAGCTTGCACAGACAAGTGCATGAAGTAATAGCCGGAAACTGCTCCGGGAAGTTTGGAAATTCATTATCTACGGATATAATCTGCCCAACCGAACTTTTCTGCAAGTTGGTCGGATACGGAAAAGTGTGGAATCCGCCTTTTGTTTGTCGACCGCTTTTCCGGAATTTCCCATTTCAACTCGTGAAGCAACCGATTCCCTTTTCTAGTATTGCATTCCCTGCAAGCGGTCACTAGGTTTTCCCAAGTATGATAGGTGCCTGGTTTGGAAGTCTCCGGAACTTCGTGCCATCTGCTTTTCGGAATCACATGGTCGAGAGTCAGCTTAGAAGCGGGAAGTCTTCTACCGCAATAAACGCATTCATGATTGTCCCGGAGAAAAATATTTTCCCTCGAGAGTCTATGCCGTTTGGAGGGGACTCTGTAGTAATTTGTGAGTAGTATGATTCTGGGAGTGGTGAATTTTATACGCTCGGAACGAATCCAAAGATCTTTTTCGTCCCGGATCAACTGAGCTTTATTCAAAATCAGCAATACGATAGCGTCTCGAACCGTTCGAATGCCTACCGGCACAAACGTTGCGTTCAGGACCAAAACTGGCTGAGCGAGAACGTCCATAACTTACCAGACAGTAAAGGATGCTTTTTAAATGTCGAGTAAAACTATTTTCTAGAAGAACGTTTCTTCTTCCAATAAAAAATGAACAAAACGGTACTGAGGAACAGTCCTAAAATTGCAAAGACAGTTAACTGTCCTTGGTGAACCCATTCTTCCAGCTTTTCTAAATTACTCGCACCAAAAAAGCCTAGATAGACCCAGACCGGTACTGATATTGCCGCAGCAATTGTATCTAAAGTAAGAAAACGTGAAAATGCGATTCGATCCGAGGTGCCTGCAGTGAGGTAGATCGGCATTCTGAGTCCAGGCATAAAGCGAGCTACAAAAACGACCCACTGACCGTACTTCTCAAATTTCTCCTGTACCTGTGCAAATCGTTCCGGGGTCAAAAATTTTGCGATAAAGGGAATCCGAAGTACCTTTTCTCCATAAATTCTACCCAGCAAAAATACTGCGCTGTCTCCCACGAGTACTCCTGCCATTCCAATTCCAAACATAAAATGAGGATTTGCGTATCCTAGACCGGCGATCACTCCTCCGGAAACTAGGGAAACATCTTCCGGAACCGGCAGCCCGAATCCGCAAAGCAATAAGGTAAGAAATACAGCGATATAACCAAAGTCGTTTCCGAACGTAGAAAAAAAACTGACAAGTATGACAAGGAAATCCATTCGTAATATGATCTTCTTTGGGAAGAATAAGTACCAGAGAAAGGAAGTACTAAGAAATTGAAATCGAAAAACGCAATCTTGATACTAGCAAGAAAACCGTAAGGAATCAATTTTCAGATTCCGTTTCGCTTGAAGCGATTTTCTTCGTTTTCGATTCTGGTTTTTTGTGAGAAGAAACAGATCCAGCTTAATCGAACTGGAAAATTCTTTACTATTACCGTACGCGGTTTTTCAACAAGACACCGGCGGTCGAGAATATCCGGAAGAAGAACACGGTTATAGACTCCCTTTTCAGCGCGATAGGGACAGAGTAGTCCATTCCAGCGCATTCAAAAGATTACAGTACAAAACCCAGGTTTTTGTGTATTCGGTCGGAGAAGATTACAGAAACCGGCTTACACATACATTGGAAGTGGCAGGAATTTCTAGAACTCTTGCCGGAGCTTTAGGACTGAATTCTTACCTCGCAGAAACGATTGCTCTAGCTCATGACCTGGGCCACACTCCCTTTGGACACGCAGGACAAGAAGTAGTTTCGGAGTTGATGGAAGGAAAGGGAGGCTTCGAGCACAATAAACAATCTTTGCGGATTGTGAGAAGTTTAGAAACTCGTTATCCTGATTTTCCGGGATTGAATTTGTGCAAGGAAACTCTAAAGGGAATGATGAAGCACGGCGCGGAGTATTCCGCTTCCGAACTCGGGCTGGCAAGAAAAACAGAGGGACCAAGTTTGGAGGCTCAGTGTGCTGACCTTGCGGACGAAATTGCTTATACGAGCCACGATGTCGAGGACGGATTGGAAATGGGATACATTCGGTTAGAAGAATTATCCGAGATTCCTCTTTGGGAAGAATATCATGATTCCGTAATTAATCGGTATTCCGGCTTGATTCCAAAAATTCAGGTCCGTACCGCAATCCGGGAATTGATCAACGGAATGGTCTCAAATATCGTAGAAGTCGTATCTAGTAGTTTGAAAAAACATAATATAAATAGTAGAGAGGATTTGAATTCGATTTATTCCCAGGGAATCCGGATCGTAGGCTTTGAGGAAAAATTTGGAGAGAAGGTAAGGGAGTTGAAAGCATTCTTGCACCGTGCTTTGTACAGGCATCCAAGTGTGATCAAAACGAGCAACCACGGAAGGATTATCATAGAAACATTATTTGCGCATTTTAGAAAATTTCCTGAGCTGATTCCAGACTCTTACAAGGGTAGAATCGAGTCCGAAGGTTTGGATCGAAGCGTGTGCGATTTTGTAGCTGGAATGACCGATCGATATGCAGAGAACGTGTTCCAGTCTCTTTCCTAGAATCTTCTATAATAAACGAAGCACTTCGGAAATCGCGGAAATCAGATCCTCTACTTCGTTCGGAGTCGTAAACATTCCGGTGGAAATTCTGATGGCTCTAAGTGCTTCTTCTTGAGTGTAACCCATCGCGAGTAGCGATTTTGCAGGTTCTCTGGACCTGGACTTGCATGACGACCCGGTAGAAAGCGCAAATCCTCTTTCTTCCATTCCTACCATGAAAAAGTCCAAATCATCAGTTGGTAAAAGGCAGAATGTAGTGGAGGGAAGTCTTGGAGAATTTTCCGCTACGATGCTTGCTCCTAACTCTTTGAGTGAATTTTCGATTCGATTTCTGAATTCGAGGAGTCTTTGGTTTTTTCTTTCCATTTCCTGAAATTGTATTTCTGAAGCTTCTACAAGAGCTAAGATCGCCGGGGAATTTTCGGTGCCGGCCCTGGATCCGTTTTCCTGGTTTCCGCCTTGGAACCATCCTGCTTCTTTTCTTTCCTTCGGCGAAAACCATACAGCTGAGGCTCCCATTCCAGCGCCTAACTTATGACCGGAAAATGTGAATCCGTTCAAACTAGAAAATGGCACAGAAACTTTTGCAAATGATTGCATTAAATCGGAGTACAGCTTTTGTCCGAACTCCTGGCAAATACTTCCAATTTGTTCCAAAGGTTGCAAGACGCCGGTTTCGTTTGCGGCATGCAAAGAGAACACTGGACCAGGTTGTTCTATAAATCTTTTACGTACTTCGTCAGGATCGATCTGACCTGTTTTGTCTGTTTTTAGTAGTGTATAAGAAATTCCTACTGCTTCCAACGCGGAGTAAAATGAAGAATGTTCTAAGGGAGAAACATAAGCGATCGAGCTGCAGAATTTTTTTGCCCAAAACGAAAGCAGATAATTTGCTTCGGTTCCAGTGGAACAGAATACGAATCCTTTCGGATCGCAGCCTGTCAGTTTTCCCAAAGTCTTTCTGGCTTCTTCTAGTCTGCCTTGTCTTTTCAGAGAAAACCGAGTTGGCCCGGAAGGATTATAGAATTCTGTTTCGTACTCGTCTAGATATTTTTGCAGCAATCCCGGAAGCGGTGGATGAGTCGCATTATAATCGAAGTACTTAATTTGTTGTTTCATCGAATAAGTCGTCTGCTTCGGAATACTTTCCTTTTTTTCGAAGTACGAATTGCAGCAATTTCTTTCTATCCTCTATCAAATCTTCGTATCCGGCTTTATCGCTTCTAAACTCAGGATCAACCGAATACAAGTCGTTTTGCAATTGATCCAGTTCCTTCAAGGATTGGTCCCAAGAGGATGCATACATTAGACACCGAATCCTCATTAACTTGGCTTGGAAACGGATTCCGAGACTTGTACTTTTGGACTGGTACACTTTTTCAAAAAGTTCTCCCGCTATTTTTCGATAAGAAGATTCTCTATCTGCGAGTTTGTAATAAAGTCTAGCTAGTCGGAACTCATTTGTATAAAAAAGTCGATTCCCTTCTTCGTCGGATTGCACGCACGGAATCATTGCAATCGCTGAGGATCCCCAATACTTAGCTTCTGGAGGGATCGATCGATTCGAACAGGAAAAGTAAAGGATCCTGAGATAGAGAGACACCGATTCTTCCGGAGAAAGGGAAGAACTTCCGTTTCCATGAGCGGAACCTAACAGATCTAAGGTTTTTAGGATCAGTTGCTTAAACTGATTCGCACTCAGTTTGGTTCTCTCTGGATAATCTTCCGAAAATACAATCGGGTTGGAATCAGATTTGGAGATCGCTTCCCATACTCGGATCTCTCTTGGAAGTTCAGCTTCCAGAATATGATCAGGTTCCGCGGAACAGCTAAAAGAAAAAAAGTTCAAAATCTTTTTCCACCAGGGAATCTGTGGTTTTTCTTTTCGTTTTATTTTCTCGAAAACCAGATCTTCTATGCTAGTCAGAGTATGAAAGTGAGAGACTAGAGCCTCTTCCGGGCGACAAGACGCGTAAGAAGTCATAGTAATTTTTTCTAAAAGACTTTTTCCATAGATAGAAGGTCTGTCTGTTCCGAAAACTCCCACTCCGGGAAGTCTGTTATAGCCATCAAACGGATTAAAGTTAAGTGCTCTCTTGTAGTCGTCTAACGCCTCTAATACGGTGCGAGAATATTCCTGCCAATATTCTGTAGTATCGATTCTTTCCCGATTGAAGTCTGAGCCTAAAAGTGGGGATTCGTTCGGGATTAGGTCTTGCATGGTCCAGCCTTTCTTTCTGGCTTCCATCCAGGAAGGCTCTCGGAATAACTCGTCCAGGCCGTGTCTTCCGATTTCCATAGCCCTGTAACAGGATTCGGACATTTTTCCCAATTTGATAAAATGATCGATATGATGAAACGTTACCTTTTCGGAAAGTAGTTCGTCTCCTCTTTCCTGCAATTGCTCGGATAATTTAGGGTTTAACTCCGGAGGTTCGATCCAAAGTGTAAAGGAGCGCAGGATTTCGTATCTGCGAGGAACCACATAGATAGCGGTGAGGGTCCAAATCAAGAGTAAGCTAAGAAATAGTTTCTTCTTTTCCTTCAGGATGCTAAGCAAGTTCTTTCCTTTCGTGGGGAAAATTCGTTCGACGGATTCCCTATTCTATTTAGAGTAACCGCGGAACGGAACGAATCCCTTGGTTCTTTATAAAAGTTCCGAGAATATGAAACGATCAAGCACTATTCCAATTTACATATTTTTGGCGTCGGCTCTTCCTTTTTTGGCAGTACAGAGCGAGGGCTTGGATCCAAGTCTCTTGTGTAAATATCTGGATACTTCCGGAAAAACTAGAGTGGTTCCGCCTTCCTTTTATTTGTCTCTTGCCCTCGAAAACATGTCCAGAGTTTCGATGCTAGCCGGAAAGGAAGCCGCGGAAGAAAATTTAGAAGCCATCGGGAATTTTGAAAAATACTTTTTATGCTCCGAAGCACAAGGACAAAAAGTCGGAGCTGTTTCGCATTGGAACAAGGCAGCAGCGCATTATAATGTGCAGCAATGGGATCTTGCTCTAGCCGAATCGGACTTTGCGGAAGAGAAAGATCCTACGTTTAAGGACACTTATATTTTAAAAACGAAGATCTTGATACGTTTGGGAGATTTGCAAAAAGCTACTCTATACTTAGAATCTAATTTGAGCAGATTTCCAGATGACTCGGATATGTATTATCTGCTCAGCTCTCTCAACTTAGAGCTAAAAAATTATCCGAAAGCAATCTTATACCTGACTTCCTTGAGCGACTCGATACAGAACCGTGAAGGAAATCCTAAATATCGCACCTTCGTCTATAAGTCTTTGGGAGAGTTATATTTTGCGCAAGGGCAGAACAATAAAGCTCTTTTTTACATTTCCAACTATATGCAACTTTCTCCGACTGATTGGAACACTAGATTTTTACTCGCAAGAATTCTAAACCAACTCGGGAAGTTTTCGCAATCCAAGGCGGAATTATTGAGGATTCTCAAACAGAAAAAGCAGAATTCCTCCGTTGAATTGATGTTAGGCGAGATGATTTTTATAGAGAGTAGATCCTCAGCTTTGGCCTACTTTGAGAGCTTGAATCGGGAGAATCGACTTCCAAAGGATTCAATTCTCTACGGCTTGTATTGCGTACTTGTCGCTAAAGACTCGGAAGCCAGAAGGGTCCTAGCTCCGATTCGAGAAAAATATCCCAGGAGATTGTCGGTCAGACTCGGAATCTTGGAGTTGAACAAGAAGGAAAAAAATCACGAGACTCGGGAGTTTTCCAAAGAATTACTTGAGATAGCGGATATCGCTTTGCAAGCCCAACTCTGGAATTTGTCGGAAACCTTGGTCAAAGATGCAATCTACATTTCCGAAAAAATTAAGGACGAGACTACGGTCTTGGCTGCCGAGTACAATTTCTTATCCACTGTGTACGAAAATGCGGGATCGGTGTACCGAGCTCTGCTTGCGGTCAGAAAAGCGGTGGAGCTCTCGAACAATCCAGAAGAAAAAAGAAAGTATAATTTACATTTATCTTATATACTTAGAGGAACTCCACCAGGAGAAGCAACGGAAGCCGAACAAATTACTAAACAGATTCTTACCGAAGATCCTGGTAACGCGTATGCTCAGTACTTGCTCGGTGTGATTCTTTCTCAGGAAGAAAAATACCGCGAAAGTAAAGAGGCCTTTACTGCAGCGATCGAAAAGCAACCGGATACAGCGATTTATTATTTTTACAGAGCCGCAGCTTTTGAAAAGATTGGAATGATAAAGGAGATGGAGGATGATTTGCGAAAGTCCATTGAATTGGACCCGGAGAGTCCTGTGTCCTACAATTATTTAGGATATTATTTTTC
This sequence comes from Leptospira perolatii, assembly GCF_002811875.1. GTDB lineage: Bacteria > Spirochaetota > Leptospiria > Leptospirales > Leptospiraceae > Leptospira_B > Leptospira_B perolatii. The sequence goes on from NZ_NPDZ01000005.1 coordinate 237,585, forward strand.
AGAAGCAGGTACAAAGTTAGAAGAAGCTTTGCAATTGATCAAGAAGGCTGTGGAATTAGCACCGGACAACGAGGCATACCAGGACAGCTTGGGATGGATCTACTTTAAATTAGGAAAACCGGAACATGCATTGCTTCACTTAAATTTTGCAGCGCAAATTCTACAGGATAAGAATGAAAAAGATCCTACCATTTTCGAGCACCTTGGAGACGTTCATTTTGACAGAGGAGATCACGCAGAGGCGAAAACCTATTGGGAAAAATCTGCGAGCCTATTTCAAAAGAAGGAAGACAAGCTAAGACTCCAGGAAAAATTGGGGAGGTTTAAAGCAAATCCGGTTTCTAATCATAAACCTTGATACAACTTTGCCCGAGGAAAAACCTTTGCGAATCAAACAGTCCTCTTATTTAAAATCTTTTTTAGTACTAATAGCGTTTAGCATTTTTTGGGAATCCTGCACTGGCGCCGAAATCGAAGAAATCCCATTTCCGAAAAAGGGAATGCTTCGATTTGTAAAGGCAAAGTCCAAGGAGGGTGCCAAGTTTTTGGAAGAAGTCAGAAAGTTAGAAGGTTTTAGTACTTCTTACACTGGAGATTTTGAAATTCGAATTCAAAATTTTTTCCCCAAGAAAGATGTATTTGCTTTGGAAGGTAAGATCTACTTTGATCGTCCCTCTGGAAAAATGCAAATCGAGTTGAACGATCGTTTTTTCGGGATTAGCGTATCCAAAGTTTTCACAGACGGAGATATGATTCGAATCAAAACGGCTAACTCGGATAAGGTGCATGAACAGCCTATGGACGATATTGTCCTTTCTGATCCAAATAGCGGAAAGCAAACCGTCGTACCATTTCCTGTAATCTATCACCTACTTTCGAATCGAAATATGAATTTATTCCAGCCGGATTGGACGCTTGTACAGCCGGGAGAAAGAATCATCTTGGTAAGAAAACCGGGAGAACAGTGGACTTACTATACTACCGAAAAAGGAATTTCCACAGTGGAATGGGATTCCAAGAAGAAAAATGTAAAGGCGCTTACTTCCGTGTTAGGCGATGTGGATTTTCCTCCAAAGGTAACCGTGACTAGAATTGTTTCTAGAGAGGACGGAAAGGACCAAAACCGGATTGAAATTCGAATGAAGAGGACAAATCGTACGGAAAATTTACCGCTCTCTGTATTCGGCGTGTGAAAATTTAGGAACTCAAATGTTAGAAAAGAATCAAAACGGACATATATTAGAACTCTATATCCAAACGAACGAGGCAAACTCTTTGGATGCTACGTTCTTCAGAACACTTAAGAATACTTTAATAGAAGCTGAGCAGAATAAATCCGTAAAAGCTATTCTACTTTCCACTAAGAGTGAAAAATATTTCTCTAACGGATTCAATCCAGAGATATTTATCGGGAAATCACTGCAGGAAATCCGAACGGTCTTGCAAGACTCGTTAGAGGTAGCCGGTAAAATTCTGTTTTGTGAAAGGCCAATCGTGTGTGCGATGCCGGGTCATGCAATGGGACTTGGGGCAGTATATGCAATTTTTTGCGATTATAGAATTATGGTGGAAAAGGGAGGCCGAATCGGTTTTCCGGAATCCCAGATCGGGATCAACTTTCCATCCACATCCGGTCTCGTACTAAAAGAATTAGTCGGTGCTAGGGCCGCAAGAGATCTGCTCTACAGCGGTAGGGCTCTGAAGTCTGACGAGGCTCTCCAACTAGGATTGATTGATCATTCTTGCAAACCGGGAGAGCTGCTGAGTTCTGCTAGGAAATGGTGTGCTCAGTTCGAAAATATGGCTCTGGAATCTGTGGTCGGAATCAAAGCCGGAATTAGGGATTCCCTGAAACCTTTTGTGGAATCCCAACAAAAAAGAGATATAGAACTTTTAGGAGCTGCGATTCATTCCAGAAATGGGCAAGAGGGGATGAAATCGATCGTAGAAAAGCGCAGACCAGTCTTTGTTTAATCAGAGCGAATGGAATACTTTTCCTGGATTTAGAATTTCGTTCTTATCAATCGACTTCTTAAGAGCATTCAATCCATCTAACGCTGGTTTGCCGGCGGATTTTTGGTACCATTCTTTGTGATCGAATCCGACTCCATGGTGATGGCTGATCGGCGCTTTATTCTGCTGAAACGCATCGGATACTTTGCGTTTCATTCTAATCCATTGTTCTTCCGGCTTCTTTTCATCTATCGGAAACATGATCGTATAATAAAGACAAGCCCCCTCGTGATAGCTGTGGGATAAGTGGCACATTGCAATCGATCCTGGAATCCCAGATTGTAGAGCATGTAATCCAGCCTGGTGTACAGTTTCTACCTGATCGTAGGTAGTAGAAGTTTCCATCGTATCTACGCCTAACCCGTGTTCCATGATATGATTTCTGAGGAAAGGCATATTGTACCTGGAATGAATCCAATTCTTGCCTAGTTTTTCTCCCGCATACAACGCTCCTTTTCGATTCCATAATCCCTTCAATTGATGAAAGGAATGCTCTATTTCTTTTTCACTACCATCCAATCCTACGATCACTGCGCATTTTTCGGCTCCGAGCTTTCTATACTCCAGAAATTTTTTCTGCAGCCATTTCTTTACGACTCGAATCGGAGTATTCCGTTTTCCTAATTCTCCTAGTATCTCATAGAGTCTGGTTTCGTTTGCATCTGAAATGCGGAGCATAGAGGTTGGGATTTCTTTTTGATTCGCTCTTCTTACAAAATCCACGGCAGAAACAAAATTCGGAAAGATCAGACCGAAATATTTTCTAGAATGAGGAATCGGATGAACTTTAAAAGTGACCTCTGTGATCACACCCAAGAGCCCCTCGCTACCTGCGATGATTTGATTCCAATCTGGACCAATCGAAGAAGCCGGATCCTTTAAAGTTTCAATAGTTCCAGCCGGAGTGATCATTTTTGCGGAGGTCAAAATTTCTTCGAACTTTCCGTAGCGATTCGATTGTTGTCCTGCGCTTCTGGCTGCAACCCAACCGCCTAAAGTGGAGTATTCAAAGGACTGAGGAAAATGTCCTAAGGTATATCCCTTCAAATTTAGGGCGTGCTCTAATTTGGGTCCGTAGATTCCAGACTGAAAAGTAGCAGTCTGACTCTGAGGATCTAAGTGTAAAAACTTGTCCATTTTTGTAGTATCTAGCGAAAGGACTGCCTTGTGTCCTTTTCCTTTTACGACTTCTAATCCACCTACAACGGATGATCCTCCGCCGAACGGAATTAAGGTGATTTTGTTTTTAGTGCAATATTCTAGTAATTTGGAAACCTCAGATTCCTTGGTCGGATAGACTACTCCATCTACAAAGTTTTTGAGAGTATTTCTATGCAGTCGTAAAACATCGTAGTAGCTCCTGCCAGCCGAATGAAAAATTCTTTCATATTTATCTGTTTTAATATTCGATTTTCCTACTATAGTCGCTAACTGCCTTTCCATAGAGGTTGTGATTTTCGAATTGGGAAGTTTGATCGCTTCCAGAGAAATCGAAGGTGTTGACCTAAGCTTCTCTAAACGAAATTCGGATTTGAGTAGGCCAAGAATCTCTTCCATTTGGTTTTTCCGGAAAAAATCCTGGTCCTGGGCCCCCCAAGCATTCCATCTCAGATTACTGCGGGAATAGTCGATATTCGGATTCAATTCGTGATAAAACATTCTGACGAAACTCCTTTTGTTCGGCCTGCAAGGTAAGAACAGATAAAGCAAATACTGGAAAAAATACGTTCCGCGCCCTGAACCACGTTCGGTAGTAAAAACGCAGGATGTGATTCATTTAACAAAGTTTCCTCTAGCGTCCATTCTTTTTAGAGGCGTCCAATTTATCAAGGGTCCAAAGACCACTATTTCTTGACCGATTCTTTCAAAATCAAAATTCTAGGAAGAGTATGGTCAGTACTCGTGCGTCCAAAAAAGAAGTTAAAAATTCCGGTCAGATCGATTCCAGCATAGTTTATGATACTTTGATTATCGGCGGAGGGATTACCGGTGCTACATTGCTCTGGGATTGTTCCCTTCGAGGAATTCGGGCATTGCTCGTTGAAAAAAATGATTTTGCCTCCGGGACAAGTCAGGCTACCTCTAAGCTCATTCACGGCGGCTTGAGATATTTAAAAAATGCCGAATTTGGTCTTGTTCGAGAGTCTTTACGCGAGAGAAGGGTGCTGGCAAAAATCAGTCCGCACGCGGTTCGGACACTTCCGTTTCTGATACCGATTTACTCAAGAATGGAAAAGTTGGTTTTGAGAGCAGGAATGCAAATGTATGAGATGTTCTCGTTCGACCGGAATCAAGATATTACGGAAGATGCATGGATCCCTAAATTTAGATTTCTGTCCAGATCAGAAGCGATGTTAGAAGCTGGGCCGATTCCTAGAGAGGGTCTCTTAGGTTGTTACCAATACTACGATTACCAAAATATCAATCCGGAACGTCATACTTGCGAGTTTTTGCTTTCCGCAAAAAGGAAAGGAGGAGTAGCAAAAAACTATTCCGAGCTAGTCGCTATTTCAAAAGAAAAGGAAATTTATCAATCGATTATTTTAGATAAGAGAACCGGAAAGAAGATTCCGGTATTCTCAAGGTCTGTTGTGAATGCGGCAGGCCCTTGGGCCGACTCCATAGAATCATTGTTAGGCATCGCGATGGAAAAAAATCTGGTCCGATCCAAAGGAATACATATTGTAACTCGCTCCTTCGGAATTTCCAAAGCACTTGTGCTCAAAAAGAAAGACAAGACTCATATGTTTGTACTTCCTTGGAGAGGGAAAACGATTATCGGGACCACAGATACGGCGTTTGAAGAATCTCCGGATCACTTTAAGGTGACCAAAAAAGATATTCAGGAACTGATCGAAGAATTCAATTTTGCTTTCGGGAATACCAGTATTTCCGAAAAAGATGTAGATTATTTTTACGGCGGTATGCGCCCGTTAGTCGAGGATCCGGGCGAACCAGGTAATACTTACAATGCTTCCAGGAAAAACGAAATTATAGACCACAAGAGCATGGGGTTCCCGGGATTTTACACTGCGTTAGGTGGAAAATACACTACGAGCAGAGCGCTTGCAGAAAAGATCGCGGATAAAATTTGCGAATATCTACCTGGAGATTTTGGAAATTGCGAAACTGAATATTTGCCACTAGTATCGGGAGAATACTCGGATCTAAAGTCCCTGTGTTCCGGACTCACAAAGAAGTTTCATAAACTGAGTGGAGAAAGAATCGAATCCGTAGCAACCCGGTATGGTAGCTTAGCTTACGAGTTTTTAGCAGAAGCCAAGCCGGAAGAAATTCCCGCAGTACTGTCGAATGGAGAAAAAGTTTGGCCTTCGGAAATTCGAATCATTGCAAAAAATGAATGGATTGAAAAAGCCAGTGATTTCTTTTTCAGAAGGTCTGGGATAGGAACAACAGGAATGATTTCAGATGCAAGCTTGCAACTTATTTTTGAGCAACTTTCCCAGTCGCTAGGTTGGAATACTTCCCGGAGGAATTTAGAGAAGGCCGAAGTATTGGCTCGATACAAAATGCACACCTAAGATTGCAGCGATCAGAGAACTGCGAACCGTTTACAACATGCGGTTCGTTTGTTCTTAAAAATTGAAACGATTCTTTGATGCTCGGATTAGAAAGTGAAAGTGTTTGCGAGCACCACACCCATAAAGTCTTTCACAGATTCCGCGACTTCCTCGAATTTGATAGAGTCGCCGTCTACAATTCGTTGGCCTACAGTGCCCAGAATAATACTGATCAAAAGTCTGTTCAAGTTCGGGTTAGTAATGCCTAAATGTTTGGTGATGATCATTACGTACTCTTTCATTGCGTCCGTGATGAGCTGCTTTTCTTCTTCATGATTTTTTAATCTAGATACGTCGCAAATGATATAGAGAAGATTTTGAAAGTAGGTCTCTCTGTCCTGAACCATTTTAAAGAGACTATCCACGCGCTTTTCTATCGTTAGGTTGTCTTCTGCTTTGGAATAGACCTGGAGTTCTTCTATGTCCTTGTTCAAAACATATTTCACTAATTCTTTAAATATATCTTCTTTTGTGGAAAAATAATGGTACAGGGTGCCAGTCGAGACGTCTAGTTCCGCTGCGATCTCACGCATGGATACAGCAGAATAACCCCTACGGGCGAGAATATCGACGCATTTAGAAAGTATCTCGGCTTTGTATTTCTCGTGATTTACTATTTTTGGCATCTTGGATTTTCCTGAGAGTTTTTCCCTATTCTTAGCGATTCCTGACCCGATTTATCCCTTTCATTCCGCCTATAAACCACAAAAAAAGGAGTTATATCAGGAATACATCCTTTCCGGTAATTATTTTATTTGTTCGAAAAAGGAATGCAAGTGTTTTTTCCAAACAGGAGCAAGGTGATGCATGATTCGACTTTTATTTACCTCAGCATTCTGTTTTCCCATTTCGAAAGCGTCGCGGACTAATGACGGGCTCGTATAATCAAAGGCCTGGCGAATAAAAGGCGATTCTGGTCCGATTAAAAGGACGTCATCTAAAATATCTGCGGTTTTTCCGGCTAACGTGGTCTTTTCGTAATAAATTCCGATCTTGGGCAGGTCGCTACTGAATTCCTCCAGAAGCAGATTGTTGGTCAAACCTCCGTCCAAGTAGAAATTACCATCAAAGGATTGGAGCGGAATTACCGGGAAGGCGGCACAGGAATTCATTACGATTTGTGTGGTAGTCTCGTGATTCTTGAAATCCTCTTCGGTAAAGGTCTTATTCCTCCAACCCCAAAGTTTCATTTTTTCTAATACATGTACGGGAGTTTTTCCTAATTTTCTTAACTCTTCATCCTTAAAGTATGCGCGAATCACATTAGTCACTTTCGCTATAAGTCGATTCCGAGAAATTTTTCCCCTAGAAGTTTTTGGCACGGTTTCTTTCGGAATTTCGACAGTGTGGATTTTGACCTTGGCACCACTTAGTATTACCTTGGAAAGATTAACGCTGAAATTTACGGTACGCCTAGCGATGCTTTCATGAGGAAAAGGTGCTAATATTCTAAGCAACCGATTCCAATAAAAATTTTTAGGGTTACGGCTCGTCAAAGCTTGGAAGTACTTCGAACTGTCCTCCTCTGTTTCCGAAAGAGTGCTCAGTGCCATGGCTGCTCCAGCGCTGACCCCCGAGACCTCGCGAACCTGAATCCCCCAAGATCGTAAGGCAGAAGCGAAACCTAGTCCGAAGAATGCTTTGATCCCGCCACCCGCGATCGCGAGAGCAATTTCTTTTCGAACCCCGAATTCTTCCCAAAATTTATCCAAGATAGGCCGATCCTTGCTATAGTTTGTTTCGATTGCAAACTAAAAACTGACGCGGGCTGCCGTTTATTTCTAAGAAAAATCTAATACAGTATATTTACTTTGTCCAATTTGGAGCGGTTCACGTTTCCAGATAAGCTCAAGATTTTATTTCGGTAATCCCGGAATAGAATATTCTTTCACGAATTTGTCCGATTCCCATTCTCCGATCTGTATTATATTTCCGCGATTATCGAAAAGGGATCCTTTCCCATGGCGTTTTCCGTCCTTCCATTCGCCTAAGTATTTGGATCCATCATCATAAATGTAAATGCCCTTTCCTTGGAAGATTATGCCTTTTCGATAGGAGCCTTCCAAAGAGACTTTATTCGGTAGAACTACCGTTGCCTTACCTTCGGGTTCTCCATTTATAAAAATTCCGGTGATACTAGTGTTATCCGGCCATGTGAAGGTTCCTTTTCCTTCTTTCTGGTCTTCTAAGAAATCTCCTTCATAGGAACTCCCATCCGGATAAATGTATTTTCCCTTTCCATGTTTTTTCCCAAGTTTCCATCCGCCTTCATAATAATGTCCGTCGGGTTTTCGAATGGTACCGAAATCATGGAACTTACCTTTATAAAATCCTCCGGAATACAAAGTTCCGTCCGGAAAAGAGAGAGCGCCGAATCCTATCTCACAGTTCCCGTATGTGCATTTGGGTCTTTCCTTAAAGATGAAATACACGCTGAAGCTGATGAAAATCATTCCTAAGAAAATGAGGAAAACTATGAAAGTCTGTCTGCCTAAGGTCAAGTTCTGATATTGTTCTCTAAGTAGCAGAAATTTATTTTTAGCGTTTCGATAGTGTTGAATAGTTTGGTCTATAAATTTCTGTCTCATTGAGCTCTGCCTGGCGAAAAGATGAGTTTGTAGATCAAAAATCGGCAGATGATAATTTTGTAACCAAAATTTCAAAAATTGAGTAGAAAAGAAACGATAGTCATCGGATTCGGGCAATATACAAGCTTATGATGAAAAAACAGAATTTGGCAATATTAGTCGCAACATTTCTTGTCTCTACAAGCTGCTTTGGACAAAGTCCCTCTATGGAAGACAAATCGAAAGCGATCGAAATGAACCAGGAGGGAGCAAATTTACTCTCTAAGGGCCAGTTTTCAGAAGCGAGAGATCTATTTACTAAAGCTTCGAAGTTAGATGGTACTTCTCCTGAATATCCCAATAATATCGGAGTCTGTTATTTGAATGAAGCAAAGCTGGACCAAGCCATCGTTTATTTCTCTAAGGCGGTTGAAGTGGATCCGGATTATGCGAAAGGCTATTATAACCTTGGTGTTTCCTATCAAAAGCTCCAGGAAAATGATAAAGCACTGAAAAGCTACTTAAAGACAGCTGAGCTGAGTCCAAACTATTCCGAAGTATTTTTCAATCTTGGCATCGTATACACCAGATTAGGAAACAAGAAGTCTGCAGTCGAGGCCTACGAGAGATTTATCAAGATTGCTCCTGCAGAATACGCTGGTCCCAAAAACGACGCAAAAGCTAAAATTGCGGAGTTAAAGAAAGGGTAATCAGTAAGATGCAAAACAGATTTTACTCCAGCCGACCCTTTGTTTCGAAAGCCGCACTCGCTGCGGCGATTGCTTTTGTATTATTCGCATCTTGTGGTCGGGGATATGATCTAGACGAGTTTTTGGAAAAGAAACTTGTGCAACGCGAGGGAAAGCCCGAACTATTTTCACTCAACGGGAAATCTTTTTCCGCTGATTCTTTTCGGAGAGAATTGCTTTTCGAGAGGAATCACCTGGAGTTAAAGCACGATTTTCCTTCCCCGCAAGAACTAGATCGATATTTGAATCAGTTTGTGGAAGAATCCGTAATATTAGAAGATGCTCTCGTTGAACTAGACTTAGGCGGACCGGAAGCAGCAGCTTACCTCTGGCCCTATATACGAAAAGGAATCGTTTCATACTACTTGGACAAGAAGTCAGGTGTGTTTGAATTAAACGATAATTATCCCGACATCTCCATTCCGGACGAAGAACTGAAGGAATTTTACGAAAAGAACAAAAGTCAGTTTGGAAATCTGACAAAAGAAGAAGCGAACAAAAGGATTTCGAACACCGCGAGATTTTTAAAGTGGAGAAAACTTTATGAAGCTCGTAATGAAAGAAAAAAGGAAATCATTGGTATGCTCCGAAAAAGAAATTCGGTGCAAATTAAGGCAGGCCGTTTGAATTCCTTGGGACAGGATTAAGATGCGGACAGTGAAGATGCAATTTGGAAAAAAGAGAATAACAGACATCGGAGCTTTTTTGTTTTTAAGCTCCTTTCTTTGGTTGCTATCATGTAATTCCGAAGAAAAGGCAATGGAACAGTACGCTACGGGTTCAAAAGCGTACGCGGATCGAAATCTAAAAGTAGCCATCGAGCGTTTTGAAGAAGCTGTCGCAAAGGATGATAGTTTGATCTCACCTAGGATTATGCTAGGAAAATCGTATTATTATTCTGGAAAGTTTGAAGAAGCTCAAAAAGTGTTTGAGGAACTCATTGAAGATTTTCCCGGAAACTCCGGCTCTTATGTTTGGTTAGGCAGAATTCAAATGAACCATAGTTCTACTATGGATTTAGCAAAGAAGAATTTACTTTTTGCGATTCAGTCCGACGACACTCAAATCGATGCGCATTATTATTTAGCGAAGGTGTACGAACAGGAAGGAAATGTGAAAGATGCTCTTTTGGAGTATAACAAAGCCCTGGGAATCAGAACCAAGTTTGATCGCATCCATCGCGATTTAGGCGAACTTTACAAGAAAGCAGGATTTGAGGATAGAGCAGAGGAACAGCTAAGATTGATTAGTTCCTACAGGAGCGTGGATCCGAACGAAGTGGTTTCTAACGGAGAGAAAGCCTCTAAATCTTCTAAGAAGAGCTCTAAATAGGAATAAAAGATAGCTTCGATGCTCTTCGGTAAGATAAACAGATTGGCTCTTCGATTTCTACTATTCATTTCTGTGCTTGGATTTGCAAGCTGGTCCTGCGGCGGACTCAATGAAGAAAAAGAGATATTGTCCAAATTGGGAGTGCAATGGGGGGACTCTTACCAGAGACCTGAAATTCTTTCCGTAGATCCTCCTGACGGGTCCTTTGAAATCGAAAAAACAAGAAGGATCGTGATCGATTTTAGCAAGTCGATGGACAAGATTTCGACCGAGGCATCCGTAGTTGTTGCTGCAAACGGTGGGAACTCCAACTTTTCGCCATCCTGGGTATTTGATAGCCGATTGATTTTGGATTTTACAACCGGGCTGACCGAGGGAAAGAAATACGAGATTACTTTGAATAAAAGCGGTACAAAGGATACGGAAGGTAATACACTTTCCAAAAACTATCTTACGCGTTTTTATACTGTCGGAGGTGGAAAGCTTCCGAGTGTAACCAGTTCTAATCCACCGAATACCGGAGCACTAGTAGTAGGTTGGCCAGTAGATCAGAATATTGTAATTCAGTTTTCGGAACCTATGGAGGATGCAGTTACTGTCGCTGCGGTGTCAATCGCAGGTGGTCCAGCCTTATTTTTACCAGTATGGAATGTAGATAGGACCGTTTTAACTCTAAGTTTAAAATCCAATCTAGAAATCGGAACCAACTATACTCTTAAGGTGGCAAGTTCTGCAAAGAGCGTCTCTGGAATCCAACTTGCGAGCGACTACCAAGTTATTTTTTCAACTGGAAGCGTTTTCACAAGACCCCAGCTGCAAACCCTCACTTTCGGCACAGTAAATATCGCTCCTACACCGGAACCAACGATCAATCCTGTTTCGGGTGTATCCAAATTTACAGACATTCGATTTGACTTTTCCGAATCGATGGACAGATCGAGTGTGCTAGACGCGATTTCTTTTTCTCCTTCTATTTCAGGAGTTTATTCCTGGAATGGAACTTCGACTGCGGTAACTTTTACTCCGAATCAAGCACTCCAGTCCACGGCCACTTATCGTGTCAAAATGGCTAGTTCCGCAAAATCGGCACAAGGGCAATTGTTAAGCTCCGGTTATATCGCAGATTTTCTGGTGGATGATATTACCGATAGTAGACCAATCGCACTTCCTTTAAGCCCGGCTAATTCTGTAATAGGACATTCCTTTGATAATTCGCCTGGATGCCCGATTTCGGCTACAAACGAGCTGAACTTTGTAGGCTTTCCGAATCAGAGTACGGCGTTTGCGGTTACTCCTCAGGCAGCTTGTGTTCCGAGTTATATGATCGAAGTTCGCTTAAATACGAGCGGAGGGGCGGCACTTGCAACTTTTGGTGACGGGGACGTTTTCTCTAGTTCTACTATTTCTGCGGAATATTTATCCGGTGGTCCGATCACTTCGAATATCAAAATCGCAAAGATAGATTATATTCCATCCGCAAATCCTCAAATCGTAAAAGTATTTTTATCGGGACTTTCTGGAAATGCAGTCCGCTATAAGTTTGGACTAAAGGGTGGAAGTTCCGGAATTAGAGATACGAACGGGAATATCCTCTCTCAAGATTTGGAGTTTATTTTTTATGGACTCTAATCAGAAATTTGGATTCATTTCTTTTCTTTTGCGAATTCGATACTTAGTTTTTATCGGAATGTTTGTTTGCCTTCAAACTAGCTGCTCTCAGTTATTGGATAACGCAAAGGGGCCGCTCGATTTTCTTCCGAACGTAGATGTTCTCCCAGATTCGAATCCTCCTAAAGTGATCTATAGTCTCCCGGTTTCAGGTTCCTCAGGAGTAAATCCGAATACCGAAATTGTGATCGCGTTTTCCAAGTCGATGAACAAGGATTTTACAGAGAGCGGTTTTAGTTTATCCAACAACGGCCAAACGGTTGACGGTGTGTTTCACTGGATGGAAAACATGATGAGCTTTAAACCGTTCAAGCCTTTGACTTCTCCAGGTTTATATACGTACGCGATTTCGAAGTTAAGGGCGGAAAGTTCCGAAGGCGTCAATCTGTTGGATGACCTAAGGATCAATTTTAGCTATAACTCCGATTTATCTCCGCCTAAGGTGGTACAGACGATTCCAGCTAACGGAAGTTCGGGGATTGCGCCTAACACTCTAATTACGGTCATTTTTGATAAGCCGATCGAAGTTCCGACGCTTTTCAGTTCCATTTCTACTAGACCGAATGTGGATTTGGATTTTGGAAGCGCTAGGGTTCTTTCTGGCGGAATGGGTTTTGAATTTAGACCCGCTGCGGATCTAAGTTATGGCACAATTTATACGGTTACGATTCCTACTACTGTGAAGGACACCTTTGGAAATTCTCTAGTGCAGCCTTATACTTTTAGTTTTACGGTGGGTAACGATTTTGTGCCTCCTGATTTATCCAGCATAGAGTTTAAGGAAACTCCAACGATTGTATCCAAAACTCTAGACCTGACTCGTGAGTTTGAAGTTCAAAACGATGTGAATAAGACGGATTTCATGGAAATCACTTTCAATGAACCTATTCAGATGAGCTCGCTTTTGGATGGAGTGAGAATTTCTCCGGCAGTTCCGTTTACTGTTACAGATACTGCCGGAACTAGGACCACTTTTCAGATAAGATTTAGCGAACCACTTTCGGTTGACTCGGTATACAATTTGAATATCACAACTGCAATTCTTGACGATCAAAAGAATAAGCTAAGAAAGAACTATACTTTTTACTTTAAGGTAAACGGAACTACTTCAAGAAAAATTAAAGTGTTAAACGTGTTTTCCGATGCAGGGCTTTCTACTCCGCTTTTAATCAATCAGATCAATACCGGAGCACCTCAGTTAACGGTCGGAACTTGCAATGCGACTGAATGCGATCAAAGTTTGTTCATTCGCTTTTGTTATCCAGATCCGTTGTCTCCTACTTCTTGTACGAATTTGCCAGGGGTTGCTGGTTCTACGATCCAATTGAGCTCAGTGGACGTGCGTATACAAAAAGAGTTCGGTACATCGATTGGCTCTTGCTTGGAATACGCAGATAATGCTTCGGACGTGACTCCAGCCGGTGAGGCACCGAATCATGTAGTGTTTAGCTCTTCGGCTCGTTGTTTGGATCGAAGTTCGACATACTTGATTCGTATCAAAGGCGGTTCGAGTGGAGTCACCGATAATTACGGAAATTTGATGGATGATGATTATACATTTAGGGTAAGATTCCCTTAATTTAATGACTTCTTTCTTCCTGAGAAACAAGGTCACGACTCTAGTGACATTCTTGCTTGTACTTCTTTTGGGAGGGATAAGCCTTAGAGATCTAAAGATAGATTTACTGCCTGATATCTCTTACCCCACTCTCACAGTTATTACGATTTATGAAAATGTTTCTCCTTCTGAAATAGAAACTTTGATTACGAGACCGATCGAGGAGATCGTTTCTTCGGTAAACGGAGTAGATCGAATTACCTCCGAATCCTTAGAGGGTGTTTCTTTGGTCAAGATTCGATTCCGCTGGGGAACGAATATGGATTCGGCTTCGATACAAACTAGGGAGAAGGTGGACTTGGTCAAGGGAAGTCTTCCTATTGATGCAAAGAAGTCCATTGTTCTTAAATTTGATCCGAACGACAGCCCCATCCTTCAAATTGCCGCAATTCCGGTGGGAATCGAGCCCAAAGAGTTAAGATATTTCTTAAAGAAAAATATCGCACCTTACTTCGAGAGAGTCGACGGGATCGCTGCGGTTTCGATTACGGGTGGTTACGAAAAACAGATTCTAGTAAATTTGGATCGCGGAAAGCTGAACGCTTACTCCTTAAGTCCTTCGGAAATCATTCAACGAATCGCATCCAATAATTTTAATTTTCCTGCAGGTAATATCAAGAGAGAAGATCGAGAAATCCTGGTCCGTACCATGGGAGCTTTTGAATCGGTTCAAAGCATTTCGGATCTAGTAGTCAATCTTTCTGAAGCCGGAGCACCGGTGTATTTAAGAAGCATCGCTGAGGTTCAGGATAGCTACAAGGAAAGGACAAGCTCCAGCTTTTTGGACGATGACGAATGCGTCGCAGTCGTTCTAAAAAAGGAAGCAGGGAAAAACAGTGTGTTTGTCGCAGACGCGGCGAAAGAAGTAATAGAATCCTTAAACCAAGAATTCGGCTCTAAGTTGAAGTTAGTCGTGGTTGCCGATCAATCCGAATTCATTCGGGGTTCGATCAGCGGTGTAGCAATCGCAGGTTTGCAAGCGATCTTCATTTGTTTTTTAGTACTCTCTTTCTTTCTCGGAACCTTTAGGGAATCAGCGATCGTAACACTTTCCATTCCGGTTTCTGTTTTGGTCACTTTGGTCATCATGTATTTCCAGGGAATGACTCTGAACACGATGTCCCTGGGTGGTCTAGCTGTTGGTGTAGGTATGATGGTGGATTCGTCCATTGTGGTTTTGGAATCCATTTTTTCTTTCCGAACAAAATACAAAGATAGTTTTACTGCCGCTTTAGATGGAACAAAAGATGTTATAGGATCTTTGTTTTCTTCTACGGTTACTAGCGTTGTAGTGTTTTTGCCGATCCTTTTCATAGAGGGAATTGCCGCTTCTATCTTTAAGGAATTTGCATTAACGATTACATACTCCTTGATTTCCTCCTTTTTTGTTTCGATCAGTTTCATTCCGGTTTTGTGCACGATGCCTATCTTTGCTTCCGAGGGTGGCGGATCTTCGGCCTTTCGTGCATTTTGGAGCTTTCGGGAAAAGGCTCTGAATAGTTTAGAAAATCTTTATATATTTTGGGTCCGGTTTGCGATCCAGAATCCTAAGAAGCTTACCCTGTCAGTTTTGAGTTTGATTCCGATCACTTTCGTGTTGTTTGCACTTCTACCTACGGAATTGATGCCGCAAGTGGAAAAAGCGGAACTAAACGCAAAGATCGTGCTTTCTCCCGGGTCGTCATTGGACAGAACAATCGAGTTGTCCAAAAGGATCATTTCCATTCTGAACGAGACTGGATACGCAGAGCGTACTTTCTTGAAGGCCGGCTATGAAGAAAGAGACTTGATCGTGAATCCTAGAGGAGACTTTGGTCTGAACCGAGCGGATTTGTTTTTGTCTCTCAAGAGCTACCGATACGGAGAAAGATTGATTTCGGAAACCGAAGAGGCTCTAAAGATTTTGGAAAACGAAACCGGTGTCCAGGTTATCTTTACTCCTGCGAAAGATTTGTTATCCGATATTTTGCCTGAATCGAGCGAGGGACTAACCTTAGAAGTTTCGGGTCAGGATTTACATTTGCTAAAAGAGATTTGCTTTGAAATCGCGGATGAAATTTCAAAGCAACCCGGTTTTGGAGAAGTGGTTACCTCGTTTGCGGAAGAAACTCCCGAATTAAGAATATTACTCGACCGAGACAAAATGGCGAGCTTCGGTCTTTCGGTGGAATATGTTGCAAAATCGTTAAGGGCGACCGTAAAAGGAGAGGCAGCAACTAGATTTCGAAGGAACGACGATGAGATTCCGGTTTTAGTGCGAAACCAGGTTAGAGATCGGACAGGAACTGAGTCCATTACGGAAAGCTTATTTAAGCTTCAGTCAGGCGCTTTTGTTCGATTGAGGGATTTCTCGGAAATCGTTTCGGGAACCTCGAGCCGCAAGATTTTACGCTACGATGGCAAAAGAGTAGGCTTGATCAAGGCACAATTTCTGGATATGAAATACAGCGATGCGATTCAGTTAGTCGATCCAATTTTAAAGAAATACTCCGACCGCAAGGAAATCTCGATACTCCCAGGTGAGACGAAAAAGATCATGGATAAGTCCATCGACTCGCTTACATTCGCAATCCTACTTTCGATACTTTTGGTCTACATGGTTTTGGCCTCGAATATGGAAAACATTGGTTTGCCCTTGATCATCCTGTTTTCGATTTTCGTTTCGGGGGCCGGAGTGGGTTTGGGTCTACTATTAACCGGTAAGTCTTTGAATATCGTTTCTGTGATGGGAATGATACTGCTCGCGGGTGTTGTTGTAAACAACGCGATTATTTTGATCGAGTTTTACCAACTCCACGAAAAAGATTATTCTTCGGTGGAGGACCTAGTCATCGCAGGTGGAAGGCGAAGACTCAATCCGATTTTAAGTACTACCGCGACTACGATTTTAGGGATGCTTCCTCTACTGATCACTTTTGGACCTCCTTCTCCTCAGGGACCGATGGCCGCCTCCGTGATGGGAGGGCTGATCGTCTCTACCTTACTCACACTGATTTTTGTTCCAATGGCTTACGTATGGTACTTTAAGAAATTTGCAAGTAGTAAGAAATTAGTATGACAGGTGTATTCGAATTCTTTCTGAGAAGGCGAATCACTACTTTTATGATTTTCCTGGCATTGTCTCTTTGGGGAATTCTATCTCTGAGATTCTTGCCGGTTTCTCTGATGCCTCCGACCGAGTCCCCGGCTCTTTCTGTAATTACAAAGTATCCTGGAGTTGCTCCGTCCAGAATTGAAGAAATCCTCACGAAACCTATGGAAGAACAGATCGTAGGAGTTGGGGGGATCGAGTCGATTTATTCCACTTCCGAAGAGGGAGAGTCCAGGATCAATGTATTGTTTTCTGAAGTGAGGGACATCACTTTAAAAGCAGTCGAACTGAAATCAAAGATCGACTTAATCCGAGATACTTTTCCTAGAGAGGTAGAAGAACCTACAGTGGTCAGGTACGATCCGAGCGATCGTCCTATCTTTATTGTAAAATTAGAATCAACTGTTTACTCTTTGAAAGATCTAAGAGAGATCGCAGAGAATAAAGTAAAGAAGAGACTAGAGAGAGTAGACGGGGTAAGCGAAATACGCGTCGGCGGCGGAAGATACAGAGAAATTACCGTAGAAGTGAATCGGGACGTACTCAATTTTTTGCAAATTCCGCTCTCCGAGGTAATGCAGAGAATCCGCTCTTCGAATGTAGACCTTCCTGCCGGAAGAATTTCAGTCGAAAACCAATGGCTAAATGTAAGGGTCCTCGGAAAATTTCCCGGAATCAAAACGATGGAGGAGATCAGCGTTCGATCTCCTAGCCAGGACAAGCTGATTAAGCTAAAGGACATCGCAAAAGTATACGACGGCAATCGCGATAGAGAAGACATTTCTCGAGAAAACGGAAGCGAGAACGTAACACTTTATATTCAGAAGGCGGGAGACGCAAATACTCTTTCGGTCTGCGAAGGACTCAGAGAAGAACTGCAATTCGTACAATTTCCGAACGTTGCACAGGAAGTAACGTACGACCAATCCGAATTTATACAAGTTTCGATCGATCGGGTGTCCGGTTCTGCTTTGACCGGTGGATTGATTGCTGTCTGTGTGATCTTTTTGTTCCTTAGAAATTTTAGAGCTACCTTGGTCGTAGGCGTGTCTATTCCTTTATCAATTGTGATCACTTTTGCGGTCATGTATTTGAGTAAAACCGGAATTAATGTGATGACTCTCGCAGGACTGGCGTTAGGTGCCGGACTATTGATCGATAACTCGGTCGTAGTGTTGGATCGAATTTTCTTTTTGAGACACCAATTGGATTCTAAGAAAAAGCAACAAATGGAACTCCTTTCTGCAGAGTTGGTTTCCGGAAATGTAAAGAAAGGGAAATCTAAGAAAGAGGAGAAGGCGAAAGAAAAAACAAAAGGGAAGCCAAGAGAAAAGACGAAAGAAAAAGCAAACATAAGAATACAAGATCAAGTTGCGGAGTATACTACAGTTCCTATGCCTGCAAAGTCCGCTCAAAAGTCCGGGCTATCCACAAACTCCGCGCAAGCAGAGACGCTGTATAACTCACAATTGGAGGGACAGCAGAATGCACAGCAGGAAAATCAAAGCATTATAGATCAGTCGGTCTTGAGCTTGTACAAAGAACTCACAGCTTCTACTCTCACGAATATTGCGGTATTTTTTCCTTTCTTTTTGGGTTCCAAGGAACTCAAGCAACTCTATGGTGGAATGGCGTCTACCGTCAGTTTTTCGATTCTAATTTCTTTGGCGGTTTCTTTATTATTCCTTCCGCAACTCGCAAAAATACTTCTGAGAAAGAGGGAAGATTTTGAGTCGATCCACTTTAGGGAGGAGAAAATTTCAAAGGTTCGTTGGATTGGTCCGATCTTTCAAAAAATCTCCAGAGTATTGAATGCGATCAAGCTTGCACTCGGGAAAATACTTCCTAAGAAGTACCTCTACTCTTTTGAGCTAAATAGAGTTCGAAAGTCTTATCTAAACTTACTATCTGTATTTTTTAGAAAGCAGTATTTTGCTTATGCAATCTTGGGCGGAATTGTCCTCGCAGGGACTGCAGTATCACCTTTTCTTAAACAAGAATATATCGATCCAGTAGATGCGGGAGAGATCAAGGCAAGCGTAGAGTTGGAGACAGGCACTCACTTGGAAGCTACCAGCGATCGAGTCAAACGAATCGAGGATACCATCAAGAAGGTTCCTGAAGTAGCAAAGATCTCCTCCAAGATCGAAAAGTGGCACGCAGACCTTTATATAAAATTAAAGCCAATGAACGAGCGCTCCAAAGATTCCCAGGAGCTAATCGAGGAATTCAGGGAATTGACGGATCCTTTGCCGGACGTCTTCGTTTATTTTGTCGAAAATAGTTCCTCGGATTCCAGTCGAGAATTGGACATAGAGTTTATCGGAGACGATCCTGCAAAATTGAAACAAATCGCTAGGGAAGCCGCCGGAAAGCTGAAGACGATCGAAGGCATCCAAGAGACGGTCCTAAGATTTAGAGAAGGAAAGCAGGAGTTCCGACTGAACCTATTTCAGGATAAAATGGCTTTGTCGGGTCTCTCTTCTGAAGAAGTTGGAAATTATGTAAGGACTGCCATCCAAGGTTCGATACCTACTAAGTTTATCGAAGAATCTAAAGAAGTAGATATTCGAGTTCGATTTAGAGAACAAGATCGCCTGAATTTGAGTCAAGTGGCAAACTATAAAATTCCTAGTACTAAATCTTCCGTATCTTTAGCAGAACTTTCCACGATGGTAGAAGCCGAAGGCGAGACCAAGATGTACCGGAAAAACAAAAGGAGGATGGTAACAATCACAGCTAAATTAGGAAATCTTGATTTAGGCTCGGCGGTTACCAAGGCGAGAGAAACCTTAAGCCAGATGAAGTTTCCGGATAATTATTATTATGAATTCGGAAGTACTTTTAAGAAGTTGAAAAAGAACCAAAAAGAAATGGGGTTCATGATTTTTTTGGCGGTATTCTTGATCTATTCTATACTCGCTTCTCTTTTTGAATCGCTGCGGATTCCTTGGATTTTATTAGTGGCGGTTCCGCTTGGAGTATTTGCGGATCTGATCTTATTATTCTTATTTAGGATGTCTCTGAATATTTCAGTGTACATCGGCTTTGTATTGTTAGCCGGAATTGCGATCAATAACTCCATCATGCTAGTGGATCAGGCATTGCATTTATTCAGGGAGAGCCGCGGGAAGGATCGAAAGTTTGCACTGATTCGCGCGATCGTAAGATCTTCCTCAGAAAGACTAAGGCCAATCTTAATGACCACATTGACAACTGTAACTGCTCTGATTCCGACTATGCTGGATTTTGGAGAGGGAAGTCAACTCTGGAGGCCACTTGCAATCACAGTATTTTTTGGACTTAGCATTTCGACCTTCTTGACTTTGTTAGTCGTTCCGATCTTATTTTTCGTTTCGGAAAGGGGAACTTTAGGAACAGGGAAAACAGATCAAAATTGGGTCAGAAGAATCCTTTCGATTTTTCGGAAGAAGTCCGTTTTTGAGGGCTGAAAAACTTGAGGATCAGATTGGATGTGGATCTATATGTAACTTTTTCAAAGATTTAATGAATCCTTGGTCAAAAGTCGCAATTTTGGCTTCTAATGTTTTGCTGGCAGCGGCTAGGACTGCGTCACCATAATCTTTGATATGTTTCGGCCATAAGGAAAGTATAGTTTCCGGGTAATAAGCTGGTTCGAACAGAACCCCTGGATTTGCCATAAGATCCTGAATGATTTGATGGATCTCTTTTTGCTCAACGGAGTAAATGCTTTTGAAAACGAATACAATCTCGGAAATATTGTGAGAGGTCAGTATGACTT
This sequence comes from Leptospira perolatii, assembly GCF_002811875.1. GTDB lineage: Bacteria > Spirochaetota > Leptospiria > Leptospirales > Leptospiraceae > Leptospira_B > Leptospira_B perolatii. The sequence goes on from NZ_NPDZ01000005.1 coordinate 257,967, forward strand.
CATACTCTAATCGCGAGATTCTTTCCCAAAAGGAAACCATTTTCTGATGTTGTTCTTGGTTTCTTTGGTTCAAGAAGGAAAGGTAACAATTAGTATCTAAAATGAGTTTCATTTAGAATATCTTTTGGCTCTTTCTTCCCATGCTTTCTTAATGTCAGATTTTGTTTCAGTAGATCCTTTATTTAGGAAACCTTTATATTTGAGGAACGGTTTATTCGCAGATTCTATATGAATCCCCTGTTCGTCAATTGACCACTCGATCACGTCCTTCATGGAAAGCTTCAGAGAGTCCCTGATTTCTTTAGGAATCGTTATTTGATACTTTGAAGTTATTTTAGATCTTAGCTTCATGTCCTTACGATAGCACAAAAGGTAAGGACATGTCAAGGTAAATAGGTCAAATCGCAGCAACTATTGGCTTCTAATGTTTTGCTGGTAGCGGCTAAAACAGCAAGCTCAATGGATCTGTTTACTATCCGAGCTTACTTGGAAGTAGAAGTAGAAGAAGAACTAGGAGTGGCTTCTGGAACCGGCTCTCCTTCTTTGATTCCACCAACGTTTCCGATCGCGATGAGCTCTCCCTCGAAAAGATCTCCGGAGATTCTGGATTTTTCTCCGCTGACACCTTCAATCTTGATCTGCTTTTTGAAGAGGAGGCCGTTCTTTGCGGAGAAAATATACCCTTGGTCTTTTTCCTTTCCGGGTAAAATGCTTTTTGCGGGAACATAGAATGCAGGTTGAGGATTGAGGTCTTTGATTTCTGCTCTCGCAAACATCCCGGGTTTCAGTTCGTTTTTGTCGTTTTGGTAGAGGATTTTTACTTCGGAAGCTCTACTTTGCGGATCGACCAGAGGACTGATAATGAGCACTTTGCCTTTGAAGATTCTTTTCGGAAACGCGTCCACTGTGAAATCTACTTCTTGGCCTTCTTTAATTCGGCCCAGGTCAGTTTCGTTGATCGAATATTTGAGCAGAAGTTCGGAATCGTCGACCACTACAAATAGCGCCTGGCTCTCCTTAACTGCTTCTCCTGGAAAAATGGATCGAACTGCGACGATTCCTTTGAGGGGAGAGAGGATCGTGGACTCGTGAATTAAAAGCTTAGTTGCGTCTATGCTCGCTTGGATGTTTTTGAGGTTTGCTACTGCGATGTCTAACTCTGATTTTTCTACAATCGTATTTAAGTCAACGAGTGCATCTTTGAGTTGGCTCTTGTCAGAAGGCACTTTCATGCCGGCCCTTTGTAAGTCTTCGGGTCGGTATCCCACCATAAGAGTGTCTAAGTTCTTTTGCGCTTTGAAATAGTTGGTTTGAGCGGAAACTAGTCCGGTCTCTAATCCTTTTAGTTCGGATTCCGAGACCGCACCTATTTTAAATAATTCTAATTTATTTTGGTACGTTCTATTTAGATTGTCGTAAGTTGCTTTGGAGTCTTTGAGATCTGCACTTGCTTTTTCTATATTTGTGAGTTCTTTTTCGACACGTTGTTTGGACTGTATGTATCTTGCGCGTGTCAACTCAATCTGTTTGTTTTGGACTTCGAAGGAGGCCATATCCTTTTTTAGTTGGATTTCGAGATTGAGTGTTTCGATTTTTGCGAGGGGAGTTCCCTTACTGACCTTGGCGCCTTCTTCCTTGAAGATTTTTTCTACTCTGCCTAAAACCTTGGAGCTTACTTCCGCTTTTTTGTAGTGAGAAACGCTTCCCAAGGCGAAGATTACGGTTTGTTCTTTCGTAAGAGAAAGAGGAACCATTTCGAAAGGTGCTTTTGCGCTTTCTTTTTCTGTCTTGTCCTTTTTTCCGCAATCGATGAAAAGAAGAATGAATAGAATTGAGAGTATATTCAGGAATTTGTATATAGATACTGTAGGAGTCGAAATTCCACGGAGCATATTTAGTTTGTCCTAGTTTTGATTAATTCTAGAGAGTCTAGGTTTGCGCCAACCGCCATTTCTAATTGAGAAACCGCGGTCATGAATTGCACTCTATTTGCGATCATCGCGTTCACGGCTTCCACATAAAAAATTTCGGTTTCGGCCAGGTCTACCCTGCGCACATCTCCGAGACCCACTTGCTTTTCCTTGATTCTTAGTCGTTTTTCAAATACTTTCGCGTTCTCGTCAGCAAGTTTTAAAGCTTCCCAAGCAAGTCTGTAGTTTTGTAGCGCTTTGGAAACTTCGATTCGGATAATATCGTCAAGTTGGGCCCTTGTTAATCTAGCTTGTTCTGCAGCAATTCCGGTTTGTGCAATTTTTCTTTTGTACTGGAGGTTGTCCATAATTCCGAGAGTAGTCGTCGAAGTTAGGGATCGATTCGTATCGTCGTTTCTGGAGATATAATTGGAAGTATCCTGCAGTGTATTTGCGCCCAAAGCCATGCTGACTCTGAAATTGAATCCGTATTCTCTTTGCTTTGGCTCGAATCTGTCCCCGGAGGCTGCGTAAAATCCACCGACAGAGATACTCGGAATATAGAAAGATTTTGCGATTTCGTATTCGGACATTGCCTGTAGCTCAGCTGCCTTGGTGCGATCGAATTCTACCCGAGAACGGAAGGCAAGTCCTACGAGCTGGTCCAAAGGCAATTCCTTGTAGTTAAAAGTAATTCCGTTCAGAATGTCTGCAGCCAATCGAATTCTTGCAGAACTTGGAAGACGCAATTGTATTTTGAATTCCTCGATCCCGCTTAAGAATGAACTTTCTGTCCTCTTGTTTTGTAATATGATTTCGTTTAACCTATTCTCAATTTGCAGTACTTGCACTTCCGTAGTTTCACCGAGCTGCTGTTCTCGCTTGGCAAATCGTAGTTGCTCTTTTTGTCTTTCGATCGAGCGATTTTGCATTTCAAACTGAGCCTTGTTGCTTAGAAGGTTGAAGTAAGCGGAGCGAACTTTGAACTTTAGGTTGTTTACTGCGAGTAGAAAATCATATCTAGAAAGGTTTAGGTCGTTTAGGGCCGCTTGCAACGCAAGAGATCTCCTGCCTCCATCGAATACGATTTGTTCCATCGTAAGTGCCAAACGTTGAGACCTGCTATCAGATTCGTTTTCGATCACGTTCGCGTTTCGGAACCAGGAAACAGAAGCGGTCGGGAAATAGGTTCTCCAGTTTTCCTTAACAATCAGTGTCTTGATGGATTGTTGACTAGAGATAAGTTTCATCTCCGGACTATTTTCTACGGCAATATCCTCTGCTTTTCTCTGATCGAGTACGAGCATCTCATCTCCACCCATTAATAGAGATGGGAAAAGGAACCATAGGAAAAGTAAGAAATTTCTTTTGCTCTTTTGAATCGAGCCGAATGAATTTATCGCATGGAGTTTACGCATTCTTTCGCTTTCCTTGACTTACTTAGCAGATCGTTTCTTTTTCTATTCCCAGAACTTCCATTTGAAACCGCTATTGGTTTCTCTTCCAATGAGCGATGCCAGTCGTCCCGCCACCATTTCAGCTAGTGTGGAATTGTTTTCAAAGATTTCTGTAGGAGCCGATGAGTTTACCTTTACTTGGCCGACCAAACTACCAGAGGAGGAGTAGATTCTTACGAAAATACCTGTGGTGAATTGCTCGTCCAAGATATTGCCGGTCTTTTTTTCATAGATATAGCCATCGATGTATAGATCACATTTTGCTAATGCACATGCTTTTTGAATGGTCTCTTTACTCAGCTCGAAGGGCTTTTCCCCGGAATCAGAGGAAAGGGGAGGTGCAGCAGAGAGTAGACTTGAAGTTGTGGCGGATGGATTTGAGCTCGCCGAACTTGCACCAGCGGGTGCTGAAGCGGAAGTCTGGGATGTTTGGTCTTGCGTTTTACTGACCGAGAGAGACTCTTGGATGACAACATCAATCTCTTCTTTTAATAGAAAGAATCGCAAGTTATTCGTGAAGTTTTCACTGGTAAATCCTGCGAAGTTTGCCGGCTTTGCAGTAAAGCGATCGAGCGCAATTCTTCGAACAGATGGAAACTTTTCGGTAGGATTTTTCGCCTCAGATAGTTCGGTACCCCAACGAACCTTTTGTCTTTGGAATGTGGAACAGGAAGCAAAAGCTACGTAAAATAAAAGCAAAATAGCTATTTGAAGTATCTTCATATTAGCGATGTTTTTTGGGGGAAGTATTTTGTAGCTAAAAAATTTTTTGACCTTTGTGTAACATAAGAAGGGTTGATCTTTGGAAAAATTTGGATAAAAAAGTATTCGCACTACAATAGTGTCCTTTTGGATGGTATAATCAGACACGGTTTTTTGTATGCAGAAGTATTCGATTGCAATCTTGGTTCTTTTATCACTTTTCTCTTATCAATGTGAGTTAAAGGATAAAAACGAAGCATCCGAAAAGTTGCTGAGGCAACTAGTGAACGGATCTGCTACACCTTCTTCAAATACCGCGAACGGAAATGGTGGGTCGACTTACTTTAAAGTAGGTGGTGCGATCTCCGGACTAGGCGGTGGAAAGTCCATTACACTTGCAAATAATATTATAGATACGAGTCCTTTCTTTTTGAACGGTCCATTTCAATTTCCTTTTTCCTACCAAGACGCTGGTACCTACGCCGTTAGTATCACGGTACAACCGGTGGGACAAACGTGCACTCTCGCGAACCAAAACGGTGCGATCTCTGGAGCAGATGTTACAAGCGTGATTGTAATGTGTGGTCCTTGAGTTCTCTTGAGTAAGTTTTGAAACGGGGATTCTTGAGTAAGTTTTGAAACGGAAACCGAATCTGGTCCTCTTGAGTAAGTTAGAAAACGGAAACCGAATCCCGATCCTGCGCCGGCACCTCCTGTGCCGAGCTCCGGAACGCTTTCGCCATCCTGGCTTCGCTTTCGGGATTTCGGCTTTCCGTTTCCTGTTTATTTCTCGGCGTTGGTTGCATTTAGTGTTCGGTTTCCTTTCTAGTGATAGGGTTGGTTTCCGTTTCCTGTTTATTTCTTGGCGTTGGGTGCTTTTAGTGTTCGGTTTCTTGTTCGGTGAGAGGTTGTTGGGGGTTTTCGTTTCCTTTTATTTCTCGGCGATGGCTGCTTTAGTGATCGGTTTCTTCTATTGGCGGATTAGTCGTATATATCCTTTCTATGTCCGAGTGCTATCACCTCTATAATAAGAGTTTGGTCTAAGATATCGTAAATGATTCTATATTCGCCTTTCCGAATACGATAACCATCTCGCCCCTTTAGCTTCTTCGAACCTTGGGGTCTCGGGTTTTTCGCGAGGCTCTCAATTGCTTTGAGGAGGTTTTGTGTTATAGTTTCGGGAAGTTTGTCGAGCTGCTTGGTTGCTGTTTTCGAAAGAAATACAGAATATTCAGGCATGTTGCCTTTTGCGCTTTCTGGTTTTAAGATAGTCTTTTAGAGGAACTCGCTCCTCCTTTTTCGCCTTCACTTCGTCGTAAAGTTTTATATCTTCAAGTTCTTCAGAATCTTCCAGTAACGCTTTATATTCTTTGATCGAAAGAATTACGGAAAGCTTTTTGCCTTTTTCGTTGGTAATGAACTGCGGGTGAATCGATTTCATGTTCGTTCTTCGGTTACTTTTGCGAGCGCTACGTGTTTGAATAAGAGATAATAGATAGGGCTAGCAAAGTCTACTTGTTTTCTTGAGTAAGTTTGGAAACGGGGATTCTTGAGTAAGTTTGGAAACGGGGATTCTTGAGTAAGTTTGGAAACGG
>NZ_NPDZ01000006.1 GCF_002811875.1 Leptospira perolatii
GAATAGTTCTGCAATAAATTGCATGGAAAGTACCGATATTAGAAACTATGAGCCCGGACGCAAAATAAGGAAAGCAATCCCGATCTGACTGAATGTAGAAACATCGCCAAAGATTTTGACAAGGAGATATGAGAGCGCTTTGCAAACCGAATTGGACGGATTCGGACTAACTCAGATATTTCAGAATTCTTTAATGTATCTAAAAAAATATTTACTTCGTCCGAATCGAAGCCTTTATGCAAAAGATGCTTTCTTGTGGTTTCGAAAATTTCAACTGCCTGGTCCGAAAACTCAGGTTTTTCTTCCGGAAGAACCAAGGACAACGGGGCAGATTCTTTGGAACGATTTGCCACGATTCCGAGCACTTCTTTGTACTTAGCTTCAAAGGGTTCCAGATACGCGTTAATTACTTTTTCCCCTAGCTTACTTTTGATTAGGTGGGCCAAAAAGACGTACGCTCTAGTTCTATGAGCATCGACTCCTTGAAAGTAAATCGTAATGAGTCCTAGTTTTTGGAAGGGTGCTTCGGGGAGGAACTCCCTCAATCTGCTTGCCCAGTAAGGTCTTCTCCATTCCCAACGAGTCTCCTTAAACTTTTCCCTAAATTTGCCTTCACCCTGAGAACCGAACAGCTCGCCGTTAATTTCTTCATAGTCCACCGGTAGGTGTCCTAGGTTACGATTGAGGCGGGAAGAATCCTGAATGTACGGGAAAAAAGCTTCGGGGGGAGCGTTATATTCATAGGTCCAAAAGCGATCTATATAAATTCCTTCGTCTTCAAAGGATTTTGGCAATGGGAAATACTTTAAGAATTGCTGTTTTGTCAGAGCGCTTTCCATGAGCATAGGATTTGACTACTTCTCGAGTAGAAAGGAAAGAAATAATTTCTGTTAAAAGACCAATTTTAGAGCAGTATAAAGTTGCCGTTCATTGGTGGATATATCCCCAACTCTCGAGCACTTTGCGAACTTCAGCACCTAGAGCAGCCTGCTCAGAAGATTCATTGTTTCCGGCAAGTCCTGCGTCGTTGTATAAATACGGGATTTTAGAACTGCGAAACTCATAAGGTTCGCGATAATTTGCTATATACTCTGGCGAAACCTCGTAAAGATTCGCGGCTGAAGATAATCCCCATTTTCCGGATTTATAATCTTCCCTTGTTCCATTTTTTAGAATAGAAAGCTGAAACTGTAGCAATGGTTCTACTGTCTGCACTTGAAAAAGAACTTCGTGGTTCGAGGCCTGTTCGAATTTTGCCCGGATTTTTTTCGAGTCTATGCTTAGTATCTGATATGGTTGATCGCTGAGTAGTCTGTAGATGCCTCCTTTGACGGAAAGATCAACTACTCTTGTGCATGCATCGGTACAAGAAGGAAGTCTTAAGTGGAAAGTGTTCTTTTTTAGGCTATGTTCGGACAACGTTGCTCTTGCTTGATCTAAGAGAGAATTTCTTTCAGGAGCAAGGTTGTGGCTTTCGTTCGGATCCGATTTTAAGTCGTACAACTCTTCGGGCATAGGATGAGAAATGCCTGTAGGAGTGAATCTTACGCTATCGTAACCAGGATATCTCCGAATCAGTTTATAATCTTTGGTTCGAATTGATTCGGAGAATCTTCCTTCAGAATAAATCACCTCTTCTGTCTCTGGTCCGTCTTCTCCAAACATTTTCTTAGAATAATCAAAACCTTCGCATTTAGTATCCGGACAAGGCAGTCCGAGGGCTCCTGCAAGCGTGGGAAATAGCGATAGCAAGGAAACCTGATCCTCGAATTTAAACTTCTTGATCGAATGTCTCTTGTTATATGGCGGACGGATCAACCAAGGCACCTTGAGTTCTTCTTCGTAATGTGTCTCACCGTGTGCATGCAAATTTTCTGCTACAAAGTGATGATGGTAATAATGTTCAGGCTCTTGAAGTTCTCCGTGATCGGATACCAAGACGACCCAAGTATTTTCATCCATGCCCGAATCTTTTAATTTGTTCAGGATCTTTCCGATTACTTCGTCCGTATAGAGGATCTCGGCCATATACTTTTGAACTTGAGGGTCAAAAGTATTCCAAATTTCTAATGGAGTTTCTTTTTTCAGTCTTTCGAGATAAGCTTTTCCGGGCAGATAAGGATAATGCGGAGTGTTAATATTGATATGTAAAAAGAATCTTCTGTTTCTATTTTCATCCAAAAACCGGATGGATTCAGATAGAATTAGTTCAGTATCAAATCTATCTTTTCCAGGCTGAAATAGTTTATGAAAACCGACATCTACTCCAACACCAGTGTAATCTAATAGAAAAACATTATTCATTAGACTCGCTGTCAAAAATCCGTTTTCCCTTAAATGATTGGATAGAGTTAAAGGATTCTTCGAATAAAAAACTTTTCGGTGCAAGTTGCTCGAATAGAACCAAGCGTTTCCAAGTCCAAGCTCCGAAGCAATTTGCGAAGTAAAGAAAGAAAGCATTGAAGGCTTAGTCCAATTTCCATTTGCAAATGCTTGTGAGAAATTTATAGATTCGGATGCTAATCGATCTATATTCGGACTTGTATGAACCTTCGATCCGCCGAATCCCAGCCTATCCGGTCTTAGCGCATCCACAACAATCAGTACAAGATTATTCTGCTCTCCCCAAGAGTCCGGGTTTGCAACTGCGGAAAATAAAATTGGATGTCCTAAAAAAAGATACATACCGGGTTGATCCGGCGTCCATCGGATTTTCCACTTAGGATTCTTTCCCGAATTCAGGATAGCAATCGATTTAGGAGAAAGTGGGGCTTCTAAATCTTTCCATAATATTCCATTTCCAGAAATTGTTTGTCGAAAGATTGTCTCGTCTTCGATCGAGATCTCTAATAATCCGCTGGAAAGTGCGTTTTCTCCTCTTGTGGAAAGTAAAGTAGTAGAAAAAGATAAAATAGCATTTTCACTCGAAAGAGAGGTTTCCGGTTTCAGAAATTCAGAGGATAAATTGCAGTCTCCATTTTGAAATAGAAACAGACTGTCTCGCGAATCGTTCAGATACGTTTCCGGATCTTTATAAACTGTTAACTGTACATTCCTCCAACGTTCTTTTCCGATTAAGTTGGAATATCGACCGGGATTCTTTTTCCAATAATATCTTAGATTCTGAATCTCCTGATTCGGATCACCGTTGCAAACTGACTCTGATTTTCCTAAAGCCCTCAAGCCATCCCAAACTGGAAGTAGCTTTTCGGAATTCGGTACAGGTTTTGAAAACAACATCCTGCAATGAACAGTCAGTAAAATCCCAAGACAGAATAGGACATAGGGCAGCCTGGATCTTGATAATGCTGTCATAAGGGATAAATACAGATTTTTGGAATGAATTCTATTTACAACTCGAAAGTCTCAGGACTGAACGGTATTAGGGACAAACATTGGGAAGCCCAAACTTTCTTGTTCTGAAAAACCGATGGACCTCCTACTTCCCTTAATAAAAATGAGAAACCGTACTGAGTCCTTCGTTCGTTTGAAAGGACAATTCCAAATAGGAAATGATTATGGCAGAAAAAGGCATTTCAAAAGACCTAATCGGCACTAAGCTTGATCGTTATGAATTTGATGTGGAGAGAGGAAAAATCCGAGAGTTTTGCCAAGCAATCGGCGAAACTAATCCGATCTATTTTGACGTAGAGGCTGCAAAGAAAGCCGGATACGAGGATACTCCAGCTCCTCCAACTTTCCCAACAGTGATCCAATTTTGGGGATATCCAAAAATCTGGAAAGATATGGAAAACATGGGCGTGGATATTTCAAGAATCCTTCACTTAAAAGAAAAATATACGTATGTTAACACATTGTATCCGGGTAGAGTATCTTCTCAGGGAGAGTGTGTGAATGTAACCGTTGGAAAAATGGATACGATGACTTTTAAAACTACCCTCAGTAATGCAAAGGGAGAACCGGTGATCGAAGCAGAAATGGCAATCTTCATTCGTAAACCGGAACAATAAGGAGGATAAAAATGAATAAAATCGATTTCAATAAAATTGAAGTTGGGCAGGAACTTCCTCCGCTTCACACCGAAGCAGTGACTCATGCGAATTTAGTCCGTTATGCGGGCGCCTCAGGCGATTTTAATCCGATTCACAATGATCCGGATTTTGCGCGCAAGACCGGATTGGATGGAACCATTGCGCACGGAATGTATGTGATGGCGCAGATCGGAAGACTTTGCACTTCTTGGGCGGACCAAAAGCAGATCAAGGAATTCGGCGTTACTTTCAAAAATATGACCAAGCCAGGTCAGAAGCTTGTTTGTACCGGCAAAATAAAACGTAAGAAAGAAGAAAACGGAGAAAAGCTAGTCGTAGTCTCCGTAGAAGCCTCGGATTCCACTGGAGAAGTAAAAGCCTCGGGAGAACTAGTCGTATCCTGCTAATCAGCATTTAGATTCGAACTAGATTGATGAAAAGGCTCTCGGAAGGGAGCCTTTTCTTTTTAAAAATCCTGTGCGTAATAATAAATGATATTACGCAATCCTAATGTGTGAATCGATCGCCTTAGTCGATTCAATTGCAATAATCGTAATATCGTCGTATCTTTGTTCATCACCTCTGGATTTTTCTTCCATTAAGAGGAGCTCTGCCAGCAACTGCTGCAGATCATTGCTCTTGAACTCGGAAGATTTGACGGCGATGGAGTCTACGGTGCTGTAGCGGTTCTCTTTTCTTCGATTTTCGATCAATCCATCGGAGAATAATAAAAGCCTACTTCCAGGCGTGAACGGAAGCGTAGTATATTGAATCTCTAACTCATCAAACAAACCTAATATAGGTCCGGTTTTATGAAGTAGCTGATACTTTCCATCTGGAGAAAGAAGGATTTGCTCGGGATGACCCGCAGAAGCATACAAGATTTCCTGTTTGTCCAAGTAAAGGTCTGCCACGAAGCAAGGGAAGATACTTTCGAGAGTATCAAATTTTCTTAAAAAACGACCGTTTAATTCTTTAAGAACAAAAGTGGGGCACTCTAATTTTTTGAGTTCTTCATATTCGGTCTTCAAAGCCATAGTCATCAAGCTAGCTTGAACCCCGTGGCCTACCGCGTCAGCTAACAACACTCTAACTCTCCCCGGCTTTACTTCGGAGATATCCAAAAAGTCTCCTCCGACTTTTTCCAGCGGCTTGTAAATGTATTCGAATCGAATTCCTTTGATAGTTCTATCGGGCGGAGTAAGGATCTTGCGCTGTACATTCTGAGCAATTTCTAATTCCCGATTGATTTGTTGCAGAGTATCGTTTAATGCCCTTGTCCTCTCTTCTACTTTTTGAACCAGCTTCTCCTTCATTTCAAAAAGTTCCAAGTTGATGGTCTGTAGATTTACAGAAAGCTCTTTAGCTTCTTTATATTTGGAAGAACGATCTGAAGCGATCACTAGGGATTGCAAAAAGACGAAAAATACTAATGCAAAGTGAGACAACTGAGTAGAGGATACCTTGAGAACATACGTGTAGTAGAGATCTATACCGATTCCTAAAAAGAGGACCCCGGATCCGTATAGAATGTAAATGGAATTCCTTTCTTTTTCGAAATCGATTCTGTACGCAATATAAAGTATGTATAACATACTCAATCCGAGAAAGGAATGGTAATATGTTAATTTTGCACTATTGAAGCCTAAGGATCCAAAAATTGTAGGAACTCCCCAGACGATCGATATTAGAATCGCCGCTCGAACAAAATTCTGGGGTACATAGTGTTTAAAAGTCGTTTGGAAAAATAGGATAAAGAAAGGAACACTTACTGCCAATGAAAGGTGGTCCGCCTTTTGGATCACACTGTATGGCATAGTTGGAAAAAACTCCATTAGTAATCTTGAATTTGTTACAAGTGTCCTGAGGCTTACTGCCAAACTCATGATTCCGAAATAAAGCGGGGCCTTGCTAGAACGGAGATACAAGTAGAGGGAAATATGGTACAATCCCATTACAAGCAGACTGGAAAAGGCGAAAATATCAGAAAAGATTTGCCGCGTTCTAAGTCCTTGCATTGTTTCGGAAGGTCCGATTCTGACTGGAGCTGTAATACCTCCTTGCCTTGCATAATTGTTTGCGACAAAGATCTCTATAACGATTTCGTTTGAGTCAGGGACAAAAGAAAAGGACCTTGGTTGGACACGAGAGAGAGTGTTGTCGATCGTGGTAGATGGAATTCCAGATTCTCCTAATATATGTCCATTCAGGTAGAATCGATAAGAAGTGAAGACAGCGCCTAAGCCGGTAGTAATAACTTTTCCTACCCAAACATCGGGCAACAAGATTCGAACGCGATAGGTTCCATATCCGATTTTTGGAAATTCGGAATGCACTTCGGTCTCTCGGTTCCAAGCGCCCGGAACGGTCAAATATCTAGAATAGGATTCGAGAGTCTTGCCCGCTTCTTGCCCCCAAAAAAATTCCCATTCTCCAGAGATATCGATTGGTCCTGAATTCGGGTCGTGAATTCCACGAAGATCTAGGATGCCGTGATAAGCTCGAAGATGGTCCTCTTTATGCCAGGGCGTAATCGTCAATAGGAATATTAAGAATCCCACAGGCCCAAGCAAAAAGAATAAATATTTGGACGTATGCATCTTTGTTAGGTGCTTTATACCATCCTTTGTGGCATTTCCCTAAGGCGTCAATCTTTCCATCGCCTAACATAGCGGCTGGTCCCTCAAGGGATGGAAAATAATTATTTTCTATCGTTATTAAGGGAAATGACCAAAAGTTAAAATACCGGATCAAAAAAGACGAAAACTAAGGATTTCCCCCTGTTCCAAGGATTTAAGCAATCTATATTAGAAGGAAAAATTCTATGAAAATGAACGTGATTTTCTTATTTTTTAGAAATTGAGGAAATAAATTTGAGCAATCATCGAAGAAAAATTGGTCTCGCACTAGGGAGCGGTTCGGCGCGTGGCTGGTCACATATCGGAGTTATTCGAGAGCTGGAAGCGATGGGTATTTTTCCGGATATTATCTGTGGTACCTCCATCGGAGCACTCGTAGGAGCATTCCATGCCGCGGGCAAACTAAATGCGTTAGAGGACTGGGTCGAATCACTTGAATGGAGGGATATCCTCGGATTTATGGACTGGTCTTTTGGAGGCGGATTGATTCGAGGAAAGAAGCTTTTCGATTTTTTTGACCAAGAATTTCGAGATGCTCAAATTCAGAATCTTAAACTTCCGTACGCGGCAGTTGCAGCGGATTTGGATACTGGAATTGAAATTTGGTTGAGAGAAGGCTCAGTTTTTGAAGCGGTGCGGGCATCGATTTCATTGCCTGGGATTTTTACTCCAGTGTCAAAAGACAAAAGATGGTTAGTGGACGGTGGTCTTGTAAATCCGGTTCCAGTTTCGCTTTGTAGAGCAATGGGGGCGGACTTTGTGATCGCAGTGGATCTGAACCAAGATCTTTTGGAAAAAAGGGAGGAGGCCGAGGAGAAAAAAGAAGAGACTCAGGATTCTGTTTCTAGGTGGAGAAGTTGGACCGCCAAGTTTTGGGGAAAAGACTTAGGGGAAAATCTTCAGCAGGAAACCGACGAGAAGCCAGGCATTGTGGAAGTCGTTTCTAAAAGCATTAATATTATGCAAATCAGAATCACTAGAAGTAGAATGGCTGGAGATCCACCAGATGTTTTATTGGCACCAAGGTTGCGTTATATTGGTCTAATGGAATTCCACCGGGCCAAAGAAGCTGTGCAAGAAGGAAGGGATGTAGTGAAAAAAATGGCTCCAGCTCTAGTTATACCGAAGTGAAGATAATTGAATCTGGATTGTCAGAGAAACGTTATGAAATACTCTTCCAAATAGGATGCAAAGTGATTCGTTTTAATAGAAAGCGAATCGAATGAATCGATGCCTAACTTACCTCTCGGAGAACGATTGCTTAAAGTGAAAAGAAATTACAGCAGCTTTCAAATTATCTCTTTTGCTTCTGCGACACTTCTCTTCTTATCCTGCGGGAATAAGGAAGAACCTCCAATATTAGAAATCAGAGATTTATTAGATTCTTCTCATATAGCAGATTCTATAGAAAAGGCGAAGCAGAGCGCTGAAAAATCCGGAAAGACGGATCAGATTCGGTATTTAAGGGGTTGGATTCACTATTTGAGAAAAGAGGACGACCTTGCTCGCGTAGAGTTCAGCGGGTGTTTGAAGGAAAATCCAAGTGCATATGATTGTTCCCGAGGACTTGGACTGATCGAATCTCAGGGGAAAACCTATCCGGAAGCCGAAAAAAATTTTCGTGAAGCTTTAGCCTCTGCGACCGAGGCCAAAGATCTGGAAGCGATATCGATCCTTCGGTCTGACTTAGGTAATTTATATCTTCGGCAAAATAGAAAAAAAGAAGCTGCTTTTGAATATCGCAAATCTCTTGAGGCAAAGCAGGACGGGTCAGCTTACTATGGTTTGGCTGTAGCAACTTTAATGGAAGGCGATAGAACTAGTGCGAAATTCTTTTTAGAGCAAGGTTTGAAGACTCACTTTCGTGATTCTATTTTTAAAGCAGAGACATACTTTTTATTAGGAAAGATTCAGTTTGAATCAGAGAAAAATGCTAAAGCAGCCGCAGAATCAGCTAAAAAGGCCTTTGAACTTTTTCCTGCAAAAGAAGAGTATAGAAAAGCCTGGGAAAAATATGCAAAATCAGCGTCCTCCCCGCAATAACCGGTAACCATATTCATGAAATTCCTTATTGCGATCGGTCGAATTATCCACCGCCAAATTATTTTACCTTTTCAGGAAACCCACTCCCCGGTGACGGAAGTGAGTCTTGGTACTTCTATTGGACTATTTTGGTCCTTGACCCCATTGATCGGAATCCAGATGTATTTAGGGTTCATTACTTGGGTCATATTAAGAATCATTAAAATACGTTTTTACCTTCCTATCGCAATCGCGATGATCTGGATTACGAACCCAGTAACGATGCCTTTCTTCTATTATCTGTTCTACTTTGTGGGAAAAGTGGCGTTAGTTGCGATCGGTGTTCCCGTAGTGGAAATCAGCTTCGATTTGCTTTGGGGTGTTTTGGAAGATTCCCAATCTATGGATTTTTTTGCGGGACTGAAGCATTGGTCCTTGTTTCTTTTGGATCAAATGGGCTTACCAATGTTTACGGGAGGCTTTCTATTAGGAATTCCTTCTGCAATCATAGGCTATCCGATCACATATCGCCTGTTAAACGCTTATCGAACCAGAGTCGCTGCAAAAGAGGGATTATCGCTTTCTGAATGGGAAGCAAAACATGTGCGAAAAGATGTGGGTCTCTTTGACGGATTTCCGTTTAAACGAAATAAGAACGCAAAACCAAGCGAAGGGAAATGAATGCGAGAGTCCTCGCTGGAAAATTCTACTCAGCTCTTTTGTAAGTTAAGTTTAATTTAGACCTATCTTTCGTTTCAGTTCGTCCGCACTGTAATTTAAGGACTTGGGATTTTGTTCCGCTTCTTCGATCAATTGGACTACCGTTGCATTGATCGGTGCTTCTACGCCTAATGTTTTTGCTAAATCAAGTATTTCTCCGTTTAAATTTCGGATCTCAGTGGAACGACCCTGGATTAGATCCTCCCACATAGAAGATCTTGCTTCTGGATCAATTTTAACCATTCCGGAAGCGACGCGGAAAAACAACCAGTCGGGTAAGTTTAATACAAAAGGAGCCAGGGTTGGTATCAATTTGCCAGCTCGAGCCGGGCGAATACCTGCATGCTTTAAGACTCTCAAACCCTCTGATATCATTTCAGCAAAGATCATTCGAAATCCTTTTTCGCTCAATTCTTGTCTTAGTGGGATTCCGGAAAGTGCATTCAGGCTATTATTCAAATTGAATAGAAGTTTTCCCCAGAGAACTCCATTCATGTTTGAGTTAGTACCTGCTCCCAGTTGAGCAGCATTTAGATGTTTTGCGATCTCTCTTCCGTATTTGTTATTTTCGACCAACAGATTACCGCTGGTTCCACGATGATATTGTCCTTTTCCTTTACTCACAACGTTGAAGGGCACCATCCCCGCCAGAACTCTATCAGGCATATGCTGCAGATGTTTTTGCAAAATCTCTTTATTTCTAATCCCGTTTTGAAAGCTGACTACAATTGAACTTTGATTAGGCGAATCTGAATGAAGAAGCTTTGATAAAGAATCTCCAATTTCTTCAGTATCCTTGCTTTTCACTGTCACTAAAAAAATATCGGATCCTTTCGTGTCTTTGACATCTGTAACGTATCTAACTTGATTGGGTGCGATCGCGAAGGTCCTGCCTTTTAGATCCGAGATGCTTAGTCCGAATAGTTCTATTTCTTTTTGGAATCTTTCTCTACCTACAAAGATGACCGGGTAACCCGCGTTAGCTAAATGCGCTCCGATTAAAGTGCCGATACTACCGGAGCCTAAAATCGCAAACTGTGGAAGTTGCCTCATAAATTAATTTTTCCTTTTGGAACAGGAAAACCAAGTATAAAATTTGGAGAGGGTAAGGTGGGTTAGATATAAAAAAACCGAGATCCCTTTCGAAGACCTCGGTTCCATCTATCCGTCGGTAGACGAATATTACTGATTTGCCTTCATGTTTTGGGCCATTTGTAGGAAGTACCCTTCAACGTCATACCAGGTTTTGCCCGATCCAAGCGTGTTTGAAGCTTGTAAGTGGTCAATTCCAGTTGTCAGGATTCCATAAGAAGGTCCACCTTTGAAAGTACCCCATTTCAATGAAGAATAGGGAACTAAACCATCGTTAGTCGCTCCTTGGCCGTTAAACAAACCACCAGCTGCGCAAGCTGGATGAAGAATTCCCATCAAAGGGTGTTGTATCAAATCCGGGATCGTGATGTAAGAACCGTAGGAATAATACTTCACACCAGATTTGTTAGGGTTGTGGCTATTAAACACAGCCATCCCATCAGTCGTTAGTGAACCCAAGGCTGCCAAAGCATCTTGCTGTCCACCGCCGTAAACTAGTTTTACTAAAACTGCGAGTACGGAAGAAACGAACGGTTTTAACCAGTTTGGAATAACAGCTTTGACCAAATCCGCAATCGGTGATCCGTAGTGCGGCGAGTTCAATGTTGTTAAAGTTGATACTTTTGTGGAAAGTCCTAAGTTAGAAATTGCGTACCGGCTATCCAGTCCACCTTGAGAGTGGCCAAGAATATGGACTTTGGTAAATCCATTGGCAGCCATATACACATTGATCTTATCCCTTAGTTGGAGTCCCCTGGTTTCGTTGGACTGGGCAGCAGTTTTTGTCGGAGCATACACAGTAGCTCCTTGGGACTGCAAGTAAGTGTCCATTCCACCCCAATAGTTGATCAAACTGATCACTCCACTTGAGTCAGTTCCCCAGCCGAAAAGACCGTGGGACAGAACGATAGGGTATGTTCCAGCTAATGGTTTGGAGGAAGATCCTCCACCAGATGCAAATAACGAACCTCCAAAAAATATCAGGACCAGTAAAAACAGGCCTATTTTACGCATTTGAGTTACCTCTTTTCTCTTCACTATTCTCTTTTGTCTGTTGTGAGTTTCGCTTAGGGCTTATTCGCTTTTTCTGTGTATCGCTCGATAAACAACCGAGCAAAATATAAGTTAACAACGAATAGTTGAGTGTCAAGATAATTCGTTCGAAAAAAACCACTTATAAATTATATATGTTATATATAGAAAATGGTTTCATATCAAATAGAATAAATTACGCTATCACTTGAGTGATGTGTGCTTTTGTGTATACTGTTTAGATTCATTCGAAAAAAAACCGGGATTTCTGAGTAGAAATCCCGGTGATGCAGCAAGGTTGGAAATAAATTACTGAATTTTTTGCAAACCGAAGTCTCGATTTCGCATTACGTAATTCCTAGTTTTCCTGTGCATCCTTCATATTGTTTGCAAGTTGCAGATAATAGCCTTTTACGTCGAACCACATATCGCCAGTATTGAATGTATCTGAAACTTGGAAATGATCGAGTCCAGTGGTCAACAGTCCGTAACTAGGTCCTCCTTTCCAGGTTCCCCAAGGATGTGAGGTTACAGGTACCAAACCATCATTCGAGGCCCCTTGTCCATTGAACAGACCGCCCGCAGCGCAAATCGGATAGATCAATCCCATGAAGGGGTGCTGGATCAGATCCGGAATTATGATATGGGAGCCGTAGGAATAATATTTTACGGAAGCTGAGTTTGGAGTGTAAGAGTTAAAAGTGGCCATCCCTTCCGTGGTCAAGGACTTCAGAGCTCCTAATACTTGCATTTCGTCCCCGTAGAGATACTTCAATAGAGTATTCAGCACGATTGCAACGGACGGCTTTAGCCAATCTGGAATTACGGCTTTGATTACATCTGCTACTGGAGTTCCTCGGTGAGGGGAGTTAAGTGTCGTTAGGCTGACGACTTTATTAGAAAGTCCTAAATTAGCTATGGCAAACCGTGCGTCCAATCCCCCCTGTGAATGACCCAGGATATGGACTTTCGAGTAACCGTTTGCTGCCATAAAAACGGTTATCTTGTCGCTTAATTCTTTTCCTCTATACTCGTTGGATTCGGCTGGAGTTTTGGTAGGTGCATATACGACAGCACCTTGTGAACGCAGATACTCATCCATTCCTCCCCAGTAACTAAGTGATCCGATTGGTCCATCGGTTTCGCTTCCCCATCCAAATGTACCGTGGGACAAGATGACTGGATACATTCCGGACAATGGTTTTGATGAAGTTCCACCACCAGATGCCAGGAGTGGAAAAGTAGTTACGACGGAAGCTAAGATGAACATTTTTAGCATGCGCATTTTTAAGTTACCTCAATTCTCTTTTAAATTCTCAAATTACGTCTGATCCCCCGTCGGCCTGGTCTTTTTATAGCCAACGCTCGGTCGGTGACCGGACCGCACATAACTAACGCTGATAGGAAAAGTCGTCAAGGAAAGAATAGAGAAAAAGATCTATTTCACACAGAATCTAGACGAAATAAACGATTATAACACAACGGTTGTTATCTAAAAAGCCATGTTTCGCCCTTCGTTTTCGAGCTTTCGTTCCTCATAGGTCGTACTTTTTAGTGGAAAGCCCCACCCTTGGTTGGGTGGGGGCCGGAGCGGCAGCGGTGGTACACCGGCCGATCGCATAAAAATGGAATTTTTTCAAGCAATAAAAATCGGCGTTCGCTCGTAGGAGCTCCTACAATAGGAGCGAGATAGAAGTTCCAATTAGTATATAAAGAATATTGAAAGTAATTAGAGCATCGGATGTTAAAAGGGAAATTTAGATCGTGATTACGATCTTCCCGAAATGTTTTCCGTCTTTCAGATAGCTCAATGCTTCCTTGAAATCTTGGAGCGGATAGGTTCGGTCTATGACAGGTTTGATTCTACTGTTTTCTATTGCTTGATTCATTTCAATAAAGGAATTCCTAGATCCAACGACAATTCCTTGTACCTTGATCTGGTTCATTACGATGGGAAGCAAGTTCAAGTCTTTCGTGGAACCAGCCAGAATTCCGATCAAATGAATTGTTCCGAATAATTGCACTGCCTTTACGGACTGTTCAAAAGTTCCTGCTCCTCCGACTTCCATTACGTGTGCTACTCCGAGGCCGTTTGTTAGCTCTCGAATTTTTTCACCCCAGTTCGGATGAGTACGATAGTTAATCGTATAATCCGCGCCAAGTGATTTTGCTCTTTCTAGTTTTTCTTCGGAGGATGAAGTGATGTACACTGTGGCTCTTACCATCTTTGCGAACTGAAGTGCAAATAGAGAAACTCCTCCAGTTCCTTGTATTAAAATATCTTCATGTGTTTGGATTCGATTTTCAACAAACAAAGAGGACCATGCAGTAAGTGCCGCGCAAGGTAAAGTTGCGGCTTCTTCAAAACTTAAATGGGCAGGCATAGCAACGACACCGGATTTAGGAAGGATTGCGTATTCTCTTAAGGTGCCTGCTAAGGGTCCGCCTAGAGTCGTTCTGAGTTCGTGCTTGCTTGCTTTTCCTTCGATCCAGTAAGGTGCGAATGTCGCGTTTACTTTATCACCAACGGAAAACTCGGTCACATCCGATCCAAGTTCCACGATTTCTCCCGCACCGTCACTGCAAGGAATCAGAGGTAAAGGGAATTTAGGATTGTACTGCCCGGTGACCACGAGATAGTCCCGGTAATTTAAAGAAGCGGCCCGGAATCGAACTAAAACTTCACCGGCTCCTGGTTTGCCCGGATGAGGAAGATCGGACAATTCCAGATTTTGCATTCCGAAACTAGAGAGTTGGACTGCTTTCATTTTGAATGAATTCGAATTCGATACTTTCTCTTTTTATAAAGTAGTCGAGAAGTACCGAATTCGATTTTAATCTTTACCCTTTTCTTCCGAGTCCAGGTTTGTCTGCCCCTACCAAAATACTCATATTTCCGGCAGGGTGCTTGTTTTCTTTCATAAGCTGATGTGCTTGTGCAGTTTCATCAAACTTGAATGTATGAGCCAGTGCTGGATCTACTTTTTTATCGATGACTAATTGGTTCAAGTCTCTGCAATTCTCATCGTTCGCGAAGTGAGATCCTTGCAGTCTTTTCTGGCGCATCCACAAGTAGCGCAGATCCGCAGTTGCATTATAACCGGTAGTTCCAGCGCAAATCACAACCATCCCGCCTGTTTCGCAGATGAATACAGAAGTAGGAAGTGTAGATTCTCCAGGATGCTCAAATACGATTTTGGGGTTGTTTCCTTTTCCTGCAATATCCCAAACCGCTTTTCCGAATTCTCTGGCACTCTTTGTCCATTCTGTAAATACTTCGGCTTTATTGATATCCGAGGTCAAGGCTCCCCAGTGTTTAAAATGATTTCTGTTAATAACGCCTGCAGCTCCAAGTTTCTTACAGAAATCGATTTTATCGTCAGATGAAACAACTGCGATCGGAATTCCGCCTGCAGCCTTAACGATTTGAATTGCCATTGCACCCAATCCGCCGGCGCCACCCCAAATAAGAACCACATCACCTGGTTTTACATCGTTTGGTTTCCAATGGTGAAGCATTCTATAAGCAGTAGCAGCAACCAACATGTATGCCGCGGATTCTTCCCAAGTTAAATGCTGAGGACGAGGCAGGCACTGATGGTCCTGCACTTTACAAAATTGCGCAAAGGATCCCCAGTTTGATTCGTAAGCCCAGATGATTTGAGAAGGAGCAAACATCGGATCATTTCCGGCCTTTATCCAAGGATCATTTCGATCCCACATTCCGCAATGTACGACTACCTCGTCTCCGACTTTTACGTTCTTAACGTCGGATCCGATCTTATAAACGATTCCGGATGCGTCGGAACCGCCGATGTGAAACTGTTCCGGTTCACCTTTTTTATTTCTGGCAGCGATTACATTGACAGGATAACCTAACGCCGCCCAGACATTGTTATAATTTACACCTGCAGCCATGACTGCAACGAGTACCTCGTCTGGACCGATTTCAGGTACTTCTATTTCTTCATGTTTAATGGAATGGATTGGGTCGCCGAATCGCTCAGGCCTAACAACCTGAGCGTGCATTTTTTTAGGGACCACTCCCAAAGGAGGAAGTTGGCCGATAGGTACAATTTCGGGTGTGCTCATGCGCCAAGAAAACTACGGTATACCGAGCTTTCGAGAAAAAAACACAAGGGGGCAGAGTGTACAACTCAGGATTCTACTTCAAAGTTCCTTGAAATAAGCTGAATGATTGTCCTTAAAATCGGAATCTCGAAGGATTTTGTAGGAAATCCTTCGAGAGATTCAAAGGCTTAATCTGTTTCGTCTGAGGAAAGAATGAAATCTACTCTCTCTTCGATTCCGTTCACCCGATCTTCAAAAAATTTTTCAGAAGAAACCGATAGAATCAAACTATGAAGCAGGTCAACAAGCAGTGATAGCTTCAATTCCGGATTCTTTGCGGGAGGGTTTCTTTCGAAAGAAGCCTCTAATAGCTTTCGATACTGAGCGCCATAATGGTTCGTATATTCCAAGACTAGATTTTCCGGGGCAGAGTAGACTAAACTAAAGGGCAGTCTTGCTCTATCTGGAAACTGTCTGGCAATATTAGAAATCGCTTTAAACACTGAAACGATCTCCTCTCTCAACCCTTGTTCCTTTTCGATTCTACTTCGAATATCGTTTAGAATCATCAAGTGGGTTGCTACCAACGCTTTACGAAACAAATTCTCTTTGGAGTGAAAGTGATGATAGATGCTTGGTTGTTCCAAGCCGCATTCTCTACTTATCTCTCTCAGAGATGTGCCATGGAATCCTTTCCGCGCAAAGGCTATCGCAGCGCCTTCTAAAATACGCTCTCTGGAATTCCTGAAATTACCATTTGTGGGGTAGACTGGGCTACCGTCCTTTTTTCTCACCGATCCAAACCTCTTTTGCGAGGATTCTTGCCGACATCGCTTTATTTATTTGTATCGTTTATTAAACGCGATACCGACTAAAGGCAGACATTTATATCTGACTTATATTATTTTATCTAACTTACCATGGGGTATGGTTTTTCGCAATTCGGAAAAGAACACTGTTCCTTTTGGAGAGGAAAGAAAAAATTTTAAGTAATAATTTGTTTCATTCCTGAGAGATTTATGTCTTTAGAACTCCTTTTTAAACACTTCGAAGTAGTTTCGAATGTCGTTTGTCCCGGGTGTTTGGTTTTTATTGTCAGATTCCTTCGTAGGAGAGGCAGGTGAATTCTCGTTTCTTGAACTGGAGGAGGTACCAAACTTTGACGTACGCTTGTATAGTTGGCTTCCAAACAATAATTCAAAGTTGGCAACGTTGGATTCGGACTCTTCCAAGCGTATCTCAACCAAGAAATGATTTTCGCCGAATCTTGCATCCCATTCATAAACGAAACTTGGCTCAACGAATCCGGTAAATAATGGGCTGAGTTTCTTATCTTCTGCATTGGATAAGAAGATTTGCACCATGACGGACTGTTCTGCAGATCCATGTGCTAACCCGATTCCAAGTTTGCGTACGATTTCCCTGTCAGTTCCCGCAGGAAACTGCAACTTAAAGATCACGGAATTTCCTTTGAATACGGATCCTGTAAATTGAGATTTTTTATCTACTGTATACCCTCTGTCCTTGAGCGTTGCTTTCACTTCATCTATGTAATAGCGAAGTGTAGGAGCTCCTGTAAGAGATTCTTTCGGATTCACTGGAGTTCCCGCCGGGGTAGTTTGGGGTCTGAGCGGAGAGGATAAAAAAAGGACTACAAGTGCAAGGGTGGGAAAAAAGGCAGCCTTAGACTGTTCTAATAGAAAGGGATTCATATATTGTGAATAGCTTAAACTTGTAAACGGATTCCGGCCATATTTTTTCCGAAAGTTCTGAAATATTTCAACGGAATCCACTTAGGTTTTTGCGAGGTCGAACGATACATCTAGGTACGACAAATTCACAGTGGGTGATGATAGATAAAAGGATGGAACATGAAAACCAGAATCATTTCGCTAATTAGTATTCTTTTCTTCGCGTTAATTTCTCAATTTTGCGTGTCGCAATCTAAATACGACGAGTTACAAACAGCTTACGATAAGAAGGCGAGGGACTTGGAACTTTTAGAAAGCGATAAGGCGGGTCTTCTCCGGTCGATGGACGAAATGAAGAAAATGCACGAAGAAGCGCAAAAGCGTGTGGAGGAATACAAAACTTTGCTCGCGAGCTTTAAGAGTATGATCGATGCCGGCAAATTAAAAATACGTATTGTAGACGGCAGAATGGTAGTCGTCTTATCCTCCGATATTCTGTTCCCACTTGGTTCCGCTAGCCTTTCTCCAAAGGGAGTCGATGCTATCAAAGAGGTTACCGGAATTCTAGCTTCGTTGCAAGGGAGAAGATTTCAGGTAGAGGGTCATACAGACGATATTCCTACAGGAATGAAAGGTTATACGAACTGGGAGCTTGCCTCGGCTAGAGCACTTAACGTTCTTCATACGATGGTAAAAACTGGAATGCCTGAGGAGAGGATTAGCGCGGCGTCTATGGGTTCCAGTAGGCCAGCAGTTCCTAATAATAGCCAGGAGAACCGTGCGGCGAATCGTCGCATCGAAATCGTAATCGTTCCGGATTTGGCAAATCTTCCTGGTTTGGAAGAATTAAAGAAATACAGCGAGTAAATTTCGCTGTATTTTTACTGCCCTTTTTTTCCTAAATAATATAAGAAAATCGTTATGAAGGAAGAGATTACGGATAGTCCGTAATAAATGTTGAAGTTTTCCTTTAGCACGATGATTCCGAGTAAAAAGGAAGTGGTCAAAACGCTAAGAACTGCGTAGAGGATGTAGTAGGAGGCTCCGAATCTGGAGTATAACAAATAAAATCCGAGATAAGTGATCGATAAACCGATTCCACTAATCAATGACCACTTTAGGTTCCTTTTGATGTACGATAGAATTTCGTCCTTTGGAAAAAACAGAGTACTCAACAGAAGTATGAAAAGGCAAGTGACAACCGTAAGAGAAAGAAATAAGAAAGGATTTTCACCGTTCTCCGATTTTTTCTGACCAAACGCAAAGATCGCGTTTCCTACAGCTGCGATCAATCCGAACAAAAAGGCGAATAGAAATCCGTTTGCTCCATTCATTTTAATACGTATGAGTCCAGGCCCACCAGATCAATAAGATTTGAATCGGTAGTCTTAGGATTAAAGCCCAGGTCGGCGGGTCTTTTCTTGTCCTAGATTGAAAGTGATAGATATTCGCGGGAAAAATCGCGATGAGTAAGAGCACTACTCCCCAAGCGGCATATATTTTGAGTGGTTGATACAGCAGTCCTAATCCGAGGACAATCTCTGCAACTCCACTCAGTTGTACCATCAGCTTGTGGTATGGAATCCAGGGAGGCATGATTCTTAAATAGAATTTCGGGATAACAAAATGCAAGATTCCTGCAAACGTATACGCGAATGCCATAACCCATAAGCTTATGGTTTTTGCTTCGATGCTTTCCATAAAAAGCACCTTACAAGAGCTAGGGAGAAATGGTCTGCTTTTTTTCCCGGTTCCGTGCCCGGATTCTCTTGTTTCTAGAGAAGGAGATTTTGTTTGGAATCTTAAAGGAAGGAAGAATCTTTCGCGGATTTTGGTAGTGGCGAGCGTTTACCCGATATTCAAAGCTAGGTCCGGGGAACTTCAGCATGCGCTTCTACTCCTTTGCTTTGGAATGCTGGTCATTATAGGAACTGCAAAGAAAGTACAAGCAAAAAATTATCCGTTCAGAAAATTCTTAGTGTGAAGGTCATGCCTTTTGAAAAGCAACCTTTAGCTTTGCTGGATTCGCCTTTTTGCTCTTCACCTTTCTTTTTTGTTTTGCGGAGAATTGTTCGTAGATATCTTCCAAGGATTCGGCAACGCAATCCCAGGTGCAGATTTCTGCGGCCTTTCTTGCGCTGGACCGAAATTTCTTTGAAAGAGTTCTGTTCGCGGCCAATAGTACAGAATACTCGATGAATTTTTCTTCGTTTTCGAAATTCGGAAGAAAGGCTGACTTTCCATTCTCTAAATGTTGCTTTGCTGCCGCATAGTCATAAGCGACAATCGGTAACCCCGAAGCCATCGCCTCCATTACCACATTGCCGAAAGTTTCTGTCACACTAGGGAAAAGAAAAAGATCTCCGCTAGCATAATGTTTTGCTAATTCGTTTCCTGATTTCATTCCAGCAAATATAAAGTCAGGATTTGCTTCTGATAGCCTAGTTTTGAGTGGCCCATCTCCGATCAAAATCAGTTTTGCTCGGTCGTTTTGTAGTTTTATTTTTCGAAAGGATCTGATTAAGAGATCAAGATTCTTTTCTGGGGCCAATCTGCCTACGTAGACTACCGCCAAATCTTGTTCTCCTATCCCCCATTCTTTTCGCAAGTCATGATTTCTCTTGGCTGGATGAAAGAGATCCGTATCAATTCCCCGAGAGACCAACATTACATTTTTGTAACCTAACTCGGTGAGTTGAGAGACGATTTGTCCGGTAGGAGCGAGTGTGGCATGAGTTTTATTGTGTAACCCGCGCAGATAAGTTTGCACGAATCTACCTGCAAGGCCCAATTTGTAGTATTTCGTATAAGAATGAAAATTCGTTCTGAAATCGCTTATGACCGGTATTTTTAGATGATTTGCTGCCCTGACTGCGGACCAGCCGAGAGGTCCTTCGGTAACGACATGCACTAAATCAGGTTTTTCTAAACTTATTAACCTACGGAGTAATCTTTTCTCTGGAAATCCGAACTTTAAGCCTTCGTAAAATGGAATGTTTGCCCCTCTTACTAAAACTTCTCTATAATTTCCGCTTGCCAAAGCCATATCTGCGCTATTTTGACGAGGTCTGACTAAAATGATTTCATTTCCTCTTTCCAATTGGTCGGATACCATTCGATAGAGGGATTTTGAAACTCCGTTGATTTCGGGCGGAAAGGTCTCAGTAACTACTAAGATCCGCTTTGGCGACGGATTGATAAAATTTTGGCAGTACAGTTCGGGCCGCATGATTGATTTTTATCGTTCGTTTGTAACCCTTTGATGAATACTGGGTTACTTTTATGTTACTGACAGAATTCGCTTAAAATTTAGAATCTCTTAGTTACAGATAGAGAGATCAAAAAAATAGAATGGAACTCCAGGATCATCACTTAAGAGTCAAAGATATCGGAATCGGAACCTACAGGGAAAACATCGTATTTATGCGTTCTGATTGTGCTATTTGTAGGTCAGAAGGCTTCAAGGCTTTAACTAGACTAATCGTGAGCCACAACGGAAAAAGCATTGTCGCTACTTTGAATGTAGTCAAATCGGGAATTTTAAAAATAAATGAAGTGGGCTTGTCTATAGAAGCTTTAAGACGCCTCGGGGTTTCGGAAGGAGAACGTATATCGATCCGACACTTGGAGCCGGTCGATTCCCTTCGCCTGGTTCGCGCAAAAATGTACAGGAATGAGTTAAAGGAATCCGAGTACATGGAAATCGTAAGCGATATCGTCGCGGGCAAATACTCGAATATTGAGATAGCTGCCTTCATTACCGCTTGCGCTGGCGACAATTTAAAACTTCCAGAAATTATAGGATTAACCAAGGCCATGGTCTCCACCGGTCTGAAACTCGATTGGGGAAAGGATCGGCTCATTCTCGATAAACATTGCGTAGGTGGACTGCCCGGCAATCGAACGACTCCGATTGTGGTGAGCATTTTGGCATCTGCCGGCTTGACAATTCCAAAGACTTCATCTAAGGCGATTACATCTCCGGCGGGAACCGCGGACATGATGCAAACGATTACAAATGTGGATTTGGATCTGCAAGCACTGAGAAAAGTGGTGGAAAAAGAAAACGGATGTCTTGCTTGGGGTGGCGCGGTCGACTTGAGTCCCGCAGATGATATTTTAATCTCAGTGGAGAGGGCTTTGGATGTAGACAGTATCGGGCAGATGATTGCCTCTGTACTTTCTAAAAAAGCTGCGGCAGGTTCAAGTCACGTATTGATCGACATGCCCGTAGGACCTACTGCAAAGGTTCGAAATGCTAAAGATGCAGAATATCTGGCATCTCTTTTCCAAGCGGTTGCGCAAAGTATAGGACTAAAAGTAAAAGTACTTATTTCCGACGGAACTCAGCCGATCGGTGTCGGAATCGGACCGGCTCTGGAAGCATTCGACGTGCTCTCCGTTCTTAGGAGAGAAAAAGGAGCTCCTCAGGATTTAAGAGAAAGGTCCTTGGAAATTGCAAGTTCTCTAATGCAGCTCACTGGAAAATGGAACGAAGAGTCGAGCAGAACCGAAGCAGTCAGAATTTTGGATTCAGGCCAAGCAGAAGAAAAGTTCGTAGCGATTTGCAATGCTCAAGGTGCTTTTAAAGAGCCTAAGTTTGCAAAATTTAGACATGATCAGATTTCCGAAGTGAGCGGCGTCGTAAAAACATTAGACAATCGTAAATTATCCAGAATAGCAAAGCTCGCCGGTGCTCCGGAATCACCGTCCGCCGGATTATCTTTTTTTGCACCGGTGGGAAAAAAGATCGAGAAAGGGGAAGTCCTATTTAGCGTATTTGCAGAATCTTCTGGAGAATTGGAATACGCAAAAGAATACTTAAACTCGGTTGATGGCCTAATTGATTGGGAAAGATGAACTCAATAGTTTTTGCATTTCCAAAAGACATAGAATTCGCGAGGAAAATATCCGAAGGCTTAAATTGCGAAATCGGAGAGATCGAATCCAGAAGATTTCCTGACGGCGAGACTTACGTAAGGGTTCTTTCCGATGTAAAGGGAAAGGAGGCAATCGTAGTCTGCTCCCTGGACCATCCAGATGAAAAGTTAATTTGGCTCTTTTTTCTTTGTTCAGTGCTGAAAGATTTAGGATCCACCAAATTAGTGTTAGTGGCTCCTTATTTAGCCTACATGCGCCAGGACAAAAGATTTCATCCTGGAGAAGCTGTCAGTTCCGAATATATCGGAAAATTTTTATCTGATTTTATCGACGAGATCATTACGATAGACCCGCATTTGCACAGAAGAAATTCACTTTCTGAAATTTATTCTGTACCCGGTAAGGCGCTACACTGCACTCCTTTGATTTCGGACTGGATTCACAAAAATGTCAGCAATCCAATATTAATCGGTCCTGACGCAGAAAGCTCTCAATGGGTAAGCTCCGTAGCACAGCCTGATCGAATTCCTTATATTATTTTGGAAAAAATCCGGATGGGAGACTTAGATGTAAAAGTCAGTCTTCCGGATAAAAGCAAATACTCCGGAGAACAACCGATATTAATCGACGACATCGTTTCTTCCGGAAAAACTCTTATCGAAACTATAAAAGGACTGAAATTACTGGGATTGAAACCCCCGATTTGCATAGCTGTCCACGGTATTTTTGCTGGGGATTCTTATCAGGAGATATTAAACGCAGGAGTCTTTGATCTGGTCACTACGAACACGATTTCGCATTCTACAAATAAGATCGACGTGTCGCCTATCATTCTAGAATCTTTGCGGAAAAGAAATTAAGCGAGCGCGAGCATTCGCAAAGGAACTTTTAGTTTTTACCGGTGGGTTTGGAATTGCTTCCAGGTTTTTGCGAGCCTGTCCGAAGTTTTTGCAATTGAGTCGTTAGCCAAACCTCGGATTTGATTTCCTCTCCCTTTGCTGTTCGAATCAGGTAGGGTTTTCCCGAAATAGAAGATTTGCTCCCGATATGTTGGATAAATTCTTCAGCTGTATTGATCCGATTTTTGGTAGCCTCATATTTGCGCAGCATATGAGCTTTTGCTTCCTCTAAAGAATGTTCCGATCCATTCCGGATAAATATGCAGTTCTTACACAAGTCCAGGGAGCTTACTAAAGAATTGATTTCGGATTCCGAGTTGTTTGATTGAGCGGAGATCGGAGCGAGGAAAAAAATCAGTAAAATCAGAATGATGTTAAAGCGATCCATAAATTCAAACTTCATACTTAAGGGAGAAATTTCCTTGATAGCTGAAATTTGAATTTTGTTAGAGAATTGCCAAGCAGTTTTACAAAATGTAAATGACCGAATCTTCCATTCGGTCTACAATTAGGCACCTAAAGGGAAACTCAGAACAGTGTTTGTAGAATTTTACGGTATTAGGCCATTTGCTGTTTTACTTGCGGCTCTGACATCTTTTTCCGTGAATTGGGTCTGGTACTCCTTTATAGGTCAATATTGGATGAGATTACAAGGTCTCGTTCACCCCAACTTCAACAAATATAATGATGTTTATTCGTACATCGTATTCTTTGTGATTTCGCTAATCCAGTTTACCGTTCTGGAATGGCTTATTGGAATATTAGAAATACGTAATCCTCTGTCCTCGACTGCTTTTTCTGTTCTGCTTTCTTTTTCTTTTCTAACACTAGAAGATTTTTCTAGAAATCTTTGGGACAAGGAAACGAAGCCGCTAACGGTGTTAATCATTGATGCAGGCAATACGATGTTAGGCTTTGCAGCCGGCGGATTTGCTTTGGGATTCATTCACTGAGCCTCTTATTTTTTCGAAAGATTATTCTTATATACTGTTTGTAATCCGCTTATTTCGACTTTCCTTGTAAGGCGAAGACGCGCGTAAAACTCTTCCTCTAAACGATTCTTTCTTGCTAACCTTCTGCAGATGACCTTTGTATGAGCATATTCTAAAATGAAAAAGTAAGAGAAGAGGTTAGACGGAAAGTGTTTATTAGTAAAAGCAGTTTAATTCTGAGGTTCATTCTTTTTGCGGCAATCACAGCAGGTCTTGGATGTAATTCTCAAAAAGATAATATAGATTCGTTGCTTTCCCTTTTGTCGATCGCGTCGGGTCCGACAAACGAAGGACCGGGAGGAATTAAGATCGGACAAACTAGGGAACTTTATACAGAAAATTCCTATACGACCGCACTGTCGGATCCGGTTACGGAGAAAGTGACTCCGTTTCCTAGTTCAATTCCGGTTCCCGATAACAAAATTGGAAGCTATTCGTGCACTACGACCAAATGGGGAGCTTCCGAAATTAGGAATTTGTCAGATCGAGCGATTCTGAGTCAAGGGATAGAAGTGCTTTATCCGGGGGCGCTATTGCAGGGAAAATATTTGGAAAAGGGTGCATACACTCCTGTTACTCTTCCTAGATCGGGCGGTAAAATTTATCTGAGTGGCTTAAAGCTTTCTCCTTTTTCTTCCTACAGCAAAAAATTGGATGTGGTCTCTCCTTCCAATATTAAGCAAGCTATCGAGGATATACTATCTTCCGAAGTGGCTGGAACTGCTGCCGACGCGTCCTTTACCGTACAACAGGTTTACGATGAAAGTCATCTTCTGTTTAATCTCGGTCTAGATACAAGATTTTCTAATATAGCTCTAAAGACAAGTTTGGGGATCGACAATAGAGTGAAGAAGAACTACATTCTGATGAAGTTTACTCAGAAGTTTTACGATGTAAATTTCGAAGATCCGGAAAAATCTACATCAGTATTTCGTGATGGAGAACTGTTTGCCGATCCGGAAGGACAAATCTCGCAGGATAATCCGCCGCTTTATGTGTCCAAAGTCAGTTTTGGTAGAGTAGTTTATTTTCTATTGGAATCCGATTACACTGCATTGCAGGTAAAGACCGCACTTGAAGTCGCTTGGGATCCGGGCGTTCTTGCGGCGCTATCTCCGGTGCCTCCAATCGGAGGACAAGTGAGTGTGACGCATGAACAGGTTTTGGACAATACCAGAATCGCTTATTTTGTCAGAGGAGGAAATGCAGGACTGGCCTTGGAGCCGATCAAAAGTGCTGATTCTTCTTCTCCGGGAAGCATGTACAACGCAATTCGAAACTTTTTATCGAATCCGGAGGCTGCGAATTATTCCGCTAGCAATCCCGGAGTTCCGATCGCTTATACATTGAACTATTTGAAAGATAGATCGGTCGCCAAAATGAGTTACACGACCGTGTACGATCAGAGAGATTGCGAGGCTACCTATAACGAAAACCCGCAAGATTTTACTGCTAAGCTGGGTGCAGTAAATGATAGCGTAGCACTTTCTTTGGACGGGGTTCAATTCTTTACCTCGAATCCAGATTCAGGGATATATGATGGTCCGGAGATCAATGTGAATAGTTCCATGGGTGCCGGAAGCGAACATGAACTGAAAGTGGAGCTAACGAACGGAAACTGCGGCGCTGCTGCTTTGGACTTTGAGTTGAAACTGAATGGAACAGCTCTCAGAACAAAG
This sequence comes from Leptospira perolatii, assembly GCF_002811875.1. Classification (GTDB taxonomy): domain Bacteria; phylum Spirochaetota; class Leptospiria; order Leptospirales; family Leptospiraceae; genus Leptospira_B; species Leptospira_B perolatii. The sequence continues at coordinate 25,711 of NZ_NPDZ01000006.1, forward strand.
CATTTTCAAAAAAGTGTAAGTACTTGCGGAAAACAATTAGTGTATCGCTACAAGTTGAACAAAGTCACGGGAGCTTGGTCCGTTTTGGAAGAGTCAGAGAATCCTAGTCCTTGAGTTAATAATATACTATTTTACTGATTCATTAAACAGTTCATAGTTAGTTATGAGCGGAAATGAGCAAGGTTCTTCGCCCTGATTTATTTCCGCTTTTCTTTTCTGGGGTTCTTATTTGACGTTAGAGACTTTGCTTCCGATTGAGCTTGATACATTAGTGCGCCTTCTTTCCAGACCTGAAATTCGCCAGGAAACAATTGTGTCCAAGTTTCATTCTCTGTTAGAGGTCGGGTTGCCAAGACCGTGACAAGATCGTTGGGTGTAGTATGCTCGCTAAAATCTATTGTCATATCTGCGTCGAGAAGTCTTGCCTTTCCAAAAGGTGAACGACGCGTAATGAATGAAAGTTTTGTAGAACAAAATACGTAAAGATGCTTTGAATCGGCCATTAGAACATTGCAAACTCCTCTTTGATTCAAGGAGGTAAGTAGCTTTTGAATTTCTTTTCTCAAAAAACTTTCATCCTTTGGTCTATTTCGAAACTTAGCTTTCAGCTTAGAAAGCAGCCAACAAAAAGCGTACTCACTATCCGTGGTTCCGACCGGGAAAAAATCACCTAACGGCTCTTTCTTGATTCCTTTCAACTGACCGTTGTGCGCAAAGGTCCAGTAACTCCCCCAAAGTTCTCGCGAAAAGGGATGAGTATTTTTAAGTTCAACCTTTCCTCGATTCGCTTTGCGTATATGAGAGAGGACCAGTTTGCTTTTGATCGGAAAGGTTCGGATCCATTCCGCCAGTTTGGAGTCCACGCTAGCTTGGGGATCATGGAAAATTCTACAACCGGCTCCTTCGTAAAAAGCGATTCCCCAACCATCTTTATGCGGACCGGTTTTTCCTCCTCTCTGGATCAATCCAGTTATGCTAAAACAGATATCCGTAGGAACATTTGCCGTCATTCCCAAGAGTTCGCACATTCTGTAGGACCTCCTCTGTTAAAGTGAATGAATTTTCGCTAATGCAAAGTCGAATTGTCCAGGATTTTTTCAGGTGAGGAAGATTCCTAACTCCTTGCGAAATAAACCGATTCGCGTGAATGTAGACGCGTGATCTTGCATATTGATACTGAAACCGGATGGAGAGGTGGAGAGAGGCAGCTGCTTCTCTTGGCGGAAGGTTTAAAAAAAAAGAAAATAAGACAGCTCATTGCTTGCAAACCTGGCTCTGCGATTGAGCAGAAAGCGATTTCCGCCGGACTGGATACTATTGCCATTCCTTTAAAGAGCGAGCTAGATTGGGGTTCGATCCGAACCATCAGAACTCTGGTTCAAAAAAATGGAATTCGATTGATCCACGCGCATACTGCAAAAGCGCATTCCATCGCCTGGATGGCCAAGGCAAAACTTCCGAATGTTAAGTTGATCGTTTCTCGCAGAGTCGATTTCGGAATTCGCAAGAATCTATTTAGCAAATGGAAGTACACTTCTAACAGAGTTGATTTGTTCCTGGCAGTCTCCAAGAAAATCCGGGAGATTCTGATTAGGGACGGTGTCGATCCTGCAAAAGTGATCACCGTCTATAGCGGAATCGATCTTGGAGCGACCAAAAGAATTTCGGACACGAATCATCTTCGAAAAGAATTTAAGATCGGTAAGAACGAAGTAGTCATCGGAAATATTGCGGCGTTGGTGGACCACAAAGATCAAAGGACCTTGATTCGCTCCATCTCGCTGTTAGATGCGGATCTTAAATACAAACTTTTGATTGTGGGAGAGGGGAATTTAAGAGGTCAGCTAGAAAACCTCGTTAAGGAAAAAGGACTTCAGGAAAAGGTAATATTCACCGGGTTTAGAAAAGATGTACCTGAACTTCTGTCTTTAATCGATATTTTTACTTTAACTTCCAAGGAAGAAGGATTGGGTACAGCGGTTTTGGATGCGATGGCTGTAGGACTTCCTATAGTTGCCACAAAAGGAGGCGGAATTTCGGAGATGCTTGCTGAAGGTGAAGGTGCATTTCTATCCGAAATCGGGGATTTTCGCTCTTTGTCAGAATCCTTTACGAAACTGATCGGAGCTATTAAATTAAGAAAATCAATGGGCACGTTCAATAAGGAGTCCGTAAAAAAATTCTCTATTAAGAATACGTTAAATAAAACAGAATTAGTTTATTTTAGCCTAATCGGTGAGACCCTATATTCTCGGGGTCTTAAAGAGGAAGGTGTCGCGTGAAAAAATTACTGATCATAGACGGACATGCGTTTGCTTTTAGAGCCTACTACGCGTTTGCAGCATCCAATCTTCGAAATTCAAAGACAGGAAAGCCAAGCGGTGCGTTCTTCGGATTCTTTAAGATGCTCTTTAAGCTCTTTAACGATTATACACCCACGCACGTAGCAATGACTTTTGATCCTGGCACTCCTTTGCACCGAGCTGGAACTTTTGCGGAATATAAGGCAACTCGCAAACCTATGCCCGAGGATCTACGACCTCAGCTCCATGATATTATGGAAACTTTGAGTAAGATCGGATTCAAAGTCCTGAGACTGGATGGACACGAGGCCGACGACATTATAGGAACTCTATGCGAAAACTATAAGCCCACTGCGAAAGAGATTCTGATTTTTTCAGGGGACAAAGATTTATACCAACTCCTCGAAAAGAAAAACATAAAGATGCTTCGCGGCAAAAAAGGTGTCACAGAGTTCGTGGAGATAGATTCGAACTGGGTAAAGGAAGAACTCGGTGTAGATGTAAAACAGATTACCGACTATATGGGAATCGTAGGCGATACTTCGGACAATATACCTGGTGTCAAAGGGATAGGCGAGAAAGGTGCCTCGAAATTAATTCAAGAGTATAAAAATCTAGACGGAATATATAAGAATATAGAAAAAATTAAGAATCCTTCTCTCAAAACAAAACTCATCGAGCACAAAGAAAACGCATATCTATCCAAAAAATTAGCTACAATCGAGAGAGATTTGAATCTTGGAATCGGAGAGGATGACTTAAAGATTCCTGAATATACTTCGGATGAAGCGATCCGATATTTCAAGTCTCAAGGGTACAACGTTCTATCTAGGGATTTGGCAAAATCAGCCGGAAAAGAGCCACTGGCGGATGAACCGGAATCTTCCGGCGAGGAAACAAAGAAGTCCGCCGAGAAAGGAAATTACAAGAGAATCGAAAGTATAGAGGAGCTCGCAAAGCTCGCCCGCGCCTGGAAAAAATCCCCGATCCTTGCAATCGATACCGAAACGACTTCCCAGTATCCCTTCGATGCAGAGTTGCTCGGGATTTCCTTATCCAACCAAGAAGGGACAGGCTTCTATATTCCTGTGACTCATACGCAAGGATTATTCAGCGATCGATTGTTGCCTTTGGATCAAGTCAGAGAAATCTTAGGTCCCGTATTTGCGGAAAAATCTGTACCGAAGGTAGGACAGAATATCAAGTACGACATCATCGTATTGCAGAACCATGGGTTTACCGTAGAAAATGTGGTGTTCGATACCATGCTCGCATCCTACGTGATCCAGCCGGAAGGCCGCAGGCACAATATGGACGATATGGCCAAGGAATTACTAAATTATGATACGATTCAGTACACCGATCTCGTAGGTTCTGGTAAAAACAAAAAGAACCTTTGGGAAGTGGATTTAGATAAGGTCGCAGAATATGCGGCGGAAGACGCGGACATTACTCTTCGACTTTATAATGTTTTGCGAAAATCCTTAAAGCAATCCGGAGTAGAGCCGATTCTTAAGGACATCGAATTACCGTTAGTCGATACTCTTGTTTCGATGGAAAAGACGGGTATTGCAATCGACGCAAAATATTTTGCTGAACTTTCCAAAGACTTTCAACGGGAAATAAAGGATCTAGAACGACAGATCCACAAACTTGCTGGAAGAGATTTCAATATATCTTCCACGAAAGAATTGCAGAAGATACTCTTTGAAGAATTGCAGCTGAGAGTTGTCAAGAAAACTCAGACAGGATACTCCACCGACCACGAAGTCTTAGAAGAGTTGTTAGGCGAGCATCCGATCGTCGAGAAATTGTTAGATTATCGTAAATACACGAAATTGATCTCAACGTATGTGGATACTTTGCCGACTATGGCTTCACCGAAAGATGGAAGGATTCATACGAGTTATAACCAGACCATCGCCGCTACCGGAAGACTTTCGTCTACTGATCCGAATTTGCAGAATATTCCGATTCGCGAAAAAGAAGGACGATTGATCCGTAAGGGATTTATCGCCGGTAAAAAAGATTCGGAACTTTTGAGTTTGGATTATTCTCAAATCGAACTCCGAATCATGGCGCATATTTCAAAAGATCCGGCCATGATTGATGCGTACAAAACCGGGATTGATATTCACAAAAGAACAGCTTCGGGATTGTATGGGGTTTCGGAATCGAATGTGACCCCCGAAATGAGAGATAAGGCGAAGGTAGTTAACTTTTCCGTAATATATGGAGTTACTCCTTACGGACTGAGCCGAAATTTGAGGATTTCGCGGGAAGAAGCAAAGGCCTTTATCGATAGGTATCTTTCCCAGTATCCAGGTGTGCAAAATTATATGGATGAAACGATTGCGTTCTGTGAAAAGAACGGATATGTGGAAACTATGAAGGGGAGAAGACGCCCAGTGCCAGATATCAATTCTTCTCATCGGGCAGCAAAGGAAGCAGCGAAAAGGGTCGCGATCAATACTCCTATTCAAGGGACATGTGCAGACATGATTAAGATCGCGATGATTCAGATTCATAATGAAATACAAAAGAAATCTTGGGAATCCCGACTTTTGCTACAAGTGCACGACGAGCTCGTTTTCGAAGTACCCAAAGTTGAAAAGGAAGTATTTAGAGAGAGTGCAAAACGAATCATGGAAAATGCGATGCCTCTAGATGTTCCTGTCAAAGTAGAAGGGAAGTATGGGATAAATTGGGAGGAAGCTCACTAGAGATCTAGCGACTTTCTAAATAAGATTTCGGAATCTATGGGATCTAATTTTGGACATTTTGATTCTTTGAAAAAATATTCCAGATCCGATTTTTTGGGGCTCTGTTCCAAAATTATTTTAGGTTCCGGATTAGCGTCCGAAGTCTGTCGTACGTCGATTTTATACTCCCAGGAGAAATCTTATCTCGCAGGAAAGACCATGCTCCATAGAAATATTCCTCGGACAAATGAGCCGATCCCAGTTATCGGACTTGGGACTTGGCAGACCTTCGATGTGGCCAGCAGCCCAGGAGCTTTGGCGCCGTTAAACGAAGTCATTTCTGAGTTTCTGCGCTTCGGGGGAAAAGTTTTGGATTCTTCACCGATGTATGGCAGAGCGGAAGAAATAGTCGGCCTCCTTTCGGAAAAGCTGGATGCGGACCAACGAAATAAACTTTTTCTCGCGACTAAGGTTTGGACCAGGGGGGAGGAATCAGGCAAAAAGCAAATCGAAGAATCTTTTCGAAAAATGAAGGCCCAAAAAATCGATCTATTCCAAATTCATAATTTACTTGATACTGATGCGCATATTCCTACTTTGAAGTCACTCAAAGAAGCAGGTCGGATTCGATACATAGGGTTGACCCATTTTACTACAGCCGCATTTTCCGAAATGGAAAGAGTTGCTCTGAGGCTAAAACCGGATTTTATACAGATTCCATACTCGATTCTCACTAGAAATGCAGAGGACAGAATATTGCCTTTTGCTCAGGAAAGCGGAATCGCAGTTTTGGTCAACCGTCCCTTTGAAGAAGGGGAGCTATTCAATTTGGTAAAAGGAAAAAAACTTCCGGACTATTTTAAGGAATGGGACTGCGAGACATTTGCCCAAGCTTTTCTGAAATATCTAATTTCTCATCCGGCGGTGACCTGCGTTTTGCCTGCGACATCAAAGGTGCAACATCTTCGAGATAATATAAAAGGCGGATTCGGAAAATTTCCTGAAGGGAATCAGAGAAAGCAGTTTTTGAACAGATTACTTTCTTCCGTAAATTGAACTGAAAACGAATTTCAGTTGAATTGTGAGGCCGAAGTTGTATTCTCTCACACTTGTATGGCGCATACCTCTTGGAAAACTCATCCTCTCGCGTGGAAAGCATCCGGATCTTTTTTTGAATGGAAGCACAAAAAAATTTTCTACCGAGAAGGAGGAGATGGTCAGGCTCTTTTGCTTTTGCACGGATTTCCCACTTCATCTTGGGATTGGAAGGATGTATGGGAAAAGTTAATATCCAAGTATCATGTGATCGCTCCGGATTATATAGGATTCGGATTTTCTGATAAACCGAAAGGTGGGCATTATTCCATCTTCGAATATGCGGACCAGGTAGAGGCTCTGTTAGACGAGTTAAATATCAAACAAGTGCATATTCTTGCGCATGATTTGGGGGATACAGTCGCTCAAGAATTATTGGCTCGGTTTAGAGAAAAGCTGGCCGGACAAAGAATCGGAGGTCCGGAGATTAAATCTGCATTTTTTCTCAATGGTGGAATCTTTCCGGAAACCCACAGACCCCGACCAGTGCAAAAGCTCTTGAACAGTCCACTTGGTTTTCTATTTACCAAATTCATAAATAAGCGTAATTTCATGGTAAGTTTTTCGGCCGTGTTCGGTCCAAACTCAAAACCAAGTCATGAAGAGCTAGATGGATTTTGGGAATGCATCAACAATGGAGGAGGTAGCGCGATTTATCATAAGTTGATACGTTATATGCGAGAAAGAAAATTTTTTAGAGAACGTTGGGTCGGAGCGATCCTCGATTGTCCAGTGCCATTTGCTTTTGCCGACGGATTGATGGATCCTGTCAGCGGAAAACATGTTGTGGACAGATTAAAACAATTCAGACCTGAAGCACTTGTGTACGAAATTCCGGGCATCGGTCATTACCCGCAAACGGAAGCACCGGACGAGGTGATAAAAGCTTACTTTCATTTTCGCAAGTCGGTGAAATCCTAAACTCCATTTCGGGCAACTTAAGATTCTCGGAAAGTTTCGTAAGGTTCTGCCTCCAAATTAATCCTTGAAAAAAAGGGAATTTGGAAAAGCATGAAAGAAATGCGAGCCCATGCCGAGATTAGCCCATAATAATCCACGCTTTTTTGATTTTGTTTACGATGACTTTCTCTGTGCGGCGATAGATGCAGACCAACGGGATTCAGGAGTTCTTTTTCAGTCTCTTTCCAAAGAAAAAATCTGGGAGCTTTTAGAAGTCACAGGCGTAAAAGCCGAACTTGATAAAAAAGGTTATGCTGCTTCGCAATTAGAAATCTTCGGTACAGACGACCTTTACCAGAGAGTACTTGTTACTTGCGAGGGGGAGGTGCTGATTCATATCCGATTGAGCATCCAAGAATATAGAATTGAAATCAATGATTACTTTTTCAAAGAAAAATACTTAGTAGTAAATTGGCTTCAGACCCGACACCCTAAATTAAAAAATTCTAAAGAAGAAAGACTCTATCCAGGGCAGGATGTTCCCGGCTTAGGTATCTATCAGGAAGTTTCGGATTTCATAGGATTTCTGATCATCTCGCTTAGGTTGAATGGAGCCGTAGTCAGACCTGAGTATTTTCATGATGCTGTTCTATTCTCTAGAAAATTTCATTTCCTGGAGCCTAGAGCAAAAGCATTGTTCCGCGCTTTGCGAAGAGATTTTCCGAAACATTCCATTCGCGCTATTTCTACACTACTCTACCATCAAAAGATTCAAGATCACAAGCTCGGGATCATAGAATGGAAGCCCGTGGAGATGATCTTCTTTTTGGAAAAGACTCTTTCGCCTTTTGTATTCAATAGGAAATTCCAAAAGAAAGTGCAAAAGGCTCTAGAAGGCCTAAAATTTAGCCTAATCCCAGGGGCAGAAGAAGACCTAGGCTTGTAGATGTAAAGTTCCGTACATTCCCCTCAAACAGCATTTTTTTCCTAAAAGAAGACATTTTTTTCTACCGTCTCATAGATTGTAGTGTAGTATTGCACCGTTTTATCGCAGGGGGAGATGGAATGAATCGGGATAAAAGACAGCAAGTTCGTGTGGTACCCTTTCCTGCCCAACCAGTTCAGATTCAGCTGATGGGTAACGGCTTTTTAGATATTTTGGTCGCTCAGGATATTAGCATGGGTGGAATTGCAGTGAGAGTTCCCCATGGATTCGAAGGCTGTGATTTAAATTCAGAAATACAAATTCTCGTTTCACTTCCAGGATATAAACCTTTCAAAGCAAAAGGCAAGATCCGGCACTTGGGAAAATCCAGGGAAGCACAAGGATATTTCGGGGTACAGTTCGTATCTTTCGACCCAAAGGGGAAAGAATTGCTTTCCAGTTATGTCCAAAAATTGACTGCGCAGCATAGAATGGTCGGATAAAAAGACCAAATTGAATCCGGAGAGTCACCGGAATTTCTTTCCAACGTAATCGAGATGTAACCGATTAAAGGCATTGATAGAACTATCCTAATACCAAGGAAGAGAATACTGAAATGGGTTCAAGTGCTCGTAATACATTAAAGACCGAACGTAAGCTTCAAGTAAAGATTGCTGAAAATCAGCTCGAGATCGAAAGAACTCTAGCACTTCGCTACGATGTTTTTAATCTCGAATTAGGCGAGGGTTTGCCACAATCTGCAGCTACCAGAAAAGACAGAGATGAATACGATCTATTCTGCGATCACCTGATCGTAATCGATCAGAACAGAGACGATATGATTGTTGGAACTTACAGAATTTTGAGAAGAGAAGTTGCTAAGGCAAATCTCGGATTCTATTCCGACAATGAATTTGATATCACAAAAATATATGAACTAAAAGAAGAACCTGCAGAAATTGGTCGCAGTTGCGTTCATCCTGAATATCGCGATGGTTCGGTGATTAGCTTGCTCTGGGCTGGACTTGGAGAGTACATGAAGAAAAAAGGAGTTCGTTACCTTTTCGGTTGCGGTTCCGTTCATAATACTGATACTCAAGCAGCTAACGAAGTTTACGCTTTTCTAAAGGACAAAAACGCACTTCTCACTGGAGAGTTTGACGTAAAACCTCTACCGGGTTACGAAATTCCGGGTTTCAATCCGAATTACGAAGCGGGCGATATGAAAGAAGTTTCAAAAAGAATTCCCTCTCTGATCAAAGGATATATCCGTGCAGGATCTTTGATGTGCGGAACTCCTGCGCTCGACAGCGTGTTCAAAACTATAGACTTCTTCATTTTGTTTGATATCAAGGATATCGAAGCAAGATACAGCAAACACTACCTAGAGTAGAGTTCTGCGCTAAAATTTCGCCATCGGAGAAACATTTTCGAATGGCGCCTTTATCCAAATCCGGAGTTGGATCGACCTTGACCTGGCGATCCGGTTCCGGTTTTCTATTCCTACAAAGGAATTTTGTCCTTTGGTTCGCAGGACCTGCAAGGGATAGGCCTTGTGCTTTTCAATGAAGCAAACAGATTTTCAGCATCCTTCTTTTCGAGACCAGATTCGATTCTACAGTATCGTAGTTTTGGCTACGCTCACGATGGTGTTAGGCTATTTTTACGGAATTCCATCCTATTACCTAGGATGGTTTGCATTTACTATTTCAGCATTTTCCGTGGCCGGAAACGACGCAGTACAAACAGTCGGAACTTTCATCGAAAGTAAGAAATCGGTGCACTGGGCCCCTAAGCTTTTGGCACTAGGCGGATTGCTCGCTGTGATTTTTGCGATCGCTTGGCTTTTGCCTGGCAGGACTCACCAACCGGGGTACGAGGTTCATTTTAATCGACTGGATTCGTTTCCCGAAGTCGAGAATTTCAACCTGCTGCAGTTGATTGCGCCAATTATCCTTGTTGTTATCACGAGACTGAAATCTCCAGTATCCACTACTTTTCTCATCTTAGGACTGTTTGGTGGTCAGAATATCGAAAAGATGCTCACAAAGTCTTTCCTGGGTTACGTTATCGCCTTCATAACAGCTTTGGTAGTCTGGGGAATTTTGGTGAAACTCGATCCAAAAGAGTACATGGAAGATCATACTCCGGATCCTAGAACAGAACGCAGATGGGCGATCTTGCAATGGTTCTCCACCTTGTTTTTGTGGGGCGCGTGGTTGGCCCAGGACGCGGCCAATATAGTTGTCTATCTTCCCAGGCAGCTAGGCGGAATAGAACTCTCGGTTGCAGTAGTTATATTGTTTTTCGCACTTGGAATTATTCTTTATACAAACGGTGGAACGATCCAGGAAATCGTGACAGAGAAATCGGACATTCAATGGTCCAAGGCCGCTACAATTGTAGATATAGTATATGCATGCATTCTAATATTCTTTCAAAAGCTGAGTAATATGCCTATGTCGACTACATGGGTATTTCTAGGAATGCTAGCGGGCAGAGAAATCATATTAAACTTTTTGACTTATCGAGACCTTCCGTACTTGGAAACTTTCCGCAAAGTCGGAAAGGATGTTCTGCTCGCTTCGATCGGGATTGCAGTCAGTATCTTTATCTTTATTCTGGCTTCTCAATTTTACCCAGAACAGACGTCCTTTCGCTGAAAGCGCCTAACACTATAACGAAACGCGCCAAGACAAAGCCGGAAACGGGCAATAATCAGATCAAATTAGAGACGAGAACAGCATCCCTCGTCCTTCGCCAGCACATCCTGTGCTGAGCTCCGGAACGCTCCGCCTTCCTGGCTTCGCTCTTCGGGAATGCTTGATTCTCGTCTCTTGCTTTTCTAGTCGCGAGCTTAGCTATGCCAATTCCGGCTTTACTAAAACTCAAGACCGCTCAAAGCTCTCAGACTTTCTTCTTTTTCGCTCCGCTCTTTGTTTTCCTTCCGTTTGGAAAAGCCTCGTTTCTTACTTCGTCGGCCCATTCTTTCAAAGAAGAAGTTTGAACTGTCGCGGGTGAATGCACTTTAGAAGAATGCGAACCGGCTTGCGCGCTAGTTCCGGGAGTGTGGGAAATCGTAGCCGACATATCCGGACGGAATTTGCTTTCTAGCCATTCTCGAATCCAGTCAATTCCACCAAAAATTGCAGGAACCACGATGAGAGTTACAAGAGTGGAAAGGATCAACCCTCCGATTATCGCAATCCCCATGGCGGTCCTGGATTTTGCAGCCTCTCCTAAACCTAAAGCGATCGGGATCGTGCCCATAATCATCGCGATCGAAGTCATCAAAATTGGTCGAAGCCGGATCAATCCCGCTTCGTAAATTGCTTCGGATCTGGACAGGCCCTTTTCTCTCATCGCCTGCATCGCATAATCCACTAACAAGATCGAGTTCTTCGCCACAAGACCCATGAGAAGGATCAATCCGATCATGGAGAATATGTTTAGCATTTCTCCAGTGAGTAGTAACGCGAAGAATGCTCCGGAAATTGCAGGTGGAATCGCGAACAGAATCGTAATCGGAGTAATGAACGACTCATACAAGGAAGATAGAACCAAATAAATAAAGATCAACGCAAGGCCAAATGCTATGCCTATATTTACAATTAGTTCCTTCAAATCTTCGGACTGTCCTTGGAAATTATATCGAACTCCTTGTGGAGGTTGCAGATCGGTAGAAAGCAACTTGATCGTATCTTCCATCGCGGTTCCGATCGCGCCTCCCGGTGCCAGGTTTGCATTGATCACGATAGCTCTTGCTCTATCGATCCGGTTGATTCTAGACGGTCCTAAAGTTTCTTTTCCGGAACTGATCGCATTCAGTGGAATCAATCGGTTTGCAATATTCGGTACCTTGGTCAGGGCATAGGAGTCTCTGAGGTTCCTTTGGTCTGGTCTCAATCTCATCCTTACTTCGTACTCGATTCCTCTATCGTAATACTTGCTGACCGTGTCGCCGGCGATATGGTATCTGAGCTCGGAGCCCGCCACTCCAGGAAGCACCCCTACCAACTGCATTCTAGCATTGTCTAGAACGATCTGATATTCGGGCTTACCTTCTCTGTAATCGGAATCTATGTCTGCCAAGTGTTTCGAAAGTTTTGGATCCGACTTCAGTTTCTCTATCACTTTTTTGGAATATTCGTGCACTTCGGCCAAGTTTTCACCTTTGAGCACTAACTGAAATGGATATTGCACTCCTCCACCGACAGCGGAATAATCCGAAACCGCTGGTCTGGCGTAGGCATACGCTTTTAGCATATTACGAATTTCTTCTTTTACATCGGTCGTATGACGGCTTCTTTTTTTAGAAGATACCAAAGCGATACTGAGTATGGATGTGTTAGGTTCTCCTCCATCCGGTTTTCCTATCGTAACAGCAATCTTATCCATCTCCGGAACTTTTTCCAGATCCAGTAAAACTTTATCTACGACCTCCTTCGTCCCCTGTAAGCTAGTGCCGGGTGGAAGGTCCAGTGTGACCATGAATTCTCCTTGGTCATTTGCTGGAAGGAATGTCTTATTTACAAACTTCACACTAACGAGTGATAGAAAGAAGATGAGAAAGGTAGCTAGGACTGTAATCAGGTTTCCAGGCCAGACCACGGCAAATCGCATAAGTTTGCCATAGACTCTTTCGAGCCAGTTCTGGAATTCGTCGAAGGTTTTGACGGCCCAGTTTCTCTCCCCGTGATCCAGTTTTCCGGCGAAGTAAGCCGAAAGCATAGGCGCAACGAACAAACCGTCAAACAATGAGATTAGCATCGCGAAGACTACGGTTAATCCGAATTGCTTAAAGAACTGGCCTACGATTCCGGAAAGGAACCCAACCGGGAAGAATACCGCAATTACGGTCAAAGAGGTACCGATGACAGCCAGAGCTACTTCCATGGTTCCTTTTTCGGAAGCTTCTAGAACGCTCGCGCCTTCTTCCAATTTCCTGAAAATATTTTCCCGGACCACGATCGCATCATCGACTAACAAACCTACTGCGAGCGAGAGCGCGAGTAGTGTCATCACATTGATCGTAAATCCCATCACCCACATGATGACAAATGCACCGAGCAAAGAGTTTGGAAGCGCAAGTCCGGTGATGATCGTCGACCTTAGATTTCCTAGGAAGAAGTAAACAGTGATAACCGCCAATAAGATCCCGATCACGATTGCTTCCGTAACGTCCTCAACGTTGTAACGGATCCATTTGGATCCATCCCGGATCAGTCGAATTTTAGGTTTTCCTGCTAAAGGAGAAATCTCCGCATTCAACTTATCAATCCTTCTCAAGACCTCGTCGGCGACAGCAACGGTATTCGCACCTGATTGTTTGTACACATCAACGAATAAAGCCGGTTTTAACTCTCTCTCGATCGGCTCCTCTTTTTGGCGAGAAAAGAAGCGTGCGAGGCGCTTTCCTTTTTGGTAGACCCATTTAAACGGATTGATGAAGAAACCGACTTCTTCCACTTCCTCCACATAATTTTTAGGGGCCCAAAGGAAGCCTAACGTGTTCTCGTCCTCAGTGCCATCCCTGACACTTCCGAGTTCCTTGATCAGGACTGAATTGCCGACATCTCCACCGAAGGAAACAAGAGTATTCTCAATTTGTGATATAGATTCATACCTTCCTAATGTCCGGTAGGAAGTTTCCTTGGTTCCGGTTTCGTGTTTACCAACCGGGACGTTCAAGCCAGCGGATTTCAATCGATTCGCGATGACTACCACAGGCATTTGATAAGCGACCAGCTTGTTACGATCCAGTTCGATCTGAATTTCTCTTCTGGTTCCACCTACAAGTCTTACAGCGCCCACGCCTGGAATCTGCTCGAGTTTTCCTTTTACTGTTTCTTTTGCCAGGTCATATAATTTTGCCTGACCTAAATCAGCAAATACTGCAAGTCTGACGATTGGCTGGTCTGCAGGATCGAATCTGACGACCTTAGGTTCTTTGATACCGTCAGGTAATTTAGGGCGAACTAATGCAGTTTTATCTCTGAATTGTTGCTCTGCATATTTGATGTCTGTATCCAGAGTGAATTGTCCCATTACGATGGAGACGCTTTCTTGGTTAAACGAAGTGATCTTTTTCAGACCCGAAATAGAAGATAACTCTTCTTCTAAGGGCTTCGAAATCAGTTCTTCTATCTCTTCCGGACCTGCGCCAGGATAAATTGTCGTTACTGAAACGACGGGGATGTTTACGTCCGGGAATAGGTCGACTCCCATTTTAAATAATGAGAATATTCCTGTGATCAGCATCAGAATCACTAAGCTTGTGATAAAGATTGGACGTTTAATGGAGAGCAGCGCGATATTCATTTGGCCTCCCAAAGCACGAGTCGAAATTCATGCGGAAACTTAAGGCTAGATAACTTTACTAGCTTATCATTCCATTTCCAGTACTTCGCAATTTTTCGAAAAGAAATATCGGAAAAGTTTTAGGAAATTCGACAGAGAGGATCGACTTCGGTCTAACCCTTCTCTAAGTAAAATCAGTAGATTCTACGAATCGCTTGAGAGATTCTTTGTATATTATCTTTGGTTAGGTTAGGGTAAACAGGGATGCAGTGTCCTCTTTGGAACAATCTCTCTCCGTTCGGATAATCCGCATTCGGCAAATCTAGAATGTGGTGGATTGGTTCGACGACCGAACGTTTTGTTCCGATATGAAGAGAGCGAAAGTATCTCTCCACTTGTTCGTAATTTCCCGGAGCAAGTATTACGAATCGGTTGAATGTGTCCGAATTCGGATCGTTGTAATGCGAAGTGACTTGCGAGCCTTGAATCGACTGCAGATAGACTTGGGCGATTTTTCTTTTTCTCTCGAGTATGACTCCGAGCTTGGACAACTGCTCGATTCCAAGTGCCGCTTGGTAGTCGATCATATCGTAGTCCATTCTGGGCAATCCTTCTTTTCTCGCGTAAGGTTCTCTTCCTTCTTTCCGCGCCCTGATTTTTTTCTGAATTTGATCGTAGTCTGTGCAAACTAACGCGCCGTTCCCGGTGGTGATCAGGTGCTCTACGGAAAGTCCGCACAAGGAAATCGATCCTTGTTTTCCGGGAGTAAAGGTCTCGGTGCTTGCCCCTACTGCTTCCGAAAAATCTTCTACAGTAGGTTTTCCATTCAGAGTATATTTAGAAAAATCTAAAAGTGCACCGAAGCTGTGATCGAGTAAAATTGCTTTTACGGTTTCATCTTGTGCGGCTCGATTGATTGCTTCTATGTTTGGGTGAAAGGAATGCTTGTCTAAATCGACTACGTAAGGAATTGCCTGGACTAGGAAGACTGCGTCTAACGCCGCCAAAGGCGCGTTCGTGGAAAGAACTACCTTATCTCCAGGTTGGATTTCTAATGCTAGTAATGCTAGATGGTAGGCGGCAGTCAGGCTGTTGGCGGAAACTACATATTTGGTACGGAGAGTAGAAGAAAAAGCTTTTTCAAAGCGAGTGGTGACTGACCCGGAAGATAGATGATCTTCAACAAGAGCTTCGAGTACTGTTTTCAGGTCCTCCCGAGAAAGGGTGGGTTTATTAAACTCGATCTCAGTTTTTTTCCTCGGGCTTTTTTCAAGTACCTCGGTTTCCGCGCTCATCCTATTCCCACGTTCAAATAATTTTATTATGTCGCATTGTAGTTCGCGTACAAACTTAGTAAAGGTTTTTTTCGGCTATCCTAGAACTGTCGGAACAGCAAATACTTGGAGAAAAAGCCCTTTTTATCTGCGAACTACTTTGCTAGAAAATGTCTAGACTTTTTTCAGGTTCACGAGTTTTGCTATAACGGCTAGACGCGCGCTAAGGAAAACTCACTAGCCCGAAAGACAAGCCAGACCTCTTCTACATATTCTGCAGCATACAAAATAGGCGAAAAATGTACAAGAAAAACACTATTCCTGACGGACCTTCTTCCAGATAAAAATCCAAATTTCAGGCAAATACGCGCCAATAAGAATCAGCACCAATCCAGAAATCGTCCACTGGTTAAAATAGCTTTGGTCGGTGAATCGTAACATTCCCACATTAATAATCGTGGTCCACCAACCGACTAAAATTAAAACGAGTCCTACAAAGTGAGGTGTAATATATCCTAGAAATTTTCCCATAGTTGTACCTTTTCTTCCTGATGCGGGGAGGGGAAATTCTCTGAGAAACAGTTTAGCCTTCAAGCGGTTTTTATTTGGAAAATCGATACGCATTCGCGCATTTCTTGGGATTTCTGGTTGCCTGGCCTTTCGGATTGCATAATTTCTGATGTGTGGCGAACCAACAAGAAGGGCTAGATAAGGATCTTGATTTAGAAATCGAGCCGAGAGAAATGAATCCTACCGAGAGTAGGATACTGACTCTATTATTTAACTTTTTTCAATATCCGGAAGGACTGACCCTCTCCTCTTTAAAGAGGATCATGTCCGAATTCTATCAAAACGAAAACCAGGATTCGGACCGAAGAAAACTTTCCAGAGATATCCAAGAACTCGAGGAACTGGGTTTTCATATTCGCTACTATCCTCAGAAAAACGAACAAGACTTTGTGTACGTTTTGGAAAAGGACAACTTTATAAAGTCTCTTCGGTTTTCTCCGGATGAACTCAGAGAAATGTCTGCAATTTTATTAGAAGCTTATACAAAGAGTCCAAGGTTAGAGTATTATTCCACTGCGCAAAAAATATTTGCAGGTGATCTGGGTTATTTTCCTGAACTGTCTGAGGAACCTAAAGAAGCCTCGGAAGATTTGGGCGAAGTAGCATTTATCGTTCTCGAAGCTCTTCGAAATCGTACTCCGATCAAAATGAAATACTACAAGACTGTACCGGAAGAATCTTATTTTATAGAAGTGGATCCGATCCGAATTCTGAGAAAAGGAGGGGAGGATTACTATCTGCTTGGTTTGGACCGAGCTTCCAAAACCAAAAAAAGGTTTATACTTCCTAAGATTCTAAAGGCGGAACCTTTACAGGGTGATTTTTTGTACCAGGCAAAAGGTGCAAATCGAGAGACCTGGGAAGATCAAATTGTGCATGCGGGCTTATTCCCGGTTCACGATCCTAAATCGGTGGTCTGGAATTGTAGGGAAGAATCGCTTTTGAAAGTGAAGTTATTTCTTTCCGGAATGCACTTTGAAGAAAACGGGTTGGAAATCAAATTCAATTCTAGGAATTTAGAGGGACTACTTCCGTTTCTCTGGAAAGAGCCGAATTCGCTCGTATCGATAGAGCCTGTTGAATTGCGGGAATTATATCTCTCCTCTCTAAAACGTTTGAGCGATTTTTACCGGGAACTTTAAAGTTTTCCGCTGATTTCCAGGAACACCCTTCTACCTTCTCGTTGATAGTCGAAGGGATAAAGATTATTTTTTAGTAATGTTTGCGCGGAATTCATTACATTGCTCGCGTAAAGACCGATTTCCCAACCATATCCGAGTTTATACATCAGACGTAAGTTAGCCTGCACCCATGGGTCGACTGATTTGGTTCGATAAAGTGCTTCTTCCGAAGGAACTCCATAGAATTTCTGGGTGAATTCATTTACTTGTCCGTAGTCGCTTTCCCGACGATAGACTCTACCTTGTCTTTGCACGGAAAAACTTCCGGACCAACTATCTCCTTCATACCGAATTCCGATGTTTCCGGTATGAGCTGGCGCCCAAGTCACCTGACTCTTGCTAGGCGCTACGGTCGTATCGTCAATCTTTTCGTCCAATCTTCTGCTATAAGAGTAGTTTAAGAACCCTGAAACCTTTTGGTAAGAGAGCAGTAGCTCTCCTTCAGAGCCCTCGGTGGTTAATGAGTATATGTTCGTGCTCAAGTTGTTGTTCGCAATACTGTATGCGATTTGATTTTCGAATTTAGTTCGAAAGACGTTTACCCGGAAGTTCATGTATTTATTTGCAAACCAGTCTAAAGCCAATTCACCCGTTGTGATAATTTCCGGTTTCAAATGGCGCGGGTTGGATGCTAACGAGAAAGTATTTGCTCCGAATAATTCCGTTATCGAAGGTTCTCGGAAAGCTCGTCCAGCCATTGCCTTGATCGTAAGATCTTTCCGCGCGAAGTATACAATACCTACCCGGGGGCTTGTTCTCCGGAAGGTCAAACGGTCCCTTGGTTCATAATCAAAAGGTAATACATCCGAATAGGGCTTATCGATACTTTTAAAGTTCGCTCTCATCTCGTCGTAGCGCACGCCGAGTGTGATCTCTAAATGATCACCAAATAGCTTTCCAGAAACCAACTGTCCGAAGGCACCAACTTTGTAGATCGGAATATCTTTAATCCACTCCAACCAGGGCCCAAGTCTTTTCGTTGCGTTATCTGGATTCGGAGGATATCCTCCAGCCACGTCGCTTAACGCCGCGTTACTGTTATGGTCCTTGTCTCCTCCATACAAAAATTGGTCAGCTTCCACACCGCCTAACAAACTACCTCCTTTCCCAAAGGAATATCTGAGCTGAGCCCGACCAAGAACATCCCGAGCCGAAGTGTTTAAATATTCCCAAATACCTGCTGGATAGTAGTTATCATATGCACCGTTTTCCCCATATCTAGTGTTCCATTCGATTCCATGTCTTTGGTATCGAAGTACGTACTCCTGGGAAAGTTTATCCGTGATTTGATTCGTGTATTTGATGGTAGCAAGTTGTCTGGTTTCCGACATGGATTCCTGAAAGTCCGGAATTCTCCATAACCATCCGTGTCCGGTTCCGAAAGACCAATTTTGCTGGTGATATTGTATGGATAGTCCTTTGAGGTGTTTCTCTCCTTCTATCTTTGCAAATACGTATCCGTTTTTTCTGGCGTCGTTAATCTTGAACTGAGCTGGTTGTCCAAAGATATCTCTTCTGCCTGATCCATCCCGCGATTCGTATTCGTTACCGTTCGTTTCGTAACTATTCACACTTAGTACGTAAGAGAAGTATTCTCCCGTGTTTCCGGTTAGGAAATCGTAGATTCTGGTTCCATAATCACCATATCGAACCCTTGTCCTGAGCTCTCCTTTGATATCTTTTCCGGAGTATGTATTGATCGAGATGACACCGTTTGTTGCATTCGAACCGTAAAGAGCGGATCCAGGGCCCCGAACTACCTCGAGTGATTTTATCAGATTCAGTGGTGTGATTTCCCAGGTATAAGCGCTACCGTAGAGATTATCGTTAAACTGAACACCATCCATAAGTAGCATCAAGTGGTTGTTGTTCCACCCCTCGAACATCCCCCTCGAAGAAACTGTTCTGCGATCATAGTCTTGGGAAGCAGCGAATCCAGGTAATTGATAAATGACGTCGTTGAGGGAAATCCTACCGTATTCTTTAATCTCCGTATCTCTAATGATGGATACTAGGTTTGGAGCTTCGTTTGCTCTTCTTTCGAATTTCGTTGCAGATGTTGTAATTTGCGACTGGATCAAATCGAAAACTTCTGTACCGGCGGATTTTGGGTCTTCTTGCCGGATGGGAAAATTCAATTCTTGTCCTAAAGGGCTTGCGAGGAGATATTCGTTTATGTTTTCACGCTTTTCCTTTTTAGAAGTATTCAAACGAATTCTAAGTAATATCTTTTCGGAAAACCGTTTAATGACTTCTGAATCGTCGATCTTGTTCTCTTCTGCCGGCAATCTAATTTGGCTGAAGTTGGAGGCCTCGTCAGTGACCGAATAGGCATCTATGAGGTTTCCGGATTCAGGATCATAAATTTGCCCGTAAAGGGTAAGATTTCCGAATGTGCTACGAGAGTAAAAGCCGCTGATATAAAAAACGCCCCCTCCCTTGCTCGCTTTTTGAACATTTTCCTTCCAAGTGGAGGCCGCTAATACTTTGTACGTAAATCCTGAGCCAGAAAGGTCTTTTTGAAGAACACCTAGTATCTTATCTTCGGTCGCTCTTTCTATAGAATGCTTATAAGGTAAGAATCCGCCTAAAAAGAGTAAATTGTTTGATTCCTCTTTTGGGTATAAAGGCGAATAAAACAAAATACTAATTAAAAATATAATTAAAGTATAATGGCGTTTCATTGAGGAGACCAAGAATTCGAAAGCCGTTCGTGTACTACGTATATCACATTTTTACAAATCATTTTTTTATTTCATACTGAATCAGAGACCTTTTGACTATGATTCGATTATGAATCAACATTCATTAATGTAATTTATGTACTATTTAACAAAGATATTAACTTCTTTAAGTCAACTTAGATAGAGTGGGCCATATTTTAATAACACGATCGTTTTATTAATCGAAATGCATGAAATAAGAGCGTCTTCATTATATAATCAGGTGCTGCATTGAATCGAAAAAGTTTTTAAGTTGACCTGAGCGAAATTTGGCATAAACCTTTGTGGCCCGAATAAGTAATGGTATCTGCAATCAATGGATTTTTAAACTTCATCTTCACATTCTACCGAAACCTTAGGATACGAAATAAGATGATTCTACTGATCGGTGGCGTGGTTCTCATATGCGTGCTGCCTCTATCAATTATCGTGTTATACAGAAATCAGAATCTTATGACACTAAAGACTTTCGAAGTCTGCCGAAACTTAGCCCACAATATTTCCAATCTTGCCACCGAAGAACTACTGATAGACGAGACCTACGACGCGACAAGAACCGCACTAAGTAGATTGAAAGAAAATGAGATTTCTTCTTTAACAGATGTCTACGTTGTAAATGTCGACGGTTACTATGTCGCCGAATACGAAAACCACGGACGAGTAGGTAAGAAGGCTCCTGAATACGAGCTCAAGTACATCAAAGGCTTACATTCGATGGATCTCATTGAGAGCAAGAATTCGAGCGGCAGAAATGTTCTAAAGTTCACCTATCCGATTTTCATTACCCAAAGAAACGAAAACATGAGAGTCGGGGCAGCCGTTTTCGAATTTGATAAAGAAGAAGTTTATCTTCCGGTCAATCAGATTCGGGCCACTATATTTGCAGTAGGCGGGATCCTGTTTATCATCGGGATAGGGATCGCGTTTTACTCAGCGGTTGAGTTTTCCAAACCGATCCGCAAATTGGCGGAAGGTGCTAAGCTGATCGGTTCTGGTAATTTGAATCACAGAATTGAGCTTACCGGAAAAGACGAGTTGGGACAACTCGCGAATCGATTTAATCAGATGACCGAAAGGATTCAGGATTTTACGCAGAACCTGGAACATATGGTAGAGCAAAGGACAGACGAGCTCAATCGAACGCTGAAAGAAGTTCAAGCGCTCAAGATCGCGCAAGATGGAGACTATTATCTTACTTCCCTTTTGTTAGAGCCTTTGCAGCCGAACAATAACAGATCGCAGAACGTACATACCGATTTCTTGATAGATCAGAAAAAGAAATTTAAATTTAGGAATTGGGAAGCGCAGATTGGTGGAGACATTTGCATCACCGATTCATTATTTCTTCGTAATAAAGAATATACTGTATTTATAAACGGAGATGCGATGGGCAAGTCGATCCAAGGTGCAGGAGGAGCGTTAGTCTTCGGAGCCGTCTTTAACGCAGGATTGATCCGGAGTAAATTGGCCCGAAATCCAAATTCTTATCCGGAGACTTGGTTAAAGGAAAGGTTCTTGGATCTGCAGAACGTATTCTTGTCGTTTGATGGATCGATGTATATCTCTGTATGCATGGGTCTCATCGAAAATGAAACAGGAGTCATGTACTATATCAACGCTGAGCATCCTTTTTCCGTACTTTATAGAGATGGAAAGGCGTCATTTCTAGAAAACGAGCTTGCGCTTAGAAAATTGGGAATGCCCGGACAAGAAGATCATTTTTCAGTTCGTATTTTTCAGCTGATGCAGGGCGACTTAGTCTTCGTCGGCTCGGACGGTAGAGATGATATATTAGTGAAAAATTTGGAGGGAGAAGAGACAGTACAAGAGGACGAAACTCTATTTTTAAAAACCGTCGAAAAAGCAGAAGGTCAAATCGAGACCGTAAGGGAAATCACCAGAAAACAAGGTGTACTGAT
Source organism: Leptospira perolatii (assembly GCF_002811875.1). Lineage (GTDB taxonomy): Bacteria > Spirochaetota > Leptospiria > Leptospirales > Leptospiraceae > Leptospira_B > Leptospira_B perolatii. The sequence goes on from NZ_NPDZ01000006.1 coordinate 47,603, forward strand.
CGACGATCTTTCTCTATTACGAATCCAGTTTGATGGTCCGCAAAAAACTATCGCTGTTCCTTATTCTTCCGATTTAGAGGACTCGATTCGAAGAGGCTACAGACTTCTTGAAAAAGGAAAAACGGACGAAGTTATTGCGATCATAGACAATTACATGAGCAAGTTCAAAGATCTTCCGAGCTTGCTCCACTTAAGCGGTGTCGCCTTCCTGGCAAAGAAAGATTACGAAAGAGCAATCGCCTGCTTTGAGGAGCTTGTCACTTTAGACCCTACCAATGGTGATGCAATATTCCAATTATCTAAGTCCCACGCAGCGCTTGGAGATTGGGATAAGGCAGCAGACGCAGCCGAAAGGCTCTTCCTGCGGGAGCCTCACAATCTTAAAAATTTGAAGAACCTCGCCGAAATATACTTGGAGTCCGGAATTCTGCCAAGGGCGGACTTTATGATTAAGAAGGCCGTAGAAATCTATCCGGATGATAAGGAAGCATTAGTACTTTATAAAAAGATTAAAGAGGCATGGGAATCTGAGATCGATTCCAAAGCGAAAACTGAAATTTCTGAATCCGAAATGCGAAGCGTGATTCTGAGAGCAGATCAGCATTACTCGAATAAGGAATACAGAAAAGCGATTCAAGAATATCTCAAGGCTTTGGGAATGGACGACGATCACGCGTGGGTTCTGTTCCGACTTGCAAATTGTTATTATTTTACTCAAAAAACGGAAGAATGCATACGTTACTTCAACCGGTCCATCGCTGTCTCTCCCAAAAATTATCACGCTCGTAATAACTTAGGCTCTGTTTACTTTCATCTCGGCGATTACGACAAGGCGAGAGAGCAATGGATGAGGGCGCTCCAGATCAAACCGGATTTCAAAACAGCTCAAAAGAATTTGGATAAACTAAATGATATAATGGACCAAGGAGTGCTTTCTTAAGCAAGGTTTTCGAAGGTGAGACTCGAAAGGATATGAACACCTCTTTAAAAAAAATTCTTCTACCTTTTACTATTATCGTAGGTACTATAATCACTGGAGTTGTAGTATTTTCTTCGGCTTCGATTGCTTCTACAATCTCGTCCAGAAAAAGTTCGTCAGTCATAGAAGTTCTATTGTCCTCCGATAGCAGCATCTATGAACAAGCGCTCTTTGGAATACAGACCGGATTAGATGCAGAACTGAAAGTAAAGTATCTAGATATACTTTCTGATCAGGAAAACAGTTTAGAAGTCTATTTTAGAAATTTAGAATCCTCTTCTCCTCCTGTGTATATCACAGTTGGATTACCTGCCACGCAAGTAGCCGCAAAATATCTGCACAAAACTCCATTAGTGTTCTCGATGGTACAAAATCCAAAGAATCTCGAAATAGAAACAACTAATGCCTGCGGAATCGGTATGGATGTTTCGATGGAAGAGTTTTTTCGGACATTACGTGATTTTTCTCCGGACATCAAAAAAGTGTACAGCTTCTATTCTTCCCCCTCTGCGGAATACGGCGCTTCGGAAGGAAGTTATTTCGATTTAAAGTACAGGCTGAGTTACGAAAAAGTAAAATTGCCTTCCTTTGCCACATTGGAAAGCGAGCTAAATCGAGTGAAAGGCGAGGCCGATGCAATCATGATTTTGAATGATCCGCTATTGACTCAGGCAAGCTTTCTATCAATCTCTGAATTTGCCAAAAAAAATAAGATCATCCTGATGACCGAGTTTCCTGCCTTGGTAAAACTCGGCGCGACCTTCGGTATCAGTCCGGACTATTCCGAAATTGGAGTTTTGACCGGAAAGATGGCCAATCGAATTTTAAACAAAGAGACCCTATGCAGGAAGGAAGGAATTCAAATCCCGGACCAATTCTCTTTTCATTTGAACGAGGAATTCGCAGAAAAATCCGGAATCGCAGTGCCAAGCCATTTGCAGGAAAGGGCAAAACTTTCTGGTTTGTTCAATACCGGAGTCAACCTTTTGAATGCCGGTAAGTTGAAATCCGCAAAGATTATCTTTCAAAATATATTACAAAAAGATCCTAAAAATCAGTCTGCACTATCTTACCAACAGATTACCGTCGAAAGACAAACCGGAACACAAACGAAAGAACTTTTATCAAAAGCAAAGAAATACTACGAACAAAAAGTATTCACCTTAGCTAGAGCAGAGTATCAGAAGGTTCTGCAAATCAATCCTTCTATCCAAGAAGCTCGCGATGGTTACCAGGCCGCGCTTCTCGGACAAAGTGAGCAGGAAAGATTGAGAGGAAACGGACTGGAATCAAGCAATCCCTTCGAAGCAATTCGAATGTACCTCGCCTCTGTTCGTACACTACCTACAAATACCGCGGCGCACGCTTCTCTTCAATCATTGAGAGCACGACAGTCGCCTATGATCGGAGATTATCTTAAGTCGGCGATAGATTCATACAATCAAAGAGAGTATGAGGAGGCTATTCGTCAGCTTGAGAATATTCTTTTGATCAGCCCCGAGCACAAAGAGGCGTCGGAGTATCTTAGACTTTCTGTTAAAAAGCAGGAAGCGATCAAAATATTGAGAGAAAAGCTCGCTCGATAAAAATTCTATCTTACTTTAAAGCTTACCATTCTCCTAAGTTCGACATACTTTTCCAGGGTTCCGCAGGTTCTAAAGCACGTCCTCTTTGTAAGAGCTCCACCGAGATCAGATCCGGAGAACGGATAAATGCCATTCTTCCATCGCGGGGAGGCCTGTTGATAGTCACTCCTTTAGACTGAAGCCTATCGCACACTTCATATATATTATCAACTTCGAATGCTAGGTGTCCGAAATTTCTTCCGGAAGTATAGGGCTCTTCTTGTTCCCAGTTATATGTGAGTTCAATTTCTGGCCCATTGGATGTTCCATCCGAAAGGAAGACTAACGTATACTTTCCTTCTTTGTAATCTTTGCGTCTGCTTTCCTTTAATCCTAGTTTGTTGCAGTAGAAATCTATAGCAGAAGGTAAATCTTTTACTCTGACCATTGCATGTACGTATCGCATCCCAGTACTCCTGTGTATCCTCAAGTTTCGGGTCATTCTATCCTTGAAATCGATTCAAACCTTTTACTTGTCGAAAAAAAGTGCAAAAAAATCGGACTTATGTCAGATAGATCCAAAACCCAAAAGTGGCAAAAGACCGAAGCCTTCCCCCTCGTATAACCCTTTGGATCGGCCGGTGTGCTTAAGGATTAAGCATTTTGGTTGCTATTTTAGAATGCCTGCACCTAAACTGGGCGTACTTAGAAGGCCAGTTTGTGTGCAGACTATGCAAAATATTACCTTGTTAGATAAGTTAGCTGTCTTAATCCACATTCCGTTAGAATCAAGACAGTGAAATTATATTGGGGCAACTATTTAAGACAAATCTAATGAACAAAAATGTTAAACGAAGTGGCGCTTTTCGTTGATAAAAGTCTGAAGCTATTTCGAACCGTAAAAAAATTTTTTTGTTTCGCTTTTACGGTTTTCCGTATCTAATGATTATAAGCATAAACAAAACAAGTTAATACAAAGATAAATATTAGAGGTTTCAATTCTATGAATATAAATAAGATTGCATCTTGCTTGGTAATATTAGGTTTTCTAGCAGGCTCATCCGTTTTTGCAATTTCGCAAGAAACTGAGGATCAACTCCTCGAGCAGGCTCTGATTTCGGCTGCCGTAACTAAAGAGGAAAAACTTGCAGTGGGAAATTTCCTTCGCAATTTGGCTCAACAGAAACGGGAACGTGCTGAAGAATTAAGGGCACTTGCAAAACGCTCTACTGGTGGAAAATTCTTAGCAAGCAACGCTCAATCCAAAAAGTTCATCAAGCAAGCTGAGGCACTGGAAAGGGAAGCTCAAAGAAGTCAAGAATCTGCGAGTAACCTTTAAACAGCGAACTGTTCAGAAGGAACATTTATGAAAGCGCTCCACAAACGGAGCGCTTTTTTTATACTCTCGTAAAATCGTAAAAGATAAGGTTTAACACTCTACACTCCAATTACTTCTAAACACCAAGAAGCAATTTGCACTTCAGATTGTATCCAAGCAAAGGCATAAAAAGAGAGACCGATTTGAGTCGGTCTCTTTAAGATAGAGCAAGTTGGGTCTTCCAATTGGAAGCCAAGGGCAATTGAATTTATCTCAAAGTAACGTGTCCGTTTCGTATCACACTGGTTACGGATTTATTAATTTATATTTTTGTCTGTGTTCTTTACGGACGCAGCTCATTGAAAATCCTTCTATCATATAGCACACTGCGTCTTTCGTTTCGCAATAAAATGCGTCGTTGTAGATGCTGCCGTCTATTTGAAGATCCATCTTTTCGCAGATCATTTTTTCTTTGGGCGCACTAGTAATCGGAGTTGGGCTTTGTTGCCCAAATAGCTGCAGCGAATGCAAAGGCAATATTGCGAACAGCAAGATGTTGCGGAGAGTAAAAACGCCTTTAGCGTACATTGTCATACCTTCTAACATTGGATCCTCCCTAGGTTCCAATTCCTGTCAAGTGATTCGAAAATGCCGCTTACTTTGCGAGAATTTTTGGTTTTTGCGATTGCTCCTTACTTTTAGATCGATGACGATGACAGAGGCATGAATCCGAGTACGAAAAAGATACAAACAAAATTGGCGCTGATTCGATTACTCAAAGAGAATCGCAGAATGAGCTTGGAGGAACTTTCCAAGTATTCCGGAATTCGAAATATCGACCTTCTCAAAAAGGAACTCGGAAAGTTGTATATGGTAGGGACCTATCCATACTCTCCGGATCAATTGGTTGAAATCGACTACGATGGAGAGACGATCGGAATTAGACTGCCAGTGCGGATGGATGACGGATTCAGTTTGAGCGTGCGAGAATGGGCAACGCTTAGAGCATTGATCTTAGAAGAACTGGAAAGTGAAGGACTTCAGAAAGAAAATCCTGTACTTAAGCAAATCTTAAATAAGATACATACGATTCTTCCTGTATCTGGTTTACCGGAAACAAAACAAATCCATCAAATTTTATCCAAAGCTATTTTGGATCGCAAATCCTTGCAGATGGAATACCAGGCCCAAGGCGAAAAGAATGCGATTTCTAGAAAAGTTGACCCATGGGCTATTTTTCACTTCCAAGATGATTATTTAATAGGTTACTGCCATTTCAGAAAGGCTCCAAGGACCTTTCGGCTCGATGCGATACTCAGTTTAAAAGAAAGCGATGAGTCTTGTGTAAACATACCGGACTCTGAAAAAACCGCAGCCATCCATTATATGAAGGATTTCCTAAAATCTCCGTCCGGCGATGCTAGCAAGGCAGAGATTTTTCACACAGGAGAATCTTATTTCAATTTACACAAAAGATTTGGATTGGAAAGGACATCCGAATCCAGAGTGTTCGAAGGCACTAGATACTTCCTTTCTAAAGCCAAAATTAGAAACGAAGAATGGTTTGTATCCGTTTTAAAAGGATTCGGACCTAGCGTGATTGTCAAAAGCCCGATTTCACTTAGAAACAGGCTATCTGAAACTTGGCAAACCTTAATGGAAGAAGAAGCAAATTAAGAAAATTGAATGTTTCTCGATTCGAAAGAATCGGTTGACCAGCGACAACAAACGCTTGAAATCGGAGTTACCTTGCTTTCACCTGCGAAAATCAATCTTGGGTTAGAGATCCCTTACAAGAGACCGGATGGATATCACGAAATCCGAAGCATTTTTTTGCGAACGGATTGGGGAGACGATATCAAGATGGAAGCTTTGGATCCCGGTAAATTCGAGCTGCTATCCGAAAACGAAATCATTCTAGAAAAACGTCGACTGTATGAGGAAGTCTCCGAAAGAGGAGACCTAAAAAAAAACATACTGTACAAAGCATTCTCTAAGATCCGAGGATCTTATCACGAACTTCCTGGAGTCAGAGTTCGAATTGTGAAACGGATTCCTCCTGCGGGCGGATTAGGAGGCGGATCCACAAACGCCGCGGCGCTCCTCTCCTTTTATTTCGGATTCCGTTCCGATTTTACATCGGATGGACTGATGCAACTTGCGGCAGAAGTCGGCTCGGATGTTCCATTTTTCCTTCACGAGGGACACGCTCTTGTGTCCGGAAGAGGGGAGATCCTACAAGATATAGAAATTCATCCTGGACAGGGAATACTCGCGCTCACGCCGCAAGTGCTCTCCACTGCTGAGATGTACTCACGCTTGAAAAAGCCTTTACAAGCCGACCCACCCTCGAAAAACTGGAAATCTCTCTCCAGAGATGTCGAGTTTGCCTTAAAAGAGGGAAATTGGGCGGCTTTGGAAGGGAAGCTCGTGAACGACTTCGAGCCTATTGCCTTCCATACCTATCCGGAACTCGGAAGGCTGGCGGAGAGGTTTTTGGCAAACGGAGCAAGCTTTTCCTCAATGACCGGATCTGGATCATGTATCTACGGATTGGTTCAAGGATTAGAAATCCGGGATGAATTGTTATGCAAAATGCAGGCAGAATTTCCCGGCCTTTCGTTTATTAGCTTTAATTTTTAAGAAACGAAACTGGGCCGTCGCCAAGTGGTAAGGCAGCGGTTTTTGGTACCGCCATTTCCTAGGTTCGAATCCTAGCGGCCCAGCCACTGTTTGATTCCACGGAATACTACTGAATGAATACCTCAAAGGAAACTGTCGCCGTAGTTCTTGCTGCGGGTAAGGGAACCCGCATGAAGACGGACCAGCCAAAAGTAGCGGTTCCTCTAAACGGTAAAGCCTTACTGCTGCACGTAATCGAACATTTGAAACAAGCCGGGATTCGTAAGATCGTGGTCGTGGTCGGTTATAAAAAAGAAGAAGTGCAAGCTCTTTGCGAGGGAATTTCCGGGATTCACTTTGCGGAACAGACCGAACAGTTAGGCACAGCCCACGCAGTTTTAAGTTCTGAATCTTTAATCAAAGACCATCAGGGTCCTATTTTAGTCGCCTGCGGTGATGTTCCGATGATCTCAGGAGAAACATTTAGCAAGCTTATATCGACTCACTTAGGAGAAGGTTTTGCTGCTACATTACTTTCTGCTAAATTAGCAAATCCAACTGGATATGGCCGAATCGTTAGGGATGAAAACGGCCAAGTAATCGCAATCGTTGAAGAAAAGGACGCAAGTCCCGAGCAGAGGAAAATCAACGAGATCAACTCCGGTACTTACGTGTTTAGTTCCGAAGGACTCTTTGATTCATTGCGCAAAATAGGAAATTCCAATGCGCAAGGAGAATATTATCTTCCAGATCTAGTCAGCTTGTACAAGAAAGAAGGGAAGAAACTTGGAGCAATGGTTCTGAAAAATCATCTCGAAGGCCAAGGAGTCAATTCTCCGGATGATCTAGAATTGTTAACCGAAATCTTAATAAACGGAGAGGTTGCCGCAAAATGAGTGATCTAGCCGTTTTTTCAGGATCTTCGAATAGAATCATCGCAGAAGAGATTTGTAAGGAGCTTGGAATTTCTCCTGGCAAGATCAATCTTCGCAAATTCTCCGACGGAGAAATCGCTGTAAAGATAGAAGAAAACGTAAGAGGAAGAGACGTATTCATTATCCAGTCTACTTCTGAGCCAGCGAACGATCATTTGATGGAATTGCTTTTGATCATGGACGCACTTCGTCGTGCTTCTGCCAAGAGTATCTCCGTCGTTATGCCTTACTACGGATACGGTCGCCAGGACAGAAAGGTGGAACCAAGGGTTCCGATTTCCGCAAGAGTGGTCGCAGACTTAATCGAAGTTTTGGGACCAACTCGAATGATCACGATGGATCTGCACGCTGACCAAATTCAGGGCTTTTTTAAAGTTCCCGTAGATAATTTACATTTTAATCCAGTTTTAGTAGAATATATCTTAAGCAAGAAAATCGAAGACTTAGTAATCGTATCTCCGGATTCAGGGGGAGCAGAGCGCGCTCGTTCTTTTGGAAAGAAAGTGAACGCGACCTTAGCGATTATTGATAAGAGAAGACCGAAAGCGAACGTATCCGAAGTCATGAACGTGATCGGAGAAATCGAAGGTAAAAATTGTATTCTGCTAGATGACATGATCGACACTGCCGGAACTATTTGTAAGGCGGCAGACGCTCTTTTGAAAAATGGAGCTAAAAGTGTCTATTGTGCTGCTACACACGGAGTATTGTCGGGTGAAGCAGTGGATCGATTGAATTCTACTCCGTTCCAAGAAGTAGTTCTTTCGAATACGATCTCTATTCCAGAGCGTAAGAAAATTACGAAACTAAAATCCTTGTCGGTTGCACCGTTGTTTGCTGCGGCGATCCAAAGGATTTCTACAAACCAATCAGTCAGCGATTTATTTATCTAAAAGGGGTTGAGCCATGAGCCATAAAATAGCTGTAAAGAAAAGGACAGAAACCGGTAAGAATATAAACAATCGTCTTCGTATGTCCGGAATGGTGCCCGTGAACATTATCGGACAAGGACAGGCAACTTCCGGAGCAGTGAATGAAAAGGAGTTGGAAAGGCTGGTTCATTCAGGAATCCGTCAGTCTACTTTGATCGATTTAGATTTCGAAGGAGTTGGCAATCTTAGGGTATTCGTAAAGGAAATCCAAAGATTTCCAGAGTTGAGCAGAATTCGTCACGTAGATTTCTACAAAGTTGAACCTGGTAAGAAGATTGTTACCAGAATCGGTATTCACGTCCAAGGAACTGCAAAGGGATCCAAATTGGGCGGTCAGTTTGATCACCTAATCCATGAATTGCGAGTAAAAACCGTTCCAGAAGATCTGGTGGAAAGTCTTGAGATCGACGTGTCTGATTTAGATGTAGGCGATTCGATCAAAGTGAGCGATTTGAAAGTTCCTGCAAGCTGGGAAATTCTCGTAAACGGGGATCCGATCGTTGCTGCAGTACTGAAAACGAAAGCACTCTTGGCTCAGGAAAGAGCAGAAGCTAAAGACGCGAACGCTCCAGCTGGCGCTAAAAAATCCGGGAAATAACCCGGATCCGTTTTAGGTCTAATCCCACGGAATACGGGAAACTATGAAGCTAATCGTCGGACTAGGAAATCCTGGAGACAAGTATAACAATAACCGCGCAAATATCGGCTTCAAAATTCTAGACGTAATCGCGAACAATATTAACGTCGAGATTAAGACGAAAAAGAAAAAATCTCTGATTGGCAGAGGAGATTTCGAAGGCGAAGAAGTTGTTCTTCTTAAGCCCCAGACGTTCAGCGATTTGTCCGGTGAATCAGTACTTTATATCGCGTCGTTTCTGAAAATTCAGGTCCAAGATATTTTGGTGATCCATGAGGATTGGACCTTGTCTCTCGGAAAAATCGTAGTAGATAAAGGAACTCCTAACGGTTCGGATCACCCAGGAGTAAAATCCATCGTTCAATCATTGCGTTCGCCCAACTTTATTCGAATTCGAATAGGAATTGGAAACGGAGAATTTGACGAGACCAATCGGGATGGTTTTTTGAAAGAAGACTTCCAGCCGCTGGAAAATCTTAGTTTAATCCAAATTATTAATGATGCCGAGGCAGCTATTCGATCGATCAGTCTCGGTGATATCGAAGACGTAATCGAAAAATATAGATTCTAAAGTCCAAGGTTTTTCGAATTTCTTTTTGCTATTCTGAACTTATGGCACCTGAAATTCTTTTTGGACTGCGTTCTGGAAATTAGATTTCAGAACCTTCCGAACTTCTATTTATCCTTGCCTTTTCGGCAAAAGGAGAGATCCTGATATGGGGGAACCTTTCCTCCGGTTCTGGTTTCTTAGGAGTATCGGAATTGGAAGGAATTCCGGTGCACTTTGGGTCGTCTCCCGTCCTAAAGTGGCACGCTTGCCGAATTTAAATCGGCCAGGGGGTTAGGAGCAATTTATGAACAATAGCAATAAAAGTCTCAGATTTTTGTTCTTTCTTATTATCATAATATTCATTTTGGGAATTTTCCGCACTGATATAGAAAAATTCATGACGGATCATTCTCCTAAAGATATTACATTTTCCCAATTTTTGAACATGGTAGAACCGAATGACGGTTCGAGACCAATTGGAAAATTAGTTCGCGATTCATCCAAACCAGGATGCGAGAAACTCGTGATGGAACGAGATGTGGTCCAAGGTTGCTTTTTACCTGCGGACTCTTCGGCAAAAGAACCTGTACGGTTTCGGACAGTTGTAGCTCCGGTCGATAAAGAATTACTTTCTTCATTACGTCGTTCTAATGTAGAATTCGAAGTTAGATCTGCGGAAGAAAACAGAGCTTGGGGAATGATTAGCTCTGTATTAGTTTTAGGATTATTTGGATTCTTTATATTTTATTTCTTTGTAATGCGTCAGATTCAATCCACCGGCAACAAAGCCTTTTCTTTTGGAAAATCAAAAGCAAAGATGACTGTAGATCCGAAAGTAAAGGTTACTTTCGCGGATGTAGCAGGTTGCGAAGAAGCAAAGACTGAACTTGTAGAAATTATCGAATTTCTAAAAGACCCTAAGAAGTTTCAAGCGATGGGTGCAAGGATACCGACTGGAGTACTTCTTGTAGGACCTCCGGGAACGGGTAAAACCTTGTTAGCAAGAGCGGTTGCCGGCGAAGCAGGTGTGCCATTCTTCAGCATTTCAGGTTCCGATTTCGTAGAAATGTTCGTAGGTGTAGGAGCTTCCCGAGTTAGGGATTTGTTTGACCAAGGAAAGAAAAATTCTCCTTGTATCATCTTTATCGACGAGATCGACGCGGTTGGTCGCTTGCGTGGTGCAGGCTGGGGCGGCGGTCATGATGAAAGAGAGCAGACCCTAAACCAAATGTTGGTGGAAATGGACGGCTTCGAAAAGAACGAAGGCGTGATCGTAATGGCGGCTACGAACCGTGCAGATGTTTTGGATCCTGCTTTACTTCGTCCAGGTCGCTTTGACCGCCAAGTTGTAGTAGATCTACCCGACTTGAAAGGAAGAGAAGAAATTCTAAAAGTGCATTCCCGCAAAGTTCCTTTGACTAGCGATATTTCGTTGAATTCCATCGCTAGAGGAACCCCAGGTTTTACCGGAGCGGATCTTTCGAATTTGATCAACGAAGCTGCTCTATTAGCTGCTCGCAAGAATAAGAAAAGAGTCACCCAAGATGAGCTGGAAGAAGCTAGAGATAAAGTGATGATGGGACCGGAAAGGAGATCCTTTTTTATCTCCGAAAAGGAAAAAGAGGTCATCGCATATCACGAAGCAGGCCACGCGATTCTAGGAACTCTCCTAGCTTACACAGAACCAGTTCATAAAGTTACGATTATTCCGAGAGGAAGAGCATTAGGACTTACTCAATCTCTTCCTACAGAAGATAAGCATATTCATACGAGGGCTTATTGGATCGATCAGATCATCGTTTGCATGGGTGGTTTTATCGCTGAGGAATACAAGTTTGGCATGACGTCCACAGGTTCGAGCAACGATATCCAGCAAGCTACCAATATCGCACGTAGAATGGTTTGCGAGTGGGGAATGTCAGAAAAGTTGGGAACCATCAATTATGGCAGTGGTCACGAGAATCCTTTCTTAGGTAGAGATATGGCTACCAATCATAAGGTTTACAGCGAGCAATTTGCCGCGATGATAGATAAGGAAATCCGCGATATCGTGCAGGCTTGTCTGAACAAAGGTAGGGAACTAGTTCGCAAGAATGCCACCAAATTTGAAAACTTATCGAAAGCATTATTGGCAAAAGAAACGATTAGCCATGATGAGCTGATGTCGATTGTTCATCCGAGCAATGAGGATTCCCGCAAAAAAGCGGAAAGACCTTCTAAGTCTAAAAAGGAAAAACAGACTCGCGTCTCTGCGAAACCGGCGTATTCAGCTGGAATGGAATGAACTACTGGTTATTCAAAACAGAGCCGGAAACTTTTTCGATAGATGATCTCCATAACTCCCCAGGGGAGATTGCTCCTTGGGAGGGGGTCAGAAACTATCAGGCAAGGAATTACTTAAGGGACCAGGTCAAAAAGAAAGACCTGGTTTTGTTCTATCACAGTAGTACAAAGCCAACTGCAATCGTCGGAATAGCGGAAGTGGCAAAAGAAGGCTTTCCTGATCATTTCGCGTTTGATCCAAAACACAAATACCATGATCCAAAGAGCAACCCCGAAAAACCGACCTGGTATATGGTGAATGTGAAATTTAAGGAAAAATTTTCTCGCCCGATTACGTTAGAGGAATTAAAATCCCACGGGAAACTGAAAGGAATGGTTCTCCTACAAAAAGGGGGAAGGCTATCCATACAGCCTGTAACCCGGGAACAATTCACCTATATTTGTGGCCTGGCCGGAGCTAAGACCCGCCCCGGCTGAGGGGGAAAATTGGTAATTCTTTTCCGGAATATGCGCGGCTCCTTGATCGCGATACTTCTAGGTTTTTTGCTTCCCTGCACTTCTTTAATTGCGGTGGAGGAAGTTCCGATATTTTCACTCATGCAATCCATGGACGGAGTCTCTGTGAATCGCTCCATGCTGCTTTACGCCGGCACTCGAGAATCTTATGAAAAGGTAGCCGACAAGCCTTATGCGTGGAATCGAATGGAAAAGGAAAACTTACCATTCAGTTTTACGGATCAAACTTTTTGGGTCAAGTTCTCCGTGAGGTCTCCTAAACAAGAAAATCCGATTTCCTGGTATTTTCTTTTGAACAATCCTGGGATGGAAGAACTCGTTCTCTATAAGAAAGTTCGAATAGAGAATTCGGAGTCTTGGGTCGAGATCGGACAGGATGTGAGGACTTCCTTTTTACATCCATCTTTCCTGATTGAGACTCCTTCTGACACGCAGGAAGACTTTTTGATTCGTGCGTCTAGCAGACGTTCTGTGATCTTGAATTTCCAAGTTTGGACTCCTAAGGAGTTCTTAACTAGAGTTCAATATGAGAATATACTTCTCGGGCTTTACTTCGGAGCAATCGGGATCATGCTGATTTACAACGGATTTCTTGCATTTGTTGTAAAGGACTCCAGCTATTTCTATTACGTATTCTATTTACTGTTTTACGCTCTATGGCAGCTCGCCGTTTCCGGAGTAGGTGCACAATATTTGACTGAGTCGACTCCTCAGAGTTGGAACGATTATTTGGTAGGGTTTGCATTTTTATCCGTGTGTTTTTCTTTATTGTTTACTCGTTCCTTTTTGCATATGGAAAGAGAAGCGGCCAATTGGAAAAACCAAGCTTTCTTGTATTTATCCGGTTTTGCTTTTATAGGATTCTGTGTTTCTTTGTTTCCCTCTGCTTACTCCGCGATGATGAGGGCAGTATCATGGTATCCGTTCATTTCAGCGATTCTAGTCGTATACGCGAGTGTTACTAGGTTAAAAAAAGGATTCCGACCTGCGAGGTATTTTCTGTTAGCTTGGTCGGTGCTGATCGTCTCTGTTCTCGTAACGTCATTGCGCAATCTTTCGATCATACCTGACTCATTTATGGTTCACTGGAGCGCACAGATTGGTTCCGGAATCGAAATGACGCTACTTTCTTTTGCGTTAGCGGACCGAATTAAAACTCTCGAAAAGGATTCCTTGCAAGCAAGATTAGAAAATTATGATAATCTATTGCGTTTAACAGAAATAGAGGGGGAACTAAAAGTAGCCAGAGAATTGCAGGAATCGATTCTTCCAGAGACTCTCCCCGAAGTGCCAAATCTAAAACTATCAGTGAGAAGCGAATTCGCTAGTTCTGTCGGAGGAGATTTTTACGACTTTTATGCCGTCGGGAAAGGAAAACTAGGAATCTTTCTTTCAGATGTTTCCGGACACGGAATTCCAGCAGCAATTATAGCTTCCATGGTAAAATTGGCGTTTTCTATCGAAGTAAGAAATCATGAAGATCCAGCAGAAGTGCTTCGGAATATTAACAGGGCCTTGAATGGTAAGTATGGGAAACATTATATTACTGCCGCATACGTTCTTGTAGATGGTGAAACTGGAAGAGTGAGTTATTCGAACGCAGGACATCCTCCACTTGTGATTGTTCGTAGAGTGTCGGGCGAAACCAGGGAAATTTTTCTTCCGGGTTGGATCATAGGAATGGACCCAAATTTGAAGAATTCAGTAGCCGAGTTTTATTTGGAACCCGGAGACCGATTAGTCGTTTATACAGACGGGGTCACCGAAGCAAGAAGTCCTAAAGGAGAAATTTTTGGTTTTCAAAAATTCTATAAGTTATTGGGTGAAAACATCTCCTTACCTGGTGAAATGCTGGCAGAAATTGTATTTCAGACTCTCAGGGAGTTTACGGGAAATCGGAAACATTTTGAAGACGATCTAACGATGGTTGTGTTAGACTTTCAACCGGCTCCAGAAATGAATCCGCAAGCCTCCCTGCTCGGCGTTACTTCTGGTTTTTCAGGTAAGCAATGAGTTCCTTCGAGACCTGAATCGGTCTTTTACGGTAGGTTTTCTTATATTCCTTTTTAAATTCTTTATGACAATTTTTGCATGAAGATTCGAGATCCCCGCTACTTAGAGCCTCGTCAGTGATTTCCTTCCATTTTGTCTTTTGATCTTCTAATGCAAAATTCGGAACTTCTTTCAGAATTCTTTCCAGTGATGCTTTGTCGCCTTTTTTAGCCTTCTTGGAGGCCGGCTTGGTATAATCTTCCATGAAGTCATGCAACGTTGTCTCGGTAGTTTCGTTTTGCGCGAAGACAGATACACTAGTAAAAAATCCGAGGATGAGACTGAAGAGAAAGATTGGAAAGGTTAATTTTATTTTCATGATTATTCCTTTGATTGTTGGCACATTTTCCTTTTGAGTATTTCTTAGTTGAGTGAAATTCTCTATTAGAATTTCAACAATATCAATTTTGACCTGACTCTTATCGCAAAATGTCCCGCCGAATTTTTTTGAAGCAGTATAAAGGGTCTTTTGTGCGGAATATAGGAGTTCCTACAAGCACACTGCGAGAAAAAAAACCTTGCGAGAAAGATTAAAATGTGAAATACGGGCGGTTGTGTACCCGCCACCAGCCCCCCGCCCAGGAAGGGTGGGGCAAAACCCAAAGTACGCACCCGAAGGACTGCTTCTAATCGAGAAGTTTGTTCCACTCCTGATCATAGTATCTGACTAAGGCTTGGTTGTTTAGATGATTCGATTCTACTTCCACCTTCGACATGTCCAAGGGGAATTCCGATAAAGAAAAGAGTTCGGTAGTATTCAAAAATCTTAATCCTTCCGGAATCTCGTTTCGATAGGTAAGATTTCTTCGCGGGCTGGCCAATACAAATCCCCATTCCCCGAAGGACGGAACATAGACATGTAAAGGTTTTGTGTAGAAGCCGGATTCTCGAAGGGTAGCATCAATGCACCAAAAGGATTGTCTGGCGAACAAGGGCGAAGTGGACTGAATTTCGACCACAGAGAACGAGTTCAATCTTCTCTTTAGAATTCTATAGAATGCCGTTGTATAGAGTTTGCCAATGGAAAAGTTACTAGGATCAGGAAAGTCCACTAGGACTACATCGAATGTATCCGT
The DNA here is from genome assembly GCF_002811875.1 of Leptospira perolatii. Taxonomy (GTDB): domain Bacteria; phylum Spirochaetota; class Leptospiria; order Leptospirales; family Leptospiraceae; genus Leptospira_B; species Leptospira_B perolatii. Next base: position 63,068 of record NZ_NPDZ01000006.1, read on the forward strand.
GGAACCTTCTAACCACAAAAAGGCGTCCGCGTTTTCTATTTTTACTTTCGGGTCGCTTAAACTCCCCTGATTAATCTGCGTTAAAAGTGGTTGTTCCGAAAATAATTTTGTCATTTCAGGATCCAAGTCCACTAAAGTCACCGATTGGACCGTTGGATGTTTTAGAATTTCACGAACTGCTAATCCATCGCCTCCGCCAAGCACCAAGACTTTTCTCGGATTGGGATGTGCGAGCAATGCGGGATGTGCTAAGACTTCGTGGTAGCGATACTCATCTCTGGAGCTGAACTGAAGGTGTCCGTTTAGAAAAAGCCTAAGCTCGTTTTTATAGCGAGTGACAATGATTCTTTGAAAATTCGTCTGCTTGGTGAGTATGATTTCATCCGTGTAGAGACTTTCTTCGCTATAAGTTGTTAGATAATCGGAGAATGCGAATCCTATCGTTAGAATCGTGAGTACTATTGCCGATTTTGCGTGAAAGCGGGATTTTTCCCTTTTGGTTAAGGGCAAAATCCATGTACCCCAAAGTGCTGTTCCCGCATTCAAGATTCCGAACAAGAAGGAAGTTCTGACCATCCCTATTTTTGGAGCAAAGAAAATCGGAAAAGTGAGAGATGCGATCAATGCACCAGCGTAATCCAAGCTCAGCACCTTTGAAACTAAATCTCTAAATCCCAGCTTCTTTTGTAGAATCCTCAACAATAGAGGTATCTCCATCCCAACAAGGATTCCGATGCAAACTACAAGAACAAACAAAGGGATTTGAAATATCTTCGTATGACCGAAGCTCAGAAATAAAATCGCAGCGCTCGAACCACCTAACAGTCCGAGCGCGAGTTCAACTTCTAAAAATTTTCCCACTAAATCTTGGATCAGATACCTCGAGAGCCAGCTGCCGATTCCCATGGAAAAAAGATAAATTCCGATGACTAATGAAAATTGGGTAACCGTTTCTCCGAGTAAGTAACTGGCTACGGTTCCGGCTAGTAATTCATAGACTAAGCCACAGGAAGATAAGATGAGTACTGAAACTAGTAATGCTCTCTGCAGTTTATTTTCCTCTAAACGTATGAAGAAAGTAGTTGTAGTGGGATCGATATACTCCTGGATTTTCTCGAACTGTCTTGGGCACTTGCTCTATTTCATCGTAGTTAGTGCTAGCCCCACCTGTCCTGTAATCTGAATAGAATCCGTAGGCGATTCCTGCAGCGAATAGTGGATAAATGATACCTTTGAGAATGTCTGACATAAATGATTTAGAGGCAGGTTATGCTCTCTTCTCCTCGAAAGAGTAACTTCTAAAAAAAGTATAAATCAACGGTAGCCAAAGCAGAATACCATACAAGAAAAATGGACCTGGGCTGGAAACATCTCGCAAAATCTTTACTTGATAATCGGATCCGTCACCAAATCTATAATCTGACTGCGATTCCAACCGTAAGTAATATTTTCCCGGAGGAATCTCTGCCATGGACTTTGAATCGGAACGAGAACCTTCCGACCAAGATTCGCCGTCTTCTACTCCGTGATAATAGCTTGTCTCAATTTCGGTATCGTAAGCGATATCAGTATCAACGTTGATTAATGCTGCGGAAAAGTAGAGATATTTATTATCTAGACCAGGCGCCTCGATTTCAATTTCCACATTCTCTGCAGGATCTCCTTTGATTTCAAAGATATTGGTTACAAAAGAATTATCTCGAAAGTTGGGAGTTCCTATGTCAGTCCCGGGTGCCGATGTTTGGGTATAATGAAAAGTTCCTTGATAAACAACTTCGTTCTTCGCTTTAAAACAGGAATGTACCTGGAGCACAAAAAAGATTCCGGTGAGCACGGAAGCAACAAGCAAGTTTCTTTTGAATCGATTGCGATACGGATTGGGTTCACAGACTCCCACTCCTTCCGGTTTCGGAAGTTTTGAAGCAACTTCTAAAGGCACTGCTTTTTTTAGAGTATCAAAAGGTATGAAAGTACCTTTGGACCAGAATATTTCACGATCGGTTTTCTCGGAGGAAAGCATGTAGGGAGGATCGATAAAATCATCCAGCTCAGCTGTATCTCCCGAACTTACCTTCCAATAAAATTCTCCCAACGCTGTTTCTGTTTGTGCATCTGAGTGCTGAAAAAATTTAAAAGTATTCTTTCCGAATGTCCTTTTGTATCCAGCGGACCACTTTGGAACTCCTAGCAAAGGCTCGAAGTAGGTCCAGTTTCCGCGGTTTTCATTCAGCCACGCGTAACCACCTGGGAAATGCAAAAGATAATCGGTCCAATAATATGTTTCTCCTTCATCTCTCGTATACTTTCGCATTACACCGAGTACTTTGGATTCTGGAAGATTCGGCAGTTTCACGACAGTCCCCAGCGGAAGATAAATGCCGTTCTTGGAAACTTTTTCGAACTTATCTATGATTTTGAGTTCTTCGCGATCGGTATCCATTACGGTACCACAATATTCGCAAGCAACAGATTTGGAAAAATCAGGTCTAATCTGACTGATCGATGCCCCACAACCTAAACACTGGAAGGAGCGGGCTTGCACCAAATTTGCTCCAAAAGAATCTGGTTCTCTTTTTAAATTACGTAAATGTAAATCTTCTAACTTTACGGAATCCCCGATGAAAAAGAGAGGTGGGTCTTCCGAATAATCTAAAGTTGCGAACTTACCGTTTTCGTTGGCTAGATCGAGTAAAGTCGCAGTATATCCTGTCTCGAAACCGAGAGGTAATTCGCCTTCTCCGCCTACGCAGGTGGCCGTCATAATTTCTTTCAAGGTCCAGGGTTCGTTTAAAACGAAAGTATCTCCTGGTTGTAGTCTTTCGTCTCGGCCGCTCATAGAAACCACGACTGTAGGAAGAGCGTTCTCGTTCTTTTTCAGTTGAGGGACAGCTGCCGGGTTGGTAGGTTTTTCGAGTCTAGTATAAAGATAGGTCCCTTGCGCTTCTCCAAGCCAAGCGGTGTTTCCATTTTCTTCGGCAACGTACCATTCGTTCCAAAAGCCTAGATCGAATTGAAGCTGTATCCTTCCTAATACTTTAAAGTTCTGATTCCGAATTGTGCCTTCCGATCCGATTTGCAGGATCGTGTTGTCGTCGGCTAGCTCCCCGGATACACCGATCTTTTCTAAATTTACATCTTTCTTGAAGGATATCGTTTTACAATTGGAACAGACCGCATACACGGAGGCCTTGTTCTGAAAAGGCATGGGGGCGCCGCAATTGGGACAACTCAGTTCTGGCACAAGGAATGGGGATACATTAGTAAACTTGTATTGTCAAGACGGGTTTTCTAAAATACGAAAAAGAAATTTACTCGGTTCCGGTTCCAAGATCGCTTCTTTTTGCTTTTCTCCTCGCGCGATCCGAGGCTGGGTCGATCTCCCCAAAGGCTCTTTCCAATTCTTCCAATTTGGGAGTTTCCCAAGTAGCTTCGTACAGATTATCCGCGTTATAAATCTTGAAATTGTTGTCGAAATGAATCCTAGAATATTTGTCCGCGTTAGAAAACATGGCTCGATTGATTTCGCTGAAAACTTCCTCGAATTCGTTCGATTCCAAGGCGGGCTGAAAGTCCGAAAGATATTTTAGTGAAAGCAGGACTACATATTTTCTCGACTGCTTTAGCAATTTCAAGGCTTCGTACAAATACTGAGTTTTGATTCCAGGTAGATAAGGTCTAGAATTGTCTGCTAGGGTTTTTTTGATCTGCGCGGCTCCGAGTTCTCGGTAACCCATTTCCAAATGATGGATTGCCTCAGCATCCTTGCCCCTCAATCCGAATTTGGATAAATAATCCAGTTCCCTTAATATTTGGGTCTTATAGGTTTCTACGGTATCAGAATACAATCTTACAAGTAACCTTTGTGTTTGCCTCATTTCGTCGTAAGAATGAGGTAGATCAAATTGCAAGTACAGTGTGAAGGTTTCGACGTGATGTTGTATGCATCTTTTATAAAGAGCTCTTTGCTCTTCCGTGCCGAAATTGGACATGTTGCTATTAATTGCTTTTAAATGGAATTCATTCTCCTTTAATCCCCGCTCTACTCTTAATAATGCAGTCGCCCTGTTGCTGTCGAGGTCGGCATTGAGAACATTCGTGGGAGTTCCAAGAACTGCTAAGAAACATAGAAGTACAAATAACGCAGAGTGCGTAAGTCTAAAACTTCTTCTACTCTTCCACATTTTTTCCATATCCCTAATTTCGGGTTTGCTGGGGGGTAAAATTGAATTCGTACGGAAGAATAACTTCTCGTTCCTGAATTAGAAGGTTATGTCTTTTGTTTAGTTTTAGAGAAGTAGAGTATGTATTTGATAAAGTGATTACTTAGTTTAAGGGCTTTTTGTCTTTATCGAAGAATTTCTTGTGAATAAGATCTTGGATTGCGCTTCTATCTTCGTCAGAAAGGTTGATAAAAATACAATTTACTTTTTTTCCAGAGACTCTGATTACTTCAGCTTCGAGCTCCATATTCTTATCATTTACAAGAGCGAACAGCTGTATGCGATCACCTTCAAATACAGAGGAACGAGTTTCTAAGCCAGCTCCACCAGTTCCGATATCTATGATATGAATGGGGAACCTCTGCGGTTTTCCTTTGATACAGAAATCCCCATCTATCGTAAGTTTTACTCTCGCATTTTTTCTTTTCTGCTGAGAAGGATCACGATATTCATACTTGTCATCGAATAACGAAGTAGTTCCTGCCATAAGGCAATCATGGAAAAATCCGAAATTCCGTCAAAGTGAAATTGAAATCCTCTTCAATCCCGTCTTCACATGGTTGTAGCGGTTTATATAGTAAGGAGACATCATCATGATCTACTACGATGATTGTTCTAGAAACAGTATGAGCATCCTCTCGATGCATGCAAGGAGAGTATGCTCCTTTTTCGGGAAAATGGCAGGACAAAAATTCTTTTGCCAAAGTTATGAATTCTTTTGCACTCGGAGTAGAAGCAGGTAAAAATTTTTCCTGAAAAACTTTTCGTCTGCTAACCTCTGCTCTCTCACCTAGCGTAAAAGAACTACCATAAACTACTAAAGAAGAAGTATCCGTAAAGGACTCGCACGAGCTTCCATTCCAAATATATGCCGTCGTCTGCTTTGGACAGACTCGAAATAGTTTAAATGGATAATAGTTTTCCAATTCTTTTGGCGAGTAAGATTCGAGCTCTCTTTCTTTTAGCAAAAGCGAGCGAACAATCTGTCCTCGGCTCAATGGATTTTCCAATAGCTTCAGGATAGCTTCGTAATAGTTTAGAACGCAGATGATTTCACCGGACGAGTTGATTCCGATCCAGGTACCTCCTGCGTCCCCGTCTACAGGTGCGATCGCTTTTCCTTTATCCGAAGTGAGTAGTGTAGGTGAGAGCGACTTGAGTCTTCGAATCGATTCATCACGATTGAATCCGATTCCGTAGGAATTTTTCTCCGGGTCTCTGTAGATTAAAGTAGTACACATTTATTAGATCGTTCGTTCAGATTTATTTTCTGTTACTAAGAAAAAAATCTAATCGTTGATTTCTTTCGGTTTCGTAGGAGCCGTTCCCTGGAATTAATGGAAGAGTTTCACCGTAGCCCCGAAATCTATATCTCTCGAATTCGTGATCTTTGCCCAAAAGCGAACGAAAAATTTTGATCACTTTCTCCTCCGAAAATCGCAAATTGAACTGGTCGTCTCCTCTGTGCGAAGTATGGTACTGGACCTCTACAAAATATCCAGGAAAAGTCTTTAATAAGGACCTTAGTCGGGAGGGAAGGGTCCACCATCTTTCCTCAAGCATTCTCTCCGGAATCGAAATACGGTAACCTTCTTTCTCCTCCAGGACCAAGATTCCAGAGCGGATTTCTCCCAAATTCTTTTCTTCTTCTCTTCCGAAAATATCCTTATAGTTTAAGACTACTTTTAACGGAGCTAGAGAACCGATTCTCCGACCTTGTTCGTCCGATCCGGACCAGATCAAGTTACTCGGCATTTCTGAACCACCGACCCAAGTTTTTACAATTCTTTCTTCGACCTCGTTTTCGCCATAGGATTCGAATAGGGTTAGTTTCCAAGAAGCAAGTGCTAATCCTTTGGACTGCAATCGAATCACAAGATTATCTTTTTCCCAGTTGCCATCCGGAGTGAATCCTTCCGGACCGAGATCGTAGGAAATTTTAGCTTTTTCGTCGGTAAGAGTAAATTTTTTGGAATGAGTCACGATCTTATCGTAGCGACTATAGATTGTTAGACGGTAGAAATATTCCCCTTCGCTTAACACTTTGCCATCGTTGGTTTTCGGCTCCCAATTCCATTCCGCAGGAGGTTCTCCCAAAGAGCGATGCGAATACAGTACCTTTTCGTCCTCGCCGCTTCGCTTCAGCACTTCCCATTCGTAAGAATCGGATTTTAATTTAGGAGATAAGTACGAAAAGAATTTCAGCCTGTTTTGGGGTAGCCTAGGATCGGAAGGGAATAAGCTCCCTTCCACATTCAAATCGGCTCCCACGTTTTCTTCTCGAACAGAGATATTTTCGACCTTCTGGACTGATTCGTTCCCAGCGGGATCTCTTGCTGTCAGTCTGTAAGTGTAGAGTCCGGGGGCTACTTGTCTTCCATTTGAATCTGTGCCATCCCAAACGAGATTGGAAGGAAGATCTCTAATTTTCCAGGTATACGATTTAAAGGATCTGCCTTCCTTATCCAAAAATTCACCCAGAAGAATATCAGACGATTCCGCCGTCGCTTTTTGCTGAAAAATTATTTTAGATAAAGATCTATCGCCAAAAAGTAATAAACGATTTCTGCAAGTTACTTCAACCTTTGGAGATTTTGAATCCAGATAGATCGAAGATTCTTCAGAAAGAATCCTCTCCTTGTTACGGGTGACCAACAATAACTGATAAGAATAAATTCCGTCAGGTAAAAGATTGCCGGCCTCGTCCTCTCCGTTCCATTCTATATATTCCGGCGTTCTTATCTCCTCGGGTGCATATTCGTTTTCATCCCAAAACCAGGTAAAGTTTTTTCTTCGCCTTCTATCGGCATGAAATGTTCTTACAGTTTCCCCGAAAGAGTTTTTGAGATTCAATTCCCAGTCTTGCAGAATAGGAAGGGACTCCGAGCGGATTTTAAAGACAAATACGTCTTCCTTTCCATCCAAATTCGGGGTAAAACTAGACTTTTCTGCAGTTATGATTGAGTTCGAGAAAATATCGAAGGAAGAAAGAAAGACGGATGCAATGAGAAAAATGCGAAACGGAAGTCGGTATTCTATTTTCGAATTTTTTCTTTGGAGCATAGTCCTAGGATATTTGTAGTAGGAAAAATTGCATCGGTTTTTCCTGATCTAATGATGTCTTGGACTTCTTCGCAGAGATCCTAGGTGGGTTCCCTGCTCGCCGCTTTCCGAACCTTCGATATATTTTTTGAGAGCGTATGTAACCGAGCCGAAAGCGATTTCATCCCAGGGAATTTCGTCGGGCAAAAAAAGTTTTACTTCTTCCGATTCTGGGCTCGCACTAAATTCGCCACCCACTAGTTTTGCAAGAAAGAACATATAGACCTGGCTGATATGAGGGATACTATAAACAGTATGTAGCCTAAGGATTTCTATCTCTGCGTTTGCTTCCTCATTCGTTTCTCTTGCAGCGCCTTCTTCTACAGTTTCTTTGTTTTCCAAAAAGCCAGCAGGCAAAGTCCAGAAGCCTTTTCTGGGCTCGATGGCTCTTTTGCAGAGTAGAATCTTACCTTCCCAAATCGGAATAGATCCTACGATGATTTTCGGATTTTGATAGTGTATGGTTCCACATTGATTGCAGACAAATCTGGGTAGGGTATCGCCCGCTGGAACGATAAACGAGACTTCCGCACCGCAGTCACTGCAATATTTCATAAACTTCGAAATCGCCTCCAGGCAAGCAATGCCTCAACTAAGAGCCATAAAGTTAGTAGGATAAGAATTCCTCCTACCGAGGCAAGTAGATAGTTGGGTGATTTTCCGTATAGAAAATCGATAAAATTGGCGACCATTGCCCAGAGTGTTGCTCCTAACACGAAAACCATCGGAATAAATGTATAGATAGTTTTTCGTTTGGAATAGAGCAGATAGATCGTAACTACGATCAGTGCAAGTCCGGCCAATAGTTGGTTTGTAGTTCCAAAGAGTTTCCAAAGTGCCAAGCCTGCCGCTTTCTTTTTTCCATCCTGCTCGATTTCCAAAAAGGCAAAAAATCCAATGGCGGCACAAGCGATCATACTAGAGATGTAACGATTTGCAAAAATCTTGATAATCCATGGAACTCCAGTGCTTTCCGCGATTTCATCGATATTGTATCTGAGAAGTCTTGTGGCGGAATCTAGAGATGTGAGCGCGAAGCTGACAACGATCAAAGCGATGAACCCTTGTGCGAACTGTTCGCTGAATCCTAGTTGTGAAATGAATCGCCCAGTTCCGTAAATGTAAGCTCCTACTTGTGGGGCCAAGCCTTGAATTCCGGACCAAGATTTATAGAAAGAGGACCATTCATCTGCAGAAGCGAATCCGATCGTACAAGCGACGACTGATGTAAGCCCTAGTAGCGATTCCCCCATCATACCACCGTAGCCGATTGGTCTGGAATCAACTTCTCGATCCAGCTGTTTTGCCGTGGTCCCGGAACTGACAAGTGCGTGAAAACCCGAAACCGCGCCGCAAGCGATCGTAATAAATACGAAGGGAACTAGATCAAGGCCGATCGATTCTGCCCGTATCGGCTCCGCATTAAAACTCGGAAATTGGTTCGTGACGCTTCCTAGAAAAAAACCTACATAGATCGCGATAATTCCTAAATAAAGAAGAAATGAATTAATATAATCACGGCTTTGGAGCAAAAGCCAAATCGGAGTCACGGAAGCTAGAAAGGAATAGGCTAAAAGAAAATATTTCCAGCTTACTACCCCGGGGGATCTACTCGAATCATTCAGACCGGTCCAAGTCAAAAAGTCTTCGCGCATTCCCAGAACCATAACAGCCAATGTTAATGTAACACTGACCACGGTCAGAGGGGTTAGATTTATATCTTTTTTATAATGTAGATAGCCAACCGCAATGGCAAAGAACATGATTGCAACAGTAGGCAGGACCGCTTCCGGGAAATGGCTCCTCAACTTGATCGGAGATTCCTGTGTTTCGATTCGGATTTCGGAAGGATGTGTATCGTCCTTGATCGAAGGCTTGGTCTGAGTCTGCTCCGAATGTTGAGTCTGTATTTGTGGAATAGGCTTCAATTTTGGATCTGCCGAAAACATTTCAGCCAGAACTATGACAAAAACCCCCATGGCCAACGATACCAAGAAGAAGATGATCACGTGAAATAAACTTCTCGCTCTTGAACCCAGTAGGTCTTGTGCGACTTGTCCGATCGATTTTCCTTGGTTGCGAACAGAAACGACCAGGGCACCGAAATCGTGCACGCAACCGATAAAAATTGCGCCTAAAACTACCCAGGCCATAGCGGGTAGCCAGCCCCAGATCACCGCGACTGCAGGGCCAAGTATCGGGGCCAAACCTGCAATGGAAGCATAATGGTGGCCGAACAAAATCGCGGGCTTGGTAGGCAAATAATCCAAGCCGTCATTGAATTTGTGCGCAGGTGTATCGCCTCGAGTATCCTTCAACTGGAAGATGGATCTTGAAAGATAACCTGAGTAATAACGATAACCTAAAAAGTAGAGAAAAAAACAACCGAGCACCGTGATCAATGGGAGCATAAAGGGAAAAGTCTGAGGAGGGCTAGCACGGATCAAATCTTTTTTAAGATCTGTTTTTGCGAAGACTACGATTAGACATACCTGGTCAACTGGTTTGCAGGTGGAATCTACAGCACTTGAAAAAACATGAGTTAGCATTTAGAATATCGTTTTGGGAAAAGGATTGGACAAGTCTGATAAAAAAGGCAGGCTTTATTAAAGGGTTAGTACGGTGAGTGTCCGGAGTTTTGAACAAGTTAGATCTTCGTTAGAAGATATACTTTTTGAAATTCAATCCTCCTGTACTGATTGCGAGTGGTTCATTTCGTCCGAAAAGATCATTGAGATTTTAGGAATCCGCAGGGAAGATTATTACAAAATCCTTTATACGCTTAGAGGTGAAGTGCACCAAGCATCGAGGGCCGCGCAAGGATTCAAAGAGACTCAAGCGGATCTACTTGTAAAACTACTTTCAAAAATTCTAAAGTTAGAAGGCCTAGAGCACGAGTTTGCTAGAGCAGGCGTTTATTTTGACGACTCTTATTTGGAAGAGTTGCGAGATCATCTCAGGGAGCTCGTTAGATCCAAGCTTGAAAAACATGAATTGGATCGGGAACTACTTCTGCTCCTAATCTCTTCTACAAAAAGGTTCGAGGACGCATTCGATTCCTATTTTGATGATAAGTTTAACTTGGAGAGGTTAGTAAGCAACGGAATCAGTGAATTTTTGGAGAGAAAATCGATCTTACCTGATTATGGTGCTGATGTCTTCCTTAAGAACTATTTCTTTCGAATTCTAAATACTAAGGTCTTTTTATTAAGGGAAATCACTTCTGAGTATCGGGACCGAGCTTACTACGAAATCTTCGGAAGGTTCAGACACGAAGAAAATAAGAAGAAGAAAAAATCACACTCGAGAAGGCATTCAAGGGTTGAATCCGAAGATAGTGAAGTCCGAAAACACAGAGAATTTTTAGGCTTATCGGAAGATTATAGCAAGTCGGAACTTCGGAAGAAGTATAAGGAACTCATTAAGAAATACCATCCGGACATAAATAAGGAAGGATTAGAAATGACGCAAAAGATCATCGCGTCATATAATTTTCTCGTAATGAGAACAGGCTGATTTGCCTTTATGGTTTTCCCCAAATCCGCTTATTGTACAGCCAAAATTCTGAACTTGTAATCGGCAGCTGGGAAACGAAATTTCCTTTCGCATTATAGAACTTCTTAATAACGGTCTTGTTTTCGAATTTTTGGACTTTATCCTGCTCTTCGATTTTCTTAAAGTCCGTTTTTAAGCGATTCGGATCTTTGATTTCGAATTCCATTCTTGCGGTATCTCCGAATTCCAGAACTCCCTGCAATTCTCCCTGCTTTCCAAAATAGGATATCGATTTTAGGAATTCATTCTCGTAATCGAATTGTACAAAAAAGACCCCATCTTCAAAATCAATCAGGTTACTATCAGAGTCCACTTTGTAATATAACACCTGTTTATCGGTATTTCGTACAATTATTTCGGAACCTGAGTCGTTCGGGTTGATTTCAGGCCTAACGTTTGTTTGGTGAAAGCCTCGAACAGTTTGCATGTAAACTGTTGGATCCGCCGAACAATCGAAAAGAAAGATCAGTAACAGGCTGAATATGAGTAAAATTATTGGTTTTTGAGAAGCACGAGCTGAAGGTTTCATAAAGGTCTACGCTTAATAGTTTAGACAAATGGAATATTCCTATCCATCCGCCTTTCATCCCTACAATCGCAGAATGAAAACTTGCGCGAGAAACCATTATTCCGAAAAAATAATGCTATTTTTTCTTAGGTAAAAGGTTCCATTGCTTGTCCGCCTTCGCAATGTTACCCGGAATGTCGCGGCTCCAAAAACCGTTTACTTTTTCATTGTAGTTTAAATATAGTTTTCCGTTTACAATCGCCCAAGCCTTGGGGTCAATATCGTAGGTCTCACCGTCTCTCATCGCATAAGCACAGTATCCTCCGTATTGTGGAGCAAAATCTTCCGGATGTTTTGCAAATGCTGTCAGGTTCGCTTGAGAGGAGAAATACCATTTGGCTCCGTTCCAAACCAGCTGAAAATTCTTGTCTCCTATCACGGGTCGATTCTCTTTAAAGTAAGCAACTGGATCCGCACCCTTTATTGCTATTACTCCGTCGGCTTTGTAAACAGGATCCACGACCTGTGCTCCAGTGCAGTAGAGGAAGCTTAACCAAAGCAATGCTATAAAAAGATTTCGTTTCATAACGAATGATTCGAATTGTTCGAAAGATCGGTTACTGAGATTCGAAAACTTTCCTTTCTATCAAAGAAGGATTCAGGCCGGAATCGCTGTTTCTTGGGGGTTTTTGGGAAGGGCCCCGCCCTTCCGTGGGTGGGGGGCCGGTGGCGGGTACCACCCGGCCTCGCCGTTGCCCTACTAACACGCATTCGCATTTTTTTCAACTGATATTTCATCTTAAAATTCGAGTAGGATCTCCTACAAGTTAGTTACAGCACCGAGCAGAACTTTATGATAGCTTCATGAAAGGTTTGGGTGTCGGCTTAAGATCTGAGCATTATAGTGAGATCTTACGGAGCGATTCTGTAAAGGTGAATTGGTTTGAGGCGATCACCGAAAATTATATGGATACCGAAGGAAGACCTATCGAAATCCTGGAAAAAATTCGAAGTAGGTTTCCGATTGCGCTGCACGGTGTGGCTCTTTCGCTGTTAGGCGGCGATTTTCCAAATTTGAAATATTTCGAGCGATGGAAAAAATTGATCCAAAGGATAGAGCCTTTTCTTGTTTCGGATCATCTTTGCTGGAGTTCTCAAGGTGGTTCGTATTTACACGATCTACTTCCGTTTCCATTTACCAAAGGATTTTTGCAGTTGGCGATTGAGAGAGTTCAATACATCCAGGAATTTCTGAAGCGTCCGATACTTCTTGAGAATGTTTCTACCTATGTCCGGTTTACCGAAGATGAAATGACAGAGTGGGAATTTTTAACTCAAATTTCCAAGGGTGCCGGCTGCGGTATTTTATTAGATATTAATAATGTTTTTGTAAACTCCAGAAACCATGGGTTCGACCCAGCCACCTATTTAAACCAAATTGCTTGGGAATCTGTAATGCAAGTTCACCTGGCGGGCTATACGGATACCGGAGAATTTCTATTCGATACTCATTCACAGCCCGTCTCACAGGAGGTTCGCGAGCTCGTGGGTCAGTTTTCCCCAAAAATTCACAATCTCCCGGTATTGGTCGAATGGGATAGCGATCTGCCTAACTTTGCAACCTTGGAGAAGGAAGCTTTAAGTATTCGTAAATTGCTAGAAAACGGAAATACTAAGACGGGGCAAGGAGGCCTTGTGTGAAATTGCCGGCGAATCACGAAGAAAATTTTAGATTAGAATTCGCAAAGATAGTGACTTCGCAGTCGGTCTCGAAGGATTTTTTGGCCAAGATTCAACCCTCCAAAAATGTTTCGTTAGAAACTGTCTTAGAAGTTTACTCATCGGGTTATTTGGTGAGATTGAAAGAATCCCTGGGAGAAACTTACGAAACAGTCTGGTCCGTGTTAGGCGATGAGGCTTTTTTCTCCATTTGCGAAAAATATATTAAAAGAACAAAATCAACCTCGTACAATTTGTCCGATTACGGTCTGGACTTTTCGTTATTTTTGAAACTAGAGGTGTCAGAGTTTCCGTTCTTGCCGGTGCTAGCGGAATTTGAGTGGGAGTTCCGGAACTTGTTTCACTCGAAGGGATCGAGTTTTCTGGGGAGTCCATCCTTGCCGAAGGATTCTTCTGTAATCGATATGCGAATCGAGTTTGTGCAGCCGGTCATTTTTCGCGAACACGAATTCAGCGTTTATCCATTTTGGAAGAATAGAAAATCGAATTCTTTTGCTGAACTTAACTTTGAATGGAATCAACCAGAGTTTCTATTAATGATGAAAAAAGGTTCGGAAATCAGTTCCGAATCTATTTCGGGCTGGGAATTTAAATTGGCAAGATTGTTAAGAGAAGGGAAGACCCTCCTCGAAGCTTCAGAGATTATAGAAAGTGAAATACCAAATCCAGAATCGGTTTCCACTTTTTTTTCCCGCTTGCTCCAAGGAGGATTTATTCAAGATATTCAATGCGAATATTAAGATTTTTTAAATGTTCCTTTTTTGGCGTCGCATTCTTTTTTGGTCATAGACATCCAGCCTTGCCCTTTACAGGAATTTTTACCCGCGCAAGAATGTCCCTTTCCGCCGCAATCTCCGGTTCCTTTGCAGGAGTTAATACCGTGGCATTCTCCTTGAGCGTTTTCGTCCCCTGAGGTTGACGGTCTATCAACTGCAAAAGTGCCGGTTGCCAATAGGCCGGAAACTGCTGCTCCGATAATTAAATTTTTTGTGGTTTGCTTCATTTCATTCTCCTAAATTGAAAGGATCAAAATTTTAATTTACTAATGTTAAAAGAATTCCTACCCTAAAAGAGTCCGTTCAAGCGGAACTTGAAAGACCGATTTAAGTTCTAATCATTTTAAAAGCCTATTCCGGGATCGCTTCACCTTCGATTCTAATCAGAATTTCTTCTCCAACCAAAAGACCACCGGATTCCAAAGTCTTATTCCATGTAAGACCGAAATCTTTTCGGTTGATCTTTGTAGAGGCTTCGAATGCGTGATGGATATTTCCCCAAGGATCTTTTGCGGAACCGGAATAAGTAACCTCTAGTTGCACCGTTTTAGTGACTCCTTTTATCGTGAGCTCCCCATCTACTTTAGAAATACCTGATTTACTAATAGAAGCTGCTGCTACCTTAAAGGAGATCTTGGGAAACTTTTCAGCGTCGAAAAAGTCTTTGCTGCGCAGATGCTTGTCTCTGTCCGGTTCGTTGGTATTGATTGACCCGGAATCTATTGTGACTTCCAATCCGGAAAGTTTTCCAGTCTTCTCTTCAAAAGAAAATTTGCCAGCGAAATCCTTAAAGTTTCCCGAAACGTTGGAAATCGATAAGTGTTTTACTTTAAATCCGATCGAAGTGTGCGAATTATCTAGGCGGAAATTTCCTGCGTAAAGTTCGCCTAATACTAAGAATGCGCTAATGAAAATGGTTAAGAATTGCCTGAGGTTCAAAGCTTTTTCTCCTGTGATCTAAGCTTAGTTCGGTCCCAAAGTGGATCGGTTACCAAAGATGCCTAGATTTTCTAGAATGAAAAGTTTAAACTTTCAAAAATTAGGAAAATAAATTGTAGCGAAGCACGCAGTAAATCGCCCGAAATCCATCCCTCCAGCCGATTTTTTTGCCCTCTGCGTAAGTGCGCCCGTAATAGGAAATACCAACTTCGTAGATCCGAATCCCCGGAATCTTAGCTACTTTTGCGGTAATCTCAGGCTCGAATCCGAAGCGATTTTCCTTAATCTGTATGGATTGGATCACTTCCCTACGAAAGGCCTTGTAGCAAGTCTCCATGTCGGTGAGGTTGATATTGGTAAACATGTTGGAAAGAGTAGTTAGCAGAAGATTTCCTAATCTATGCCAGTAATAGACTACTCGATGAGGACGACCTCCCATGAATCTGCTTCCAAACACTACATCCGCCTTACCCTTGTAAATCGGATCGATTACGGTAGGAATTTCCATAGGATCGTATTCCAGATCAGCGTCCTGAACGATTACAATATCGCCTCTCGCCGCCAAAAATCCAGTGCGAAGCGCTGCTCCCTTGCCTTGGTTTTTATCATGCAAGATTAATTGATCTACGAGCTTTTTGTAGGCGGGGGTTTGCAGTAGTTCCTTGGTACCATCACCGGAACAATCATCTACGAGAATGATTTCTTTGTCTTTGATCGGAACCTTGCGAACCGTTTCCAGAATGTTCTTGATGGTTTGTTTTTCGTTGTAACAAGGGATAACTATGGAGAGTTTCATTGTCGGTCCAATCCGGCAAGCTCGCCCATACGGAAGTCCCGGACGATACTTTCCGCTCGGACAATTATTTTCTCGAGCGCGATCGCGAAAAGCAAATTCTTATAAGCCTCTGCCGCCTTTGGAGAATCCCTGTCCGAAACCTGGACAGTCATACGTTCACTGACTCTATTTTTGGTGAGACAGTCTACGGCATTTTTCGCAAGACCAGCCAATGCGATAGAAACTTCTTTGAGTATATTCTGAGTATCTCTCTCCATCGCGGACTGGTTACCATTTGCATCTAACAAAGATTTGATATGTTCAGAAATTCTGAGGGATGGCATTCCCCTACGAGTGACACCTAATCTCTCGACAACCGATACTGCATCTTGGAAAGAGGCAAACTCCGGCGTTCCTCTAAAAATATGGATTAAGACAGGCAGTTCTGTCTCCGCAAAGTTGACTATGGCTCCGTAAAAATATCTCATCTCAGGTCTTGCAAGTGGATGAAAATCTATCTTCGGATACTTTTGTAACTTTTCTTCGTGTTCACTCAGAATTTTACCAATCGTTTCGCCTTTTGCAGCGTTTCTTTTTTCGAGTAGCTCTTGGTGTTTTGCTTTGACCTTCTCAAGGAAATCCACTTCTTCCTTCAGAAACAGATCTACATTTCCCCTATGTTGGAGAATATGAGTATACCTTTGCTCAAAGGCTTTTAGATCAAATAATTTTGGGGCGTTTTTGGCACCATCTCGGTACTCTCCCCGGAGCTTTTCTAATACGGACTTAATTTCTTGGTCACTGAGAGCCATTTTGAGGCTTCCCTATCTGTCATTTTCGATCCATTTCTGCAATGAGATCACTAATGCAGTTATATCATCCGAGCAATAAAGTAAAGCACTTCTCGCGTCCCGAAACATTTGCTGTTGGTTATAAGGAACTTGCTTCAGATGGTTTTCATTCTTGGTATTGAGTGCATTCAAAGTGTTGAGGATCATTTTTTTGAGTTTTATAGCAAGAGAGGAGAGCATTTCTTGCATTTCCCAGCGAATTACCAGGCTTAACCGATCTTGGTCGGTTGATCTAGATTGCAGTTCCTGCCTTCTCGAGCTTTCATATTTTGAAATATAATAAGTAATCGATCGCGGAAAAGAAGTAAGTTCCTTATAATAATTCACTGCCTTGTCAAATTTTTGGAAGAACTCGATATCGTATTCTCGGTTCATATTACCGATGATATTCTTATTTTCCGAAGGATCTCCGGTGACTTCAAAAACCTTAGAGTTTCGGATATTATTCAATACAGATTCGATTCTTTCACGAACCCGATTGAATTCTTTGACAATATCCTGAATAAATTTGGCTTCGTTATCTGGATTGCTATCCGATTCTATAAACGAGGGGACATCACTTTCTGCTTGAGTGTTGGATGAAGCCGGTCTTCTATCCATGATGTTTAAGTCTACTTTAGATAAATCGAATAAGTCTTGAGAGTTGGCAGCGTTCGCGGCTGTTTTAACCTGGGGAGAAGTCGGAACCGCTTCTGAAGTAGTTCCTACATCGCCGTTGCCTGGTTTGTCTGAACTTTCCTTTTTGGAAGTAATGGCCTCTTTGTGCTGAATTACTTTTTCTGCAAGTGAGTCCACCCATTCTGCTGCGGGATGCTTTGTTGATTTTAACAAATTGGAAAGCTTGTCCAAGTCCAAGTGTACGCCGTGTTTCACGGAGGTTTTTGGCCGGTGCGGTTGGCTAGGTAAAGCATCTGAAATTTTCTGGAGAGTGATTCTTACCAGTTCGGCTTTTCTTTTCTCTTTATTGAATCTAACGGCGAATCGATTCCCCTGACGATCCATGTATTTATTTCCAAGTTGTGCTAATGAAATTCGATTTGGATCAATTTCCTTGATGGAGTCTACGAGGATGTATTCCGGTTCTTTTTTAGATATCATAGACAGTATTCCACTTTATCAGAGATGAACAATTGGACGAGACCACAAAATGCAAACCAACGCTGTTTATAAAATCGGGATAAAACTTTCCCACGATTCGAAAAAATAAATTTCCAAAAGAGTGTAATGTAGAAACAGATAACGTACGCTAAAGAAAATCAAGTCTGAAATTTATTACCCAAGTGGCAATGTCTAGTAAGGTTCTAATAAATGGCTCAAGAAATCGGGGCAATTGACAGCTACGCAGAGATCTCCCGTGCCGAGAGTTGGACACTAAGCCCTGGTCTTCGGGCAGACCAATTTCTCGAGCTGAATTGTAGAATTGCTAGGGCGGACGAAGCAGTCTCCGGAGTCGCGCCTTGCTAGCCAAACTGCCTTTTCGAGCAAACTTCCTGCAAATTCAAGATTGACAGTCAAGCCCAGTACGAAAACCTGGGTCCATCCCTCGATAGGAAGGTTAATCCTTGGCGAATATTAAATCTTCAGAAAAAGATATCCGGAGAACAAAGCGCAGGAATGCGGCAAATTCGCAAAACCGGAACCGCCTTAGGACCCAAGCCAAAAAGCTCCTAAAGGCACTTAAGGACGGCGAAAAAGAGTCGGTCCAACCGTTATTCAAGGAATATTCTTCCCTCCTTGATAAGGCAGCCAAAAGCAATCTCATTCACTCTAGAAATGCGGACCGCAAAAAGAGTCGGATGGCGAAACGCATTAACAACCAGGCAGCAACAGCCTAAGACCGTTATCATAACGGGCGATTAGCTCAGCTGGGAGAGCGCCTCCCTTACAAGGAGGATGTCGGCAGTTCGATCCTGTCATCGCCCAAGTCTTTTTTCATGCGATTCTATTCGGAACCATGGCTTTAAACGATAAACCACCAGCCTTCCAGCACCCGGACCTGATGGTCTCAGTCTCCGGAATTCGAGGAATCATTCCCACAGGATTCAGTTCGGATATTATCTACGACTCCCTCCGCGCGTTTGGAACCTGGATAAAGGGAAACAGCGTTGTTGTCGGTCGAGATTCCCGGCCCAGCGGTGCATATTTAGAAAATCTTGCACTTGGTGTCTTGCAAGGAATGGGCAAAAAGGTGATCCGGCTTGGAGTAGTTCCTACACCTACCGTAAAGGCAGTCGTGAACCAATCCGGTGCAGGAGGTGGAATCATGATTTCTGCCTCCCACAATCCAATCGTATGGAATGCCTTTAAGTTGATCGGCCCCAAAGGATTCTTTACCGGTTCGGCTGATCTAGAAGCAATTTTGGAAATTGTTCGAAATGAATCCTACAAGCCATTCCAGTTCAAACCGAATGCGGAAATCGAAGAAGGGCAGGGCAGGATCCGTGCACATATCGATTCCGTGCTGAAGAGGGTCGATGTACAGTCGATTCGAAAGCAAAAATATACAGTCCTCTTGGATGCAGTCAATGGAGGAGGGAGTTTTGTACTCCAGGAACTTTTGGCCAGTTTGGGTTGCAAAACCATTCCGTTGCATTGCCAACCGGATGGAACTTTTCCAAGACCACCTGAGCCGACTCCTGACGCTCTGAAGCAAACTTCCAAGCGGATGAAGGCGTCCAAGGCAGATATTGGTTTTGCCCTGGATCCAGACGCAGACAGACTTGTGGTTCTCTCCAAAAAAAGAGGAGCGATTTCCGAGGAATATACTCTTCCACTCAGTTTTCTTTCTTATTTAAACAGCCAAAAGGTTCCGAAGAAAGCCTCTTATACTGTGAATCTATCTACAAGTTTTATTAATGAATGGACTGCATCGCAATATTCGATTCCGACTTACCGTTCTAAGGTGGGAGAAGCGAACGTTGTTTCAGAAATGATTCTTCGGAAATCCGTTTTTGGAGGAGAAGGAAATGGTGGAGTAATCGATCCAGAAATTCCTTCTTTCGGGAGAGATTCCTTGTCAGGGGTCGCTCATATACTGAATCTGCTTGCCCTTAGGGGAGAAGACCTCGATACTGTGCTGGACGGTCTTCCAGAAATTCACATGCGCAAAGTCGCTTACAAAATTTCAGGACAAAAGCCAGAAAATGTCTACTCTCGTTTTAGGGATGCCTTTCCGGAATCCAAGGAAGATACACGAGATGGATTGCGTTTGGCTTTAGAAGATTCTTGGGTCCATATCAGACCCTCGAATACGGAACCGATCCTCCGCTTGATTGCGGAAGCTAGGACTAAGAAAGACCTAAACCTCCTCGTGGAAAAAGCGGGAAGGATCATGGAGAACTCCTAATAGTATGTGTGGAATTGTTGGTTATGCCGGAGATAAAAACGTAGAATCAGTTTTGATCGTGGGGCTTATTAGTCTAGAATACAGAGGATACGATTCGGCAGGTATCGCAGTACTCGATAAAGGCGAAATTCTTGTCAGAAAACAAAAGGGCAAGATCAAAGACTTAGAAAATTATCTAAAAGAATATCCGGTTGGCGGAAATGTCGGAATCGGCCATACAAGGTGGGCCACACACGGGGAGCCGAACCAAACCAATGCCCACCCACATACGGATTCCGCAGGTTCCGTAGCAGTCGTGCACAATGGAATTATAGAAAACTATTCAAGTATTAAACAGGAACTAAAAAAGAAAGGTCATGTGTTCCATAGCCTGACGGATACGGAAGTACTTCCTAATTTACTCGCAGAAAGTCGCAGGCAGAAAAAGACAAATAGAGAAGCATTTATTGAGTTATTCAAGAAGATCGAAGGGAAATGGGCAATCTCGGTAGTTTTTGATAACGAACCAGATCGGGTTTATTTTGCGCAGGACGGCGCACCTTTGCTAGTCGGCAAAGGAAGAGAAGAATACTACCTTGCATCTGATATTTCTCCGCTTACAAGAAATTGCAGAGAAGTTTATTATGTGAACTCGAAAGAATGGGGGTACTTTACAAAAACAGAATGTAAAGTCTTCGACTTTGACGGAAACGAAAAAACGATCGAATTCAAAAAGCAAGAAGTTCGTTTTGAGGATGTGGATAAGGGCGGATACCCACATTATATGATCAAAGAGATCCACGAACAGCCTGGAATTTTCAGAAGAATCATCCAATCTAGGATGGGCGAAAACGGAGAGATTGCATTTCCGGAGACTACGATTTCTAGAGATGTTCTTTCGCGGGTAAATCGAATCATCATCCAAGCGGCTGGAACGAGCTACTATGCAGGAATGCTAGGAAAGCATTACTTAGAGAATTTCGCGAAGATACAAACTGATACGGAAACCTCTTCGGAGTTTCGATACAGAAATCCAGTCGTTGAAGGAGATACTCTCATTATGGGGATATCTCAGTCCGGGGAGACCGCGGATACTTTGGCTTCTTTACTAGAAGCAAAGGCTAAATTTATCAAAGTAGTTTCTTTGGTGAATAATGTGAATTCTACCATTGCTAGAGAATCCGATTCGTTTATCAGAACGGATGCAGGTCCTGAAATTGGAGTGGCAAGCACGAAAGCGTTCACCGCTCAAGTCATCAATTTACTTTTGTTCTCTCTCTATGTGGCTCGACTGAAGTGGATCGTGACCGACGAAGAACTCAAATACTTTCTCGAAGAAATACGACTTCTGCCGAATAAGATGGAAAGAATTTTAGAACAGGCCAGCGTTTTGGAAAAATGGGTTATGAATTTTACCAAAACCAAGGATTTCGTCTTTTTAGGGAGAACTTACAATCATCCGATCGCACTAGAAGGCGCCCTGAAATTAAAAGAAGTTTCTTATATTCATGCTTCAGGTTATGCAGGCGGAGAATTTAAGCACGGCCCGATTGCTCTTATCACAGATGAAGTTCCAGTGGTTTGTATTGCGACTAAGGGCGAAATTTACTCTAAGATGCTTTCTAATATCCAGGAAATCAAGGCAAGGAGCGGAATTATTATCTCTATTGTAACAGAAGGAGATAAAGAAGCAAAAGAGCTTTCTGATTATTGCTTTGAAATTCCAGATTGTCCTGAAATCCTCAGCCCGATTTTGAATGTACTTCCCTTGCAGCTACTTGCCTACTACTCTGCAATTGCGAGAGGCTGCCCTCCTGATCAGCCTAGGAACTTGGCTAAATCGGTCACAGTGGAATAACCAGGATGGCAAGAATCCAGAGAATCTTAATCGATGAAAGCGAGACTCCTGCAGGATTAAAAGCTTTAACTAGGTTGAGATCCTTCTCTGAAATTCGAGATGGTATACTAACACCACTTCAAAGGCTCAAAGAGTCTTATCCAGACGCAAAAATCTTTTATAAGAATTCGAACGATTTCTTTCGTAATGCTTTTTTAGAAAGGCATCCTCGGGTTCAACCTTATGAATCCGAATCGGAAGTGGACTTAGTTGTAAAACCAGAAGACCATGTTCCTTGGAAGCTGTTGGATTCAGTCGCTAGAAATATCGAATCGGATATAGAACTCAACCGGGACCTGAAAAAATGGATGAGAAAGTTGCAGGTCAAATCCGGAGATTTTCACATTGTTGGAAAATCAAAGCACTTACATGTTCACGGTTCTGCAAAGATTTATCCCGGGGTGGTGATAGATGTAAGCTCCGGTCCGGTGGTCATCGACAAGGACGTAAAAATCACTTCCTTTTCTTTTTTGGAAGGACCGCTTTATATCGGTCCAGGATCTCAAATCGATAACGCGAGAATTACGGGTTCCACTACAATCGGCCATGTTTGCAGGATTGGAGGAGAGGTTGGCGATTCTGTTATACAAGATTTTTCTAATAAACATCACGAAGGATTTTTGGGCCATTCTATCGTAGGTAGTTGGGTAAATCTAGGTGCACTCTCCACAACATCCGACTTAAAAAACAACTACGGTGTGGTCAAAATTCACGAAGACGGAATCGAATGTAATACTGGTTCCATTAAGTTCGGATCCATTATCGGAGATTATTCCAAAATCGGAATCGGAGTGATGCTAAACACCGGAACTGTAATCGACATAGGATGTAATGTAGTTTCTTCTCGTGCGGAAGGTTACATTCCACCGTTCTCTTGGGTGAATGGAGAACCTTATATTCTGGATCTATTTCTGCGCGATTCTAGAAAAATCATGGCGAGACGAAACCGCGAGCTATCCTCGGCAGAAGCTGAACTGATTCGAGTGCTTTACGAATCAAAAGTGAGAAAGTAAAAAATCTATATTAGGAGAATCTTATGGAGCTTTTGGAGTCACAGATTCGTACTTCTTCCGCGGAGTATAAGGAGAATTACGAGGATCTTCATTCCAAAGTTAAATCCGTCCAAGATCTCCTAGGAAAAGTTCGGCTTGGTGGAGGCGAAAAAGCAATCCAAAGACATAAAAGCCGAGGGAAGCTAACTGCAAGAGAAAGAATCGAAGGATTGATAGATTCCGGAACAGCATTTTTAGAACTTTCTGCTCTGGCCGGAGAAGGCGCCTACGCGGATGACGTCCCTTCCGCAGGGATCGTTACAGGAATTGCCAGGGTGTCTGGAGTTCCCTGTATGATCGTCGCAAATGACGCGACAGTAAAAGGTGGGACATACTATCCGCTTACCGTAAAAAAGCATCTTCGGGCCCAAGAAATAGCAAGAGAGAATCGATTGCCTTGCATTTATCTTGTAGACTCGGGCGGAGCATTCTTGCCGATGCAAGACGAGGTTTTTCCGGATCGAGAACATTTTGGAAGGATCTTTTTTAACCAGGCGAATCTTTCTCGCGAAGGAATTCCACAAATCTCCATTGTTTTAGGTAGTTGCACCGCGGGAGGAGCCTATATCCCAGCGATGTCAGATGAATCTGTCATTGTAAAGGGAAATGGTACGATTTTTCTAGGGGGTCCTCCACTCGTGAAGGCGGCTACCGGGGAAGTGGTTTCTCCTGAGGAATTGGGAGGCGCGGATGTTCACTGCAGAATTTCCGGTGTGACCGACCACTACGCCGAAAACGATACTCACGCATTGGAAATAGCCAGGCATATTGTTTCCACTCTTGGAGGAGCTGTTTCCCAAAGATCTCCCAGATTGTCCTACGAGGATCCGCTTTATCCCGCAGAAGAAATTTACGGAATTATCCAAAAAGATATACGAAAGCCGTACGATGTGAGGGAGGTGATTGCTCGAATTGTAGATGGTTCTCGTTTTCAAGAATTCAAAAAATATTATGGAACAACAATCGTTACCGGATTTGCAAACCTTTATGGAAAGCTTGTAGGTATCGTCGCGAACAACGGGGTTCTTTTTTCGGAGAGTTCTCTCAAGGCGACTCACTTTATAGAACTTTGCAACCAGAGAGGAGTTCCTCTTTTGTTTTTGCAAAATATCACCGGGTTCATGGTAGGAAAGAAATACGAAAATTCCGGAATCGCGAAAGACGGTGCAAAAATGGTAAACGCAGTGTCTACTTCCGTGGTTCCGAAATATACGGTTGTGATCGGAGGGTCTTACGGAGCTGGAAACTACGGAATGTGCGGAAGAGCTTTCGGTCCGAGGTTTCTCTGGATGTGGCCGAACGCGAAAATTTCCGTAATGGGAGGTGAGCAAGCTTCCAACGTGCTGCTTACTGTTAAAATGGAACAGTTAGAGAAGGATGGAAAAACCCTCTCTGAAAAAGAGCAGGAAAACTTTAAGAGACCGATTCTGGAAGATTATGACCGCAGATCCTCGTGCTTATATTCCACTGCCCGCCTTTGGGATGACGGAATTCTCGATCCGGCAAGGACTCGCGAAGCCTTAGGCCTAGCTCTATATTCTGATTTATCGGAGAAAAACCGCCAGCCGGCGTATGCAATCTTCAGAATGTAGAATTCGGTGCCCTTTTTTTAGGCAAAGTGTCGCGGATTCGGGTCCGGTTTACTTTTCCCCACGAAAACTTGGTCCAAACAAAGCTAACTTTTAGTACATTTCCAAAATAAATTCAATGTACATCCAAATTCAATGAGCTTTGTCTCGTTTTCCGTCTTTTGAAAATTTTTATAAAATTTTCGAGCTTGGGCCCAGTTTTTGCATTTCATGGGGAAAACACATTGGGATGAGAATTAATGAACTTGGCTAAAAAGTTTTTACCTCTTCTGCTCCTCGCCATTCCTTCTTTGGTTTGGTCACAGGATGCCCCCGCGGCCCCTCCAGCGCCTACTCTGGATAAAGGTGACACCGCTTGGATGATCGTAGCTTCCACATTCGTATTCTTCATGATACCGGGACTGGCTTTGTTCTACGGTGGTCTTGTAAGAGTGAAGAACGTCCTATCGACTATGATGCACAGCTTCGTAGCGATATTGGTTCTTACGTTGCAGTGGACAATCATCGGCTACAGCTTGGCTTTTTCAGGATCCGGACCTTATTTCGGCGATTTTGAATTAGCTTTTTTGAATGGAGTGACTCTGGATACTCTGGAAGGAACAATTCCAAAGTACATCCACTTCTTATTCCAAGGAATGTTCGCACTAATCACACCGGCTCTAATTTCCGGAGCGATTGCTGAGCGAGTAAAATTGTCCGGATACATCGTATTTATCCTAGCTTGGGCCACCTTGGTCTATGATCCAGTGGCACACTGGGTATGGGATGCTGACGGCTGGCTATTTAAAATGAGCGCTCTCGACTTCGCTGGTGGAACAGTAGTCCACTTGATTTCCGGGATCGCAGGTCTTGCAGCTGCAATCGTAGTAGGAAAAAGAAAAGGGGAAGGCGCTACGCTGATCTCTCCAAACAACTTAACCTACACATTATTAGGTGCTGGTCTACTTTGGTTCGGTTGGTTCGGATTCAATGCCGGTTCCGGACTTGCGACAAACGGATTAGCAGCACGTGCATTCGTAGTAACTTTAGTTGCTCCTGCGGCGGCTGGGGTTTCCTGGATGTTGCTTGAATATCTTCATACTAAAAAAGCGACTGCTTTAGGTGCCGCTTCCGGTATCGTAGCTGGATTGGTTGTCATTACTCCGGCGTCCGGATTTGTAGGGCCTCTAGAATCAATTTATATGGGATTGATCGTTTCTCCGGTTTGTTACGGAGCAATATTACTTAAAGGTAAACTTGGCTACGACGATTCTTTGGATGCGTTTGGAATTCACGGTGTAGGTGGAGCGATTGGCGCTATCCTAACCGGTGTGTTTACACTTTCTCTGGGTGCAGGAGTTGCATCTCGCGGAGATCAGATTCTAGTTCAAGTAATCAGTGTACTGGCTACTGCCGGTTATTCTCTTGTAGTTTCTATAATCCTTGCTTTTGTAATTAATAAGACCATAGGATTTAGAGTCACCGAAGAGAAGGAAATTGCTGGTCTGGATTCGGAGATTCACGGGGAGAAGGGGTATATACTCTAATTCCTATCAATGGACATTGATTTATAAAGTTAAGGAGAGCATATGAAATTAATCGTAGCAATTATCCAGCCCCATAAACTGGAAGAAGTCAAAGCCGAGCTGACTAAGAATGAAATTTACAGGCTAACGGTAAGCGACGTCCAGGGCTACGGACAGCAAAAAGGTAAGACCGAAGTTTTCCGCGGTCACGAATATCAAGTAAATCTGCTCCGTAAAGTGAGGTTAGAAATCGCAGTGAATGACGAGTTCGTCAAACCAACTGTGGACGCTATTCTTAAAGCTGCAAAAACCGGTGAAGGAAAAATCGGAGACGGTAAGATTCTAATTCTTCCGCTCGAAGATGTAATTCGTATCCGCACTGGCGAAAGAGGAAGTTCAGCGATTTAAGAAGCAACAAAGTTCATTCTGGAAATTTTTCCGAATGAACATCGGGCTTGCGGTTGTGGGCCCGATTTACTTTTCTTTCTTCCCCATATACGAGTCGAACCTGCTCTGGGCCGGTCGAAAAGCCGGCCCTTTCTTTTTACTTAACGAATTTTAAAAAGCGATCCTTGCCGGAAAGGTCTTGGCGAACAATCACTTTGGAATAGCCGATTTGAATGCCGCGATCCCTGAGCCATGCGCTCCAATTTGGATGAGTCTCTAAATAGAGTGTCCCGCCTTCGTTTAAATGAGAGCGTGCTTCGGTAAGGAGCCTGTTATGAAACGATTCAAAATTACTTAGAAAAAGTGCGAGATGAGGTTCGTATAATCTTACATCGTCCATAACTTCCGGTTTTTCCTTATCCGGTATGTAAGGTGGATTACTGACAATCCTATCAAAACTGATTGGAATGCTTTCGAATAAATCGCTCAGATAGGTTTGGATTTTTCTTTCGTCACCTAATATCTGTTTGGCGTTTCTGTTCGTGATCGCTATCGCCGATTCCGCTAGATCGGAAAAAGAAACCTCCCAGTTTTTTCTGGCTTTTGCCAGACTGATTCCGATACAACCGCTACCCGAACATAGATCAAGTACTTGAATGGAATCTTCTTTGTTAGGATGTTCCTCTAATACCCAAGCGACTAGTTCTTCGGTTTCTGGTCTCGGGATCAAAACGTTTTCATCTACGTAAAAGTCTGAGTCAAAAAAGGATTTTTTTCCAAGAATATAGGCTGTAGGTCTGAACTTGGATCTTTCTACGAGCTTTTCCCTGTACTGGTCCTTTTCCGGAGTCGAAAGTACTCTTTCGAAATCTACATAGAGCTTTACTCTCTGCACTTTGAGTACATCTGCGAGTAAAAGTTCCGCGTCCAATCTTGCACTCGGCACTTTCTTTTTTTTGAGGAAGTCCTCAGCTTTTTTTAATAAGGTTCGGACATTGTCCTGGTTGTCTGACATTCGAATAAAACTGGTGGCCCCGAGAGGATTCGAACCTCCGACCAAAAGTTTAGGAAACTTCTGCTCTGTCCACCTGAGCTACGGGACCATTCTGCAGCGGACAAATTTAAGTTGAGTCGAACTTAATTTTTTGGATTAAGACGGCTTCCGCTTCTGAGAGACTATTCTCTGGAAGTCGTTAATATTGTGAATTACGATTTTGTCCGGATAAATCTCGATTTTCCCACTTTTTGCGAATTGATTGACCACTTTTTGTACTTCGCCGACCGGTTGTGCGCACCAATCCGCGACATCCTCGATACTTATATTCAGGACCACTTCTTTGAATTCGGAATGCATATGCATCTTTTCATACAGCATTAGGAAAACATCTGCGACTTTTCCCTGCATATCATCGAGTAACAGGATCAAAAGTCTGCGCTTTGCGTCGTAAATCCGAACTGAAAAAATGGTAAGAATTTTGAGAGCTAGAGTAGGATTCTTGGTCAGCAAAAGCTCAAAGTTTGCCCGGTTAAAATTTAGGACCTTTACTTCAGAGATCGCGATAGCAGTAGCACTCCTGGGCTGTTCTTCCAGAATCGCCATCTCTCCAAAAATATCCCCTTGTTCCAAGATATCCAGTGTCTTGATCGAAGTTCCTACGGTTTTGGTAATCTTTACCTTGCCCGCCTGGATCAGATAGAAGTCATTTCCTGGCTCGTTTTCGCAGAATATGATTTGGTTCGGCTCGAAGGTCTTACCGAACTTCGAGAACATGGATTCAAGCATTAGGTCCATCAGGAACTCAACTCCTTGGCCTTCTGCCTTGATTTTTGGGAAAGACTATCTCTCTCGGGAGGAAGTAGAGCCACCTTACCAAATAGCATTCCTGCTCTTTGCCTATCCCCTTGTTGTTCCGCTATTTCAGCCAAATGGAATAAGGACTCTTTTACTGACTCGCCTGACGGGTGTTTTTTGATGTACGTGGAGAAGGTAGAACTTGCCGTTTCAAGGTTGTTCAATTTAAGAAAACAAACTCCCATTTGGAACAAAGCGTTATCCACTAATTTTTTCTCGCTGTCGTATTTGAAGTCGCTACGGACCATCAAGTCTTTAAAAATAGCCGCTGCCTCTTCAAATTTGCCTACATTCAAGAAAGTATGAGCACGGTTATAGAGAGAGGTAATCGTATTGTCCATCCCTGCAGCCAGGTTGCTCTTTTCAGCGGCAGGTTTCATAATCGTCTGCATGTCCGGTGTAGCCCTAGAAGATGCAGCATCGTATACTAATGGAGGCATATTGATCGGATACGGAGAACCTTTTTTGGTCAAGTCGAGTAGCTCGGTTGCGCGTCCGGCATAGGGCCCGGTCGGATAATGATCCAAGTATTTCGTAAATGCGTAAGCCGCATGATCCAAGTTATTGTTTTTGTAAAATACCTCGCCTACGTTCATCAATTCAAAGGCGGGATTTCTTGCTTCGGATTGTCCCAAAATTTCTCCGAGTTTTTTGTGAACTTGCCGGAGTTGGCTTGAGAATACCTTCATCATCTTTAGAATCAAATGGGTTTTCTCTGCGACAAACTCTTCGAATTCGTGAAGCTTGAAAACAAGCACGGTCGCGCCGCCGATTACCTGGGCCGTTTCTTCCCTAGGATATTTTCCTAAAGCGGATTTTACTCCGAAGAATTCTCCGAGTCTTACATCTTCCTTTACTTCGTACCCGGTATCGATTGCGGTATAGGTCAATACAACGCGACCGTTTCGAAGGACATAGATATCCTCTGAACGATCCTTTTCGAAGTATATGATGGAGCCGCCTTTGTAATTACGAATGATGGGCCCAGCCAAGACCGTTACCTACTATTCTAAATCTCACCCGATGGGAAAAAATGCCAAATCCTTTTTGTAACCCAGGGCACGGGTGACCGATTCTATCAACCCTAGGGGATCTCCTGCAAGGTATTTATCGATTCCCGATATTCTTATTTCTTGCCCTGAGACTCCGGTTTCGTCGAAAAATTCTTTCAACGAAGCGTCACCATATACAGGTTTGCCATCGCGGACCACTAATCGGATGGAATCAAGGTCCGCAGAAAGTAAAGCTTCATAAGGGTCCTCTTTTGCAGAGGATAAAACCAACAAATCAGCAATTTTTTCTTCTTCGATACTGCCCAGATCTTTAGAAATCCGGAAAGCTTCCGCCGGATTTTTCGTAACCATCCTGAAAATGGTTTCAGCGGAAAGATCTTCCTCGTACTGTTTTTGATAATATTTACGAGCGATTTTCATCTCTTCTAATAAATTATTCGAGCCAGACAAGGGCGAATCCGTTCCCAGACTCACGTTTACGTTCGATTTTAGCAATCCCCGAATATCGGTCGTTTTTCCGAACGTATAGAGATTGGACTCCGGGCACCAGATTACGTGGGCCTTTGCTTTTGCAATTTTTCGGATATCTTCCGAGTCAAAAGCGATCCCGTGAACCAGGACGGAGTGGTCTCCTAAACAACCGAGAGATTCCAGTTTGTTGAGCGCATTTTCCGATTCTTCGTCGAATCCTTCGGATATATGCGTAATAAACGGAATATTCCGTTTTATCGCATTCGCGTACTCGATTTCGGTTCCTTCTCCCCAACCCAGAGAATAGGAGCAGATACTGTGAGACAATGTGAATCGGTTCAATATCCGCACAGGCACAGAGGAGACGAATGGATCCTGCACAAAATGCGGTGCGTGGTCTTGGACGGAGGTTACTCCGCTAATCACATTTTTATAAGATCCTAAATAGTAGAGCTGTTCCGGTTCTAACTGTTGCCTTTCTGCAAATACAACGGAAGACTTTAAATCGTTATCCCAAGGCAGCCAATTTAGATAGGGCCTGTTCATTCCGACTCTTGGAAGGTAAGACGCGAGTAGATGATCGTGGGCGTTTATCAACCCTGGATAAACGAACATTCCTTCCAACTTGATAGTGATTGGTGCAGGGCCGCCGCTATTATTCTTACGTACAGAAACGATTCGATCTTTCTGAACACGAATCGATGCATTTTCGACCAACCCTTTCGGAGTCACTGCTCTTGCATTTGAGATTTCCCATTCCATGCGATCGATCGTACCTTTCTTGTACTAGTATTGATGGTTTCCGATAAATTGAAAAGGATCCAGGGCTTTGCCTCCCCGGTTTAGCTGGAAGTAGAGTCCTTTTCCTTCTTCTAGCTCGCCTACAGATTCTTTTGACGAAACGATCTGTCCCTCTTTGACTGAAATCTTCTTCAAGTTTGCGTAAACCGTAGAGAATCCGTTTTTATGTTCCACAATAATAAATTTCCTGTAACCATCCATTTGATCGATCACGGCGACCTTTCCATCGGAAATGGACCTAACTTTTCGGGATCTCCCAGCCTTGAAGAGTACTCCCTTATTCGGATAGTGCGATAGGTTAGAAAAAGGCAAAGCAACTGCGGGCAAAGATACCAAGGGTGCCGAAAATCTCGGCTTTGTCTGAAAATCCATCGCCCCTTCCGAATGATTGGAGAGTTCTAAAATTTTATTCCGGGATTTGCCGGAACTCTTAGTTTGCTCTTCTTGGGTTAGATCTCCTCTCGGGATTTTCAAAATCTCTCCCGCCTTTAATCCTTCGGACTCCTTTTTGCCGTTCCAGTCTAAAAGGATTTTCCAATGAACCCCGTATTTTCTAGAAACCGAGAATGCGGTTTCTCCCGATCTGACTTTGTGGATTATAGGAGCAGTTTTTTTTGAGATTGGGTGCAATAGGCTAGGGATGAGGAGGGCAAACAGCACAAGTTGAGTTGGGACAGAAATCGCTGCTCCTAGCTGCATGATTTAGATATCGGCAGAACTCAGGTTAAAGAAAAAAGAAAAGGGAGCCAAGGGCTCCCTTTTTCTACAAAAGAAGACTTTCCGAAGGATCAATCTTCTTCTTTTGAGTGTGGTTTGTACTTTTTCATCAATTCTTCTGCAACGTTTCTCGGAACAGGAGCATATCTGGAGAATTCCATCGTAAACTCCGCTTTTCCTTGGGTAGAAGAACGAATCACAGTAGAATAACCGAACATGTCAGCCAGAGGAACTTCTGCTTCCACTTTGCAATAACCGTCTTGCTCAGTAGTGTTCAGAATCATCCCGCGTCTTTGGTTCAAAGAAGCCAGAATCGCTCCTTGGAATTCTGCAGGTCCATCGACTTCGACCTTCATGATCGGTTCCAAGATCTGAGGACTTGCTTTAGAGAATCCTTGGCGGAACGCATAGCGACCAGTGATCTGGAAAGCCATATCGGAAGAGTCCACATCGTGGTAAGATCCGTCATTGATCACGCAACGTACTCCGATGATCGGGAACCCGATCAAGCTACCGCGCTCTAAACAACTACGGAAACCTTTATCGACCGAAGAGATATATTCTCTTGGAATCGCTCCTCCGACTACTTGGTTCACGAATTCATAATCTTTGGTTTCTTCCAAAGGAATCGGTTCCATAAAGCCTGCAACGCGACCGAACTGACCTTGACCACCCGTTTGCTTTTTGTGGGTATAATCAAATTCCGCGCGAGAAGTGATCGTTTCGCGATACGCAACCTGAGGAGCTCCTGTAATCAGTTCCACACCGTACTCGCGTTTCATACGCTCGATGTAAACTTCCAGGTGGAGCTCCCCCATTCCTTTGATGATCGTCTGGCCAGATTCTTGGTCTACGTGAGTTTGGAATGTAGGATCTTCCTTGGTAAAGCGGTTGAGAGCCTTAGCAAGGTTATTCAAGTGCTTAGATTCTTTTGCCTCAATCGTGAGAGAGATCACTGGAGCAGGCACGAACATGGACTCCATGGAGACCTTGATCTTTCCGTCAGTGAAAGTATCCCCGGAAGCGCAATCGATTCCGAAGAGCGCGATAATATCTCCCGCTTCTGCGTATTCGATATCTTCCATTTCATTGGAGTGCATACGTACCAAACGCCCAACATTGTGCTTTTTGTTGTTGGACATATTGTAAATGGTCATCCCTTTCTGCAGCTTGCCTTGGTATACACGAACATAGGTGAGCTGACCGTAACGTCCGTCTTCCAATTTGAACGCCAAGCATACGAGTGGCTTTTCCTTATCAGAAGGTAGAATGACTTGGTCTTCGTTATTGTTAATATCCAGCGCGCGGTTAGTCACATCGACTGGAGAAGCAAGGTAATCCAAAACTCCGTCTAGAAGTTTTTGCACCCCTTTGTTCTTGAATGCTGAGCCCATAAATACAGGAGTAAGCTTGAGTTGGATCGTACCGTTTCGAATTGCGGTTTTGATCTGCTCAACCGTAGGTTCTCCTTCGAGCATTGCTTCGGTGAGTTCGTCACTGAACATAGAAGCAGCATCCAGTAGTTCTTCACGTTTTTTCTGAGCTTGGTCCAGAAGTTCGGCTGGAATTTCTTTTTCCGTGACCTGCATTCCGTCTTTGCCTTCGAAATAGTATGCCTTCATCGTTACTAGGTCAACAATACCTAGTAAGTCGTTTTCGAGTCCGATTGGAATCTGGACTGCAACTGCGTTGTGTTTCAGTTTTTCACGGAGCTGGTCAATGACTCGGAATGGATTCGCTCCGGTTCTGTCCAACTTGTTGATAAAAGCAACGCGAGGTACGTGGTAACGACGCATCTGGCGATCCACAGTGATAGACTGGGATTGCACTCCCGCGACTCCGCAAAGGACTAAGATAGCAGAATCTAATACTCTTAAAGAGCGTTCCACTTCAACGGTAAAGTCGACGTGGCCCGGAGTATCAATAATATTGATCGTATGGTCCTTCCACTGGCAGTAAGTAGCTGCGGATTGGATCGTAATTCCGCGTTCCCTTTCCAGCTCCATACTGTCCATTTTGGCGCCGACACCGTCTTTACCTCTCACTTCGTGAATGGCGTGGATACGGTTTGTATAGAACAGAATCCTTTCTGTTAAAGTGGTTTTTCCGGAATCGATATGGGCAGAAATCCCTATATTCCTAGTTTTAAGGAGTTTCTCGCTGGCTTTGAAATCCAGAACTGCTGCAGTGCTCATGGGGTTCCTCTTAAAAAGAATGCGCCTAAAAAATATTAGCCCTAGGATCCCTTTTCAGGGTCCTAATTTCTACCAGATTTCGATTTGGGCCTCGTTTGTAAACATCTTCTTCTCATAGATTTAGATCCAATAAACCGTAATCCGGTTTTTCATTTGCAGTCGGCAAGCTTCAAAAAAATAGTTCCTTTCGGCGGGATTTCCTCCCTTCCCCATGCATCCGATTAAACTAATCAAACGAAATGTAAATCGCATTGCACGAGCCTTTTTGCTGCTCTCTGTGGCAAGGATTCTCTGCTTATCGTTTGCGGGCGCAATTGCCTTAGGATCCTTCGCAATCTATGCCTCGGAGCTCGGTAGACTGAGCTATGCTGACTCGCTTTTTCTTGCCGCCTCTGCGATTTGCGTAACTGGGCTATCTACGGTGCCGATCAGCGAAATGATGTTTTCGAGTCAGATTATCATGATGTTTCTGATCCAAATTGGTGGACTCGGAATCATCACATTCACAGTGCTCGTAGGAATTTTGGTGGTCAAGGGCCTTTCTAGAAGCGCGAAAATTGCTTCCTTTGTGTTTGAAGCGATCGATTCGCATGAAACGGACGAGGGAGGAGAAAAGGGCAAAAAAGGACATTATGTTCGCCGAATCCTGATCTCTATCGTGAACATTTCCATTTCTCTCGAATTGCTCGGGGCCGTTCTTCTGTATTTCTATATGCCCGATGATTTGAGAGGTTTACCCGGAAATCCAAATCGTCTTTTTCTTAGTCTCTTCACTTCCGTCTCTGCGTTTAACAATGCTGGATTTTCCATTGTGGATGATCTGGTCTTTCTGTCTAGAGAGAGAACCTGCCTAGTGATTGTGGAAGGCCTAATCGTTATGGGTGGCATTGGCTTTCCAGTGATTATATTTATCGAGAAAACCTTGCTCGAAGCATTTCGCAATGTAATGAACCGAGTCGAAGTCGCGATGGAAACGTATTTAATGGCCCGCGCTTTAGAGGAAGGAAAAGAACCGAATTGGCTCTATTTGGTTTTAATCCGACTTTCTTTCTGGGCCGAAGATAGATTGGCGCTTTATCGACAGGCTTTGCACGGAGAAGCGAATCGTATCCAGATGAAAATCATTTTGTACGGTACGATCTTTTTGGTCCACGTAGGCGGTCTGGGTTTTTTATATGTAGAATGGGATAATCCGGATACGTTGGGTCAGTTCGGAATTATAGATAAGATTTTTAACTCTTTCTTTTTGTCGGTCTCTTCTAGAACTGCAGGCTTTAACACATTTGACCTTTCGGAAATTCGTAGTCCGACCTATGTGCTCTTGTGTGCGCTTATGTTTGTCGGAGGAGGTCCTCAAGGTGCGACAGGAGGGATCAAGATTACTACATTCGTAGTGCTCGTAATGTATCTTAGAAACGTAATCAATCCTCAATCGAAAGTTTCTATCATGGGAGAAGAGATCTCTAAGAACTCGGTGGCAATTTCTACACGGATTTATTTTTTGGCGACCACCACAATCGTTTTCTTTATGTTAATCGCCACCTTGTTGAACGC
Source organism: Leptospira perolatii (assembly GCF_002811875.1). Taxonomy (GTDB): domain Bacteria; phylum Spirochaetota; class Leptospiria; order Leptospirales; family Leptospiraceae; genus Leptospira_B; species Leptospira_B perolatii. The sequence continues at coordinate 97,892 of NZ_NPDZ01000006.1, forward strand.
ACACAGACACGGAATCGAAACGATATTCTTTGAAGTAATGTCCGCATTTGGTACGGTCGGGCTATCTTTAGGGCTAACTCCTTATCTGTCTGAACTGGAGAAATTCGCATTTCCGATCATCATGTATGTGGGGAGAGTAGGAGTATTTACTCTTCTCATCGCAGCAACTGGTCATTCTGGTCTAGGATCTCTCGGAACTAAGGACGACGGAGTAAAAATCCAAGTCGGTTAACTTTGCGATCGAACTTTCACGAAAACTCTCCAAAATTCGTTGAAACATAGGGATTTTATCGCAATCTGGCGATCTAGATCAAAAATGAATTCCGGAAACAGAGAATGCTAGTTCAGTTCATCATATTACTTCGACCCCACCAATGGATCAAAAACATCATTCTATTTGCTGGGATTATTTTTGGAAAAAAACTGGGTGATCTTGAATCAGTAGAAAGAGCACTCGCAGCATTCTTTTTATTTTCTTTTACAGCTAGTTGCCAGTATGTAATCAACGATTTCCTGGACCGAAAAGAGGATGCTCTTCATCCGGAAAAGAAGCATAGACCTCTTGCGAGCGGAGCGATTTCTCCGACTGTGGCATTGTTTCTCACTGCCATCGTACTCAGTACCACTTTGATCCTTTCGTTTCGATTGCAGCCTGAGTTCTTTTACTTAGTCACTTTCTATCTGATCTTCAATGTCATCTACAGTCGCTTCTTAAAGCATATGGTGATTCTGGATGTAATGAGTATCAGTATCGGATTTGTGGTTCGTGCGATTGCCGGTTCAGTAGTAGTTGGTGTGAGCTTCTCTTCTTGGTTGCTTCTTTGCACTTTCATGCTGGCTCTGTATTGGGGATTCGGAAAAAGAAGAGGTGAACTAATTATTCTGGAAGATGGTGCGAAAGGTCACAGAAAAATTCTAGAAGAATACTCGGTCAACTTTTTGGATCTGATGATGGGGATTGTCGCAACGATGACTCTCGTGACTTACGTCATGTACGTAACCAGTCCCACGACTTTGGAAAATCTTGGAACAGACAAAATGGTGTACACGATACCGATCGTAGTGTACGCAATATTCAGGTCTCTTTATATTATTTATATTAAAAATATGGGTCACAATCCTACAAAAGCCATTCTGACAGATTGGGGAGTTTTGATCGCAGGATTCCTTTGGCTCTTGCTCGTAATTTGGATAATGTATTCTGGACCAGGACAAACTCTGCCTATACATCACTGATTTTAGTCTAAGGAATAGATGAAAAATTCTACTAAGACAGCTTTTAAATATGGCGGAGCAATCGCGTTACTTCTTTCGGCCACATTCTTTCTTGCTTGGTTTCGTGCTTTAGACACAAAGCCGGTCGTCGATTTGAACGGAATGGAATTTTCTTTTCCTTCAGGACAAAAAGCGAATTTGGAAGGAAAGACTACTGTCGTATATTTTTGGGCGACCTGGTGCGGAGTATGTTCCAACAGTTTACCGCTCGTAAAATGGTATGCTTCTCTACTCGAAGGTCGCGAATCTTTTGCATTTATTAGTGTGGAAGAAGGAGATAATCCTTCGCTCTTGAATCAATATCTTCAAAAAAAGGAGATACAATTTCCTGTAATCCAAGGAAATCCGATTTTGCTGAGAGATTGGGGGATAGGAGGATATCCTACTTTCTATATTTTGGATTCCCATGGAAAAGTCCGCTTTGCAGAATCTGGGATTATGAGCCCTTTTGGCCTAGCGCTTCGCTTGTTTAGTGCACGTTTTTTTTGGAGTCATTCTCCGGGTTCTACTGAATCCGTTTCCCAACCCTGAATTAGGATCATCGCAAATCCGATGATATAAAGATGGATAGCTACAAGCCCAAGCCGCTATTAAATAAGTCGCAACTCAAACAGATCAAAAGATCTAGGACGAGGGTAGAGGGCAAAAAGGTAATCACGGACGATGTGAAAAAGCTTAAGTCACTGAGTGTGACTTTGGACCTTCCTTCCAATGAATTAGAAAATTATTATAAAGAACCTATCTGGATCGAATACTATATCCCGAGAGAGTCCAGATTTGCTTACGAAATCAAATATCTTTTTATCCGCTTGATAGACGTAGAACCTCGCAAGGCTCCTTTAGATGAAATATTAAGGGAAGCACAAAGAAAAGATAGTCTGATCGATCTCTTAGAAGTGATCCGTACTCGACCTGAACTAGAAGCTCGTATCAGAAATTCCTATGTGAACACAATGCATTTCTTTGATTCGATTTCTGCCGGTTACAAACAGTTCCTGGAAACGAAAGACCCACATAATCTGAGGATTCCGCTGTATCATACGGAAACACTAATGAAACGGGAGCCGACTATCGCATCATTAGAGATTCTGGGATCATTTTGTTTGCATAACCTTAATTGGATGGTGCGTCGTTTAAACAGAGGACAAGCTGAATTTTCGTTAGAGGATGAAACGATCTCAATCTTGATCAAGAGAAGAAATGAATATTGGGAAAAGAACAATCTTCCTGTAGACGAGGATTTTAATCTATTCGCAGCCTTGTTCTACGAACAGGCATTTCCAAATCGAGGTCTGGAAGAAATGGATTCCGATACAGACATTCGTCACGAATGGTAATGATCTGCATTTTGCATTTATGAATCAATTTATCCAACTGATTGAATCGGCTGTCTAAGAATAAACGAAATTTAGTTTATAAGAATACGGATTGTTACTTAAATGAATACTGAAATCTCGATTTATTCTGATGTGGTTTGTCCCTGGTGTTATATCGGAAAGACAAAGTTAGAGAATGCGATCCAAATATGGAGCTCAGATCATCCTGGTGACAGATTTACGATTCAATGGAAACCCTTTGAATTGAATCCTCATATTCCGACCGAAGGCGAGGATCGAGTACAGCATTTGGCCAAGAAGTTCGGATCCGTAGAAAGGGTGAAAGCAATCGTCAAAAGGACTGCCGAGGTGGCAAAATCTGCAGGCTTGGAATTCAAGGGCTCCGAGGAAGGAAGACAGCCGAATACTTTGCTCTTACATGCTTTGGTTCGAAGAGCGCGAAATTATCAGAAAGAATCGGAACTTGCTGGAGTCTTTTTTCGAAAGTTTTTTTCCGAAGAATCTGATCTTACGAATGAAAGAACGATTCTCGATTGCTTGAAGGAAGTCGGGATTTCCGAAGCGGAGTTTGCGGAAGTAAAGAACGATCAAAATTTCTTAAAAGAGATCGCGCTTGAAGAAGAAGAGGGCAGAAACCTCGGAATCACCGGAGTTCCGTTTTATATTTTTAATGATAAATATGCAGTCTCTGGGGCGCAAGAATCAGAGCTATTCTTAAAAGTCTTTGAGCAGCTAGAAAGAGAAGGCTCAGCTTAGGAAAAAGCCGAAACGAGAACAACGGCAGATTCTAAGCCTCGAATTCGCGACGTGCTGCTCCGTCTCCGAACCAAGCAAAGAGCCTGTGGATCTTTCTCAAATACTCGATTCCTAAAACATCTCCAGGGAATTCGGGTATTTTAGAAAATTCGAAATCTCTAATGCTTCGAGGAGTTCCTCCCCAATTGATCGCCTGGTATTCGGAATCCCTGCAGGGCTCAGAGAGCAGAAGTCTATCTCTCAGAAAAATCAAAAGATCCTTTGGTTCAAAAAAAGCTTTCGCTAGATCTTTGAGTCCCCTTGTTAGATCTTGGTAGACATTTTCTCTATCAAAGTCGATCAGGCAAAAGCAAAGCGGAAAATGAGGATTTCCTTTAACCATTCTCAATTTTTCCGAAAGTTCTCTCGCGGGGAAAGATTCGGCGTCCAGTAGTAGCACTCCCGGCTTTGTTTCCTTGAGCATGTTCGGCAGACCTATGATGTCTTTGCACCAATGTGCATTGGAGCCGCATGCTTTCAGCAAGGAGCGAAATTTAAAGAAAAGATTTTCGTCTTTCGTAAGTATTAAGATTTCTGGATGAATCTGTTTTGTGATCCCTTGCAACGGAAACTCGTCCAAAGGATAAAAATTAAGATCGTAGACTCTAGTTACTCCCGCTCTCAAGTAGGCATTCTTTTCTTCTACGTCGAATCTTCCTAATACCGTGGATTCTCTGGACCAATCTTTTACGATCAGATTGTCCGAAGGAGACGCATCCTTTTTCCAGATTAAAGTATCTTTTGGGACAGTCGGAAATCCGGAAGATTTGACCCACTCTGCCGCGTTGATTCCTTTCCAACGAATCAACGCGAGTAGGAATTCCAACTCATCGTTAGAAATTCGATTTAGTAACAGAACATCAGATAAAAGCTTCATAAGAAGTAGAAAGTAACCGTATGGGTTTTTTCCTTGACCTTAGGGATTTTCAACCGATCCTAGAATTGGTGCGTTGCGAAAAACCGGCAACTAGAAAGGCAGTCCGCTCGGAAAAACGGAGTGCCTCATAGTCCAGGGCCGCGGCGGTCTTGTGGGAAAATCCCCAAAATGAATAGGTACCCACCCGAATGAAGGTTCTAAAAAGATACGCCAATCGCAGGTTGTACGACCCTGAGACCAGTAAAACGATTACTTTAGAGGATGTTGCGGAGATGATTATCGCCGGCGATGAGATCAAAGTAATTGATAACATGACTGGAAGGGATATTACACCGAAGATATTAGGCCAAACCTTTTTAAAGGTAAGTTTGGGCCAAAGAAACGAAGAATTCTCGAATTACATGCTTTCTGCCCTGATTCGAGAAACCGGTAAGAATGTGAGCGCCCTATTCGGAAGACTGGTACTAGGCGGTATCGGGCTCGCCTATCTTACTCGAGAGAAACTAGACAGAATTCTGCAGAGCATGGTGGCTCTAGGAGAATTGAAATTAGAAGAGGTCAAAAGCTATCGAGAAGACCTACTTACCAATCTTGCGCACCGAGCCAGCGAGAACCGAGAGCAAATCCAGGAAGACCTTAAAAAAGTGGGTCGAGAATTGGAAGAAGTCGGCGAAAAGGAATTGGCCGTGGAAGACCTTTCTGAGAAAATTCGGCGAATTGCAGAGCGGGTCCGAGAAAAGGATCCTAGTTCTCCATAATAGGCTTTTGCCCGGGTCAAGGGTGACCTTGTAATTGCCGATACTCTTTGGGAAGGGGGGATTCATGTCCGCTTTAACCAGGCTCTTCGCTATCCTACTATTACTTTTGATCTCTACTGGGATCATTGCAAAAGAACCAATCCAAGAAAAACAAGACCAACTTTTTTTTGAGCAGGTTCGAAGATTAGAAACTGGCACCTTGGAGGAACGCATCCAAGCTGCAGATTATCTAAAGTTTGTTCGAAGCAAATTAGCTGTCCATCCTCTCCTAAAAGCTTTAAAAGGAAATCCGAGGGTTCCGAAAAGTGACGAGAACTTTCCTACTCTCAAATTCGTAATCGCTCAGGCGCTCGGCGCGATGGAACAGGAATTTACTGCGCAGCCCATGCTCGAGGAATATAGAAGATTAGAGACTCAGATCTTGGAGAACGAAGTTCCTACGTTCAGTTCTCCAGACGGATACAACATGGTGATTGCAGTTGGAGAACTTTTGAGAAGCGTAGGATCCCTACCTTATGATAAAACCAGTGCAGATACGATCTCAAACGCATTAGGCCATCCTAACTTTTATATCAGGGCGTCTGCAGCGGATGGTTTGAAAAATCAAAACAAGAAAGATTCGCTTCCTGCATTGAATGCTGCCTTGGACAAGGAAAAGAATTCTTTTGCAAAAGTGTCTATGTTGAATGCGATCGTTTCTATAAATCGAATCGCAGATAAAAGATTCTACGAACTTTGTGACTTTCTGAAAGATGAATCTTCTATGGTTCGCTATCGCGCCTCTATGGCGTTAGGTGAGATAGACCTAAAAGCTGGAGAAATGTCGTTGCGCCAGGCTTTATTGGTAGAACATATTCCGATGGTAAGGGAGCAGATCCGCAAGGATTTGGCACTAGTGACCGGATTCAAATTACCGGCAACCACAGTGTTTTTGGGAGATTAAGGCTCTATACTTCTTTTCGAAAAGATTGGACCAAAATTGGATTCTAGTATATTCTCTTGCGGGAAATTATTTGTCCCGCGGAGAATCATCAAATGCTCGTACCTGAAAAAATTCTAATCATCGCCGGCGTGCTCAACTTAGCATACGGATGTCTATTTGGATTTCCTTATGCATTTGCGAGGATGAAAGCTGAGTTCCCTTCTAGATACCTGCAAGCCTCTCATATCGGACCTTTGATGCAAGGAACAATGCTTTTGGCACTTGTAGTAGCATTTCGTTATGCGAATCTGACGGAGGGAATCGCGTACTTTGCGGCCTATTTGCTCTCGGGCTCTTCTCTTTTCTTAGCTCTGAAAGATACGGTGAACTGGCTTCAATCTGTGAAAGACGAATTTCAGGAAAAACCGATCGCGGGCCGTTTGCTCGGAACCATTGGTGTGACAGCGAATATTATTGGGATCGCGATCATAGTAATCGGTGTTCTACTGACCTAAAATCTAAAAATCGCGTCGAGAAAAAGGTGAAAACCTGGGAGATACTGGGATCGAACCAGTGACCTCTACCATGTCAAGGTAGCGCTCTAACCAGCTGAGCTAATCCCCCGGTCAAGGCCAGTATTTGTCACCTTTCTTGCGCGTAAAGCCTTTTCGACCACATATGCGGGCAATCGTATGCGCTGATGAGTTAACTCTGTTTTGTGAAATGTTGGAACTCCAATTTCTTTTGGAAAACTTCGGATTTCCTGGCCGATTTCAGAATCAGCTAGGTTTTTTTGGGATCAGCAGGAGGAGGGAATCTTTCTAAGGTATCTTATTCGACAGAGAATGAGAATAAGAAAGGAGAGAGAAATGCCTGCACAAACAGAGAAGAAAAAATCGGTAAAACCTTTCGATGCGAGCATGCCTAGCGTTCGGAAAATGGACTTTGAAGGACTCCAGGATTTATCACCCCACTATATAAGTGGCAATAGCGTTCTAACTCACGCAGTCAATTCATACCATATCCTTTTTCCAGAAGGAGAAAGGTTCTTTATTAAAAGTGTAAAGGCTTTTGCCGACCAAGTGCAGGATCCTGCTTTGAAAGAAAGGATCAAAGCCTTTATCGGGCAGGAAGTACAACACGGAAAAGAGCACGAGAAAGTGTGGGATGCACTTCGCAAACAAGGTCGCCCCGTGGATCGAGTCGCTCGCTTTTATCATTTTACTGCATTTAAGATTTTCTTTCCTCTTGCAGAAATACTTTTTGGCAAAAAGTTAAAACTCTCCGTTACTGCTGCACTTGAACACTATACCGCCACTTTGGGAGAGATAGGAATCGAAAACAGGCTGCATGAATATGCTGAAGGTGACATGCGTCGCTTACTGCTCTGGCATGCTTGCGAGGAAATCGAACACAAGTCCGTGGCATTCGACGTTCTTAAAACAGTTTCCAAAAGTTACTTCCTAAGAGTTTTCGGATTCGTAATCGCCACCTTATTATTTTGGGGATATGCAATCGGCCTTCAATATTGGTTTTTGCTAACGGATAAAGAAGTCTCTTTTTCTAAATGGAGAGAGGACCTGAAAGGTTCGTCCGATTACATGCGAGTGACTGTCGGACCTATTGCAAAAGCAGCACTCAGATATTTTCGTCGCGATTTCCATCCAGACCAATCCGGCGGATACGAACTTGCAACTTGGGGCCTAGCCTCACTCTAATCGCACCCATCCAATCCAATTGCTCTCCGGTCCCCGGCTCTCAAATCGGGGAGCCGGCCTTTTTTTCGTCCAAGCTTTTAAAATAAGAATAAAACAAGTCTTCCACTGTTTCACGAGAGGATTTCCCTCGATTCCCTATTACAAATAGATGATCCTTTGCCCGAGATAAAGCAACGTACAGTATCCTTCTTTCTTCTTCTATAAATTCAGAATCTGCATTTAATCGAGTATTCCAACCTTCGGATAAATCCACAAAGATAGTATGAAATTCTAATCCTTTGGATGCATGGATAGTAAGCAATAGATCACTCGGAATTCCAGCCCTTTCATATTCTCGGATTCTGTGATTGGACCTGCATAGGATACGGAGTTCGCCTTTGCTCTTTGCATAAGCTCTCTCCAGAAAAGGGAAGAGATCTTGTATTCTTTCGACACTAATTCTGCCTACGGTTGCCTTGCCTTCACGATGAGCGACAACATCCTTGGGTATTTTACTTTTATTTTTTGAGATCGGAATCGCAGAAACCTCCACGATCTTAGGAAGGGATCTATAATTCGTATTCAAAAAATGCAACTTGGAAGGAGAGAACAATCTAGGAAAATCTAAAAATAATCTTACTTCCGTCCCTCGAAAAGAATAGATGCTTTGGGAATCGTCTCCGACAACCAGAATCGAGGAGGAATCTTGAAACTGTTTTAGAAAACGAAGCTGTTCGGAATCAGTGTCCTGAAATTCATCTACGAGAATTTTCTTCAGTTCGGTTTTCGAAGCCTCCGTCCAAGGCTCTTCATTTTCAAGATCGTTTAGAAAAATCGACACGAGATCTTCGAAGTCGAGCTTTCCTTCTCTTTTTTTATAAAGAATATAATCTTTTTCTAATTCTTCTTTCCATTCTGAGTCGAAGTCTGTAGGTAGATTTCGAAAGTCGGAAAGTAATTCATAGGGGATCCCTCCTACTAAGCCCGGATCCTTTTTGAACCAATTTTGAAAGAAAAGATTCTTTTCCTCGGGGGATACGATATTCGGTTTTCTGTTTTTGAATTCGGGGTGCCATTTTCCCAAAGCCTGGAAGCAGAAGGAGTGAAATGTATGAACTTTTACTTCAGGTGATCTGGTTCTGCGCAAAATCCTTTCTCTGATTTCTCCGGCGGCTTTCCTGGTAAAGGTAAGCACTAATATTTCGGAAGGCTCCAATCCTGTCCTGATGGAATGCTCGACCACGCCCACCATGGTGCTCGTTTTGCCGGAACCCGCTGCGGCGATCACTTGAATATATTTTGCATCGTCTTCGATCACCGATTGTTGTGTCTGACTGAATATCGTATTTGTCATACGAATTCAGTTCGATGCGATTGAAGATTGCATTCAATTTATCTAAACCAAAATCGAGTTCCCTTTTGGAATTTTTCCACCCCTTCTTTTATGCTCTTACTTTTCAAGACAGGATAAATTCCTTTTGCCTCGATCTCTAACGCATCTTCGAGTGAACGCCCGTAGCCCTCTATCGCAGAAGATAAGTCCGCCATGAGCGCATCCCTTGGCATGGAACAAATCTGCTTTGCGTATTTCATGGCGCGTTCGTAGCCTTTTCCTTTTGGAGTAACTTCCCATACCAAACCGATTTCTTGTGCTCTGTCTGCTCTAATTCTCTGCCCTGTAATGATTAAGGGCAAAGCAGCTCCTGGGCCGATCAACCAGGGAAGATACACAGTTCCACCGTCTGCGAGAGGAACTCCCCATCTACGACAAGCTACCGAAAACATTGCCTGTTTTTCTGCGATTCGAATATGGCCGTGACAGAATAATTCTAAGCCTCCCGCATACGTGTATCCTTGAGAGATTGTGATGACCGGCTTTCTTTGAACGACTCTGGTTCCGCCCATTGGACCGGTTCCATTTCGTGCCCATCTTCTAATTTCGTCGTCGCTAGCGTTTATGTTTACTAAAGTGTTTAACGCATTCAAGTCTGCTCCGGCGCAGAATGATTTATCTCCTGAACCGCGTAAGATCGCTACTACTAGTTCATCGTCTTCGCGAAACCGATTCCAAGCTTGCAAAAGTAGGTCTGCGGTTTCACCGTTCACGCAGTTATGCACTTCGGGTCGGTTGATGATAATTTCGAAAATCTTTCCGTTTTCAAGAGAATGAACTTTTGTGAGCACGGTTGTTTTTTGGTCCATGACTTTCCTTCCTTTCGATCGAACGCTAAGCAAGCCTTCAGAAATATACTTCCTTTGCAATTGGTTTTTGCTTTTGGGCTTGATAGGGAATAGAAATCGTAGCAATCTAGGGGTAAGCCCAAAGCTTACTCTGTTTATTAAAGGATCTATATAACCAATTACTGTTTTATTTTAGAGAGAATTCATGTTTAGTAGATACATTACGAAATTCAAATATTTTATTTTACTATTCACTTTCCTTTCACAATTCGAAGGATGTGTTGCAAATCATGATTCAGGTCTGATCACTGCGGATAATCTTCCGGCACTGCTTCAGATCTTAAGTCCCGATAAGCCTAGTGTATATTTTTCTTCTGTGAGAAATGTTTTCGTTTCGGTTTATTATGAAACCGGAGCAGAACCTGAAACCAGTTCTATTTTAGTAGGGGTTTCGAATTGGCAGATAACGATCGATAATTTGAATGCCGCCTTTTCCAATCGAGGTTATACGGTCTCGGTATTTGTTCCGACTACATTATCCGAAATGACAGAAATCACTCCCGAAAATCAGGCCACTTGGACAATCCCAGAGATACTCAGCCTCGCCGCCAAATATCAAACTGCAACTTCGGATTATACCAACGCTCGATTTTTCTTGGCTTTTGTTAAAGGCTATTTGGATAATAACGGGTCTCCCAATCCGAATGTAGTCGGAGTAAATATTTCCGGTACTCCGGTCACCATCGTTTTTAAAGATGTGGTAAATTCTTCGTTTACTCTATTGCAAAAACCGAGAGCTGAGCAGATCACTGTTGTACATGAATTAGGACATGCGCTAGGAATGGTGAACAATGGAGTTCCGATGGTCAGTTCTCACCAAGATGTAGCAAACGGACACCACTGTTCCAATTCCACTTGTGGGATGTACTACTCTGTGGAGGGATCTACTGGGCTAGGAACATTTACGAACGCTTTTGATGATAATGCTAGAGTAATATTTAAGAACGAATGTCTAGAAGATTTTAGGAATTTTAAGCCTTAAAATCTCAGTTCTTAAAAGCCTTTTGATTTAAGAATCTCGTCCAGTCTCCAAACGGATTGGTTCTCGGCGTCTAACTTTCTGGCGACTTCAAGCACCGTACGAGCATCATCATATTTCCCTAATAAACGATAGCTGTCCGTCAGATTGACTAAATTGGCTAAGCGCAGTGGTTGAGAGATTCTAACTCGTTCTGCAGCCTCGATGGATCTTTTATAGTCTTTCAAATGCTTGTAACACACCGAAGTCAAAAACCAAAGGTTATGAGAATTCGGATTAATTGTAAGATACTTTTCCAGCCAAGCTGCAGCTTCTTTGTAGTCCTTCTTGTCGTAATAGATTTGACCCAATAAGCGAGCTGCTTCTTTGAAAGAGGGTGCCATGTCCCAAGCTTCTTTGAGTGCGGTTATCGCAGCTTCAGGATCTTTTTTTCTCAAAAGTTCCTTTGCGTCTGAATACTTTTTAAGGGCAGCAGAGTATTTTGGACTGTCGATATCCACAGATTCTCTAAACCCAATTCGGATCAGCGATAGATCGTCTGTGATCACTCCTACTCCGTGAAGTTTATCAACGATTTCGTCAAGTTCGCCTTTTCCCTGTTCTACGATCCTGAGAAACAGAGTTTCGTCCTGATTCATCGTCCAGTTGCCGGTACCGTTTTGGGAAATGTTGATATCGTCCCGACCATCAGAACCTACAAATACGATATCGCGGGGCATGAGATGAGATTCCAAAATATTGAACCCGCTTTCGATCGGGGCTCCCAATTTCCGAGAAGCCGAATCATCAGTTAAGAAAGACGACTTTCCGTCTCTGTAAATCACTGCCCAAGGATGTTCTGCGTTCAGTAGGAAAAGTTGTCCCGTGGCTTCATTCACTAATCCTAATATGATAGAAGCCATCATGACTCCATCGAAGGTCTTGAAAATATTATCTAATTCCTTGTATGTTTGCTGCATCCATTCTACAGGAGTCTTTTCCAACACTCGACCGTTGCTCGCAGACCTGGTCATAATATTATTCATTGCAGTCCCGAGCACGATGGCGCCTCCGGCTCCTTGCATGGACTTGCCCATTGCATCACCGTTCAGGAACATGATCCATCGCTCTTTATCGGGACCGAAAAGGAGGTTTCCGCTGATGCAAATATCTCCTCCCAACTCGGATTCTCTGTTCTTAAAGACGAACTTTTTCTTCTGCTCGATATAAAAGGATGTACTTACTTCCAAAGAAGTATTCCAGTTTGTCATGAGTGGCTTGCTCAAGAGAGAAGTAAGATAGTAGTCCCCGTCTTGCTGGACTTTGAGGGCTTGGATTTCCTCCATCTTTTGGGTGACTTCTTTTGTACGGTCTTTTACCTTCTCTTCCAAAGTGTTTGCGTATTCTTCCTCGACGGCACCGATTAGTCGAAAGATAACGATAACGCTCCTGGTGATAAAGGATACAACGACCAGAAATACCAATTTTAAAGCTTGTTCTGAAATAGAAGCATATCCGGGTGAAATGACTTTTAATTCGTCTTCGGTGAATTCCACTCCACGAAAAATTGTATTTAGAATGATGATCGCCTGACAAAATGCGGCAAGAATCCCCGTACCGATCACGAAATTCGGATTTAGCAAGAGTCCCGAATACACGATGAATATCATATTTATCGCATATAGTACGATTTGACGGATTACCCCCGATGCCATATCTTTGTCCGTCCAAGAAGCGACAAACATTACGATTCCGAGAATGATAATATCTGCGGAAACAGAAATCTTTCCGATATGGCTAGGAATTTTTCCGGTCTTACGGGAAGAAATGATATTATAAATTGCGAATCCCGCCATCGTAGCGGTCCCGAGCAAATAAGCGGCATTCTGAACCGGAGAACTTTGAGCCCAGGAAGCTCCGAGAGAACCAAGGAATAGTACAACAAGTCCCAATCGAATTCGATTGATAGTAACTGGCCCTGTCGCGGCGATCTTGTCAGTGAGTAGCTCTTTCTTATCTTCCATCAGGGGTTTTCAATTCGGTCTAAGTTATTCGCTTAATAGCGTCTGTAAAATGATAACTTTCGCAATTATTTTCCAATTTTATTTAACGAACAAATCAAATGAATAATTTTTTTCCTCCGATATTATGCGACTAAATCGATTAACAGCGCAAATTCGAAAATAAGCAAGCTACATTAAGATAGCCATATAGATGGCGCTCAAGTAATAATCTTATTTCTTTTATATCAGCAAATGCCGTTCAGCGATTTTTCTCCGCCTGTTTGGAATACTTTCTTTGATAAACGAATCGAATTGCCTCAGCTTCGAACCAGGGAACCGCCTTACCACCGCCGAGGATCCGGGCCTCTACATAAGCCTTGCAGGCTTTTTCTAAAACCTGGCAAACTGCGTGCACGTCGTCCAAGGTGCTATGTCCGCAAAGAGCGCCCGCATCCTTGATTAATACCGCATTTCTTCTCTTAAATCCTTTGACTAGCCTTTTTAAGCTGCTCGGATCTTCTCCATACTTTACCACGACAGCAGTAGGTCCGACGATTTGTGCCATGTCGTCTAGCAAAGGACGTACTGTTTCACCGGCCATGGAGCAAGTTAGTACATTCTCCTGAGTAGAGTGCAGGATTACGTTGACGTCGTTCCTAGAAAGATACAACGCAAGGTGAGCGTGAGCTTCTCCAGGAATATCCGATGGGAACACCTGATTCGGAGCTAAAGGAAGTGCTAACAAAGAGTTCTTGGTCTTTTTTCCTAGGCTGTTCAGATCCGCCTTTTTGGGAGTGATCCAAATCGTATTTCCGATTCTGAGACTTGCGCAGCCATTTTTTGTGAGAATCCCTTCTTTGACGAGCTGCGGCAGGAACTTTTGCAATTCGAGCGGGCTTTCCAGCTTTTTCATGCAATGGCCTCCTGGCCGAATTTTTGCAGATACCAAGCGCGAATGGATTTTCTGCTAGAATCTTTTGCTCCGGAAATCTTAGAGAATTCCAACTCAATAAATTCTTGGCAAGCCTTCTCTAAAGCTAGGGCAACCTGGAAAGCATCTTCCATATCTTTGCCAATGCAAAGAGTTCCGTGATTTGCGAGAAGAACTGCCTTGCTTCCGGATTTGTCCAGAGCGTGCACTGCCATTTTGATCAGCTTCTTTGTTCCAGGTAAAGAGTAATCGGTGCAGAGAACAGGCCCGCCGATAATCTTTTTCATTTCCTTGTTCAATACCGGAACATCTCTTCTGGCAGCAGCTACTACTGAAGCCTGCAATTGGTGCGTATGGATTACCGCGAGAATATCGGATCTAAGTTTGTAAGTTTCCGCGTGTAAGCCTTTTTCATAGGAAGGTTTGATTCTTCCTACATGCTCCAGAGTATGAAGGTTTACTTGTACCATTTCTTCCGGTCTGAGATCTTCGTAAGTCCTTCCTGTTGGAGTGATCACGAAGTTGTCCTGGTCTATCCTTTGGCTGATATTTCCCCAGCTGCGAGCGATCAATCCCGCCTTCAAAAGTCTGATTCCGGTATCTCGAACTAATTTCTTGGACTTGTCGATATCCATATCCATTCCTCCGTTTACTTGCGGGTGGAAGTAACTCCTTCCACTTTTTGAAAGACTCTTTCAAATCTTTTTAATGCGTCGTCAATGACTGCGTCCGTATCTGCAGCGCTTGTGTAAAGACGGCTACCTGCGAGCGTGACAATTCCTTCTGCCATGTACGCGGCTCCCATCTCTTCCATTGCATGCTTTCTGTGGTGAGCTTCTTTGATCGTACTTTTAATCTTCCAAAATTTCTTGAAGTCGATTTCTAAAAGCATAGTTCCGACAGTTTCCAAGTGGCAAATAGAGCCTTGGTTGAAAGCAACAAAAGGTAAGTCGTATTTTTGGATCAGCTTATTTAGACCTGCGGTAATTCGATCTCCGGCTTTCCCTGCTTTTTCACATGCCTTTTGTTTTTCGATTTCGCAGAGAGTGTAGTATCCTGCAGCGGAGCTAAGCGGATTTGCAGCCATGGTTCCGCCGATTAATGCCTTTTTGGTCCCGCTTTGGATTCCGGCGGCCAAATACTTCATGTATTCTTTTTTTCCTCCGAGTCCACCTGCAGAAGGATATCCTCCGGCCACGACTTTTCCAAAAACTGTGAGATCTGGAGTGATCCCGAAGTAACCTTGTGCGCCGCTCATCCCGATTCTAAAAGCAGTGACTACTTCATCAAAAATTAGTAATGCACCGAATTTGTCGCAGAGTTCCCGAACTCCTTTGTTGAAGTCCGGATCCAGAGGACGAGTACCGCTTTCGGGTCCTATAGGCTCGATCAGAACTGCGGCGGTTCCACCTTTCCAACGATTTCGTTTTAAAACTTTTTCTAATGCGTTTAGATCGTTGGGATAAAATTCCTGGGTATATTTAAATACGCTCTTCGGAATCCCGTTTGCCTCAAAATGTCTGGTCCCTGGGATTCTGAGTCCGTAAGCGAGCTGGTCGCTCCAGCCGTGATAGGCTCCTCCCATTTTGACCACGTTTTTCTTTTTTGTGGCAAGCCTAGCAACTCGGATCGAAGCCATACAAGCTTCGGTTCCGGATCCGAGCATGCGAAACATTTGCACGGACGGCATATGTTCTACGATTTTTTCGGCTAATTTCAGCTCGTACTCATGGAACAAGCCGGTTACCGGACCGGTAGAATCTAAAAGTTGTTTTGCCTTATCCCGTACAGACTTGGGATTGCTTCCTAAAACTGTAGGACCTCCACCTTGGAGAAAGTCGACGTACTTATTTCCGTCCAAATCGTATAAGTAGGGTCCAGTAGCTTTTGTGAATACGAGCGGAAAGGGAAAGTTGAAAGCCAAATTGTGCTGAACCCCGCCCGGGATATAATTAGAGGCAACTTGGATCATTTCCTTGGATTTTTTGCATTTCTTTTCAAAATATTCATTCAGATAGCGATCCATCTCTTCTTTTCGAATTGAACGAATCGGCTGTTGAATCAGTTCCTTTAGCTGACTGTATACTTTCTTTGTATCTGGGTATTTGCTGATCGCAAAGCCGGTGGCCATGTTCCGTTTCCTCTTTTCTTCGAATTCTAGTTGACAGTGAGTGAATGCTCACTCACTGTCAACTAGAAAATGTTCCCCCCGGGAATTTGGTTGAAACCTAGGTTTCTTGGGAGGGCAAAGCAGAAGGGAATTCTATCCATTGGCTCTACCTATGTCAAAAAAATACTACCAGGAACCATTCGAACGTATTTCGGAAGAAAAGCAGAATCGAATCCTTTCTGTTGCCATCGCAGAATTTGCAAACAAAGGCTTCAATAATGCAAATACCAATACAATTGCTACGAAAGCCGGAATAAGCGTAGGATCTCTTTACAAATACTTTCAAACAAAGGAAGAATTCTTTCTTGCTGCAGTGAATCACGGGATCGGACAGCTGGAGAAAACACTCGCTTTTGTATTACTCGAGGAGAATGATCTATTTGGAAAAATAGAAAGCATTCTCAGAATTATACAGCGTCATTCTAGAGAGAATCAGGACATAATCCGACTTTACAATGAGATGACATCCGAGGGGAATTCAGAGCTAATTCGCAAACTGTCTTCGGAGTTGGAATCAGTATCTGCTCAGTTCTACACTCAATTAATCGCAGAAGCCAAAAAAGAGAAGGTTGTCAGTTCAGATATAAATGAGAGATTGTTCGCCTTTTGCCTGGATAATATCTTTATGACTCTGCAATTTTCTTACGCATCCGAATATTACAGAGAACGAATGAAGATTTATGTCGGTTCAGATGCGT
This sequence comes from Leptospira perolatii, assembly GCF_002811875.1. Taxonomy (GTDB): domain Bacteria; phylum Spirochaetota; class Leptospiria; order Leptospirales; family Leptospiraceae; genus Leptospira_B; species Leptospira_B perolatii. Next base: position 114,554 of record NZ_NPDZ01000006.1, read on the forward strand.
TTGAGCGAGATGAGGAAGTGATTTCGGAGCTGATGAAATTTATTAGAAGGGCGCTTACTGGACTAGCCTAACGCTTCTTGTAAAGTATTGTGTATCAATACAAAGTCGGTTAAACCAACGATATCCATCACTTTTTTAAAATGGTCGTTTAACCCAGCGAATTCGATCTTTGCGGAAGATTCTGAGGCTTTCGTAATCAAGCTGATCAAGGTCGCTAAACCTGCAGAATTGATGTAGGAGGTCCCCTGAAAATTCAAAATAACTCTAGATCTTCTGGATTCCGGAATGGAATGATAATGTCCGACTATGTCTTCATCGGCTTCAGAGGTAATTTCACCAGATATATGTAGGACTGGAACAGAAGGATCTAAATCGACTGTGATTTTGAATTCATCAGACATATATCGTATTTATCACTAAGAACTAGTCTACCAGACTCAGTCAACCTCGATTCAGTGAAAACCAAGAGTAGAAAAATTACTAAGCGTAATTTGCTAGCTCCTCCGGAGAAAGTCTGTCATAAAACTTTCCGCATTTTGTGCATTGAAATCTGACTTCAGTCGGCTTGGAAGAAATTCCAAAAAGGATCAAAAACCAAGCGGACTTTGAGTAGGACTTTACTTCCCTAGAAAAAGGAGAAGTTCGCTGGATTCCGCAGTTTTCACCGCAGGGAGTAGGTTGGTTCACAAGGACTAGATTGGAATCTACCTGAAAAAAGTGCCAGAAGAAAAGTGGAGAATTTTCGAACGGGTGGGAATCTTCCCACCCGAAATGAGGATTAATTCTGATTTAAGTAAACTACGTACTTTGCAAGATGCTTCAGATTTTCGTCGCCTAAGAATTTGTAAGCTACCATCGGAGTACCGGCAATACCGTTGTTCAATGTTTTCAAGACTCCTGCCTCGGTAGGACCATTTTTCCACTGAGAAGCCGGAGCTTTATAATTTCTAGGTTTTGGATTGAGGGAAGCAGCAGCTGCTCCGTCGCCGGCACCTTTTTCACCGTGACAGGAAGCGCAGTTTTGCATAAAAATTTCTTTTCCCTTAGTGAGTTCCGGACTCAATTCCGCGCTTACAGCACTAGGTGCCGGAGCAGCAGATTCGGAAGAAGATTCGTTTTTATCTCCGCAGTTCAGAACTAGAGCCAAGGACACGATCACCGTCGATACGGACAGTAAAAGAGCACTTTTTTTCATGGAATAACTCCTTGTTTATAGTGCCCAATTTTTCCGGAATCCACTGTAAAGTATAGGAATTTTTGTCACAGTATTGTCCGAAAAAAAATGAGACAGAATTAATGAGTGTCTTAATCATTTTTGCATGAACCGTCTGGTACTTTTGCTTTTTCTGCTCGGCCCTCTTTTGGTCGGGGCTTCTTTTGTAAAATGGATTCGAACCAAAAAGGATCCGACTAAAAATACTTTACTAGGAATGCTTGGGCTCATCCTTACTGCGCTTTCTTATAGTGCAGGATTTGAATTGATGGAGGAAGTTCCGATCTTTCTCGCAGTGATGTTGCTAGTCCCGGGTTTAGCAATCTTTGCTTCGATCGCAATGTATTTTCAGGAAGAACTAGCCAGAGGCTTGAAAGAACATGAGTTTAGGTTTAAAGAAATCGCCTTTATGATTGTTTCGGGAATAGTGCTGACGCTTTTTGTTTACTCTCTTGCTTTTATCCTGAAAAGGGAAACAGAGAGGATTGAAAGCTATAGCATGGCAGCGCTTTCTGGAACCATATGCGCTTTACTGACTATACTTGCATTTAGGCATTTTAAGAAATTAGAAACTAGTTCTTCGCGGTTTTTGTTTAAGGCAAAGGTATCGTTAGTAATTTTATTTGCTTTGGAAATTGGAATTGTGTTACTCCTAGTCGTATAACAACGTGAATATACGATTCATGTGAATCTATGAAAAGGAAGCTATTTTAGCAAAATACATATTTATGAAAATCTTTGTAACAGGTGCAACCGGCTTTTTAGGCAAAAGAGTAATCAGAAAATTCATTACAGTCGGTGGGCATAAGCTCTACGGACTCTGTCGTTCAGAATCATCCGCGGAAAAGCTAAAGGAAATGGGCGTGACTCCGGTGATTGGAGATTTGGATTCAATTTCAGAGTTGCAGCCTTTCTTAAAAGCGGAAGGGATAGAGGCGATCATCCACCTTGCCGCAGAGATAGCGACCCAGAGAAGTTCTAAAAAGCTTTGGAAAACAAATCATGAGGGCACTAATAGGCTGCTTGAAATTGCTAAAACTCTTCCCAACTTAAAAAGGTTTATTTTTGCGAGCACGGTGGTGGTCGGAGAAAGCGAAGGCAAGGTTCTAACAGAGACTGATTCACTGAATGTGGAAACCGAGTACGGGAAAACAAAACAGGCTTCTGAAAAAGTACTTTTAGAAGCTTTTCGTTCTAGTAAATTTCCTGTAATCATCTTAAGACCGTCCCATGTCTACGGGGCAGGTGGTTGGTTTTCAGATCTTATGAAAGATATGAAAATCGGTTTGTTCCGGATTCCCGGCAACGGAGAAAACTTTTGGGACGTAGTTCACGTGGACGATGTTTCTTCGGCGATCGTCCATTTATTAAAATCGGGTACGATTGGAGAAATTTATCATGTAGTAGATGATACCCCGGTGACAATGAATGATTTTTTCCAAGAGGCAGGAGCTTATATTGGCAAAAAAAAAGTGGGCCATGCTCCAGTCTTCTTAGCGAATTTGCTAAAGGGCAAAGATCCAGTGAGAGCTGCAACTCGGTCTGCCAGAAGTTCTAACGCAAAGATTAAGAAAACAGGATGGAAGCCGGACTATCCAAATTATAAGCTTGGGTTAAAGCAAGTATTTCAGGAATTAAGAAAATAATTTCCGAGTAAATGCATTCTCAGGAAGCTTGGAAGAAGTCGTCATCAGCGAAGTCTTCCTCGTCAGAATATAGCTCTTCCTTCACATGTTTTAGCTGCGCAACAATAATGATACTGATCACCACTAGTAGAAACCAAGAACTAAGTTTTCCTAGATGAACTAGCTTCCATCCACCCATTTGATCTGGATAATTCCAGGCGCCTAGAAATGTGGAGATATTTTCTGCGATCCATATAAAGAAAGCGATGAGAAAAAAGGAAAGGGTCATCGGCATCCTGTAAGTCTCGTGGTTCACGGTAAAAGAAACCCAGGTCTTAAAGAAGAGAATGAATAAGAGTGCAATCAATATCCACCTCAGATCCGGGATAAAATGATGGGAGAAGAAATTTAAATATACTCCTAGAGAAAATAAGAATGCCAGTAGAGAAGGCGGCCAATTACTTAAGGAAAGATTGAATCTTCTCCAAGCCTGGCATATATAGCTTGCTACGCTCGCATACATGAATCCGCTATAAAGTGGGACTCCGAATACTTTCGAGTAGGCGAATTCTGGATAGGCCCACGATCCCATCTTGGTTTTGTATATTTCTAATGCCAGTCCTATTAAGTGAAAAAGAGTAATTACTTTCAGCTCATCCTTTGTTTCAAGTTTAGTGACGAGCATTAACACTTGCAAAATTATGCATACAAGAAGTATGAAATCGTACCTTGGAATAAGCGGAGAACCTAGATATTTAGTAATTCCTAATGTAAGAAATATAAAACCGGGAAAAATGCAGGAGAGGGCTTGTTGAAAACCGAACTTGAAAAGTTGTCTGCTAAAAGATAAAATCAAAATGGTATCGAAATAAATTATAGTATAGTCAAGAAAAGACTAGTAAGTATCATGTTCGGTAAAATTCCAGCAAGATTTGTAGGAGCTCCTACAGGAAAGAGACGCTCCAAAAAGGCTTGCTGGATATGCGATCTTCTGATATTTGGCTTAGATTGAATTTGGGGGGTTTTTCCCACCACCGGCCCCCCACCCAAAGCAGGGCGGGGCCCTCAAAAATTTCACTCAGAAAAGAGTACATTCCCTAAAAACAGGGAGACGATCCTGCTTGTGATGGTTTCATTCTACGAAGCCTTTATCCAAATCAAAAGCGAGTGCAAAATGCAAGAAATAGTAAGAAGCCAAAATGAAATAGTGGGTAATTTGAATCGGTTTGTTTCCATCTTACCTGTCGCAATCGCGATTCTCGTTTTGGTTGTATCCTGTGATTCAAAGCCTTCTCTCGTTAATGCTCCTCTTGATGGAAAGGTAGATTTGCAAGGACACAGAGGCGCTAGAGGTTTGAAGCCGGAAAACACTTGGCCTGCGTTTGAAGAAGCAATTAAATACGAAATGACTACCCTGGAGCTGGATACAGTATTAACAAAGGATCATAAAATTGTAATACATCATGATTCAGAAACGAATCCAGAGATATGCAGAAAGAAAGACGGACAAGAAATAATATCGGTATCTTTGTATGAATTGAATTTAGCAGACTTGAAACTCTTGGATTGCGGAGCAAAACAAAATCCTAAGTTTTCAGAGCAGCAAACGGTTCCAGGAACTCAATTATTAACGATCGAAGAATTTTTCTATTTAGTTGCAAAGGAAGAAGCTAAAAGAAAGGGTCGGCTTCCGTTGCAGTTCAACATTGAAACAAAATTTCCAAACGATGAAAAATCAGAAGTATCTTCGGAAATCGTAGAAAGCCATGTTTCCAAACTAATACAAGCGATCGAAAATGCTAAAGTAGAAACTCGAACTACGATTCAATCTTTTTATCTACCTTCCATTGAACTAGCGAAGAAGTTGAAGCCGAATCTTAGGACTTCCGCTCTTTTTACGTTAAGTTACGTCGATGGAGCAAAAATAAAACTGGGGTTAGGCGATTCTTTGAGAAAGAAGGTCATTGAATCAGCTAGAGGAGTAAAGGCCGACATCATATCACCTCACTACCTATATGTGAACGATCAGTTTGTTTCGGATGCACATTCGTTCAATTTACGGGTCATCCCTTGGACTGTCAATGAGCCCTTGGAAATGGAGCGCCTGCTAAAGGCAGGAGTGGACGGTATTATTAGCGATTACCCGGATCGATTGGCTTCTTTAGTGCGAAGAGATCGAAAAAATTGATCCTTTGAGTGATGTACCCTGTTCATTCTATGAGTCAAACACTAGATTATAGAAAAGAAATCTCACGAAGCTGATCCTTCAGTGCTTTTCTAGGTTTGCTTTTTTCAAGGAGAGCAAGGGCATTAGCTCTTGTACGAATTTGCTTTCATGATATCTACGTTTGTTCCGCTGGAATCACTTTCGGAATCTTTCATAAGATTCTTGATCCAGATGTTTCGTTTAACGCTAATCGTTGTTTTCCTATTTATTGCTCCAATTGCGTTACATTCCTTTCCGATTCCACTAGAAAAACAATGGAAGATCTCTTTCGGAAAAAATATAGAAAAGGAGGCTCAAGGAATAAAGTGGAAGGATTTGCCTTCACTCCCGATTCCTAATAACTTTTTTGAACCACAAGGAGCCTCAAGCGAGGCATATCGAGTAGCTACTTTGCGGAAAAACATAGAATTTTCGCCTGAAGAAATCCAGCAACTAAATGTGGATTCTCCCTCAGTGCACTTTCCGCTCTTATCAAATGCTTACGAAATTTATTTCAATGGGAAACGGATTGCTCAGCGTGGATCCTTCGATAAGAAGCATATCCTTAGTAACGGGAGCAAGAGGCACGTAATCGCGATAATTCCTCGCGATTTGATTCAATCAGGAAGCAACGAACTTAGGCTTGTGGTCGCGGCTGATCCGGGTCAAGAACTAAGTGTGCTTGCCAATCTGGAGTCTTCGACTCCTGCAATTGATCTTCATTCAAGAAATCTTAATATAGTTTCGGAGCGGCTAGACTTAATGCTCCTATTTCTCTACTTGTTTGTGGGGATTTATCACTTGTTACTCTTCCTGAAGAGGTCCGAAGAAAGCTATAACTTGCAGTTTGCAATGTTTTCTATCGCCCTCTCTGTCTATATGTATTTGAGAAGCAATTCGATATATGATTTGAATATAGACCCTTTGATTCAGGGAAAAGTAGAATACATATTCGTTTTCAATGCTACTCTATTCTTTCTTCTCTTCCTGGATACCTTTTTTCGGGGGAGCATCGGTAAAGCCTCCAGGTTGTACATGATTATAGTCTGGAGTTTTTCTTTCCTGGTGGCCGTTTCCTCCGGAAAATACCCGAACATTATATTAAAAACTTGGCATGTAGTCGCTCTTGTATTTGCATTCTACACTGTTTTTATTGTGGGAAAAGCGATTCGAAATAAAAACCCAGATGCGCTCAGGCTTTCTATCGGATTTGCGATCCTAATCACAACCAGCATCGGAGATATCATCGGAGCGATGAAGGTAATACCGTATGTAGAAAATTATAGTTTGGCTAGATACGGATTTCTCACCTTTGAGCTAGGAATCATGCTAATTCTTTCGAACAAATTCCTAAGAGTGCATAAACAAGTCGAAGAGTTGAACAAGGATTTGGACCAGAAAGTAAAACAAAGAACTGCGGAGTTGCAAAGTACGTTAAGCGAAGTGCAAGAACTAAAGGTAAAGCAGGACGGAGACTATTTCTTGACCTCGTTACTTTTGGATCCGCTTGCAAATCAAAATTATAGGAACGACTCGGTTACGGTAGAAGGTTACACGCGGCAGAAAAAGCAATTCGAGTTCCGCCAATGGCAGAAAGAAATCGGCGGCGACATTATCATGTTAGACGAAATCGTATTGCGCAAAAGAAGATTCGTCGTTGTAGTCAACGGGGATGCCATGGGCAAGTCCATGCAAGGTGCGGGTGGAGCTCTAGTCCTAGGAGTTGTATTCCGTTCTTTGGTTGCTAGGACGAAAACCTCTGGTATGTATCAGTCTCTGTCTCCTGAGCTATGGCTTAGAGAATGCTTTAACGAATTACAAATGATCTTTGAATCCTTCGACGGTTCCATGTTAGTTTCTGTTGTGATGGGTCTTGTGGATATAGAAGCGGGATTATTCTATTATTTGAATGCAGAACACCCTTGGACGATTCTTTATCGAGATGGCATTGCTAGTTTCATAGAAGATAAACTGGTTCTACGCAAACTCGGAACTACGGGGTTAAAAAGCAAAATGAAAGTGAAGGTCTTTTATTTGGAAAAAGGCGACGCTCTATTTATAGGTTCCGATGGGAGAGATGATATTCAAACGGGCACGGACGCTGAAGGTTATCGTATCATCAACGAGGACGAATCTCAATTTTTGCAAAGAATTCAAGAGTCGAAAGGGGAGCTATCCGAAGTCGTGGCAAGCTTAGATCGGTTTGGAGAAATGACTGATGACCTCACTATTGTAAAGGTTTCCTATTTGAGAGATCCAGTGAGATTATCAAAGATTTCTTCGGAGGACTTTCCTGACGAAAACTACATGAAATATAACAAATCTAGGGATTGGCAGACCGCGAGCGAATATCTGGAAGCGCATCAAGAGGGCCAAAAAGAACTTCCTTCTCCAATCTTTCAAAAAGAATTAGCACGAGTGTATTATAAAACTAGAAAGTACGATTCGGCATTGTCTATTTTCGAGAGTTTGGTTCAAGAATTTCCGGAAGATATAGAGAGCATGTATTTTGCTTCGAAGATTCATATGAAGTCGAAAAGATATAAACAATCCATCGAACTTTCTGAAAGAATATCCTTACGTGAACCCGGTTTTTTGAATAATCTGCTGAATCTCGCAACTTGCTATATCCATCTACAAAAACCGATACTGTCCAAAAGGATTCTTTCTCGAGTCGAACACCTAGATCCTGGAAATAAGTACGCAAAGAGAATTCTTTCGATGCTAGAGCATTAAGCATCGAAATATTCTGTTAGGCGAATCGTACATTAAGTCTTTTACATAATTTTGCCTTTACAAAAAAGAAACCCTGAGTGTTGCTTTGAGGAAGTATGACTGTCCAAAAGAAGTCCGCGCTTTGGTTCGTTCTGATTACATTATTAATCGATTTTACCGGTTTTGGGATTATTATCCCGGTAGTTCCTAAACTAATAGAGCAACTTATTGGAGGCGATCTAAGCGATGCTTCCTTGTACGGTGGATGGTTAACTTTTGCCTATGCTTTTACTCAATTTATTTGGGCCCCAATAATCGGAGGAATTAGTGATAGGTATGGACGAAGGCCAGTCCTTCTCGCCTCTTTATTCGGATTAGGAATTGATTATATATTTTTGTCTTTAGCGCCTACGATCTGGTGGTTGTTTGTCGGTAGAATTCTCGCTGGAATCACTGGCGCTAGCTACAGCGCAGCTGGTGCTTACATTGCGGATATTAGTCCTCCAGAAAAGAGATCCCAGAATTTTGGTTTGGTTGGGGCGGTATTTGGAATCGGCTTTATTGTCGGTCCCGTAATAGGAGGCCTTTTTTCCAAGTTTGGGCCAAGAGTTCCCTTTTTAGTAGCTGCATTTCTTTCTTTGGTCAACTGGGTCTATGGGTATTTTATTCTACCCGAATCTTTGCCAAAGGAAAGTCGTCGAAAATTCGACTGGAAGAGAGCAAATCCGATCGGAGTTATATTACGAGTTCGTAAATATCCGAAGACGATCAGTGGTCTGCTCCTGTCTATTGCACTTATTTTTCTGGCGAATCAATCCTCCGAATCTACTTGGACTTATTATACTATGGAAAAATTTCTTTGGGATTCAGAGATGGTCGGCTACTCGTTAGGTGTGGTCGGAATAACGATGGCTATTGTTCAAGGCGGATTACTTAGGATCATCATTCCAAAGTTGGGTCAAAAAAATTCGGCATATATAGGTATTTTTACTAGAGTCGTAATTAGCATCCTCTTTGCACTAGCTACACAAGGTTGGATGATGTATGCTCTATTGGTGCCCTTTGCTCTGTGCTTTGTCGCAACTCCTGCAATGCAAGGTTATGTTTCGAATCATATTCCTCATAACGAGCAAGGCGAATTACAAGGGATAATGGCGGGAATTATGAGCATTACTTCGATCATTGGTCCTGTACTCATGACCAATTTGTTTCATTATTTTTCGAAACCTGGAACTGATCCTTATTTTCCCGGAGCGCCCTTTTTAATGAGTGCTGTCCTTGCACTTGCTAGTGGAATCATTTGCTTCTCTTGCTTTAGGATAGAAAATGAGGCCGCTAGTTCTGTCGTAACAGAGTCTTCGAACTAAGTCTGAGAATTTCTTTCGCAATTGTCTAAAACGAAATCGGAATTTTATACAGGTCTAAAGAAATATCCGATTTCAGAATCGATCTTTTGCAAACGAACTTCCAAGCCTATAGATACAGATTCAGTGATTTTGGATTCTTTTGCAGATCCTTCAAGAATCCCGAGCGCCTTTACGCCTTCTCTCAATTCTACGAGCGCGAGTACGTAAGGAGCCCGCGCCGCCATATGGCCGAATCCGACATGAACTACAGTGTAAGTATAGATTGTGCCGGACCCTTCATATTCAATTTTCTGAATCTTCTCTGAACCGCACTGGATGCATCGAGGAACATTTTCTGTAATCTGAAAACCGCAGTCTTGACATTTTGTTCCTATAATTGTGGGGTTCGAATTTGCTTCTTTCATAATATAATCATCACAAAATAGATCTCAAATGACCTTTTTCTGATAGGTTACATTCCAATTCCAGCTCCACCATCCACTCTCAAAAAAGTTCCCGTAATGTAAGACGCTTTGTCAGATAAATAAAACTCCACTACATTCGCAATTTCTTGCTGTGTACCAGGGCGCTTTAACGGAATGAACATTGGGTCTGTTAACTTTTTCTGAACTTCTTCGGAGAGAGAAGATGTCATGTCTGTTTGGACGTATCCAGGACAAACCGCGTTTACGAGCACACCTCTACCAGAGAACTCTCTCGCGGCCACTTTTGTAAGCGCGATAACTGCCGCCTTGGAGGAAGAGTAGTTGGCCTGACCTGGCTGACCACTTAAACCTGAAAGCGAGGATATATTCACGATTCTTCCTGAAGGAGCTTTTAATAAAAGTTTCGAAGCTGCCTTGGTCATGAGGAAAACGCCTTTTGCGTTTACGTCCATTACGAAATCGTATTCTTGTTCTGTCATCCGGATGAACAAGTTGTCCTTTAACACTCCAGCGTTATTTACGAGGAAATCCAGTTTTCCGAATTGTTCCTTAACTGAATTTATCACAGAATCACAATCTTCCAATTTCGTTACGTTACATGGTAATCCAAGAGTTTTTACTCCATATTCTTTAGCGATTTCCGCAGCGGCCTGTTCGATTTGCTCTTTGTTCAAATCGACTACCACGACGGAGCCACCATCTTTAGCGATTGTGTTAGCAATGGCTCTTCCGAGTCCTCTTGGAGACGCAGCTCCGGTTACTAAAGCGACTTTGCCTTCGAATTGTTTACTCATCGGTTTCCTCTACTATTTTAGAATTTGATTGAGTGCGCTAATCGACAAGAAAAATTCAACGATACTTTTTGAGGAGTAACGATTCAAACGCTGTTCGTTCTTTTGCGAAGTTCTCGCGAAACAATTTGCAAGTACAAGTAGGTTTTTGCAATTTGCTTACATATGTATTCTGATCATGATCTAAAACAAATAGGTCCTTTTAAAGCGGTTTCTATTCAAGGGAATCCAGATCTTCCTACAATTATTCTTTTTCACGGATACGGGGCCAACGCACATGACTTAGTTCCTTTGCATTCTTATCTCGACGTTCCAAAAGGAACAAATTTCCTCTTTCCAGACGGCGATTTAGAAATTCCTATTATGCCCGGTTATACTGGCAGGGCGTGGTTTCCAATCGATATGGAAGCTTTGCAAAAAGCGATGATGTTAGGTGGTCACAGAGATTTTTCGGAGCGCTATCCGAATGGCTTGGAATCCGCGAGAGAAAAAGCTGCGCAGATGATTCAAGATTTAGGAATTCCGATGGAAAAAATCATCTTAGGTGGATTTAGCCAAGGTGCCATGCTGGCGACGGATCTTATGCTTCACTCTAAGCAAAAACCAAAGGGGCTACTTATTCTTTCGGGTACTTTGATTCATGAACAAGAGTGGTCCAGGTTAGCAAAATTGTCTCCAGGATACAAATTCTTTCAGAGTCACGGAAGGATGGACCCGGTGTTAGGATATCCTGCTGCAAAAAAATTAGAAGGAGTCTTAAAGGAAGCCGGTTGGGATGGGGAATTGTTGGCATTTCCGGGTGGACACGAAATCCCGGAATCTGTTCTAATCGGTATGAACCGGTATCTTAGAGAAATTTTAGCATGACTTACCTGATCGAAAAGTACATCGCTCTCAAAAGCAAATATCGAAATTACGATACGAAAGAAGCGCTGAAGAGAATGCAAGCTTTTCGAATCGCATTGAAAGAGCTCGAAGACAAAGGCTTTCGAACGGGAGTTGAGATTTTGGGTTCGATCAATTTTGGAATTGTAGAGCCCTCTTCTGATGTAGATTGTATTTTATTACATTATTGTGATTTGCACAAGGACCAGGAATGTCCGGAATATTGTCCGAATTTCTTGTATGAATCAGAGGAAATTAAAACGAGTCTTCGAGTTAGACTTAAAGACGAGCACTTGAAAGTGGAATTCCTAGATTGCATCAATCTTAGAATGGTCGAGAAAGCTTTGGAATCCGGAAATCTGAAGGATCACGAAGTTTTGAGGAGGCTACTATTTTATAGAACCATCGGTCGTCCCGTAAACAGGCCTCTCTTTATTCCTTATTGTGAAAAACTAGAGGAGAATGATGAGTATATCAAAGAAATCTTAGAATGGGGTTCCGATGCACTTCGTTCTTATTTGGGTACATCTCGGCACAGATTTTCTTTTAGTAAGTACAACGAACGAATTGAAAGTTTTGGACTACAGCTGCCCGGGGGACTAAAGGAAGAGCTGGAAAGCTATCTAGAAGAGAGTGATAGACCTTAGTCATAATATTAGAATACTATTAAGCTGATTTTGCTTTTTCTGTAACTTGAACAGGATCGGAAAGGTGTCTAATATCCATTCCGGTATTCAACCTCACCAATTCTTCTGCAATATTGACTGCATAGTCTCCTGCTCTCTCTATGCTGAGCACAATTCGATAGAGATCCGCAAATTGGTTCTTATCTAATCTTGGATCCATTACGAATTTCAAAAATGCTGAATTACAAAGATTATTAAGTTCTTCTTCTACAGTGTGAACCGATCCGTAGAAGCGATTCTTTTCTTCGACCAAGGATTCTACCGCCATTCCGACCAAAGTGACTACCCTAGACAGCATTTTATCTAAGATCTCTTCCTGGCGGAAAAAACCTTTCGGAAGCAAACCGCGTCTGTAACAGGTGGCGCAGTTTACGATTTGATCTCCCATTCGTTCAAGGCTTCTCGTAATTCTGATTGCGGAAAGAGCAAAACGAAGCGGATCTCTCTTTAAAACAACTTCTCCGTCCACTTGGTCCATGCCCAAAGAATTTCGGTTAGCAATTGCTTCTAAAATCGCATTTTGCGAAAGGTTATCGTTCTGTTTTTCCAAGTTATCGATCAGATCGTCTCTTTCGATAATCTGCTTAGCTAGATCCGCGTTCTCCTGTTCGATCGCGTCATCTAGCTTAAGGATTTGCTCCAAACACAGTTCGGCCATTGCATATAGGTTACGTCTAAGGTAGTCGAACTTGGAGACCATGGGAGAAAAAGAACGTAACCTATTTTACAAAAAGGTCAAGTAGTTTTACAATTTGCCATCAAAGATGATATATAGCATCCCTGCAAAAGAGACATACTGTACTAAGAAACCAGTAAAGCGAACATTCACGGGCCAAACCCCTCCACCACTTAAATGGGCAGAACTTTGCACTAGCCTGGCGCCGAATACTACCCAGCCCAAGGTTTCAAAGAGTGAATCGGTAATATTCAGAAATGTTCCTACGAATACGAGTGTAGCAAAGATCGGGAGGTTTTCTAAACAGTTCAGATGAGCCCTGTTCACTCTCCAGTAAAAGTCACTTCCGTGTTGCAACCACGCTGGGAATTCGTTGGATTTCTTTTTTCCGGTAAGAACTTGGGCCACTCTGTATAAGATCACAGCGGATCCCAAAAACATCGCCCAAGTTGTAAATGCTAATAATGCTTGAATAGAACCTGACATGGTCATTAACAAATCTTCGCCGGGCCCAATTGGCAAGCGTAAAAATCGATTTCGACATTTTGAACTAAAGTTCCGGACTTTCGGATTCTTCAATCTCCGTCCGTGCTTGATGGCAATGCAGGAGTTCCCAAAACTGAGAGTAATTCCACTGCAGTACTGTTTCTCAGAATCTTTGTATTGTCCCAAATCGGTTTTATCAGTCCGCTAGGGTTGGAATTGATTTCCGCGTACAAATCTGCAGAAGCGTTCACCTTTGTTGTCAGTTGTGCTTCCAAATTGTCTAAGGTAGTTTGAATGCTATCGTTCAGTTGTGGGCTTTGGGATTGGACCAAAGAAGCAAGGGATTTCGCATTCGGATCCCCTAGGTTTCCAAAATAGGCCAACCTAAGTCCTTTGATATTATCCAACAAATCCTGATATGCTGTTCTAGAATAGATGGACTCAGTTAAATTTGGGTTCGTGGCTCCGTTGGAGCTCATACTCAGACCTGCAGGAAAACCAATCTTTGTATCTTCGATCATTAAAACCAGATTTCCTACTTTGGTCACATAGGTATCCAAAGCTTCTTTCGGAGATAAGAACATTCCAGTTCCGTTCACATACGACGCCAAAAAATTTCCGCCATTCGGTTCCCAGTTGTTTCGGAGTGAATGTGCATCTTCCTGAATGACTTGAGCCAAGGCTAGTATATAATCTGTCCTTCTTGAATTCCCTGAATTTGCGGTTATAACATCACCGGAATTCGAGGAACCACTTCCGTTATCAAAAAGTAAATATTCTAGAGCTCCGAAACCCCTTTTAAGGGTGCCTTGCGATCTCACATAGGATGCATTAATTGTAACTGAGTCACTTAAAACTCCGTCTATGTTTGCTTTTTTTGGGCGAGTTGATTCCCCTTTTTCGTATGCATCCATTTTCGTATAATAGGAAAACGGAATATCGGCCGGTCCGAAATAAAACACTTCTGCTTTTTTTAATATAGATCTAGCTTCTGCCCAAGATTGTCTTAAAGAAGCAAACTTGGTAGAATCGCCCGGAGTCGCGGTATAGCTTGCTGCGGCATCTTTGAGAGCAGAGCACTTTTGGTCCAACTCCCTAAAAGTCGGCAATATAAGGTTTTCCCCCGAATATTGCAGGAACTCCCTAGTCGAAGCTCCTGAAATAAAAATTGCGGCTAAGATCTCTGATGAGTTTTCTCCTTTAGTCTTGCAAGAGAAGGTTAGAAGAGAAATCGCGCAAAGCAGAGACAGAAAAAGCTGCGCCAAAGAAAAAACAGGATATTTGGGTGATTGATAGCCTTTCATTTTGTCACAACGAATTCAGGAAAGTTAAAATAGATTGCCGGTCGTCGGCGGTTAGCGCTTGGAACTTGGTTCTTGCAGTATCTGCTTCTCCTCCATGCCAAAGAATTGCTTCTTCAGGTCCATTCGCCCTTCCGTCGTGCATTAAACGGTTATGACCATTCACTGTTTGGATCAACCCAAGTCCCCATAAAGGAGGAGTTCTCCATTCTGATCCGCTTGCCTGGAAATCAGGTCGATTGTCCGCCAAATTCGGTCCCATATCGTGAAGTAAAAGATCCGTGTACGGCTTTATATGCTGAAAAGATAATTCTGGAAATCCATCTACAAATCCTGTTTGAACATAAGGCTTATGGCAATTCGCGCATCCGATATTTCCGAATATTTCTTTGCCTTTTATTACGTCCGCATCATTCACATTCCTTCTTCCAGGAACTGCTACTAACTTCGTATAAAAAATAACTGCCTCAGCAGTTTCGGAATTGATTTCAGGTTCATGAGTACCTCCGGATGCGGTGATACAAGCACTTTGAGAAGCCGGGCAGTTGTCCAAAGGAAACAACGGACTTGTCATCCCGATATCTCCCAAAAACGCGCCCTGGTTTTGCTGTGCAAGGCTCGGTTCGTTTGCTTTCCAGCCAAAGCGCCCGAGGACTTTTTTGGAAGCCTTTGCATCCCAGACTAGATTCGTTTTTCCTGAAATACCGTCTCCATCGGAATCGTTCGGATCTGCCCAAGAAAGAATTGTTTCTTCTGGAATCGCTTCCAAAAGTCCCAAACCAGGAATCATCGGTGCAGTTCTAGGAGAGAATGCGTAACTAGCAGGAGCAGTAAAATTCCAACTAAATGTATAATCGGGAATATTTAATGTAACTGTGCTTGAGTCGGCATAGGTCCTTACGATAGTGCCGCTTGTACCAAGTGTGGCGGAGCCTTCTGCAGGAGTTCCCGCAATGCTCTTATGGTTTAGCTGCAGCCCATAATCATCCAGACCGACTGGCCCACCAGTCGTAGGATTGGTAGCCGAAACCTTAGAAAGTCTGATTAGAATTCCTGGAGAATTATCCAGAGAACCAGAAGCCGGAGGAGCTCCTCTTCCATCTTTGGAATGACATCCTCTACAGGAGTTCGTATTGAAAGTTGGGCCTAAACCTGCTGACGCACTGTTTCCTTCGGGAACCCAATCTCGGTTAAAAAATGCGTTTCCACCTTGAAAATGGATAGATGCGCCTTCTCTTAAGTTTGATGCCGGAAAGTCGAAGGCAGTAGAAGTTACATCGAATACTGTGGTTCTTCCTCCGGAAAAAGCTTCTCCTGGATCTGCATTGGAAATCGCAAGCGCAGCCAAATAAAGTTCTTTGTTATCGTTGGGTTTTTCGGTGCATCCCGCAAATCCCAGCAAGATGAAAAGGCAAGAAATTGCAATTTGCGGAATAAAGGATTTCGGGAAAAAGCTTTCCTTTTTTCTAATATTATCGTTTGAAAGCTCGTTGTTTTCGTTTTCTTTTAGGGTTTTATCACAGTTCATAATTTTCTCTTTTCTTAAGCGCCCGAAAAAGTCAGGCGCTTGTTGTTTCGGTTAAAGACTGAAATCAGTAACAGATATTCCGATTGCGTTTGCCGCGTTCACAAAATCTCTTTTGATTCTTTCGCCTATCAGCAATTGAAGATTTAATAAAATAGAATTCTCAGGGTTTCCGGATTGGATGATCTGATCAAATCTCCCAGTGAGAGAACCGGCAGGACAGCTTGCCGTATAGCTTGGATCCGCTGTCTGTTCGGGAAGATTGATGCAAAAACCATCTCTCGCTTGGATCAGTTCAGAAGTTACTCCCGAAGATCCAATAGGCCCAAAGAGAGCAGACAAACCTGGACCACTGGTAGTAGGAGCTTGGTTTCCCAGTACATAGTTGCCAGTCCATACATTCAGTACAGATTGAGCGTCATAATAGAAGTCTGCTTTGGTAGTATCGCTAAAACAAGAGTGTTCTTCTTCTTGGCTACCTCCGAAAGTTCCTGTTAGGCGTTCTCCACCGTATTCACCAGCAATAAACTTTCCAATTCCTTGAAATACTTTTTCTAAGGATTGATCGGGATTAGCCAAAAAAGCAGTTCTCGTAGGAGATCCGATTTCCCATTTATCGCGAATCAACTTTAAATGACCGGTCAAAGCTGAGATAATGCTTTGTAGGAACTCCTTCCTTCTTGTTCCATTTGCAGTTGCGTTTGCAAAATCAGAAACATTTCTATTTCCGGATCCAGTAGAAGAGGAATCAGTTCCCCAAAGCATATATTCGATCGGATGCCAACCAACTAAGATTGCCTTTTCAGGATTTTGCTCAGCGCCGATTGTGCCGTTTCCGTTCAGGCTTAAGATTTGGGCAAAGTCGGTTGTTGAATTTCCACCGTTCCCAATATAGTTGTCCACCGCGGTTTCATCCAAAGGCCATGCGTTAAGCAAGCCTTCGCATTCATCGGAGCCTGTAAAATTTACTCCAGCACCACAACCTAAGACTGTGGTATTGTCAATCGGGCCGCCAGAAAATCTAAAAGCTTCAGTGGTAAGGTACGAAGCTCTTGCTTTTACCCAAAGATTTCTTAAGTTATTTAAGTCACTAGCAGAAGGAGTTGCAGTGGTCGCAAATGTATCCGCAGCATTCTTAAGCGCAAGCGCATCTTGGTAGCTTTTATTATAGGATTCGAATGCTAGTGCAACGTAACGATTGGCGACTTCGGCTTTAGTCGCAGAAGGTAAAAGTCCTAAAGCGATGACAGTCTTGTCATCGGATTTTTTCTCAGGTGTGCAAGACAATATCGTACATGCCAAGCCGGAGATTGCTCCTAGGCAAAGCGCTGATAGTCTAGATTTTTTCCGCATTTCGCGTCTCCAAAAATGAAATTTCAAAAGTTCCTCGGAGCAGCTTTTGAAGGCTTACTCCGAGGAAAATGATTGAACTGTGGGGATGACTCCCAAGATCCCAAAGGGACCATGCAAATTAATACTGCAGATGAGAATCATTCTCATATATGTCAAGAAAAATTTTCTCTGCTGAATATCCTCATAAATTGGCAAATTCATGCAGAATTTGCAGTGTAGCCTAGAATTATCCGGCGAAAATGAGGATAAGACTCAGTATTTTTAATGCGGATAAGGGGGCAAGTAGAAATTCGAGGTTCTGGCGGATCACGCAACTGACAAATGTCAGGCAAGATACTTTATATTTTCTTTAACAACGGATTAAATGCTTTTGAAGAAGCCAATACCTTGTCTCCAATTGAAAGATCTTGAATTTCTTCCTCCAAGGCTATGACCTTCACGATGGAGTTTCCGATTAACACAGTAACTACGTAAACGATGTCTTCTTTATCGATGGACAGCACTTCGCCTGTAAATTGGAACTTGCCGCTTATCTTTGAATCCGTAAAAATTTTCCGTGGATCTCCGATGCCCACGATTTTACCGTCTTCCAATTTGAATACAAGCTGTGACATTTTGTAAATTTCTGATAACTCATGACTTACTAGTAAAGTGCTGCATTGGGATTTGCTATGAACTTCTAATAGATAATCTTGGAGTCTGGATCTCATTTTATGATCGATCGCAGATAATGGTTCATCTAGCAAAAGTAATTTAGGTTTTCGTACCAAAGCTCGAGCTAATGCAAGCCTTTGTTTCTGTCCTCCCGAGAGGGAGTTTGGTTTGGAATTTCGTAAAGCTTCTAACTCCATAATCCCGAGAATCTCTTCGACCAAGTGAATATCAGAAGATGATCGGAGAGCATAGCGAAGGTTTTCTAAGACCGTCATATTTGGAAAATGCGCAGGTTCCTGAAAGACCATAGCAATATCTCTTTTTTGCGGCTTGAGGTTAATTTGCTGTTCGCTATCAAACCATTTTTCCTGATTCACTTCGACGACTCCGCGATCTGGCGTAATGAGTCCTGCTAACATTTTTAAAATCGTAGATTTTCCCGATCCTGAGGGCCCAAAGATAGAGACGAACTTTCCGGTTTCAAAGGAAATATTCAATTCTATGGAAATTGTTCTTCCGGGCTCTGTCAGCAGCTTAGAGATGTCGATTCGAATCATAGTAAATCGAAATTAATTTGCCAGTTTGAATCGATGCTTCAGAGAGTAGACCAGAAGCAATATCGAAAAAGTAAGTCCGAATAAGATCAAAGAGTAGATATTAGCATTGTGATAATGTAAAGTTTCGACTTCATTATAAATTGCAATCGAAGCCACTCTTGTTTCATCCGGAATATTTCCTCCGATCATCAACACTACTCCGAATTCTCCAATCGTATGGGCGTAAGTGAGAGCAATTCCTGTAATTAAAGAAGTTTTAATATTCGGTAAAAGGACCCTAATCAATGTTTCTGTCTTTGACTTTCCCAGAGTATAAGAAGCATCCTTTAATACCGAGGGCAATTCAGAAAGCCCGGATTGAATAGGATGCACCATGAATGGCAGACCGAATATTATGGAAGCGACCACCAATCCTGAAAAGGAAAAGGCAAGTCTAAGCCCAAACCATTCCTCCAGAACCTTTCCAATCCCGTTTGAGGGACTGAAAGCCAGTAGAAGATAGAATCCGAGAACGGATGGTGGAAGGACCAAAGGCATACTGACTAAGACTTCTAAGAAAGTCTTTAATTTTGTTTTTCGAAAAGCGAGCCAGTTTGCGAGAGGTATAGAGACAAAGAACAAAATAGTCGTTGTGACCAAGGCTAGTTTTAGGGTCAGAAATATCGGATTCAGATCAATCATCTTTTTATAATGCAGAAGCTGTTGAGTAGAGAAAGGTTCTCGTAAAATAGTATATAGGTTCTACAAAATTCCTAGGCTTACTTCGTTCGTTTTTACCAAGGCAGCGAGAATCATACCTTCTTTTAGCTGTAAACGGTTTACCGCTGCAGTTGTTATTATGGATTGAAGTTCGAATCCGTAATAGTCCAAGTTTACTTTGCTTAATAACTTTCCTTTTTCCAAGGACTTAATACGGCAATCAAATTGGTTTTGTACGCTGACATTATCCGGTTTGGAAAGTGCGAGTATTACTTCCGTTTCTTTAAACAATATCTCTACTCGGTTTCCCTTCCATAAGTATTTTGAAGTGTCTGAAGTATCGATTACGATTGAGACAAAGATATCATCTGGAAAAGGAACGGATTGAACTTTCACGAGAGAAAGTTGACCTTCCGTTTGGATTTCGATAATCTCTCCCTCGATTCGGTTCATAACTATTCCAACAGATAGCCGTACTTTAAGAAGATAGCTTTTGATTTTTCCGAAGCAATAAAATCGTAGAATTTCCTGGATTCCTCCGGGTGAGATTCCTTTCCGTGTTTCAAGATAATCATTCCTTGAGTGATCGCATTATATAAAGCAGGATCAATGTCTATCCACATTTCCTTTCCTCTAAGTTCTTCTGCGATCACAGTGGACTTGGAAGTAATTCCAAGATCAGCGGCTTGGGAAATGATGAACTGGTTCGTCTGCGAAATGCTTTCGCCGAACACAAGTTTATGTTTTACTTTATCGTAAATTTTTAATTCTTTAAGTGCTTCTACTGCAGCTTTCCCATAAGGAGCAGTTTCCGGATTCGCAATTGCTATTTTCTTGATATTCGGAGATAGGAGGAGATTCAAATCGTCCTGTTTGCTTAAATCCGCTTTCCTGCTCCACAGAACGAGTAGGCCTCTCGCATAGGGTTTAGGTGGGGCATCACTCCATCCTGATTTAAAAAGATTTTCCGGATAATTCATATCCGCGGAAATAAATACATCATAGGGAGCGCCCTCTTTAATTTGAGTGGTAAGCTTTCCTGATGATCCCAGAACGACATCTACTGGAATTTTTGTCTCTGCCTCGAATTCTTTTTCAATCTCTATGATCGTATGTTGCAGGTTTGCAGCGACTGCGATTGTAAGTTTTCCGGAAGAACTGGGTCTACAGCTTGCAAGGCAAAGTAGCAAAAAGGGGAAAATTGAATAAATGAAATATTTTCTAAAAAAGTTAACCATGGATCGCCCGGTTTTTTGTGATAAGGAATTAATCGAAACCAAGAAGACCCGTTTTGTCCAGCGAAAATGATTTTTCAGAAAATACTAAACCGCTGGAATTAATCCGTGCTTTGAATCTGAAGTAAGTATCTCGAACGCAGCAGAGTTCTTCGAAACCAATCTTTGAGGAGAAGTTTCTCCTTTCAAAGTAACTAAAATTTCAGATCGAGCAATTTTTGTGTTTAAACAATATTTCCATCCGCCAGGAGGATTATTATATTTTAAGCATACGAAATCAGATGGATTCGCATGAATTTTTCCTTCGATGAGTATATCTGGAGTACTGGCTTTGAAATTCCATTCGAAATAATGATAGTCAGCTCTTCCAAAACACTCTATAATTTTGTTTAATCGATATTCTTTTTCTTTAAATCGAAATACGATCGGAGTAAGAGGTGGTGTCCAAAAAGGACCGATTTTAATTTGCGCGGTTGCTAGCTCCAAGAACGCACCCGAATCACTATCAAATCCGGCGACTTGTCCCCACGCGTACTGGTCTGTATGCTTGGGGCCCCAATTGTGGTTCTGACTTCCTTGCCAGTTCAGGATAGAAATTTCAGTCCCATCGACCGAAATTCTGCCTGTAAATCTGCTCGAAGGACTTCCTACTAAGACTTTCGCTTTTGGAAATCCTCCTTCGTACAAGTTTTCTGGAAAGAGTAGGAGGGGTTTGCCTCCACCCTCTATCTTTAAATTCCATTCGAATTTTGGAGATCCGGGTCTTGCTTGGGAGTTACCGATCACTTCTGATTCGGTCATGCTAGAGTTGCCAATCCGAGCAAAAAGAGGCCTGGAGCGAAACTCGCATTCTTGAATTGGAAATTCGGATTTAGCAGCCGTATGCTGGCCGGACTTTCCATCAAAATAAATCGCCCACAGCTCGCCGATCGCATCTTTTGGCCTATTCTTTGGGCAAAAAATTGTATAACGAATCCAGAATGCTTGAGGTAGAGCTGGATGGTTTGCGCGAATAAACCAACTCTCGTAATGTCCGGACTCAGTATTTTGCCTGAATCTAGGGTCGTTGAACGAACTGTAAATCTCTTGCATCTAACTATTCCACCATTCCCAGGACGATAAATCTCATACTTGAGAAATTATGACGACGAGTTTTTGCAAAAGTAGGGGATCAAGTTTTCAGAGTTTCTATTCTCCAAAATGAATTCCGACTCGACTCTGGCTGTAGAAAGAGTAGTTTCTGTAGAATATGGAATTAGCTCAATTTTCTTCGGAAGCATGGAGACTCGCGGTCTCTGATTATGTTCGTGAGATCAAAAAAGTCGGGCACGAGAAATCGCCTTTTTGGTTGCTCGTAAGGACATTTGCTTCAGTTGCGACCGAAGCGGATGATCCAGAATCTTTCTATGATGATTTGGATTCGGGTTTCATTCGGGAACTGACCGAGGGTGAAGAAAACAATTTTGATCTGGCGCTTTCCCATTACCTTTCTCTCGCCACGTCGGTGTTAGTTTCTATTTCGGAAGCTTATAACGAAGAGAACGAAGAACTATGCGAAACTTTAACAGACGAAATTATTAACGGAATTCTTGGCGGCCTCGCTGATCAGGGCCTTGAGACAATGAACGACAGTGATTTGTTGAATGTGACCATTAGAATTTTGCATGCAAGACTAAGTCTTTACGATATCCCGATCGAAGAAACCTTTAGCGTCGCTACCTTGGACAAGATTCCAAACGAGGAAGAAAGGGATATCCTAGAACCGCTCGTGGGTTTTCTACTAGAAGAGTATAAGGAAATGGAAGATCCGGAAGACCGATTCGTTTCTTTAATGCAGATACTTTTCGATACTCTTTGGACTTTATTCTATTTAGGCTTAGAAGAAGGAGAAGAAGAATTAGAAAATTGATCCCAAGGGGTCTGTCTTTACCTATGATCTCGGTTGCCCCGAGATTTAGTAAGCGATTCCAAATTCAATGAATAAAGATTTTGGATCTCGTTTACTTTCTCGATGAGGATATCCTTCAATTCTTTCGGTTCCAGGATAATTGCGTTCGAGCTCAACATGAGCAAAGATCGCAATGCCCACTCCTTGGTTTCTAGATCGACTTCTGCTTTTATCCAACCTTCGGACACATCAGATGATTTTAATATTTTAATATATGGAACAAACTTGATTTTTGCAAAAGCTTGTTCTCTGCATAAAATCGTCACCGGATAACTCGGAATTCTTGTCCGAAAGTCTTTGAGCCAATTCTCCCAATACGAGGTTAGCTCGAATTTCTTTGGTCTTTCAAATCTGGAAGAAAGAATGACGGCTGACTTGATCCTAGAGACTCGAAAGGTTCTATACTCCTTGGCGGATCTAGCGACCAAATACCAAGTCAATTCTTTTGCCACCAAACCGAGAGGTTCTATTTCTCTCTCTCGCCTCTGCTCATCCTTTTCATAAATGATTTTCAACTTTCTGTCTTCCCAGATCGCATCCTGTAGAATTTTGAGAGAAGGAAGATCTTCCTGAGCTTGCATCCAGCCTGTGCTATCGATTAAGATTCTTTGACGAGCAACCTCGGCATCTTTACGAAAAGCAGGTGGAAGTGCTGCTAAAAGTTTGGTGAATGCGGACTCGAAATCCTTTTTTTTGCCAAGGTCGTCTATGATTCGAGTAGAGTTGAGAACTAGCAAGGAAATGACTTCTTCCTTTTTCATTCCGGTGAGATTTGTCCTGTATCCCTCCGCAAGTGTCCAGCCTCCAGTTAATCCTCTCTCGGCGTATACCGGAACTCCAGATACACTCAGTGCATCCATATCTCTATGAATCGTCCGAATGGAGACTCCGAGTTTCTTAGATAACTCTTTTGAAGTTGTTCTCCCCTTTGCTTGCAAGTGAAGAAGAATGGAAATCAATCTATCAGCTCTCATGAATTTTTCGAGAATGCAAAAGCTAAAAACTTTGTAGTCATTAACACTAGGAACAACAACCAGTTTTTGTAATTTCAGCACAGAGAGGACAAAATCTAAATCTTCAAAAAAAGAATCATCTATACAAGAATTTTATAAATATGACAGGTTTTGGCATGTATTTAGAATAATATGTTTGCTATGAAAGACGGTGCTCTATTGGGAAAAGTTGCGCTTGTAGCCGGTGGGACGAGAGGTGCTGGGAGAGGCATATCGATCGCGTTAGGTGAGAAAGGAGCTACGGTCTATGTGACAGGTAGGAGTTCCGCGAAAGGTCGGTCCGATCTAAACCGACCGGAGACTATAGAGGAAACTGCCGAATTGGTTACCAGATCCGGAGGAAAAGGAATACCTGTCAGGGTCGATCATACCAACGAATACGAAGTGAAAGAATTATTTGAGAAAATTCGGGGGGAACAATCCGGAAGGTTGGATGTTCTAATAAACGACATTTGGGGAGGGGAACATTTAATAGACTGGGGAAAAAAGTTTTGGGAACATGATTTGCACAATGGACTGAAGGCGGTTCGAAATTGCATCGACTCGCATCTTGTTACAAGTCGTTTCGCGCTCCCTTTCTTTGTCCAAAACCGAACCGGCTTATTAATCGAAATTACCGACGGAACGGATTATCGTTTTAGAGGAAACGTATATTATAGTTTAGTAAAGTCCTCTCTCATTCATTTGGCAGAATGTTTTGCATCGGAACTAAAACCTTACGGGGTTACGGTTCTTGCATTGACTCCTGGTTTTTTGCGTTCCGAAGCGATGTTGGACTATTTCAAAGTAAAGGAATCGAATTGGAGAGATGCCGCAAAACAGGATCCGCATTTTTTACAATCAGAGACCCCGATGTATATCGGCAGGGCCGTAGCCTGTCTTGCTGGTGATCCGGAAGTCAAGGGTCTGAACGGCCAAGCTCTGAGTACTTGGAAATTATCGGAGAAGTATGATTTTACAGACATCGACGGTTCTCGTCCGCATTGGGGAAAATATTATGAGAAGTTGTTAAACGAAGGACTAGTTTCTTAAAGTTTAAGTTGGAATAGTAAGTAGAATTGCAAATACAAAAAGTCAAAGCGTCAAGGTTTTCAGTTAAGATAATAAATATCCAAAAAGAAAATAAAAATTAGAGGGACTAAATCATGATTTTCTTACATTCAGTATTGGGCGGAATATTATATGGATCTAAAAAAGATTTTCCCGAGATTTCTCTGCCAAGTTTAACTACCGATTTTTCTCAATCACTTGGCGCTTCTAACGATCCTGTAGTAGAAAAAGCAGAGATCGATGAAAGTCTTTCTTTTGCTACGCAAATGAGAGATTCGATTGACTAAAGAGGCTTTGGCTAGGACCGGATTTGCCTGAGTTACTTAGGAAATTTTTCCTTATAGAAAGACATTGCTCTAAGGATTAGACTTTTTGCAACATCCGGTCCTTCCGGCTCTTCGACTCGCACTTCTTTCTTTTCCAATTGTTTATAGACGGAAAAAAAGTGTGTGAGTTCTGCTCTAAAAGAAGTAGGGAGCTGGGAGACGTGATCGATTCCATCGAAACTTCTGTCTCCCGAGGCCACTGCTAGGATTTTTTCATCACCTTCTCCACGATCGATCATACGCATAACGCCTATTACTCGAGAAGGTACAAGGCACAATGGAGGAACATCCTCAGAGCACAAAACCAAAATATCGAGTGGGTCTTTGTCATCTCCAAGGGTCTGTGGAATAAATCCGTAATGAGCCGGGTAATGTGCTGACGCGAATAGAACCCGATCCAATTTGATTAGTCCTGACTCCTTATCTACTTCGAACTTTGCCTTGCTCCCCGAAGGAATTTCGACGAGGGCGTTTACTTCGTGAGGGGGATTCGTCCCGGTGCTGGCTTCATGCCAAGGATGCAGTATCATAAATTGCAAGGTTTATGCTAAGAGGTGAATTAGGACAAGAAATTATTTTGGATTATTTGATGCCATTTACTTGACTAAAGCATTATTAAAAGCGAATATTCAATCATGGTCAAGACGTACGGGCTAACCCATCTGGCTATGAACGTAAAGGACCTCAGAAAATCGTTTCACTTCTACCATAGCCTTTTTGGAGTTGAAGAAGTTTACAGCACTAGTGACAGAATTGAATTTAGGACTCCGGGCGCAAAGGATGTCATAGATCTTTTGCAAGGAGATTCCCAATCCGGAACAATGGGGGGATTGGAACACATAGGATTTAGGCTTATTGATCCTCGGGATTTTGAACCTGTGGTCGCTCAAGTTGAACCGGCAGGTGGACGTATTTTAGAGCAAGGTGAATTTGCACCCGGGTGTCCTTATGCATATGTTGCCGATCCCGACGGGTACGTTTTAGAGATCTGGTTCGAACCTTAATATTCAAAAATTTTAATAAATCATTAAGCTTATTAAGCCGGTGTTTTAGTTTGTCTCCCATTCCGCGATGAAACGTCTATGTTTTAGTGAAGGCAGCTTGGAGCGGGCGCTTTTTAATCCTGCTAAATCTAAATCAGCAACGATAAGTCCTTTCTCAGTTCCTGCTTCTGCGATTATTTCTCCCCAGGGGGAAACGATCATTGAATGCCCGAATGTTTCTCTTCCTCGTATATTTTCACCAGTTTGTGCGGGAGCCAAAATGAAGCAGGAGTTCTCGATCGCTCTAGCTCTGAGCAATACTTCCCAATGCGCTTTTCCAGTCAGCCTTGTGAATGCGGAGGGCACAAAAATAAAATCAGCTCCTTTTTTTGCTAAAGCTCTGAAAATTTCCGGAAACCTAAGATCATAACAGATCACGGTAGAGATTGGTCCCCAAGGAGAATTGTATAAGGGAGGTAGTTGTTCCCCGGGGATTACAGTGGAAGATTCGCGGTAAGAAATGCCGTCTCCAGGATTCGTATCGAATAAGTGAATTTTATAATATCTGAATATTTCAGAACCGTCCGGGCCATACATGGAAGCAGTATTGAATACTTTTCCTTGTCCGTTCGGCGTGGGATATCCTCCTCCCAATAGGTGAATCCGCAATTCGCCAGATAACCTGGATAGAAAACTGCGCGTTGATTGGCAGATTAGATCGGCGCTTTCTATTTTTTGATGTTCCGGCCCGAAAAAAGAGAAGTTCTCAGGTAGTGCGACCAGAAGGCTGCCTTGCAAAGCGGCCTTCCTGATCCAGGCTTCCGCTTCATTTAAGTTGGATTCTAAATCGTGGCCACTGCTCAATTGTACCAAGGCTACTTTCAGTTTTTCCATAATTATAGAATCTTTTAGTTATGAAAAAAATGAAAGGAATTTACTAAAGCAATCTGCTTGTCGAATCGACTCCTAATTCTTAGTTTGTAAGTCTATGCCATTTTCTTTGAAGGAATTCCGCGCAATTCAAAAGTTCTGCAACGAAAAAAAACACCCTGAGAATCCTTGGGCTCTTGTCTTTCTAATTTTACGCTTTTTAGGAAGCGGAGAAGGCGCGCTCAGCGCTGTCCAAGAATCTTGGTTACGCGGATTTCCGGAACCGTTAAACGAAAAGGAAAAAACGGATATCTCCGAATTGATTTTGGAACTAACAGATTCACTATTAGAATCTTTACGAAACTGGAGAGATACTGCTGAAGAAGAAGGAAGCGAAGGGGTAATGGAGGAGATCCTTCAACTTGGAGAATCCGTCTTAATGGAAACCAAGGAGATGGGGGAATTTTCGACCATCGTTCGCGAAGAATCCCTGGAAATTCTAGAAGATCTTTGTGAAACCTGTGGTGTAGAGATTCCTAAGGCGGGCTACAAAAAAATCGACCTTGTAAAATTCGAAGATTCTGAGATCGCCGAAGAGGCAGAGGAATGGATTCTTGCATTGACTGATTTTGATAAAGCCGAAGAGGCATCGGAGCTGGAATCAGGTATCCTAGTTCTGTTTTCTAAGGTATTCTTGTTCTACACTTTTTTTGCAAATTAAGAATTTGTATATTCTGAATTTAGAATATACATTCTCTGCTTTCATTCGAATATTAAGGAGCCTTAGAAAATTACTTTCGATGGTTAGCGTAAGGTAATTTGACTGAAAATTTGGTTTCTTTGGGAGAGCTGGTGAAGTTGATCGATCCCCCGTTTTCCTCTGCGATCTTTTTGCATATACTAAGTCCCAAACCGCTGCCCATACCGCTTTCCTTCGTGGTAAAAAAAGGCTCAAAGATTTGAGATTGGATTTCTTTCGGGATGCCGGGGCCGTTGTCTCCGATTTCGACCACTAAAGAATCTCCTTGTCGGATCGTATGGATCGTGACAGTTCCTTTGAAATCCATCGCTTGTAAGGAGTTCGAAATCAAATTTGTCCAAATTTGAGAGAGTTGGTCTGCGACTCCCCAAACTTTAGAATCTGGATCGAAATTTTGGACAAAGTTTACGTGTTCCTTTGAACTATTATAATAAAGTGTTAATACAGTATCGATCTGCTCGGGAATGTTCACCACAGTAGGTTCATTGGTTCTATCTTGGTGAATGTATGTCTTTAGCGCTGATATAACTCTTTTTGCTTTAAGGGTAGCCTCCTGGATGATCAGGCTAGACCGAAATATCCCGGAGAATTCGATCGCATTTTGCACAATCCTTTCCACATCTGAGACCGATTTCTTTTCCAAAACTGAATTTACATCCTGAATCGGCAGATCCAGGTCTATTAGGTTTTCTACGAGGGCTTTTTTGTCCTTATACTCTTTTTGCTCAAAGATTGCTTGGATTTCTTTTCGTTTTCGCTTGTTCTCGGAATAGTTTGCAAAGCTCGGGATTCGTGCCCCATGTTCAAAAAAATTGGACCAAAGCTTTCGATCACATTCGTCGAATTTTGTAAATTGTTCCAGTAGAGATAGGAGGTTCCTTTCTTTAAGCGAAACGATATTTTCGTTAGAAGCTAGAATCGCGCCAAGTGGAGTATTTACTTCATGAGCAATTCCTGATATAAGCTGTCCTAGGGCTACCATCTTCTCGGCCTGCATCATCTGAGCTTGAAGATTTTGCAAGTCCTCCAGAGCTTTCACCAAATTCTCATTGGTGGTACTCAGGATTCTGTTAGCAGCTTCCAATTCTTTTGTTCTTTCTTCGACTTTCTTTTCAAGAGTCTGATTCAATCGTACGATTTCGAGCTCTGCTTTTTTGCGTTCAGAGATATCTCGCACCATTGCTTGCAGGTAAGTTTGGTCGTTCAATTTTATAAAACTGACACTGATTTCCGCGGGAAAGATACGAGAGTCTTTTGTTATCAAACTTCTTTCAAACAAATCGGACTTCCCAATATAGATCGCACTCATCTCAATCGCAGGTTGTTCCGCATTTTCTGAAGAGAAGAGCTCGGAGAACTTTCTTCCTAACAGTTCCTCTTTTTTATAACCGAGAAGCTTGCTTCCGCTCAGATTAACTTCTGCAATAGAATTATCGTCCGTGATAAGAAAGATTGCATCGGATGCTTGTTCCACCAGAGTTCTATATTTTGCTTCACTCTGATTTCTAGAATCTTCGCTACGCTTTCTTTCGATTGCAACTCCAACGATGTAAGCGCAGGAATTGATTAACATTAATTCTGGTTCTGTTGGTTTCTTCGGTTGAGAATAGTAGAGTGCGAATGTGCCTAAAACTTGCCCAGTAGAAGATATGATCGGATGAGACCAACAAGCACCGAGTTGAAAGCGTTTGGCGATTTCGACATAGTCGCTCCAAAGTGGATCCGTCTGTATATCCTGTACGATAACAAGTTCCTTTCTATAAACCGCTGTTCCGCAAGATCCAGCTGAAGGTCCGATCTGGAGTCCGTCTACCATCAAGTTGTATTCGACAGGCAGTCGAGGCGCCGCTCCGTGTCTCAGAGTTTTTCCATCAGTGTCGAGTATAAGGACGCTCGCTCGTAGATCCGGCTTGTATTCTTCGATTGCAGTGATAATCGTCAGCAGGATTTCATTGAGCGGTTGTCCGAAGGAAAGCTTCTCGATAATATAGAAAAGTTGCTTTAACGGAAGCTCTAACTTAGAATATTCACTATGTCCCTCATCCATGTTCGAAACTAAATTAAGTTTAGTAAGAAAGTTTGAATTTTTAAGCCGCGGACCTTTGTCTGGGTTTCGAAATAAATTATAGATAAAATTGAAAAATTTCATCTGAAACGAACCCTCAAAAAAAATTCCCAATTCCTATCCAAATTCTCCTTAAGGTCGCGGGTTTGGCGCCAAGGAATTGCCCACTTTCTACTAAAATCTTATATTTCTCAGGAGATTATGCAAGTAAAACCTGGTGCAAAATTTCCGAATAGTCTGCGGTCTAAATTCGAAAAAACTGATCCATCTCTGCGTTAGTGCTCTTTACCTAGCTAAAAAGAAAATCAAGATTCTCTGATATAGTCGTTAAGTAATTAATTTCTAAGGTTCCGGCACCTCTGAGCAAGTCTGGCTTTCAAAGGGCTGGCTCCAAAACTGTGCCAGTCCATTCGGTTTTTTAAGCCTTCTTCGAGGAAAAAGTTGTCATTTATGTGTTATTAGTGTAGCTTTTCTGGGATATGCAGGTGGCCGTATGAAAGAGGAACTGAAAATCTCGGATAAAGCTCGGGTGGCTGATCCTAAACCTTTGCCTAGCTTAGAAAAGATGCGGGACTTAGTAAAGGAGATGGACTGGTCTAAAACTCCCCTTGGACGCCGCGAATCATGGCCACAAAGCTTACGCACGTTAGTTGAGCTGTGTTTAGATTCCAAGTTTCCCGCTGTAATATTTTGGGGGGAGCATAGGGCACAAGTTTATAATGACGGTTATAGAATTATTTTGGGTGAAAAGCATCCCAAGGCCTTGGGACAGAAAGCCTCGGATTGCTGGTCGGAAATTTGGGACCTGATCAGCCCGATGATGGTAAACGTTTTTTCAAGCGGCGAGGCAGTTTGGGTAGAGGATTCACAATTTTCAGTCGAACGAAACGGATATCTAGAAGAAGCTTATTTTACTTTTTCGTATACTCCGGTTCGCGACGAAAGCGGGGATGTCGGTGGAATATTCGAAACTGTCGCCGAAGTAACTTCTCAGATTATTGCCCAGCGTAGATTAGTCGTTTTACGCGGATTAGGTGCGCTGGATACTTCCCAGAGGTTGTCCGATATTTGCAATTCTATAGTCGACTTACTTAGCCAGCATTCGACGGACACACCATTTTCCATATTATATTTATTGGATGAAAGTTCCAAGGAAGCGCACCTATGTGGAGTTTCTGGAATTTCTTCCGGAACCGCGGCTTCTCCCAAGTCGATCGATCTAAATAGAGATAAGGTTTGGAATTTACGAGAGGCTTATGATTCTAAAGATTCACTAGTTATAAAAAATCTGAATCAGCAATTCGGTCCTCTTCCCGGTGGACCTTGGCCCGAACCTTCTAATACTGCTGTAGTAATACCGATTGAAAATACGAATCAGAAAAAACCTTTTGGGTTTTTGATTCTCGGAGTCAGCCCAAGAAGAGAGTTAGATGATAACTATTTCGACTTCTTAAAGTTAGTCGCTCAAAATGTGTCCCGCTTACTTTCTGCAGCGGATGCTTACGCGCAGGAAAAACTGAGAGCGGAGAAATTGTCCGAGATCGATCAGGCAAAGACCGCATTCTTTAGTAATGTCAGTCACGAATTCAGAACCCCGCTCACACTGATGCTCGGGCCCATCGAAGATGCACTTGGATCACACGATAGAACTTTAAGTTCGGATTTATTGCATATGGTCTATCGAAACGCTCTTAGATTGATGAAACTAGTGAATTCACTTTTGGATTTCTCAAGAATCGAAGCGGGAAGGGTTGACGCTTCCTATCAAGCAACCGATTTGGCGATGCTTACAAGTGATCTTGCCAGCGCATTTAGATCGGCTATAGAACAAGCTGGAATCAAGTTGGAGCTGGATTGTCCTCAGCTTTCGGAACAAATTTACATAGATCATGATATGTGGGAAAAGATCGTCTTGAATCTTTTGTCCAATGCGCTCAAATTCACTTTCGAAGGCTCCATTGGAGTTTCTCTTTCATTAAAAGGAAATCACGCAGTTCTCCAGGTTAAGGATTCTGGCGTGGGAATTCCTGCAGAAGAATTACCCCATTTGTTCGAAAGATTTCACAGGATTCACGGAGCCAAGTCCAGAACTCACGAAGGATCAGGCATAGGCTTGGCGTTAGTTAATGAACTTGTAAAATTGCATGGAGGAACTATAGAGGCAACTAGCAAAGTGAACGAGGGAACGACGTTTACGATTTCTATTCCTAGAGGATTTGCACATCTTCCAAAAGAAAATGTACGAAATAAAAGCCATTCTGATTCGAAAGGAAGACGAATTACCCAGTTTGTGGAGGAGGCTCTGAGATGGTCTACGTCGACAAGCGAGCATCATGAGGTCAACGGGATAGATAGCGTGCCCTTGAAAGCACAGGATAAAAAGTTACGTATTCTAGTCGCCGATGATAATGCGGATCTTCGGGAATACATAACGAGCTTATTAGATAAGATTTATGAAGTGGATGCGGTTCCTGATGGTTATGCCGCTCTGGAATCGATTCTATTAAAAAAACCTGATTTAATTATTAGCGATGTGATGATGCCCAGGTTGGATGGATTTGGACTCCTACGAGCAGTACGAAACGATACACATACGATGGATGTTCCGCTTATCTTATTGTCAGCGAGAGCGGGAGGAGAATCGGCGATCGAAGGTCTGCAAGCCGGCGCAGACGATTATGTGTTGAAGCCCTTTTCGGCAAGGGAGTTGATCGCCCGGGTCAAGACACACATTGAACTCTCGCAAATGAGGCAGAAATGGACTAGGGAACTTGAGAAAAGAACGGAAGAACTAGCCGCGCTCAACAAAGGGTTAGATGCATTTTCGTATTCAGTCTCGCATGATCTAAGGGCTCCCTTACGGGCGATTATAGGTTATTCGGAAATACTATTCGAAGACTACGGAGATAAGCTGGATCCAGAGGCAGGTCGTTTAATCGAAATCATTAAGAGCGGCGCCTTCAAAATGAGCAGATTGATCGATGACATTTTGACTTTCTCTAGACTCGGCAGAAATCCAATATCAAAAAGCGATATCGATATGTCGGCAATCGTTCGAAACGTATTCGATGAATTGCACGGACAGCAAGGTGGCAGGGAGATAGAACTAAGGATGGAACCTCTTCCATTGGCCAAGGCAGATCGAGCAATGATACAGCAAGTCTGGACAAATCTTCTGTCAAATGCACTCAAATACTCGAGTATGAAACCGAAGACGATCATTGAAGTCGGAAGTAGAATCGGAGACGACGAGCCTATTTACTATGTAAAGGACAATGGAGTGGGTTTTGATATGAAATACGCTGACAAACTGTTTGGGGTATTTCAAAGACTGCATGGAAGCGAACGTTTTGAAGGCACAGGGGTAGGCTTGGCTTTGGTGGATACTATCGTCAGGAGGCACGGAGGGAAGGTCTGGGCTGATGCCAAGGTGGACGATGGAGCCACATTTTATTTTTCTCTTCCTGCTCACGAGGATATTTCCGATGCAACTGAATGACGTAGAAATACTATTGGTAGAAGATGATCCTTGGGACGCCGAGCTCACTATAAGAACATTAAAAAAGTATAATACTGCGAATAAAATTCATCACGTTAAAGATGGAGTAGAGGCTTTGGATTTTTTGTTTGCCGAGGGTAATTACTCCGATCGAAACGTCAATTCTTTGCCGAAAGTTGTGTTGCTGGACCTAAATCTTCCTCGGATTAACGGTCCCGAAGTGTTACAGAAGCTAAAATCGGACGACCGAACTAAATCGATTTCAGTGGTCGTGCTTACTTCGTCTAACGACGATTCTGATTTGCAAAAATGTTATTCACTGGGAGCAAATAGCTACGTGATCAAACCAGTCGAATTCGATCATTTTTCCAAAGCTGTTGCCGAGCTAGGGTTTTATTGGGTCCTGATCAACAAAACCCCCTCTTGAGTAATTTTTCAGGACGCTTTATAGGTTTTCGAAAATATCGGAGACAGCGGCGATAACATCGTCAACGTCAGAATCGGACATTCCGGGAAAGAGTGGAAGGGAAAGTGTGCGTCTATACATTGCATTTGAGTTTGGAAAGTTCTTTTTATCCATTCCAAATCTTTGATAGAAAGGATGTTCGTATAGAGGAATAAAGTGGAGGCTAGTTCCAATATTCCTTTTTTTTAATTCAGCACAAAGGATGTCGCGGTCGATCTTGTCTGTGACTCTATCCACTTCTACTCGAAATAAATGCCAGGAGTGCTCACCATTTTTCATCGGCGAAGGGAGATGCAGAAATGGAAGGTCAGAGAATTCAGCAAGATATCTCTCCGCAATCCACTTTCTTCTTTTCCAAAGTTCTTCGGCTTCGGAGAGCTGTACGATTCCAATTGCCGCAGCAATATCGGTCATATTATATTTGAAGCCGGGGGAAACTACTTCATAATACCAGCCAGGACGATCATAGGTTTCGCGGTTGACTCCGTGTAATCTCATCAGTCTCATCCTTTCCGCAAAGTGAGAGTGTTTGGTCGTCACCATTCCGCCTTCACCGGTCGTGATTCCCTTGGTCGCATAAAAGCTGAAGACAGTAAAGTCTCCGTGAGTTCCTACTTTCTTTCCGTTTAAGGTTGCAGGGAAAGCATGAGCCGAATCTTCAATAACGTATAAATGAAATTCTTTTGCGATTTCATTTAACGAATCCATATCGCACATAGCGCCTGCAAGGTGAACCGGCGTGAACGCACGGACGGTTTTTCCGGTAAGTTTATGAATCAGATTTCCTTTTGCGTATACGCACTCTCTCTGGATCGCGGATCTTAATGTTTCTGCGGTCATTAGATTCGAGGTCGGATCGACATCAGTAAGAATCGGTTCTGCGCCAAAATAGCAAACGACCTCGGCGGTCGCCGTAAAAGTGACAGCGGGTACAAAGACAGCATCCTCGGAGCAGAGCCCGATCGATTCAAGAGCTAGATGCAAACCGGCGGTCGCGGAATTTAATGCGATGGCGTATTTTGCACCTGTGTAGGCCGCGAATTCCTGTTCGAACTCCTTGACCTTTGGCCCAGAGGTGATCCAACCGGATCTAAGGACCGAGACCACTTCCTCAATCGCTTTTTCTGAAATCAGTGGAAGTGCAAAAGGTAGGAACGTCTTTCTCGCGGTAATCATGCGACAAAATCCTCCGAATCTCTTTCAAGGATCGGAAGAATTTCAGAAAAGATGAGGGGAAAATCGGAACTTTCTTTTTAGGAATTGAAATCCGGAAAGGATTTCTCTATCCTGCTCCCGTGGGTTTGACTTTCACCGAAATTTTGGAGAGAATTCGAATTCTCGATCGTGACGTCAGTGAACTGAATCGGTTGAAAAGCCGACTGCCGGCTGACAGACCGTATTCTTCTTCACTTCAAATTTCCTTTGATAAGCAGATAAATAATCTATTAAACGAACGAATTCGATTGCTCGAGTTAGAAATCGAATCGCCGCCTTCTTGGCTTTTGGGAGATTCCGAGGCACACGAGGCCGGAAAATCCACCGGTTCTGCGCTCTTAGAACCTGCCGATCTTAGTCGGCAAAAATTGCAGGACCAAGATGTGATCAGCTTCATTCGCGAACTTCCCAAGACGGAAATTCACCTGCACCTAGAGGCCTGTGTAAACAAAGCGACCATGAAACAGTTAATGGTCAAAAATGGGATCAGTCTTTCGGATGAGGAATTCGAAGCTAAATTCAATTTCAAAGATTTGAATGGTTTTATCCAACTATTCTTCTTCATACAAAGTCTAGTAAAAGGATCAGATGACTTTTCGTATTTCGTCGCAAGCCTTGCGGAATACATGAGAACGAACAATATTCTATATTCAGAAGTTTTCTTTGCTCCTTCCAAATTCATCCAAAATGGATTGGATTTTGAAGAGATGGTGGATCATCTCGTGGAGAGAATCCGTGAAGAAAAAGCTAAGGATGGAATTGAAATCAGAATCCTAGTCGATGTATCGAGATCCTTCGGTCCGGAAAATGCGATGAACAATCTAAATCGCGTACTTAAACTAAAACACAAGGAAGTGATCGGAATCGGATTAGGCGGCGCAGAGTTGATGGGGCCTGCCCGCGATTACGCGGATGTTTTCCGAAAAGCAAGAGAAGCGGGCTTGAGAGTAGTCGCGCATTCTGGCGAAGATGACGGACCTTGGGCAATCTGGGAAGCCGTGGAACTTTGCAAGGCAGAAAGAATCGGACACGGAACTTCTGCCATCCAAGATCCCGAGTTGGTAAACTATCTGCGGGAAAATAAAATACCGATCGAGATTTGTGTGACGTCTAACGTGTTCACCGGGAAGTATGTAAGAAAAGAACAGAACCATCCGGTTCGGTACTATTATGATCAAGGGCTCCCGCTTTGTATCAACACAGATGACCCAGAGATATTTAATGTAAATTTAACATACGAATATTTTAAACTCTGGAGATTTTTGGACTTCAGCTTGGATGAGATTGTCGACTTAATCCGCCAAGGTGTATTTGCGACATTCCATCCACAAAAAGAAACGCTTTGGAAGGAAATGGAGTCAAGGATCAACAAGGTAAAAGAAAAATATGGAATCTTAGAGTTGGCCGAAGTATAAGGCCAATGAAATGGATCGGATTGATAACTAAGTTCTGCAAGCGCGCAACAGCTGTTTGGCGAAACCTTCTGAACATCGGAGTTGTTCCAGGCGAAGAACCGAGGTATATCGTCGCGACAAATGCGGTGGTATTCGTTACGAGCATATTCACAGTCATCTACTATATTTTATTCACGGCGGTTGGCTTAAGGTTTCCCGGTTGGATGTTTATACTTTGGGGATTGAATATAGCGTGTTATTCGGGAGTAATTTGGCTGAATGCAACCCATAGGCATCGCTATGCTCCGGTTTTACTTGCAGTAGCAGGTTGGTTACAGTTACTGCTCATTTCCAGAATATTACCGACAGGAGCTGGTCTAGATTTATATATTATAGCGAGCTTCTTCTTACCCTTTTACATTTTCCCAGCAGAAAGAAAGGTCGCGATTGCTTTGGTGGAAATCGCTCTCGCTATCTTGATGGCACTTTCTCAAATATTGCGATATTTCTTTGAACCAATCCTTCATTTGGAAGGGCTTCTATTAGATTATTTTTATTTTACTAGTATTCTTTTGGTAATCATATGGTTGAGTTTTCTCGGAAACGAATTGTCCAAGAGTGCATGGGAAGCCGAAAGGAGATTGAAAGAAGAAAAGGAAAAAGCGGACCAATTATTACTGA
Source organism: Leptospira perolatii (assembly GCF_002811875.1). Lineage (GTDB taxonomy): Bacteria > Spirochaetota > Leptospiria > Leptospirales > Leptospiraceae > Leptospira_B > Leptospira_B perolatii. The sequence goes on from NZ_NPDZ01000006.1 coordinate 151,223, forward strand.
ATATTTTGCCAAAAGAAACGGCAGACGAACTAAAGCGACACGGGATTTCTAACCCTAGACTAATAAAGTCTGCAACTGTTTTGTTTACAGACTTTTATGGTTTCACAACGATCGCCGAAAAACTATCCCCAAACGAACTTGTGCAGGAACTCGATGCCTGCTTTCGCGAATTCGATTCCGTTACTGAACAGTTTGGATTAGAAAAACTGAAAACGATCGGCGATGCATACATGTGCGCAGGCGGTGTTCCTTCTTATCGGGGTTCACACGCGGTCGATAGCATCCTCGCGGCGATGAAGATCATAAGAAATTTGGAAAAGATTTCAGGTCGAACCAGGACTGCAAAGTCCCACACTTGGCAAGTTCGCATCGGAATTCATAGCGGACCTTTAGTCGCTGGAGTCATTGGCGCTCGCAAATTTTCTTATGATGTATGGGGTGATACAGTCAATCTAGCGAGTCGCTTAGAGACCGCAAGTGAGCCAGGCAAGGTGAATGTAAGTAAGGACGTGGTTAAATTAGCTGAGCCTTTCTTTCGATTTAGATCCAGAGGAAAGTTGCCCGTGAAAAATAAATCAAATACACAGATGTACTTTTTGCTCGGATTAAAGCCCGGGTTTCACATGCAGTCGGATCCTTGGGAGCCAAATGAGAATTTTTGGAAGGAATACCGTAAGCAATTTGCAGAATAATTTCTAATAAAATAAAAAATTGAGAGCGTTTTATCTGCTATAGCAGATTTTTTTGGTAATTTTATCCTCTGGTAAACTGAATGACAAAAAAATAGTTTACTTCTTCGGGATTTTGTGCCCAGGCTGGTTTTGAGGACAAGAAGAAGCATGCTGTTAGAGAGAATCCAGTTTATTCAACAAAAACCAAGAGTTCTACTTTTGGGGCTTCTGATATTTATAGTTCTTCTTTTCGCATTATTTAGTATTTTAAGAAAACCTAAAGAACGAGTCGTAGAAGTGATTAACGGCTCCTTGATAGATTCAGTTTATGGACTGGCCACTGTCAATTCCTCCCAAGTCTATCATCTAAGAGTGGCAATACCTTCTACTTTACGAAAAATTTATGTAGAAGAAGGTGACCGAGTTTCTCGGGGAGCGCCGTTGGTGGAATTCGATAGTTTTGGTCGAATGAATTCTCCAATCGACGGAGTAGTAACGAATATCGCTTTTGAATTGAATGAATCTGTTGTTCCGCAGGTGCCAATACTGACCGTCACCGATTTGCAAAAACGCTATCTACTTGTTTCTCTGGAAGAAAAAGGAGCGGTAAAAGTTAGAAGAGGTCAATCGGTAAGGATCCGCTTTGAGGCGTTAGGCGATAAAATGTTCAAGGGAAAAGTCAAATCGATTTATCCAGCAGAAGGCCAGTTTCAGGTCCATATAGTATCCGACTTTTTTCCGGATGAAATTCTGCCTGGTATGACCGCTGACGTAGCGATAGAGACCAGTTTAAAAGAAAACGTTACACTGGTTCCAATTAGCGGAATAAAGTCCGGGAAAATTCGAGTCTTAGAAAAGGGAAAGGTTAGTGATAGACAGATTCAGATAGGATCATCTAACGGGGAATATGCGGAATTGCTCTCTGGGGATATAAAGGAAGGAGATCAGGTTCTTGTATCCGAGGAGAATTAGATGTTCTTTATAGCATTAAGGCAAATGTCTTCCAGAAAAAGGCAGACAATTTTAACCTTACTCGGAATCGTTCTCGGAGCCACTGCCTATATCGTGATCTCCGGAATTATGCTTGGATTGCGCGAATACTTGGTCGATCAGCTGGTCAACAACGACGCACATGTAAGAATTTCTTCTAAAGTACAAATCATCAGTGAACACGACTTCGACCAATCTTTATTCTCAAATAAGGAAATTCCAGTTTGGTCACTACCTCCTTCCGGTCGACGAGATAGCGCTCAAATAGAAAACCAATCAGGATGGCTATCGAAAATCTCCAAGGACGAAGAAGTAGAATCCAGTTCTCCTCAGCTTCAAGTAAAAGTGATTTTTCGAAGGGGAAAGATTGCAGAAGCTGGAAGAATTGTGGGGGTCTATCCGCAACAGCAAACGAAAGTAGCTAGAATCAAGGAAAACATAATCTCCGGAGATTTTTCGGACATAGATGAGAGCGGAAACAAGCTCATCATTGGTGAAGGTTTGCGCCAATTACTAGGGACTCGAACTTCAGAAACAGTGTATCTTAGCACAGGCAAATCGAATCCGGTACCTTTTCGGGTTTCTGGAGTATTTCAAATGGGAAACAAGGCTGTGGATGATACAACCGCCTATGCATATTTAGGTGACGTCCAGTCTCTGAATCAGACACCAAACAAGATCAGTGATATTGCAGTAAGACTCAAAAACGTCAGAAGTGCAACTATAAAAGCCAAGCAGTGGGAAAAGGCAGGGGACGTAAAAGTCCAGAGTTGGGAGGAAGTAAACGCTACCTTCATATCTCTTTTCAAAATGCAGGACGCAATTCGGTACGCTTTAGTCGGTACTATTCTGTTAGTTGCCGGATTTGGAATATATAATATTTTAAATATAGTTATTGGGCAGAAGAGAAGAGAAATAGCCATACTTAGATCGATCGGATACGAAGCCAAAGATATACTCGTAATCTTTCTCATTCAAGGATTGATTCTTGGAGTAGCAGGAGGATTGCTCGGAATGCTGTTGGGACATTTGATTTGTAGGCGTTTAGAGCATGTCGCATTCTCAAACCCTCTGATGCAAACTAAGTCCGGAATGATGGTGATTTCCTTCGAGCCGAGCATCTATATGCAAGCCTTTTTGTTGGCATTTATTGCGACTCTTATCGCAAGTATTTTTCCGGCCCGTTCCGCAAGCAAACTGTCGCCGATTGAAATCATACGTGGAGATTAAGAAGTGGCTATCGTTCTAAATGAAGTCTGGAAGAGTTTCGGCAAACCTGCCACTGATGTTATTAAGGGAATCAACTTAAGCATCAAGGATGGAGAGTTTATTTCTCTGCTGGGCAAATCCGGCTCTGGCAAGAGTACATTGCTTTATGTGACTAGTAGTTTAGATGATCCGAGTCGCGGATCAGTCGAGATAGACGGAAAGAACCTGAGTAAATGCAAGGAATCAGAATTGCACTCGTTTAGAAACAAACATATGGGCTTTGTCTTTCAGTTTCACTATCTTTTGCCAGAATTTACCGCACTGGAAAATGTTTTGATGCCAGCAATTAAAGCCGGATCAGAAAAGAACAAACGAGAAGAGGCGATGCAATTATTGAAGCGATTTGATCTAGGCGATCGAATGGATCGACTGCCATCACAACTTTCCGGAGGTCAAATGCAAAGGGTTTCGATTGCACGAGCTTTGATCATGAATCCAAAGTATATCTTTGCCGATGAACCGACAGGAGCGTTAGATTCGGCCAATGCAAAAATCGTTATGGAAATATTAAAAGACATCAACAAAACGGAAGGCGCCACGATCGTTCTTGTGACTCACGATGAGGATTTTGCAAACATGACAAAGAGAAAGGTTCATTTGGTGGACGGAAAGATTGCGTCAAAGTGAATAGATATGAAAGTTTTCGGATGATTGTATGATAGAAAGAATATTGGAGAGAACACTTCTACTGTTTTTATCTTCCGGTTTTTCAAAAACGAATACGGACGATATTTCCAGCCATATCGGAATCAGTAAGAGAACCCTATACAGATATTTCGAAACCAAGGAAAAATTGATCGACGCGGTTTTTTCGTACATGCGTGAGAAGGTAAAAGCCAAATTCGATACAGTGCTTTCGGAGACTACCAAGGAGCCCTTCGATCGATTCAAAACTTTACTGTTCTTTGTATCCGATTTAGGATCAAAGATGTCCAAATCCTTTGCGCAGGATGTAGAAAAAGCTAGGCCGGATATTTACGAAATGATGAAGAACTTTCGAAGAGAACGAATTAAGAGTATGACCGGGTTGCTCAAGGAAGCACAAATTAAAAAGCAAATCCGTTCTGATATAGATCCTGAATTGGCAGTAGACATACTATTGGCAACAGTCGATGGGATACTGAATCCGACATATCTTGCAAACAGCAAGCATTCAAATCTATCCGCATTCGAGGCAATTATTTCCATTTTTTTGGAAGGCCTTGAGGAAAAGTCAAAGATTAGTCATTATGCTCTTCGTGAACAAGCTGAATAGAATGCATTGATCCTTCGCGAAACTTTAAAGTAGAATTCTCTCGCGAAAGGATTAAGGATCTTTCCTCTTTTGAAAGCTTTCCATAAAAGGATCTGCCGTCCTTCAGTTCCAAGACGACAGGAATAGCAAATTCAGATTGTTGGTTCTTCTGATTTTCTACCTTTCTGTTTAAACCCCGAGTCGATTCTATCAAAGAAATATTTTTTTCTTTTTCATAAAGGAAGATAGTCAGTGTAATTAAAAATGAAGCAAACAAGGCGGTCCAGGGGAGAGATTTCTGAAAAAAATTAAATCGAAATATTCTCCTACTCGGTGAATTGATCTTGAGTGACCCTTCTTTCCATTCTGAGAATAAATTAGAGAAATCTAAATAATTCGCATACTTCTTGATTAAGTCTGGTCTCCTCAGGAAAATATTTTGAACATTTTTGCTCTGGTTTTCGCTCAATTCTGATTGGATTGATTCCACACAGAGCATAGACAATAACTCGAATTCATCTGGGTCTGGCCTTATCGTATTTAGCATGGGTAATTCTCATTTTTCCTCATAAGATTTTTGCTTAAGATCGCTTCGTTTTCGAGTTGTATCTGACTTTTATTTTTAATTCCAATCTTTGTTCATTACGAGCGTTCATAATAAATATTTTATAAAGTATTTTAATCATTTCTCATGAAATGTTTTTATTGTTAAGTATTTATTACTAAAAAAATAAAATACAAATATTACAATCTTAAAATATACTATTTTTTTTCGACGGAACCATCGCGATGAACCCGGAATAAAGAATTGATTATAAGGAATGAAAAAATGGATCAATCCAGAGTTTGGAAAGAAAAGTTATATTCTAATCCTAAATATGGAAGGAATATGATTCTCGTCCAGAGAATGAAATCCCTGGGTTTTTATCTTCGAAATGACCGATCGTATGCAAAAGGAGAATATAGGAAAACTAGGTTCTTCGGTTCCAGGAGTAATAGTTATCAAGGGTAGGTTTTTTGCAATTCCGAGTTTCATTTTGGTTTTTGTGCTCGGTACACTAGGAGTGATTCGCGGAGATATAAATATATATCTTTGGATGTTTGTTCTGTTTCTCCTTGGGTTCGTTCTGATTTACCTCGGACCGAATCGAAAAGCTTCGTTCCAAAATTCTATATTCGCCTCTTTTCGCTCTCGTAGGAAGAAAGAATCTTATTTATCTAACCAGAGTGACGGATACCAACTTAGAATGGCTCCTCACTTTCTGTTTAATTGTCTGATGACTCTGAGGATTTTGATCGATCAGGGTAATTCTGAGGCAGCAACAAGCTATCTGGATTCTTTGGGAGGTAGTCTACGCTTTCTCTTTAGATACTCCGCATTAAAGTTTGTCACTTTGAAGGAAGAGATCGATTTTACTTTAAATTATATTGAATTACTAAAATCGAAATACCGCGGAGGTATTTCGATTCGAATCTCGAATCTCTCTTCTATAAGTTATGACGAATGGGAGGTTCCTCCTTTTTCCGTACAGACACTTGTGGAGAATTCCATTAAGCATAATACCTTTTTAGAACACGCTGACCTTAAGATAGAAATATCCTTAGAACAAGTCGCAAACGGAAAAATCAAGATAGCAGTCCGCGACAATGGTAAAGGTTCAGTTTTGACGCCGGACCTATCCGGTACATTAGGGAATCTTTTTGATAAGATTAAAGGAAACAATCCTGAGGCGAATATAAGTATAGCAAGTGGGAATGGAAGGGGCTTTGAAGTTTCTTTCGAAGTCGTTTCTAAAAGCAAGTAGGAGGTTAAGAAAACTATGAGCGGACATAAGGCGGTGATTATCGAGGATAACGCTGAAATATCAAGGTTCTTGGAAGCAGAGCTTCAAAGGGATGGAAGGTTCGAATCGATTACTACGATCGATGACGGAACCGAGGGACTTGATGTTCTGATGAGGAGTAAGGTGGATTTGGTGTTGATGGATGTGGAACTTCCCGGGATGTCGGGCTTCGATATCCTGAAGAATCTAGTGAATCCACCTTACGTAATTTTGGTCACTGGTTATGACAGCTATGCGAAGGAAGCTTTTGACTATGGCACCATCGATTACGTTTCGAAACCTGTGAATCCTGATAGATTGGCAATATCACTGGATCGAGCTCATGCATTGATTGCAAAATCTATGACTGGAGATAAGCAGATAGTTCTGGATACCTTAGGGACCACTTTTAAAGGCGTAAAAAGGAATATCTTCGTGACCTTTTCAAATATAGTATACATTTCATCGAACGCAAAGCATTCGGTCTTGCATACTATTAATGATCAAATCGAAGTAATCGGAACCTTAAAGGACGTAGAGTCCAAGCTACCGATTTCTAGGTTCAGAAGGGTCCATAAGCAATTTGTAATTAATATGGAATATCTTTCTCATATTGAATACTTTTCCGGCGGATCCCATGTGGCGTATCTGAAAGATGACGAAAAAAGCCAGATTCCGGTTAGCCGAATCTACTTGCACGAAATTTGATATATTCCGATGTCGTTGCATGGTAAATCTTTTCTTTTCTATACTGGATTTAGGATCGGGTTTGGAGGAAGGGCGCCTTCAGAAGGAATGGCTGAGCGAAAATGATATTTGGGAGAGGCCAAACGGATTCTCGAAGACCTTGGGTCCTGAAGAGTTTGGCCTCTCTAACTTACCTATCTCCGGGGTTACGTAAAACGATAATTTTACCGGTAGATTCGGCTTCCATAAGAGAATATCTAATGAGTTTACCAAAAATAGAAATGCGATGCCAGCGAGCAGTCCATGGTTGTTGTTATAATGCTTTGAGTAAGTTTCGTAATTAGAATAGTTCAACATCAACAAAGATTGATTGAATAATAGAAGCTGGTCCAATCTCTCCTCATCTTTTTTCCTTTCCTGCCTTCCTCTTGAATATTCGTAACCTGCAGCAATTGTAAGGCTTGTAAGCAATGAAACGTAGCTGATTCCAAGAAATTGATCCCGACGCCTGTACTGATAGGCTCCTGGTAAAATAAAATCCGAGAAAGAATATTGATTCGAATCCGGCCCAACCTTTGGCTCATCCTCCTTGCGATGCACGATGGATTGAATCTGATTCCGAGTAATTGCATAAGTTTTCTTCGAGACGTTGAATAGTAACTTGTTCTTTGATATTGAGGTAACCGTCCCGGTAGAGATAGAACCGTTTTTAAGTTTTATCGAAAGCTTCCAGCCAGGTTGCAGATTTTTGAATGGATTTAAACTGTCCTTTGGCTTGATTTCGAATTCTCTAATTTCCTCAAAGCTAAGAGTCTCTATCGATTCAGTTTTTGGTTCTGATAAATATAGTTTTCCGGATGTATCGGACGCATAAAGTTCTTTCTCGCAAATCACTGTATCGTCCGAACGGGTTTGGTAACAGAATGAGTCACCCTCGAATCCAAGTACGATATTCGTAATGCTCGAGCCGGCGATTTTTTCATGTTCGCCATCATTTTCTATTACAACATGCTCTTCTCCATACTCTTTTACTTTGCCTAAAAATATTCTGCCGTCATTCAAATAGATGACATCCGCGTAAATACTCTTGGATAGGAACAAGAGAACCGTTATGCTAATGAAAAAAGTTCTGGAGATAATTGCGGTTACTCTACTCATTTTTGCTCATTGTAAATGAATCGATCGAATGGACTTATCTGCGAAAGACATCTCTCCTGATTGTCCTTTTAAGATTAGGCTTTCGCCTACGTGTTGGATTTCTGTTCCGACTCCTTTCTTAGAATCGGAAGTGATCAGAATTGATCCAGATGCGCCGTTCTTGATTCTGATAGATTTGAGCAAGGAAAACGGAACATCTATGCCATAAGTTGAAGTCTTGATTTTAAACACATTTGATTCGAGTTGGATAAACTTTGCCAACAAATGTCTTCCATCAGAAAGTTCTAATTCTAGAACATTCGAATCTGAGTTCTTCTTCTTCAATATCCCTGAGTAAGATGCCAACTGGGCGTCCAACTCTTTGTTAATCAGATCCTTTCGGCCTAAGTCAGTTTCCGGCTTCTGGTCTTTTTCTGTTTCTTGGTCCTGCTTCGAAATATTAGGGTCGTTTGATTCACGTGCATAAGAAGGATCTAATAAACCATTTCCGGAAATCGATTTTGATTCAGATCGGACTACTTCGACAGTTTTTTGATCGCCCAATGCTTTCGCGTTGTTTTCTGCGATAGTGATTATTCTTTCATCCTTTAGAAAAACGTGGCCGATCAGTAGTAACCTTGCGTTTGCACTTTTAGCAATATTCGGTTTTTCCCTTTGTGCAGATAGCGATAGGTACTGACCCAGAGCATCCGAAAATCTTCCAGTTTTTTCTAAAGCCTTTGCCCGGATCAAAAGAACTTCAGGGGTTTCCGTGTCCGTTTTTTCTGTTTCGGAGATGATGGAAGCAAAATCTCCCGAACGTAAAAGTAACTCGAGTTTCCTTCGTTTATCAAAAGTTTCCGACTCTTGGGTGGCTCTGGCGACTTTTGCTTCTTCAATCAATTTTTCAATAGCGTGAGCGCTTTCCGAGAAGGAAGAGCCGGGTCTGACTTCTTTTACGATCCGGAAATTCTCCAGTGCTTTTTCTAAGTCACCGGTAACAAAAAGGCAGTAACCGTAATGAAGTCTAACAAAGGCAATATCGTTCGCCTCTCTAACAAAATCGGAATGCTCTGAGAGTATGGATTCGTAGTAATCCTTTGCTTTGTCACATCTCATTGTTCTTTCGTAATAGAATGCGTTTTGAATTTTTTGGAGAAAGCCGTTGTGAATATTTTCCTCCAACGGTCGTTTTAGAGTGAGAAACCTTACTCCATTTACTAAAGTAGTTCCTATCACTTGAATATAAGTTGGTCGATAGGTCGGAATGATTCCGTTATTCGAAAATAAATTCGCCTCTTCTAAATTTACTCTAATTTCAGAAGATAAATCTGAGTTTTCATTAGATTGCGCGATGATTCTTTTTTTCAACAATTCGGAAGAGAATTCGTACTTGAAGAGTTGATTTTTTCCTACACTCCAATTTAACTGTGCGATTTTTTGCTCATAAATTGCAGTCAGTAAAAAGCCAAGCAAAATGAATAGAGAAGGAATTAGTATCTTAAACTTAATTGCCATTGGGTACTTCCAGTAAAATGAAAGTGCAGTCGTCCTTTATTTCTTTGCAAAAAGAGTCGAAATCTTTCTGGATGTTTTCCCGAAGTTCATACAAGGAAAGGGAATCGCCCTGGGAAAGTAGGCTTTCTAATCTTTCCAAGCTGAACATATTTCCCGCAGAATCCTTTCCTTCCACTATCCCGTCGGTATACAATAGGATTCTGTCACCCGGATTTACCTTAATGCTTCGGACAGAAGATGCGGCTTCTGAGCCGATTCCGAGTAAAGCAGCAGTAGATTCCATCAGTATTATTTTTTTAGAATCTTTACGGAGCAAAATCGGAGGATTATGACCTGCATTACAGAAATATAATTTATCATTACAATCAAATAGAACAAAAATTCCTGAAGCAAAAAAGGAGGCTCGTAGGATGGAAAACAAATTGTTACTGATGTGATTTACGATTTTGCCCGGGTTTGCGGTGTCCTTTGTGATCGTATTCAGAGACATTTGTATGATGGAAGTGACCAACGCCGCAGAGATCCCATGTCCGGTAGCGTCCGCCAAGAAGACTCCCTTATACTTCTTGTCAAAAGCGAAGAAGTTGTAAATATCTCCGCTTACTTCCCTCATCGGACGGTAATAGATTTCCGGAGAATAGTCCGAAAGTACGTTTTTGGTTGGAAGCAGTAACTCTTGGACTTGCTTTCCTATTTCTAGTTCCCTTTGGATTTGCTTATTGAGTTTCATTAAGTTCGCGACCGAGTTTTCGATTTTTTCGGCCATATCGTTAAACGAAACCCCCATTCTATGTAATTCGTCCGGGATCTCCTGATAAAAAGTTACGCGAGTAGCGAGTGCGCCTTCCGCCATTTTACCGCTAGCCTCCTCTAAAGAAGAAATTCGTTTAAAAATCTTTCTGTTTAGATAAAGCCCGAATAAAAAGTGGAAAAGAACTCCCCAGCCTAATGCAAGCGCTAGCTGAAATACAATGCTATTCAAAGAATCTAATAAAGAAAAGTAACCTAATTGGAAGTAAATGTAATGACCTGATTCGAGTGCGAGCGGGATTAAAAATCGAGTGATTCCGCCTTTTTCTGATTGCAGGGTGTAGTACGAGCTACTAGTGGGTGCGACTTCGATCTCTTGAATTTTTTTATTGATTTCGTTGGCTTCTTTTCCGTCACTCTCCATGGAAGAATTGACCGAGGCTAGGATTCCTTCTTTTCCAAATAGATGAAAGGAATCTACTCCGTTTAGTTTTAGAATTCTCTTAATATCCTCCGGAACCACGGATGATTCTTCGAAATTCTCTGGAAGAACCAGATTTATTTTTTTAAGATCGTTCCCAAGAATTTCTCCGAGCTTGCCGCTTTTTAAGGAAAAATTGTCGATCAGCAGATCCAGCTGATTCTCGACAATAATGATCGAGAAAAAAAGCAGGTTCGCTAGGGAAAAGATCGAATAGATGAGCAGAATCTTCATTCTGATCGATCCGTATTTTTCGAATCGTCTCGGTTGTTTTCCTTTCGGGCTCTGATTTTCTTTCTGATGTAATTCTAGCATAGGTTTCCTTTCATCATTCGAATTGAATTCGGTGTTTGAATTTAAGGTCCGCTTACACAGCGCACGTGATGACTATTCGTCTTTGTGTCGCTATCGGATCCTCCATCCATAAACTCTACAATCATGGCCTGATTTTTATTGGAAGATTGAACATGCGAAGAAGAGGACCAAAACAGTCCGTCTGCAGGGATATTTAGGAAAACTGTGGAGTCTGTAGCAGGACTCATTTGCTTGTAAGTCATTAACGATAGCAATTCATTCATGTTTGGGAGTCGCCAAGATCTGGAAGCAGTAGTAATTGTATTACAGTAATTTAATGCTCCACTCCAAGAAAATTGAATACTTGTCCCGGAGCAGTCTGCAGCTGCTTGCCCACCGCTGCAGCGTGTCCAGATCAAGCCAGTGCTTGCATCGAGCACTGTTCCTGATCCAGGTCCGTCGAAATCTACCGTGAACGGACCGATCGCTAGGATTCCTCTGGCAAGAATGGTGATCGAAATCGCTAGAAGAATCGAGAGAAAGGAACCTTTGAGGCTATAGTATCTTTTCATTGGGAAGTTACACACCTTGCATAGTAGAGATTTGTCTTGTCGTTGTACTGGGTTTTTCCAGCGCTGAAATGAATCTTGAAACCTTTCAACGAATTAGTTACTCGAGTTGTTGAAGTCCAATATTGTTCTCCCCGGAGATTGTCAGGGAATTTGGCGGAGTCTACTGGTTGATTCCCATCTGTTCCATTCAGTTCGACGATGCTTTGCAGTTCCTTGATCGTAGGAAGTCTCCAACCCTTTTTGCCTGCATATCCGTTCGAGGAGTTGAGTAAGTTCAATGCAATACACTGATTGATTGACTGACTCCAGTTATAGGTGATTGCGCCGTAAAGCGGGGAGGCGCCGGTTCCCCTGCAATTTCCTGAGCCTGAACTCCAAACCTGTCCGATAGAACAGGTCGTCCATGTAAGGTTCGTGTTGTGGTCTACTGTTACTGGATTTAAACTATAACCACCTAATATCGCAGGATTATCCATGTTCAACGCTAAAGATAAAAACGCCGCGTCTTGACCGGTTCCGGCGCAAGCAACAGAAGATCCGGAGGAATTCCAACAAGCTTCTTGGTACGTTTCGAATGCCAGAAGATTCAAGGTCATTTCTCCGGTTGCAAACGAACCTGCATTAGAGTTTGCTGTGACGTTTCCAGCGAGATCCGCAGCCTGACCAGCTGCTATGCTCCACTTGAAAGCACCAAATTCGGGGAATATAGATAATGAATCGTATTTAAGCGTAGTCGAGTTGGTCCATTGGTAATTTCCGTGGGGACGACTCATTGCAGTGTACAACCCGCCTCCTTCTTCCACCTCGAATTGCAGATTTGGAAGAGAACTCGTGTTCATCGGTTCACTAAAAATAAATTCAATAGATATGTTCGACGGATTCAGTTGTCCCGAGCCAATATTAATTGTTACTAATGTAGGTGCAGTCGTATCCGGAATCGGGTCGATCGACAATGCCATGCTTTGCGAAGTCGATACAGGTGAAGGAAGAGAAGCCTCAATAGACGCCGAACCCTGTGTTACCGCAGTAACTAATCCTTTTGTACCGGTAGCATCGGAAACAGTAAGCACAGAAGTATCCGTAGAAGACCAAGTTGCTTCTTCTGTGACATCCCTTAAGAAAATTCCATCCCCATACAAATCAGCGCGCAGTTGAGAAGTGTTTCCTGCCATGATGGAAGAGATGGAAGGAGTAATCGTAATTGTATATACAACTGGAGTTGGTGGAGGTGGTGGGGGCGGCGGCGGAGGAGGACCTCCAGGACCAGGGCCCGGATCAGGAGGTGGTTGTGTCGAGCTCGCAGTTCCAGGATCTGGGCTGATGTCTATCCCGAGTGCTTTAAGCACGCGTAACGTAGGTTGCGGAGAATCCGAAAGACAACTTGTAAAAAAAAGTGCAAAAACCAAACACAGTAATTGTAACTGAATCATGCGGGGTAACATCTTGGATGCTCCTTGAAACTTTTTGACTAGTAAGAATTTTGAATATTCGATTCATCACTGTATTTGCGCTTTTTATCTCTTCGAAAGCCTAAGTGAATTTTGGCTTCGATCGATTTAGTCTATAAGATGAGCAGATGCAATAAAAAATTAACAGTATCTGTTTGATTCTTTCCCATCTGTAATGATTCCTCTTTCACAAGGAATGAATTTCTATTTAAAAAGAAGGAGGTTCAATTTTTTTACTAGCGAGTTTTAGTTTTGCAAAAAGCCAATTGCATTTTGTTCCAAAAATAATGCTGTTCGTGTAAATAAATATGTCGTCTATTTCTGTTATCCTTAGAGGTCCGTCTTGCAGATTTACATGATTGATCTTTGGATGCATTGTATATTGAATAATATTAATATACTGACTGGGTATTTTATGTTTATTTGTTGTTTTGTATATTTGTCCGAATTTTGGAATAAAGAAATGGATTTACGTAATGAACTTTGAGAGCAAAATCCGGTTAGTACTTTCTTTTTAGAGGGGAGTGATAATCTGGAGCGAGCGACAATCTTGGTAAAAGTTCGATTCCACGAAGGTCGTCAATTAGGGTAATTTGAGGGTCCATCCTCAATCACTATGAAGTATTTCAAAAGGCTTCGGTTAACGAAGCCGTTTTTTTTAACTAAGTGAATTATAAAGTTTTCAGATAGGCCATGATAAACGGTTCTATCTCTCCATCCATTACGGCTTGCACGTTTCCGGTTTCAAAATCAGTGCGGTGGTCTTTGACTAGATTGTACGGGTGAAAGACGTAGGACCTAATTTGATTTCCCCAAGCGATGTCTTTCTTTTCTCCGGATTTCTTCTCCAAGTCATCTTTTAGCCTTTCTTGTTCCAGCTCGTATAATCTAGCACGAAGCATTTTAAAGGCTGTATCCCGGTTCTTAATCTGAGATCTCTCGTTTTGGCAAGCGACTACGATTCCAGAAGGCATGTGAGTAATCCGAACTGCCGAGTCGGTCGTGTTCACGTGCTGTCCGCCGGCTCCTGAAGATCGATACACGTCGACTCGAATGTCTTTTTCTTCTATCTTAATATCTATATCGTCATCTAGTTCCGGGCTTACATGGACAGATACAAAAGAAGTATGTCTTCGTTTATTTGCATCGAAGGGAGAAATTCGAACCAAGCGATGGACTCCGTTTTCACATTTTAAGAATCCGTAAGCAAAATCACCTACTACATGTAAGGTGGCGTTCTTAATCCCGGCACCATCCCCTTCTTGATAGTCCACTAAGCTATATTGATATCCCTTTTTATCGAAGTATTTCATGTACATTCGAAGTAGCATATCGGCCCAATCCTGGCTTTCGGTCCCTCCCGCGCCGGGATGGATATTCAAAAATGCCGGTTTTAAATCTTCAGGTTCGTTGAGTGCGCCCAAAAGTTCCAGGCGCTCAAATTCTTCTTTCAGTCGACCGTATTCCGAACTTAATTCTTCCGAACCTGATTCTCCTTTTTCGTCAAAGGTTAGTTCTACTAAATCCGGAAAATCCAAAACGTCTTGTCGAATATTGAACCAAGGTTGGAGCTTTTTCTCTAATTCGTTTTTCTTTTGGCTTACGGAGCGTGCCTGATCTGGATTATCCCAGAGGTCAGGATCTTCGGATTTTTCGACCAAGGATTTTAACTGGTCCTGGTCCTTGTCTAAGTTCAGCGACTTCCATCTGTTCTGAAAGTTTTCCTGAAGTTCTTTGGATAAACGTTTTAGTTCCTTGGCGTTCTTGATTTCCATTTAGATCGTAAAAAGATATTAGGGGGAGGTGAAACTAGTTAAGAGCGGAAAATAAATCTTATCGAAAGAGGAAATCTTCTTTGGCTTCCCGTTCTACTTCCCAACTGAAAACTGTATCTCGGAGTTGGGGAGTATTACCTTCGACTGTAGATACCAGCTCGAACTTCTCCTTCTTACCAAATTCCTCCGGGGTGCGTTTCAGGACAAGTTTTCCGGAGCGAATCAGATCCAAAACGTGAAGCAGAAATGGATCTCTTTCTACTCGTTGGAGCTCCCTCATCGAGGTATAAAACGGAGTAATTTCTCGGTAAAACCAGTCTACGATTTCGTTTTTGCCCGGAGCCCAGAGCTGCTCGATGGAAATCACCTCGTCCTGGACTAAGCTCTTTCCTTGAAAAGGCTTTTGGAGATGTCTACATTGGAAATAAAGTTCATGATTGATTTCTCTCGGAAATGTTCTCCCAAATCCGGAGCCTATCCACTCGATCCAAGCTTTCTTTTCCTTTGCGGGAAGTCCAGGAATGAGCGCGAATAGATAATTCTGATTCCGGAACATTCTGGATTGAGCTAAAAAATCTAGTATCTCGTAAGGGATCATGAAATGTCCCTTTTGCCATTCTAGAACAATCGGAACGGAATCTACATCTAGATATTCGTCCGGAGTTTCTATCTGTACTACATCGCCGAATTGGGTGAGGATATAGATGAAGGAAAGAAGTTCTCTCCTGCTCATTCTTCGAATTAGATTTTCTGAATCTAAGCGGCTCTTCAACGCAGAACGGATTAAGTTATATTGTTCGAGGGGATATTGGTGCGTAGATAAAATAATCCCTAAGTAGATTTCTAATTTGCGAAGACTACTTCTTTCAACTAAATCAATATTACCAGAAATTAAAAAGGGCATAAATTAAAGAGCCTTCTTAGCAATGTCCTTACGGTAAAAAGTTTGTGGGATGTGAAGTTTGTTTAAGTAAGAATAAACCTTATTCACCGAATCAAGTAGATCTTTCCCACGGGAAGAAATTCCTAGAATTCTTCCACCGGATGAAACGAGCTTTCCATCCTTTTTTGTTGTCCCGGCATGAAAAACTAAAATATCTTTCGTCCCAGTTTCCGGAATTTCTAGAGGAATATTCTTTGCGTAAGATTCAGGATATCCTTCTGCGGCTAAAACGACAACTGTAGAGGCTCCTGACAGAATGTCGTACTCGACATCGGATAAGTTACCTTTTGCAGCCGCCTGACAAATTTCCAGTAAATCTCCGTCTAACATGCTTAATACGCATTGCGTTTCTGGATCTCCGAATCTGCAATTGAACTCTACTACTCTAGGTTCTCCTTCTTTGGAGATCATCAACCCAGCATAAAGAAGCCCTTTATAAGGATAACCCTTCTCTCGAAACAATCTGAACATAGGATCGAAGATTAATGTATTCACTTTTTCTAATACACTTTCTGTAGCAATCGGAGCGGGGCAATAGGCACCCATTCCTCCGGTATTGGGACCTTTGTCTCCGTCATACGCTCTTTTGTGGTCCTGGGCAGCCGGAAGAGTTATATATCTTTCTCCGTCGCTGATTGCGAAGATCGAAGCTTCTTGGCCATCCATAAATTCTTCGATCACGACCTTGGCTCCGCTCACTCCGAATTTTTGATCTAAAAAAATTTCCTTAAGCGCTTGCTCTGCGTCTTGTACAGAAAAGCAAACAGTCACACCTTTTCCTGCTGCTAGTCCATCAGCTTTGACTACGATAGGAGCTCCTTCGCCCTTCACATAGTTCAGTGCGGATTGATAATCGGCGAAAGTTTCGTACTTGGCAGTCGGAACCTTTGCTTCCTTCATTAGAGATTTTGCAAAGTCTTTAGATCCTTCTACCTGAGCACAATATGCGGAGGGACCGAAGACAGGAATTCCAATTTCGGCGAGCCAATCGGTGACTCCGTCCACCAAAGGATCTTCAGGTCCGACGATAACCAAATCATATTGGTTCTGGAGAGCAAACTTTTGAACGGACTCTTTGTCTTTCAATTGGAAGGAATCCGGAGGAAGCACCTCATTTTCCGGAAAGCCACCGTTTCCCGGAAATACATGAAGAGAGGTCAGTCTGGGAGACTGGCGTAACTTGTAGGCGATAGCGCTTTCTCTACCGCCTGAGCCGATTAAGAGTATACGAGACATAGTTTAGGAAAGCTTCTCGATGCCTTTTTTGATGACACTGATTTTTTCTTCGAGGATACGGAGTTTTTCCTTTTCCTTTTCGATCACATCCGGATTGGCTTTTGCCAAAAAGTTTTCATTCGAAAGTTTGCCGGATAGTTTTTCCTCTTCTTGTAGGGCTTTCTGTAAATCCTTCTCTAAGCGTGCCTTCTCTTTTTCAAAGTCTATCATTCCTGCCAAAGGAAGTATAACTTGTCCAAATCGAAAAGCTCCAACAGAGTCAGTCTTTTGTACCTGGTAATTCGGATCTACTTTTATGGAATCAAGTCGCGCTAACTGCAAAATAGAAACTTCGTTTTCGCGTACAGAGTTTTCGACAAGTGCATTAGAAGATTTTAATACGACTTGACATTTCTTATCGAGCGGCACTCCATTCTCTGCTCTCTGCACACGGATTTGGGTGACTGCTTCCTGCAGGATGTTCGTTTTTGCGACTCCGTCATCCTCTGGAGTTATCGAGTATTCTACAGGAAACGGTGTTTTGATTAGATAGTCTCCATCGCTAAACGCTTCAAAGATTTCTTCAGTGAGAAAAGGCATGAACGGGTGTAGTAGGCCCATTGCCTTGATCAAAACATCAACTAACACTTGTTCTGCGACTGCCTTAGACTCAGGCCCGAGTTTTCCGTAGATTCTAGGTTTGACAAGTTCGATGTACCAATCGCAGAAATTGCCCCAGACAAACTCGTAGATTTCTGAAGCCATCTCGAAGAAAAGAAACTTCGAGTAAGCCTTTTCATACTTTCGAAGGGCGTCGTTGAATTTCTGCAAAATCCATCGATCCATCGGCTCTAGTTTATGCTTATATTCCGGCTCTATGTTTACACGAGTGAAGGATTCATCCAAGTTCATTAAGATGAATCTACTGGAGTTCCAGATTTTATTACAAAAGGAGCGATATCCGTCCAGTCTACTTTCGTCGAACAAAATGTCTTTTGCTTCTGGAAGCGTCGCAGCCAAAAAGAACCGAAATGAATCGGTTCCGTATTTATTCATCATATCCAATGGATCGATGACATTCCCGATAGATTTCGAGAATTTTTTTCCTTCTTTGTCTCTTACCAATCCGTGTATTAGAACTTTCTTAAATGGGGATTTGCCTGTGAACTTTTTTCCCATCATTATCATTCTTGCGACCCAGAAGAAAATGATATCGAATCCGGTAACAAGTACACTCGTCGGATAATATTTCTGAAGATCCTCTGTTTTTTCCGGCCAGCCCATCGTGGAAAAAGGCCAGAGCTGAGAGGAGAACCATGTGTCCAAAACATCCGGGTCCTGTTCTACTTTTTTCGAACCGCATTTTGGACAAGTCTCGATTTTACTTTCTGAAACTGTAATATGTTTACAATCCTGACAGTGATAGGCTGGAATTCTATGTCCCCACCAAAGTTGCCTCGAAACACACCAGTCTCTGATATTATTCATCCATTCGAAGAAAGTCTTTTCCCAGAGCTTTGGTACAAATTCAGTTTCTCCGGATCGAACCGCTTCCATGGCCAATTCTGCTAAAGGCTTCATTTTGCAGAACCATTGTGTGGATAAGTAAGGTTCGATAATGGCTCCGCCTCTTGAGTTGTGACCAACCGAGTGAGTGTGCTCTTCTACCTTTTCTATCAGGCCTGCTGCTTCCAGATCTTCCAGGATTTTCTTACGCGCTACGAATCTTTCTAGTCCGGCATACTTGCCAGCTTGTTCGTTTAGAGTAGCGTCCGGATTCATGACTAGCAAAGGTTTTAATCCTAATCTTTGACCTGCTTCGAAGTCATTCGGATCATGCGCGGGAGTAATCTTGACCAAGCCGGATCCAAATTCCTGATCTACGAAAGTGTCGAATAAGAGAGGAATTGTTCTGTTCGTCAGAGGTAACTCTAACTTTACATCTATTAGATTTTTATAACGCTTATCGTTCGGATTTGCAGCAACTGCAACGTCTCCAAACATTGTTTCCGGGCGAGTAGTGGCGACTACAAAGTATTCTCCCTTTTTGCCAACGACCGGATATCTTATATGATATAATTTCCCTTTTACTTCTCTGTGTTCTACTTCTAAGTCAGAGATCGCCGTAAGAGTTTTAGGGCACCAGTTGATGATGCGCTCTCCACGGTAAATCAGTCCTTCGTCATAGAGGGATTTGAATACCTTAGCAACCGCCTTGGAAAGTCCCTCATCAAACGTGAACCTTTCTCTGGACCAGTCCGCGGATTCCCCCAAAAGTTTCTGCTGGTTAAGAATCATTCCGCCTGAAAGTTCTTTCCACTTCCAGACTTGGGCTTCGAATTCTTCACGAGTAAAGTCTGTCCGCTTTTTCCCTTCTTTGGCCAATTCCCTTTCTACGACTACTTGAGTAGCGATACCAGCGTGATCCATTCCCGGCAGCCAGAGAGTGGACTTACCCTTTTTTCGTTCGATGCGGGTGATGATGTCTTGAATGGTATGATTCAGTGCGTGGCCTATGTGCAAACTTCCGGTGACATTTGGTGGAGGAAGCACAATGGAAAAAGATTCCTTGAAAGCCGGATCCGGCACGAAGCTATTTCGCTTCTCCCATTGAGCAATCCACTTGGGTTCGACGCTGGTGGGTTCGTATCGATCGCTGATTTGCTTCTTCATAGCCGTTGTAACGGATAGATTTTATCGAAGGAGGGGGAGGTCAAGCTTGGTTTGCACAAACTTGAGCCGGTCTTAAAGTTTCAGTATGCGTTCATTGACTCCAACTGAACTCAAAACAATAATAAAGCAGTTGAAATTCAAAGTAGATTTTGGCAGTGAAAATCTTGCCGCTGCAACAACAGGCAATCCCAGAATCTATGCTCTTATGTAACTTTTATTGAGAAAGAATTATCGGTTGTCCGATCTGGGCTTAAGCCTGGACTGGCTGAGGACGTTTCAGATATTCGATCGCATCTTCCAAACGATCATCTCCCCAAAATAGCTCTCCATTGGAGATAAAACTAGGAGCGCCGAAGATTCCTAAAGAGACAGCTTCTTCAGTATTTTTTCGAAGCAGGTTTTTGTTTTCGTCGGATTCCGATTTCAAAAAAACTTCCTCAGGAACTTGTCCGATAGATCGTAGGATTTCTTCGAGCACAGATCTTTCAGAGATGTCCTTCTTCTTTGAAAATTGAACTTTATAAGTTTCTAATATAAAATCGGAAATCCATGGTTGGTCAAAATATGCGATTGTGATTCGCGCAGCCTTAAGGCCGTTTTGAGGAAATATATCTGGTTTTTGAAAGGGTAGTCCGTATTTTTTGGTTCTTCTTTCCAGATCCCTCCACATGTATTTTCCTTTTACTGGAAATATGTTGAAAGGCGAATCCGATAATCCCTGGTCCTTAAAAATTGGACCCAGTAGAAACGGCTTTCTTTCGATTCGGATATTTTCTTTTTTGCAGAGAGCTTCGATTCTACCCGCGCTTAAGTAAGAATAAGTGCTAGCAAATTCAAACCAAAATTGCAAAGTGAAACTACTGTCTTGCAATTGCATTATATTGCCCTCCTACTCTTTCGTCCAAGAACTAATCATGCATTCTTTGGGTGAAAGAGTAAGGGTTTATTCTATTTTTCTTATGCTGTAACGGCTACTAAATTTTCGTGCTGTATAATTTCAACAACAGGCACATTTTTGAACAGATTCACGAGTTCTGCCCATTCACTTTCATTAAAGTAATCTAGCCCACCGTTCGGACAGCCTAACAATCCTTCGATAGTTCTATGATAAGAGAGCATCATTTCGTAAATCTGCTCTTTCGTATCGTCTCCCTTCCCTAATAAAAAGAAGGCAATTCTTTCCCCTAAGGCGTCCGAAAGATCAAAGATAATCGAAGTCAAGTGGTCGCTTCTCATCGTGCTCTTTAGCGAGCCGTCTTCTTGGCCTTCGCTTAACAATTGCACGAATATCGGATAACAAAGGTCTACAGACTTCCTCCGAATTTTATCCCTGAGCTGTAAATTTGCGGGAGAAAAAAGTGACTCGAGTAGAAATCGGATTTCTCCGGCTTTTCCTTTTTTCCAGTTGTGAGCGACGATCAACGCTTTCCGAATTTTCTCTAAACCAGTCACGGAAGTTCCGAGGTTTCTTATTTCGGCGACCATCATGCTGTTCGCTTCTTGCGCGAATTTTACTGCGATCTCTTCGAGGAGCTCCTCTTTGGACTGAAAATGATGATAGAACGTACCTTTTGCAATATCAAGAGCACTAAGAATGTCTTGGATCGAGGTAGTTTCGTAACCTTTTGCGAAGAATAGCTTTCTGGATTCTTCTAAGATTCTGGCTTTTGTTGAAATCTTTGTGTTTCCCATAATTTTCTCCAGACTCAAACCGACCGTCGGTCTATACCGACCGTCGGTCCAAGTTTGGGTGAATATTTTTAAGAGTCAAGGTTTTTTGGGAAAAATGCGGGGGCCCACCCTACTTTTGGGTGGGGGATTGGAGGATGGCAACTAGCGGGGTTCTGAAAAAGCCACTATCAGAAATTCGGGATTTTGGCAAGTGACTTAGTTTACCTGGGAAATTGTAGGAGCTCCTACGAGTTTACAGCAAATGAAGGTTTCATTCCTTCTCCAGTGGGATTAAAGAACTGAATGGGACAGTTTGAGCAAATGTGATTTCAGAAGAGTTTTAGAATTTTTTATAAGAAAATTTCTCTGTAGCGGGGTAGGGATGTAAAAGATCCTACTTTTGGCTTCAGTCTGGGATCGAGACGTATGGAGAATATTCGAAATCGATATATTCACTCGCACTCAGTCTGTCCCAGAGAATTCCGGTTTCTGCAAATTTAAGTCTCATTTTTTCCAGTTCGGATTTTGCAATCATCGGTGTAGGAACTCCTCGTGCATTGCACGCCATCACCAGCGACTCCGCAAAATATGGGCTTTCATGTCCGCCCATCCACAATTCTGCCTTGAATGACTCTACAAGAGCTTCGATTTGAAGAGTATGAATATTTTGCTCTGAAACAACCCCACCTTTTTGGCCGATTTGGTATATCATGTCTTCCTTTCGGGCAAGACTTCCGAAGAATCCATCCTCCCATCCCAGAAGAGTTTCCACAAGCAAGTAGATAAGGTCGTGAGGTAAGATTCCTTGTCTAGGAAGAGGATAAGATACTAGAGAGCCGTCCTCAAGGTAACAGGTCATCTCATCCATCCGAGTGTCAGTTTTTAGAAAACGAATTTTCATCTATGTGAATTATATTACAGATGAATCCTCCCCATTTTTCGAATTCCGAAAAAATAATTTTGGTGCTCAAAAAAAACTGCAACTTTGTGAAAACTCTCAACTAGTTCTGAAATGAAACTTTGGCGTCCTGAGAACGTAAGTCAGACGAAATTCCAAAAATTCAGAGACTGCTAAAACGATCGATTCGCTCTAAAAGAATTCGATAACCCTCGGGGCCTGGTTTTTTGGTTCCGGTCGAGAATTGGATTTTGCCTTGGTGAGTGAAATAGGGAACTCCGACAGTTTTTTGCATCCAATCTGAAAGCACGTGATGTGCAGATGAAATGGAAAATGTCGCGACAGACTTTTTTAAATACATTGCTTCTAAAAGAGATTGTCCGAAGTATCCGAAAAAATGATTCGAATGCTTTAAAGATTCATAAAATTCTAAATTTGAAATTCTTTTATAGTGAACAATCGTACCTACGGTCTCAGGGATAGGATCTGCTCCTCCGATACGAAGAATTTTTCCTGTCGGAGAAGTTGACAAAAGGGCTTGATCAAGTTCTCGACACATCTTCTGTTCTATATTCCCGGCATAACAAAAAATAGAATAATTTTCTGGAGTCTCCTCCAGTGCTTGAAGAGCTTTACTCGTGACAATCGGAGGGAGCAGAACATTGTCCCAATCAAAGTTGGCTTCATTTTTAGGGTGCGGGAGCAAATCATGGTATTGATAAAGATTTCTCTCCGATCCGAAATGATCTAATACTAAGACCTTTGTTTCTAAATACTGATTTTTTATCGAAATATCACGGTAATCCACGATCAGTAGATCGACTTCACCATCCTCAGGAAAACTTTCTAACCAGATGGGTTTCCAGTTTCGATCGGGTAGAAGTGAGTAGAGTAATTTCATTCTAGATTCATGACCGCTACCGAAATCTTTTGCGGGTGCAGCCAGTATTCCTGCGGTTCCTTTTGGACGAATCTTAGTAGGATTCCACTTGAATCGAATTTGCTCTATTTCTCGGTTTCCTTCGAAAACCCTGGGAGAAGATTGCAGCCAATTTAACAAATCATTAATATCGAATAAAGGTATCCCGTTTTTATCTCTCGGAGCTCTGACCGCTGGACCAGTCAAAATCTTTGAAATCGTATCAAAGTCCTGCTCCGTATCTATCGTAAGGCGAAGTTCCGATATCGACTTCGAATTATATTGTTGTGGGATCAGATTCGGAAGAGAGAGGATCTTGAATTGATCCGGTGACTCTTTGATATGAAGGCTTACATGTTCTTGGTGTCTCTCCTCCAATCCGGTTTTAGGTTCCCAGACAAGCGCCGAGGTTCTAAAGATTTCTCCTCCTGTTCCTAGAGGTAATCCTTGGAAATAGGATAAGTCCGATGTTCCTAAAGCGAAAGATTGAACTAAAAGTTCAAGATGAGGGACGTCGTAGAAAGGATTATCTCCTGTTAGGCGAAGAATCGCGTCCGCTCCGAATCTTTCAGCGGCACGAATGTAGCGAAGGCGAACGTCTTCCAACGGTCCTTGGTAAACGTTTCGCTTTTTCTTAAGAAGAAAATCTTGAAGTTCCGAATCTCCATCAGGAATCAAGTAAACGATTCTGGAAGAAGGGATTACCCTACTTACTCGCGAATGGATATGATCTAGAAGAGTGATACCCGATGAATTCGGGAGTTCCCTTAGAACTTTCCAAGGGAGTCTGGTTGATCCCGTCCTTGCCTGTATAAAGGCATAGAGATTCTTAAGCGTTAAATGTGTACCACTCATCGCAGGATAGGCAAGGTGCGGGTATGGCCTCGTGCTTTCCGTTAGCAGAATTCGAAAACGAATTTTGTCCTTTGGCCCAGACGGATGCTAAAGATTCAGCGTTTATATTTCCAAGTATTTCTTTTTTATCTTTTCCGCCGGGTAGCTGCTTGCATACGGATATTTCTCCTTCGCTAGTCATATAGATATCTCTAGCAAGGTGCCAGCAAAATTCGCGGACCACAGGAGTTAAATCCGCGGCTCTTTTGTCCTGCATCCTTCCGGCATAAGAATTATGTTTTTGTAATATAATTCCATAGCCTTCTTTTTGAGCGATTTCGTACCACTGGTCGAGTTCCTCTTCGATCTCTTTCATTTTGATGAACTGCAGGTGAATAGATGATTTTGGCAGAACGGAAGAGAGCTTTTCCAGGTTCGTAAGTATTTCGCTAAGATTGTCCTTTCCGTAAAGCCTTGCATACGTTTTTGGGTTTCGAGTGGTTAGGTTTACGATAATATTCGTCTTTCTAAAATCTGATTCAGATCTTCCTGCAAAAGCTTTTGTTAAAGTATCGATATTCCCGTACAACGCTGTCTCAAGATAAAATTCTTTTAAGAACGGAGAATCAAGTGTGATCTTGATCAGTTTGTCTAAGTTCGGATGTAGCAGTGGTTCTCCTAATCCTCCAAAACAAATCGAGAATTCGGATCGAAACGCAGAATCCATTTGGTCGAGCAATCGGCTTAAAGTTTCAGGCTTGAGTGAGGTTCCGTCATTTTTCCTGTCAGCAAATTGCCTAGGGCAGAAAATACATTCATACTCGCATCCTTTGAAAACCTCTATTTCTAGATAACTCGGTGCCGAGCGAAAAAGTGATGGTTTGCTTAGTAAGAGTGGTAGAATATCAGAATATACTAAAGAATCTTTCTCCTTCAGTAAGTCTTGCGATAGGCGAAAAGATCGGTGGCTTGATAGGCTGAAATCTAATCTCCATTGACGCAAATCTGGAGCTTGGTAGAAGATTTCCGTATCATAGTGGTTGATATTTTTGGAGAGAAAGTCGTGAGTCGTTCCTGCGTACTGAGAAGGCAGACTTACGATAAATTCTCGAGTTAGTATTCTCGGAACGATTCCAGGCGGGAGATTTTCCGAATAAGAATATTGCGAAAGAAATTTGTCATGTCTTTCTAAAATGGATTTCGTACAGGAAATGTCGAGCAACGGGAATATGCCATCGAATACTACAATGCTTACTTCGTCCCAGTCTGTATCCCCTGTCTTGGAAGGCGGTAATTTGGACGCAATTTTCCGAAAAAAATCTAATTCGCTTTCCGATTCTGCGAGCTGGAAAGAGGAGTATCCGAATTCTTTTGAGGCTGAGGTGATTTTCTGAATCAGATCGCCCGTAAGGGACAAATCGTTGGAATAAATTGGAACACCAGTAACAACTTGACTCGAACGCTTTAAGTTTTCCTTAAATAGAAAAAGTAACTCGCTCTCCGCAATTGCTGCGAATTGCTTTTTATGTGCATCAGAAAAATAGTATGCGATAGCTTGCGGTGGATACTTCATCTTAAGAATTTCTTCCAGTCGGATGCTCGATTAGTCGATCTGAAAAGATTCCTGTGCGTCCGGAATCTTATTTTCCTTCTTATAAGCATCGTCAAAGATTTGAATCGGCACAACACCTCTTTGCTCTCTTACCCATTTTTGGAAGTTTTCTTCTTCCCTTTCCCTAGATAATAAGTTCTGGATTCCGGCTCTTACGTTTTCTATCGGAGTGGGCCTTTTTCCTTCTACCTTGAGAATGCAGTATCTTTTTCGTTCGTCCCGATATACCTCCGAAATGGATCCGGCAGGAATCGGTGCTGCTGCAGTGGCCGTCGCCCTGCTGTACTTGTAGAGTTCAAAGGAAGAGATCCATTCTACGATTCCTTTTCTTGCTCTCAAGGTGGCATCATTACGAGCCGATCCCGCTATTAAGGCAAAAGAGTTCGGATCTGCGCTTAAGGTCTTTCGCAATTCGGTCACTTCTTTATGTACGCGGCTTTCTTCTGAAATTGAATCATCGTTTGGAGTGATTGCTATCACTCTGTATCGAATTTCGAATCCGACCTTATCCTTATTTATATTGTACCAAGAACGAATTTCCTTTTCAGAGGGCGGAGGAATCGCGATCTTATATTGCAAGAGTTGACCCTTTTTGATCTGATAAGGAAGTTCGGTGATCCACAAATCGAAAGGCATGCCGGAATTATTCTCCATTGTCTTTTCGAATTGCTTTCTGTTGGTAACTCCGAGGAGCTCCATCCTTTTCTCGATTTCACCTTCTACTCTTTTTTCGTTTACCTGAATTGATTCTTCTTCTGCGATTGCATCGACAATAGCTCGATCAATTAGGAAGTCGATGATTCTTGTACGAATCGATTTGCGAGGATCTTCTCCCTTTAAAAATCTTTGCAGTTTATGATACTTGTCTTGGGCGTCTTCATAGTCCTGTTCCGAAATGGACTGATTACCAACGGTCGCAAGAATTCTGTTGAGTGAATCCGCGCTTTGGATCGAGGTGGAAAGCGAAATGCCTAATGCGAAAATGCAAATGCCTTTCACTGATAGTGGCAAAAGTTTATCGGAGATGGACCGAACGGATGCGAGCACGGTAAGAGCTTTTAATCTCTTACTAGGCCTTCAACTGTTTTTCGAAAGCTGGAAAGCCTCGTGGATCCGATTCACGGCGGTTTCTGCGTGCTCCCTTGGAATCACACAAGAAATCTTAATTTCCGAAGTGGATATCATTTCTATATTTATACCGGATTCTGCGAGTGACTGAAACATTTTTGCGGCCACCCCGACGTGAGATTTCATCCCGACTCCCACTGCGGATACGATGGAAATGCTTTCGTTGATTTCGGGTTTTTCCGCGCTTTCTGATTTAGCAAAAGATTCCAAAATCGGGATCGCTGCACCAAGATCTTTCTTTGCAATTGTAAAGGATATGGTATTTCTTCCGTTGTATGGTGAAGATTGAACGATTACATCCACCATAATGTCTCTTGAACTCAATTCTCCAAATAGATGAGCCGCCAAACCAGGTTTATCTGGAACATTCGCGATTGTGATTCGAGCCTGATCATTCTTAGCAGTTACACCGCTTACTTTTAATTTTTCCATAATCTTATCCTCGCTCACGACCAGGGTTCCTGGATTGTCGTTAAAACTGGAGCGAACATGGATGACCACGTCATAGTTCATTCCAAGTTCTACGCTTCTTGAATGTAGAACTCCGGCGCCTAGGCTAGCAAGTTCCAGCATTTCTTCATAAGTAATTTGTGTATGTTTCTGAGCTTGTTTTACGACTCTTGGATCCGCTGTATAAACACCGTCGACGTCGGTATAGATTTCGCATTCCTTCGCACCCAAGACCGCGGCTAGCGCTACAGCAGAAGTGTCTGAGCCACCTCTACCTAAAGTAGTGATATTTCCTTCCTTATCGATTCCCTGAAAGCCTGCGACAATCACAACTTTTCCTTGGTCCAAGGCTCCATCGATTTTAGAGCGGTCTACGGTTTCAATTTTCGCGTTCGAAAAATTGCCGTCTGTAATCATCTTTACTTGGGAGCCTGTGAATGATTGCGCAGGAGTTCCGATTTCCCATAAAGCCATTGCGAGTAAGGATACCGATACTTGTTCTCCAGTAGAAAGGAGCATATCCATTTCTCTTTTGGGAGGATTCTTTGTTATTTGTTCGGCGAGCTCGATCAGTTCATCTGTGGAATGACCCATTGCAGAAACCACGACCACAACACGGTCTCCTTGGTCGTGATAGCGTTTGATTCGCTTTGCAACATTCATGATTCGTTCGGGAGTTCCAACAGAGGTGCCTCCAAACTTTTGAACGATGATATTTGCCATAGTCTCGGTGCCAGTTTTTCGCGGCGAGGGAGAGGATCAAGAGAAATCGATTTTTAGAAACCAAAGAATCCTTGTTTTCCAGAACTTATATTTGATCTATTGAAAATCACCTGTAACTCTCCTCAGTGCTGGAGAAAAGGGGGCGGCCATTTTCTCGACTCTCGATTGGATACTCATCATAATCTATTTAGTATTTGCATTTGCGACCGGTGTTGCGCTTTCGTCCAAAGCCGGAAAAAGCCTGAGTTCCTATTTTGTAGCCGACAGAAAGCTGCCTTGGTGGTGGCTCGGAACCTCTATGGTAGCGACCACTTTTGCTGCGGACACTCCTTTAGTGATCACGGGAGTTGTCGCGAACGATGGAGTCAGTGGCAATTGGTTGTGGTGGAGCTGGGCACTCGGATACATGACCATGACCGTATTCTTTGCCTCTCTCTGGAGAAGGGTAGAAGTACTTACGGATGTAGAATTAACCGAGCTACGTTATTCCGGAAATAGTGCAGTCATACTGCGTGCGGCTAAGGCTTTCTTTCTAAGCCTTCTTTTTAATTCGATCATTCTAGGTTGGGTGTTTAAAGCAATGTCCAAGATCACTCAACCATTTTTGGATTGGAAGGTTCTATTAGGGAGTGGTCTGTACGGTGCAGTCGAGACGATTTGGCCTTCTTTTCTAGTATTCGATAATCTGAATAATACCATCACAGTGTTGGTGCTCCTAACAGTAGTAGTCGGCTACAGTAGTTTGGGTGGAATCCAAGGTGTGATTCTTACTGATCTATTCCAGTTCGCTTTAGGGATGGGCGGCGCGATTGTATTCGCGATCTATGCTGTTCTCCATGTAGGTGGATTGGATGGGTTGTTCTCCAAATTAGCAAATATATATCCTGGTAGATCCGAGGAGATCCTATCCTTTTGGCCTTCTTTTGGAGAAGGGGCTCACCAACTTCCTTTAAAAGTATTTTTGGTTTTCATAGGAATCCAATGGTGGATCCAATATTATTCCGATGGCACTGGATACCTAGCTCAAAGATTACATACTGCATCAAATCCAAGACAGGCGGAGTTAGGATCTCTTTGGTTTAACTTCGCAAATTTTGTACTAAGAACCTGGCCCTGGGTTTTTACCGGACTGGTTTGTTTAGTCGTGTTTCCGTTGGCTCAAGCTGATTTATTTTTTCCCGAAGGAAAACTTGTTCAGACGGATCGAGAGATGGCTTATCCAGTCTTGATGAAAGTAATACTTCCTTCTGGCCTTCTCGGTTTGGTGTTTGCAAGTTTAATGGCCGCCTTCATGTCGACTGCGGATACACATATAAACTGGGGCGCTAGTTATCTAGTAAATGATTTGTATCTTCGTTTTTTAAAGCCAAATGCAAACGACAAACAAATGGTTCGGGCTAGTCGAATTGCTGTAATATTAATGGCCATTATATCCGTGTTAGTTGCAACTCAAATGAATTCGATCGAATCCGCTTGGAAATTTTTTCTTGCATTAGCATCCGGAATGGGTCTGCCTCAAATACTTCGATGGATTTGGTGGAGAGCAAACGCTTGGACTGAATTATCTGGAATGGGGACAGCCTTATTGCTTTCTCTCATTCTCTATCCTAGCTTTCCGGAGGTAAGATCTGAATACTTACTTTTTTGGACAGCGATTGGAAGTGTCATAGTCAGTCTTATCGTTACCTACCTTACTTCACCTGTTTCAGATCCTATTTTAGAGTCCTTCGTAAAAAGGGCGAAGCCTTATGGTTTTTGGGGAAAATGGGGAGGTGAGACTTTTAGAAGGGACTTTTATATTCGCGTTCGAATTTGGCTTATCTCCAGTCTCTCTTTATATGCGCTTTTATTCGGAACCGGATATCTCTTTCGGAAAGAATTCTGGCTCGCTGCATTGTATCTAGCGATCGCATCTGTAAGTGCGACCTATTCGATATATCTTTGGAAGGCAAAAGTAGACGATTGAACGTTACGTGATTCGTGAAATATCTAGCGATGAATCATTCAATTTTTTGCGTTACCGCTAAAAATCGTTGTAGCTGAGCAACTTCAATTCATAGTTAGCCTCTTAGATTCCATTTCCTATGTTCTGGTTATTGGTTACATCCATTACTTTTTTAGGCGCAATGCTAGTCATGCTAGTAATCGGAATGGTATTACCGGAGAGTCACGAAGCAGAAGCAGAAAAAGAAGTCGAAGCAAGCATAGAACAAGTTTATGCAGAACTCCGAAACCCGGAAGAGTATCCTCGCTGGAAATCTGGAGTTCGTTCCGTTCTGAAAGAGAGCGACACAGTATGGTTAGAAAAAGATTCTCATGGGAATCATGTTCGCTATATGATTGCGGAAGAATCCAGACCAAATCGCATCGTAATTCGAATCTTAACAGAAGGACTTCCATACCAGGGAGAATGGGAGTATGAACTTCAAAAGCTAGGACCTCGCAAAACACGGATAAGACTGAAAGAAAAGGGAAGGGTGAAGAATCCGATTTTCCGGTTTCTTTCTAAGTTTTTTTTCGGACACTCCGCAACAATTCATCACAATCTGAAAGAACTCGCTGGGCGCTTGGAGCCTAGTTAAAGCAGTTGGAGAGGGGTTTTTTTCAGGGCCCCGCCCTTTTTAGGGTGGGGGCCGGTGGGTGGTACCCGCCTTTGCGCCGAGCGATCACACGCTTCGCATAATTAGTTATAAAAATCAAGTAAATATGGCAGTGAAATCTTTGTAGGAGCTCCTACAGTCTTCCCCGGCTTTTAACTCAGTTCTTATACACTTTTACTGAACTTAATTTGCCGCTTCATTTTTTTTCCTATTGCCTCTTGACAAAAAGCACGATCGTTCGTATTATTTATCTATGAGCAAGGGGGACGATACAAAGACTTTGATTTTAGGCAGGGCACTTCGGGTTGCCTCGACCATCGGATTGGAAGGTCTGACCATCGGCAGTCTCGCAGATGAACTAGGTATGTCCAAAAGCGGACTTTTTGGCAGATTTCAATCCAAGGAATCTTTGCAAATAAATGTGCTTCAGGCGGGCTCCGAACTGTTCCGGAGGCATGTAATTTATCCCGCACTTAAGGTAAAACCGGGGGCGGAAAGAATTGTAGTAATGTTTGAACATTGGATGGATTGGATCGCTTCCGGTCCGTTGCCCGGTGGCTGTATTTTTTTGCCAAGCTTTGCGGAATACGATGATAAACCCGGAATCGTTCGAGAAACTTTGCTAAAAATCCAGGAAGACTGGATCAGAACTCTGAGCAAATTCGTTTCGGAAGCGATAAAAGCCGGAGACTTGCGCGAAGATATACAAGCGGATAATTTTATCCAAGAGTTATACGGAATTATTTTATCTTTTCAGTTATATTACAGATTCCTAAAGGATTCTAAATCGAAAAAGCGTTCCAGTTTAGCCTTTGGCTCTTTGATGGATAGAGCAAGAGAGAAGGGCAAAACCACCCATCATCATTAATTAAGGTACACGAGTACGAAGAATGAAACAGGAGAACAAAATGGCATCAGAAAAAAGCACGAACGATCGTGCTAAAATTTATTCTGCAGAAAGCAAGTTTGAGTTTATGTTGAGAAGACCGGAGCACGCGGGCAGTGTCGCAACCAATCTTTTCTTTACGCCGAAAAGGTCGCTTCCTTCTCGAAAGGAGCAGGAGGTTCTATCAAAAGCAAAAGAAATTTCTTTCGGACAAGGCCCGTTACATCTAAAGGCTTGGTATTGGAAGAATTCGGGGCCTCTGGTCTACTTAGTTCATGGTTGGAATTCCCACAGCGGCAGTCTTACTAGATTTGTAAATCCTCTTCTCGAGAGTGGTTTTTCAGTAGCTTCATATGACATGCCTGGTCATGGGTACTCAGAAGGGAAGTATTGCAATGCGATCCGCTCTGCCGATGCCTTATATAAGCTTTCTGAAATATTAGGAAATCCGTATGGAATAATCACCCACTCTTTCGGTGGTGCGGTCGCTACTATTGCGCAGGAGATGGGGGTAAGGGTAGAAAGGGCCGTTTACATCGCGCCTCCGGCTACTATCGAGGAACTTCGCAGCTTTTTCTGCACTCAGCTGGGGCTGTCTGCTAAGGCTCGAGACGATATGCGTAATAAAATTGAGAAGAGCATCAAAAGAAATATGGATACTCTTGATATAGCCGAAATTGGAAAGTCACTACACTCCAAACTTCTCGTTGTCCACGATCTCGACGATTTGGAGATTCCTTGGGAATTTGGGAATAGAATTGCTATGAATTGGGAAGGAGCCAAGATGATTTCTACACAAGGTCTCGGCCATCTTTTCATTCTTCGAGATTCAGCTGTAATAAAGGAAGCAGTTGATTTTCTGAGCGTTCAAACTGGTGAAGGCATAGGTTCATACTCAGAGCTCTTGGCGAACTGATCGAAATCGGTGCGGAGTATTTTATGTACTCCGCATTTTTCTTTCTAAGTTTGGATTCTTAATTCGAATGTACACTGATTTGAAAACTGTGGCGACTAACTTTCCGGAGACAGTTTTGATATCAATCCTGTAATCTCTTGTACTTTTCTTGTTTAATCTACATTGTTCCTTAATGGTGTTGATTTCTTTTTGATTTATTTTTATTTCTGCAACTACGTCTTCAGAAGCTGCCTTCAGAAATTTTATCTCGGAGGAAGTGTCCCATACCATATAGTCACTGCCCAGGTTTAGAGAAATCGCAAATACATGGATGGGATCCACAAAGGCGAACAGAGCACCACCAAAATGTGTTCCGAAATACCCTCTTGTTTTTGAATTAAAAGGCAGTAAAACCTCGAATTTTCGCCTATCGTTTGAAGTGTTTTTTATTCTAGCACCTAACGCCCAGTAGACGGGCCAATTTTTTTTAACGGAACGATTGAGAGAAAATACATCCCATTTTTTAATAAATTTGAGTAAGGGGATATTTCTAGTTAGAGTCATTGTTGATTCCTTTTTTGCGCGTTAAGTCCGCCATCTCAGTCCACCCTGCAAAAAACTATAGTTTTATGTCAAACAATATGGGATACTTTGGAATCGGAAGTAAATCGGACTCGTTTATGATCCGCGGGTTCCCGAGGTCACATTTCGGCTTAAAGTCTAGCCGGACTAGGTGTAAAAAAAGCTTTTCGAATCTGATGCATACTCTATCCCTGTGTGGCTTTCAGTTTGGCTTTGGAACCAAAGCCAGTGCTTGTTTTAATAGAACATTTGAAATGTTTTGGAGAGTTATTAATGCAATTTGGCGTAGTTGAAAAGACGCTTCTTCCCGCGTTGCTCGCGATTGTTATGCTCGGTATGGGATTAAGCCTAGCCGTTTCCGATTTTAAACGGATAGTGGTTACGCCGGTGCAAGTTCTGGTCGGTAGCATAGGGCACTTTGTCATTATGCCAATTGCGGCTTATATAGTAATACTGATTCTGGGTCTAGATTATGAATTGGCTTTAGGCGTTATTATCGTCGGATCCTGCCCGAGTGGAACTACTTCCAATTTGATAAACTATTGGGCAAAAGGTGACGTTGCGCTTGCTGTTGTAATTACCTCACTCTCCACTTTGCTTTGTCCACTGCTTACTCCTATGATTGTTACTTCTTTTGGTTCTTTGCTGGACGCTTCGACAGGAGGTTCTGGCAAGCCTCTTGAAGTTTCCTTTTTAGAAATGCTTAAACTAGTGGTCGCAGTTATAGCTGTGCCTATCGGAATTGGTATGACTGTAAACCACCGGTATCCCGATATCGCCCGCGCGATAGAAAAACCTTATAAAATATTTTCAGTATCTTTCCTAGTTTTCGTAGTAGGATTCATCATTTTCAAAAACAGATCAGAATTTCTCAATATGCTTTTGTTAGTCGGCGGTGCGGTGATTCTTCACAACATTCTTGGTTTTGTGCTGGGTTACTTTATTCCAAAGTTGATGCGCATTCCAGAACGTCAAAGCAGGACTATTTCCATTGAAGTCGCGATCCAAAATACAACTCTTGGAATGACATTAGCAGTCGATTTCTTTGGAGACAGAGTTGCATTACCGGCTGCAGTATTCAGTCTCTGGATGTATTTCGCTGGAACGGTGATGGCTGTTATTTGGTCTAGGTATCTTCCTTTACCGAATGAAGAATCCGCCTGAAATCCCAAACTGATAATTCGAATTAGATAATATTAAGACTCGAGAGATGCGGGTCAGTTTTAGAAATGATCAAAAGGTAATTCGCAAAGATATAATATTCTAAAAAGGGGCGGCTGCAAACCGCCCCTTTGCCCAATTATTTTAAGAGCAGGTTTACCAAGGCAAACCAGAAATCTGTTACGTTTGCATCATCAGGATTAATTCCTTCGAAATAGCTACTGAATGTAGAATTTCCAAGGAGCATATCGTTGATAAAGTTTCCGAGAGTGATTCCGGTATGTCCGATCTCTGTTCCAGTGAATTCGACGATCGACGTACAGTGGCTTTCATTGATACTTCTGTAGTATGGAATGAAGTACTGTAAGTTTGGATACTTATCATACTGAGCTTTTAACTTTTCTATATCTTGCGCCCACAATGTAGAAATTATATATTCTTTGTCTGCGGGATTATTTTCATCCAATCCAAAGAATCGAGCATAAGAATAGATTGAATAGTTAGCATCTCTTCTGAATAGAGTGATTGCCAACTTATCATTAGGATATTTGCTAGCTAAAGCTTCATTGATCTTTCCAAAATCCGCGTGTAAGTCAAAGCTAGGAACATCGGGCTGTGCCTTATTTACCAAATAATCAGTGTTCCAAGCTTCTTTGATTTTTTGGTGTAAAGGCCAATGATTTCCTGAACCAGGCGCAGGGAAAATCGGACCCGAGTCGTTTAACAAATAGCTTTTTGTTGGATTTAAGGCTTTTCTGATGAAGTGGTAATTCACCAATGACCCTGTTCCCCCAGCACTACATCCGGATACTAGCATCTCTTTAGGATTGTTAAAGTTTGCTTTTAGCCAATCGATCACTAACTCCATGTTTTTAGCACCTACGTGGCGGTAGGTGATCGGAGGATTTTGACCAGTTGGGTCATTGTAAACACTAACTTTGTTTCCGGCGTAAACGTCACCTGTGCAATAAGGAACAAATACCTTATTCCAGTTAGATGTGCGGACATTCCAGCCAGAAGGATTGTTGCGAAGTATGATCGGCGAGATTAGCGCGTTCGGACTTCCACCAGGTTTATTCGGATCGATAAAATCTCCGAAGTTCATATGGTTGTCTGGGACACCATTCGGGTTCGCAGCACCACGAATGCCGGTTTTTCCCGTGCAACTATCGTAATCCCAGCAAGCTCCACCTGGCTCTAGATAAACCAGTAGTCGACTAGAATAGCCTGCTAACCACTCGAAGAACCCGTCCGCACGATCCACGAAAATCTTGTAGGGAGTTCCGTTGCCACAAACCGCACCTGGAATGTAAATCACGTCGTACGATCCGTAGACCACTGACGTAATATCATCCAGAACGTTCTGGTTTTTGGCAGTTTTCAAATCAGCATTAGTTGGGATCTCTTTTTCTGCTCCAGGAGAAGTCACTATCCCCTGTAGTAGAGCCAAATCCTTCTCATTTCCTTCGTTTTCTTGCGCACAGTTCGCACCTCCTATTCCTAGGGCTGCAATTGCGAGCAAGATTACGGTTCTCTTCACTTGATTCATTTTATTTCCTCCGTAATCATCACTTAACTTTTCGCTTAATATTGCTCGAATTCTAGGCTGACATTTGCCCCTCCTAGGCGAGTTGAATTGCCCAACTGAATTTTTACGCACATTCTATCTAAAAGCTTTTTCGCTAAGGATAAGCCTACACCAGTGGATGATTCGATTCCGGTCGGTTTTGCAGAGAGTACGGAGAACTCTCTAAATATACCTTCTTGGTCTTCTGGTCGAAAACCCGGACCGGAATCTTCTATATTTATTTTAAGTATTTTTCCTTTATGATTTTCTAATATTTCCCCATGGAGCAAAATCGTCGATCCATGGGGGGAGAATTTTACGGCGTTCGTAAGTAAATTATCGAAAACGCGGTATAAGATTTGCGGGTGAGTGGAAAAGCTGAATTGCGAACGGGGCAGCTCATCTACGATTTCTATATTTTTTGTTTGAATGGAGAAGCCTAAATTTGCGGTGACTGTCCGAAGTAACTCGACCGGTTGAATTTGCTGAAGCTGTCTTTTTCTTGGAACAGTTTCTTCCGAGGTTGACAGATAGAGCACTTCTTCAATGGAATCTAATATTCTTCGAGCTGTTTGCTCGATATGATCCAATACTTCTGGCGGCTCGCTTTTGTTATTGGTTGAAGATTTTTCATCTGCCCCGGGCGGCTCCTTCGTATATAGACCGACAAGACTTAAGATTCCAGTAACCGGACTTTTTAGATCGTGTATAGCAATCCGAAGTATTTCTGATTTTTTTACGGACTCTAAAACCAGTCTTCGATTTAGTTCGCGAATCGATTGCTGCTTGTGGAAGGAACTTACTTTAGTCAGAAAACTTATCTGATCGAAAAGTAGAGTCACCACAAAAATAAAAGTGATATTTTGAAGCAAGAACCATGGTTTTGGATCTAGGGAATGCAGAAAGTATATAAAAAAACCGTAATTAAGTATATAGATGAAAGTTTTAGTTTTGTCAGGATACCTAAATAAAACCGCAACGCCTAACTGTGTAAATGCAAAGATAGAGACATCCGAACCGAATTTTAAAAGCAGAACATTGATTGTGGTCGCACAAAAAGTAAGGAAAATCGTAGCAGAAGTTACCAGTACTTTTCTTCGATTCAAATCGCTCGGCCTAATGGAAGGAAAGTTTAACAGAAATGTAAATAGAATACAGCCCGCAATGAAGCACGCGTCGAACAGTATGATTGCAGAATTATCATGATGACTGTAGTAACTAAGTATATCGATGATAGTAAATGGTACCATCGCAATAGCAAGAAACGGAAAAATAAATATTAGAATTTCATTAACTTCGTAATATGCCGAAAGAATAAATTCGGCATTCCCTCTAAGTTCCTTTTTTAACTGGAGGTGTCTGTTTAGAAGTTTTACAAACTTACGAACTCTGTTGCGCAGAGTAGGTAGAAAAGAATTCATGGAGGACCCAAAACTTTTCCATCCTGGTTTTTAAATATTGATAATAGTTTTGATGCTTGAGAACGACTAACAGGGACACTATGATCACCGGGAAGTAAGAGTTTATAGGAGGAAGGTCCTTTAAACAGTATCTTCTTTACTTCGTTGAGTCTAACAAGATAACTTCTGTGTGGTCTATAAAATCCGTGGCTTTCTAGTTCTCTGTGTAATTGATCGAGAGTTTTCCGAATTCTTTCTACCTTGCCGTCTTTCGTAAAAAGCTGCGCATAGTTTCGTTCGGAACGCGCATACAATATTTTATCTGGTTCAATCAAATCTATTCCCTCATCTTTTTTTAATGGAATTGCCCTGGGAACAAACGCCGCTTGAGGAACTGATAAAAATTTGTCGATCGCTGTTTGAAATCTATCTCTAGTAATCGGTTTTGGTAAGAAGTCGAGCGCAGAATAATCAAAGGCCCTGACCGCATTATCTCTTTCTGAAGAAACGACTACCGTTTGGAAGGAATTTCGAACCGAACTCTCTAGAAGCCTGAATCCAGTCTTTCCTTGCAAGTTAATATCAAGAAAAACTAAATCTACAGGATTTTCCTCTAAATAGCATTCGGCCGCTAAAAGAGTTCCTAAACTTTTAATAGATTGAATTTTACCTCCTAGCGATTCCTTGGACAAAATTTCCAAACAGTGCGCTGTTAGTGGGTCGTCCTCAACAATTAAGATTCGCATATAGCGGAGACAATATTCAATACTTACGGAATAGTCAATCCTTCAGGGACAAAATGCATGTAAATCGGGACGAACGATTGTTTTATATAAATCAGGCGTTATTAAAAATGTTTTGCTTCAAATTAATCGATTTTTTTGTTAGCTAACACTCAAAACTTACCGTTAGTCCCAGATTCTTTGACCTGTATATAGGTGTACTTTATAATTTTGGCGAAAGATTAGTAGTTAGGCACTGCAATCAAATTAAACATTCATCTCATCATTTCACCACCCCCCGGGAGAAATCCCGGGGTTATTGTTTTCCACGTTAGAATCTCTTCCAAGTAGCGGAAAACGCGCCTCTCAACTCCCCGACAGAATAACCAAAGGCCTTGTCATTCGGGTAATTCTTCTCGAGCTCTCGACGGACGTTAGCGTCCATCTTGTCCTTGGGACCGTGGCATTTAAGACAAGTTTCACTCGCAATTATGATAGGCTTCATCGCTCGCATCTCAGAAGAATTTGATTCAAAGACAGTAAAAGGTGGTTTACCAGTCCGAATCCAAGATTTCCATTCCTCCAAAGTTTTCGCCTCCCACTCGTTCGGTGCATGAGAAGGATTTCTGTTTTTGTCGGATATCCTACGGATGCTCAAGCCTGGATACTTTGCAGATAGCTCCTTCTCTTTTTTGGGAGAAAGAGTTTTGCATATGTTTATGGAGGCAGCTGGTCCGTTTTTGCGGATCGAGTCTTGCAATTCGGATAACAATTCAGACTGCAGCTGATCGAAAAGATCTAGGATGATTTCCTTTTTTTCCTGCCTGGATTCATCGTCACAAACCGCGAAGAATTGCACGAGCAGAATGATGGTGATTCCCCTTAAGATTATCTTTTGAAAAAAAGAAAGTTTATATGAACCAGTCGATGCCTCTGATGGTTCTTTGGAATCTGAGTCGATAGAAGATTCTTTCACAATAATTACAAAACCATACGAATCCAATTTTTGCAAGAGTTTCCATTCTAATAAAAATTCCTGCTTAAATTGGGGTTTTGCGCTAAACTATAAAAGGATAGACATCCTCACAAAATGCGGTTTTTTTGAAAAAACGGGATCGTTCCCGTTTATCGATCTCTAAATTCCAAAAATAAGAATAACTGCCAGATTTGATGAGAGGGGAAGCATTCTATGTCCGGACATAGTAAGTGGGCTACAATAAAAAGAAAAAAAGACGCTATAGATTCTAAGCGGGGGGCAATTTTCACGAAGGTGGTTAAGGAAATTACCGTCGCGGCTAGAATGGGCGGAGGAGATCTGGAAGGAAACCCTAGACTTCGATTTGCAGTACTAAAAGCCAAGTCTGTCAACATGCCTAAGGATAATATAGAGAGGGCAATTAAGAAGGGGACAGGAGAACTGGAAGGAGTTATCTATGAAGAGTGCCTGTATGAGTGCTTTGCACCTGGCGGCATCGCGATCATGGTCGACGCTCTCACCGATAAGAAATCCAGAACAACTCCAGAAATTAAGAGCATATTAACGAAGTTAGGCGGTTCTTTGGCAACCACCGGAAGTGTAAGTCGCCTTTTTGAAAGAAAAGGTGTCATCGTAATTCCAGCAGATCAAATTTCTGAAGAGGAGCTGATAGACATCGCTGTAAGTGCCGGAGCAGAAGATGTACTGAATGAAGGCGACGTGTTTAGAGTGACGACTGCCACCGAAGATTATGAAGCAGTTCAAACCGCGCTGAATGATAAAGGAATAAAGGCCGACGAATCAGAAGTTCGGTATGTGGCTTTGGTGACCACTGAAGTCGGTGATAAAGACACAGCCGATAAAGTAATGAAGCTGATCGATAACTTGGAAGGACACGAAGACGTACAAAGTGTCAATTCTAACTTCGAGCTTTCCGAAACTTTAGAAAAAGAATACGGCTGATTTTCACTGGTCAGAGAATTTCGATCTTGAGGAGTTCCTGCGGTTTTAGGTAAATAAATGAGGGTAATTGGAATAGACCCTGGATCTCATCGGATCGGATACGCTGTATTAGAAAAAAAGAATTCTATAATCAGTGTGCTTACGTACGGAACTATAGAGGTTCCTCCGAAGACCAAAAGTCCAATCAACCTAATCCAGATTAGGCGACAGCTGGATGCAATACTCGATGAATTTTGTCCAAAAATTGCCTCGGTTGAAGAGCTTTTCTTTGCGAAGAATCGAACTACTGCCGCAAGAGTTTATGAGTCTAGAGGCGTAATACTGCTTACTTTAGGTGAACACTCTGTTCCAATTTTGGAACCTACTGCCTCGCAAATCAAAAAGGGCACAACCGGAAGTGGAGCTGCAGATAAGAAAGATGTAAAATCGGCTCTAAAATTGTTATTAGGCTTAGAAGAGCTTACCGGACACGACGATTCATGGGATGCGATTGCATCGGCATATGTGGGATTAGCGATGCAATCGTCTTTGCGTGTTTAAGTTATCTCAGTGCCCGATAAATAAATTGGCGTTATGCTTTACGTCTCCATCTTAAGAAAAGGTAGGCTGCGACCCCGCCAATTGCAGCGAATGGAAGTAAGTAAATAGAAATATAAACTAAGTACAGTGCACCATTGAACAGATCGGTGAATGCATCTCCAAACTTTGGAACATGCACTGTTGCTGGCAATGCTGGTCCAGTTAAATAGACCGTTACTTTTGCCCATTTAATTCTATCTAGTATTTTCCATTTTTCGAAAGCTGCTTGATCGGAACTGTCCTCGCTTTCTCCTAACATAGATTCTAATTCAGCAACGCTCCTTGACGAAGAATGAGAAACTAAGCGCTCTCTCCTAGCAATTCGGATCGCTTCCCTCTTAATTTGGATTTCCTGTTGGGCAAAATCTTCGGTATGATCGATTGCCTGGACGGATTCAGAAAGTAAAATCCCAATTCTATCAAGTTCTTTTAATGTATCATAAAGCTCAGATGATCGAACATAAAGTTCAGCATTCATGTAGGGCCGGGCATCCGCATAACTGCCAGAAGACGACTTTATAAATCCTCGCTTTGCCGTAATGTCCAGTAAGGCGGCTCGGGAAATCGAAAAGTTTTTTGTTTCCAAGGAAAGAGATAAAGTATACTCGAGTAATCTTGCATTCTTGAGAGCACTAAACTGAGGATGGAAAAATGGTTTCTCCGATGAGCTTCCTTCTTTAAAAGCGTCCGTCACAAAGTTACCATCCTCTGCGTCAGCAGTTTTTCCTCCGGACTTTGCATTCATTTCGTCGGAGATTTGCTTCTTAGATCTTTCCTTTTCTTCCATTGGAGCAGCGGCACTTGCCTTATCCTGATCAAGCTCGGAAGCAAAGCCTTGAATTTGCTTGTCTGCGTTGTCTTTTGATTCATCTTTTTTGGAGCAGGAGTTAAATCCTACGAGGGCCACCAAAACTAGTATTGAAATGATCCGAAACATACTTTCTCCTGTCGGCCCTGAACTTCTTTTCTGAAAAATT
Organism: Leptospira perolatii; assembly: GCF_002811875.1. GTDB lineage: Bacteria > Spirochaetota > Leptospiria > Leptospirales > Leptospiraceae > Leptospira_B > Leptospira_B perolatii. The sequence goes on from NZ_NPDZ01000006.1 coordinate 192,246, forward strand.
CAACGCACAACTCTGTTAGAACTAGGTGCAGGAAATTTCTTTCCATCGCATTTTTTAATCCACATTTTTTGAATGCAATTTTTTCATTTAAACAACTCTTTTAAGTGTCTGCTTTTTACTAGAGTTTGGATAACTTCTGGCCTTTCTTGTAGGAGCTCCTACAGGAATCACGGGACTAATTCGGCTTGTGCAAAAATCAGTTCTGTGAAAAGGGTGGCCGTACTTCCACCGCGCCGGCCCCCACCCAAAAAAGGGTGGGGCCTTTCCAAAAGGGCCTACTGGGAAATTCGGAGAAATACTTACAAGATTTTGGCTTTTTCCCGATAGAAAAGATATGGGAAAGAAAGCACTCTTACTTATCTTACTGGCCTTTACGAGCCAATGTACATATTTATTTGATAAAAAAGAACCGGAGGATTTTACCAATACTCAGGTAGCGCTAGCGGTAGGTACGGCGCTCGTAGGAACTCCTTGCCCTGGTCAGGCTGCGATTCGGATCTTGAACACAGAGCAGGAAGGAGTTCGATTTACACTGCACGCGTCAACTGATGCTTCTTGCGCAACGGCTTTAAAGCCCAATTATTTGTTAAAGACAAATGAACTGAGCGAATACGAATGCTTTCCGGCGGCGGCGCCGGAAGATGTCGTGAATCCGTCTACTGATATCACGAATTACAAGTTTCATGATGATATTGACGCTACTTGTTCAGTTCCGTTTCCTTTCTTTGCAGGCCAGAAATACACGATAACTTTTGATGGAGTTCGATATACCTATCGGATTGACGAATAATTCGAACTGAGACTTGGATTTACTTTCGCGTCGCAGGAGATAATCTGCGAGCTCACAGCTCTCTTTTTCGGACAATCGAGAGTGTAATTTGAATTTTATGGTCCCTTGGGAAGCTTGTTGTTGATTTTCCAGGAAGAGCCCCGCCCTTCCTGGGCGGGGGCCGGTTCGGTGGAAGTACCGCACCTCTTTTCACAAATTCACCTTTCTAGCAAGTCTGTTTTTCTTTTAAGAATTGTAGGAGGTCCTACAATAGCTTCTCCTTAGGAATAATGAATCATCTCCTTATTTAATATCTTTGTTCCCTAACGGAGCCATTTAATTTTCGCTATCCAAGTGAAATTCCATCCTTAGACTATAGCGAAATTCGGATATAGTCATGTTTGGAAATGTTACGAAAGCGCGGATTTTTTGGGATATACTTGTTTTTGTTTGTATTCTTTATGCATCCGTAGAAGCACCGCTGCGGATTGTGATTTCTTATGAGCAAGGCCTGGTAATTGCTTCGCTTTACTTTATCGTAGATTTTATTTTCTTCTGCGATATTTTCTGGAACTTTTTCACTTACAGCGAAAAACATCAATCTTGGAAGTGGGAAAAAAAATCCGCAATTATTAAGTATTTTCGTACATGGTTCGCGTTGGACCTTACCGCGGCTTTCCCCTTTGAGTTTGTTACTCAACTGGCATTTGGACTCCAACAATCCGAACATCCTCATCTGTATTTGGTCTTAGGAATTACGAGAATCGTTAAAGCGCTTCGTATTGCAGGAATATTACATAGATTGAATATAGCCCTAAAGCCCGCGCCCGGCATCCTTCGACTTGTGCTTTTCGGATTTTGGGTCGGAGTAGTCGCACACTGGTGCGCTGTCGGCTGGCTATATTTGGATCAACTTGAACCGACCAAGACGGGCTTTGACGATTATATAAAAGCTCTTTATTGGACAGTGACCACTTTGGCAACTGTAGGATATGGAGATATCACCGCTTCGAATACTACACAGAGAATTTACGCGATGATTGTAATGATTTTGGGAGTCGGTGTTTATGCTACCGTTATCGGTAATATCGCTACTATATTAAGTAATTTGGATATGGTTAAAGCGGAGCAGCAAAAGAGAATGGCCCAAGTCGATTCCTTTCTGAGATCGCATGGAATTCCTTTTGATTTGCGAAGGAAGGTCAGAGATTTTTACATGTATCGAATTGAACGGGGTTGGGTGGAAGATGAGAACAAACTACTTAGCGATCTCCCTAATTCGGTGCAGAGAGAAATCAAGATCCATCTCCATAAAGAATTGTTAGAAAGAGTTCCTTTTTTAAGAGGAGCGAATCCTCAATTAGTTACAAATCTAGTATTCGCATTGAAGCCAGTCATGTTTCTTCCAGGGGATATCATATTTCACAAAGGAGACGTAGCTCACCATCTCTACATATTAAGTCAAGGCAGCGTAGATGTACTTTCTGAAAACGAAGAGTCTGTGCTTGTTTCTTTGCACGAGGGTCAATTTTTTGGCGAACTTGCCCTAGTGACCGAAGAGCCAAGGTCCGCCACCATTCGAACAAGAACCACGTGCGAGACTTACACATTGTTCAAGGCCGATTTCTTGAAAGCTCTGGATCAATTTCCTGAATTCAGGAAGGTTGTGGAATTCGAAGTGTCCAAGAGAAGAATTCAGCACGATTCTCGGGAAAAGAGAGTCCAGAAAGGAGAAGAATAGAGAATTCGCTGAAGGATCTCTATTTTCAATGAGGAAGTTCTTCAAAAACTTCCATAGGCGCAGTAACACAGCGAAATCTCTCTGACGGTTAGGAACTTTGCATTAAGGAGAGTATCGTTTTTTTGTACTCCAACTTGACTTCACTGGGCTTTAACTCAATCGAGCGTTCAATGCTTTCCAGTGACTCGTTAAACAACTCCATCGCGACTAGGATTTCTGCTTTCGTGTGATAAGCAAGTTCATTGTTTTCATCAATGGATAGTGCTTTCTGGATTGCGTACAAAGCCACTTCCAGGTTTGTTCTAATCATACGGAATGCTTTGTTGTTAAGTTGCAAAGGATCATCCATATCGTCGATTTCATCCTTAAGATAAATACTGTACGATTTCTTGTAAGCCTCATTTTGAAGTACTTCTAGTTGGTCATCGGGAACGTGCTCGAAATCGAACGGATCTTCCCTATGAAAGTGCGGGTTCCAGATGCGCCATTCATTTTCATAAGATCCTAGTTTATATGGAATTTCAAATTGTGCATAGTGATCGTCGACTAACACAAATTCGCTTTCTCGAGCGATAGTCCCAGTCAACGATTCGATCGGGATTTTCTCAAAATCAGTAGAATATTGAACTTTCCAGTGTTCTGAGTCCGGTAGCTCGTCGACTAGAATCCATTCGACATTTCCCTGCGCGTCTGTTCTGCGAAGCTTTAGATCTTCTTCCCATTTTTTGTGGAAGTTGCAATTTACGGAAGGGCATAGTTCCTCCTCTGTAAATCCTATTTCGTCGAAGTCCTCGATCTTCATTCGAATATAAGGGCGCGCATCAATTTTCTGAGTACGGATTCCGTTTTGATACGTTTGTACAATAATGTCACAACCGTAAAATAGTAAAAGATAATTCGCGCCCAGTACTGGATTACTCAGGAAGGAATGAATCGAATGAATCACGTCTGCTTTCTTATCCAATACAAAAAGATAGCTCATCCTGGCTGATCCAGGTCCGATAAAAATCTCAACTGTGTAGAAGGATCGAGGTAATATATTCTCCATTCAGTTATCCTGTAAAAATCGTGAGGACGTTGGTCCTTTCACTAAAATCATCAAGCAAATATTCCTAAGCTGGAAAACCTTCCTTAAATCGGAGAATGAAACAACCTGAGAATTCATTTTACCTAAATAAACAAATTGACTATGGGGGAGTTCCAGGAATCCATTGTTAAGCCCGCTTTCGCAAGCGAACCTTCTTTACTTGCTATCCTCAAAAGCAGAATCACTTGAAGTCCAATGCAGAAAAAGTCTTTGCCAACTTTAAACCCAGGGATCTTTGCCCATATCGATGCGGGCAAAACGACTCTGCTCGAAAGGATTCTATTCGAAACAAATAGAATCTCTGCACCAGGCACGATCGAAGAAGGAACTACTGAATCCGATTACCTTCCCGAAGAAATTGAAAGAGGGATTTCCATTCAATCCACTGTCGCACGGATTCCTTGGCCCAACGAAGACAAACCAGTCCTGCATTTGCAATTCGTGGATAACCCCGGGCATTTGGATTTTCAAACGCAGTCAAATGCTTCTCTATTAGTTGTCGATTTTGGGCTCGTGCTGATCGACGCATACGAAGGTTTAAAGTCCCAGACGTTTCAAAACGTAGAAGCTCTCCGAAAGGCCGAAAAACCAATATTATTTTTTTTGAATAAACTAGACAAGGCAGACTCGGAAGTTCTATCTCCGCTTGTTGATTTGGAAACCGCCCTCGGTGCGGAACCGGAACTCTTGTTTAAAGAAGATGGAACTTATCCGATTCTCTCCAATCTTGCAACCGAATCCGAGTTAATTCGATTTTTGGAATGGGATCCTGTTCTCTCGGAAAAATACTTAGTGGATCCGCGCAAATTGCATGCTATTGCTCTGGAAGGTTTGATCACAGGTTTTTGGCAAGGGAAGATCTTTCCTGTGCTCGGCGGCTCTGCTCTAAAAGGAACCGGCGTGAAGGAGCTCCTGCAAATCCTTCACCTCTTGGCTCCGGGAAAACCGAAATTAAGCGTACTGCCTAAAGAAGCACTCGCGGTAGTATTTAAGCACGAGATCCATCCTGAACTAGGCAAACTGATTCATTTTCAAGCCAGAACTCACCTCAAAAAGGGACAGGAAGTATGCTATTTAGGCCAAAAAGCAAAGCTGGCCACCCTGTATAAAGTTTCCGCAAGAGATTACGAAGAAGTCAGTTCGGGAGAAGAAGGGGAGCTCCTCGGCACCACTTCTCTAGAACTTGCTCCCCCTGGGCAAATTCTCTGGAAAGACCCTAAATCAGAATCTGCGAAGGGGCTCGGGAACCTTCTCCTCCCTGTGCGAAAGCAATTCCAGATCGTACTCGAACCAGAAAGATCAGAAGATCGGGATTCCTTATGGGAAGCTTTGCAGCAGCTCAAATGGGTGGATGAAGGAATAGAGACCGTAATCCTGCCAGAAACCGGTCAATTTCGTCTCTCAGGGATGGGTGAGCTACACTTAGAAGTGGCTTTGAGCAGGCTAAAACAGTTTTTTACAAAAAACTTTCAAACTAGTGGAATCAAGGTTGCAAGCTTCGAGCTTTGGAAAAAATTGGTCGAACAGGTCGCATTTCAGCATACCGCGTTCGATCAAAAGATCTCGAGCGGTCAGGTGCTCGCGTCCTTGGAAAGCTCCAACAGCTTCTCCAAGGGAGTGCGGTTTAAAATTAAACTACCTGAGTCAGTAGAGGAGGCGATCACTTCGGCTTTTTTTGAAGTGACCGCAAGAGGAAGAGAAGGGGATGAAATCCTCGGTCTCAATCTTGTCGTTGAAGATTACAAATCTCCATTAGGAGTTTCTGAATCTGCTTTCGAGCTCTCTGCTTTGATTAAGGTAGCGGTTATCAAAGGCTTAAAGGACATAATTCCGGGTCACACCGAACTGATCGGTCCTCTTACCATGCTGGAGATTCTTTTACCAGAGATTTATCTCGGTGATGTATTAGCTAGCTTGGCAAAAAGGGAATCAAAGATTCGTAAAGTAGTTACCGTGTCGGAAGGAAGGTCCTTGATCCAGGCAAGCGCGGCCTCTCGAAACTTGCTTGGCTTTAGCGGCGTGCTTAGAAATATGGCACAGGGAAGGGGCGTCCTATCTTTGGACACCCTTTTCGACTTTGATCACCATTCTGTATTACATTAAATGAGTCCCGTGAGGGTTCGTTAACAAAGTAAGGAGTTTAAAAGCACTATGGCTAAGGAGAAATTCGACAGGTCCAAACCTCACTTAAACGTCGGTACGATCGGACACGTAGACCACGGGAAGACTACCCTAACTGCAGCTATTACCACAACTCTCGCAAAAGTAGTAGGCGGTAAAAACAAAGCAGTTGCATACGATCAGATCGATAACGCGCCTGAGGAAAAAGCACGTGGAATCACGATTGCTACGTCTCACCAAGAGTATGAGACAGCTAACCGTCACTATGCGCACGTGGATTGTCCAGGTCACGCTGACTATGTTAAAAACATGATCACCGGAGCAGCTCAGATGGATGCTGCGATTCTGGTTGTATCAGCGACTGACGGACCAATGCCTCAAACGAAAGAGCACATCTTGCTCGCTCGTCAGGTTGGCGTTCCATACATTATCGTATTCATCAACAAAGCGGACATGCTTGCAAACGATGAGCGTGAAGAAATGATTCAAATGGTTGAAATGGACGTTCGTGACTTGTTAAACAAGTACAACTTCCCTGGAGACGATACTCCAATCGTTTACGGATCAGCTCTGAAAGCTCTCGAAGGCGACGAGTCTGAACTCGGAACTAAAGCAATCATCAAATTGATGGAAGCTTTGGACACCTATGTTCCAACTCCAAAACGTATCATTGATAAGCCTTTCCTAATGCCTGTAGAAGACGTGTTCTCGATCACTGGTCGTGGAACTGTTGCTACTGGTCGTGTGGAACAAGGAACTCTCAAAATCAACGACGAAGTGGAAATCGTGGGAATCCGTCCTACCACCAAAACTGTTGTTACTGGAATTGAAATGTTCCGCAAGCTACTCGATGCAGCAGAAGCTGGAGACAACATTGGTGCTCTACTCCGTGGAACCAAGAAGGAAGATATTGAGCGCGGACAAGTTCTCGCGAAACCGGGTTCAATCACTCCTCACAAAAAGTTTAGCGCGGAAGTTTACGTTCTTACCAAAGACGAAGGCGGACGTCACACTCCGTTCTTTAACAACTACCGTCCACAGTTCTATTTTAGAACTACCGATATTACCGGCGTTTGTAACCTTCCTAGCGGTATGGAAATGGTGATGCCTGGTGATAACGTGACAATGTCTATCGAATTGATCCACCCGATCGCAATGGACAAAGGTCTCAAATTCGCAATTCGCGAAGGCGGAAAGACCATTGGTTCCGGCGTCGTGGCAGAGATCGTCGAGTAAGAGTAGGAAAATGGCTGGCCAAAAGATCAGAGTAAAGCTAAAGGCGTTCGACCATAAATTGATCGACCAATCAACTTACGAGATCGTAGCCACTGCCAAGAGGACCGGAGCTACCGTCTCCGGTCCAATCCCTCTTCCTACGAAGAAGGAAATCTATACAGTGCTCCGTTCGCCTCACGTAAATAAAAAATCAAGAGAGCAGTTTGAGATGAAAACTCACAAACGGCTAATCGATATCCTCGACACTAACGAAGACACAGTCGAAGCACTGATGAAGTTGCAATTGCCGGCAGGTGTGTCTGTGGATATCAAATCCTAAGGAAAAAGCCAATGGCAAAGGGATTAATCGGTAAAAAAATAGGGATGTCCCAAATTTTCGACGAACAGGGAAATATTATACCTGTAACCGTCTTGGAAATTGGCCCCTGCGCAGTTTCCCAGCTAAAGTCCGTCGAAAACGACGGATACGAAGCGGTTCAATTAGCCTTTCAGGACGAAAAAGAGAAACATTTGTCCAAGGCCCAAAAAGTACATTTGGAAAGAGCCAAGCTGGGTGCGAAGAGAGTGTTGAAGGAATTCCGCAATTTTGGAGACCAACCTACTCCTGGTTCCGTTCTCAAGATCCAGGACGTATTTGCTGTTTCGGATACCGTTAAGGTGACTGGAGTTAGCAAAGGGAAAGGGTTTCAGGGCGTGATCAAGCGTTATGGACACCACGGTGGTCCAGGTGCTCACGGTTCTCGTTTTCACAGACATCCGGGTTCCATGGGATCCAACACGACACCAGGTCGTGTTTTTAAGGGACGCAAGCTCCCAGGTAGAACTGGGCACGATGTGGTTTCTGTTCGTAACCTGAAAGTAGTTCGTATTCACGAAGCGGACAATTTGGTTTTTGTTAGCGGCTCGGTTCCCGGCACTGCAAACACGATTGTCACGATCGAGAAGATTTAAAGATCCGGTAGAGTCATGAAAGCACAGAAGTTCTCCAAAGAAGGTAAGTTGGTCTCGGAAATCGAGTTACCTGCTGCATTATTCGAATCAAAATACAGCAGCGGTGCAATTTACGACGCAATTAAGGCGGAAAACGCAAACTTGCGGTCAGGAAATCATTCCACAAAAACCAGAGCGGAAGTATCTGGGGGCGGTAAAAAGCCATGGTCCCAAAAAGGAACCGGCCGCGCTCGCCAAGGATCCATTCGCGCTCCGCAATGGGTGGGTGGTGGAACTGTCCACGGACCGAAAAAAAGGGATTATTCTTATAAAGTATCTCCGAAAGTAAAGCGCCGTGCAGTTCTTTCTATTTTGAATAAGAAAGCACAAGGTGCTTCTATCAAGGTAATCGAAAACCTCGATCCGAAAGAATACAGCACCAAAGCGTTCGACACTTTATTCAAAAATATCGGACTCAGAAACACTGGAACGATCGGCTTGTTGGTCGATGGCGAGAACGTGTTCCTGAAGAAGTCGGTTCGCAATATTCCTACTGTGAAATACATTAATTCAAAACGTATTTCCTGCAGAGATATATTATACAATCGGAATATAGTAATTACAGAAGGCGCTTTAGGCGAGATGCTGAAGCACTATGGAGAGAGCAGCAAATGAATCTTCACGAAGTAATTATTTCTCCAATTATCACCGAAAAGTCTCAGGACTTAGAAACGATCGGCGAAAAGGCCGGAAAAAGAACCGTGAAATACTCGGTAGAAATTCACCCAAGAGCAAATAAAACTCTGGTGAAGGAAGCATTTAGAAAGATCTACAATGTGGTCCCTTCTTCTGTGAATATCCAAGTTTACCGCGGAAAGATCAAAAGATTCCGTCATATGCCCGCACCGAAAGCTCATTGGAAGAAAGCTATCGTAACCTTCCGTGACGGTGCTAGCATCGACTTCGGAAAGGAAGCATAGAAAATGGGAATTAAGAAATTTAAACCCGTTACTTCCGCGACTCGTTTTAAGTCTGTATTGGACTTTGCAGAGATTACGGAAAGCGAGCCGTTTAAGCCTCTAACGATCTCTTTGAACTACAAAGCAGGCCGTGGAGATGGCGGAAAAATTTCCGTACGTCGCAAAGGCGGAAGAGTAAAACGCAAATATCGCATTATAGACTTTAAGCGTCGTAAAACCGGAATTCCAGCTACTGTGAAATCTGTTGAATACGATCCTTACAGATCTGCATTCATATCGCTCATTTGCTACAAGGATGGAGAATATGCTTATATTCTAAATCCGGATGGGGTAAAAGTAGGTGATGTAGTTCTATCTGGAGACATCGCTGAAATTAAAGCAGGGAACGCACTTCCTCTGGGAAAAATTCCTCCAGGCACAAACGTGCATAACGTGGAATTGAAAATCGGAAGAGGCGGACAAATCGCTCGTACTGCTGGTTCTTTTGCTACCATCGCTGGTAGAGACGGAGAATACATTCTCCTGAAATTGCCGAGCTCCGAAGTTCGTAAGGTTCACCAGAACTGTTACGCAACCATAGGGATTTGCAGTAACAAGGATCATAACCTTGTTTCTATCGGGAAAGCAGGTCGCTCTCGTTGGTTAGGTCGCAGACCGAAAGTCCGCGGGGTTGTGATGAACCCTGTTGATCACCCGCATGGTGGTGGTGAAGGTCGTACTTCCGGTGGTCGCCACCCAGTTACTCCTTGGGGTATTCCCACCAAGGGTTATAAAACTCGTCGCAAAGCTAAGCCTAGCGATAAGTTCATCATCCAGAAAAGAAAAGGGAATAGGAGCAGGTAGGTAAATTCGAATGGCTAGATCATTAAAGAAAGGCCCGTTCATCGATGATCACTTGATGAAAAAGATCACCAAGATGAACTCCGAAAATCAGAAAAAACCGTTCAAGACCTGGTCTCGCAGAAGCACTATTTTCCCAGACATGATCGGGCATACTGTAATGGTTCACAATGGGAACAAATTCATCCCTGTTTATGTGAACGACAATATGATCGGACACAAGCTCGGGGAATTTGCACCGACCCGTACATATCGGGGACATGCAAATGCTGACAAAAAGGTCGGTAAGAAGTAATGGAAGCAGTCGCTGTAGCAAGATACGTCAGAATGTCTCCTCGCAAACTCAGACTCGTTGCGGATGAAATCCGCGGGTATGAGGTAGCGGAAGCATTAGATATTCTGAAATATACAAACAAAAGAGCGATAGAGCCTATCTACAAGTTGATCCGTTCCGCCTCTGCGAATGCACAGGTAAAGAGCGAAGCTGTAGATACTGCAAAGATGTATATCAAAAAGATCCTCGTGGATGAAGGACCGATTCTAAAAAGATTTCGTCCTCGTGCTCGCGGCCGTGCCGCCAGGATCCGTAAGAGAACTAGCCACGTAACTGTGGTGATCTCGGATTAATAGGGGAAATCATGGGACAGAAAGTAAACCCAATCGGACTTAGGATCGGAATCACTCGCGGGTGGGACTCTATTTGGTTCTCCCAACAGGATTATAGAAAAAATCTACACGAAGACATCCGTATTCGTCGCTTCTTGCAGAATCGTTTTAAGGAAGCTGGTGTAGTAAAAGTAGTCGTAGAGCGTTTTCCTGAGAAGATCAATGTAAACTTGCATACTGCAAAACCAGGTATCGTGATCGGTAAAAACGGCGCGAATATCGAAGCAGTAAAGAAAGTGATCAAAACAATGAGCGAAAAACCGCTCAACCTCAATATTATCGAGGTGAAAAAACCGGAAACTGTAGCTCAGTGCATTGCTGAATCTATCGCGATTCAAATCGAAGAGCGTCAACCTTTCCGGAGAGTGATGAAGCAAGAGCTTCGTCGTGCAATGCGCGGTGGAGCGGAAGGAATCAAAATCATGATCTCCGGCCGCTTGAACGGAGCTGATATGGCTCGCCGTGAGAACTATAAAGAAGGAAGAATTCCTCTTCATACATTGCGTGCAAAAATCGATCTCGGATTCCGGGAAGCTAAGACCACTTACGGCCAAATCGGAGTGAAAGTCTGGACTTACACCGGAGATTATATCCAAAGCAAAGAAGAGTCCGAAGAGGATAAATACGCTGTTAAGAGAAGGACCAACTAATCGTTAGCGATCAGTTGAAAGGAAACGAACGATGTTATCACCGAAACGTGTAAAGTTTAGGAAAAGACAAAGGGGCCGCCTGAAAGGAACCGATGAACGTGGCTCCAAAGTGTCCTTCGGAGAATTCGGCCTGAAGGCTGTAACTTCCGGGCGTTTGACTGCGCGTCAGATCGAAGCAGCAAGGATCACTATCAACCGTCAGGTTAAAAGAGGTGGCAAGCTATGGATTCGGATTTTCCCTCATCTTCCGATTACTAAGAAGCCTGCTGAAACCAGGATGGGTAAAGGAAAAGGAAACCCTGAGTTCTGGATCGCTGAGATTCGCCCTGGACGTATTCTTTTCGAAATGAGTGGTATCGATGAAGCGACCGCTAAGAAAGCGTTGGATCTTGCAGCATACAAACTGCCTGTCCAAACTGAATTCGTGAAGAGGGACATACTATGAAAAAAGTAAAACTACACGAACTGAAAGACGCTGAAATCTTAGTTCAATTGGAAGAAGCTCGCAAGGTATTGCGTACTGCTCGCTTTCAATATGGAGTGGCTCGTTCATTAGAGAACCCTAAGATTATCACTGTTACAAAAAAGAAAATCGCGAAGCTGCTTACGATTCGTAAGGAAAGAGAGCTCGCGGCTAACCCTGGAGAAAAGAAGCAAGCTCGCTTTTCTCGCAAAACTCGCAAAAGCCAGAATCTCGCAAAGGTAAACGCTGCAGCAAAGAAATCGGGGAAGGCTAGGAACTGATTATGGAAACTGCACAGAAGTCCGCAAAAAAATCTCTCTTAACAGAGGGTCGGGTGGTGAGCACTGCTATGGATAAAACCTTAGTGATGCTCGTAGAGGCTCGTAAGACTCACCCTAAATTCAAGAAGATCGTTCGCCAAACTGTAAAAGTAAAAGTGCACGATGAGAAAAATGAATGCCAAGTCGGAGATAGAATTCTCGCGATTGAGACGCGTCCACTTTCTCGTGAAAAACGTCATCGTCTGTTTAAGATAGTAGAAAAGGCAAAGTAAGATGATCCAGCAGGAAACCATCCTCCAAGTAGCCGATAACTCCGGGATTAAGAAAGTTATGTGTATCAAAGTCCTGGGTGGCTCCAAAAAGCGGTACGCATCTGTAGGTGACGAGATCATCGTCGCTGTCAAAGACGCTCAACCGGCTTATGGACTCAAAGACTCCACGGGGAAAAAGGTCCACAACAAAGCGGTGCAAAGAGCAGTTGTAGTTCGCACCAAAAAAGAAATCCGTCGTGGCGACGGTTCGTACATTCGTTTTGATGATAACGCAGTAGCGATCATTGACGATAAAGGCAATCCTAAAGGGACTCGTATTTTTGGGCCAGTGGCTCGTGAGCTAAGAGACAAAAAATACGCGAAGATTATCTCCCTTGCTCCGGAGGTTCTCTAAGATGTCAAAGCTTACGTATCGGGGATCCGAATATACTAAGTTCAAGACCGTTCGTTTAAAGAAAGACGACGAAGTCGTAATTATCGCAGGAAAAGAAAAGGGAAAGCGCGGAAAGATTCTAGTAATCGATAAAAAAAGAGACCGCGTAGTGGTAGAGGGACTGAATAAGCGGAAGCGCTTTTTGAGACCTACCCAAGAGAACCCTCAGGGCGGTACTGTAGAAGTAGAAGCACCAATGCATATTTCTAACGTAATGTTCTACGACTCCAAAAAGAAAAAGGGAGTTCGCCTGGGATACCAAGAAGTAAAAGGCAAGAAAGTCCGAGTTTCAAAACCGGACGGGAAAGAGATTTAAGTCATGGCAGCAAGACTGAAAGAGAAATACGCAAAGGAAATCGTTCCGAATCTCCAAAAGCAGTACAATTTTAAGTCCGTAATGCAAGTGCCGCGTTTGGAAAAAATTGTTCTGAACGTTGGTATGGGAGAAGCTCATACCAACCCTAAGGCTCTTGAAGCAGCCGTAGAAGAAATTGCACTGATCACCGGTCAGCGTCCTGTAAAAACAAAAGCAAAGAAGTCCATCGCTGGATTCAAAATTCGCGAAGGAATGAGCTTAGGTGCGACCGTGACTCTACGTGGGAACTACATGTATGAGTTCCTGGACAGACTTGTGAATGTCGCGCTCCCAAGGGTACGTGACTTCAAAGGAGTTTCCGAAAAAGGGTTCGATGGCCGCGGAAACTATAACTTTAGCATCAAAGAACAGCTGATCTTTCCGGAGATCAAAGTGGATAAGATCAATACGATCTACGGAATGAACATGACCTTCGTAACGAATACCGGTAACGACGGAGAAGCGCACAGTCTCCTCGCTGCTTTCGGTATGCCGTTCCGGAACCTGAGATAAGGAGAACCCTGCAGTTATGGCTAAGACCTCGCTGATCGAAAGGCACAAGAGAAAAAAGAAATTCAAAGTAAGGGTTCACAATCGTTGTCCCCTTTGCGGTCGCCCTCGCGGTTACCTCAGAAGATTTGATATGTGCAGAATTTGCTTCCGGAAACTCGCGAGCCAAGCTCAAGTTCCTGGCGTAGTAAAAGCATCTTGGTAAGAAGGAGAGAGTAATGAGTTTATCAGATCCAATCGGTGATATGCTTACTCGCATCCGGAATGCCGGACGCGCAAAGCACGAAAGTTGCGTAATTCCAGGGAGCAAAATCAAACGCTCTATCTTGGAATTGATGAAAGAAGAAGGATACATTCAAGGATACGAGCCAGTTCAAAACGGAAGCTTTGAAGACTATAAGGTATCTCTAAAATATGACGGAACAAAACGTCCTGTGATTCGCGAACTCGTCCGGGTATCTAAACCTGGCCGCCGCGTCTATCTTAAGAGCGAAGAAATCCGTCCGTATAAGAATAATATCGGAACTATGATCCTCTCTACTTCCAGAGGAATCATGACCGGCAAAAAAGCTCGGAAACTTAGGGTAGGAGGCGAGGTGATTTGCAAACTCTCCTAATTTGGCAGAGATTGTAAGAACCGAACAGCTATGTCCAGGATTGGAAAAGCAGAAATCAAACTTCCCGACAAAGTGGAAGTGAAACTTGAGAACGATAAGATTCGCGTAAAAGGTCCTCTAGGAGAACTGCAGACCCCTATTTTCCAGGGAATCGCGCTGAAATCCGAAAACGGAGTCGTAAAATTAGAGAGATCCAGCGAAGAGAAAGATACGATCGCTCTTCACGGATTGACTCGCGCGCTATTGTTGAATTGCGTAAGAGGAGTCACCCAAGGCTGGGAGAAGAATTTAGAGATTAACGGAGTCGGTTATCGTGCACAAAAGCGCGGTGAAGATCTGGTAATGAACCTTGGTTTTTCACACGAAGTTGTTTATAAATCTCCGAAAGGGATCAAGATCGATGTGAACGAACAAGTAAAAATCAAAATCTTCGGCATCGATAAGCAGCTCGTCGGACAGGTCGCAGCAGACATTCGTTCTAAAAAACCCCCTGAACCTTACAAAGGAAAAGGGATCAAGTACACTGAAGAATTCATCAAGAGAAAGGCCGGAAAAACCGGTAAGAAGTAAAAGGCCATGATTAACAAACTGAAAAAAGTCGCAGCCAGGCATAGAAGAGCGGAGCGCTCTCGGTTCAAGCTACGCCAATTTGGAGATCGTCCTCGTTTGGTTTTTACGAAATCCAATCGGTATTTATCGTGCCAAATCATTGACGATTCCAAAGGAATCACTGTCGCTTCGGCAACCACTTTGGAGAAAGATTTTCCTGGTGTGAGCAAAAGCCGCAAAGACGTCGAAGCAGCAAAGGCTTTGGGCAAGGCGATCGGACAGAGAGGAACCCAAAAAGGAATCAAACAAGTAATGCTGGATCGTTCCGGCATGATCTATCACGGAAGAATTGCAGCTTTTGCGGAAGCGGCAAGAGAAGCCGGTCTGGAGTTCTAATTTATGGCATACGAGCAAGAACAAGAAGCGAAGGAATTTTCCGAAAAGGTCGTAAAGATCGATCGTGTTGCAAAGGTAGTAAAGGGCGGACGCCGTTTCTCCTTTAACGCACTGACTGTAGTCGGAGATCTAAAAGGAAAAGTGGGAATCGGATTCGGAAAAGCAAACGAGGTTCCAGATGCAATTCGCAAATCTATCGAATCTGCAAAGAAAAACCTGGTGAAAATTCAGTTTCGTGGTCACACGATTCCGCATGAAGTTACTGGGCAGTTTAAATCTGCTCGCGTGATTCTGAAGCCTGCTACTGCTGGAACTGGAATTATCGCAGGAGGTTCCGTGCGTTCCGTAGTGGAAAAAGCAGGAATCCAAGACGTACTAACTAAGTCTTGGGGATCTTCTAATCCAGTGAATATTGTAAAAGCTACTTTGGATGCAATCCAACAGTTGGAAACTCCGGTGATTGCAGCTCGCAAACGCGGAATTTCGCTTGCGAAACTCTTTGGTAAAGACTGAGGAAAACTACAGTGGAAAATGTAATCGTAACTCAAGTAAAGAGCAGCATCGGAGTTAAGAAAGGCCAAAAGCTTACGTTGGAAGCGCTTGGACTTCGCAAAACTGGTCAGCAGCGCAAGCATAAGTTAACCCCTCAAATTCAGGGGATGATCAACGATGTGCAGCACCTAGTGAAGGTAGAAAAGGCCTAATCAGGAAAGTTTAAGATGAGCAAGGAAAGAATTAAAACTGCCCAGGCATTTGGAAAGCTTCGCAAAAGCGGAGAGAACAAAGCCGCTGAAAATACGATTCCGGTTCCGGCGGGATCGACAAAGGCCAAAAAACGCCTTGGTCGTGGTATCGGTTCGAAAACCGGAAAAACCGGTGGTAGAGGATCCAAAGGTCAGTACGCAAGAAATACGGTTCGTAGAGGATTCGAAGGTGGTCAAATGCCGATTCACCGTAGACTTCCGAAACGAGGATTTACTTCAATTTTTCACAAGGATTTCTTCCCTGTGAACCTGAGAGACCTTGAGAAAAGCGGTTTGACCGGGAACATAGATGCCAAAATTATGGTTCAATCGAAGATTTTGGACAAGGAAGGCACTCCTTTCAAGATTCTCGGTACCGGCGAAATCAAAAAAGCAATTCATATTGTAGCCGATCGCGTTTCTAAAACCGCTCGGGAAAAAATAGAAAAGGCCGGTGGTTCGGTAAAGCTTCGCTCAGAATTGGCTTCTAAGGAAGCGTAATTGTTGAGATTGCCTTCATTACCGGTGAATATCCGTTCGGCAAGGGTGGGACTCTAGAAGATAGAGTCCCGTCGTGTTCCAGAAGGAAGGAATTCCTTCAAAAAATGGGAAAGGAATTATAAAAGAGCATCTATGCTAACATCGATTGCAAATATCTTTAAGATCCCGGAACTGAGGAATAAAGTGTTCTTTACCCTCAGTATGCTCTTATTGTTCCGTTTGGGTACTCACATTACGATTCCGGGAATCGATCCAAAAGTTGTTTCTGCAATTGCTGCGGATGCGAATGCATCGGAAGGACTTGTCGGAATGTTCGACATGTTCGCAGGAGGAGCACTTCTCAACTTCTCTATTTTCGCTCTTGGAATCATGCCTTATATTTCTTCTTCCATTATCATGCAGTTGGTAATGGTGCTCGTGCCTTCCTTGCAGAAGTTGCAAAAAGAAGGAGAAGAAGGCCGTAAGAAAATCGGACAATACACAAAGTATGGAACGATTATTCTTTGTGGCATCCAATCGTTAGCGGTGATTCGTCTTGCTCAACAATGGTCTTATGGTGCGGACCAAAAAGCTGCGCTTCACCCAGGATTAATTCATTCTTCGGTAGAGTCCTGGTTCTTTTTAATCGCAATGCTTTCTATCACAACTGGAACAGTGTTGCTGATTTGGTTAGGTGAGCAAATCACCGAGAGAGGAATTGGAAACGGAATTTCTCTTTTGATTTTTGCCGGAATCGTGGGTCGTCTACCTAGTTCCGTATATCAACTGTTTACCGAAAGTTTCGTAGACGGTTTGAACATTATCATACTTTTATTACTCTTCATTCTGCTTATCTCTCTTACTGTTCTTTTGACCCAAGGAGTGAGAAAAGTACCTTTGCAATATGGAAAGCAAATGGTAGGTCGCAGAATGGTTCAGGCAAAGAGCCAGAGCATTCCGTTCAAAGTGAATGGTGCGAGCGTAATGCCGATCATATTCGCTTCTTCTTTATTACTTTTTCCTCAAACGATTATTAGTCAAATCGTTGAGATTCCTGAGTGGGCAGGTTGGGCAGTTCTTTTGGATTATCTCAATCCTTTCTCCCAAATTTGGTATCACGCTAGTGTCTACTTCTTCATCTATGTCGGGTTGATCGTATTCTTTGCATATTTCTATACTGCGATTCAGTTCAACCCAGCCGAGCTGGCTGAGAATTTAAGAAAGTATAATGGATTTGTGCCGGGAATTCGCCCTGGTTCTCATACCAAAGAATATATCGAGAAAGTATTAAACAGAATTACTTTGCCTGGGGCCATTTTCTTAGCGGGACTTGCATTGGCTCCGTATGTAATTATTCGTTTTCTGGATCTGGGAACCAATTCAGGTGGCGGTTCTTTAGTTTATACTTTTGGTGGAACCTCTCTCTTGATCATGGTAGGGGTTGCATTAGAAACTCTGAAACAACTAGAATCTCAATTGTTAATGAGAAACTATGACGGTTTCTTGAAAAAATCAAAGATTAAGGGTAGGGCTTAATCTTATGAAAACGATTATTTTCATGGGACCCCCGGGGGCTGGAAAAGGCACCCAAGCTAAGATTCTTTGCGATTCTCTTCAGATTCCTCAAGTTTCCACAGGGGATATCCTACGCGAAGCGGTAAAAAATGGCACTCAGATGGGCCTAGAAGCTAAGAGATATATGGATGCCGGTGATTTAGTACCGGATTCCGTGGTAATTGGAATTATTAAGGACAGAATTGCTGAGCCGGATTGCAAAAGCGGCTTCTTGCTGGATGGATTCCCTAGAACAGTACAGCAAGCGGAAGCTTTGGATGACCTTTTGAAATCTACTGGAAAAGAGATTAAGAAAGCGATTAACTTAGAAGTACCGGACAATGAATTGCTACAAAGGTTATTGAAAAGGGCAGAAATCGAAGGTCGTTCCGATGATAACGAAGCTACGATCAAGAGCCGCTTAGAAACCTATAATAAGAAAACCCTCCCTCTTCTGGATTATTATTCAGCAAAGGGAAAGCTCTCTCGGGTGAACGGAGTAGGGAACTTGGAGCAAGTCACGAAACTCATTGAGAAGGAGCTAGCTAACTTTGGCTAAGGAAGAAGCAATCACCGTGGATGGTACGGTTTTAGAGCCGTTGCCGAACGCTATGTTCCGCGTTGAGCTTGAGAACGGGCACAAGGTGCTCGCTCATATTTCCGGAAAGATGAGAATGCACTATATTAGAATTCTACCTGGGGATAAGGTCACTGTGGAACTTTCCCCTTATGATTTAACAAAAGGTAGAATTACATACCGTAAGAAGTAGTAGGACTGAATTATGAAAGTAAGAACATCCGTAAAAAAAATCTGCACAAGCTGCAAGATTATCCGTAGAAAGGGAGTGATCAGAGTAATCTGCACTAACCCGAAACATAAGCAAAGGCAAGCATAACAATGGCTCGTATCGCAGGGATAGATTTACCAAGGGATAAAAGAATCGTAGTAGGGCTGACCTATATTTTTGGGATCGGTCCATCTACTTCTCGGAAAGTATTGGCCAAAGCTGGTGTTGACCAGTCCGTCAGAGTAAAAGATCTTTCGGACTCTCAAGAAGCTGCGATCAGAAAAGTGATCGAAGAAAGCATCAAGGTCGAAGGTGATCTTCGCTCCGAAAACCAGCTGAACATAAAAAGGTTAATGGATATCGGATGTTATCGTGGACTTCGTCACAGAAGAGGTCTGCCGGTTCGCGGCCAGAGAACTCGCACAAATGCGCGTACTCGTAAAGGTGTGAAAAAGACCGTGGCCAATAAGAAAAAGGTGACTAAGTAATCATGGCTGAGGAAAAGAAAAAACCAAAAGATAAGAAAGTTAAGAAGAAGGAAAAGAAGGTTGTTCCTCGCGGTAAAGTATATATCACCGCTTCCTTCAATAACACGATTGTGACGATTACCGACCTAGCCGGAAACACTTTGGCATGGTCTACCGCCGGAGCTATGGGTTTTCGCGGATCCAAAAAATCTACTCCTTATGCAGCTCAGATTGCTGCGGGAAATGCGGCTGAAAAGGCAATCGATGCGGCAGGATTAACCGAGGTGGATGTTCTGGTAGCAGGACCTGGGATTGGTCGTGAATCAGCAATTCGTTCTCTTGTTGCTCGCGGTCTTTCAATTAAGATGATCAAGGACGTAACTCCTCTGCCTCATAACGGTTGTCGTCCTCGCAAAAGAAGAAGGGTGTAAGCGCAATGGCAAGATACAGAGGACCAGTTGTAAAACTCATGAGGAGGGAAGGTATCAACCTTTACCTCAAATCCAGCTATTCTTTTAATAAAGATAAGTTCCATAAAAAAGGGCCTCCGGGCATGCCTCCAAAAAGGAAAGCGAAAGTTTCCGAGTATGGAGCTCAGCTACGCGAGAAGCAAAAGCTGAAAAGAGCCTACGGAGTTCTTGAAAAACAGTTCAGACGTTATTATGAAGAAGCGACTCACCTGCACGGAGTTACCGGCGAGATTCTACTCCAACTTCTGGAAAGAAGATTGGACAATGTGGTCTATCGCTTGGGCTTTGCAGTGACCAGACGCCAAGCTAGGAACTTTATCGCTCACCGTCATATTCTAGTCAACGGGGAGAGGGTGGATATTCCATCTTACCGTTTGAGTATCGGCGATAAGATAGAGATCCGTCCTAAGTTCCATTCTTCTGGGTTTATCACGCAAAACATCCAAATGGCGCAATCTATGCAGACTGTTCCATCTTGGGTTTCTGCTGATTACACGAAATTTTCCGGAGAAGTTCTTTCACTTCCGGAACGTCACCACGTGGATATCCCGGTCAAGGAACAAGTGATCGTGGAGCTCTACTCCAAGTAAAATTTACGCAAGAAGGGTTTCAAATTGTCTCTTAAAAGTTTACTCAAAGGATTCAAACGTCCCAAGAAAATCGAATTCACTACTGAAACGAACACTCCGAATTATGGAAAGTTCGTTGCGGAGCCGTTCGAGCGTGGATTCGGAACCACGATTGGAAATTCTCTACGTAGAACTCTTATGTCTTCGATCGAAGGTGCCGGAATTTCCGCCATCCGTATCGAAGGTGTAAACCACGAATTCTCCTATATCGAGGGAGTGGCTGAGGATGTGACTCGTATCATTCTCAACCTAAAGCAAGTACGTATTAAATACGAACCGGAAGATAAGGATCAAAGCAAAGTCATCCACCTGGAACTCAAAGGCGCAGGATATTTCCGCGCTGGAGATTTGGCGGTAGATTCTTCTATTGAAATCATGAATCCGGATCTGCATATCGCGACTCTGAACGAGGATGCAAATCTAATCTTAGATTTGGAAATCCAGAGGGGAAGAGGATACGTTCCTGCAGAAGAAAAGAAAAAAGATATCGAAGTATTGGGAACTATCCCGATCGATTCAGTCTTTTCACCGGTGCAAAAAGTGATCTTCGAAGTTTCTGAAACTCGGGTTGCTCAGCGTTCGGATTACGAGAAACTCACTCTCGAAGTTTGGACCGACGGTTCTATTTCTCCGGAAGATGCAGTGGCTCAGGCTGCTAAAATTCTGAAGGAACACCTCACTGTATTCATCAATTTCGAAGAAGAAATGGAAGAAGAAGAGGACGAGTTAGACGAAGCGGACGAAAAGCTGAAGGCTGCTCTCGGAAAACACGTGGAAGAACTGGAATTATCAGTTCGCTCACTCAACGTTCTCCGCAGTTTGGAAATCGACTTCGTAGGCGACTTGGTAAAACGGACAGAAGAAGAAATGTCCAAATCAAAACACTACAGCGAGCAAGGTCTTGCTGAACTCAAATCCAAACTTGCGGGTCTTGGCCTGTCCTTTGGAATGAGGGATTTCTAAGATGAACAAAAGAAATAAAGTAAAACATCTCAATCGCGAGAAAGGTCACAGAGACGCGTTGATCAATAATATGATCACTAGCCTCTTTAAATATGAGAGAATTGAATCTACCCAAGCAAAGCTGAAGGTAGTTCGTTCTCATGCAGAAAAAATCATTACTCGTGCAAAGAGAAATTTGGGAGATATCGCACCTGAAGTGAAACTTCACAACAAACGTGAGGTCATGAAAAGGGTAAAAGATCGTAATATCGTTACCAAACTTTTTGAAGATATCGCTGCACGTTATTCTCAAATTAACGGTGGTTATACTCGGATTTTGAAACTGGTAAACCGTCCTTCCGATAATTCAGAAGTAGGAATTCTTGAGTTAACTCAACGCAAAGATAGACCTACTCTTATCAAAGAGATCAGAGATAAGAGAGAAGAGTGGATCGACGCAAAAAAACAGAAAAAAGCCGGCGGAAAGGAAGCAGCAGCTAAGAAAGAAGCTGCTCCTAAAAAAGAAGCGAAAGCTAAGCCTGCAAAAGCAAAGGTCGAGAAAAAGCCGAAGAAGGCAGCACCAAAAACTACAAAGGGTCCTGCAAAGAAGCCTGGCACGACCAAGGCTAAACCGAAGAAGAAGAAATAAATAAAAAAGAAAAACCCACACTAGAGTGGATGATCACAAGCCCCGGGAGTTTTCTCGGGGCTTTTTTTGTTTTAGGAACCAACTGATTTTCGATCGGAAGTATGGCTGAATGCTCTTGACATCTGATACTAGCAGATACGACCCTAAAAGAGTACCAAGCAATGTATTTCTTAAACTTTTTACATCTCTCCCTTTCACTGTCTTTTTGGCTGTGGGCAATTTCAATACTGTTTGTACCAGGGAGGTCTGCCTCAAAAGTTTTGTTCTCTTTCGTTTTACTATTGGTGGGAGTTCAAGATTTGTTTCTGGGGTTGGCGGATTCCGGACTTATACTGTATTTACCTCATTTGCTTTGGGTAAACGCCCCTTCTCTCTTTCTTCTTGGACCTGCCTTTTACCTTTATTCTAGAGTTATAAGTACAGGGCCGGACTTATCGAAAAAGGACTTCCTGCATTTAATTCCGGCAGTACTTTGCATTGCTGCGTTTATGCCGATCTATTTGCTCTCTACTGAGGAGAAGATTCGGATTATGCTGAATTGGAATTGGGAAAATGCCGATTTTGGAATCCATTTCCATATTGTTAGAGCCGGCATTTTGTCCGTTTGTGCTTACTACTTTTTTAGTTTGCGCCGGTTGTACCAAGGCGGTCTCGATAATCGGAGACAATTCATCCTTTTGCTTACCGGAATTCCTACAGTAGTACTACTATCTTTCGGTCTTTGGTTCGGTAAGCTTTGGATCCAACACATCGGCGGTATCCTTTTAGAAATTCACCTAATTACTTTTTACCTACTAATGCAACGAGATAGCAAGTGGCAAGTTTGGTTGAAACTGCCTGCTCGTCCAGATCGAGAAGAGTCCCGCTTAAACAATTTGGACATTCCTCAGATTTTATTGAGGCTAGAAAGTCTGATGACTCAAGACCGCTGCTTTGCTGACGAAGACCTTTCGCTTAACAGACTTGCCGATCTTATGGACTTGCAGCGCCACCAGCTTTCCGAACTTTTGAATCGAGTGATCGGAACTGATTTTAAGTCGTACATAAATAAATTTAGAATCGAAGAAGCTAAGGTACTCCTCCTTTCGGAGCCAGATCGTTCCATTTTATCGATTGCCTTTGCTGTTGGGTTCAACTCTAAGTCCGCTTTTAACTTAGTGTTTCGAAAAGTGACTGGGATTACTCCTACTGCCTATCGCGAGATGGGTGAATCTAAAATTGTAGTATAGCTCGCGTTTCGGGTTTTTGGGTGTACTCGGAGAGTCCCCGCCCTTCCTGGGCGGGGGCCGGTGCGGTGGAAGTACGGCCACTCTTTTCACAGAACTGATTTTTGCGCAAGCGCGATTTGTCCCGGGATTCTGTAGGAGCTCCCCAACTTTTCGCCCTATTTCGAAACCGTTCCAGCCTGGGTTTTATTTGTCTTGGTTTATTCTGGAATAAGCCTCTGGAGAATGCACAGAGAGGAGGTGGAAGCTCGCGGAGAGATTTTATCTTATCGTTAAGCCGAGTACGATAAATCCCTAGCCAATCGGTCTAATCGCTTTCGGCAGACTGCTTGGTTTTTCAAACGAATCGATAATTTTTTACGAACCATTCAGAATTGAATCCTTCGACGTCCAATGTTGTCCGTTTGGACGACTGTACTTTGAATTCATGGTAGGTTCTTTACAGTTTTGCTCATAGCGAGCTGCGAGATATCTCTGTGAAAGGTCGATCCGAAAAAAAAGCGTCTGCTATCTTCAATTTTACAGCGAGATCCTTGCTGTTTGGTCTCGTATCGAACGCAACTGTTTCGATTCTCGCGGGTTTTGTTTTAGTTAATCTAAGTTGTACTTTTTTTGAAACTTTCAAAACTGATACTAGTCGTAATTCAATTACAAACGACCTATCCGTAGTAACATCAACCTGGGAGCAGTTTGAGGATAATCTTGAATCTGGGACTTTTCTTGAATACTTTCCCGTTCTGGAACTCGATCAAAATAAGAAAAATGGGAATTTAATTCAAAACGATATCATTGCGGACGCTGTCTACCGGACCGAGTCTTATTCTTGGGAACTAGACTGGGAAGATCCGATAGTCTTAGCAATTAGATTGGATATTGTATCGTCTAACCTCAGATTCTATTACGGTTTCGAAGTAAATCCTTTGGAACTAGGTCATGCGAAGCATTCCGATCCTCTATCTTTCTCTTTAATTCTATTCGCCGGGTATTCTCCAACTCTGACAGAAGTTTCTGTTAAGAGTAAAGGTTTATTTAGTACCGTAGGTTTTACACCCAACAGAAAGTCTACTGATCGAATTGCATTCTTCTTCTCGCACCAAAACGAGATTACTCCCAATCGAAAACTAACACGTTATTATTCTCGCTTAACTCATAGCGATCCGGACTTAAGAGGCTAAACAATATGAAACTTCCTTCCTTAACAATTTTTTCGAACTTCTTTTCCTCCTTTCATACAATTCCTATTTTGGCACCAACCCAAAGCCCCCAGGCGCGTCGCAGAAGAAGGAAGTCCTTTAAAGCGATTCGGTTTTTCATTCATACAACCATGAGGACTGCGTTAGTCGCTATTATGGTGTTTGACATCGTGGCATCGCCACTTGCAGCGGACCCGAATCTCTTTCGTGATATCTGGAAAAATGGATCTGACGGAAAATTAGAAAGACAATATAAAAAGGCGGACTCCTCCAATACAGAATCTGATTGGAATCAGACAGTTGACCAAGGAAAACAGTTACTCCGCGCGGACTGGGAATCGGAGGCAGAGCGAGAAATCGAAAAGGAGTTGCTCAACGCTGACGGAAACAAAGAGGAATTAAAACTTACATTAGAAAAGGAAAAATCTGTAGTCTTTGCAGAATGGGAAACGGATCTGCAAAGAGAAATCGATACTAAAAAAGGAGAATGGAAGGCAAAAGTCTCCGGGAAGAGTTTAGAAGAACTTATTCTTGGAATTGATAAAGAGGCAATTCTGCAAGCGGTTACAGCTTCAGAACAAGCCGCTCAAAGTGGTCAAAATGCAACAGAGAAGCTGCAACGCTTTGATAGTGGAACATCCAGTGCTTTAGGCGCGTTTCGTTCCGATTGGGAAACGAGCTTAGAACAGAAAGTCTCTTCGTTAAACTCCTCGATCGCATTCTCTAGTTTGGAGGAAAAAAAATCCTTCGAATCCTCTCTACTGCAAATCAAGAGATTTTATCAAGCCGAATATTCCTACGAAGAATCTTCCTTAGTAAGTTCTTACAGAGCTCAGTTTATTGCAAAACAGAACGAAAACGAAGATTTGGAAAATCGAATCGCGCAAGAAACGGATCCGTCCCAGCTGGCATTATTACTAATCAACCGAGCAAAGCGAAAAATTGATGAAAGTAATGGCGGAATGCTACCACCGGACGGATCGATCCTAGCTCCTCCCGTCACTTCCGTGCAAGGAGATGATTATCAATCTAAGTTCTTAAAAGCGCTCCAAGACGGACAGGCCCAGTGGCAAAAGGCAATTGATGATTTGGTTCTGGGAAAATTAAAATATGATGATGCTGTAAATCGCGAATGGAAGACGGGAGAGGAAAGTTGGACTGACGCATACAATCAGGTTCTTGCAGCAAAGGAAAGCTGGACTAGTACAGTTCAGGCTCAAATTCAGAAAGGTTTAGAAGCCTGGGACAAATCATCGTCCGATTTGCAGAAGAACAAACAAAAGGCGTTGGCGGAACTAGACAGAACAATTTCGACTAACAATAGGCAGTGGCAAGCGCATGTCCGTGGGATCGAAAATGTTGTAGTAGGTGGTGCGGATACTTTGGCCACCATTGCTAGCAACAAGCAATTTTTTAAGGAAGCATTAGATCGAGCGAATGCCCCAGGGAGCGGTTACGGATCTAGCATTATTTCGGAATATCAGAATCAGTTAACATACTGGTCGGGCCTGGAGACTAGAATTCGCAACTTAGTAAGCAATTCACAAAATCAACTGCATGACCAAGATATGCGCGGGACCGGCAGCGGCGAAGGTTTATTGGTAAACGCCGGTGGTTCAGATCCCTACGTGTACACGGCTGCCGAATTAGAGCTTAAAATCTCTAAAGAAGAATTGAAGCTGTTGCAGCAAAAGAAGGACAGAGCTCAGCAGGTTTATGATTACGCGGTTCAGAATGTAGGAAATAAAACCATAGAAAGCATAGCAGTTGAACTGGAAAACGCAAGAACTGCATTCAAAACCCAGGAAACGGCTTATCTAAAATTACTGGCTGAGCTAAATGGAGGAGGGGATGTAGGATCTTCCTCACCAGGATTGGCTCCGGAATCAAGCACCACTAGCAATGCTGTCTCCACTTCTGGCACAAGTATATTATCCCAGTTAGAGAACGCGAATAAGGTATTAGAAGAAAGAAGAAAGAAATTAGAAGAAAGCAAGGCTCTCATGGAGGAAAGAAGGGCTGCTTATGAATCCGTCACAAAAATGCAGGTTTTAGTCAATAACCCTCAGCTTTTGGGTAAAGTAGGGGAGTTGCGGACGGATCCAGGATCTAACAAGTCTGATAGCGGACTAAGATATGAAATTTTTCAGGCGAGTGAAGAATTAGATAAGAAAAGAGAAGTTTTAAGACAGCAAGAATCCGAGGTCTACAAATTATCCTACGAAAGGGAAAACGCACTCAGAACCCAGTCCTTTTATAACGAAACTCTAAAGAAAATATTAGAATTTGAAAAATTAAAGGAAAATAAAGTACTCCTTGAATCTATCTTAAACGGTGGAGCAGGATTATCCGAAAAAATCGATTCTCTATTGTCCGGCAATAACCTTGTTACTCTTTATGGAAATGATCTGTCTGTGCAAATTCGCTCCAACCTAACAAAATTACAAAAGAATTTAGTAGATCTGGATAAACCAGTATTAGACTCAACGAATAGCTTCGCATCCCAATTTTCCGCGCTTAAATCCACTGCAAGTTCTTTTCCACTCGACGAGATGGACGCAAGAAAATCCGATTTGGAAAAGTATTTGGATCAGATGGTTTCCGTTAGGGATTCGTTAAATGGAAGTGGCAGCTTTGATACATCTTATATCGATTTCAATAAGTTAGACCAAGGAATTGCGTATCTGGACCATCTACTCTCTAATTGGGACTCGAGCATTTCAGGTATGCAATCCGGCTTGGAAGAAATCGATAAATCGGGAATTGCGTTTATAGATTATGCAAACTCAAATCAATCCCAAAAAGGAACATTAGAATATTCTAATAGAATGCTTTCGCTTACCTCCAAGTTGCAAGAATCTGCAATTTCGATCGGACAGTTTCAAGACTTTATAAAAGAAATTCATACTACAACAGAATACTTAAATACAGTATTCTTGGATAGTTTTCAAATTAGTGACGCAACGGTAGATTCAACTCTGACAGGAATCGAAAGAACTTCCGCGAAAAAATCTATATCAGATTTACGATTATCTTACGATTCTGGATTCAAACAATGGCATCCAATTCTTGCCGGGATTTCAGAACCTTTTGGCGATCTAAACACGAATCTCACGAATTTCGGTCAATCAGTCCAAGCTTTTCGGACTAGCTTAGAAAATAGAAGCGATATAGGAAAGCAAGTCTCCTCGGAGCTCATCTCCATGTATGACGGATTTAGGGTTGAATATGAAGGCAGAAAGTCAGAGTTAGAGTTCCTGCTAGACCCGAATGGTAGTTCTGAATCCTTGGCGGAACTGCAAAAGAATGCAGTGCTCCGCAGAAATTTAGAAGGAGCAAGACTGAACGAAAAAGCTCTGGAACTACTTACGGATTATTTAGAAGATCTCCCGGCGGAGAAAAGAAACATTGATTCTATCTATTTGCAAATTTTGAAAGATTCGGACGATAGATTCAAGACTTTAGATATCGGCGAGTCGGCTATGCGGGAAAGACAAGCGATGGAGCTAGTCTTAGATTTTGTAAGGGCCAATCGCAGTTCTTTAGGAAGGTCTTTATCTTCTCCCGACTATGAGCAATTCATAGATAGTTTGCACACTCAAAAATCCAATGCTGCAGAGATCCGATCTTTTTATGAAGACGGTGATGAGTTTACAGAAGTAGAAAGAAATCAGATTCTAACTAGTGAAAGTTCATCCGAAAAACGTAAATTAAGTGAATATTATTCTTTTGGAGCGAGTTTCTTTTTTCAGCAGGCTACAACAAAGGTAGCAGCATTAGATGCTGTAGTAAATAGAGTAGATGGTTTTGCCGATCAGGTAAGGCAGGGAGGTGTGCTTAGTGCTCTAACTGACCGTTATTTTAGTACTCAAGAAAACAAGGCGACCGGATTGCTAAACGAAATTCATACAAAAGTAAGTAATCTGTCAGGATTGAATGCTTCTGATTTTTTGCAGGATTCATTCCAACTCGGAACTAGCACCGATCACGACGTAAATGCAGAGTCCCTTCGGAAAAACTTGCTGAATGAATTACTCGCGGGGAAAATTACCGAGACAGAATTTCTGCAGTCCTTAGAAGATTTTAATAAATTGGGAAATATCTTTAGCGCGAAGGACGCTATTAAGGTATATTCCGAAGCCTCTAACCTTAAGGAAGAATGGGAAGAAGGATCATTGCAGATTCTGAATAGTGCAACGAATCTAAAACAATTCTTGGCCTCAGTGCCTTCCGCTTCCGATTCGCTAGGAGGCATGATGTCCAGTTCCCTGGAGGACTTTTACTCGCTTCGTTTCGGGGAAATAAAAGACCTATATGCGTTGAAGGATGCAAAAGATCCGAATGACTTTACGTTGGCAGCCTACCCTGGAGTAGATTTTTCTGTACTAGAATCCTATATCGGAAACTTTGAATCCGCTCACTCAGAGTGGAAGTCGAGAAAAGAATCTCTACTCGCAGCTAACCAGGCATTTATAGATCAGCAAAATTCTCTAAGCAGCTTGGTGCTCGGCACTCCTGAATATTTAGCAAAACTAAAAGATGTGCAGACTAAATTTGCCGACTTAGAGCAAAAGTATTCAGAAACGAAAGTATATTTTGAAGACATTTCCACCAAATCGATTCAGGCTTATCAGGATGCAAAAATAGTACTTTCGAAAATGAAATCCTCGTTGGGGCTGCCTAACAAGTTTCTGATCAATGATGATTCGCTGCCGATACTTCCTCAAGGAATCAGAGATGATTATCTTAACAATAGAGGAGTGTATTCCTTTCAGTACTATTCTGCGCCTCAAGGAGAGCAGATTGACAATCTAATCATGTCGGACGCGATTTTTACTCGTAATACCGTCCAAGCAGTTGAATTCCAAAATCAATTCTTAGGCCTTTCGACTCAGGCAAAAATCTTTGATACTACGAAACTTGGATTCGAATCGTTATCGAAAGCGCAAATTGCAAAGCAAGAAATAGGCACAGAAATTTCTGAATTTCGATCCGGATTGGAGGATAGAATTCAGGTTTTCCTAGGAGGTGGAGAAAAGAATCAAATCTCTCAGGAAAATTTGGTCAGCTACGTGAATCAATTGCGCAACTTCTTTTTGGAAAAGCAGAGCAAAGGAGAGAAGGTAAATGCTGCAGTATTAGAAGCTTTGGAAAATGCGGGAGCCTTTACGGATGAAATAGGCCAATTGAAATTCTTTCAAGGAATTCCAATTGAGGAACGTACGGAAGCAGCGACTCAGGCTAAGTGGACTGAGGCTAAAAGTAATACAGCATCGCTAAAAGAAGCACAAGGAATATTCAAAGAACTTAGTACAACATTAAAGAACATAGAAGAATCTGGGCAGCCTCTCTACACTCTCATGGACAAAATAGAGTTCTCGTTGCTCAAGTACGATGACCTGAAGACTAAGCTGTCTGGAAAAAGTTTTGCTCTGGACAGTGAAATAGTCTCAGGGATGGAAAATTTGAAAGCTTATGCCTGGGAAGCACACAAATCGAATCTTGCCCAAGCTTTCGTAACCAGAATTCAGGAAAACACTTCCCTAGACTCCTTTGTAGAGGAAATCAAAACAGGTAAATATCTATTACCAGGGCAAAATGGAGCCAAGTTAGAAAAGAACTCCAGTTTCTTGGGCAAAAATCTCACGGATGCTCAAGTAGAAGAAGTACGCAATTATTTGAATGTATATTCAGATGAAGTGAAAATTAAGAATGCGGATATTCGCACCGGTATTGACGCAATTTTAACAGTAGTCGATCCGGAGATCCGAGTAGAACTAAAATCCAAGGCTTTAGCAAATGCTTATGATCAAATTAAGGATACGATTTCACAGGGAAACTTAGTTTCCGTGGGAGGATTGCCCCCCGAAATCAAGGAATATGCGATTGTTTCCAACTATCTCGCATTTTTAGGATCCTCTGAAAGCCGGTTAGAATCGAATCCGATAGATAGAAATACTGTTCTCAATGAATACCTACTTAAGGTGGGGTCTGAAAATGGTGAATCTGCAATACTTTCGGATTTTCTAAACCATTATTCCGAAAGAAATTCTTCCTATTACTTAAAAACGGAAGAATTGAAATCCAGAGATGTACTCTCATCATATTATGAAAGTGGAAACTATATTCATCTAAAAGCAGATGATTTAGTAGAATTAACAAACTGGCTAAAAAATAAGAAGTACGAATCTAACTTAGTAAGTTCTTTAAATTCAGCCGTTCGAATGGAAACGATTTTGTCAGGATATTTGGGAGGATCAGAGGAAGAATATTTTTCTTACGTTGGTTCCAAACTTGCGGGTGGAATCACTAATTCGGAAAAAGAAGGACTGATACTTCAGAAGGCAGGATTGTACAATCCTTTCGGATCAGAAAATCTAATCAGTGGACTTCAATCCGACCAGTTCTTACGGAATTTTAAATACAAGTCAGGTTTTCAATCTCTAACGGCAAAACTAGATTCAGAAGATTTGAATTTTACGAAAAGTTTAGTGGAGGTTAACAGAGATGAAAAAAACCGAGAATTCACGTACAATGTAGTCAAAAAGAATCAGATCGTAGAATCGTACTTGAGCTATTTAAACATATCTCCGACTGGACAGCTAGAACCTTCACAAGAGAAAAAAGTACAGGATAGACTAAGAGAACTTGAATTTCAGGCAGAGCAGAGGCTCGGAAACTTTCTCAGTCTCGTAGAGAATTACAATAGCGCGTCATTTGATCCTTCTAAAGAAGAAGGAAATCCTTCTATCAGGAAGGCGCTCCAAGAGTTTAAGGATTCCGGTTACGAGATTTCGGACACGGTCTATTCAAAAAATTCCCAAGGGGATTATTCGTTTAAGGGGGGCTTGGACAACCTGTACGGGATTATTGAAAACTACGTTGATAATAATTTACCCGGTCGCTCTGCACTTAACGACCCATATGCGGAGATCGTATCTGCAAAAGGAAGCATGGATTCTTCTGCAGATAGTATTATTACCGCGGGAAAAAGTATCGGAATACTAACTCAAATATTCCAGACTTACCAAGGAAAAACGGGAGCCTCTCTAGAAAGCGCTTTAATTACGGACCTTCAAACTTATAAAGATAACTATAATCAAGCTTTAAAGGATTTTGAAGTTGCTCAAAAGAACTTTAATGACCAAAAGAATATCGTAGCTGGAATCCAAGATTCCTATTCTAGTAAGCAGGCAGAAGTCACAGCGTCTTACTCTACATTACAAAATTCTACACAATCATTGAATAACTTAAGTGCAGTATATGATTTTGCGACTCTGGTCAGCTATTCAAAACACCAAACCGGTGAAGGTGATCCAGTTACCGAGATAAAAAAACCAACGGAACTTGCAAAGGAGCGATTGGATTCCGCGAATAATGAAGTAATCGCCAAAATAAAGGAAATCGAAGAAATACAAAATCGAGTGGATAAGCGTACGACACTCGCCTCTCTTAGCTCGGACCCTCAGGTTGCATTGAACAAGCAGCAAACGGAAGAATGGGCAGAACGAGCGCTCAGATACAGCAAGGCCGAAGCAACCATCAAGGACCGAATTTCTACTTTAAAGTCGGAAATAGCTGCACAAAGGGCAAGTCTTCAGGGATCATTAAATTCCTTTTTAGTACCAACTGCAATTTCCATCAATGCAAACTCCTTAAATGGGCTGATCGATGTATATAAATCAGATTATAAATCCTCAGAGAAATTGCTCCGAGAGGAATATGGAATCGTTGAGGGAATCGTAAACGGTAGGATAGGTGCCTGGGATATTATAAATGGCGGTCGCGGATCCAGCGGCCCACCTCCTACTTATGGAAAAGGTTTATCCATCAAATACCCGGAACACGATATATTAAGTTTTGTGAATGCTCATCGAGGAGGAGGTGAGCTAGCATCACAAATGAAAACTACTATGGACGCGCTCGACGGAGTTTGGATTTGGCAAGATGACAATCGAGCTATCCAAAACGCCGTGAACCGAATTACATCAGACTCATATGCAGAATATAGCGACAAGATGGAGCAAAGAACTCGCGATGCCATGGCTGCCACTTCCATTGTAATCGCACTGCTTTCCTGGGGAAATCCAGCCATAGGGTTCGAGGCGATTGCAAGGAGAGACAGGTGGGTGGATGTTAAGAATACACTAAATAATTCCATAGCTACCGCCGCAGCACAGGCAAATAATCTAAAAAATCTTCAGGCGGAATTGAATTACTACACCGATATCTCCTCGGCAGAACAATTAAGATCAGTCATGCTCGGATCCGGAAACTCCAGTGGGCAATTTAGATTAAACACTGGCCTTCGAGCAGAAGATGTAAATTATATTACTGGTTCCGGCGCCTTGGCACCGAGCAGCTTACAGTGGAAAGGCGGAAAGGAACCGCTAAATCTAGATAATATAGCCGGAAAAAACGGAGATTCGATTGCTCAAGACCGGTTCATTCACGACGCCTACGGACTACTCGTTAGAAACAATACTGGCTATGTTCCAGGTGGAACATCAGCGGCTGCTACAAAGGCTACAAAAACCGGTTCTGATGGAGTCAAGACAGCATACATGGTTTCGGGAGACGAATTCGCGTCTGCAATGGCAGTACTGGCTCGCTCTCAATATGATGTAGAAAGAGATGAATATTATGCTGCTGGGGAAGCGTTTGTCGGAACTGGAGGGCAGAAGGCCGACAAGAGAGACATTCTGGATGATAGGGAACAATTTTACGCAAATTTAATACAGAAAATTAGCAATAACTCCGGACAAAATATAGAATATGAAATGTATCGGACAGTTGCTTCTGACTATATGGGAGAGGGGAAAATACTAGACCAAATCTTTGAGTTAAACCAGGAGCAGCAGAGAAAAACACAATTAGCGGCCTGGGAATCAAAGGAAAAGGAATTTTACGATAGAAAGCAAGAGTGGGTTCAGAACATACAGTTTCTGCAAGATACTGGTAACTTAAGATTCAATGACATGACCAGTGTGATTCTCAAAAATTGGGACAGCTGGAGGACAGAATTCCAGAAGAGTGCAAAGGCTGGGGAGGAAGAACATTTACGAAACATTGAAAAGGCCTTGAGAGACAAGGCCAGATGGGAGGCAGACTTCCTCTCACAAATGAAAAACCAGGATAATTCAAGTATAATTCGTGATGCTTATGATCAAATCCAAAGTGTCGTGGATAGTTATTCTTCGTCCATGCCGATTGGTGTAGCTATTAATCTAAACACGAATTCAATATTGAACTCTGTCCTTTCTGAATCCCCTGCTAAACTGGATGAGAAAATTCTAAATCAGGGAGCTTACCAGAATGTGCAGTTTTTCATAGATCAACTTCATTCCAATAAATTAGATAATTCTAATGTTAAAGAATTTGATCAGATGAGGGTGGAGATGGACCAGAGATCCCAAAAAATGGTCGTACTGCAAACTCTAGATAGCCTTTACTCGATACCCAACACTTATGCAGAGACAATTAAGACCGCAAACGAAGACTTAAGAAAACAACTTACTCAACAATTGATGCAAGATGGATTCATTCCAATGGGGGACACTTTGGTCAGACAAACCGTCGGACCTACAGGAGAACCTCAGTCTCAAATCCTTCCTAACTACATGTCTTTTCAATACAATGCGCCTACCTCTTTGCCGAAGGTAAAGGACAGCAATGGCAAAGAATGGGATCTGAGCGACTACAGCAGTCTATCCGCTATAGGTGGGCCGCAATCCTTTGAATTGCAGACCATGGTGAAACTAGCTAAAGAAGAAATGGATTTGGACTTTAAGAAGGTCTACGATCCGGATAATCCTGCAAATCGTGAAATCGCTGTTAGCTTATTAGATTCAAAAGCAACAGCTAGAGTCACGCAATCCGCGCAGGCAGCACTACAAAGGCTTTTTACAGACCAAGAGTCTATACTGAAGTACAACGCTGCGGATGAACGCGGCAAACGTGGAATGGAAGAGGCGGCTAAAAACTCAGGTTATTTAGTCGGACCAACAGAAGGTGGTGCCTTTGGAGACCATCACTTTGCGCAGTTCTACACGATTCTCAAACTTAAACAAAAGTACGATGAGTTAAAACAACAAGGTGAAGATCTAAAGGGGGATGGTTTTGCAAACGCTGTCGGAAGTGCTGTAGAAGTTGCCACCTTGGGCACGTTAAACAGCAAGCAAGTATCTAAGTTCATGCACGAGAACAAGGATGTAATCAACACAGTTGCGACGGTCGCGGCCGTGGTCGCCGCACCGTTTACGGCAGGAGCTTCACTGATTGCACTGGCCGCCTACAATGCGGTGCAGGGAGCCTATGATGGTGGTATCCTTGGAGCAGCAGCTGGAGCAGTATCAGCTTACGCAACTTATACGGGTGTGACGATGAGTTATTCGTATAAGGATGGTTTTAGCGCTGGAGTCGGACTCAGCGTAGGCGAAATCGGGTCAGTTGGACTCAACTATTCGGATAAAGATGGTTTTGGTGCGAACGCAGGAATTAAGGTAGGGAATTTCAGCGCAGGAGTGAGCTACACAGAAGCCGGAGGATTCGGCGCAAACGTTGCTCTCAGTACGGCTAGCGGGGCTGGGTTTAGCTTGAATTATATGGAAGGCCAGGGATTTTCTGGATCCATAGATTATAAAAATGGAAACAAGGCAAACGGATTCCAAGGGTCTCTTGTTGTAGGAAGCAAGGGCGAAGTGACTGCAAAAATCGGAATGGCTAAAGACGGTATAGGAAAAGCTGGCATTAATTATACGAGCAAGGACGGCTTGGGAGTGTATGCAGGAAAAACACTGGGAGACGGACCTCTAGGTGGAATTACAAGCGCAGAGATCGGATGGAATAAAGAGAAAGGAGCCCAAGCTTCTTATGGTTCCGACAATCTTCGAGTCACCTACAGCGATAAAGACGGCTTCGGTGCCAAGTTTTCCCAGGATACAGGTTTTGGTGAACTGAATCTATCAGTGACCAGAAAGGGCGGAGCAAGCGCCTCTTTTAGCGGACAGATCGGCGGTGTAAAAGGCTCTCTGAATTATAGTTCGAAAGACGGATTCTCAGCGGGGCTATCTACGTCAATTGAAGGAACTGATTCCAATCTCAGTATTGGAAAAGGTGGAAAGTTAGGCTTTAACCAAAAGCAGAATGTACGAGCCGGTTCGGAAGACTTATTTATAAACAACTTAGAAGAGCTACAAGGCTTGAACGATGCCGAGATCAAGGAAGCAAAGGCAAGAATCATTGCTGACTCTTTCGAAGAATATAAGAAATCTATGATAGTTCTGAATCCAAAGCTTGCCGAGTATGCAAATGACCCAGACAAGTTTCAGGCTAAAATCAAAGAATTGGATGAAAAAGGAGAACTAACTCACCCATCCGGAAACGATGCTGCTATTGATACTGGTGCTTCCAGGGATTTCTGGTACCGGAAAGTAGGGGGATTCATTGGAGACCTGGCATCTTCTTTTATGGGTTCCAGTGTAGCTTTCGGTTCAGGGTTTGTGGATGAAAAAGGTGTTTTCCATCAGAGAACTTGCTTTGTGGCAGGAACCTTGGTGCATACGAAAGACGGACTGAAAGCGATCGAGGAGATTCAAGAGGGAGATTGGGTTCTCTCTAAAAGCGATCGAACAGGTCAGGTTTCCTATAGACCAATCATCCAGACATTTGATAGGCAAGCAGATCTTATTTATACATTAGAATTTTCCGATGGGACTGTTTTGAAAACTACCTGGAACCACCCGTTCAGACGTCTCAAGCCTGAAAGTAGATCGGAGGAATTCGAAATGGAAAACTCGGAATGGTCGCAGGCTAAAGATTTAAAGGTAGGAGATATTACGTTTATTGCAAGTGGAGATACGATCGAGATAACTTCGATCAATGCGGAGAAAAGGCCGGCAACCGTTTACAATTTTGAAGTAGACGAGCACCATACTTACTTCGTTGGAGAAGCCGGAGTGTGGGTGCATAATGATAGTTATAAAATAGAAAATGACAAATATCTCGGCTGGCGTTATACGATTCACGAGTGGAATAAAAGTGAAGTTTTTGAAAGAAATGGGAAAAAATACAAAAAGACGGGTGAAATGGAATTTCAGTGTGTCGAGGGTTGCATTGATGGTAATGAAAAAATTTGGTTAACAAATACTGGAATGACTCAGTCAATTGAAAGTAATGGAAAAGTAATTTCCACTTCTTTCGGTTATGACCCTAAAAGAAAAGGCGATGATGTAGAACTATTTTCCAAACGCCAAACAGTCATCATTGATCAAAATACAAATGGTGTAATAAACATGATCTACAATGAGAATGGTGAGCGTTCAGTTACAGCTCGTTATCAATTACCTGAGGGAGTAGTAAATCCTTTCGATCGTAATAACCAAACTTTAATGTCGAATAGCCCTTTCGGAAAACGAGACTTAAAGATCAGTCCTTTCCACTATGGTATGGATAATGCTTCCGCGTCCGCAATGTATCTTCCAGTA
The DNA here is from genome assembly GCF_002811875.1 of Leptospira perolatii. Classification (GTDB taxonomy): domain Bacteria; phylum Spirochaetota; class Leptospiria; order Leptospirales; family Leptospiraceae; genus Leptospira_B; species Leptospira_B perolatii. The sequence continues at coordinate 228,768 of NZ_NPDZ01000006.1, forward strand.
GATGGTGTAATCGTGGATCCTCCTAAAGATGGAGGTATGAAAGCTAATATAAATGGTCATGACTCGGGAATCTATAAAGAAGGCGGTAAAGTAATAATACCCGGCAATGTTCCAAATGGAGCAACAATTACGTACGACGATTTTGATTATAAAGGACCAGTTACAGGAAACACTGTAACAGTTTTAACGAAACAGGCCGGGAAGGAATATTTTATGGTATTCCACCATTTAGAAGCTATTGATCCAAAATTTCAAAAAGATACAAAAATTAAGGCAGGTGATGAAATTGGTAAAACAGGCACCACTGGTATTTCAACTGGTATACATGGGCATTTCGGTGTTTATACGAAAGAGAAACCTTCGTTTAGTTCTGACTATTATTCAAAAACGAAGGATGGCCTATACTATGTCGATCCTGCCTATTTTTTAACAAATGTAGCGGGTAAAAAAAAGTAAGCAGTTCAATTCACTGAGTCGAGTAACAAGCTCATGCTCAGTGTTAAGAATTGCATAGGATTTGGTGAGCCTTTGTTGATGTTCCATAACGAGCAGATGGAGCTAAAACTGCATTCATCTGAGTAAAAGCGTACTAGCCTGATTTCCAAAGGTTATTAAGGGGAACTTACAACAATAGAAAATTGGCAACTCACTTCACGGTGGTTGCCAATTTTTTAATAAAGAACCTTAATCGGGTGTAGATCCATTTTTTGTCATTCGACAGCTAACTCAGACTAGGCCGCAGACTTTTTAACAGGCTTTGCTGACGGCATATCGCGAACTCGGCGAATCAGAAACTGTACTATAATTCGCGTTCGGGGTGTACTTGGAGAGTCCCCACCCTTCCTGGGCGGGGGCCGGCGCGGTGGAAGTACGGCCACTCTTTTCACAGAAGTGATTTTTACGCAAGCGCGATTTGTCCCGGAATTCCAGTAGGAGCTCCCACAAATCCGTTGTTAACCGAAGTTAATAAAATATTTGAATAACTCCCTTGCGCGCCTGGCGTGCATTAGATAAACGGCAATCAGTTAAGAGAAATACCCAGTAACAAAGGACAGAATTCTTTTTGCGTAGAAAATTTAATTTCTAATTTTTTTTGTTAAATGAATTCGCTGAACCTCGCAGTTTAAACGACGTAACTAAAGGCTTGTCTTTGCAAATCGGCAGTTTAGGTAGGGTTGGTTTTCGTAAAGAAATCGAATGATATGGAAATTTTCTGACCGTAAACAGTCTTTACGGAGGTATAAATTCTTAGTTAAAGGCTACCGAACAATGAACAGTGATTTTGCGATGGGACAATCGGATTACACGTATCAGGTGAAAAGCGGATTTTCCCTGATCCTTTATCGTTTGAAGACAGGATTTTTATTCCTGATGATTTCCTTACTTTATGTATCCTGCGTGCAATGGCCTGTTGCAAGTGCCTTGTTGGAAACCCAAGAAAAGAATTCGAATGAGAACTCGTTGATAGTCGGTCTGTTGGCCACAGGAAATCCTAGCAGTCCTACTCCCGGTATTCCGACTAGTACCCCGACGGCAAATTGTTCAACGACTGGCGGGTGCTATATTTACTATTCAAGTCCGACGTCTGGGGCAATGGGTGGGATCACAGGAGCAGATGCTATTTGCCAGGCTTCTTATTCGGTTTTTACCCCTGCTCCGGTAGGATCGGCCTCAGATTATAAAGCCTTGATTATGGATGAGGCTGGAGGACGTAATCTAACTACCAACTGGGTTCTGCGCCCAAATCTACAGTATTATAGCTATCACACTGGAGCGTTGATTTCCACTTCGGATGCAGCGGGAGAACTTTCACTTCCACTAGTAAGTTCACTGGAAAGTGGTCCAGGCGGCTTTGCTGCCTACACCGGTATTAATACTACTGGAGCCACCTGGATTCCAAAAGCCGGAACTACTTGTAACAGCTGGGCTAGTACTGCCACATCGGCTATTCGTGGAGAGGCTGGAATTTCAAATGATCCGACTGGGTTTGTGGATACAAACGGGTCTTATACTTGCGATAGTAATCTGCGTCTCTATTGCGTGCGACAGTAAAGATATAAACTAAGTGGAAACTTCAAGTGAGAAGGAAATTCGTCTAACATGCAAAAGGTGGCACACTCGGACAAAATCGAGTATCGGGTATTAGGAGTAATTTTGAAACGTAATTAGGTTTTTGAATCAAATTAGAAGTTCCGGTTTGTTATTTTGTTAAGCGAACAAATATAGAAACTCAAGTTTCGCTAATATTCGGCAATAAGGAAAATCAAATTTGAAGTTATCGGCTTTTTTTCGGAGTACAAGTTCAACAAACAAGAGTTATATGGCGGAAGATTTTATTATAAATACTTTGTTTGTGCCAGTTTCTGGCAGCTTTCTTTACTGTACTTTCGCTTTTGCGATCTTTTTTTTCAGCTCCTGCGTTCAGTGGCCAGTTGCAAGTGCTCTTTTGGAGGAGCCTGTAGAGAATTCCGATAAAAATCGATCGATTCTCGCGCTGGCAACTCAATCAAATGAGCCAATCACTCCATCCTCGCCGACTGACTTGTGTCAAATACCTTCGCCTCCACTTTCAGGAAATTGCGCCTCTAACGGAGGGTGTTATATTTTCTATGCGCAGATGGGAGACGCGGCCGACTTTGGCGGGATTGCAGGAATGGATAATCTTTGTAAGCTCCAATTCGCCTCAAAGAACCCGCTACCGGTTGGCAATGCAACGGAATATAAAGCATTGCTAATGGACGAATCCTGCACGCGGTCACTGACAAGAAATTGGGTTTTGCATCCCAATACGAATTACTTAAGTTACCATACGAATCAAGTAATGAGCTCCACTGACTCCAACGGGATGCTCAGAATGCCTTTGCAAAATCCACTCTACACGCCAGGAGAAACTGGTGTGTTTACAGGAATTGACGCATCTGGCCCAACTTGGAAGGCTAAAGTCGGAGAGACTTGTGATAATTGGACAAGTGCCTCCAGCTCTAATTTTGGGAGAACCGGTGCTAGCAGCGGGTCCTCGGGTACAAGATTTGTAGATTCAGGGAGAACTTCCTGCAACCCATATCGTATTTATTGTGTGAGGATATAAGCTATGAAATCTCAGATGATTCGTTTTGGAAGTATGCTGATATTCTTTTCTTTGTTCTTTGCTTCTTGTCAGCACGCTCGCTTGAAGTTGGCACCTGTACAAGAAAAAACTAAAGTGGCAGATGCAAAAGAAAACCCGCCTGAAATCAATATAAAGCAGAGATACTATTTGTTCGGATTGTACCCGAGAAATATGGAATATTCTGAAAAAGAATTATGCCCGGCGCGAGGGATCAAGGAGATCCACCAATATTCTACATTTTGGGATCTGACTTTCGAGCAACTTACAATCGGAATCTATTCGCCGCGTTCACTTTCGATCCAATGCTACGGGAGTTCTAAGACCAAAGGAAAAAATATATGAACGTTTCCTTTAAGCAAATTAGAATCCGACTTATTTCTTTGCTGATCATTTGTTCAGGCAATTTGCTGCTTGCTTGTCACCAAATTAAGGTGAATCCAATCGATCGACCTAGACTAGCTCAGTCAACCGCGGACATTCAGTTTAAGTCCACAAGTTATGTATTAGGTTATTTTGAAGGAGGTCATCCATTTGCTGAATGTGGGGATGGAATTGAAAGCCTTCGGATCTTTCGCAGCTCGGTCGATTCGGTCATTCAGTTTTTTCTCGGCGGAATTGTGAGTGCGAGAAGTATAGAAGTTGTTTGCAATCGACCGAAGCTGGACGTCGACTCTCTCTTGCATGATGATTTCGCAATTTTGAAGGGGGTTTATTTCAAGGTAAATTCGAGCGACTTGGACAAGAATTCCTTCTTAGTGCTGGATCAACTCGCAGATTTCTTAAGCCGCAAACCAGAGGCAAAAATTAGAATCATAGGTCACACCGACCTGATCGGAGATCCAAAGAAAAATCAAACTTTATCTGAAGAAAGGGCTTTATCTACTAAAAGCTATTTACTCACAAAGGGAATCGCAGATAGCAAGATCGAAACGGTGGGGTTAGGTTCCAAAAAACCATTAGTTCCGCTGATGGACTTAGAATCGTCAGCTATGAACCGCAGAATCGAAGTGCAACTGGTCAAGGCAGAGAACGGACACAAACCAAAGTTAATCGGAGAACCGGAAGAGGACGAAGAAGGCACAGAAGGTATGGCGAAGGTCATTCTTAGAAATGGCAAGATCATGTACGGGCATATCCAAGACCAAACGAAGGATGAAATTTACATAGAAAGAGACGGTAAAGTTACCACCTTACGCAAACAGTCTGTAAAAAGGATCATTTACCACAGAAATTAATGGGCTGTCGACCTTTCCAACATTTCCATTTTCCGAGGTTTCATTCGGAAAATGGAATATAATTTTCTGCCGATTCAAATTTCGTCCAATTTATCCGGTAACGCTTTTTCCGAGTTGTTCAGGATGGAATGAGCTAGTAGGAACTCTTGCTAATCTTTCTTCCATCGATTCTGCGACTTTTGCAGCATTTCGTTTGTTAATTACAACCTCGTAAGCCGCAAACAGAATAGGAACTACTTCCGGATCGATTTTCATCAAATTCGGCATCACCTTTAGACCATAGAATCCGTTAGACATTTTCTCCGAAGGATGTCCGTAGGCGAGATCGTATCCGGTTTTCCGATCTTTTGCGTCGGTTCCAAAACAAGACAGCATAAAGTCAGTAAGTCCAGAAAGTCCCTGGAATGTCTCCGGCTTTCCTCCCATCTTGACTCCGACTTTGACCATTTCATTGAAGAATCGATTGGAAAGATGAAAAAGAGAATTGTCCACATTTCCACCTAAGGTTTGTGTAAAGTAACCTTCCACGATGCCCATTGCCAACGCGTAAATCGTTTTTAATGCGCCTCCGAGCTGTACACCCCTTACATCACTAGGAATGATTGCTGGCCTGGGGAAAATATAGCCAGTAGTTAATAATTTTTGAATACGGGGAATTAAGGATTCGTTCGTAGCTGCAATCTCAAATCCCGAGATTTTTCTCTCCATGATCTGATCCGGATACGATGCACCGGAGATGACGCCTATGCGATCGTCTTCAATTCCAAGACCTTGTTGGAAATCGTCCAAAATCAAACCGGAGCTAGTGAATCCTTTTACCACATTGAAGATCGGAGCTTTGTTTTTGCTTAAGAAAGGTTGCAACTCGGGATAAACCGTGTGCAACTCCCAAGGATTGGTCGCTTGAATAAAGATGGTGGCATCCTTGAAAACTTCGGGATCCGAAGTGAAAATCAAATTCGGTGGAAGCTTGTACAGAGGATAGTTTTTGAGATCTCTACGTTCCTGGTCCGATTGAGAAGTGTAATTCTTATCCGGATGATAAACCTGCACTAAAACTTCTTTATTCGCGAGAATCGTTGCGATTGCGATTCCCATGCTGCTTGAGCCGATTACAACGATCTTCTCTTCGGGGGTTTTCGGTAGTTTGATCAGCTTATTCTTATTGCGTTCATCTCCGCTATATAAGTTTCGATAAATTCCGTGTTGGTGTTTGTTTAAGTTCTGACCGACCAACAATGCCAAGTTATCGATTAAGAATTGCTTTTTGTCCCCGTGCTCAGGAAAGCTAAGCTGCTCCAAATTTTTTGGAAAACTTTCCATCTGTTTGCGATTGAGTTCACCGACTAACACAGGTTTTCCGATGACGAGTTTTCCGTTTACTTGATTGAAGAGTAGGCTGGTCGTCGGAAGAATCTTATCCGTTTTTTCCAAAGAGATTGGGATAATCACTTTGTTTGCTACATAGTGATAGACCGTATCCACAAAAGGCATTAACCTTCCGTCTCGAGAGCGGGTTCCTTCAGGGAAAATTGCGATGATCTTTCCTTCTGATTGCAACTTTTGAGAATGCCGAAACGCTCTCATATTAATCTTAGTCATCAAATCGGAGAGACTTGGATTGTCCGCCATATCCCTTTTAGAGCAAACGAGCAATGTCCCGAACATATATAATCCCAACCGGGTAAAGTCAGGTTCGTAGGCAAGGCGGCCCGCAATAAATACTAGTTGTTCTGCGACTTCTTTCCCTTCAGGCGAAGCATGATATAAAAGCTGAAAAATCGCGGGTGCGTCCAAATGACTTAAATGGTTTGAAATCAATGTAATCGGAACCTTTCCAATCAAAGGCTTGATTAGCTTAAGATTTTCTGCGCCCTCAACTGTGAAAAACTTCATGATGGGCGAAAGGAATTGAATCATAAACTCCCTTGCCTTCTTTTCCGGACTTGTATAAACCCCAACCTGTTCCAGGGTGCCAGGATCCTTAAACACGTCCATTACCGGGGGCATGGATGTAATCGAGCAAAGATAGAGGAACTTTTGTAGGATCTTCTTAGCCTCTTCTTCACTCATTCCTGATCTTTTGAACAAATGGATGTTTTCGAAGAATTCTTTTTGCCACCTTCCAAGTGATTGCTCTTTTTCGGCCATAGTACGGACGCCTCTATTTTTGATTCGGGGTTGATAGTTAGGATTGATTCCGATCACAGACTTCGGGCTAAACTTTGGTAAGAGTAGGTGCCCGAGATTTCCGGAGAATACGTTCTACTCTCAGAACGTGAATTGTCATTCTATTTTTTGGGAAAAACGATTTGAATTCTATCCTCCTCCCAACGAACTGTTCTTTGGGGCTCTGCAAAATTCAGATGACACATAATCCTCCCGAGTTTACTGAAAAGAAATGGATTCCAGAAGGTTTTCACTTTCTGGGGCCGGAAGACAGTTTAGAAAGGCGACAGCTTTTAGATTCATTATGCTCCGGTCTGCGTAAATTCGGATATTCCGAAGTATTTCTGCCCTCTTTCGATTACTCTTCTTCTTTTCTTCATACAGTTTCTGATGAGGATTCTGCCGCACTTTATAGGTTCAGAGATTCCGACGGAAGAGAGCTATCGCCTAGCGTCGATCTGACGGTGCAAGCAGTGAAAGGAATGGCTGCATTTGCGCACCGCAAAGAAAATCAGAAGATTTTTTATATTGGCAAAACCTTCAGAGACTATGGAAGAAAAAGCGGGGACAGAAAAGAGATCAACCAAGTAGGTGCAGAAAACCTAGGTGGATCTGGAAAGGGTGCGGTCCTGAAAATGCTAGAAGAGATTCGCGTTCTACTAAACGACATTCGGATCTCCGCGCCAGTGACGATCGTATTAGGAAATGTGAATCTATTTCGATCCTTGATTGAAAAAGCCGGTCTGAGTCACCAAGAGCAAAGGATCCTTTCTTTCCTGCTCTATCGCAAAAATCTGCCCGAGATTCGGAAGTATTTAGGCGGGAATACGAAATGGAAGGAGATCCTACCAATCGTCGAATCACTCTGTTTAGGCTTTACTTCCGAACTCCAAGAATTCGGATCAAGGCTTTCTTTTGCCGGAATGCCGGAATCGTTTCGAAGTACTTTGGCCGACACACAAGAAATACTGTCCTCGATGCCTACTACTCGAAGCATAGAGTTTTGCGCGGACTTTTCACTCATACCCGATTTGGAATATTATACCGGATTCGTATTCCAAGGATATGTGGCAGGGGACTCGGAGCCAGTGGTCACCGGTGGAGTGTATGATCACCTCTACCAAACTTTCTCCGGGATTCCAAAAGAAGCGTGTGGATACGCGATCAACGTGGATATCCTAGAAGGGATTCGAAAATCTAATTAAAGATTATTTTTAAAAGTTGCCGAACCAATATGTTTAAAAACAAAAAGGAAAGAATAATATGCCTGCAACACTCGTAGTCGGAACCCAATGGGGGGATGAAGGTAAAGCCAAGGTAATCGATTTCTTATCCAAAGACACGGATATTATCGTTCGATACCAAGGTGGGGCAAACGCAGGACATACCGTGGTAGTCCACGGAAAAAAATACGTATTTCACTTGGTTCCGTCCGGAGTTATTTACGACCAGACGACTTGCGTGATCGGAAACGGAGTAGTCCTGGATCCGATGTTCTTTATAGAAGAATGCGATAAGTTGCAGTCGGAAGGGTTTCCGGTATATGATAAATTACTAATTAGCGACGCTTGTCACCTGCTCTTTCCTTTTCACGGATTAGTGGATTCTGCAAGAGAGAGCGTATCGAGTCCTGGCAGAAAAATCGGAACTACCAAAAAGGGAATCGGAATCTGCTATGCAGATAAAATGATGAGGATCGGCCTTAGAGTAGGAGATTTACTCGAGGATGATTTCGAATCTAGACTCAATCATTTGGTAGAAGAGAAGAATGCAGAGCTGGGCAAACTCTACGGAATCGAAAAAATTTCTACGAAAGAAATCGTGGATCGATTGAAGTATTTCAACTCCAAGGTTCGCAAAAATATCGTGAATACCGCTTTCTATCTCGACACTCAGTTAAAAGCAGGCAAAAGAGTTCTCCTAGAAGGAGCACAAGGAACTGGATTGGACGTAGACTTCGGTACGTATCCGTACGTGACCAGTTCTAATCCTACAACTGGCGGCGCATTTATCGGATCCGGAATTGCATTTCAATATTTGAAAAGCGTAATCGGAATTACGAAGGCATATACTACAAGAGTTGGAGAAGGCCCTTTCCCTACAGAATTAGAAGGGGAAGAAGGAGAAAAGCTTCGGGCTCTAGGACAAGAATATGGAGCGACGACCGGTCGACCTAGAAGGTGCGGTTGGTTCGACACTGAAGTTCTGAGACATGCCGTTCGAATCAACGGTTTAACATCCGTAGCTTTAACCAAGATCGATGTTCTATCTGCCTACGATAAGATTCCTGTCGCAGTAGCTTACGAGAGAAACGGCAAAAAGTTGGATTGTTTTCCTTCTCAAGGCTTAGAGCACGTGAAAGTAATTTACGAAGAATTTCCTGGATGGAAAACCGATATCACAGGAATCGGAGAGTTTGACCAGCTACCATCGAGATGTAAGGATTATGTACGCGCCTTGGAAAAATTAATCGGAGTTCGAATCGATTTAATTTCTACAGGACCGGATAGAAAAGATACGATTGCTTCCTGTCCGTAAAATTCTCTGAAAATCGTTTGACCATAGGGGCTCCCAAAATATCGTGTTCTCGAAACCGTTCGAGAGTCGTTAGCTCAGTCGGTAGAGCATCTCACTTTTAATGAGAGGGTCCTGGGTTCGAGTCCCAGACGACTCAGGACTCGGACAAATTTCACAAGCCGCCATCGTCTAGTGGTTAGGACACAAGATTTTCATTCTTGTAACCGGGGTTCAATTCCCCGTGGCGGTGCCAAATTATTCTCACCTGAAAATCAGCAAGAGGTCTTTCGGAAACTCCCCGCTGAAAGCTAACAGAAAGAATCCATTTTATCTATTTGCATAAATTCTGCAGATAGAACGCAGTTCACAAGTTTCGCATAAATCCTGATCGTACTTTGCTTTGCACTTTTTCAAGATTCCTAGTCTACTCAATGCAAAATCCATTCGCAGAGGATCTTCCGGATACAAATCCAAAAAGAAATCCGTAATCTCTCTAGACTTTTTAAAGTCGGGAGACTTTCTAAAAGTTGCTCCTATGATTTCTCCGATTCGATTGATATGAGTGTCTAACGGGAACACTAGCTCGGAAGTTGAAATTGATTTGTACAGTCCAAAATCAGGTGACTGGTTCCTGACCATCCAACGCAAGAACATGCAGTATCTTTTTAATGCTGAGTTTTGCTTTCCGGTTCCGATCAAAAATTTCAGTCCATAAGTTTCCCATTTCGGGTTGATGCTTTGCAAAACCGAACCGAATTTTCTTTGAAAGTGCAAGATTCTATTTTCGAGCGATGCTCGAGAGGTTTCCGTTTGAAACCAAGGCTCTAAAGACCAAGACCCGATTTGCGCATTTTGTCTGTAAGCGATTCTTAATCCGTCCAAAAATAGCAGGGTGTCATTCTCTGTCTGAAATCTGTAGGCCCCCAGACGATTTCGAAGTACTTTCGTTCCTTCCGAAAGCAAAAAGGATTTCGGAGATTTGCCCATCGGCTCCAGCAAGCGAGATAGAAATCTTCGAATAGCGGTCACGTTTCCATATGCGAATAAAGAAGAAATCAGACCTACAAATTCTTTGTCCTCTTTAGAGTCGTACAAATAGCACAGAAAAATAGGATCCGTGCCTAAATATTCGGGAGTATTATACTTTTGGAATAAAGTATCAAATTTTCCTTTGATTTGATTTTTGCGCTTATTGGACTCAGACACTTTGCAAAAAATTAATATTTGTTTAGGAAGCTACCATCTTACTTCGTAAGGCGATATAAGCTTTGGAAGTTAATTTCCTTCCCAGAATCTCCTCCATAAACTTGGAGGCCTGGACCAACTTTTCCAAATCGATTCCGGTTTGAATTCCAGACTTGTGGAAATAATAGACCAAATCTTCAGTTGCTAAGTTTCCTGAGGCTCCTTTTGCATAAGGGCATCCACCCAGTCCGCCAGCAGAAGAATCGAAGGACCTTATCCCCATTTCGTACGATTTGTGAACATTCGCAATTGCCATAGAGTAAGTGTCGTGAAAATGTCCAGCCAGCTTTGCGGAAGGAATTTCTTTTAATAATAGTTTTAGTAGTGCTTCCACCTCAGAAGGCACAGCAGTTCCGATCGTTTCTCCCAAGGAAATTTCATAGGCACCCTGGTCCAAAAGTATTTTCGTCACGTCCAAAACCTTCGAAGGCGCAATCTTTCCTTCGTACGGACAATCGATGACCGTGGAAACGTATCCTCTAACTCTAATTCCGTCTTTTTGTGCCTGCTTGAATATTTCTCGAAAGCCTTCTATAGATTCTAAGATCGTGCGATTGATATTCTTTTTCGTAAAACTTTCGGACGCTGCAGTAAAGACCGCGACTTCTTTAAAGCCGGAAGCGATTGCAGCTTCGTAACCTTTAAGATTCGGAGTAAGAGCGGAATAGTTACTATTTTTTTGAAAATCCAGACTTGCGGAGAGTTCTTTCGCATCTCCTAACTGAGGAATCGCCTCTTTCTTTACAAAGGAAGTCGCTTCTATATTTTTAATTCCGGATTCACTTAACTTTTGGATAAAGCTCAATTTATCTGCAGTGGATATTTGTTTGGATTCGTTTTGAAGACCATCTCTTGGTCCCACCTCTGTGATTTTGAGGTCCATGTCTTAAGAGGAGTGGTTGTAAGAAATTCGGGCAAGCAATAAACAGGTATTGGATGGAAGCCAAGGGAAATTCATTCACCGAACAGCATTCCGAACTCGCTATTAAAGTGAAGGAACTTTCTATCGAGAATTCCAAACGGAAACTTTTGGATTCAGTAAATCTGGATCTGAAAAAAGGAGACTTCCTTGCAATTTTCGGCAGGTCTGGATCCGGAAAGTCTACCTTAATCAAAGCACTGCTCGGGATTCCATTTCCCTCTAATTGGAAAAGTTCTGGTTCGATTTATTATTTCGGTAGAGAGAATATTTCACCGAAATTAGTGCAGCCGGTGTTTCAAGATCCAATCGGAAGCTTTGACCCGCTTTGGAGCCTGGAGAAGAGCCTAAGAGAACCTCTCCTGTTGTTAAAAGAAGAGGACCAGTATGAAGTCTTACTGGACAAATGGATTCCGATTTTGGGATTGCTGGGAAGGGATTTGAAAAGAAACGCCTCATCCTTTTCGGGCGGAGAATTACAAAGATTTGCTTTGCTCAGGGCCTTGTTAGTAAGGCCGAAGATTTTTCTTTTGGACGAGGCAACTTCCGCTCTGGATCCGATTCTGAGAAACGACGTGGTCTCCGAATTGTCTAAACTTTCTCGAAATGCGGGAGCCAGTATCTTATGGGTAACGCATAACGTGCGTACTGCGCTCACATATTGTTCTAGAATTGCCGTAATGGAATCCGGAAGTTTGATCGAAGAGGGGACTGTTTCAGAAGTTTCGGAAAATCCCCGGAAAAAGGAAACCAAGCTCTTAATGGAAGCCCTTTCCTCTTCCGGGAAAATTTCTCTTTAATTTTAGATATCGATATGCGAAAGATTCTTTCTGTCCTTGTTGTCCTTGTACAAAGCAAGAAGAATATCGATTCGATAAATCGACGATCTAAGACTAGTTTCGAGTAATCTCAACGCTTTGATTTGATTTTCAAGCGAGATATCGTTTAACATAGTTTTCTCAGTAGCTTCGAAAACTTCGTGAATAATTTCCGACTGCTTTAAATCGCCGGGTCGAAAAATGATCCTTTTGTTTTCGAACATTACTTCGTAGTAAATTCTTTTGGACTCGGAGGACAGCGTGATGTCTTTCACTTTTCCACCTTCGAACTGGTAGGTAATATACTTGAGCAAATTGCTCTCGTAACCGTCCTGAACTTGGAATGGAATGTCTTCCGTGACGATAGTCTGGCGTTTCTCATATTCCGGTTTCAGAATTACGAGCATATCGTGTTTTCTTTCCAAATCTTTCAAGCGGTCATTAATCGTATCTTCTAAACTCTTAATGATCTTTCTTAGAGATTTGGTGTACTCGCTCGTTTCATCCTGGAAAATATCCGCCTGGCTGGCTTTCTTTTTATCTTGCGCCAACAAGGGAAGGGAAATAAGGAGAGCGGCCAGAGCGAAAAGCCTGGTCTGGTTTTTCATTGGTTCCTCCATCCCAAAGATGCGAGATTTCAAGTGAAAAGCCAAGCCTTTTTCGGGCCTCGCAATTTCACTTTCCTGTTTCGTTGTTTTCTTCTTCGTCCAAGGCTTTAATGTCCGCGAACCTTTGGGCTAGGTCCCTTCTTCTCTGGATAATTTTGTAGGAAAATTCGGAAAAGAACGGGTCGTTTGGGAATTTCAGTAGTTCATCATATTCTTTAGCAGCCGTGACATAATCGCCAATCTTGCTCGCAGTTTCTGCAAAGAAGAAATGGAATTTTTTGTTGTAGGACCTCTTCTTTCCCATGTCGTCATAGAGATCCGTGTTTCGCAAAATCTTATAAGCATAATAATCTCTTCCGGAAAGAATCTCCAGTCTTGCTAACCCTAGCTTCGCATCCGGACTGTGCTCGTCGACCGAGAGCGCCTTCTTGATGTAGATCTGGGCTCTGTTTCTCAAATCCGTCTTAATGTAGTGTTCACCTAACAGAACTAAGGCCTCGGTTTGGAATTCGTTTCTTTCGACCGCTTTTTTATAATAAATCACGGCCTGTATTTGTTCGTTTAACAATTCGTAAAGAACACCGAGGTGTATGTAAGATCTATAATATTGAGGGACCTCTGCGGCCCCGTATTCAAACTGAAGGATCGCCTTTTGATAATTCTTCTCTATATGGTATGCTCTTCCTAGATTATAGCGAAAAGCAAAGAATGCAGGATCGAACTTTACTCCAGCCTCGAGCATTCGAATCGCTATTGCTCTTTTTACAGGATCAGCGGTTTGAAGCAGTAACACAGCTTCGTTATTGAAGTTTCCGCAATTGGAAATGGTCTTGCCTTCGAACTGGAAGGCTCCTTGTGATATCGGAGGTTCCCCCTGCCAGGTTTTTCCGGCTGCTAGAATAAAATCCTGCTCCGACCGGAGAAGGCTTCCTTTTTGATAATAGATCGGATCTAGAAGCTCGTTCTCACCCCAAAGGGCTCCGGAATATTCGCTTCCTCCGATTTTGAACTGAGCTTCTAACCGACCGAAAGAAAAAATCGCTGCGAACAAACTGACAAATGTTACGGTACAAAAAAACCGTTTGGCTTTAGCGAAATTAAAGCCTTGTAAAAACGGTTTTCGCAGACAGATTGTCCTCATTGAATTTGCAGGAATCACAAACTTCTATCCCGGTACTCGAATGCCTTTCTTTCTCCTATAGTATCGGGAGAAAGCAGGTTTTGAAAAACGTTTCCTTTTCCGTTTTCAGCGGAGAAACCATGTTTGTCAAAGGCAGAAATGGGGCAGGTAAGACCACTCTCCTGCGTTCTATTTTACACCATAAAAAGTGGCCGGAACAGTTCCAATTTCGGGGCAGCAAAAATCCGAGGATCTCCTACCTAGGACACGAACTAGGTCTTTATACTACCTTATCTTTAGAGGAGAACTTAGAATATTTTCGAAGGATCGCCGGTGCCTCACATTCAAAAGAGCAAATCGAATCCTGGCTTAGAGAATTCAGGCTCTGGGGAAGACGATTTGACCCAGTCTCCACTTTTTCCAGAGGGATGAAACAAAAGTCGGCTTTGATTCGGGCTCTACTTTCCAAATCCGATTTGTATATGTTAGATGAACCGTTTACCGCGCTGGACTCGGACGGAGTAAAAATTGCAAAAGAAATCGTGAGATCTATAGGAAAAAGCTCCGCATTGATTTTAGTGACCCACGATGCGAATCTCTCCCTAGAACTTCCGGAAAAAAACCTGATACTCGGAGAGGAGACAATATGAGGATCCTCTGGGCTCTGCTTCAAAAAGAAATCAGACTTCTGGGAAGAGCGAGTAACGGAATTTTTTCGTTGGTAGTACTCGTTTCCGCGATGGTATTCCTCTTCCATTTTGCACTGGAAAGATCCGGAAAAATGGACAGAACGACATTGATCGGACTCAAATGGGCGATCTTGTTTGTCGCCTCCTTTGTATTGGTGGGACAGTTTACCTGGGAAGAGAGGGAAGCCGGAGGCGGTTCTGCCAGTCAGCAATTCGTGTCTCCCTGGATATTATATATTTCTAAATCTCTTTTGGTTTTTGTCGCGTTATCCGGCACCGCGCTCTATTTGCTGGGACTATTCTCCCTCTTTTTCTCTGCTTTTCCGCTTGAATTCGGAGAATGGAGCAAGCATTTGATTTTCTTCCTTCCTGGGATTCTGAATCTTTCCTTTTTGGGAGTGGGCCTATCCCATATCAGTTTGTCTTCCAGGCTGAAGGAAATCCTACTTCCACTTCTGATTGTGCCGTTTTCTATTCCAATTTTCTTATATGGAATGGAAGCCGAGAGGAAGCTTGCGACCCTCCCTTTTTCGGCGGTATCAGGATCTTTTTATCTCTTGGCGGCTTTTGCGGTTTTCTACGGTTCTATGGGAGCCTTGCTCGTGGAAATGACGTCGGATCACGATTAATTCTACTTGATGTACCAAATGAATAGAAACATCCTCTCCAACGTATGAATCTCAGAATCTCTCATCCGGTTTGGGATTGGATCCTAGGGCTTGCATTTCTGGGATTTTTTCCGTTCGCGGTTCTGCTCGGATTATTTTATCCTTCCGTAATTTTAGAACAAGGGATCTCCCATCGAATTTTCTATTTCCATGTTCCGGTTGCATGGGTTGCCCTGTACGGTCCTATGATATCTTCCATTTGTGCGATGATTTATCTTTGGAAGGGAGATAGAGTCTGGGATACTCTATCTTTTTCTGCGAATAAAATCTCTTTACTCTTTGCGGTCGGAGTTCTTTTTTCCGGTCCAATCTGGGCGTACTATGCCTGGGGAACTCCTTGGGATTTTACAGACGCAAGATTGCAGTCTTTCTTTGTCTTAGTCTTGAGCTTGATTTCTTATTTTCTGCTTCGTAATCTCGTCGTGCAGCCGAACAAAAAATACGTATTTTCTGCTTTTCTGAGTATTCTTTGTATGGTAAACGCAGTTCTAACCTGGGGAGCGATTCGGTGGGTCGAAAATCCAGGAAACCATCCTGAATCTGTATTAGGAAAAGGTGGAATGGATCCAGACATGAGGATCTCATTTTGGTCTGGAGTTCTAGGGTATCATTTACTTTTTTTAGTTTTGTATCGAATGGTGTATCGTCTAGATAAGACAAAGGCCTTGAAAGAGGAAATGCCTTTATTAGAAGATTAAAAAAAGTGAAAACTAGATAAATTTCTCGAGTTTTTGAGAGGATCCTGATCTAGTTTTTGTTGGAGAATAGGACTCTCAAGTTTTTTTACATAGATTGAAAGTATGAAATATTCCGATTACGCCATATTAGCTGTAGACGACTCGGACATTAATCTGAAGCTTTTAGTACATACTCTCAGACCGCTCGGATTCCAAGTATTCACTGCGGTAAACACGGACGACGCCAGAAAGATTTTAGCAACCAACCACGTAGATGTTTTACTCTTGGATGTGAGCATGCCCGGCCAAGATGGGTTCTCTTTTTGTATGGAACTAAGAGAGATTGACCGGTTCAAGCTGCTCCCGATTCTCTTTATCACTGCTTACAATCGTGAGTTAGGTTTTGACGAGGCGATCGGTCATGGCGGAGATGATTTTATTCATAAGCCATTTCAGCCGAAAGAATTGATCGCAAAGATTAGAGCATTCATACGGATCAAGAATTTGCAGGATGAACTCTTGCAGCAAAAGAAAAAGTATGAGAAAGAGTTGGTCATGGCGAGAAGGGTCCAGCAGGAACTTGTTCCAGAAAAGTTCTTGGATTGGAATGGAATTCATGTCGCTACTATGTTCCACCCGCTCATGCAAATCGGCGGGGACTTTATAGATGCCTGGGTCCAGGACGAAGAACTCCATCTTTTTATTGCTGACTGTTCAGGTCATGGTCCTTCTGCTGCGTTGTTGTCGGCGATGGTAAAAATGCAGGTATCGAACTTGGCTTCCATACAGGGACTTCAGGACAAAGTCAAAACTCTCAGAATGCAGTTGGAAAAGATTCTTCCGGAAGACTTCTCCATCACTTTCTTTTATGGGATCCTGAAAAAAGACAGAACTCTCGAGTATGCAAATGGAGGACATCCTCCTCCTTTGCTCTATAAAAACGGAAATGTAGAGGAACTGCCTGGCATGGGCCCGCTAATCATTCCGATCGACCTCGGAACCGGCGAAGAATTTCGTTCGATCCAATTCGAACCTGGATCCTCTTTATTGCTTTATACGGACGGTGCGACTGAGATAACGGACGAAGAATACAATATTCTGGGAGAAGAAAGGTTGAAACGGATTTTTGCCGAAGCAGTCAGTTCCCAAGAAGATATTCTTGGTTATACTTTGGACAAAATCCTAGCTCATTCGAACAAGATGACTCACGACGATGATATTGCACTGATGGTGCTGCAAGGATGACCGGATTACCTGAGCCTTCTTATAAAGGAAAGGTGAGAGACGTATATGACCTCGGAGACAAGCTGATCCTATGTTCCACGGATCGGATTTCTGCGTTCGATATGGTCTTTCCACAAAAAGTTCCCAACAAAGGTAAGATATTAAATACGATTTCTGCCGCCTGGTTTCAGTATTTTCAAGACATTCCGAATCATCTTATAGAAACAGATGTGTCCAAATTTCCGGAACCTTTCCGGAACAATCCAGACTTAGAAGGAAGATCGGTTTTGACCAAAAAGTGCAAGCGGATCGATTTTGAATGCGTGGTCCGAGGTTACTTATCCGGTTCCGGTTGGAAAGAATACAAGGAATTCGGAACCTTAGCCTCTAAAAAGCTACCACAAGGATTGCAGGAATCATGCAAATTGTCCGAACCGGCTTTTACTCCTGCCGTAAAAAACGATTCTGGACATGATGAAAATATTTCCGAAAAGGAAATGGAAAATCGAATCGGAAGTGAACTGTTTCGAATCTTAAAGGAAAAATCGATTTCCATTTATAATAGGGCGGCTGAATTGGTAGGTGAGGCGGGAATTCTACTCTGCGATACCAAGTTTGAGTTTGGGTTGTTGAACGGGGAAGTGATTTTGATCGATGAGATACTGACTCCGGACTCTTCCAGATATTGGTCTGAGGAGACTTACCGGCTCGGAACTTCACCTCCGAGTATGGACAAACAAATTCTCCGAAACTATTTGGAAAAATCAGGATGGAACAAACTTCCTCCTCCGCCGGATCTACCGGATTTTCTGATTTCGGAATTAGAAGCCGCATACAAGGATATTCAGGATCGATTGCTAAGATGTTTATTGCGAGAATCAACGTAACTCTCAAGGAGTCCGTGCTTGACCCACAAGGCAACACGGTCAAGGGCACATTACGCGAATTAGGCGAGAATTCAGTCCAGGACGTAAGAGTAGGAAAGTACATCGAAGTAAAGTTGGACTCACCGGACCTTGCGAGCGCCCAGAAGGACGTAGAAAGACTTTGTGAAAAGTTGCTGGTCAATCACGTGATCGAAACGTATCGCTCGGAGATCGTTCCGGCATGAAGTTTGCTGTTATCACTTTTCCCGGATCTAACTGCGACAACGATATAGTAGCAGTATTAAAGAAAAATTATTCGCAAAAAGTGGATAAGATCTGGCACAAGGACCAATTTTCAGAGAAGTACGATTTGGTTTTCCTTCCTGGCGGGTTTTCTTACGGAGATTATCTTCGCTCCGGAGCCATGGCTTCTTTTTCTCCAGTAATGAAGTCCGTAAAGGAGCATACGGATCGTGGAGGAAAGCTATTTGGTATCTGCAATGGATTCCAAATTCTGACGGAAGCGGGCTATCTTCCCGGAGCTCTAATCCGTAATAGAAATCTAAAGTATATCTGCAAGACAGTGAGTCTAAAAAAAGGTTCTGAAAAGAATCAGATCAGCGGGAAACTTCCTATAGAGAAAATATTGAGAATTCCGATCGCACACGGAGACGGTTGTTATTTTGCTTCGGAAGAAGTCAGAAAGGAACTAAAGGACAGCGGCAGAATTCTGTTTTATTACGAAGGTGACAATCCGAACGGCAGTTTGGACCAAATCGCCGGGATCTGTTCACCCGATTTTAAGATCGCAGGTATGATGCCTCACCCCGAAAGAGCGATGAACGAGGTAACCGGCGAGATGGACGGCAAAGTAGTTCTAGACCTAGTTATTGCATCTTAAGCTCGCTGAAAAGAATTCCGAAGCAATTCTCAAAATTATAAGATTCGAGCCAAAACGTTTATCAACGCCTGTTAAATACGCCACCTAACGATAAAAAGGCGTTTCACAATAGCCCAGAAAACCTCCAAGATTCGGCGGAATTTACTTTGATACAATACTATCGGGATTTTGTCTCTTGAGCAATTAGCCAATTAGATCTAAATTATATAAGCCTAATGGATTACTTATTTAAAGTCGGAAGTGAAAATTATTGTGAATCGATTCTTGTAGAATGATCATTCACTCTTTACCTTTCCAGAAATCGATTTCATATTCGTAGAGAGTGAATGTTTAGTTTTTAAGCGTTTGTCCTCATTGATTTTTGCTCTGCAGAAATTATTTTGCTGAGTTTCAAGGTAACTGACTACTGTACTTAATTTCTTTTGGTCGTAAGGTCTATTTTTGTTGCCACTATTGCTTAGTTGGAAAATACGAGAAGCAAATCTAAGAATTGTTTTGGAATTATAGAAGGCAGTTTGGGAAATGTGCTTGAAGGCACTTTCTTGTCGGATTTTAGTACATACGGAATCATTGCATGCTCGTAGAACCCGAGACACACCAGATACTATCTTTAGGAGAAGGCTATTATTCTCCTCATTACCAGCCGATTCTGGATGTCGGAAATAGAAATATCATTGGGTATGAGGTGCTCGGAAGAGTCTTTTCTTCGGAAACGAGAGATTATCGATCTCTAGGATACCACTTTCACAATCCAAACACGGATGCAGTGCGTCTTGTTCATATAGATAGAATCATCCGCGAAAAAGCGATCAAGCATCTCAAGGAAACCGGGCTAAAGACTAGAATCTTTCTGAACATGATGCCAAACTTTCTCTCTATGGTTTACACGGGAGAAGTCTTAGATATCAAAAGGCTGCATATTTTGCACCTAATCGAGAAATACGACGTGAACCCTGCGGATGTGGTTTTAGAAATCACGGAAGATAAATTCGAAGGGAACGTAGAAAAGTTATTATACATAGTGAGTATCTTTAGAGAGAGGGGAATCAAGATCGCGGTAGATGATCTTGGAGTGGGATTCTCAAATTTGGAGAGAATCGGATACATTCACCCTGATATCATTAAAGTTGATATTAAGATCATGAGAGAAAGCTTAAACAGGCGTTCTTTCAAGAATGTATTGGCTGCTATCTCGGAGATGTCGCAAAGACTCGGTTCTCAACTACTATTTGAAGGAGTAGAAACCGAAGAGGAATTGTATCTCGCGCTTTCTATGGGAGCCAATTTGCTCCAAGGGTTCTATTTTTCTAAGCCGACTCTTGAATTCCAGGATAAGAAGCGCTTTAACAAAACTTTGAAAGACTCTTTGGAAAAGTTTTCGGGGCTTCGCTTTTTGGAAATATTAGAGAATCTAAAAAGAGAAAGAGGCTTTACTGATAATTTCTGTAGCCAATTTGATCGAATTTCTCACTTAGAAGCGGATGGGATGACCAAGGGCTTGGAGGATATCCTAACTGCTCTGCCTCCCGAGGCGAATTCAATACTTGTATGTGATATGGCCGGCTACCAAGTCACTCCTACCTTTAAACGAGAGTCGTATGATTTGC
>NZ_NPDZ01000007.1 GCF_002811875.1 Leptospira perolatii
TGGTCAAGGCGGCCAGGGCGGCGGATTCCGTGGAGGCCAAGGCGGACGGTGGAGGATATCGTGGCGGTCAAGGCGGCCAAGGCGGAGGATTCCGTGGAGGCCAAGGCGGACCCGGTGGAGGTTATCGTGGTGGTCAAGGCGGCCAGGGCGGCGGATTCCGTGGAGGCCAAGGCGGACCCGGTGGAGGTTATCGTGGTGGTCAAGGGGGCCAAGGCGGAGGATTCCGTGGAGGCCCAGGTGGCGGAGGATTCCGACCTCAAGGTGGAACTGGTAGTCCAGGCGCAGGTGCAGAAGCAGATTTACGCGGAGCTTTAGGTGCTGCAGGTGCGGCCGGTAAGAAAAGGACAGAGAAAGATAAGACTGGCAAACCAGACGATTTTTCCGGAATGGAGAATTCGAAGTTCTTCAAACAAGCTTATAAAAAGCAAAAACAAGCTGGTCCTACTGGAGTTTCCGTACCAAAAGAAATTACATTATTAGAAAATGTTCAAGTAGGCGAACTCGCCAAAAAAATGAACCTGAAACCCGGAGAAGTCATCGGTAAGCTGATGAAGATGGGAATGATGGTTACTATTAACAACATCATCGACGCAGAGACTGCAGGAATTCTCGCAGACGAATACGGATGTAAGGTGAAAGTTGTTTCACTCTATGAGGAAACTCTCATTGAGGAAGAGAAGGATAGTCCGGATGATTATATCCACAGACCTCCTGTCGTAACGATCATGGGACACGTTGACCATGGTAAAACGAAATTGTTGGATACGATTCGCAAGTCATCGGTCATCGAAACAGAATCCGGTGGAATCACCCAGCATATTGGAGCGTATCAGGTCAAAACTGTCAAAGGTGAGATCACCTTCTTGGATACTCCTGGTCACGAGGCATTTACCTCCATGCGTGCCAGAGGAGCAAAAGTTACGGATATCGTTATCTTGGTAGTCGCGGCAGACGACGGCGTTATGCCTCAGACTTTAGAAGCAATTGCTCACGCAAAAGACGCAAAGGTCCCGATCATCGTTGCAATCAATAAAATCGATCTTCCGTCAGCAAATCCGGATAAGATCAGCCAGGAATTAGCTAATCATGGACTCCAATCCGAAGACTGGGGTGGAGATACCATGTATTGCAAGATTTCTGCGAAAGAGAATATCGGAATCGATAAACTCTTAGAAGCTGTTCTGTTGCAAGCAGAGGTCATGGACCTGAAAGCAAATCCAAAACGCCGGGCAAAAGGAACCATCGTAGAAGCCAAATTGGATCCGGGTCGCGGAGCAGTCGCTACTGTATTAATCCAAAACGGTACTCTCAGAGTTGGGGATCCTTTTGTCGCGGGAATTTATTCCGGTAGAGTAAGGGCCATGTATGATGACTACGGTCATCTTATCAAAGAAGCCGGACCTTCCTTTCCAGCTCAAGTAACTGGTCTGGACGGAGTTCCAGATGCAGGCGCACCTTTTGATGCGATGGCGGATGAAAAAGAAGCAAGGAACATTTCTCAGCACAGGATAGAATTCGAAAGAATCGGAACTGCTGGCGCTACCGGAACCAAGGTCACCCTGGACAATATGAACGAGTTCATAAAACAGGGCGCATTGAAAGATCTGAAGGTGATCATCAAAGCGGACGTTCGAGGATCTGCGGAGGCAATCAAAGAAGCTCTGGAGAAACTTTCTACTGCGGATGTAAAACTGACCGTGATTCACTCAGGAACAGGCGCGATCGTAGACACTGACGTAATGTTGGCGTCTGCGTCCAACGCATTGATCATTGGATTCCATGTTCGTGCAAATCCAAAGACTGTTTCTCTTGCGGAGAAAGAACAGGTTCAAATCAAATACTACAGCATTATCTACCAAGTAGTAGATGAAATCAAAATGGCGATGGAAGGCTTGCTCGAACCGGAACGCATCGAGGAAGTAATCGGAACTGCGGAGATTCGAGAAATCTTCAAGGTTTCCAGAATCGGAAGTATTGCCGGCTGTATGGTTACGTCTGGAAAAATTACCAAGAGCTCTGGAGTCAGAGTCATTAGTGACGGTGTGATTGCTTTTGATGGCAAGATCAAATCACTTAGAAGATTCAAGGACGAAGTCAACGAAGTGGTCAACAATTTCGAGTGCGGTATTCAGTTAGACGGGTACAACGAGTTTAAGGTAGGTGACACGATCGAAGCTTATACTGTATCCGTGATCAAGAGGAAGCTTGATTAAGGATCCGGAACTTTGAATCCGATCCGAAAAAGGAAAATCGAGGCGGAGACGGTGAGAACCGTCGCCTTGATGATCCTAAATGGCAAGGTAAAAGACCCGAGAATTCATATGGTTTCCGTGCACAGAGCGGAGATGTCCGATGACGGAAAATACATGCGAGTGTATGTGACTGCGATTTGCACTGACAAGAAAAAGGAAAAGTTGCTCGCAGGACTCAATAGTGCTTCGGGCAGATTTCAAGCGACTTTATCCACGAAAATGGGGCTTAGGGTAATGCCTAAAATGAGCTTTGTTTGGGATGAAGAATACATTCAGAGCCTAGATGAATCCCTCAGACTTACAAGAAAGCCTACAAGCCAAGATTAAGTCAGGTTTTCTGCTACTGGATAAGCCGGTAGGAATGACTTCCTCTGATCTTGTACTCAAAGCAAAGAAAACATTAAATCTTCATAAAGTAGGTCACACCGGGACACTGGACAAGGCCGCTTGCGGTTTGATCATTCTCCCCATAGGCTCTTCGACCAGTTTTTCTCAAATATTTTTGACCAAGGAAAAGGAATACTTGGCGGAAGTTCAGTTTGGCTTTTCCACTGATTCAGGAGACCGCGAAGGAATCGTACTCGAAGATTGGGAAGACCAGCGAATTCGAAACTGGTACCAAGAAAAGAAAGCACAGTTGGATAATATCTTGGCGACTGTGACTGATTGGGAAGACCAGGTCGCTCCGGAGATTTCCGCCTTGAAAGTCAGTGGAAAAAGGAGGGCCCAACTCTTTCGTGAAGGGGTTTCCGTTCCACAGAGCGTCAGGAAGATCAAGATTTATGAATTCGAGGTTTTGGAACTAGACTACAAAGGATGTAAAATTCGCACAAAGGTTTCTGCTGGAACTTATATTAGAAAACTAGTGATGGATATTGGAGAAAAAGCCGGAATTCCGATGAGCCTCCAATCTCTAACAAGAACAAAGATCGGTAAACTGGGATTAGACAAAGCTGATACCTACGATGCACTCCTTTCCGGAACCGCAATCGTCCATCCTCCCGAAGAGATCGTAGACGTTCCGTCGGTAGAAGTCCCTGGGACTCTGGTAAAAGACATTTTTCATGGAAAAAAACCGCGCTTAGAATGGATCCCTGCTCAGGAGTTCCTACTGATTTCTCCGGAAGGCCAAATACTTGCTTGGTGCAGAAGGGACGGACTTCCTGGCAGCTTCAATTACAAATATTTGAAGGTGTTCCCCAAAAATTAGCTTTATACGGGGGCTAATGCCCCAAAAACTGGCATTTAGGTACAATCAAAGTATGATAACTACGGAAGCAAAGAAGCAAATTATCTCTACATTTGCGAAAAAACAAGGAGATACTGGATCAACTGAGGTCCAAGTTGCCATTATTGACGCTCGCATCAAAGGTTTGAACGAGCATTTTAAATCACATAAGAAAGATTTTCACTCTAGAACAGGACTTCTTAAGCTCGTTAGCAAACGTAAGAAGCTACTAGAATACTTAAAACGCTCAGATCTAGATCGCTACAAAAAGTTAATCGAAACTCTCGGACTCCGTAAGTAAGGGAATCCGTTATGGCACAAAAAATCACCGGCCAATTTGGTCGTGACACCATCACTCTCGAGACAGGGGACTGGGCAAAGCAGGCCCACGGAGCCGTAGTTTATAAAACTGGAAACCTCGTATTACTTGCAACAGTTTGCGCTGCTGACGAAGCAAAAGAAGGTCAGGACTTTTTTCCACTCACTTGTGAATACACCGAGAAGTTATATTCCGTAGGTCGCTTTCCGGGCGGTTATTTCAAGAGAGAATCAAAACCTTACGAACACGAGGTTCTGATTTCCAGAATTATCGATCGTCCGATCCGACCTTTATTTCCAGAAGGCTATTTCTGCGAAGTGCAACTTCAAGTGCAGGTTCTGTCTGCTGACAACGAAGTTTCTACAGCCGGACACGCTTTGAATGCTGCGTCTGCTGCATTAGCAATTTCTGATATTCCATTCAACGGTCCGATTGCTGGCGCGAGAATCGGTAGAATTAACGGCGAATTAGTAATCAACCCGAGCACTAAAGAAATCGTAAATTCCGATTTGGACCTGATTGTGGCAGGAACCAAAACCCATATCGTAATGATAGAGGGAGAAGCAAAAGAACTCTCCAATAAAGAAATGTTGGAGGCTCTTAGATTTGCACAGGGTCATATTGCTAAATTCGTAGATTTGCAGACTGATTGGGCAAAAGAACTATCGGTAACTAAGAGAGAAGTCAAACTCAAGCAAAAAGACGAAGCTTTGTTAAGCGAAGCACGCGGCTTTGCTCTTGAAAAACTTTCCGCTGCAAATAGAAATCCTGACAAACAAGCTAGAGCGAAAGAAATTTCACAGATCAATAAGGATACTGTGGAGTATTTCAAAGCTAAAGTAGAGGAAGCGGATAAAATCAAGGATATCAAAAGCTTTCTGCACGAGTTAGAGTACGAAATCGTACGCGAACAAGTGTTGCAGGAAGGTACACGCTTTGACGGAAGAAAGTTAGACGAAATCCGTCATATCGGTGTGGAAATGAGTCCTCTACCTGGAGCTCATGGTTCGGCGGTCTTTACCAGAGGCCAAACCCAATCCTTGGGCGTAGTAACTTTGGGAACTGCATCGGATAACCAGAGATACGAAAACCTGGAAGGTCCGAAAGAAAAGAATTTTATGCTTCATTACAACTTCCCTGCGTTTTCCGTAGGAGAAGTTCGTAGATCCAGCGGTCCAGGCCGTAGAGAAATCGGACACGGAAATTTGGCGGAGAGAGCTCTGAAGCTTGTTCTGCCGAAAATGGATGATTTCCCGTATGTGATCCGCGTTGTTTCTGAAATTTTAGAATCGAACGGTTCTTCTTCTATGGCTTCCGTTTGCTCCGGATCCCTTGCATTGATGGCTGCTGGAGTCCCTATTCGTTCCGCAGTCGGTGGAATTGCGATGGGATTATTCTCCGACGAGAAAGGACGCTTTGCGGTCCTTTCCGATATCGCAGGTTTGGAAGACCACTTCGGAGATATGGACTGCAAGATTGCGGGAACTCGTTCAGGAATTACCGCCTTCCAAATGGATTTAAAGGTAACTGGAGTTGGATTCGAAGTTCTGGAAGCTGTATTTGCTCAGGCAGAGAAAGCACGCTTTCATATTTTGGATATTATGGAGAAACATATTTCCAAAGCAGCCGATTCTGTCTCTAGGACTGCACCTAGAATCATTGTCCGTCATATTCCTCGCGATCGCATCGGTGAATTAATCGGTCCGGGCGGTAAGAACGTTCGCGCGATTATCGAAGCGAGTGGCGCAGATATCAATATTGAGGACGACGGTCGAGTCACGATTGCAGGTTCCAATATGGAGTCCGCAGAGAAAGCCGCAGGAATGGTAGATGCTTTCTTTATGGAAGTAGAGGTAGGAAAAATCTACGAAGGCAAGGTGAAGAGAATCACCGACTTTGGTGCCTTTGTGGAAATTCTTCCAGGTAAAGAAGGTCTTTGCCATATTTCCAAGCTGGATTCTAAAAGAGTAAATTCGGTAAAAGACGTCGTGAAAGAAGGCGAGATGATCCGGGTTCGTGTATTAAATATCGATAAAACTGGAAAAATCGATCTCTCTCGCAGGGACGCCCTCGAAGTATAACTGAATTGAAGCTTTGGTCGGAAGAGAAGAGCCAACTCACAAATTAGTACTGCCGAACGGCTTAACTGTCGTATTTCAAAGAGCGCCTTACACAGTAAGTGTCTCTATAGGTGTATACGTAAAGTTAGGATCTCGTTCGGAGTCCGAGTCAAGTGCAGGTTACTGTCATTTCCTGGAGCATATGCTCTTTAAGGATACGGAAAAAAGAACCGCAAAACAACAAGCCGAAGATTGGGAAAGAGTCGGCGCTTATTCCAATGCCGCCACTTCCAGAGAATTTACGTACTTTTACGGAACCCTGGCCGCCAAGGATTTGGAGTTAGGTCTCGAGCTGCTTTCCGAAATGATGTTCCTACCTGTTTTCAAAGAGCAGGATGTCAAAAACGAAGCCGAAGTTGTCCTGGAAGAAATGAAAGGCTACGAGGATTCTCCTGAAGATGCGGTTCACGATTTCTACTATAATAATTTCTTTCCGGGAAATGCTCTGGGCCGAGATATTATAGGCACTGAGAAAACGATCAAGGCAGTCACTCCGACTTTATTAAGAAATTTTTATGAGTCTTACTACTGTCCTGACAATATGGTTCTTTCTCTTTCAGGAGATTTTGATCCGGAAACCATCCTTTTGACGGTTCAAAAATATTTCTCGGTTCCTCATAAGAAAGGATTGGTCGCCGCCTATGAAACTCCGATCAAAAAGTTCGGATATTTCAGAAAAGGAAACAAAGAAACCGAACAGGCCTATTTTGTGTTAGGTGGCAATGGGCTCCCCAGAAATTTTAGGGATAGCACAAGGCTTTCACTTTTGACTCACGTATTGGGAGGCGGAATGTCCTCACGTTTGTTCCAGAAAGTGAGAGAAGAGAGGGGGTTGTGTTACCATATCACTGCTTATCCTTCCTCTTACAGAGATTCCGGAATTACTTCGATTGTGTGCTCATCTTCCAGAGAAAGATTTCAGGAAAGCTTGACCGTGATTTTGGACGAATTAAAACATTTTGTCGAAGCGGGAATTACTGCAAAAGAATTGCAAGATGCAAAAACAAATCACGAAGGTAGTCTTTCTATCGGGTACGAACAGACAGACAGCCGGATGACGAATATCGCTTTGCAGGAAATTTACTACGGAAAGTATTTTACCTTCGAAGAGAGAGTGAGGGAAATCCACTCGGTTAGTCTGGAAGAGATCAACGAATTATCCAGGCAAGTATTCGCGATTCCGGAATTGCATTTATCCGTACTCGCAAAGTTAGGCGAAAAAGAAGAGGCGTCGATCCGAAGATTGATCGAATCATTTTCGTATCCAGAGGGGGGAAGGCGATGAATATTTCCGTTAAAAAAATTCGGGAGAATGCGATGCTTCCGGACAGAAAAACTTCCGGCGCCGCAGGATACGATCTTTGCACTTGCTTGGACCAGGCGATCGATTTGCCTGTGGGAGAAGTGAAGCTTGTCCCGACAGGATTGGCGTTTGCTATTCCGGAAGGATATCATTTTGAGATTCGACCTAGATCCGGATTCTCTACAAAGTTTGCGATTTTAGTACCAAATTCTCCTGGGACCATAGATTCAGATTATCGCGGTGAACTCTTTGTTCCGCTTCTGAATCTGGGAAAAGAACCATTCAGACTCGAGGCAGGGATGAGAATCGCACAACTACTGATTCGTAAAACTGTTGTGGCCGACTGGGACATCGTAGAGGAACTCCCCGAAACTGAAAGAGGTGCCGGAGGGTTCGGATCCACGGGGATTTGAAGTCAAAATTCACCTTTCATCGAATTAAGTCTCTTTTTCTTTCCTAAAATACGGCCGATTCTAAAGAAGTATGAATCGGACGGAAAATGAAGCCCTAAAAATCTGGACTTGGGAAAGAAGCAGAGCTGCCTTTCCTTACTTACTTTTATTCGCGGGCATTTTCCTTACTCTTTCTCTTGGCTCTTTTGAGTTCAGCGAGACCGGAATCAAGGCCAATCTGTTCGGCCGTCTCGGACATTTTTTGTCCTGGGGATTTTTCTATCTTTTCGGAAACGCATCTTTTGTTCCAGGTATCATGCTTTTACTTACTGGTGGAATTCTTCTAGCGAAGCCAAACCAGGATATTACTCCGAAAATACTCACGATTCCGCTGTTTTTGTTAGCGGTTGCAGTAAGCTTGAATGTATTCGGGAATCCGTCCTCTGTTCCATTTGCTGCAAACGGAGGAGTTTTGGGTCAGGCACTTGCCGTGGCCATGGAATATTTGTTCGGTGCAACCGGGCGACTGTTGCTTCACTTTGTAATATACTTTTATGGAATATTAGTTTTTATCAATGAATCTCCTCTTCATTTTCTGGGGAGAATCATGAACCAAGGAACCATATCGATCGGCGACTGGAAAAATCAGTGGACCGCTGGAGTAAATCAGGCGAGAGAAAGATCGAATGTGAATTCAGGAAGCCAGGTAAACCCCGAAAAATTGGGCTTGGAGACTATGAGCAATTTTCCTAAGGCGATGCACATGTCCTGGAAAGAGAACTTGAGTAAGTTCAGCGACACGTTTCAGTCGTCTGCGCCGGAAGCAGTTTCCGAATCTGAGATTCCACCTTGGTTCCAAAAGAGCAAAAGCGAGCGTCGAGAATCCCAGCTAGAATCTTACATACAAAGTGAAAGGGAAAAGAGCTCCAAGGTGACAAAGGTCTTGCCTTCTAAAAAATTTGTGAATTCAGGATTACTCGAAGGCTTTTTTGAAGAGGAAAGAAAGATTTTCCGATTCCAGAACGCTCCTGCGTCTCTCGTCGAAAAAGTCCATGCAGATAAATCTGAAGATCTGAATCGAAAATCCTTTGCCTGGGAAATTCTGGACCTTCGTACAAAGTCCGATCTTTCAGAAGAATTGAATTTGCACAAACAATCTGAGCTGCCGAACTACAAGGCCAGTCAGACAGATTCAAAAACAGAAATAGTACAAGAGGATCTTCGGCCCGTTGCTTTTCAGGCTGATCCTAAGGATTTGATAGAAGACTTTGAAGATTCGAACGAAGTAGAAGAAGATTCTGCTTTTGAGAATATTCAACTCTCCGAAGACGGTGCTTCACTTGTGGAGAGCGATACTGAGGAAGATATCGAAGAAGAGGATGAAGATAGCATTGAGGATGAAAGGGAATTTGAGGACGTCCAGAAAGGATCGACCTTGCAGGTTCAAAGTCCTAAGGAAGTCCTTTCCGCCTCTGACTTGAAAATCGCGGAACAGCAAATTGCAAGTAGAGAAACAGAGCAAAAATCGAAACAAGAAAACCTGCCGTTTCCTCTAGTGTCCATGATTCCAAAATTCAGATCCAAGCGTTCTGTATATCATATTCCGTTGAATCGGCTTCGCTCCAATCCTACGAAGGTGCAGGATGCACTCTTTAAAGTTGAATCTGAAAAAGTAGCGATGGAAATTCAAAACGCTTTGAAAGTGTACGGATACGATGCAAAAGTCGTCGCTTGGGAACGAGGCCCGATCATTACTCGTTATGAATTGACTCCACCTCCAGGCGTAAAATTAGGAAGGATCACATCACTTACGGATGAGCTCAGGATGTATTTGGCAGTCAAAAATGTCAGGATCGTCGCACCCATCCCCGGAAAATCTACGATCGGGATTGAAGTTCCGAATAAGCTCAGAGAAGACGTGTTTTTGGGAGATATATTAAGATCTTCTTTAACACCAAAAGCTAAAAAAGATCTAAATATTGTGATCGGAAAAGATATTTCAGGAAAACTAGTTTCGATCGATTTGAATAAACTTCCGCACTTGCTCGTTGCCGGAACCACCGGCTCAGGAAAATCGGTCTGTTTGAATGCGATGATCGCCTCCCTCGTTCTGCATCTTTCCCCTGAGGAAGTTCGCTTCATCATGATCGATCCTAAGATGGTTGAATTGACCTTATTCGAGGATATCCCGCATCTACTCATGCCGGTGATTAAAGACGCAAGAAAAGCCACAAAGGCACTTGCTTGGGTCATTCAAGAGATGGAAGCACGTTATGAGTCTGTCTCCCAATTGAAATGCAGAGACTTTAGATCTTATAATGAAAAAGTGGAAGAGCACTATCACAAAGAAGGATATTCCAAGATGCCTTATGTGGTGGTTTTCATTGATGAGCTCGCAGACTTGATGATGGTTTCCGGAAAAGATTTGGAAGATGCTATTACTCGAATCAGCCAGAAGTCAAGAGCAGTCGGAATCCACCTAGTCATGGCAACCCAGAGACCTTCCGTCGATGTGATCACTGGTTTGATCAAGGCGAACTGTCCTGCCAGAATCGCATTTCATGTGGCTCAAAAGATGGACTCTAAAATCATTCTAGATATGAACGGTGCGGAATCCCTCTTGGGTAAAGGGGATATGCTTTATAAGTCTCCTACGTCTGCCGATTTGGCCAGAATTCAGGCTCCATACATCTCTGAAGAGGAGATAGAAAAGATCGTGGAGGAGGCCAAGAGATTTGGAGCTCCAAACTACGTGGAGATGAACTTCGAGGAAGACTCTCCTTCTGAATCCATGGAAGAGATGGATGAAGAGCTGTTTGAAAAGTCTTGGGAAATTGTTAGGACAGAAAGGAAAGCGAGCGCTAGTTACCTGCAACGAAAACTAAAAATCGGCTACAACAGAGCCGCCAGAATCATGGAACTAATGGAAGAAAGGGGCTATGTAAGCGCTATCCTGGGTTCAAAAGGGCGCGAAATACTTAGATAAAAAGGTAATTCCTTTTAGTTAATTCTGCGTGTACTTTTTAGTGAAAGGCCCCACCCGATTTGGGAGGGGGCCGGAGCGGCAGCGGTGGTACCCACCCCCATTTCACAAAAATCCGATTCCGACAATCCTTTTTAGGCGGAATTCCGCCGTAGGAACTCCTTCAAATTGAATTTTCCCCTTAGAAAAAGAAACCAAGTGACAGGGAACCCGACGGGCTCCATTCTGGAAAAAAATCCCGGCTTTTTTAAGAAGATGACTAAACGTTCTCCCGTTGGAGTATTCCAGGCACTTTTCACCATTATTCTATTTTTATCTTTTCCGTTTTCTGCAGGATCCCAGCCCTCTCATAATTGGAATTCTCCTTCGGAAGTAGTAAAACAGGTTCGAAAAACTTTTTCAGAGATTCAATCGTACAAGGCGGATTTTCAGATCCAGACCGAATCTAACAAGAAGGTTCGGAATATGAGAGGAGTCTGCTATTACAAGAAAGGCGGAAAGATTCGCTACCAGTTTTCAGATCCAGCAGGAGATGAAATCGTTTCCGATGGAAAAACACTTTGGATATTTATCAAACGCCTGAATGCTGTCGGAAAGCAAGATCTTACATTAAATAAATCTAATAAATCGGGTCCTATATTCTCCACCTTTACGGAAGAGGGTCTATCTAGAATTTTCCGAAAATATCATTATAAGTTTGATTCGATTGAACAACCGCAAGTGTCCCCGAAAGACAATCGGAAATACTTCGTATTGGCTCTGGAACAAAGAGAAAAAATCGGCGGGTATGAGACGATGACCCTTTATGTTGACGCAGAAAATTATTTCATAAAGAAAGCGGTTGCCAGTGACGGAAGGGGTAAGACCACAACTGTAGAATTTTCCGGAATCGACAAGAATGCGGATCTGGAAGACGGGCAGTTCAACTATCGCCCGGATGGAAATGCAAAAATCGTAAATAATCCTTTGGTATCCGAAGAATAATTTCCCAGGAAAGGAGAGAGGAATTGAACCAGAAGCGTGTCGGGCAAATCCTTAGGGAGGCTAGGGAAGAAAAAAAGCTAACGGTAAAGGATGTTTCCAAGGACACAAACATCTCCGTGAAATATATTTTAGCTCTGGAAACGGAGGATTATTCCCAATTTCCAGGAGAGACCTTTACTATTGGGTTTCTCAAAAACTACGGCTTATATTTGAAGTTAGACACTGGAACTCTTGTAAATTTATACAGAGGAGAAAAGATCGAAGAATCTCAGGCGCCTCTAGAAGAACTAACCAAGCCTACTTCCTCTTTTTATTACGATTTCAATTTTAATTTTGATAAAAATAAGATTATCACCGCGATTTCGATCGTGATGTTGCTTGTCGCAGGCTATATCTTTTTCACCTTCTTGGACGATTCGTCTAACAGCGATGAGGAGATTGCCGAAGAAAGCCGTCGCAAACTAGAAATTCCGGAGAATATAGATTTTGTGAATCGGTCTGTTCCGGAAAACCGTCCAGAAAGTTTTATTTTGACTACTGATCAGGGTGTGAGCCTCAGCGTCTCTAATCAACAATGCAAACTCTTTATCATTGGTGTGGACCAAGGTAGCGAATCGAACACCGCACTCTTGGGATTCAACGTATATCCTGAACTGACAGTCTACAAATTCAAGTTGGGTCAAGGTCAGGAAAAAATACTGAGTTATTCTATTCCTGAAATTTCTTCTCTTCGCAGAAGCGTTAGAATCACAGCACAAAGCGTAACAGGAAGTTCCGCGAAAGTGCTGGTCGCGCTGAACGAAGAGGAAACACCTAACAATAACGGAAAGACCCAGGCTCCTTCGGGAGATAGCATGAAAACGCTCGGGGATGTTCCAATCCAAGTTACATTATATTTTTCTAAACCAAGCTACGCAGAATTCATGATCGACGGTCAGATGGGTTTCAGAGGCTTGGTACAGTCAGGAGAAACCCGCAGCTTAGAAGGAAAAGATCGCCTTGAGCTGAAAGTGGGCGACGGCTCTGCAGTGGAAATGATTCAGAACGGAAAACCAAAAGTTGTTTTAGGTCGTCCGGGAAAACTGGTCAAAAAAGTGTTCGTAAAAACTCCGAATCCGTACGATAGCACTCAGTTTATCATCAAGGAGTTGGGTGAGTAAGACTTTCGTTGGATAAGAAGTTCTTCATCACTACGCTCGGATGTCCGAAGAACACAGTGGACTCCATGAGCATGCACCATTCTCTCTTGGACGAAGGATTCGTTCCGGCTCAAAATCCGGAGGAATCTGATTTTCATTTAATTAACACATGTACTTTTATCCGATCTGCCACCGAGGAAACGATACAGACCATCCTCGGAGCTGCGAATTCTAAAAAGCAAGAAGGGCAGAAATTGGTGGTCGTAGGATGTTTTGCAGAGAGGTATCCCAAAGATATCTCCGCCGAAATTCCTGAGGTTGATCTCGTTTTTGGAACGGGCAAATATTCTCAAGCAGGTAAGATCTTAAAGGAAGCCTTTCGGAGAGATTTAGAATCTATCTCTAAGGAAGAATTCAATGCAGATCTTCTGGAGAGAATGAAACTTTCTCCTCACATAGAGAATTATTCCAAACCGTACGCGTATGTAAAAGTTTCCGATGGTTGCAACCGTGGTTGCGCATTCTGCATTATTCCTTCTCTACGCGGAAAATTCCAAGACTCCCCATTAGATTCGATACTGAGCGATACAAAAAGGGCTTTGTCAGCAGGAGCAAAGGAAATCTGTTTAGTTTCTCAGGACACCGTTTATTACGGAAAGGATAGCGATCTTTTGTTGGACATGATTCAGAAAGTGTCCGAAGTAGAAGGTCTGGAAATATTAAGGTTACTGTATTTATATCCGGACAAGAAAACGGAAAAGATTTTGAGATTGATGGGTCAAATTCCGAAAATCGCTCCTTATTTGGAATCACCATTGCAACACGTTTCTGAATCTGTACTCAAGTCCATGAATCGAAGCGGAAATTATTCCGCATTTCGTGATCTCTACAAGTTCGCCAGGGAAGTGCGTCCTGATTTGGAAATCAGGACCTCATTTATTTTGGGATTCCCGGGAGAAACTCCCGATGATGTAGATTTGATTCTGAAATTTATCGAGGAGACTCGTCCAGAAAAAGTGAACTTGTTTTCTTATTCTCCTCAAGACGGAACCAAGGGCGCAGAGTTAAAGCAGACAGTTTCCGAAAAAGAAAAGGCAAAACGAATCAACCTGGTCAGAGATTCCCACTTAAAAATCCTGCAGGAAATCCACGAGTCTAGGATAGGAAAAACGTATCCTGCGATTGTGGATGCAATTGAAGAAGGAACTGCAGTTGTGAGAAGGTTGCAGGACGCTCCGGAGATTGACGAAGTGGTTTACGTCGAAGATCCTAGTTTAAAACCGGGGATGATCGGAAAGGTGCAAATTGAATCATTTTATGAATACGATATGATAGGAACTTGGGTGACTCAGTGAAAGAAAACTTTAATCTTCCAAATACCCTCACTGTATTAAGGGTGGCATCCCTTCCTTTCTTCATTTGGTTTTTGTACCAAAAAGAACAGATTTATTATATCGCCGCGCTTGTTTTGTTTTCTGCGGCCTCGATCACTGATTTTATAGACGGGTATCTCGCCCGCAAATGGAAACAGGAAACCGAATTCGGAAAATTCCTGGATCCTTTGGCAGACAAGATCATCGTGATCGGATGTTTTGTTACCTTCATTTTTCTTCACCAGCAGATAGAACTGTGGATGGTGGCTTTGATCATCGGTAGAGATATGTTGATCACCACCTTACGATATCTTGCGATCAAGCAAGGTAGTTCCGTTCGCACCACGATGCTCGGAAAAGTAAAAACAGTATTTCAAATGGGTGCGATTTTGCTGATTCTGATCTTTTTCGTATTAATTTCTTCTAAAAAAAGAATCTTAATCAACGAAGTATATGCAAATGGCAAGGCAGCGGGGGAGAGTACGTTCAGCATAGCCACTCAGAACGCGATCGGATTTACTCGTGCCTGGACAGAGCAGGGAGTTCCTTCCTGGAACGATCTAGTCTTCGGGCTTGGCGGGTTTGTACCTTATTTCGGGATGCTCTTGACCACTTTCATTACTGTTCTCTCCGGAGTACGTTATCTCATTACAAATCGAGACGTACTGCGACTACAAGCGATCCGAAAGGTGTTTCGAAAAAATGGAAATTAGACAGGCAATTCTAAAAGCATTAGACAGAAAACATTTAGCGGTTCACGAAGCAGAAAGCGTCATGAATAGTATCATGACTGGCGAGGTCTCCGAAATCTTGCTTTCTTCCTTTTTGACAGCGATGCGTGCTAAGGGAGAGACAGTGGACGAATTGCTCGGATTTTCGCTAGCGCTTCGAAAGAATGCTCTCAAACCAAAGACAGTGTTCCCTTTCGATATGCTCGACACTTGCGGTACCGGAGGAGACGGGAAGGGCACAGTCAATATTTCCACTCTTTCCGCAATTACATTGGCTTCCCTAGGATTGAAGGTTGCCAAGCACGGAAACAGATCCGTTTCTTCTCATACAGGTTCGAGTGATATTTTGACTCGCTTGGGCTACAACACGGAAAAGGATCAGATGGATGTAGAAGCTCACCTGCTGTCCCATGGATTTACTTTTCTATTTGCTCCGATGTGGCATCCTTCTATGAGGTTTGCAGGACCGGTTCGTAAAGAATTAGGGTTTAGAACC
This sequence comes from Leptospira perolatii, assembly GCF_002811875.1. Classification (GTDB taxonomy): domain Bacteria; phylum Spirochaetota; class Leptospiria; order Leptospirales; family Leptospiraceae; genus Leptospira_B; species Leptospira_B perolatii. The sequence goes on from NZ_NPDZ01000007.1 coordinate 15,321, forward strand.
TTATTTAATATGATTGGTCCTCTGAGTAATCCATTCGCTCCACAATACCAGGTCATTGGGGTTTATGAACCAGAGTTGATGGAAACATTCATTCGGGTATTGCAAGGACTTGGCCTAAAAAGGGCATTGGTTTGTCATTCCAGAGACGGTTTGGACGAATTCTCGGTTTTTGAAACCACGGATTTCACTTTGCTCGAAGACGGGGTCATTTCTAGAAAGGACTTCGATCCTAAAAGTCTCGGCCTAGCTAAATTGGAAGAATCAGAGGTATTTGCTAGCGGCCCTGACCAGGCCGAGGCCCTCGCCAGGAGAATTCTAAAGGGTGAAAAAATTGCAGGAACTCATGCAGTTGCCCTAAATGCGGGGGCTGGCTTATTCGCTATGGGCAAGGCGCATACTATTGCAGAAGGTTACAAAATGGCGCTGGAGCAGATTGTTTCCGGAAAAACAGGGGCCTTCTTCCAAGATTTAATTTCCAAACAGTAAGAACGGAAAATATTGGTACTAAAATTCGCTAAAAACAAAGCCAGGAAGATCAAATCATGCAGTTCGACTTAAATCATCTTTTTCTACTCGCGCAGGCAGCAGACGGCGCAGCCCCTACTTCAGGGAACCCACTTTCGCTTTTAACTTCCTCTCCTTTCGCAATGGTCGGAGTGATGTTTATTATCATGTATTTTCTCGTGATTCGCCCACAAAGAAGCGAAGAGAAAAAGAGAAAAGCAATGATAGAGAATCTTCAAAAGGGCGATCAGGTAGTTACTTCTTCTGGAATCCATGGCAAAATCGTGGAGTTTAAGGAGAACAACGAAACTGTAGTGATCGCAATCGCGAAAGATACAAACGTCACATTCAATACTAGTACCATTTTGAAGAAGAAAGAAGGGTGAATCTGTCCATCCCTTCCGATAGGTATAGTTAGAATAGCGTGTGTTATATGAATCAGATCAGGGCGTGCCTACTTTTATTTTCTTTCGTGGCCGGCTTGTCCATTTTTGGGCAAGACGGAGAAGAGCTGAATTTCCTAGACAAGGTTGGAGAACCTAAGAAAACTAGTGTCTCCAAAAAATCCTCCAAATCATCTAAGAAAAAAAGAGTAAGGAAAGGATATAAAAAGAAAAAATCTCAGAGTTCGATTGAGAAGCAGGAGAGCAGCGAGCGTCCTGATAGCGAACAAAAGAAGAAAATAGAACCGGAAAACTCCGGGATTTCTCCAGAAGATACGAACGGAAAAAACGGATCTTCTACTTCGAATTCTAATAACACGAGCCAGTCCGAATCAAGTTCGAACGGGACCAACAAAGAAGAGTCGAAGGAAACCTCCAAGCCGTATTGGGTGAACGAGGAAACTGTACTGACTTCCAGAAATCTGCCCGGATATACTGAAACAAATTCAGCCAATGCTGAAAAGGAAATCTCCTTTAAGGAAAAGTTAGGAGAGATCCTAAAAATCGGTCAGGATAAGAAAAAGGAAGAGGAAAAAAGAAAGGCAGAAGAGCGAAAGGACCAAGGTGGATTCGTCGGTTTCCTTTCCGAATATAGAAAGCCTTTGATCATACTCGTACTTGTCGTACTATTTGCATTGTACCGCTTTAGAGCAGGCGGACCAAAAATCAACCGGAGATCTCCGGTGACCATTAACAAAGTGAGAAGAGACTAGGAGCCAAAATTGAAATCCGTCCAATGGATCATTGTCCCCGTATTAGTAGTAGCAGTTTCGATTACTCTACTCTATCCTAATTTTGCAGAAAGGGAATTAGAACTCTCGGTGCGTCCCGAGTTCAAATCTCTACCAGAGGAAAAACAAAAAACTGTTTTGAAAACGTTCGAGGAACGTTGGAAGAAAGATTATAATCCAAACCAAAACTGGAAAATAGAACCGAGTCCGGCCGCCCTTCCCGAAGGATCCAATTTTTATTTGGTCAAAGGTAGATTTGTTACTTCCGCAAAAATCAATCAGATCTCTCAGGAAAACCAGGACCTGATTTTAGAACCCAAAAACAGACTGAGACCAACTCGGGTGGAAGAATATATTTTTGGCGGAAGACCTCTCGCGATTCGTCTTGGTTTGGATTTGCAAGGTGGGATGAGGGTCGTACTAAAAGGCGATTTCGAGGACTATGCTTCTAAATTGAAAGAAAGCTACGCAAAAGAAATCGAGAAGTTAAATCATACGATTTCTGATCCTAGCTCTTCTGATAAAGAGAAGAAGGAAGCAGACGACAGATTAAAAGAAATTAATAGTTATTTCGAACTTACTGCTTCTAGAAAACTCATAGAATTAGAAAAAGCGAAACTCATCATAGACAACCGTCTTACGAATCAAAACTTGACCGAGCCTCAAGTCAGGATCCAAAAAGAACAGGATTCGATAGAAGTTTCTCTGCCCGGTGTAAGCAATTCCGCTCAAATCTTGGATATTATCCGAAACACCGAAACTGTGGAATATAGACTGAAAGAACCTCCTAAAAATCCGAACAGTCAGTCGGATACTAGAGGTGTGTATCAAACCATTATCGATACTGAAGAATCCAGATTGCTCGCCGAAGAAAAGCGTGATGAAACCGATATTATCAAATTTCAGAATATTGTAAAACAGAAGCTAGGTAAATCCGAGCAAGATAACTTTTTGGCAGCGCTCGAAAAGAAATACAATATTCCGGAAAAATTTAAGTTATACGCAAGCTGGGGAAGGGGCGCAAATCCGAAAGCTCCTTTGCTTCCGAGAGAATTTATCGTATTGGAAAGAGCGATCTCCTTGGACGGAAAGGACATGAGGGACGCGCATCCTTCCTACGATAACAACAGACTTACCTATTTCGTTTCCTTTACCCTGACTTCGTCCGGAGCAGAAAAATTCTTCGAGATCACATCTAAGAACGTAGGAAGACAACTCGCGATCGTTTGGGGAGATAAGGTGATTTCTGCACCGGTGATCCGCGGGCCGATCGCAGGAGGTAATGCTCAGATCGACGGAGATTTTGGAAGAGAAGAAGCAGTCGATCTTTCCAACGTGATCAGTGAAGGTGCGCTTCCGATACCTCTTTCCGTGCTGGAAATGAGATTTATCGGACCTACTTTAGGGATCGAATCGATCGAAGTAGGTATGAAGTCCGTATTACTTGGATTCTTACTTGTAATCGTATTCATGATGATCGTCTACAGACTCTCCGGTTTGGTGGCGAATATCGCTCTACTTGTGAACATCATAGTCTTGACGGCCTTACTTTCGTTAATGGGCTTCACTTTGACTCTCCCTGGATTTGCGGGGATCATTCTCACAGTGGGTATGGCCGTGGACGCGAATGTGATTATTTACGAAAGGATTAAAGAAGAAATCCGCGACGGCAAGCACGTGACTGCGGCCGTGGCGCAAGGATTCGAGAATGCCTTCTGGACGATCATAGATAGTAACGTGACGACTTTGATCTCTGGTATCCTAATGATCAAACTCGGAAACGGTCCGATCAAAGGATTTGCAATCACCCTCTGCTGGGGTATTGTGACCTCCTTGTTCACTTCTCTCTTCTTGAGCAGATTGATTATGGATCTGCTGGTAAATAAATTAGGAGTTTCTAAACTTCAGATCGGATTCAAGAAATTGGAGTCCCAAAATGTTTGATTTTATAAAATATAAATACGTATCTATTAGCGTTTCGATCCTGCTCATCATTTTAGGATTTAGCGTAACTTATGGAAAATACGGTGGCTTTGCAACTTCCTTGGACTTTGACGGAGGGCTTCGGACAGTAATCGACTTCGAAGATTCAGTAGATCGAAGCAAACTGGAAGAATATTTTTCCTCCAAGGGCTTAGAAGCAGTTCTAGTTCTGATGGATAAGGAAAAGAATCACTACCAGATCGATATCGGTTTAGGTTCTGTAGAGAAAATCAAACAGCTTTATACCGAGAAAAAAGGATCTGTGGGAGTTGATTCCAAATCGGTACCTGCGATTGACGCTCTGATCTCTCTTGTTTCTGAAGATTTTCATCTTACAAAAGAGCAAATTCTTTCTGCAAACCAAGTGGGTTCCGTAGTAGGAGCCGAATTGACCGAGACCGGAGTAACACTTTTAGGTTTGACCTTGTTAATCATTCTGGCGTATATCAGCTTTCGATTCCAGTTCAAGTTCGCGTTGGGTGCTAGCGTCGCACTCGTGCATGACTTGGTGATCACTGTGGCTTTTATCGGTTTCTTTCAAATCAAACCGAGCATTCCGATCATTGCTGCACTTTTGACTTTGTTAGGATATTCGATTAACGATACGATCGTGATCTTTGATAGAATTCGTGAAAATGCAGGAAATCTGAAGGATACTTTCGCTCAAGTGATCAATATTTCCATCAATCAGACCCTGAGCAGAACGTTTAACACTTCTTTTGCGACTTTGATTTCTGTGGTTGCATTGATTATTGGTGGCGCAGTGGAACTCTACGACTTTGCTTACGTGCTAACATTCGGTATCGTTCTCGGGACCTATTCGTCCATTTTTATCGCGGCCCCGTTAATCGATATCTACGATACTTTGCACAAAAGGTTCAGAACCGCGTGAATTCTGCCCTCCCGACAATCGTTCGGGAGGAGCTCCTCCGACTGTCCTTTCTTTCGACCGGATTCACTACTCCGAATCCTCCGGTAGCCTGTGTAATTACAGATACTTCAAACTCTAAAATTCTTGCTCTCGGTAGAACTCAGATAGCGGGTGGGAACCACGCAGAAAGAGAAGCTTACTTAGAGTTTAGATCCAAATTCCCGAAGCTTCCTCCTCACAATGTTTTTGTGACATTGGAACCCTGTACTCATTTCGGAAAGACGCCGCCTTGTCTAGATTTGATTCTAAAAGAAAAACCTGAAACAGTATATATAGGTTGGGAGGATCCGAACCCCCTCCTAAAAGGAAGAAACGGAAACTTAGAACTGGAAAATGCAGGAATCAGAGTGGTCTTTCACCAAGAATTGGCAAAGATCGCGTCTAAATTTATATTCGGTTTTCGTAATAGAATACTGACTCGAAAACCAGCCATCTTACTAAAAGCTGCAGTAACTAAGGAAGGATTTTATACTAGTGGCACTGGACTTCGTGAAAAAATATCTTCGACCGATTCTGATTTTTTTCTCTCTTATCTCAGAGCCAAAGTGGATGCGATTTTAGTCGGCTCAGGCACAGTGCAATTTGACCATCCAGGGCTAGACTTTAAGCTACCCTCTGCCAGACCGTTGAGCGACTTGCATGGTCCAAAAAAAACGGGTGCCAATCTTGGCGCAGAGGGATTCTCCGGATTGATTTCTGAAATCCTGGACCAAGGTGCATCGGAGTCCTGTATGAAAGTTCACTTGGAAAAACTCTCCGAGTACCAACCACTTAGGATTTTTTTGCTTCCGGAGGAATCTAGAGTGAGTTCCTCTTTTTTAGAAAAACAGGAAAAGCTGAATTTGCAATATGGTAGATCTTTAGCGAGATTCTTTATCCGAGGTTCTGGAAGTACAAGTTACTTGGATCGTCTTCACAAAATTGCAGAAGGAAATGTATTTTCTTATTCCCAAAAGCTAGATCATAAAAACATAATGAATCAGTTGGAAAATTGGGGAGTGAATTTAGCGTTGGTCGAGGGAGGAAACTCTCTGTATCGCCTTTTTTCCGAAGCACTGGAAAATGAAGATAGAATTTTACGGATCCAGTCTAATCAAGTAAGCTTTCTCGAAGGGATCAAGCCGGATTGGGGAAAAGATCACATGTTAGAGTATAGAGTCGAATTAGGAACAGATTGTTGGGAGGTATTCCAAAAATGTTCACAGGATTGATTGAAGCCACCGGAGAGATCGTTCGAATCGAAAATACCGAGGACGGCAAACTTTTTTCCATTCAAACGAAATGGACTGAGCCGGATCTCAAAAAAGGGGATTCAATTTCAGTCAACGGTGCTTGTCACACTGTAACATCCTTCGAAAACAAGGGGGATCTTTTCACGTTTTATTCTTCCTTTAAAACCTTGGAACTGACGAATTTTGGGAAATTCGTCCTAGGATCCAGAGTAAATCTAGAGAGGTCTGTGCAACCCCATACTAGAATGGGGGGACATATGGTAACGGGACATATAGACACTACCGGAGAAATTCTAAGTGCGGAAAACAAGGATGAAGGAAAGGTGAAAAGGTTTCTGGTTCGCCATGATCCTGAATTCTCGAAATATCTAGCTCCTAGGGGAAGTGTCACGGTGGACGGAATTTCCCTGACAATCGTGGATTCTTCTCCTGGAGAATTTGAACTAGTAATCATACCGGAAACTCTGGAAAAAACCAATGCAGGGATTGCCTGGAAGCCAGGTGCGCGTGTAAACTTAGAAATAGACATAGTGGCCAGATACTTGGAACAATTACTGAAATCGGGGACTCGTTAGTTTTCTAACCCAATCTTTCCTTTCGTTTTTCCTAGTTGTCACCATTTATGAATGGAAAATATCCAGTCCAAGAAATGAGGTGGAACGAAGACGATGATCGGATCAATCGAACAAGCAATCGAAGATATTAAATCCGGAAAATTGATCATCTTAGTCGATTCCGAAGACCGGGAAAACGAAGGTGATTTGGTATTTGCAGCCGAATTTGCGGATAAAGAGAAAGTAAACTTTATGGCGACCCACGCCAGAGGGCTCATTTGCATGCCCATGGAATTGGAGCGTCTCCGTAAACTGGGTCTGAATCGAATGGTGGACGACCTGAGCCTGGGAGACAAGCACGGAACCGCTTTCACAGTATCTGTGGATGCGAAGCATGGTACTACTACCGGAATTTCCGCCCAAGATAGGGCGATCACCATACATGCGTTAATTAATGAAGCGACTACTTCTCATGATTTGATGAGACCTGGACATTTGTTTCCGTTGCAGGCAGTCGCGGGAGGAGTTTTGCGAAGGGCAGGTCACACTGAGGCCTCGGTGGATCTTTGCAGACAGGCAGACTTATACCCGGCCGCGGTGATTTGTGAAATCATGAACGAAGATGGAAGCATGTCTCGGCTTCCGGACCTGGAAAAATTCGCGGCGACTCACGGACTCGGAATCTATACGATAGAGGACCTGATTCGTTATCGCAGAAAAAAAGAGAATCTGATCCGGCTAGAAGTGGAGACCAAGCTCCCCACAGAGTACGGGGATTTTATTATCAGAGCGTATTCTACCATTATCGACGACAAGATTCATGTGGCTCTCGTAAAGGGAGACATCAAGAGAGACGAGCCTGTTATGGTTCGAGTGCATTCCGAGTGCTTGACCGGAGATATTTTCGGGAGTGGGCGCTGTGACTGTGGTCCTCAGCTGCATTCTGCACTCGCAATGATCGCGAGGGAAGGAAAAGGAATTTTGCTTTACATGCGCCAAGAAGGTAGGGGCATCGGGCTGATTAATAAATTAAAAGCTTATAATATGCAGGATGAAGGCTTGGACACCGTAGAGGCCAACGAAAAGCTCGGGTTCGCGCCTGATCTGAGGGACTACGGAGTCGGAGCACAGATTCTAAAAGATATAGGCGTAGAAAAAATGAAGCTGCTCACTAATAATCCTCGCAAGATCGTTGGATTGGACGGGTACGGAATCGAAGTAATAGAAAGAATTCCGATCGAGATACAGCCTACTGGAAATAATCATCATTATCTGATGACCAAGAAAATCAAGTTGGGGCATCTTCTCGGTTTAAACTGAGAAGAAAAGAATCGTAGGCGATCTTTAAGGCTGCAGTCTTACTTTTTCCCAGGTAGACTCCGATTTGGTGAAAACGATCCGATCGTGGAGTCTTCCTGTTCTTCCCTGCCAAAATTCAATCTCTGAAGGAAGAACATCGTATCCTCCCCAAAACTCAGGGATCGGAACTTGAATGTTCCTATACTGGTTGGCCAATTCTTGGAATTTGTGATCTAACTCTTCTCGCGTGGCAACCGGTCTGCTTTGCATGGAAGAAATTGCTCCGATCTGATTCTCAAAAGGTCTAGACTTGAAGTAAGCTTCGGAAATAGAACGGTTTGACTTTTCTGCCTTTCCGATAATTCGAACCTGTCTCTCTAATTCCGGCCAGAAAAACAGCAAGCACACACTTGGAAATTTCTCGATTTGTTTTCCTTTTCTACTTTCATAATTGGTAAAAAACCGAAATCTTCCGTTCTCGAATCCTTTTAAAAGGACAATCCTTGCATCAGCGCCTCCCTCTTGGGTAGCAGTGGCCAGAGTCATCGCATTCGGTTCTCGGACCTTGCAATCCAGAGCTTCTTGAAACCATTTGCCGAAAAATTCCAAAGGATCCGATCCCACGAGTTTGTCGTCCAATTCGGCTCTCGCGTACTCGCTCCTTAATTCAGAAAGATTGCGTGTCATTTTACCATCCTATCTATGCGAGACCAAAGGTTCTAGATTCTTCGCAGGATACTGAGCTAGATTTTAACGCCGGTAATTTTCTGCGCGCGAAAAAAACTAAGGTTAACTTGCGAAATATCAACTGGAATGGATCTATTCCTTTCCCTCTTCGAGATTCCAGATCGAAGGCAATTCGATCGAAGGCAAAAGCTCGTTCTTGAAAGCAATTTTTGCCAAAAAAGTAAGAGCTAAACCGATCGAAAAATATACTCCCATCGGTATGGGTTTTCCTCTTAGACTTTCTCCTTTGTTTCGAGTTCCTACAGTGATCGCAAGAGCAAGTGCATACGAAGAATTCAAAAAAACAATCCACCAAGGGTGTCCTAACAAAAAAGCGAAGGACGGAGCAAAAACCGCGTCGGCAAACCCCATCCCATTTGGGAATAAAAAGTGCAGTGCGAAAAAACCGAACAAAAAGCCGCCTAATACAATCCAGTTCGATTTTTCCGGAAGTGAAGAGTCCAAAAGATACGAAAGCAACAGACCGAAAAATAGGATAAACGGCAGATTTTCATAATCCAAAGAAAATTTTACAGCGTCGGTTGTGCTCGCGATCAGGAGATGCCCGCATAACAGAACAAATACGATCGAAGCTAAAAAGTTTCCGGAAAGCACATAAGCAACAGCGAACAAAAATCCGAAAGCTGCTTCGCAAAATGCATAGAGCGGATTAATTTTTGCCCCGCAATTTTTGCATACTTTCCCAGAAAGCCAGTAACCGATTGCTGGAAGGATTGCGATTCCGGTGATTTTTTGTCCACAGGATTCGCAAGCAGAAGGCTCGACTAGAATCTTGAACATTCGAGTCGTTCTGCTATATTTCTTTCTCTCCTTTCCGTAAAAGAACTTTAGAATTCTGTAAGATAGTGTGGAGTAAAAGCTTCCCAAACTTAAGGAAGCCAAAAAGCCACCCAACCAAATCAGAGGGAAAGTGAACGCGGGTGTGAATTCAGCAAAGGATTCCGGGAAAAATTCCAAGCTGTCCTATGCTCCCTTTCCAGAAAGCTCTTTCAAAGCTTGGATTCCTCTTTTCAGATTTTCCCATTCCGAGGCAAAACTAATTCGGATAAAGTTTTTGGATTCATTAAAAATGTACCCAGGAACTAGAATCAGTCCTTTCTCCTTTACCGCCCTGACAACGAAGTCTTCGTCCTTTTCCGCGATCTTAAAGAAAAAGTAAAATGCTCCTTGGCTTTTTTGAATTTCGTAATGGTCCTTTAGATTTTCGTAAACAAAATCCCTTTTTTCCCTATAGTCCGCGATGTAGGAACTCATATCTGTTTTTAGCGCTTCGATTCCCATCCACTGAGTGACCGAAGGAGCGCACACAATCGTGTATTGTTGTAGCGTAGTCAAAGTCTTGGTAATCGGAGCCGGCGCGAGTATGGAAGAAAGTCTCAAACCAGTCATACTATACGTTTTAGAAAAACCGGATAAAGTGATTGCCCTCTCGTAAAAAGAACCTACGGAAACGAACTTCTTATCGTAATCGAACTTCTCATAGATCTCATCCGAGATCAAGTAAGCTCCTGTTTTTTCCGCGAGGTCCGCGAGAAGCGTCAATTGTTCTTTGGAAAGTATTTTTCCTGTGGGATTGGAAGGAGAGGAAAAGATGATAATTTTGAGTTTTTTATTTTGAAATGCTGCAAGATCTTGCGCACCAAAGTTTTCGTTTACGGTGTGCATCTTGCCGCCGTAAATCTTGATATAAGCGGGATACATTAAGAAGTGAGGGGTAACGACTAAACATTCGTCTCCTTCGTTTAATAATGCATTGAATAAAAGTAAGAAAGCAGAGCTGACTCCGGAAGTGATCAGGATTCGATCTGGGTTCGCATAGGGAATCGAATTCTCTTTTTTGTATTTTTCTACGAGAGCTTCCTTTAACTCAGGAATCCCGGCTGTGAGAGTATAGGCAGTCTTACCTTTTCTTAGAGCAGAAACTCCTGCCTCTATAATATTTTCCGGACAGGGAAAATGAGGTTGTCCGATGGAAAGGTTGATCGGGTCTTTCAAGCTAGCCGCGAGCTCAAATGCCTTCCTGATCGCGGATGTATCTAGTCCTTGGATTCTGTTTGCCAATGCAAATTCGAGCGTACTTTGACTCATACAGGAACCGTAACGTAAAATGCGCGCTGAGAACAAATGTTAATTGGGAGAATCAATCGAAATTTTGTCCTATTTGAAAGTTGGGGAGTCCAACCAAAGAGACCTCGGGAACACGAGAATTGGATTGATTAGGATCACAGATCTTTCAGTCTGGAACAGAGGGTAAGGCCGATTCGGTTTCGATGAAACCACCGAAAATCGTACCTTACGAATACAGATGGAAACAGTAGATATTGCAGGTATTAAAGTGCCGATCTCCAAGATCGGGAATAATTCCGGAGGCCTAGGCGCCGATCTTGTAGAAACAGATTCCACAATACGCAATTTGCAAAATATACTTTATCCGATTTTAGAAGGACGTCCTGTTTTGCTCGTAGGGGATGCCGGAGTCGGAAAGAATGCACTATTATATTATATCAATTTTAAACGTAACCATCCTACTTCCAGGTTTAGCTTCAACGAGGACACTCTTCCCGAAGATTTGATCGGGTCCTATCGATTATTATTGGATGGAAAAGGATTCGCTTGGGCAGATGGACCTCTGACTTCTGCGATTCGAAGCGGTTACAGTTTCGTCGCGGACGAAATGAACCTTTGCCCGCCTCATATCATCAAAAGATTTTCTACGATCTATGAATCTAGTTATCTGGAGTTGATTGAAGGGGATGGCGCCCGGATTCCTGCATTTTCCGGTTTCAACTTTATCGGAACCCAAAACCCTTCGGAGGGATTCGAAGGAAGAAAGCCGCTTCCGTTTGATATCACTCGCTATTTCTCAGTCGTTTATATCGATCCTCACACTCCGGATGAAATTCTATTTATTTTAAGAAAACTCTATCCCCAGATGAAAGAGGAAATCCTAAAATCGTGCATTCGAATCTCTCTAGAAACCGAAAACAGAGTTCTTTTGGGTACGATCGGAAAGGGAGACCTGGAAAAATACCATTTCAATATCCGTAATTTAAAAAAGCTTTGTAAAAGAATTTTAGATCTCAAAGCGGACTCTCCGGAGTTCAGATTTAGAGAATTATGGAATTTTTATGTAGAACCTTTTCGTAAGCCGGAGGATAGGCAACAACAGTTAGAGCTCCTACTCAAAGAGACAGGACTTTCATCGGCGCCAGAGTTTGCAGAAGGTAAATTTCAAGTACATAAAGGTTTTCTATATTGTAATGATAAAAAAATCCATGTGGTAAATGAAGAGAACGCAAAGAATATTCTCTCGAGCGTGCCTTTGCCGAATAAGTTAAGAGAATTTGCGGAGAAGGTTTATACAGCGATCGAATTTAAGGAAAACGTACTGATTGAATATTCGGAAGAGCAGGATCCACAATTCGTGCTACCTCTGTTTACCGAAATCAGTGGAGTTCCGTTAGAGACCGTTCACCTTTGCAAAGGAATTCATACTTCGGATATCATAGGCGCTCTGAAACCGATTTCTGGATCCACTGTAGGATGGGTGGATGGTCCGCTCACAAAAGGAATCCGGGAAGGTGGAAATATCTTAATCACAAATCTCGAAGCAGCCGGAGCGGAATTAGTAGAAAAACTAAATATGTTAACCGACGACGCAAGGTCCTTGGTGCTCCCGCCAGAGAGTGGAGAGACTACTCCAATTGGACTTCAGGAAGATTCTAGAGTCATAGCAATGAAATTATTCCGAAAGACGAAATCCACGCCTACGATTTCTAGAGCTTTTAGAAACAGATTTACACCGGTACTTTTCCCTGAATTAGAAGATAAGGAAACTCTAATAGAGATTCTGAACTTCTATTTACCTGAAGGCGATTTGGTTTCCAAAATGGCGGAATTCCATGTCAAGATCAAGGATCTGGCAAAAAAACGTACGATCGGATCAGCCAACCTAATGCCTTATCTATTCGGTCTTTCTAATTTACTCCAATGGAAAGATCATATCTTGAGATATGCGGATTCCTCTTCAGGGGGAGAAGGTCTCAGGGCGATCGCGATTCGAGGTGGAAGGATCTCCTACTCCAACCAGATCGCCGATCCAGGAGAAAGAAAGGAATTAGAGAGAATCTTAGAATTCCTTCTTTCAGGAATAGAAATAGTCTCCGAGTTCTTTACCGAACTCGAGGAGAAGAAAAAAAAAACTCTCACACCTTCTTCCGAAATAGAAAAGAAGCGCTGGTGGGATCCAGAGCTACATAAGAGAGATCCGGTTACCGGAAAAGCAAAACTGCTGAATTCCGGTAATCAACTCAAGCAAGGGATAGAGATCAATACTCCAGAAACCGGGGGCCAAACCAAGGAAGGTCCGGACGCCTGGTATGGAAAGGACACCCGGGGAAATATGGGCCAAGGTGAACCTGCCGGAGGCGGAGGCGCATGGGGCTATCGTACCGAAGAATTATACAAAGCATTCTTAGCAAAACGAAGAATTCTCTGGGAGTACACTGTACAGGCGAGTTTAAAAGAATTCAAGGAAGTGTTTGGTGCGAGCCTTGACGAAGTAGAACTCAATCTAGAAAGATTATTCGATCCAGAAATAGATATACACAGAAACTATCGAAGCGAAGGAAATCGAATCGATACTAGAAAATATATTTCTTTCCTATCCGGAAAGGGAGATTCTAAAGTATTCGATAAAACAACGATCGAAAAAGATGAAGAGAAACTGAAAGGAGTGGAGGTAGTATTTCTAGTCTCCAAGGCGAGAAGGATCTTCAATTTTGAATATTCGGTAGCAACTCTCTCCGCGATGCTTTCGAGCGCGCATATCTTGGATGAACACGACGTAAGTTTTTCTGTCATCGCTTACTCCGATAGACAGAACAAAAAGGACAGAATCGATTTAGTAGAAATCAAGAGAATGGACGAGTCCTTTGATGCCAAAAAAGAGGAGCAGATGTTCGATGCCCTTAGGACCGACTGGCAGGGAGATTCCATAGAGGAATACCAGCTACTCGATAAGATCGAATCCTACTTTTCCCCAGAGGCACAGACTAGAATCCTGGTCATGATCTCTGATTTTCGGGGCCAAAGAGGCAAGACGGAAATAGAGAAGGAAATAGACTCTAAGGACAATCGTAAACTTAGGGCAGAAGTTCTAAAGCACTCCAACAAAAATTACGTATTTTTGGGAGTTGGGTTAGGGCGCAGATTCATAGCAGAGCATATCTTTCCGGATTCGATTCAGATCACATCGGAAAATTTCTACAATATGCCTAACTTGATCGGAGCGGAATTGGGGAGAATCATACTTACCCATCATTCGTCCCGCAACTAACAAAATAGAACGGCAAGGAGCCGTAGAACCGATTCAATGGGAAAGAAGAAGGAAGCGGAAAATCAAGGTCCTCAACCTCTTGTAAACAAGAAGGCAAGGTTCAATTTTGAACTGATCTCTTTTATAGAGGCGGGCATAGTATTATCCGGTTCGGAAGTAAAAAGTCTGAGGGAAAAAAAGGCAAACCTTACAGACGCATTTGCCAAAATAAAAAACGGCGAAGTCTTTTTGGAAAGCTTCTCAATTACTCCCTACAAAAACGGGGGATATGCGAATCATCCGGAAATTCGACCCCGCAAATTGCTTTTACACAAAAAGGAAATAGATAAGTTAGAACGCCAAGTAAAAGAGAAAGGTTTGGTATTGGTCGCAACCAAAATCTATTTCAAAGATCGCAAATGGGTAAAGGTGGAACTTGCACTCGCAAAACCTAAGAAACTGTATGATAAGCGCGAAGACTTGAAAAAGAGTGACGCAAAAGTAGAAATCGCCAGGGCTTTAAAAGCCAAAAATTATTCTTAAAATCATGTCATTAAAAAATTCTAATGTTCCGGTGGTCAGCATAGTCGGCCGCCAAAATGTGGGGAAGTCCACATTATTCAACGCCCTACTGAAAAAGAAGCTCGCGATTACGGAAGATTATCCGGGAGTTACTAGAGATGTATTGCAGGCTAGGGTTTTGCATCCAGAAAAGGGCCTGGACTTTTTTCTTTGCGATACTCCCGGTTTGGATATAGAAAATCCGGACAATCTGAATGAGGCTGTTTTAGAGAATGCTTTTCGACAGTTGAGAAAATCTGACTTGGTAGTCTTTCTCTTGGATTTTAGAGAAGTGACTTACTTTGATTCCAAGCTCATTGAAATATTCAGAAAAGATGAAACGTTAAAGGATGTTCCTGTTCTATACTGCGTGAACAAAGTGGACACCCCCGAAGACGAAGCGGATTTAGAGGAGTTCTATAGAATGGGACTTCCTGAGATTCTGCCCATTTCCGCAACAGGGCGTCGGAACCTGGCCTTGCTACTCGAGAAGATTGCCTTTCTGCTTCCAAAAGCTATACGCATTATTGGGGAAGTGCAAGATCCAAAAGATTTGGAAAAGAGCGAGTATGACATTCGGCTTGCGATTGTTGGTAAACCCAATTCCGGAAAATCAAGTTTATTGAATGCAATCTGCGGCTATGAGCGTGCTGTTGTGAGCGAGGTTGCTGGAACAACTAGAGACTCTGTGGACACACTTATCCAATTTGATGGAAAGAAAATTTCAGTGATCGATACGGCCGGAATTCGCAAGAAATCAGATAAGGCCGAAGCATTAGAATTCTACTCGTACCAAAGGACAAAGAAGTCGATCCAATCTGCGGACGTAGTCGTTCACTTGTTAGATGCTTTAAAAGGATTCGGGGATTTTGACAAAAAAATCGTCTCATTATTGCAAGAGGAAGGTAAGCCTTTTCTAGTCGCCGTGAATAAATGGGATCTTTTGCCGGAAAAGGATTCCAAATCCTTTGTAGTATATAAGAAAAGATTGGTTGAAAGGCTTCCATTACTCAAGGAAGTTCCCATCATTACTCTCAGCGCGAAAGAGAAACTAAGAGTGCATAAGCTCATGGAATTAGCATATGACTTGGCTATCCGATCTAAATGCAAGATCTCCACTTCGGAATTGAACCAATCTTTGCGCGGATGGATGCAGGAAGCAGCGCGTTCCTTTTCTGCGAACAGGCCTCCCAAGTTGTTGTATTGCACGCAAGTATCTGTTTCTCCCTTTCATTTGATCCTGTTCGTGAATCATACTGAAAATTTTAAATCGAATCTACTTTCCTTTCTTCGAAAGAAACTGACTGAAAAATACAACTTACAAGGGATTCCGATCCGATTCGATTTAAGGTCGGATCGAAAATGAACGGAATCTGGCTGGCCTACTGGGCGCTCTCTTTTTTTGTAGGAGCGATTCCATTCGGATATTTACTCGCAAAGCTATTTGGCGGAGTGGATATAAGAAAGAAGGGCAGCGGAAACATCGGTGCGACAAACGTGACCCGCTTGTTAGGATGGAAAGTAGGACTTCCTGTTCTGCTTTTAGATATAGGAAAAGGTGCGATCGCACCGCTGGTCGGAATCTACTTACTAAAAACCGAATTCGCATTTGTCCCGTTAGTCGCCGGAGTGCTTTCCGTTCTTGGTCACATGTTCTCTCCTTTTCTTCTTTTTAAGGGGGGAAAGGGGGTTGCTACTAGTTTCGGAGTATTTTTAGTCCTAACTCCTTTTCCGGTTTTGGTAAGTCTTTTTGTTTTTCTAGTTTTGAAAAAAGGATTTGGATTCGTTTCTTTAGGTTCTATCGGCGGAGCGATTGTACTTCCTATTTCGTATTATTTGTTTTCTATATATTCCATAATAGAATATGAGGCAATTACGTTTTACGCGATTTGTGCAGTGAGTTGTGCGATTCTATTTTTACATCGAACGAATTTGGTTAGGCTCTTTAAAGGAAGAGAATTGCTTTCCAATAAAGAAAAGTACGGGGACCAGAATCTAGACGAGTAAGGATAGAAATCCTACTCTTTTCATCTTGTAATCTAGTTAAGTCCGTGATAGGATTTCTTACGTTCGGCGCTTATGATTCAAAAAGAGATCGATGAGAATAGAACCAGAGAAGAGAAAATTCGGAGTCTAGACGAATTTCTGACCTGGCATCCGAAATTAGAAATCCAAGATTTTTACAAATGGCTCTACTTCGGTGAATTCGGAGAAATTGCTGTCCAAGAGTTTTACTCCGAACGCAAGAACGCTCCTACCCTTCACTCTATGTTGCAGGAGCTCCAAAACGAGTTAGAAAGCGAAAGCCTGAGAACAAGGGTCTGGGAACCCTTGGGATTCAGCCAAAGATATATCAAGGTCTATCTGACTCCTTATTTCAAATTGGAATATCCTCTGATGAGGATCGTGAATCTGATGCAGAGATCCTCTGCGTTTCAGGGATATCGGATGAGATTCAAGTTGGATTGGATTTTGTTAAAGGACGAAATCGTTTCCAGAAACATAGGATTTACCAAACAAGAATTCATCAATTTCGAAGATAGGATCCAATTCCACCAATTACCTGAACTGGACTTCTCTGATACTTTCAAAAAGGAATATCCCGCCTCCAATCGGATCGTTGCGGCCAAGCTGTTTTTCGAATATTTTCCTGAGTTTGCTCAAGAGAATAAAGGCTTTCGGTTATTCGATGACGTATTGCCGAGTTCTGTGGAGAAAAAAGAAGATGAATTGGAGATTTTGGCGGCAGAAGAAGACGAAAAGAGCTATTCCAGATGGGAAGGCGAAGCTCTATAAACTACGAAATTCAGGCTTTACAATCCTGCTAGAATGCGCTAGACTTTGCGAAAAAGGAAGATTCGCAGAATATGATGAACGAAATTAATGCAGCAGGGCAGGATAACCGAGCTGCAAGACAATTTTCGCAGTCTGAATTTACTGTCCGAAATATGCCGGATCGACTGCACCCTCTTACGAATTTAGAAAACGTAGTCACAGGACCGAAAAATATAGCGAAGGTGGGAGTAAACACCGACGATCAAAAGGTCAGACGAGGTTATCTGATCGATCTGAACGCTTAATACAAACTCTGTTACAAAGTTTTAATATAGTTCAATTAAATTCTCTAGTTTTCTCAGATGTTACCCTAGTTTGTCCTTCGGTAACATCTGAGTTTCAGTTCAAACTCCGATTTCTCTCTCCTATTTGTTTTTTCCAAACATCTGAGCAACTTTTCCGCCTAGAAGAGCAAATCCAGGAAGAACGATCACCACTGCTATCGCTAACCAGATAGGATGCTTAAAACTGAGTAAATTCATAGCGCCTGCTGCGAGAAAGATTCCTGCTAAGATCGCTGCATTTCTGATTCCTGTACTGGAATCCAAGAAGACACCTAAGAACCCACCGACAAACGGTCCGACTGAATAAGAAACGATCAACATAACAAATGCACCTGCCGAAACAGAGGAAATAAATGCCTCCATTTGGGTCGGGTTACTCATATCCAGTCCTGGCGGAGGAGGGAACATCATCATACTAAGATACTGAACAGCGGATATTAAAATCATTCCGACTATCAGTGATCCGATTAAAACTAAAATTGAACGTACTATAGGAGGCATGCGACTAAAATTAAGAAAGCATTCAGTTTATCGCAAGCTTGAAATTAATCTGGATCAATAAAGTTCGGCAGGAACCGCTTTGGAACGAAATAAAACTCGAGAGGTCTACCTTTGTATCCATCGCAAAAGGGTTGTTAGATGCTAAGAGTGCGATCAATACTAATTCCTGTTTCCATTGCAATATTAATTGGAAATTGTAAAAAAGAGGAACCTGTAGTAGATAACGGTTTGTCCCAAATATTACAGATTGTCGGTGTAGGAAACTGCTTGGTGCAACTTCCTCAAATGCCGATTACGGCAGTCGATCGTACTTTAGCAGTAAAAAACGGAGGCAAAATTCCGTTTATCTGGAAGTCAATGCCAATGGCAGATCATCCGGTTGCATTGATCGAAGTGCAAAATGTTCAGGATGGAGATATTATTACTTTTAACGAAATTGATGTTGTCAATAATCCGATCTTTAACGACCAATCTCCTACTATTTATGCGGCGAGTGATTGTCCTTTAAGCCAAGATTCTACCTTTGATAATTCCGTGGAGGTAAGGTTTAATAAGTCCGGATCAGATTCCGGACCTTATGTTTATACGAACAATCAATCCCCCGGAACCTATTTCTTTTTGTTTCACATTTATGTAGAGGGGACGAAGCCTGCCAACGCAACTGTAGAATTTCGTTAAGTAGACTCTAGTAACTCCAGACTCCCATTAAGAACGAGAAGTTGCTTCAACAGCATGCGGTAATTCTTCTGCTTTTACCAATTTTCTCCAAAATGGTAAAATGAGGATGACCAAGAGAATTTCCAGAAACCCGAAGATGAATGCCGTCGCTTCCAATCCTGTTGTTCTTCCGTAACTTGCCGTAAAATTTCTTTCTATTGCGACCGAAGCAATCGGACCGAGTAAGAATCCGAACGACCCAAAGCCTGTGAATCCGGTCATTACAAGCGCAGTCAGTCCGCTAGGGCAAAGTGAAGATGCCAATCTCATTGCAGGGACATACATGATTCCGGCTCCGATCCCGCATCCTACGATTGAAAAAATAAGAAGAGATTGGTCCGAAACAAATCCTGTCATCGCTTGGAATGCTCCGTACACCAAGGAACCGATCGCAACGAATAAAATACTGCCCTTCTTCCTAGACAAAATTGCAGAAGGGTAAGAGAGCGCGCTCATTAATAAAAACAGAATGCTAAAGACCAAGCCCACTTGCCCTGGCGTATAACTTAGGTCTTCCCTTAGATGAAGGTTGAACGTACTTAAAAAATATCCTACAGTGAATCGATCCAAGAAGTGAAATAAAAAAGGAATCATCAGTAGCGGAGAAAGTCGAATAGCAGCCCGAATCCCAGAAAATGAAAAATCCGGACTTTGGACAAGTTTCCAGTCCTTTAAAAATAGAAGGGCAGCGATTCCTAAAAATACGAAAATAATTGCGCCTAAATAAAAAGGCAAAAGCGGGTTCTTGTTTCCGAGAAACCCGAGCCCTTGACCGACTCCACCGCCTAACGTGAGTAACATTCCTCCTAGTCCGAAAAGGATTCCTCTTCGAAAGTAGTGGCTATTCGGATCATTTTCTCGATCGGAAAGTGAAGAAAGTAATAATCCGATTACGAAAATGTGAGCGCCGCCTTCAAGAAATCGAATTAAGAAAAGCGAGCTGAGGTTTGGCGCAAGTGGAAGTAAGGCTAAGAGAATGCCGTCCAGTATCGCAAAACCACCGATCAAATATCTTCTTGTTCCAAGTCGATCCGATAAGTATCCTGCAACTGGAGAAAAAATAAAAGAGCCGAGCATTGCGGCGCTCTGAAACCAGGCCACGCCATAGTTGGTTCCACCTAGACGATCCTTTACGATTTCCTTAAATACCGGCACGATCATAGTGACCGGAAGCATCGCAAAAAAGATCATGCAAAGATTTGCGATTGGAAGAGAATGTGCACCCGAAAATTTTTCCCGAAAGAGTCTGTAAGAGCTTCGTATAGAATTTGGCAATCTATCCTCTTGGCATTGAATTCAATGTCTTTTCAGAAAACTAGATTCGATTTTTCGAATCCTTATTCGTCAATGTTTCACTGAAAGAATTGAGAGTCAATCTCGATGGAGGACTAATGTGGGGATTTACCCCTTGGAATCTTTTATTCCATGTCCCAAAAAAAATCTTTATTCGTTAGTTCTTCTTTCTTGTGTTCTAGAAATTCTTCCATCTGCATAGGGATTTCTTTTTGTATCTGCGCATTCAATCTTTCCAAGTCGGCGGTTTCTTTTTCCCAATATTCATCTGTACCAAAATGAGGAAATGCGTTTGGAAAAGAAGGATCATCCCAGCGTTTTGCGATCCACGCCGAGTAATGGATGTATCTGAGTCCTCGCAAAGGTTCTACTAACCGAAACCAGGAATCTGAAAATTCTCTAAATTCTCTGTAGCCAGCTAAGAATAGACCTCTCTCATAATCCGCCCTTGCATCTCCAAAGGGAAGAAGCATCCAGAAATCTTGCACTGCAGGCCCGGTTACGAAATCATCAAAATCGATAAAGCAGAAACTATCTGGAGTTTGTATCAAGTTTCCTTTATGACAATCTCCATGAATTCTATGTATCGGAACTTCCTTTGAGTGTTCGTAGTATGTCTGGAACAATTGATTCGCAGCAGATTTATACCGGTCTTGCAGCGATTTCGGAATCCACTGATCACCAAGTAGGAACTCCAAAGGAATCCGACCGAAGTTTTGCAGATTTAATTCTAACCTATGCCTACACGGCTTTACTTCTCCCACATTGTGAATTCGGGCTAACAATCTACCTAAGATTGGAAGATCTGGTTCTGAAAGTTCTTCGGTCAGTCTTCCATTTTGTGCGGGCCATAACGCATAGTAAATCCCATTCACTTCTTGAAGTGTCTCGTTATTCTGAAATGGAATTGGGCAAATTACCGGAATTTCTGCTTCGGCTAGTTCCCGTAGAAAAAAATGTTCTTCGAGTATTTGCTCTTTGGACCATCTTCCAGGACGGTAGAATTTTACGATGAGTCTGCTTCCATCTTCTGTGCCAACGTCGTACACCCGATTTTCCAAGCTATTGAGTGCAAGGCATCGCCCGGTGACAGAAAATCCTGCGAGTTCCACAGCAGTTAGCACTGAATCAATATTCAGGCGATTGTAAAATTCCTTTCCGAGTTCCATGGTCCTAGCCTTTTCGCACCTTTAGAAATTGCTGAGAATGATTTTAACAGGCCAAAAGTTTTCGTCTCAAATTGCTCGATTCTTTGAGTACAGCCCCAAGGAATAAGTCCCTTTTTCTAGAGTCTTCTAGCTTATCCTTGTGCCTCAATATATAAACTTCCGTCTTTCTGACTAAAAAACGTAAATCTTCCCAATCCTGGATTAAATCTAGAAAATTTTCATGGATAGAGTCGTAGCTCTCTTCTTTTCTCTTTGGGTCAGAAAAGTAACTTCTTAGCTTTTCTAAAAATTGGGTGAGATCGGAGCGGAAATTTTCCGAAGTTTGGCTCGGGTTTTTTTCTGAAATCGTCCTCGGATTCCAAGGAGGTAGTTCCTTCCAAAACCATCCGTGATTCGGGAACTGTTCCAAAATAGCACTGGCATCCTGTGCGCTAATGTTTTGAACGTTCTGAATCCTTGCTCCCTGCGAATTTACGTTATACACAGGGTAGTCTAAACTTTTTGCGGATTCTTCGAACCAATGTCGATAGAGATCCAATACATAGTCGGTCAATACATTTCCACCGCTAACAGAGGGAACGAACCTAGTGTCTCTTTTTCTGACAATTGATTCATTAATCTTTTCTAAACTGTTTTTTCGAGATAAGAGGGTCAGCCATTTCTCGTTATGATGTGTTCCTGTAGAGTGAATCTCTCTTCCTGAATAGGCTAGGTCCTGACCGACTAAAAAGCAAGGTTGGCAGCCTAAAACCCTTAGCAGATCAAAAGCAGTGGTGGCTACGCTTCCACCTGATTGCACATCTCCGATTGCACCCAATATTCTTTCGGCGGTTAGACTTCCCGCAGTGGCCTCCCTTCTCAATTCTCCAGAAGCGTCCAGAATGTATTTCGCGGTCAAGCTATGTACTATGGATTTGAACTTTAAGTTTCGCAGGATAGGCGGAGAACTGACCAAGTCCGCAAATAGAGGAATTTCACTACAATTTTCTCCGAGAAAATGAAAGACAGAATGTGTCTGCGCGTCTAGAGTCATGACGCCGTCCGGGACGATTCCGTATTTTAGAAGTACTTTCAGAGAAGTATCGCAAGAAAGAAGGAAGACCTTCTCTCTGATAGAAAGAATCCAATCGCATTGCTTTCTGAGATCAGGTCCGGCTGATACAAGAAGAGAAGGCACTCCGGAAAATTTCCCTTTTAGGTGTTCTACTCTAGTTCGCGGAGAAGATTCTGAGAAAAAATTTGCAGTATTTACTAGACTATTCTTTACCCAAATCCTCTCGAATTCGAATTTCGTGAGCAAGTCGCTCATTTTAGAGGAAAGTATTTTTCTAAGCTTAGTATCAACTTCCGAGTAGAATAACTCGTCGATAGAAATGTTCGCCGCATTTCTCAAGATCCGAATTCCGGAGACTCTTTCCATCGGAAGAGATTCTACATAGTTCCAAAGAAGAGAGAGAGCTCCTTTCCCCAAGAAAAGATGTCTACCTGGCTGCTCTAAAATTGGCTCCAACCAATTTTCCCAAAGTGGAAAAATGGATTCTGGTTCGTTATCGATCAGTAAAAGAATCTGTCCTTCCGCGAGTTTGGAGTTCACTTCTCTTAATAAATGGGGATTTCCAAGGCCAAGAACCGCGACCAAATCGGTTGATAGTATTTTTGTTCCTTCCACTTGGCGGATTGCTTGGGTACGTGGTGAAACGGAACTAGCAAGTGCTCTTTCTCCGAAGGAAAGGAAATACTCATCCTGGGTCTTGGCCCGTCCTAACCTGAATCTAAGATGGATCGGAGGTTCTTCTCGGAAATACAGAGAAAGATAGGGCTTTTTCGCGAATATTTCTCTTGTTTTTTCCGGGAGATCGTGAGACATAATACTCCTAAGCATTCCAGGATCCGCCCGATTCTGGTCACTTGCAATCAATTTCCCAAAGCTACTAAAAAATAGAATGTACTTAAAAAGCCTGAATATTGTTGGATTCAAGACTTTCGCGGATGAGACGGAAGTTCTGCTGGACCCTGGATTTACCGCAGTCGTAGGTCCTAATGGTTCTGGAAAATCGAATATAGTCGATGCATTAAAATGGGTTTTCGGAGAAAAGTCCGCAAAAGGACTCAGAGGTGAAAAGATGGATGACGTCATCTTTCACGGTTCCGAAGCCAGAAAGCCCGCCGGATACGCCGAAGTCAGCGTAATCTTCGATAACGCCTCCAAGCTGATCAAGATGGATTATCCTACGATCAAAATCACTCGGCGTTTGTACGCAGACGGTAGTAATGAATATTTGATCAACGACTCCAGAGTGCAAAGAAAGGATGTTGAGAAAATTCTAATGGATACCGGTATCGGAAAATCCAGCTACTCTATTATGGAGCAGGGAAAAGTGGACCGAATCCTTCACTCCAAGCCCGAGGAGAGAAGGCTGATCTTTGAAGAAGCTGCTGGAATTTCCAGATTCAAGATGGAAAGGCAAGAAGCCCTCAAAAAGTTATCCGACACAAATCAGAATCTTCTTAGAATCCAAGATATCATTAATACGATGAAAAAGGATATGGAAGTAAAGGAAAAGCAGGCAGAAAAAGCTGAGCAATACTTCCAGTACAAACAAGAGCTGGATGAAACTGATAAAATTATCCGCTTCTTGAAATTCGATAACCTTACAAGAAAATTATCCGTTTCCGAAAACGAACTCCAAGAGATCAAAGAAAAAAACAGAGTGTTATTGGAAACGATCTCAGACGAAACCGGAAGGATAAACCAGCTCGAATCCGAAAAAAGCGACCTGGAAAAGAAGGTCGCAGAAATTGATAAGAAGTTATTAGATCATCTCACACAGACCCAAATACAAAAGGATAAGGTTGAAAATAATAAAAGAATCATACACGATTATCGAGACCGGATTGGAGATATTAAAGAATCCTTAACTAAGGAAGAGTCTTCTCTGACCATTCTACTTCTGGAAAAGGAAAATCTGGAGAGAGAAGCTGTAGAACTCGAGGTAGAGATCAAAAATCTGGAGAATTCTATATCCGGTCTTTTGAATGGAAAATCGGATCTGGAATCCAAGATCGAAAAAGAGAACGGGTCGATCCGGGAAAAAGAATTAGGGATTCAATCCAATGATAAGCGACATGTGGAATTGCGCGAAAGGTTAAAGGAAGTCATTTACGACCTAATTTCCCAGCTGGAATCCAGAAAAAGAGAAGCTTTGGAATCCGAAGAAAAGCGCAAGCAACTGAAGGAAGCCCTACTTTCAGCCGCAGATAAATTGCATTCTGGAATACTCTCTTTTCAAACCGGTCTTGGGATTGCAAAAGATTCCGGTGTACCTTCGGAGCTGGATTGTTTGTTAAGCGAAGTGGAAGGTCTGGAAACAGAAAATTTCAGACTTAGATTATCAGAATACTTCGAACTGGAAGACAGTCTTCGTAGCATGCTTTTTGACCGGGACGGATTCCTTTCCCAGAAAGAGGCTTTGGATCAAGAAATTGAAGATCTGATTTTAGAGAACGAAAATCACACTAGATCCATCAAAGAATCAGGACTGCTCATAGGGTCTATCCGTGAAGAGTTGGAGGAAAACCGAGAGCGGACGGTTTTTTTAGAAAAAAGAACCCTGGAATTAACTTCGGAAAGAAACGGAAAATTAGAAGCTTCTAAAACGTTTTCGGCGCGGATCACCGAAGCTGAGGATAGAATTCGTATCTCTAAGGAATCCATTCTGAATCTTGAAAATAAGAAATCGGAATTCGAAAAGGAAGTATCTGAATTAGAGCAACAGATCGAAACCAGATATAACGACTTCCTGCAGATGAGTAAGGCTCTAGACTCAGAAAAAGAGGCCCTACGCCAGATCGTAAAAGAAATCCAAGGTTTAAAGAACGAAATCCAGAAAAACCAGGACGACTATAAGAACCTTTTTCCGATTCTGACGGAAAAAGAAAAAGCAGTATCTATTTATAAGGTTCAACTCGAATCCTTCTCTGAGGAACTATACAACGACTATTCCATCTCGGAACAGGAACTCGCGGACGAATTCAAGGACAAGAAGTTCGAAAAAGGCGAGAGCGAATCCAAGTTAAAAAGACTCAAATCGGAGATTCAGCTGCTTGGTTCCATCAATCCTCTTTCGATTGATGAGTACAGAAATATCAAGGAAATATACGAACACCATCGTACTCAAAAAGAAGATATAGAAAAGTCAAAAGAAGACATTACGGAAATCTTAAAGAATATCAACGATGAGTCCGAGAAACTTTTCCGAGAGACTTTCGAAAGGATTCGGGAGAATTTCCAAGAAACTTTCTCTACCTTGTTCAACGGTGGAAGGGCTATGTTAGAACTCGTGGACAATGAGGATAACTTGAACGCCGGGATTGAAATCATGGCGGAGCCCCCCGGAAAGCATGTGCAGAATTTAAGATTGCTCTCCGGTGGAGAAAAGTCTCTCACCGCAATTGCGCTGTTATTCGCGATCTACATGGTAAAACCTTCTCCTTTCTGCTTTTTGGATGAAATAGACGCGGCACTGGACGAGGCAAACAAGCTCAGATTTTGCCAGATTCTGGATAAGTTCAAGGATAAGTCCCAGTTCGTGGTCATTACCCATGCCCAGTCGACGATACATCGGGCAAATTCCATTTTTGGAGTAACGAACGAAGAGCCTGGAATTTCAAAGATTATCAGTTTGAGACTCGAAGAAGCTAGGGACTTTGCCGGTAAAGTCGTAGAGGCAGTCTAATCCTAGAAATGTTGGATGAGAAGAATACCTCCGAAGACGAGCTGATAATCGCTGGTCGGAAATTTCAATCGAGACTGTTCCTTGGAACCGGAAAGTTTTCTTCGGGGAAAATGTTGAAAGCTGCGATCGAGGCCTCCGGAACAGAAGTGGTCACGGTCGCTCTTCGTAGAGTGGATCTTGATTCTTCGGAAGATGATACTTTAGCGCAGATCGATCGGTCCAAGTATTTGTTGTTACCCAATACGAGTGGTGCCCGAAACGCCGAAGAAGCAATTCGCTTAGCAAAATTTGCAAGAGAGCTGGGAGCCGGAAATTGGCTCAAACTAGAAGTCACTCCGGATCCTGTATATCTGCTTCCGGATCCGATCGAAACCCTGAAGGCGGCGGAGATCCTCGTGAAAGAAGGCTTTGTAGTACTTCCTTATATCAACGCAGATCCTATTCTATGTAAGCATTTGGAAGAAGTCGGCTGTGCGACTGTCATGCCTTTAGGATCTCCGATCGGAACAAATCAAGGGATCAGAACCAAGGCCAATTTAGAAATCATCATTGAACAGTCAAAGGTGCCCGTAGTAGTAGACGCCGGATTGGGCCAGCCTTCTCATGCTGCGGAAGCAATGGAAATGGGAGCGGACGCAGTGTTGGTCAATACTGCGATTGCAATCGCCAAGGATCCTGCTAAAGTAGCTTATGCGTTTCAGCTTGCCACAAAAGCAGGTAGGTTGTCCCGTAGATTTGGTGGTTCTGGAAAAGGAAGGACTGCGCAAGCTTCCAGTCCTTTGACCGGATTTTTAGAAGAAGAAACTCGCAATGTTCACGGACCTATTTGATGCGATTCCATTTGCAGAAGGAGTTCAACGAGTAATTTCCAAGACAAAGAATGAAGTAGAGGCAGCGCTTCATACTTCTTCTCTGGGAAAAGCTTTGTCCTTCGAGGAATATCTCGCACTCGTTTCCCCGAGTGCAGACTCTTACTTGGAAGAAATAGCCAGTCTTTCTCTAGACTGGACCAAGAAGAGATTTGGGAATACAGTATTCTTGTACATGCCGATGTATCTTTCCAATGAATGCAGATCTTCCTGCGTTTATTGCGGTTTCAGCTACGAGAACAAGATTCCGAGAAAAACCTTAAGCGAAGAAGAGATTCGACAAGAAGCATCAGTAATCGCGGAAAAGGGGATTCGCCACCTGTTGATCTTAACGGGAGAAGATTATTCCAAGACCAATCTAGCTTATATCAAAAATGCAGTTCGGATATTAAGAGAATTCTTTGAATCTATCTCCATAGAAATCTATCCTCTAAATCAAGAGGAGTACGGTGAGCTCTCGGTGGAAGGTGTAGAAGGACTGGTAGTCTACCAGGAAACCTATGACCCGCAGGTGTATTCCCAGTACCACTTACGAGGAATGAAAAAAAATCTTCGTTATCGATTGGAAGCGCCGGATCGCGGAGGCAAGGCCGGAATGAGAAGGTTAGGTCTCGGAGCCCTTCTTGGTTTAGCAAATCCTTACGGTGAAATGTTCAAATTAGGACAGCACGCAAACTATATTACAAAAACGTATTGGAAGAGTAATGTTCAACTTTCTTTGCCTAGGATGAGGCCGGCTGAAGGACATTTCGATAAGGTCGTTCCAGTTTCCGACCGAGAATTCGTTCGATTCTTATTTTCCATGCGGCTATTTTTACCGGATTCTGGGATTGCGATTTCTACGAGAGAAACTCAAAATCTAAGAGATCATTTAGTCGGTCTTGCCGCAACTCATATGTCTGTCGAATCTAGGACAGATCCTGGCGGATACTCTGGGGGACATGAACTCAAACAGTTCGAAACAGAGGATACTCGCAAGATTCCAGAAATCACGGAAATGCTACGACGCAAAGGAATCGATCCGGTATTCAAGGATTTCGATTCCTCTGTATTGTCTTGGAGATCTAACTAAAGAAGAACTATTTCTTATCTTTAGATTTGTAGGATGATACCAAGCAAGAATTAAATTCTGTGCATTGGTTTGCATGTTGCTCATAACAAGCTGAAACCGAAGGAAAGTTTTTCCGACATGTGTTCATGCAGCCTGCTTTCACTTTTGCGGCTTCGTCTCCGGCCAGTTTTTTCTTGGCTTGTTGCTCCAAACAAGTGGTGTAAAAATCACAGATTTGACCACAAGCAGGAGATTGAGCAAACAGGTTGGAATTTGTAAGGATCAGGAATCCGAAAACCAGGAATGGAAGGAATTTCTTCATAAAACTACCTGTATAGAATCTAGCGACGCAGGGATTCGAACCCCGGACCTGCGGATTATGATTCCGTTGCTCTAACCAGCTGAGCTACGTCGCCATTGCTTCCGAAATTCATCAAAATTCCGGATTTCCACTGCCATTTTTTCCCGAATCGATCGGGTGTCAAATCCTTGCTAAGTTAGTAAGACCCGTAAGAGTCCAATTTGTTCCAGGCTTGCACGCTTCCTTCCTTCGGAAGGTCCTGAACTAATTCTCTTCTTTCCTTGAGCAAATTCTGTACTTTTTCTTCCGCGCGCTCTTTCCACCATTTCGAGTCTTCTGCCATAAGAGAGGAACTAGAATTGCGTGACTGAGCTTCGTGTAATAGCAGCGCATTTGGAAGGAGCTCCTCTTCTATCTTTCTTAATCTGGTGGACCTTTTTTGTAAAATCACCATTCTTCTTTTTTCGTATTCCTTTTCCAAAAAAAGGAGCAAGCATCGATCCGTTCTACCTGCAAATTTATCCACTAGGTGGATGGTCCTTTCTGCAAAGAGAGATTCGATTCCATTCGTAAGTTCTAGCTTTGTCTGAGATTGGGACCAGTTTTGAATTCTTTCTTCTACCTCTTTGGTTCCAGGCCTTTCCTCGATCAGGTGAGAAACCAGGGTCGACCAAATTTCCGCAAAGATTGCCGCGCCCAAGAGCAAGTGAAATCCGAAAGAGAATTGCCGCCTTGGTTCGTATTTTAAGATTCCCTGTTGCACTTCTTCAGAAGCGGAAAGTGCTCTAAAAATATCCCCGAATTTTCCGACTGCTCTGAGGTGGGCGAATTCTAGAATCGCCTTCGAGATTCCGGTGCGATCTAAATTAGGAAGGCACTCTTCCCATTCTATCGAAAGGATTTTTGAATGAGAGGAGGGGATTCCTCTGAAGTAAGATTCGGGCAATGGAAACCTTTTGGAGCGGATTTCATTTCCTTGGAAGGAAGACCATCCGGAATTCCAAAGCATACTGAACTCATTTTCAGAAACCGATTCTACCCAAGAAACAGCTGGAAATTGTCCTAGATCGAATCCCACAAGTTCAGAGGCTTGGGTCCTTAGCTCAGAGATTTGTTTTACGATTTGGAAGAATGCTTCTGAAATCGAATTCGGAGATTCTGTCCATAGAATGATCTTTTTTTCGTACAGGATTGGCGGGATCAGAAAGGATATTCTGGAAATGGGTTTCGGCAGTGATTCCACTTCGAGGGGAAAAACCAAAAAGTTACTAGAGCGATCCAATACTCTATCTAGTTCTGATTCAGGCGCAAAACAGTATTGTGTTGCTCCGTTTTGAATCGCCCAATCGAATACGGTTTTACAGTATTCTGCTTCCTCCGGAATTTCCTCAGATAAGCGAAGATCGGAAACATTCGGCCAAAGTATGTTCTGGTGCATATAGTCTCTCATGAGTACGAATTGAGCAGATCGTTGGTACCTTGTACATTGGGAGGAGAGAAAACTCTCCAGCGGCCATGCTTTATTTTCAACAGAATCTACAAGAGTGGAGTTTTTTACTGATTGCCTCCGCTTCAAGGATTTTTAGCCTGATCCGGAACGGGTTTCTCTCCAAACCTGCAAATTTCCTATGCTAAATGCTGGCATAGGAATTGCCTGCTAAAAGCTGGTACACCTTTTGCATAAAATGTACTAGGACCACGCCGAAGGCGTGTAAATTAGAGACCCAGAACAGAAACAGAGGAGATATCAATGGCTAAAACTGCCGCAGATGTGATCGCATACGCAAAAGCGAATAACATTCTTTTCTACGACTTCCGCTTTACCGACATCAAAGGAGCTTGGCACCACGTTTCCTACCATGCCGGAGCGATCAGCGAGGAGTCCTTCAAAGGACTACCATTCGACGGTAGTTCGATTCCAGCTTGGCAACCGATCGACCAGTCGGACATGGCCTTAATTCCGGACACCGATGCTTTCTTCATCGACCCTTTCACTGCAGATCCTACTTTAGTTGTTTTCTGCGATGTATGGGATATCTATAAGAACCAATCGTATGAAAAATGTCCTCGTTCCATTGCTAAGAATGCAGTGAAGTATCTCAAGGATAGTGGAATTGGTGACACCGTTTATTTCGGACCAGAAAACGAATTCTTCGTTTTCGACGATATGAAAGCGAGAGATGCGATCAATATTCAGTACTACGAGATCGACAGTAGTGAAGGTATTTGGAATTCCCACACCGACATGCCTGGATCCATCAACACTGGTCACCGCCCAGGAACGAAAGGTGGATATTTCCCAGTAGCTCCAGTGGATTCTCAAGTGGATCTTCGTGCAGATATCGTTAAAACTCTGCATAAGATTGGAATGGAAACCTTTGTGGTTCACCACGAAGTGGCTCAAGCTCAGGCAGAGATCGGAGTGAAATTCGGTACTCTCATCGAGGCTGCTGACAATGTTCAGAAATTAAAGTACGTCGTAAAAATGGTCGCACATAAATGGGGAAAAACAGCCACGTTTATGCCCAAGCCTCTCTACGGAGATAACGGAAACGGAATGCATTGCCACCAGTCCGTATGGAAAAACGGTGTGAACTTATTTGCAGGAAACGGATACCAAGGCTTAAGCGATATCGCGATGCATTATATCGGTGGAGTTCTCAAACACGGAAAATCCGTTGCAGCGTTTACCAATGCTTCTACCAACTCTTATAAGCGCCTATTACCTGGATTCGAAGCTCCTTCTATCCTTGCATATTCAGCGCAAAACCGCTCCGCGAGTGCTCGTATTCCTTTCGTAAAAGGAGATAAGGCAAAACGCGTAGAGTTCAGATTCCCTGATTCATCTGCGAATCCATACTTGGCATTCTCTGCGATGCTGATGGCAGGATTGGATGGAATTCAGAGCAAGATCGATCCAGGCCCACCTCGGGAAGAAGATTTATTCGAGCTTACTCTGGACGAAATTCGTGAGAAAGGAATCCAGCAAATGCCTCACACACTTCGCGAAGCAGTAGAATATATGCTTTCTGGACGTGAGATCTTTAAGAAAGGAAACGTATTCTCGGAAGAGTTCCTTCAAACTTACAAAGCGTATAAGTTTGAAACAGAAATCTGGCCTTGGGAAGGACGTCCGCATCCTTTCGAATTCTTAACTACTTATTCTTGTTAATAAGATTTAGAATTCGATGAATTTTCAAAAGCCTCAGGTTTACTCCTGGGGCTTTTTATTTTCTGTGGCTTGAATAGGAGTTGGAGATAAGGGAATGATCCCATGTCCTACACTGATATTTCTATGGAATCTGCTCTAGATTCGGCTTATCCGCATCCGGGTACTTGGAAAGGTATTCTTGTACGATCTCGCGCTTTTTGTCCAATCTGCTTCTGTGATCGGCAATGATTTTAGCAAAGTCCAACTTTCCAGTTATGATTTCGTATCTTTCGGATTCGATGGTTCCTAAATCTAAATCGTAATCTATTTCTGAGGCTTGGTCCGCGTATTTTTGTGCGGCTTGCCAATACGGGGAGGCTTCTTTATAGAAACTATCAGCGACTTCGAATGATTTCTTTAGTTCATGAGCAAAATCTAAATTATAAAAATATACATGTCGCTTATCAAATTGGGATGCGATTCTCATGTAAGAACGCATGATCTGAAGGTTCATATGCATAAACAATAAGTTTCTGTATTTATGGTATTCTTCTTCGTTCTTGATAAGGCAGAGCGCATTTCTCGGATGTCTAAATCTAGTCTTCAATCCCGCTTTCAAAAAAAATATATTTCTTCTGAGTTCGTTTTCCTTGTAATGAAGTTTGAGACCATAGAGTTCATAATAGTCTTCCAAAAACTTAGGATTCCATTTGTGTAGCTTGTAAGGAACCCAATCCGAGAACTTTGTGTAGGGTCCGTTTTTCTCGTACTCGTAATTGTAATCGATGTCTACTTCCGTGCTGACCGAAACCGGAACGGGGATAACCATTTGAGCCGGGTACAAGATAGCGAATATAAGGATGATTCCCGTAGATAGGCGGCTCCTGGACAAAATTTCACTCATCAAAGATTCTATCGGGAATATAGCACCTTTCCTTGAATTTGAAAAAGACCGAAAAGACTTTCGTTATTTTCTTTACAAAATCTGCTAAGAGAAATTTATTGTCTGCTATATTGGATATTTTCCAATATAGAGGACCGCCTATGTATAGAAAAAGAGCAGAGGCTTTTGAAAGCTCGCCATTCAAAAAACAAACTATTCTCCGTTTTTTAGGTGTTATACCAGTGATTTTCTACCTTTTTGCGCAAGAGAATATTTTAAGCCAATCTCAAGCTTCCACAGAAGATAGAACGATCCAAGCACCGAAGGCAAGCGGGCAGTCCAACTCAACTAAGCCAGACGAAAAGCTTGCGCAAACCGGAGTAGGTGAACCACTACAACCGCTCCGCTCAGAGGAAAGGAAAACGGAAGAAAAACCGAGTAATTCTTCTACGCAATCTTCTAACTCTTCAGGCACAAGTTCTAACTCTGGATCTAATCAAAGCACAAGCCAAAGTTCCGGTACTTCCGAAGCTGCAAAGGAGAAAGTACCTGGTGCTCCTTATAAGAGTCCTTGGAAGGGAAATATAGAAGGGGAACTTTTAAACAACCTTCTGTTAACGCCGGAACACCAAAGCTCTGTTAGAAAGAACACTAGCTTCTGGTTAAATGATAATATTCGAGTCGGTTTTCAAGTACGTCCTAGATTTGAAAGTTTTACGAATCGAGACTTTGACAAATCCACAAGCGATTCCCAAAATTACGTAACTCAAAACAGCCAGTTTTGGGCATTGGTGGATGTGAGTGAATCATTCGCGGGGAAAGTGACGATCCAAGATACGAGGCTCTGGGGACAGTACAAAGATCCTGCTGGTAGCGGCTATGGACCGACCACATTAACGAACTCTATCGGCACTACCTACGACACCACTAAGTCTCCGGACAATCAGGTTCCCGTAAAAAATAACACAGATATCAGAGAGGCCTATTTTATTTGGAAGGACTTCCTACCTTATACAAAACTGTATGCAGGTCGCCAAAGTTTCTCTCTCGGAGATTCTAGAATCATTGGAGCCAGGAACGACGGACAGATTGGTAATTCATTCGATATCCTGAGAGCTGTATTTGATACAAAGACCTGGCAAACTCAGGCCGGCTACGGGATTCTTGCGGAAGAAAGCGCGCCTAACGGATTCAATACGGCGAATAATCAAAAAGCAGGTGGTCCGAATGCACTGAACGACACTTACATCGCGTTCTTGTATAACACTTGGAAACCGTCTAGCGATCTAGTTGTAGATTTGTATGAAGTAGGAATCGCAAAAAAATATAATACAACTACTTCCAAAACTGTGGATCCAAATACACGCACAAACGGACGGGATAACTTATTTACAACCGGTTTCCGATTGAGTAATCGAACTGCTTCGGGCAGAAGCTTGCCGGAAGGGAAGTCTTGGGATTGGGCATTAGAAGCTGCTTTCCAAACCGGGAGTACCGGGCAGCAAATCAACGCAACCTGGGATCCTTTGCATCTCACTACGGGTGCCGGTGCTAAAAAGCAAGCGGTCTACAAGGAAACTGTACAGCACGATGCTTCCTTCTTCTTGATTCAATCGGGCTATACCTATAAAGGATTCAGAGTTGGAGCACAGTTTGCTCGTGCTTCTGGGGACCCGAATCGTACAGATGGCACTGCCGGTACTTGGGACCCAATGTTTGGAACTCGTTCCGGAGGATTTCCTTACTTTGACTCGGGCAATGGTATTACGAATGCCTCATTTTGGAGTAACGTAAAAACCACTTCGGTACATGTATCTTGGGTACACGAGGTCTTAGGAAGATTTATCTTTGCCGCCTATGATGTCAGAAAAGACAAAACGCAGGATGCTTGGTATGACGGTAACCGGGTCGCTGTATTAGGAAGCACCGGATATGACGCCAATGGGAATTTCGTGACCGGGAATGGGACAAGCGTAGGAGGAAGCACTGAAAACCTTGCAAACAATCCATTTCTCAAAAACTGGAAGCCCGGGCACAGATTGCTTCTGGAATACGATCTGATTTATATCAAGAAGATCAATGACTCCTTCTCCCTTTGGATCACGACTTCCCTTTTGAAAGCGGGGGATGCGATCAAGAACCAAAAACAATACAATTTCGAAAAGGAGAGCACTCACTTATCTGTGACTTTGCAATTTGCAATTTAGAAAGTCAGAGTGCCCTGTGCAATAGAGCGAGGTCCGATCGAGTGCGAGTTCCGCATCTTGGCCGGACTTTTTTCCGTCTATTTTACCGATCTCGAAGGTCAAAATAGTACGCTTTTAGAAAGCGGGATTCTAGGTTGACCCGGGTTCCATAGAGAGAGAATAGGTAGATGTGCCCTGGTGATCCAAAAAAGGAAAATTTACATTTGGTCCAGTCTTGGCCTTATCTATAATTAAACGAAATGGTAATGAGTAAATTGAATCGTTTGCCTTTTAATAGGCTTGTTTACATTCCCCTAATTACGCTTTTTCCATTTTCTTTGTTTGCTGAATCACTGCCTGCTCCGGAAGGAATCTTTGCGGGGTTGCATCGGTTCGTAGAGAACGGACTTTCGGTTTCCGAATTCAATGCGCAAGTAGGCTTGCTTCTTTTTACCGGTGGATTTCTTGCCAGCCTACTTCCCTGCGTGTATCCCTTGTATCCGATCACTGTGGGGATCATCCAAGGTAGAGGCGTCAGCGACAACAGATTGCTTCATCCTTTGATCTATTACTTCGGCCTTGCTTTCATGTATTTTTGCTTTGGGACGATCGCTGGGATTAGCGGTGGTGCTTTCAATTCTGTCTTACGATATCCATTCACGAATTTCTTTTTATCCATTTTGATTTTTCTTTTGGGTCTGACTTCTGTCGGAGTTTTGCATCTTCCCATTTTTAGAGGCAAAGAATCGATTCACTCAAAAGGCTGGAAGGGTACCTTTGCTCTAGGAATGGGAGCCGGTTTACTTTCTTCCCCTTGCGTCGGTCCGATCGTAGTTACGATCCTAATACAGGTGACTGCGGTTGCAGGAACAGTTTCGTTTGCTTCGATCGGGTTTGCCTCTCTGAAAATGTTGCTTTTCGGACTCGGATTGGGATTTCCATTTTTACTGATCGGAGTATTTGGACTCAGTCTTCCTAGATCCGGAAAATGGCTAAAGTGGGTTCAATGGGCATTAGGTTGTTTGGTCTTTTATTTCTCCTGGATTTATTATATAAAAGCAATGGATGCTTGGGGAATTCCAGAATCGGTTAGCGTATCGATCGCAGCCGCAGCAATTGCAATATTAATCTTTTCTTATCTATTACAAAATTCAAATCTTCACGTAACGGAGCGGATGAAAAAAGCTTTGCTGATTACCGGATTGATTGCATCCTCAGCGATCTTGATTCGATTGGCTGTTAGTTTTCCGGGAGAAATCAGCGAGAGCACTTCTACAGATATAGAATCCCATGCGAATTTGAGCTGGCACCGAAATCCGATTGTAGCGTTTAGAGAAGCAAGAGATAGCCAGAAAATATTGTTTGCAGATTTCTCAGCGGACTGGTGCACCAACTGCAAAGCCTTTGATGAATTGTCTATTGCAAATCTGGATTTGAATCGCGCTTTAGGAGATGCAGTTCTCTTAAAGATCAAAGACGAAGATGATGCATTTGCGAAATTTCAGGAAGATCCTAGATTTCCAGAATTGAAAATAGGACTTCCTTTTTTCGTGATCTTCTCTGCGGACGGGAAGGTTCTATTCAAGACAACGAATTACCTAAATACGATGGATATGATTCGCACCTTAAAGGGCGAATCAATCCAATCCATGTCCGAGTCTGCAATAAACAATTACTGATAAATAGCAATCTCTGTTCGACCAGAGGAGAAGTTACTGATCATTGCCGATTTTTATCTGAGCCAATAACGAAACGCTATTGAAAGCCAGCAGTTAATACAATCTAGGCTGGCTTGACTTCTCCGCTTGGAGTGCCTTCCCTTTCCCAAAGCTTCCATTTCCAGATAAAATAAACACCGACTGCGATTAATGCGAGAGAAACATATTGTGACTGAGAAAATCCGTGCCAATAATAACCGCTCAAGAACTCGGGGTTGCCATCCTTTGCAGGAATGTTTACAAGCTTAGGAGGATCTATAAAAGGTATCACTGCCTTATTCACTCTTAGGAACTCGATTCCAAGACGGGCAAGTCCGTGCAGAACTAAATACTGTGCGCCCAAGCTGAACTTTTTGAAATTCTGGAATCTTGCCCATTTCTGGAAATATAGAAAATACAAAAAAGAGATCGCCGATTCCATAATAGGAGTATTCCAGACTGGAACTCCAGAAGGATGAGCTCCTTCATAATTAAAAACTAATAATGGGATACGAACGTCGGTAGCAAATCCGTAGCAACCGTCCCCGGAAACGAAGCAACCCAAACGACCGATCGCGTAACCGATCGCCATGCTCGGTACTGCAGCGTCCAAATAATCCTTAATCGGAAGTTTGTGTCGCTGTATGTACAATATTACGAAAAGCAATCCGAACAGGAATCCACCATAGAAAACGAGACCGCTCCCTGAAAAGAAACTGCTCCATAGTCCCGGTCTTCCCGGAAATCCATTCCAATGAGTAAGTGGATAAGCATATTTTCCGTTAAAGCCCGGGGTCTCTGCAAAGATTTGGTCCCATATTTCGAAAATGAAAAAAACTTTCGCACCGATCAAAGTCCCCAATACCCCAAGGATGAGTAACCAATCGGAATGTTCTGGATTGAGTTTTCTTCGCTCGAGTTCTTTCGGAAGAAAATACGATGCAGCCAAGAACGCCGCAACAACAAGCAAGCTGAAGGTAGAAAATCCCTTCCAGTTTTCGACATATGGCAGAGCGTTTACAATTTTCAGAATAAAATCTGGTAGTTCGATTATTTCGTACATGTGTCCTACTTTAGATCTATTTTAATCGTTTCTGGTTCCAAGAGCGTTTACCCTTCTATTCCATGTTCACAAATTCAGCCGGGTCCATTGGCGGATCATATCCGATATGAACTTCGTAGTGAACGTGAGGTCCGGTCGCTTTTCCCGTGGACCCTACAAGTCCGATCAATTCTCCTCGGCTTACCACTTGCTCTTTGTTCACAAGAACTTGAGAACAGTGTCCGTAGACGGTATAAAATCCGTTCAGGTGATTGATTCGGATACTTTTGCCAAGTCCACCTGCAGATTGGCCGTTGTCTACGATTACTCCTGGTGCAGTCGCATAAATTGGAGTTCCTTCTCCAGCCGCAAAATCAATTCCGGAATGAAACTCGCCTAATTCTACTAAGCCGAACGGGTCTATTCTACCACCGAATGTAGATGTAACAAATCCGACACCAGGTTTCAGAGGACGTCCTCTCGGCATGGAATGCAAAATGGATTCTCTTTCTTCCAAATAATCGAAAGCATTTTGGAAGGCGTGCTTGATTTTGAATAATTCGATGTTTCTTTCGGCAAATCCTTCCACCGTCTCTTGGTACAAATCCATATTGGTTGAAGATTCAGGGACATCTTTTGTCAGTCGAAATTCTGGAACGTAGTCAAATGTAATGATTCTCTTCCACGGAACTTCATCCCAAGCGACTAAGTTGAGTTGCTCCGTCTTTGCTTCTAGTCCAGAAATTTCTTTCTTCGCGTCTTTCAAAAGAGAGTCGTAGTACAAAAACAATCCTACGTTATTGTCTACTTTCCTGTAAAGTTCCTGGTTCGGCTGAAAAAAGAAATTCATGTATACGATGAAACCGAAAGCTAAGAAAAATAGAAGGAGTGAAAGCAATCCGAGAAAAATTGCCATAAACACGCTCAGTTCCACATTTAGTACAGCTTCGTGATCATGAGGAACAAGTAGGAAAGAAATTTTTCTAGAACCCTTTTCCTTGAATCGGAGCCATTTGGATCTCCATTTTAGAAAGGCAATCCCGAGCCTCTCGCGGATGCTATGTTTGTCTTGGAACTTTGCCTGGATGTTCATAGATTTTTACTTGCAGGTAGGGTTACGAGCGAGATTATGGGACTATCCCATCATATGAAATTTTGGTCCAATCTATTCAAGAAAAAAATAGGATCCGTTGACGACATTCTCATTTATCCCGATGGCAAAAGATACTACAGAGATGCTCACCCGATTCGAAAGAATATGATTGATGAGGATGCCGTAAAGATCATCCACAGATTACACAAATTCGGATACAAAGCTTACATCGTCGGGGGCGGGGTGCGAGACTTGTTGCTCGAGAGAAAGCCGAAAGACTTCGACGTAGTTACGAATGCCACCCCGAACCAAATTAAGAAAATCTTTAATAATTGTAGAATCATCGGAAGAAGATTTAAGATCGTTCATATTTTGTTTCGCGGAAAAGTGATCGAAGTCAGCACTTTCCGTTCTCTTCCCGAACACCGTTTCGGAAAGCCTGTAGAAGATCAGGATTATTTAATAAAGAGGGACAATAAATTCGGATCCCCTCAAGAAGATGCCGCCCGCAGGGACTTTACAATCAATGCACTATATTATGATATTCGCAATGATTCTATCGTAGACTATGTCGGCGGTTACGAAGATATTCGGAATCGACAATTGAGAGTAATCGGCGATCCGGAAATTTCCTTTC
Organism: Leptospira perolatii; assembly: GCF_002811875.1. Lineage (GTDB taxonomy): Bacteria > Spirochaetota > Leptospiria > Leptospirales > Leptospiraceae > Leptospira_B > Leptospira_B perolatii. Next base: position 54,068 of record NZ_NPDZ01000007.1, read on the forward strand.
GTGAAGATCCGGTTAGAATGTTGCGCGCAGTAAAGTTCGCAGTTTTACTTGGATTGAAAATTGATCGAAACACTTCCAAGGCGATCAAAAAACACGCGAATGAATTGGAAAAAGCCTCCTCGTCTAGAATGTTGGAGGAGTATAATAAGATTTTCCGCACCTGGAAGACCAGTCTCATTTTTCAGGGAATGGCCCAGAATCATCTTTTGAATATCTTGTTCAAAGAAGCTTTTGATCGGGAAAGAAAGAAAAGTCAGGATTTCGGAGACAGCTTTTTAGAAACTAGAATTGGAAAGAGATTAGTCGTCGCTGACAAACTTTTGTCCGAAAGAGAGGAATTGACTCCTCAGATTTTCTATGCACTTATCTTCTCCGATCTGATCCAAGACGCGCTTTCCAAGAAAGATAGCCACTTGGTTCCGGCATTGAAGTCCTCTCTCGATGGAGTTTTTAATAGACTCGGAACTCCTAAAAAAGATAAGGAAAGGCTAATACGCATTTTTGCTTCTCAGGATCGTTTTTATCATACCGAAGACGAGAAAGCTTCGCAGAATAATTTCTTTCGTAAGAAAGATTTTTTCTACGACGCATTTTATGTTTTTAAGATCAATGCGATCGCGGACAATAATGACCAGGCTCTGCAAAGCGCATTCTTTTGGGAAATATCCGTCCGAAAACGTCCAGTACTGCCTTCTGGAAAAAAAGAAGTTCGCTTTCGGAACAAAAAGGAACGTGAAGGAAGAGAGCCTCGAGAACACAGAGGTGGAGAATCCAGGGGCAGAAAACAGGATCGAGATAGAAAAAATCGATTTTCCGAGCGAGACTCTGAAAACTCCCAGGCAAGAAATTCGAATCGAGAAGATTCCGGAGAAGAATTCATCGATTCCGAAAACGGAGATTACGATAAGGACTGATCCAATATTTGGAATTCCTGATTTCTGTTTGAGAACGAACTGAATTTACTTAAAGAAAGTAACCACGAACTGTAAAGAGGTCTTCGACCTGTAAGTAGATTCTTCTAGGTGGCCCCAAAGGTCCAGTTCCCCTTTTTCCTTTAAAATATGGGAAAGTTCACGAGCGCTATTCCAGATCACACAATGAATAGAATCCGACGCGGTCAGTATCTTGAATTTGGCGTGTTTCCCGTCGGATAGAGGCCGATAAGAAAGTATTTTTGCTCCCTTGATGGAAAGTAAAGGAGTCGGGTTTTCTTGTCCGAATGGTTCGAAGATTCCCAATTCATCGTATATTTTTTCTTTTAATTCAGAAGGATTTAGACTTACCAAGCTTTCTTCAATCGAATGAGCTTCGATATCCTGCTCTTCTTTTAACCAGTTGTCTGATTCCTTTAGTATAACTGCTGCAAGATCTGGGATCTTATCGATGGCTAATGAGAAACCTGCGGCTTCTTTGTGCCCACCATACTGAAGAAATATTCCATCCGCTTTTTTTAGCAGATTGAGAACATTTTCGGAACCCCAAGCTCGAACGCTTCCTTTTGCGTGTCCGTGGTCCGGTGTAATAAATATTACGGGTCTCTTATATTGTTCTACTAGTCTGGTCGCAACGATTCCGGAAACTCCAGGTTCAAAATCCGGTTCATAGCAAAATAAAACCGAACGCTCCGTTCTCTCTTTTTTTCTTTTTAAGAATGCATCTACCTTGAATAGATTTCTTTGGGTTCTTTCCTTTCTCTCGTCGTTCAGTTTTAAGAGGTCTTTCGCAAGAGGAAGCGCTTCCTGGGAAGATTTGGATAATAGCAAATCTAAAGCGATCTTGGTTTGGTGCATTCTACCTGCTGCGTTCAATGCAGGGCCGATAGTCCAGCCTATGTCTTTCGATAATACTCTCTTTGGATTGATATCAGAAAGCTTGATCAGTTCGGAGAGACCGGGTCTATGTGTGAAATTGCCACTTTGTATTTTTTGAAGAGTGCGACAACCCTCCAGAACAATGATTCTATTTTCGCCACTGAGAGGCATCATATCGGTGATCGTGCCAATTGCAGCTAAATCAAGATTTTCTAATATTTCTTGTAGTACGGCTGGGTATTTGAGCAGTTGAGAATAAAAGACCTGCCTTTCTGGGTGAATCTTATCAACCGGATGCTGCCATTCGACGTAGTTTCCTGGATATAATATTTCGGACTGAGCTCTGTCTCCGTGAAATAGGTTGACTCCTTTTCGAACCAACCATCCGCTAAACAAGGTTTCTCCGTCTCCCACCCAGACTAAGTCTTTGGATTCCGGCAGAGAGTCATAGAGCCACGCGACGATAAACTTCCAGGCCAGGACAGACGTGCAAATTTTCTCGCCAGGATAAATCGAATCCTGGCGTTTGGGGGATACTAGGCAGCAGTTGGGTGCAATTGTCTGAGGAATTTCGTGGTGATCCAGAACGATTGTCTTGATATTCTCATCCGATAGTTCCTGTATTTCTTTGGCGTTGCTAGTACCAAAATCAAGCGTCACTAGTAGATTCGGTTGCGCCTCTCTTACGTTTCGCATAGCGTCAGCGCAAAGACCGTAGTCTTCGTCGCTGGAGGTTCTTATAATCAGAGTGCCCCTATGGATTTTGCGGAGAAAAGCACCTAATAAAGTGGTGGAGGAAACTCCATCACAGTCTCTATCTCCATAAAGTAATATAGTTTTTTCTGAAGAGATATGTTCTTTCAGAATTTCTAATGCATTTTCAAGATCTGGCAATAGGAAAGGGGAGGGTAGATCCGCAAGGCCTGAATCGAGTAGATGTTTTGATTTTGATTCGTCTCCGAATCTGTTTTTATAAAAATGAGATTGAAGGCTTGTTAATCCAGGGGTTTGCGCCTTCGGGAGATTGGAAAATGATTGTCCATGTTTCAGCATACTTTACATAATACTGTTACCGCTAAACTTGGCTCCCGATTCAATTTCTAGGTCCGGAGTACGAACATCACCCACGAGCTTCCCTGTTTTGCGTACGGAAATTTTTTCTGCCGCGTTGATATTTCCCTTTAAGTCCCCTTCGACTACGATCACTCCGGTTTCGATATCTGCTTCCACCTGCCCGGTTTCGCCTACGATCAAAGTTCCAGTTGTTTCTATGGTTCCTTTAAAGGCTCCCTTGATTTTGAGTGCATTGTTGAAGGTAAGTTTTCCGCGAAATTGGATGTCTTCCCCGATGACTGTGTCGATGGATTCTTCGTTCATGTGGTTCCATTCTTAGGCGGGACTAACCTCCTTCAAATGTTTTTTTCCGGCTTTTCCTGGGTTTTTTGGGTCGGTTCAACTTGGATCGGTACCTGTTCAGGGTTCTGAAATTTTGGAAGGTCCCCGCCCTTCGTGGGTGGGGGGCTGGTGGCGGGTACAACGCCCATAGCCGAGAACCCGGTTACCACGATTCGCTAAAATTGACAACTCTTTTCAGGGGATCGCATTCTTGTAGGACCTCCTACAAAGTTTCGTACCGGCTAAAGCTTCTTAGCCGGTACGGAGGGAAGTTTCAATTTCTATTTTCGCTTTGTCCTTTCAGTTCTTTGCACCCAAATTTTCAAATGATTGCTACAGTTCTCACAAATCTTATGCGCTAGCAGCGCCGGATACTAATTCCTCGCCTTTCGCACTTGCTTCTTCTTCCGCAGAGAATCGCACTAACAGAGTAGTTGCCGCAGAAAGAAGGACAGCGATTCCGATAATGAAGAAGACCTCGTGGTAGGTGAGGGAGCCCCTAAATAAGAATCCTGCCGATACTGCTCCAGCGTTTCCGCCAGCTCCTACAATCCCGGAAACCGCTCCGACTGCTCTACGGTTCACAAAAGGAACCACCGAAAAAGTAGCTCCTTCCGACATCTGAACGAATAGGCTAAACAGTACCAAGGTCCCGATGGAAAGTGCAAGTACGCTCATTTGCGAAAACAGGAGTAGAAAGACTCCTTCTCCAGCTAAAGCCATTCCTAACCACATGACTCTACCTTTTAGTCCTCGCTTGATACCAAACTTATCCCCGAAGACTCCTCCTAAGGTTCTCGCAAATATATTCATTAAACCGAATAGACCTGCAATGAATCCTGCGGTAGCTGCATCCAATTTAAATTCATCAACGTAATAGAGGGCAGCAATATTATTAATAGTTAATTCGATTCCGAAGCAAGCTCCATACATTAAGAACAATGCCCAGACTCTTGGATCCTTCAGTGCTTCCAAGAAATGTTCCCAAGTGTTCTTTTTGGCGCCTTGGAACTTTGGATGTGATTCCACGATGTCTTTAAAGTTACCGCCGGGAGTGTCTTGAGTAAAAAAGAAATAGATTGCCGACATGAGCAAGAGGGCGATCCCTGGAGCGATCATAGCGTATCTCCAAGAAACAGAATTGCTGTATCCGAGCGCGACAAAGAAGCCGAAAACAGCCGGCATCACCATCTGGGTAACCCCTCCACCGAGGTTTCCCCATCCTGCAGTAGTCGCGTTTGCGGTTCCTACTATGTTTGAAGCAAACATTAAGGAAGTGTGATATTGAGTAATCACGAAAGACGCACCGATGATTCCGATTGCAAGACGGAAAATGATAAAACTAACGTAATTTTGTGCTAAACCAATTCCGATAACCGGGAGAGATCCGATCAGCAAAAGTACAGTATAGGTCAACCTTGGTCCGAACTTATCGCAAAGCCATCCTACGAATAATCTCGCAAAGATCGTAATTGCAACGGATGCAATGATGATATTTCCAATTTGTTCTTTTGTAAGCTTAAACTCTTCTCTGACGAATGGCATTAATGGTGCGATCCCGAACCAGCCGAAAAAACATAAAAAGAAAGCGATCCAAGTAATATGAAATGCTCTCATTTGAGGGCTAGAGATCGAAAATAGCTTTATTTGTGTCGCCTTGGAGCCCGGCGTGATGGTCATGATGTATCCTCTCTTTAGTTCTAATGAATACATTGCAATGTACGTGCCAAGATTCGTTTTTTAAGTAAATCTCTTCGAAAATAATCTAAAATTGGCCCTCAAGGATTAAAAATGCATACTTTTTTAACCTGAGAAATAGTTTGGCCCGCTTTGATTTGCAGCTATTCTAAATTTTTCAGAGTGATTTCAGGCAAAATGTACAGTCTTTATGCAATTTTAAGAGACAAAATCTATAGTGTTTGAGTTGGCACGAACCTTGCCTTGGTTGAGAAAGGATAGAAAATTCAGTGCAAAAATGCTTTTTGCAGAAGGTATTCAGAAAGCAGCTACTAAAATAGTCTCAATCTCATTCTTTGGAAGCTCTCTCGGCAGACAGTCTAAAAACGGGAAGGAAGAGGCGAGGCTAGCGATTCCGGGTAGATCAATTTTTCTAACTTCGTATTCCGAAAGCCGTTGAGGGATTTTTAGTTCGATATAAATCTTCCGAATCCCTTCCACAGCTTTAATAGCGGCTTCAATCACCGAAATATTCGTGATGTCCTCGTCCAAGGCCTTGGCGATCAATACGTATTTTCCTGCGGATGAAGTGAGATTATATTCCATTACGTGAGGTAAAAGAATCGCCATCGCCTGGAAAATATCTAGACCAGTAAGGTTGGCACACGCTAAAGAAAGTGCATAACATAAACCTAATGAACTCGATGCATGAGACATTCCGACTAAGAGACTTGCTCCGAAAATTGCATTTCTGAACTGTAGGTTTTTTGGATCCCTGATAGCAGGAACTAGGTTTTTATAAATAATTTCGATCGACCTGAGTGCAGAGGAGTTAGTGATTTCGTTCGAATATCTGGAAAGGATAGAATCGACTGCAGCTGCCAGAATCCCGACTCCAATTTTAGCAACATCTGCAGAAGTCATGAAGGATCCAATTTTTGCATCTGCAATGACCAGTTGTGGAAACAAAAACTCGTGGGTAAAATATTTCACCAATCTATCTTCGTCGGTATAAATCGTAGAAACAGGAGAGCACTCGAGGCCCATGACTGGATGAGTAGGGATAAGGACCAGTGGAATCGGGGATTTTAATTTTTGAATCTTTTTATGTACGAAAACATCTTCTGCAAAATGGTCATTGGCTGCCAAAAGAGAAACTAATTTTGCAGCGTTTAGACTTTCAAAAGAGCCGTACCCAATTACACAATTTGCATTGGAAACCCTAGTGAAGTAAGCAGCGGTATCCAGTTCTTTTAGAGTTGGTTCGTTTGCGATATTATCGTAGAGAATGACTCCGTCGATGTACTTCTCTAAAGAAGTTTTTATGACGGAAAATTCGTCCATATTCTCCAGCTCGCTTTGGGTGGAGAGTATTACGGCTCTAGATCCGATGTTCTTAACGAAGTTTCCCATTTTGAAACCGCAATCGACTTCAAAATGGATTTTTGTTGGAAAGTGGAAGTTGACCCAGTCGGGGAGTATCGGCACTGTGTCGTCTCCCTTTTGTTAGTACTTAATATCTTTGAGAGGGCCCGGAACGAAATTTAGTACGGTCCAGGGTTTCTTACGAATCAGCGGCCTAAAAAGGACTCAGCAATCCGATCTGCGACGGCTTGTAGAATTTCAGGGCTTAGATTATCGTATTCCCCATTCTTCAGCTTTTCCTTGACTTCTTTCAGTTTTGCCGATCTTTCGGGCTCAACTGGACTAGAAACGATTTTTTGCGCAATCGTCTGTACTTCTGCCTGTAGCTTGGCTTCGGAAGCCTTCTGTTTAGCAGTATCCGAGATGGATATATTATCAAAACTTTCTTTGGAGTCGCTCTTTCGTACGGAGGATGGCTTACGCGGCTCGTACGAACCTCCACTGATTCCGCCGATTTTGTCAATGGTCATAGGTCTTTCCCTCTCCATCCAAAGTATCGGCTTCCCCGTCACAACCGTTAAGCATTTTTTTCCCGCCGAGACGGATTAATACAGCAAATTCACCTTTTTCTGCGAATTTTAGGGTTTCCAGAGGGGTATTTGGCAAAACTAAGAGAATTTCCTCGTGAATCTTGGTTAATTCTCTCCCAATTAAGATTTCGGCCGAAGGGAAGATTTCCCGAATCGCAGAGAGAGTATCTCTCATCCGATGGACGGATTCGAAAATTGCAATTACTCCCTGGAAGGAACTCCATTCCAGTAATTGGTTTCTTTTCTTCCCTTTTTTTTCGGAAAGGAATCCTAAGAACAGGCAAGGTTGGACCTGCCAGCCTGAAACAGATAGAAGTGCAGTCAGCGCGCTGGGGCCGGGGATCGGAATTACCGGGACACGATTTTCCCTTAATGTCCGTACTAACTGGGAACCCGGGTCAGATACGCCAGGAGTTCCTGCATCCGAAACCAAGGCTAAGGTTCCACCGGATTGCAACTCCTCTATAATTTTTTCAAAAGGCCTTTCGGAGAAATCTTTGTAAAGGGTCCTCGATTTTGTTTGGATCTCGTACGTTTGAAAGAGTCTTCTACTGTGAGAAGAATTTTCGCAGTACACGACATCTACATTTTTTAAAATTTCCAAGGCACGAATCGTGATATCACCTAGATTTCCGATAGGGGTCGAAACGATATAAGCACTGCCTTGTTGTACTGCGGATTTCGAGACCTGACTCATAGATTACAGCCCGGAGGAGTCGAGCCCACAGCGCAAGGGCAACCGAAATCTCTGGTGGAAGGGTTCGAGCAAGGATTGCAAACAGTTCCGAGCGGACAGGAAGTCAGAGCATCCGTAGGACAGGTGGATGCACTGGAACAAGCAACAGGGTTGCAGCTACTTCCGACGGTGCACAGATCCGGACGAATAGAAGCACATTGGCTGATTGCAGTAGAAGGAATCGAAGTAATTCCGGTGTTTAACACTGCACGTAAAGTGAATGTATAAATTTCGCACTTATTGAACGGAGTGATTCCGGGAGGTGGAATCAGGTTCCGAATTCTGTGTGTCACAAGTCTAGAAGTGGATGCGTCTATCGCGAGATGCGCGAAGGAAGGTTGCACTCCGTTTTCCAGATATATATTTCCCCCCGCGAAGGTTTCTGCTGGGGAAGGGAAAGCGGTTGTGATGTACAAATTGTATCCTACAAACTGAGGTTCCAAATTCGTAATATAGTATCGCAGGAAAAATTCAGGCTTCAGATTGTTCGGTTCTTGATAATATAATCCGTCAGCCGTACTAGCTTGAGTAAATGTACCAGTAATTCCATCATTCGTAGGAATCATGCTGTAAACTTGAGGAACTCCTACAGGGGTCAAAAAAACGAATGGAGATTGAGCGACCTCAGTATTGACGCCACAGGATACGATCAGAAAAATGAATGGCAGAGCGAATCTAGAGAACATAAAACGGTTTTTTCGATTCTTAGGCGGATTCGGGCTAGGAATCGAAAAAGTTTGGCTCACAGGGATAAGATTCCCCTTTCAAGCGGTCTTACAACTAAAAAAAGGAGAGGGACATTTGGGCAGTATTCGTAATCTTCTATTTATCGGCGGTTTTGTCGCAATTTTCTCAGTGTTACTAGTGGTCCTATTTTGGACGGATGATCCAGCTGATTCCAAAGCGGACAAAAGAGGGGAGGCAGATGCTGTCGCCACACTCTTAGGCGGCGGATCTTCCAGATCTTCCGGTGGGAACGGTTCCGTCGGTCCAGCTGGATCCGTTTTTGACTCCGATTTCTATAAGGCCGGAAAAGGTGAATACATAGAACAGGAAGCTAAGGACGGGCAAAACCAAGATAAGGGAGACCAAACCGATGCAGATAATCCGGTCAATCCTCAGACTGGAAAGCCGTACACCAACGAGGAAATGGATCGTTTTCATCAGTTAAAAGAAAGATTTCCGACGAACTCATTGATTCCGGTAAAAATGAATTCTGCGGAAAAGGAAAAGAAAAAACAGCTAGAGCTAAAAGTATCAGAAGCTACTAGAGCCGTACTTTCTAGAACTGCATCCAAAGAACAGGTTTCTACATATTACGATTACATGGAAAAGCAATCTATGGATCGTTTGGAAATTGTTGCTTACTTAGTGGACCTGCAAAAGGGCTCCGGAGATGAAGAGCAAGAAAAGAAACTGGATGCAATCAAATCTAGTCTCGAAAAACAACTAGAGCAAGTCCAGAAAGACAAACAGAAAGCGATGGAACAGGGCGGAAATTAGAAAGTAATTTCGGATAGAATCGGAAATCTAAAACTAGATTTAGGATCTAGCCCGTAAGAATCTAAATGAAAAGAAGGAGGGAGCCTTTCTCTTTTCCATTGGCTCAGTGGAAACAGTTTGAGGAATTTTTTCTCTCCTTCGGAAGCCTGGTCTCCGTTTGTCCAATGAATCCCAGTATTTAGAGCTCCGGGCTTTCTTCCTAGAACGACAAAGGAATGTTCAAGTTTTTGTAATAGAGGATATGGCATGAGATCCTTTTCGTCTTCTTGCTTTTCGGAGAGAGGCTTTAGTTCCGCGGTTGGCTTGGATTCCAAAATTCCTTTGAGCGCCTTGTAGGAGGGTAGAATCGAATCCTTGCCCTCGTACACATTACGCAACCATTTCAGGAGGAATTCCTTACTGACCCCGGTAAGAGGTGCGACGGATCCCGAGGAATCTCCATCCATCGTGGTATAACCTACGCTTGCCTCGCTTCTATTTCCCGTAGATAATAACAGGTGCCCATTTAGATTCGCCAATAGCCAAATGAAAGGTGAGCGGGCCCTAGCCTGGATATTTTGGAGTGCCAGGTTGTGTTCTTTCCAGTTCGGAGTGAAGCCTAACACTTTTCCGATTTTTTCTACCATGGCGCCCACTTCTGAATCTATTTCGATAGAAGCAAACGGAACCTGAAGCTCCTCTGATAGTTCTTTTGCAACCTGTTGCGTATGCTCTGAATTGTTCTTGGTGCCTTGGTATAAAGTGAAAAGATAATTCTTCGGATCCAAGGAGGTGCTTTGCCAGAAAGATTCCCCGAGCTCTTTTTCTGCACAAATCATTCCGGCTTTTACTAACAACGCGCAGGCTGCGCTATCCGCTCCACCGGAAAGTGAAAGGGTAAATCCTTTTGTCTTGGATTTTAAAAGATAATCGAAAAGTCCAAGTGCAACCGCTCTCGTAAAATCAGAATAATTGTCTGAGTGTTTTTCTGGTTCTGTGAGTGTCTCTTCCTGTTTTATTGGGATTAAATTCGGAATCCGAATTCGGAATAAATCCTTTCCTCTTTTTCTGAATTCCTTTGTGCCAGAGGATCTAAAGCTTCTCGCTCTGAGTGCGCGCAAGTCTTTAGAGTTTAGATCCCAATGAGCAAATTCAAATTCCGTAAAGTGCAATCTGGAAGATTCTGACACAAGATTTCCGTCCAAAAAGCACATGGATCCGCCTTCGAAAATCAACCTTCCGGATTCGTTTCCATTCAGATTCGCGTATAAGATCCCAGCTGCACCGTTCCTAGAAGATTCTCCGAACATTCTCTTTCGAATTTCTTGTTTTCCTAACGCAAAGTGAGAAGCTCCCGGAGATAAAAGCAGATCCGCTCCTGCTTCTACCAAGTACTGTCCCGGCCTTGTCAAAACCCAAGAGTCTTCGCAAATCTCGATTCCAAAATTCAGATCTTCCGTTTCAAATAACAGTGATCCAAAGGGAATTTCTTCCCCGTCCGGAGTGACAGCGATTCCTCTGGCTTCTTCTCCTTTGGCAAACCAGCGATTTTCATAATGTACTCCAGTCTGCGCCAAATTTTGCTTTGGTACGAGACCTACGATTTTTCCAGCTCTGAGTACGGCAGAAACATTAAATAGATAAGGGCTTTGGTAATAAGGAAGTCCTACGATGACAGTCCGGTCTCCGGTTTCTGCCGCGATCAACTTCAGACTTTTCCAGGAGGATTCCCATACCCAAGGAAAATAAAATGCGTCTTCGCAACCATAGCCGGAGATGCAGAGTTCCGGAAAAACCACCAAAGAAGAAGATTCGCATTTTTTTAATGCTCTTAGGATTCTTTCTCGGTTCCCCTTAAAATCAAGAGCGGTTGTTTTCAAGCTGACGGTACTGCAACGATAGATCGCCATTTGCTTACTAGTATCTACTTCTCAATTCGGAGGGAAAACGTTTTTTATTTTCTGAGTTCCAAATAGGTTCTCTCTCCGGCCCCTCTCCCAGATTCCAAAAAGGCTCGATTGGTCCGGGAAATCCTTTTGAGTTCCACTTCATTTAACAGTAAAACCTTCTTTGCGTCTTCCAGGGATCGAATCGTAAACAGCCCACCAGTTCTTTTTAGCTCTTTTGCCTCGGAAGAATGGTCGATTTTTGGTCCGGTCAAAATCGGTAATCCGAAATAGGCAGGCTCGAGCACATTGTGTACTCGATTGTGCAGGCCACCTCCCACATAGGCGAAGTCCGCGGACTTGTACGCGAATGCCAAAAGCCCCAGAACATCAAAAACTATGATCCTCGAATTTTGTTTTTCAAAAGGAAGCGAAGTATAACGACTGGAAACTTTTCCGAGCGAAGTTACTTTCGATTCTATGAATTGGATCCTGTCCGGAGAAGTTTTGTGAGGGAAAATCCAGAATGCGAAGTCTTTGAAATTATCATCCTGTATTAAAGGAAGAAGTAGAGATTCGCAAGGCTCGTAGGTAGAAGCCAAAACCAAAATCTTGGAAAAAGGATAGGAATTCGGCCGAGAAAATTCTTTTGTATTCGACTCCACTTTTTGGACGACAGTATCTATTCTGCAATCCCCCAAAGTTTTGAGCCTTGCCTTGGCTCCTAAAAGATTTTTGAATTCCTGTTCAGAAGAAGCATGAGCCGGAAAGATTTGAGTAAACAAAGCAAAAACCGAACGATCCATTTTTCTGCCCAGCCAACCTTTTTGAGAAGGAGGCACTGCGGAAGATAGATAGGACCTAGTTCCGAATTTTCTTGCTGCCAAAAGTAAGTTGGGCCAGCGATCCCAAGACATGAGTACCAAAATCTCCGGGCGGAACTTTATAAAAATTGCATTATACGACCAGGGAAAATCCATCGGGAGTCGAAACTTGATATCGGCATCGAAGGCTTCCAACTGGGAATCTCGTACCGAAGAAGAAGTCACGCTTTGCAGAAGGAGAGTTTTCGGTTCCTTTTGCCGGAAAACTTTCGCTAAAGCTCGACACTGATCCAGCTCTCCGACAGAGGCCGCGTGTAACCAAACCACCTTTGTATCCTGACTTGGGTTGGGAGCTGATAAAATTCTTTTTAAATCATTCTTTCGAATCCGTAGGAACTCCCGCAGCGCAGAAACAAAAAGGGAGAAAACATTTACGAACGGCCAAAGAAGGATCGTCAAAATCCGGTAAATCAAAACCATGGAGGAGTGAGACCTGTTCTCTTTGTGTTTGATCTGATGGATACTCTGATCGGGGATCCTTTCCACGGAGCCCTGACCAAGATATTATCTTCTGATCAAAGGGAAGCATTCCTGAAAGGCCGAGAAAGGCAAGCTTTCTTAGAATTCGAAAAAGGGGAAATCACCGAAGAGGAATTTTTTACGAGATTCTACCTCCCGGAATTCAGGGATAAGAATCTTCCCGATCCCAGAAAAATCAAAGAAGAAATGTTTTCGAATGTGGTTCCAATCTCTGAATCGATCCAGATCGCGTCGGCTCTCAAGAAGAAAGGGTTCCAAGTCATACTAGCGAGTAATTACTCCGTTTGGTACAGAGAAGTTCTCAAAGCTCCTGTGATCGGGGAGCTATTACATTCAATGGACAGGCTCTATTTTTCCTGCGAGATGGGAGTCAGAAAGCCTGCCCAAGAATATTTCCAGTGGATAGAAGTAGATTTTCCGGAAAGGGAATACGTATTTATAGATGATAATGCAACCAATGTAGAAGTCGCGGGTTACATGCATTGGAATACTTTTCAGTTCAATCCTAAAAAGCCGGGGGAATTGAAGGAGTTCCTTATAGATCAGTACCCCAATTGTCTTTGATCTCTGCGCCAGGGTAAGATTCTTCTCTTTTATCAATCAGAATTCCCATTCGATCCAAGTAGACGATGAATTCACCCTTCGGTTGGAACGGATTCGGTTTGATTCGGATTGCCATTACTTCGATCGGAAAACTTAGGGACTGATTGAGTTTAATATTCTTAGCTGGAATATCCAATCGTTTCTCGATTCTTTTCCAACCGTCAAACTTAAGGTCTGCGACTTCTAGAATGATCTCTTTGGATTTTCTCTGTTTGAGTACCAATTCGATCACCGCGTTATGATTGAAGGAATACGCCCAGAAAAATAAACGAGTTGGAATTCCGAGAGGGAGTCGGATCGGTTCCTTGGGCCTGAGCTCAATATGTTCGTGCTTAGGATTTTCAAAAAAGGTATGGATCAATAAGGATCTGTATTCTTCCTGGGGAGCATCCTTGTACAATTCCTTTTCTTTTTGAAAATGTGCTGACTTCGGAACCTGAGACGTTAGTTCCACATGATTCAGAAAGGAATATCCCCGATATACTTCCCAGAGGTTGTTCCCTTCGAAGGAATCTACTAGAAACAGATTGTAATGTTTCCAATCTTGTAATACTTTTTCCAATTGCAAAACCTTGCTTGCTTCATCCTGTTCTCTTAACACGGGAGCAGGGAAAGTGCTATTACTCACGAAAAGGACTATTGTAAGTAGGATTGCACGATAAAAACCGTTTGGAAAGGCACACAAAGTCACAGTACTTGTTTCGGAAGAAAAGAAAGATCTCCTTATAGTACTGCTTTTTTTCCAGAATTCGAGGGTTTTCTTGGCCGATACTTTACAATGGACGTTCACATGAGCCGGGACCATCTTAAGATCCTTTTAACTGCCTTACTTTTTTTGATTCTAACCTGCATGATCGTATTTGTCGTGAGGGATCCGGATTCGGTGATGAGCTGGATCAAAGGAAAGCAAACCGCGGCCGAGGAACAGAACCCCGGAGAGAGGGTGATCCTGGACATGGACCAGGTGACTCCCGGAAAGGAAATGAACCCGCCCGCAAGTTTTGATTCGGAACCTACGAGCAGCGGATCCGAGAAAACAGCTACATCCGAAAAAGAGGCAGACTCAGGACGAAAAACAAATCCAAAGCTGGATTACGAGGTCCCCGGACTTGGCCCGGAGAAAGAGAGGGAGAGCTCTGTTTCCAAAAAGACCGAGTCGAAATCGGAAGGTGTTCCTTCCAAAAAATCCTCCGAGAGAGAAGTCGAATCTTCTGAACTAGATTCCGCGACTTCTCGCACATCGGAAGAGAGAAAGAAATCCGATTCTAAGTCGATCGTATCAGAAGAAAAAAAAACCAAGTACAGGGAGAGAACCCAAGACGATTTGGAAGAGAAAGATTCAGGTTCGGATCGCTATTCCGAAATCCAATCTGAGCCAACTTCCAAAAAATGGAACCGAAGACTGAATTCGTTGGAGAATCGAGTAAATCGTTTGGAAAAAAGACTCGGAATCAAGACAAAGAAAGTGCGGCATCATAAAAAACAAAAAAGAATGAGCTTGGAAAGGAGAGTGGAAAGATTGGAAAATCAAATTCGTACTCTCAAAAGAAGATCGAAAAGGAATTAGCTACCTTGGTCGTACTTCCAGCGGATTTTCGGTAAAAAATTGGCAATCAAGGAAAATTACGAAAAAATCAAAAGCGAAGTGGAAGCACTTCGGCCCGATCATCCTCCTAGAATCATCTCTGTTTCAAAATACCAACCTCTAGAAAAAGTAGAAGAAGCCTTGGCGGCCGGGATTGTACATTTCGGAGAAAATCGGATCGTAGAGGGCTTCGAAAAATTCCACGGAATCGGAAGAGCAAGTATAGACTTTGTACTCCACCATATCGGCCCAGTCCAAACAGGAACGATCCGGAAATACAACGGATTGTATTCTTATGCGCATGGAGTCGGTTCTGCGAGTGTGTTAGACGAGTTAAAGAAGCGCTTAGATAAAGATCGCTGGAAAATGAAGGTGTTCCTACAAGTCAATCTCACGGACGAAGATAGCAAGTCTGGTTTTTCTAGAGAGGAAATCAAATCGCTTCTGCGAAGAGCATCTTCAATATCTACTGAATATTGTACCTTGGAAGGATTGATGACCATGGGACCGAGTTCCGGAGATCCGGTCTTGACTAGAAAAGTATTTAAAGAATTGCACTCTCTTAGAATGGAATACGCCCCGAATGCAAAGCTATCCATGGGAATGTCGGGAGATTATAGAATTGCAGTGGAAGAGGGAAGTGATTATCTAAGAATCGGGACCTCTATTTTTGGAGAAAGAAAATGAGTGAATCGATCGGAATTATCGGCTGTGGAAATATGGGTGGTGCGATTTATAACTCCTTGCAGGAGAGAAAAGAAAAAGTATTCGGATATGATCCGTATCTTTCCCAGTCCAAACAAGCCAAAATAGATTTGGAATCAGATTGGAATGAGTTCCTGAAAAAATCAGAAATTCTAATACTCGCGGTCAAACCGAACGAAGTCTCCAAAATCTTGAAAAGCTTGAATTCATCTAAAAAGATACTTTCCGTCGCAGCTGGAATCGATACCCACACTCTGAGAAATGCTTCCCCTCCTGGTTCTCAGGTAGTTCGGATCATGCCGAATCTGCCTCTTCTAGTCGGAGCAGGGGCACTCGGATATTTTGGCGAGAAAGAGCTCTACGAACTAGTACAAAAAATCTTCTCTCCGATCTCTTATTGTTTAGAAGTCTCTAAGGAAGAATTACTAGATGCGGTCACTGGGCTTTCAGGATCCGGCCCTGCTTATGTGCTAAAATTTATCCAATCTCTAGCGGAAGGCGGAGTTTCAGTCGGACTAACGTATGCACAATCCTTGGAGCTGTCTCTTCAAACTGTATTAGGCACAACAAAACTGTTCCTTCGGGAAAGAGAAGCTAATCCGGATTCTCATCCAGAAGCTCTAAAAAATAGAGTTACCTCTCCTGGAGGCACTACAATCGCAGGATTAGAAGCTTTGGAACAAGGAGCCTTCTCTCATTCTGTAATTTCCGCGGTAAAGAGAGCAACGGAAAGATCCAAAGAACTAGGTCGCTAAATCTACCGAAAAGTTCTGTTACCTACCGAAGTCATGCTTGGATTCGAAACTTGAGATCCAAGCGCTGAGTGATCCAAAGGGTCATCTTGTCTAACACCTTGGATCTAATCTTTCTATTCTTTATATTTAGTAGATTGCGTAAATTGAGATTGATTCTGAAAAATCCGAATTTGGAATTTCCGTTGCAAAAACTTTGATTCAGTGAGAAAAGAAAAACGGAAAAATCAAATTTTTCACGTCGCATCTCTTGTTTTGTAGGATAAGAGGAATGAAAGACACTCTAGCGCGGACAGGATTCGAACCTGTGACCTTTGGGTTATGAGCCCAACGAGCTACCGGCTGCTCCACCGCGCGGCGTCTAAAACCATCTTTCCTACACATAGGCTAAAAGTCAATCTAAAAAGTAAAAAGAGTTTGATTTCCCATAGGAAGAGGATTTTATTCAACTCTGCCGGAAGCAGATGACTTCCTTTTTGGGATCTTGAATGCCCGTTATGTAACGGGTAGAGCGAAACAGAGCAAAAGATTCAAATTGAGATTCGGAGATTCTATTTTGATCGGAAAAGATAACGATCCTCTAATGATAGAGTATTACGAGAAGAAGATTTACGATCAGAAACAACTTCTCGAAATCAGCAAAGCGCTCAATTCCACACTTGATTATAAATATCTTATTGACGCAATTTTAAATATTTGTCTAGCCCAATTACAAACTTTGAGCGCGGCAATCTTTCTCGCGCCCGAAGCGGATTCGGATCACTTTGAACTAGAGCCTAGTTTCAAGGGGTTTGATGTCGCGGACGAAGATTATCAGTTTTGCATTAAGACGGATGCACCATTGGTTGCATTCTTGGAAACGAAACTAAAAGCAGTAACAGTGGATCAGGTCGAAGAATCGATCGGAATTTCTCCGGATTCATCCTTCTTACGGAGAATCGGCGGTGATTTGATCATTCCTCTAAATGCTAAGGGAAAAGTGAACGGTCTTTTATTGCTCGGTGAAAAAATCACCCTGGGCGAATGGATGGAGGAAGACCGAGACTTTTTGACCACCTTGGCTACGTTAGCCGGAATTGCTGTCGAGAATTCTAGATTGTATGAACTGGCTACGGTGGATATGATGACCGGCTTGAAAGTTCACCATTACTTTCAGACAAAACTGAAAGAAGAAATGGAAAGATGCCGTAAAAAAAGATCTCACCTTGCACTTCTGTTTACGGACGTGGATAACTTTAAGAAATTCAACGATACTCATGGCCACCAAGCCGGAGACTTGGTATTGATCGAGGTGGCAAAAAAACTTTTGGAAGCAGCTGGAAAACACGATCTCGCGGCAAGATACGGCGGAGAGGAATTCTGTTTGGTAATGCCTGGTGCCGATCTCCAAAAAGGATTCGAGATGGGAGAAAAGGTAAGAAAGGCTGTAGAGGCTGCTTCTATCCAGAATCCTAACGGTGGACCAGACTTTCACGTCACTCTGTCGATCGGAGTTTCGGAATTTTGGACATCTGATCGAAATAACAAAGATCTAATCGAGCGGGCGGACAAAGCCCTCTATGAGGCGAAACATTCCGGCAAAAATCAGACGGTTACCTTCAAACAAGCTGTAAAAACCTAATCGAAAGAGTCTGATTTGCCGATGCGTCTAGCATGGAAAGACAGCTCGCTCTGGACCATTTTTACCTCACCCAAATCGAAGAGGCGGAACTAGGAAGAAGAATTCGAAACCGCGCTCTAGGAAGGGAAGAATTCGATTTTTCACCGTATTCATGTTTTATCGAGTACAAGTCCAAAGACCCGAAGACCGGAATCGAATACCGCGATTGTGTGATAGATTACACTCGTTGTCCAAATACTCGTTGCGTTAAGAAATTAATGTGAAATTCTTTTGAAGTAGATTTTACCGCAAGCAGGGACCGATTCTGATTCGACACATTCTGCGAATTCAAGTTTTCTTTTTCGCAATTACTTTATGTGCTGGTTCCCTTCTTGGGTGTTTGCCCGAATACGCCCGTTTAGAATTTGTCGACGGCGGGAGCTGGTTGAGAATCCCAGTGAAAAAGGTTCAGGATTTGCCAGTCTTAGAATTGTCCCTGGATCCGCAAAAACCTCCGATTCGATTTTTAATCGATACCGGCGCCTATGTTTCCTTTATAGATTCCGAATATGTTCCAGAGAATTCTTCCGAAAGAGCCTTGAGTTTAAGCTTTCCCGGAGGAGGGCAAAGAATCAGACGCAAGGTCTGCGTGTTGGAACTATTTCATAGAGGATTCAAGGTAATCAAAGAAACGGAGTTTTATTCTCATACTTTCCCATCCGAACTACTGCCTGTCCAAGGAATTCTAGGAATGAATGCTTTTTTGGGGGAAGTGTTTTTACTCGAATTACCGGATCGGATCTCTATTTGGAACTCGCCGACTTCTTCTATTCCGCCAGGGTTTGATGAAAATAATTTATTTCCAATCGCGTACCGTCATGGTCAGCCCATATTCTTATTTCGGCGAGCAGAAGGAACCGGCCAAGAAGCTTGGATCGCAGATACCGGCGCCGAGTTTACCGCAATGGACTGGGAAGGATTTGATGAAGAGGAGCTGCCTAAGTATCAACCGGGTCGCTCCGCGAGAGTCTTTAATTTTGGCGGAGGGATTTTGAGTGCCGTCACGAAAATCCTAAATCCCTTTTGCACAGAATTCCAAAATACTGCCGGAATTTCTAGTATGTTTTGCCTGCCAAAACTAGAGGTATTTCCGGGTGGAATTCCTACACAAATCGTATCTAAAGATCCTAACAAGGGAATTCGGGGAATTCTAGGTAGGAATTGGCTGGAAAACTTTCGAATTCTTTTGGACACCAAACGGAACCTTCTTGGTATAGTAGGAAAGGGAACAAAGGAACAGCAATGAGCCTAGGAAAGATCATCGTTGCCATGAGCGGGGGGGTGGACAGTGCTGTGACCGCCGGCCTTTTGATGGAAGAAGGCTACGAGGTCATAGGCGTCAATCTTCGTACTTGGGAATACGAGGCACCTTCCTGCGATACCACAAAAAAATCCTGTTGTTCTCCGGAAGATATTCGAGACGCGAGGGATGTAGGTCTTTCTTTAAATATACCGTTCTATGTGATCAAGATGGAGAAATTGTTCCAAGAGAAAGTGATCGATCGATTTGTGAACGATTACAAAGACGGAAAAACTCCAAATCCTTGTGTAGAGTGCAATACTTTCGTAAAGTTCGGTTCTTTGTTCGAAAAAGCAAAAGCTTTGGGAATAGACAAGATCGCTACCGGCCATTATTCGCGGGTCATCGAACATAACGGTCGTTATGCGATTGCAGACGCTGTGGATAAAAAGAAAAACCAGGCGTACTATTTGTATGGTCTGTCCCAAGAAAATCTAAAGAATGTAGTTTTTCCCCTCGGTGGAATGACCAAACCTCAAGTCAGAGAAATCGCAAAAAAGATGGGACTTCCTGTCGCAGAAAAGCCCGAATCCCAAGAGATCTGTTTTATCCCAGAAAACGATTATCGCAAATTTCTAAATAAGAAAAATGTGGAGTTTACTCCTGGCTTTTTCCGTTTGAGAGACGGACGAATCATAGGCAAGCACTCCGGCAAGGAAAACTTCACCATAGGCCAGAGAAAAGGTTTGGGAATCGCCTGGAAAAAGCCTCTATACGTAGTTTCGATTCAGGATGATGGTACTGTAGTCTTGGGAGAAGACGGAGAAACCTTGGTACGTTCTTTTGTAGTAGAGGACGTGAATCTACAAGCATGGGAACCTTTGAAAGATGGAAAGGAGATAGAATGTAGAGTCCAAGTCAGATATCGTTCCACTCCAATACGTGCAAAAGTTCTAATACAAGAAAATTCTCTTTTAGTGCGTCCTTTGGAAGATGTCAAGGGCGTCGCTCCGGGCCAATCCGCGGTCTTTTATCCATCGGACGGAGACTATCTTTTGGCCGGAGGAATCATCCAAAAAGGAAGTGTTCAACTTTTCCAAAAAGAAGCAAGCGAGGAAGAAGCGCTTCAGCTTTCTCGTAGCTGAATCATTCGGGGTTTTGTGAGTAAAAAAGTCTCTGGAAAAACCATTCTGATTGTGGGTGGTGGACTGCTTCAAGTTCCCATTATCCAAACCGCAAAGACGATGCAGTTGCGAACCGTGGTAGCAGATATGAATCCGGAAGCTCCCGGTTTAAAAATCTGTGATATTCCACTTGTGATGTCTACCAAGGATATAGAAGGAATGGTCAGGGAGACTAAGAAGCTTTCTTCGACGATCAAGATCCACGGAGTCATTACCGCAGGCACCGACGCAAGCATGACAGTCGCTGCTGTTTCGAATGCACTCGATCTTCCTGGAATTCGTTTTGTGGATGCGGAAGCTGCATCTAACAAAGTGAAGATGAGGGAAAGATTGAAAAAGGCTGGGGTTCCGATTCCGGGATTTGCCGCGGTTTGGAGCATACAAGATACTCGAGATGCGCTGGAGTTCCTAAAATTTCCGCTGGTTATGAAGCCAGCAGACAATATGGGAGCACGCGGAGTTGTAAAGGTCGGAAATAGAGAAGAGCTACAGGCAGCGTTCAAGCACGCAAAAAAATATTCTCCGACCGGAGAGATGATTCTGGAAGAATACATGCCAGGACCCGAAGTGTCAGTGGATGCTTTGACCTGGGACGGCAACTATGCGATTACCGGAATCGCAGATAGAATCATAGAAAGAGAACCGTATTTTATCGAAATGGGTCACAATATGCCTTCTGCCTTGCCGCTTTCGGTCTTGAAAGAGGTCGAAGAGGTGATGTTTCGAGGAATGAAAGCCCTTGGAATTACGAGAGGTGCAGGAAAAGGAGACATCAAGGTAACTCCTGACGGAGTCAAGGTGGGCGAAATCGCAGCCAGACTTTCTGGCGGATTCATGTCTGCTTGCACTTTTCCTTTATCCAGTGGGATCAACCTAAACCGAGCTGCCATATTGATTGCGTTAGGCGAGGATCCGGACAATCTTACGCCGCTTCATACCAGAGTTTCTATCGAAAGGGCGTTACTCGCGCCAAAGGGTAAATTGCTCGAGATCAGGGGGGTGGAGGAAGCCAAAAAAATCGAGGGCGTGAACGATATATTCATTTTAAATAAAGTAGGAGATGTCATCCCCGAACCTACCAATAATATCGAAAAGACCGGCCATGTGATCATTACCGCTGAGAATCTTTCCCACGCGGAATCTATTTTTGAAAAAGTAAAATCGAAAGTAGTGTTTCAATCCGACGAATTGTATTCCATTTCGGACAAAGAAATTGCGCAGAATGCAAGACAGAGATTCGGAAAAGAAATTTGTTGGGTCTGTAAAGTTTGCGACGGTACTGATTGCGCTTCCGGTGTTCCTGGAATGGGAGGAGTGGGCAGAATGCTCACCTTCCAAGACAATATCAAAGCTCTGGAAGAATATGCAATTCTACCTAGATACATTCGGGAATACGTCGCTTCCAGTACCGAATCTGAGTTTTTGGGAAACCGGATCCAATCCTCTATTATGGGAGCTCCTATGACCGGAGCAATCACCAATATGAACGGTGCGATGGACGAGTTCACTCTCGCTGTCACTTTGTTGGAAGGATGTATCGCCTCAGGAACCATTGCGTGGTTAGGCGATGGAGCCAGTCCCGAAAAATATCTAGTCATGCTCGATGCTTTGAAAAAAGTCGATGGCCAAGGGATTCTCATTTGTAAGCCCAGAGCGGACGAAGGTATGCTGAGAGAAAGATTCCAGGAAGCGGAATCACAAGGAATCTTGGCACTTGGAATGGATGTAGATGCTGTAAATTTCAAGACTATGATCCAAAAGAAAATTCCATCCGTCACTAGAACCGTCGACGAACTTGCGAGGATTCGTTCCTTCACCAAACTTCCGTTTATCGTAAAAGGAGTAATGACTCCGGAAGATGCACTTCTCGCGGTTCAAGCAGGCGCGGATGCTATCGTAGTTTCGAATCACGGAGGACGGGTCTTAGACGATATGCCCGGGACAGCTAGGGTTTTGTCCGCAATCAAAGAATCCGTTCAGGGAAAGGTGCATGTATGCGTGGACGGAGGTATCCGTAGCGGCGCTGATGTGTTTAAGATGCATGCGCTTGGTGCAGATACTGTGCTTGTGGGACGTCCGATGGCAATCGCTGCCGTTGGAGGTGGCGTTGCCGGCGTAAGGTACTTGATCGGTCAGTATACGGAAGGACTCAAGCAAACGATGAATACTGTGGGTCTGGAAAATCTAAAATCCATTCGAAAAGAACATATTATTCGAAAAAAGGAAATGGAAGAGCAACAACCGGAGCCTCAACCCTTCTTGTCAAATTGATATAGATACTTTCTATTAATGCGTCTTCATTACTGAAAAATAATGCACTTCTCGTGCTTCCAAGCGAAGAATTTCCGAAACAAAACCAACTAAAATCTGAAAGGAATTCATTTGTGATTTGGAATTTTCTTTCCAACTCGAAAAGTTGGTGTAAACTCGGGTTTTTAGAATTAATAAAAATAGAAATAGATTCGCAGGGATTCGAAAGAAGAACAGGATTTCTGCCTCGGTCGGTGCTATAACCTTAGGATTTGTGTGAGGTTTCTGAAATTTGGATCAAATTGTAAAAGAGACAGAAGCGCTAGGTAAAATACTTCAGACACTATTTACTCGCCTTCCTGTTTACGTAGAAATAAAAGGCAGATCCTATCCTGTAAAAATTGTAGGTGCAAAGGAGAATGTCTATTTATTGGCCCATATTCCGGGAGCAGCTAACCCAGAGAAAATCAGAACTTTATTTCTGACTCACAACCAACATTTTTTTCATGCTGTGTTTACGGTCGCAGGCAGGAATGAATCCACAAATCTTGAATTGCTTCGGATCCAAGCTATAAAGATCACTGCGGCAAAGCGTGCGCAAGGGCGTTTGGAGTTGGAGAGTGGCGGAGAAAAAATCACCCTTACCAACATTATCAATCAGCTACATTTGCGCAGGTCCTTGGGATTCGTGCCTAAGGCGATCGACGAGATCGTGCAAAAGCACGCGAAAAAACTTCAGGAAGTGTATCCGGATTCATTGGTGTATTTTTCAGACCGCATGGACAATCGACTCAGAGTCATGTACAACTTTGAACAGTCGATTTTTGTAACGGATCGAAGAGAAAAAGAATCCGGGGGAGCGGGACCGAAATTTGTTCCGATAGAAGAATACACCAAGCTGGTTTCTTTGAACAAGTTAGAATCTAGATTTGTCTCCGAGATCGCAGTACTCATTAGATATAAAAACTATACTCCTTTAGGATATGTTCAGGTACTTTCCGAAAAACCTATGAATACCGAAGACTACAACAAGATCAGCCTGGTGTCGGCGGGGATTTCTAAGGAAATAATCGGATCCGGATTCTTTCAAGAATCAAAGGAAAAGTGTATGGTCGAGGACATCAGCAGGAGCGGTCTCGGTTTCTTTCATCCTCAATCTATCTTTTTTTCTAGAAGCTTTGCCAGCGGGGAGACATTGCTCTTCGACTTATATTTTAATAAAGAACTGAAGGGAACATTCAGAGCCGTAATTCGAAATATCACGAATACGGATAAATTGTTCCGAGTCGGATGCCAGTTTTTCAACCTAAACCAGAGAGAGTCCGATGTCCTGAAACAATACATAGATACGAATCTAGGACCGGGTGAAGGCGAGCAGGCACCTGAAGCCGAAATGAAAGAAGGTGCAACGGAAATGTCTTCTAACGATGGATCGAACATGGACCTGTCAATGTCGAGCCAAATGGATTCTATGGATCTGATGGGAGAGAGCGGCACGAACAGCCAAATCGATGAAAGTTTAGACTCGATTCCGGAGGAACCGATCTGATCTCTGAAAATTTGCAAAGTGCGCCTCGGGAAGTACTTCGATCCATAGTAAAAAAAGAAGAGGCCGGAGTTCGGCTTGATCAGTTTCTCGCGAGTCGTTTTACCTATTATTCTAGATCCGGATGGAAAAAAATTATAGATCAAAACAAGATCTCGGTGGATCAAAAAATCGAAAAGGCTTCTTGCCTAGTAAAGGAAGGAGATATCGTAGAATACTATTCAGAAATCTCCGAAGAACCTCCTGTCAGATCAGATTTTATTTTGATCTATGAAAATCCCGAATTCTTTGCAATAGATAAGCCCGGAGATCTTCCTGTGCACGCTTCAGGACGATACCGAAAGAATAATTTAGTAGATTTGTTAGCTACAATTTCTGATAGACCTTACTTAGTAAACCGACTGGATCGAGAAACTTCGGGGATCGTGCTCTTTGGAAAAAATCCCAAGATTTCCTCGGAGCTTTCTGACTACTTCGCAAATAGAAAAGTGAAGAAAATCTATTTAGCATTGGTCTGGGGAGAATTTCCGATTTCTTTCAGATCCTACGGATTCATTGGTCCGGATCCTTCTTCCTCGGTAAGAAAGAAAAGGAAATTCTATTCTGCCTCGGATCCAAATTTGGAGATGGAAAAGGTCGGTCGTTCCAATGGAGAATGGGAGACTTGCGAAACTAAATTTCGTAGGATCAAAACCGGAATTCACCAGGGAAAAATATATTCGAAAGTATTATGTTTGCCGAAAACAGGTAGACTGCACCAGATCCGCGCAACTCTGTATTCGAGCGGCTACCCGTTGTTAGGTGACAAACTTTATGGAGTCGATGATAGAATTTTCTTAGAGTTCATAGAAGGCAAGAATCCGGATTTGTTTGAATCTTTGGGAATGGAAAGGCAGGCCTTGCATTCTTTGGGTCTTTCGTTTTCGCATAAAGGAAATAGAATTCGGATCAGGTCAAATCCACCTTCGGATTTTCCGATATGAAGAATTCCACCCCCAGCTTATTCGTATCAGTGCTTCCTTTACTTTTTCTGGTAATTTCTCTTTCGTTTGCAGGATTCGTATTCGGAAAAGGAATCACTGACGGACCGGCACAAATTCTTCTTTTTACTGCGGGTACAATTTCCGCTGGGATATCCAAAATCCGGGGAATTCCTTGGGAAGAAATAGAAAATTCCATTGTGGAATCGATGAGAAATATTATCTCTCCGATTCTGATCCTTTTACTGATCGGTGCTTTGATCGGGATCTGGATTCGTTCCGGAATCGTTCCCGCGCTCATCGTGTGGGGGCTTGAATTAATGAGACCTGAAGTATTTTTGCCCTCTGTGTTGATTCTGACTTCAGTGGTCTCACTAGCGACCGGAAGCTCTTGGTCTACCGCCGGAACTGTGGGAGTTGCTTTAGTGGGAGTAGGTGCCGGGATGGGAATCCCTTTGGGAATTGTCGCCGGAGCGATCGTGTCCGGTTCTTATTTTGGAGATAAACTATCTCCCTTTTCGGAGACTACGAACCTAGCTTCTTCCATTACGGAAGTGCCTTTGCTTTCTCATATTAGAAATATGGCAATTACAACCTTGCCCGCGTTTTTGATAAGCTTGGTGCTATTTATTATACTTGGATTCGGCCAGAGAACGGTGGATGGCTCCGGTACGATTCAACCTGTGATTTCTTCTTTAAGGACTTCCTTTCAGATCGGATGGTATTTGTTAATACCTCCGTTTCTTACTTTTTTCTTAATATACTTAAGGGTCCCAGCGATTCCGGCGCTAATTTTCGGAATCGTCTCCGGGTCTGCTCTTGCAGTAATTACGCAGGATGGAATTTATAAAAGTGATTTGAGTTTTTGGGAAAACTCCCAAGAGGCGTTTCGATCGGTTTTGATTTCTGCATCAATGGGAACCAAGGTCAAGACCGGCCAGGAAATTCTGGATAATCTTTTGTCCAGAGGCGGGATGTCTTCCATGCTTCCCACTGTATGGTTGATCATTTCTGCGATGTTCTATGCCGGAACCATGGAAGGAGGGGGAATGACCCGAAAGTTCGCGGATTCTATTTTGAGAATTGCAAAGTCTCGAAGAAGCATTCTGACTAGCACTGTCATGACTGGTCTTGGTGTAAACCTGCTCTGCGCCGACCAATACCTTGCGATCGTGGTTCCAGCGAAGATGTACAAAGAAGCTTATTCTAGAAAGGAAATAGACCCTAGAAATCTTTCTCGGGCTCTGGAAGATTCCGGAACCATGACATCTGCTTTAGTTCCTTGGAATTCTTGTGGCTCCTTTATGGCGTTGGCTTTAGGAGTTCCTACAGTTGCGTATTTGCCATACGCATTTTTGAATCTGCTTTCTCCAGTCTTATCTTTGTTTACCGCTTGGACAGGAATCGGGATTGCGGGTAAGAAAAAATAATCTCACCCACATTCTTGAGCATTTCTTCGTATCTCGTTTTTCCTAGTTTCGCAACATCTCTTTTAGGTAGCGGCTTCCTTCGGAATGGAAGATAGTTTCTTTTTTTCTAATATATAATCTTTCAGCATCAAAAAAGGCCTTTCAGTCAATAGGTGGAAGAAATATGCGAAAAAGAAAACTACCAAGCCTGTCGGGATAAACCAAGCCATTATTTCCCACATCTGAATCGGTCTTGTAGTCCCGAAGATTTTTGTGCAAAAAGGCATCATGATTACCAAGTGAATGATATACGCGCAGTAAGAAAGTTTTGCGAACGGTCGGAAGACTTTCCACGAAAGCACTTTATGAAGCACAGTGTTTTCTTTTAAACTCAAGATTAAAAGAATTCCCCAAGCCCATGAAAATGCCGCAAATCTCAGGATCATTCCTCCTACTCGATCAAAATACTCGTTGAATAGGAAAGTCCAACTGATGATCAATCCGAGAGAAAGAGTCAGAAATCCTCTGTACCATTTCGGATCGGTCAGCACTTTTTGAACCCATTGCGGCTTGTTGAAATAAATATGCGCGATCGTTACCCCGATCAAAATCGAATCCAAATGTCCTTCTAAAGGATAATAAATTCTGGTCGTGTAGAGAAGAGTTCCTTCATTCGGGGTCACCGCAGAAATTACTGTGGCCACATAAATAAGCCGATAGAGCAAAGGCCCGAGTACCAAGGAAAGTAGCAGTGCTAACCTGTATTTTTCGGACACCTTCCGATACACCAATAATAGAAAGGCAGGTAACATTAGATAAAACTGTTCTTCGAAAGAAAGAGACCAGCCGTGAACGATCAATTTCGGAAAATAATTACTCACATAAAAGAAATCGGCCCATACGAAGTTTTTTACGGTTTCAATGTTTGCAGCAACAACAGGCGAAGACTTAGCGATTGCTGGCAGAACCAGAAAATATTGAATCGCCAAAAAAGCATAATAGGGCGGAAAAATCCTAAGCGTCCTTTTTAGGTAAAATGATTTCAGGTCGATCGTATCTTTTCTAGAGAGTTCTCTTAACAACGGACCCGCGATCAAAAAGCCGCTCAAAACAAAGAACATATCTATGGATGAGGAACCGTTTTCCAGAAAATTTGCAAACAGCCAATTGTCGTGAGAGACTCTGTGACGCAGTGACACGAACATATGGACATACATCAGCATAAAAATCGCAATGCCACGGATCCCGTTTAAGGAGGGCATTTCCTTGGGATCGGCTTGGAAAACAGCAGTGAAATAATTCATTGAAAACCGTTCTTTTTTAAGTTCGTGGGACAGTGCAGCACGAGCCTGGTTCCAAGCAAGGGATTTTCCTAGGTTAGAAAAAGGATTGCTTCCAAGTGGAGAAAAAGGAATAAGATTGACCGGTCTGTATTTTGTCCGCGCGTTTCATAACGATAATTCGAAATTCCGAATTGGAAAATGGATTGCCGGCGATTCGCATTTCCTTAAAATTTGAAAAGTGAGCAAAAGCTCATAAAAGAGTAGTTCGGAAGTTTTCTTCCAATTTTCGTACAATGAGGAGAATTAATGAAGATTAGCTGGTGGAACCTTCGCCTTGTATCCTGGTCTTTGTTCTTTGTTTTCGGAATCCTAGCTGGCGGAATCGTAGCCGCCTGCGGTGGAAAAGAAGGGGAAAAGAGTCCGGACGGATTTGCACATATCCTGATGACCGACAATACATTTGCTCCTCCGGTACTCAGAGTGCCTATCGGTGGGACGATCGAATTTGTGAACGCGGGGGGAAATCCGCATAACGCGATTGCAGTCGATAAATCCTGGTCCACTGAAAAGGAATTCGGCCAATTAGCGATGGCTCGAGGAACCAAGGTAAAAGTAACTTATCCAAAAGAAGGAATTTTTCCCTACTATTGTTCCTTCCACGCATCTCCAGATGGCAAAAGCGGAATGGTGGGAGATATTATCGTCGGAGATGTTGCCTATAATTCTGCTGCACGATTCGGAAAAACTTGGAAGTCCGTGGAGAAATACTCAGGCACTACTCGAAGAGTTCCGGGACAGTATCCGACGATTCAAAATGCTGTAGATGCTTCTCAACCAGGGGATATGGTTCTGGTGGAACCGGGCGTTTACTACGAGGAAGTCGTAGTTACTACTCCTTCGATTACGATCCGAGGAACAGACAGAAATAAAGTGATCATAGACGGACAGTTTCAAAGAGGAAACGGTGTCATGGTTGTGGGAGCTGACGGAGTTGCCGTAGAGAACATGACTGCGCGTAACGCTACTCTCAACGGATTTTTTTGGACCGGGGTCACTGGCTATCGAGCTTCTTATTTGACCGCTTACAATAACGGCGACTACGGAATTTATGCATTCGATTCTCATAATGGAGTCTTTGAACATTCTTATGCATCTGGTTCTCCGGATTCCGGGATTTACGTCGGACAATGTTATCCTTGCCACGCGATTTTGTATGATGTTGTTTCGGAGAATAACGCTCTAGGTTATTCCGGAACGAATTCCGGCGGGGAACTTTATATTATAGGTTCAGTTTGGAAGAATAATATCGTAGGAATTGCTCCGAATACTTTGGATAGGGAACTCCTTCCTCCGGAGAGAGAAACGACTGTTATAGGTAACTTGGTATATAGCAACAATAACCCGAAGGCGCCTATCTCCGCGCTGGAATATCCTTCGTTCGGAAATGGAATCTTGCTCGCGGGCGGACTCAGAAATATCGTTAAGAACAATGTGGTAGTAGATCACGTAAATAATGGTATTGTAATATTACCGAATTTGGATGAAAACATTTGGTTATCTCACGAAAATAAGATTGAGAATAACGTAGTCTACAATTCAGGAAAAGCTGACATTTTGCTCGCGGGACCGATTAGCATAGGCAATTGCTTTCAGGGAAATAAATACCAAACGATCCTTCCTGCTTTACTCGAGCAGTTGAACGGATGTAATTCGGCGCTTCGAATTCCGCTAGGCGGTGATCTTTCGTTTATGATCGGTGCATTCTCTATGATGGTGGATGCCGCAGATGGAACCTATCCGAGTGGAAATTACAAGGAGCAGCCGATTCCAGGTCCGATGGAAAATATGCCTGGAGGAGCCGGTGCACCTGTAAAAGTCGCGGTGCATCCATTCCAAGATTTTAAATTAGATTTAGAGAATATAAAACTTCCTGCAGAAACGGATAAGGTGCTCGCTTCAGTTCGGAGGACTTCTTCTGCATCGACTGGCCCGATCGGTTTGATCAAGCCGCTTACTTTTATCGGACTTGTCTTTCATATCGTAGCGTATCTGTTGCCTTTCATGATGTATGTTTGTTGGACTTCCATATCCCTGTTCGATTTGTTAGGTCGAAAGGATTTGGTTTCCCAGAAATATTTTGGTTGGATAGCCGGAATCGCCTTTGTTCCGTACATAGGAGCAGGTGCTTACCTACTCGCAGGAAAATCCCAGCTTCCGAAATGGTTCCGTCTGACTTTGGTTTGGTCTGGAATCGGGGCGATTTTCTTACTCGGAATTTACTCCGGAATTTCACTTATGAATGGGGTTGGACCGAAGACAATCGGATAGAGTTACGGATAGGAAAATATTCAATATTCAAACATTACGAATTTTAGGTACAGTAGAAGTACCAAAGGAATTAAGAGGAGAAATTCAATGGCAGAAGTAAGCACACCCGGTTTTTTTGCGCTACTGTTTAACTTTTACGGATACTATGTTCCGTTTATATTATTCACTTTATGGGCACCACTTGCGTTGTTAGATCTTTCCAAGAGAGAAGATATTACTCCGAAACAAGGGAGCTTATGGACTGTCGCAATCCTGCTTCTGCCATTACTCGGCGCAGGAGCTTATCATGCTGCGGGCGGTTCCAAGATTCCGAGCTGGGCGAAGAATGTTTTGGTATACGGCGGATTTGGACTATTAGTATTGATCATTCTCATTACTTCTATCGCAAAATTTTAATATACTGAGGCGTTCGGAGTCGGGCAAACCAGGTAACTAAAGTGAATCGAAAGCAATTTCTACGGTGGATGGGAATCGGTGGAGCCGGAATTGTTGCCGGTGCGGGCATTTCCCGCGCCACAGGGGACGGAAAGGAAGGTGCACTTTGTGAACTGCGACCGACTGGAACCGTAGGAATCAGCGCAAGTACTCGCGCCCCCGGACAGCCCGGAGGGAATTCCTACGGTAGTATGGTGCATCCTCCCATGCAACTGGATCCGAGTTTCTTATCCAGAATGGAATTGCATTCTTCTCTCCCGAAACCGGTATCCGGTTCTTTAGTCAAATCTGATATCAGTATTCTAGAAATGCCGCTTACAGTGGCGCATAACACTGTAGTAGACGCTTGGACTTTTAATGGGTTGGTCCCGGGGCCTGTGCTTCGAGCTAGAGAAGGCCAAATGATGGAAGTGACTTTTCGGAATCTCTCTGTCCATCCGCACTCCATCCATTTCCATGGAAGTCACGATCCTGGGGAAGACGGTTGGGAGCCGGTTGTACCGGGGGACCAAAAAGTATATAAAATCCAAGCCGGTCCTGCTGGTTTTCATCCTTACCATTGTCATGTTCCCCCGCTTAGCAGTCATATGGCGAAAGGATTGTATGGAGGCTTCATCGTGGACCCTCCAGGAGGGCGATCTCCTGCTTATGAGTTTATGCTGATCCTTTCCGGCTGGGATCTGAAAGAAAAAGGTAAAAACGATATCTATTGTTGGAACGGAATCGCAGGATTCTACGATCGATATCCGATCAAGGTACCGGTTGGAAAGAAAATAAGATTATATATTGCTAATATGACTGAATATGACCCGGTCGCTTCTTTTCATTTGCATTCTCAGACATTTGATGTTTTTAGGACCGGCACTAGAAAAGTTCCCGACGATCATACTGACGTAGTCACCTTGGGCCAAACCGAGAGAGTCGTAGTGGAATTCACTTTAAAGAAGCGGGGTCGATATATGTTCCATCCGCATCAAACTCATATGGCCGATAGTGGAGCAATGGGTTGGATCGTAGGAATTTGAGGCAAATATTTCAACCGAAGCTATTGGCGACAGCTAGCTTGCTGCTCTTCGGCTTTGCAATCGGTTGGTTCGGAGTCAATTACTTCAAGAAGAGCAGTGATTCGTCCGAGGTTTTCGTTCCGGAATGGAGCAGTGTAAAACTTACGGATCAAGAAGGCAAGGACCTGGTTCCGAGCAGCTTGAACGGCGAGTTGTTCGTAGTGTATTTTGGATTTTCGCACTGTCCTGATATGTGCCCGTTGGCTTTAAGCGACATCACGATCGCTTACCAAAATTTGAATCCACAAGAACAAAGTAAAGTACGTCCGGTGTTTATCAGTGTCGATCCGGAAAGAGACACTCCGGAAGTCATGAAAAAGTACGTGGAGAGGTTTCCTGGAAAAGCACTTGTAGCAATGACTGGAAAGAAGCAGCTCCTGGAAACAATGCAGATTGGTTTTGGGGCTCGCTCCAAGAAAGTTTCTGCGCCAAGTTTAGAGGGAGGTTATAGCGTGGATCATACTGTTCTTATCTATCTGGTTTCAAAGCAGGGGAAGATTCTTGCTGCATACCCGAGTGGTACGAGCCCGGAAGAGTTAAGAAAAGGGATTATTAGTCTATTGTAATATTCTTGGACCGAGGTGAGTCAGTTCGCCTTTAACCTTAGCCCTTCGGTTCGAAGAAGAATTACTTCTTATCATAAAAAGCGAATACAACTGCAAGTAGAATGAGTATAAAGCTAACTGCGTGATTCCATTTTAGTTTCTCTCTTAATACCAATATCGCAAATCCTATGAAAATCGTTATCGTAATCACTTCTTGTAGGATCTTTAACTGAAACCCGGAGAAACCGTCTTCCGTGTATCCGATCCGATTGGCAGGAACCATGAGGCAGTATTCAAAGAATGCAATTCCCCAAGCTAGAATTACCGTTTTCCAAAGTGGGAGTTCCTGGAAAAACCTCAAATGTCCGTACCAGGCGAAGGTCATGAATAAGTTTGAGAGAAACAATAGTCCGGTGGTTTTCATGATTCAAAGGAAAGGGGAGTAAACTTAAGGTAAAGACAAAAAAAAACCGGAGACCCTTAAGATCTCCGGTATCTGCATAGTGAAAGCTTTACCAATTTCTTACAGAAACAAACTTTTATCCGGACCGGCTTTTTTTAGTCCGTAGTTTTAATCTCTACTTTTCGAGGCTGTGACTTCTTCCTTTGCAAAGAGATGTTCAAGACTCCATTCTTCAAAACTGCGGAGATGTTTTCTTCCTCTACTGGTTCAGAAAGAATGAAAGATCTTCGGAAATTTCCCGGTCTGTATTCGGAGTATCTTAACTCTCCAGTTGTTTCCGGAAGAGTCGTTTTCCCGTAAATGAGTAGTTCGTCTTTGTCCAAGGTAATTTCCAGATCACCTTCCTTTACTCCCGGCAGATCCAAGACTAAGAGATGTCTGTCATCATTAGAATAGATATCTACTGAAGGTGTATAAGTCGGTTTGTTTCCGGTCGTTTCCCTGGTAACCTCCGACTTTGTTTCGGAAATGTTCTGGGCTTTGGTTTCTTGTTTCTTTAAATCTGATGTGCTCATTTCTTCCTCCTTAAGCCTTTGCTTCGATGCGAATTTTTCTAGGTTTTTCGCTTTCGAGCACTGGAAGCACCAGGGTTAGAATTCCCTTTTTTACGTTTGCCTGCACTTTTTCGGAATCCACAGCAAGTGGAAGTTCGAGAGTCCGTTTAAACTTTCCTCTCGATCTCTCTAGTTTGCGGGCTTTTAGTCCATCGTCTTCGTCCCTTTCTTTGATTTCTCCTGCGATGGTAAGTACATTGTGGGCGACCGTGATATCCAGATCCTCTGGAGCCAGACCAGGAAGTTCTGCGGTAACAGTGATTTTATCTTGGTCCGAATATACATTGAGAGCTGGGTAGGCTCGACCTACTTCCCAGGTCGGATCGAATAGATTATGAAACTGGTTTTGTATTCTGCGAAATTCGTTGAATAAATCTAATTGTGGTTTCATTATGAGTTTCTCCTTTTGGCACTCAGATAATTAGAGTGCCAAATTTGAAAAAAGTTTCAACCTTTTTCGGAAAAATTTGGCAGTTGGTGGGTGCAAGTGCTTGGTGTGAACGTGGAATTGGCCCCACCCTGTAGTGGGCGGGGGGCTGGAGGCGGGTACCGCCGCGCCGGTTTTTGGCCTTTATCTGAAAAATCTAAGTTTTACAAGCAGAAATTCGGGTTTGGCCCCGTAGGAGCTCCTACCAGATTCATTCTTGCGGGGTGATTTTTTATCCCGCATGGGATATTTTTCATTCGTTCAACTCTTGAACGAAATTCTTGACACATCTTCGGACTAGAATTTTCATGAACTCGTTTCAAACGATATGGGACTCAGGGGGCGAAGCTATGCCCAGAGTATTGGAATTTACGCCCCGAACTAAGGAATTGGAAAAGTATAGAAAAATCTCAGTTACCTCTGCTACTTTTTCTCGGCATGCTCAATTAGTGTCCGAGTTGAGAGCGACATTCCCTTCTGCAATTATACAGCTAAATTCGGAAGGAAGGCAGCTTTCAGGAGTGGATCTTTATGAATTCCTAAGTGATTCTGATGCAGCGATCGTTGGCCTAGAGCGGATTTCAAGAGAGTTATTGGATTCTTTGGATAAATTGAAATCTATCTCCAAATTCGGCGTTGGTTTAGATAATATTGATACCGGTCGCTGCAGCGAATTGGGCATTCATTTAGGTTGGACTGGCGGAGTAAATCGTCGCTCGGTTTCCGAACTTTCCTTGGCTTTTCTTTTGGGCTTATCTCGAAACGTTTTTTTTTCGGGATATTCTCTGAAATCGGGCACTTGGAATAAGAATGGCGGGAGAACTCTTTCGGGTAGAACTGTCGGGATTGTAGGATTTGGCTTTATCGGGGAAGATTTGGCCAGATTATTACAGCCATTTCATTGTAAGTTGCTCGTTGCTGACATAGTGGATAAATCTTTTGTTGCCCCTCTATATGGAGGAAAGCAAGTTTCTCTGGAGGAGCTCCTACGAGGATCTGATTTTGTAACTCTTCACGTGCCGTTAACGGAACTTACTCGTACAATAATAAATTCGCATACGCTTTCTTTAATGAGGTCAGATGCATTTCTAATCAATACGGCTCGGGGACCGCTTGTGAACGAAGAGGATCTTAAGAATGCATTAAAAATCGGTGCAGGTCTCGCAGAAGGTAAGGGGATTGCAGGAGCTGCATTGGATGTTTTTAATATGGAGCCGCCCGAGGATGCTGAGTTGTTGGCATTACCAAACCTAATGGTCACTCCACATATCGGCGGAAATGCTGCGGAGGCAGTTTTGGCAATGGGACAGTCTGCGATTTTTGGATTAAGTAAAATTGCATGATACTTTATTCTGAATTTCTTCTATTTGGTTTAGCTCCAATAAATAGATAATTTCTGCTTTTATCGAAATTCATTCTATGGAACTTCTATCTTATTCTTTATCTTCTTTTACGCCTGCATATGGCGAAGGTATTCCGCCTTCGATTTCCCTGGATCGCTCCATAGCGAGAGGTGACTCATCGAATTCGCTGTTCTTGAAGCTATCGAATCACTCCGGGACTCATATTGACGCTCCTTTCCATTTCGATGAATTTGGTAAGAAATTGACTGATTACAATCCAGATTTTTGGACTTGCTCTAATGGTTTATTAATAAAATTTAATAAACTGCCCCAGCCTGGTCAATGGATTGATAAACAAACAGTCCTTGAATATCTGCAAGGATTGCCTGAGGACTTAGCATTTTCAGCCGAAGAGATTGAAATTTTGCTTCTAAGTACCGGCTGGTCCTCCCGTAGGGGGTCCGTAGAATACTCCAAGAATTCTCCCGGGATTTCGGAAGATGTTGCCGATTTCCTAAGAGAACGGTTTCCTATGGTGCGCTTTTTGGGTTTTGATTTGATTTCAATCTCCAGTTTTTCTGATCGGCCGAGAGGCAGAATCGCTCATAAAGCTTTCTTAATGAACGAAAAACCTATCCTGCCGATTGAAGATATGGATTTATCAAGATTCGATAGTTCAACTTTATTTGATCGAGTTTTAATTTCACCTTGGTTTATAGAAGGTGCCGACGGCGCACCTGTAACTGTATGGGCTGACAGGCGCATTTAGGTAGGAAGCAAATGAATAGTAAATTGAAAGTTGGTATAGCCGGGTATGGGATTGTAGGCAAAAGGCGTAGAGAATGGATCGATCGAAATCAGAATTTTCTGACTGTAGCTGTCTGCGACAGAAATAAAGAGCAGTTGGCAAATCTTTCCGGTAATACTGCAGTCTATTCTGATTATGTGGATATGATCAATAAAGAAGATCTCGACGTCTTGTTTGTGGCCTTAACTAACGATGCAGCAGCTCATGCAACGGAGTTGGGTTTAGGCAAAGGAATGCATGTATTCTGTGAAAAACCTCCAGCCAGAAGCCCGGAAGAGCTTTGTAATATTGAAAAAATTTTAGATGCGTCACCTAATTTAAAATTAAAATACGGATTCAATCATAGGTATCATGACTCTGTAAAGGAAGCGTTGCAAATAGTTCAAAGTGGCCGACTTGGAAAAGTGCTGAGTATGCGCGGTGTTTATGGTAAGTCTGTTTTGGTGCGATTTGCGAACGAATGGCGAAGCGATAGGTCAGTTGCCGGCGGTGGAATACTTCTTGATCAAGGGATCCATATGGCCGATTTGATGCGTTTATTTGGAGGAAACATTCAGGAAGTTAAAAGTTTTGTTTCGAATTCTTATTGGAATTTCGATGTTGAGGACAATGCATTTGCACTTATTCTTTTTCAAAGCGGTGTGATTGGGCAACTTCATTCAAGTGCTACCGAATGGCGTCATCAATTTAATCTTCAGATCAATTTGACTGGAGGAGCTCTGGTTTTAGAGGGTATCCTCTCAGGTACTAAATCCTACGGACAGGAAATATTAAGAATATTTGATAGTAAAACTGAAGCTTTTGGGAACCCACGAGAAGAAAGAGTGAATTATCTGGAAGATAATTCGTGGCGAGACGAAATTAATGAGTTTGCAGATTGCATCGTTAATGACAGGGTAATCACAACTGGGTCTATCGCAGATGGTCGCAAGACTTTGGAGCTTGTATATTCAATATACAAGGCAGATTCCTCTTGGGCGAGCCGCTACGGAATAGTATGAAGATTGAATTTGGTGGAAAGGTCTGTTTGGTTACTGGGGGAACTCGTGGAATTGGTTTGAAGATTGCTCAGGATTTACTCAATTCGGGGGCAACGGTGTTTGTAACTGGAACCTCAGGTCAAAAACCGAATTTTAGCAATTTGGGAATCTCTGCTTCTTTGCATAATTGTCTTACGTATTTACCACTTGATTTAAGCTCTGAATTATCTACTAATGAGTTTTTAGAAACCATTTCAGATATGACTATCGATATTTTGGTTAATAACGCTGGTATTAATCGAATTAATAAAGTTGAAGACGTAATTTTTAAAGACTGGCAAGACATGCTAAAGGTGAACCTGGAAGGTCCATTTAGATTGCTTCAATTAGTCTTACCTGGAATGAGGAGAAGAAATTTTGGTCGTGTGGTCAACATTTCTTCCATATTTGGGAAAATCAGTCGCGAGAAAAGATCTGCGTACACGATCACAAAATACGGAATCCACGGTCTGACAGTTACTTCTTCTATCGAGTTTGCAAAATACAATGTTCTTATTAACACCGTTTCACCTGGGTTCATTCTGACTGACCTAACTAAGAAAAATCTTTCTAAAGAGGAAATAGAAGAATTGGCATCCAGGATTCCTGCTGGTCGCTTAGGCGAGGTCGGTGATATTTCCAGCGCTGTTCTTTATTTATGTAGTGAAGCAAATACTTACATATCAGGGCAAAATTTGATTGTAGATGGTGGCTTTGTAAATGTCTGAGGAAATCTCGGTCTCATCTAGCAAAGGAATTTACCATGTTCAGTTTGGAAACTCCCCTACGCAATTTCTTCATACAAAGTTGGAAAATCGTGCTATAGTTGTAGTTGATCGGAAAATTTTAGAACTTTATCCAAATATTTTATCGCATAGCTTGTTCGAGAAACGCCTGGTTTTAATTGAAGCAATTGAGGAGAATAAAACTTTTAAGGCTGCTGGTGATCTATTGGAGCACCTGCTTTTCCTAGGATTGAAGCGCAACGATTTGTTAGTTGCCTTAGGAGGAGGCATTATTCAAGACTTGGTCTCCTTCACTGCTTCTGTATATATGAGAGGAATTGAGTGGCATTATGTTCCAACTACTTTGCTCTCTATTGCAGATAGTTGTATTGGCGGCAAAACATCTATTAACCTTTCGTTTTCTAAAAATACAGTTGGCACTTTTCATCCACCCTCTTCAGTGTATGTAGACTTAAATTTCTTAAAAACTCTTGGAAGAGATGAAATCCAATCTGGAATCGGTGAAATGCTTCACTATTTTGTTTACTCTGGTTCACCCTATTTGAAAAAAATTCTCGAAGAGTATGACTCATTATTTACCAATTTTGAACTCCTAAAGAGCTATGTAAAAGAAAGCTTAGCGATTAAAAAAACTGTAATAGAGAAGGATGAATTTGATCAGGGTGAACGGAGAAAATTTAATTATGGGCACACCTTTGGACATGCTCTAGAAGTTGCCTCAGGGTTTACCATTCAACATGGGCAAGCCGTCACTATTGGGATGGCAATTGCAAATAGAATCTCTGAGCATTTGGATTTGTTAAGTAAGCCTAAAGCGGAACGGCTGAATGGTATTCTTAGAAAGAATTTCCCTGCTATTGACGGCAACAAATTGAGCATTACGGAATTTATTGATAATTTACGAAAGGATAAGAAGAATACTGGAAGCAAGGTTACTTGCATTCTTTGTCGCGATTTTGGCAAACTAGAAATAAAAGAAATCGAAATAGATCAAAACATAAAATCATGCATTGAAGAAACGCTTCAATCGGCAGGGTTTAGTCTTTTTTAGTCAACGAATCTTATTGGAAATACTAAGTTATGAACCAGCTCGATAAAATTTTTGAGAATTCTGCCGGACCAAAGGAGTTCGCGGAAGGCTACCTACAACATCTTTCTGATTTACTCGGAAAGCTTAATACTTTGGAGATAAGTAACACAATCAATGAATTTCTAAAGGTTAGGGAAAATGGAAAAAAAATTCTCTTTTTAGGAAATGGAGGTAGTGCAGCAACAGCTTCGCATTTCGTAAACGATATCGCCGTGGGGACTCGTAAAAAGGAGAAGCCGTTTAAGGCGATTGGTTTGACAGATAATATCGCTGCCGTCACGGCTATTGCAAACGATGATGGTTATGAGAATATCTTTGTTAAGCAATTGGAATACCTGCTAGAACCTGGTGATTTGGTAGTGGCGATTTCAGCCTCAGGCAATTCTCCTAACGTGATCAAGGCGGTTGAATATGCCAAGGGAAAAGGAAATCGAATTGTAGGCTTGACTGGCTTTGATGGCGGGAAACTAGGTCAGTTGTCTGATATACTAGTGCATGTTGAAACAGCGAAGGGTGAATATGGCCCGGTCGAAGATATTCATATGGTCATGGATCACTTGATCGGATCCTATTTAAATAGAGTGCCTTGATAATCGAATGAAATCTAAAGAAATTCGCCAAAAATTGGCGGAAGGTGAGGTTACTTACGGAACTTGGATGCAGATTCCTCATCCAGCCGTAGCAGAAATTTTGTCGGCTTCCGGTTTTGAGTGGGTGGCAATCGACTTAGAGCATGGGCAAGTTTCTCCAGGTTTATTGCCGGATTTGTTTCGCGCGATTGAATTGAGCGGGGCTTGCCCGTTTGCTCGAGTGGCAAGGAATCATCCCAAGGATATTAAGCAAGCCCTCGATGCAGGAGCTAAGGGGATCATAGTCCCTATGGTAGAGACTAAGGAGGATGCCAACAATATGATCATATGGTCTCAATATCCTCCTGATGGGAAAAGAGGGGTTGGATTTTCGAGGGCAAATGTATTTGGATTAAATTTTCCAGAATATTCTAACTTGATAAATAAGGAAATCGTAATGGTCGCTCAGATCGAGCATATTAACGCGGTGAAGAATTTAAAGGATATCTTATCTACCGGTCGCCTGGACGCGATAATGATAGGACCGTACGACTTGTCAGGTTCTATGGGTTTGACAGGCAAGTTTGAACATCCAGATTTCTTAAAGGTTATAAGCACTATTCTCGCGGAGACAAAGCGTCAAAATGTAGCATGCGGGTTTCATATAATACATCCAAATGAAGATTCAATCGGTAAAGTAGTTTCGGACGGTTATCGATTTATAGCACTTGGAACTGACGCCGTATATCTCTGGAGTTCAGCTACTGATACTATGCAGAAAGCAAAGAAAAAATGAATACAGTCGCAATTATTCCAGCAAGGATGGC
Source organism: Leptospira perolatii (assembly GCF_002811875.1). Classification (GTDB taxonomy): domain Bacteria; phylum Spirochaetota; class Leptospiria; order Leptospirales; family Leptospiraceae; genus Leptospira_B; species Leptospira_B perolatii. The sequence goes on from NZ_NPDZ01000007.1 coordinate 93,789, forward strand.
TAGCACTCGATTTCCGGGAAAACCGTTAGCCGACATTCATGGTGTTCCGATGATCGGGCATCTATTTCATCGTTGTAAAAAATCAACTTTGATAAATGAGGTGTATGTCGCCACCTGTGATTTGGAAATCAAATCCTATATCGAATCGCAGGGTGGCATAGCCATTATGACTTCCGACAAACATGAGCGCGCGAGTGACCGAACTGCTGAAGCCATGTTTGCTATAGAAAAGCTTACTGGCAGAACAATCGATGTTGTTGCTATGGTGCAAGGTGATGAACCTATGATTACGCCGGAAATCTTAAATCGAATGGTGCAACCATTCATTGACGATTCAAATGTAAGCGTGGTGAATCTGATGGCCGATCTCTTGAATAAAAAAGAGCAAGAAGATGCGAACGAGGTAAAAGTTGTAACTGATTTGGCGGACAACGCACTCTATTTTTCTAGGGAGCCCATTCCCTCCTGGAAGAAAGGGGGTGAGAACTTACGAATGCTAAAGCAGCTCGGCTTGATTAGTTTCAAAAAGGAATATTTACTGAAATTCAATTCCTTGCCCCAGACTCCTCTAGAAATAGCCGAATCGGTTGACATGCTTCGTTTTTTAGAGCATGGAGTTCCAATCCGAATGATTCATTCGAATGCAGTCACTTATTCCGTAGATACTCCTGCTGATCTCGAGGTGGTGAGGGAAAAAATGAAGTCAGATACACTGCGCTTGCTTTATTCTTCATGAAAGATTGGAGATTTGGCCGAGGGACTTTCTGGAGGCGGAATACCTACTACTAAGTGCCCAGGACGCTTCTCTTTTGAATCGGAATAATTTTGTATCGATCTCTTTACGAGTATGCTCTTCCAATCGCGATTCTCAAAAAATAACGAAGTATGGATGCGATTATAAATTTTGCATAAATTGAGGTTCGTCGGAGGGCTCCGATATCCTTATGATGCAGGGTCATTCAAACAGCATTTTCCCATCGCTCCATATTAATTTCCTAAATGTGCCTGGGTTTACGGCTCTCCGTACAAATGCGGTTTGAAGAACGTTCAGGTAAATACTCGAAGGATGCTTGATTTTGACATTGTTAAGAATAGTGAGATAGATAACGAGTTCGCTCGTGTGCCAAATGCAAGGTGCGAAACTGCTGTTTTAGAATTTCTAAAATTGTTAAATAGCTATAAGCTTAGTGCCCACGTTTGGGCGTGAGAAGAAAAGGAAATTTATTGACTTGCGCTTGGAATTTGCGTAGATCATTTAGATTTTTTTAAAGTTTGTTGCAATGACAGAAGAGCTCAGACATAGAATCCTTAAATTAATTGAGGAAAATCCAGGGTTTAACCAGAGAGACTTGGCAAATGCTCTCGGGATAAGCTTGGGAAAGACTAATTATTGTTTAAAGGCTCTATTGGAAAAAGGATGGATCAAAGTTAAGAACTTTAAGAATAGCAACAAAAAACTTGCATATGCATATCTTCTTACACCTCACGGCATAGAGGAAAAGCTCAGGCTAACAGTAATATATTATAAAATTAAAAAACAAGAATACGAAGAGCTAAAATCGGAACTTGAGAAGCTTGGAATTAAGGACGAGGGGATTGCGGACGGAGCTTGACCTTTTTGAGCCAGGTCGATCGTTGTTCAAAACACTTTAATTTAACTCAAGGACGAACCTAATTTAGTTCATCGTATCTCCAGTCACATTCCAAGAATCGGCACAAACATTATCGAGAGCTAAGAATTTATTGAGGCCAAAAAACCATGGCGCTAGGGAATTTCGCGCGATCGATCTTGTTAATTGAACTTATCGTTTTTGAGTAGGAAATCAACTTCAGGAATTTAGGAAGTTATAATAGAATGGAAAAGGATTCTAAAATCTATATTGCAGGTCATAACGGTTTGGTGGGCTCTGCGCTGGTTAGAGTTCTGAAGGAAGAAGGTTATTCTCGGATTCTCGGAAAATCTCACCAAGAACTAGATCTACAGGATCAGGGAGCTGTTTTTAGCTTATTCGAGAAGGAGCGCCCTGAGTATGTTTTCTTGGCTGCAGCAAAAGTAGGAGGAATTCACGCGAATAATACCTATCCTGCTGAATTTATCTATTCCAACCTTCAAATACAGAACAATATCATCGATGCCTGTCATCGCACTGGAGTAAAAAAGCTACTCTTCTTGGGTTCCTCCTGTATTTATCCGAAGTTTGCAGAGCAGCCGATGCGAGAGGACCAACTGCTGGCAGGTAAACTTGAGCCAACAAATGAACCTTACTCCATAGCAAAAATTGCCGGCATTATCATGTGCCAAAGTTATAATAGACAATACGGAACGAATTATATTTCTGTAATGCCCACGAACCTTTACGGCCCGGGCGATAACTATCATCCTGAAAATTCTCACGTTCTACCAGGATTGTTGAGAAGGCTCCACGAGGCAAAAGTCCGAAATTTACCCTCTGTAGAAGTTTGGGGATCGGGAAATCCTAAGCGCGAATTTCTGTTTTGCGATGATTTGGCAAAGGCATGTATTTTTCTAATGCGAAGCTATGACGTATTCGGAGATCCTACTGGAGGTGATATCGTCAATATAGGATCTGGTGAAGAAGTTTCAATTCGGGAACTGGCGCTCTTAATTAAGCAAACAGTTGGTTATTCGGGCGACCTTACTTTTGACACAACTAAACCGGAGGGAACTCCGCGGAAGCTTCTGGATGTAACCAAACTCCATTCGCTGGGATGGAAGCATTCTATATCTCTGGAAGACGGATTAAAGATTACGTACGATGCTTTCTTGAAAATTAACGGTAAATCATTTTAATAATCCATGGGCGAATCAAAAAGTTTAGATCATTACGAAATTCTAATTACTCCGGAAAACAAATGGTATGATATCAATCTTTCGGAGATTTTCGGATATCGATACCTAATCTGGCTCTTTGTTAAAAGGGATTTTGTAACCTTCTACAAGCAGACAATCCTTGGTCCGGTTTGGTATTTGTTGCAGCCGGTTTTTACGACCGGAGTTTTTACAATCGTGTTCGGAGCGATCGCCAGGGTTCCAACGGACGGAATCAATCCCATCCTATTCTATTTTTCCGGATCCGTAATCTGGGGTTACTTTTCTGAGACTCTATTAAAGAATTCGAATACGTTCACGCAAAATGCTGCGCTATTTGGAAAAGTTTATTTTCCTAGGCTTGTAGTCGCAATTTCCACCACCTTGATTTTTTATGTAAGGCTTTTCCTCCAGTTTGGACTGCTTGCTATCATTTTCCTTGTATTTTTTTTACGAGGAGAAGCAGTTCAACCAAAGTTAATCAATTTTCTTCTGCTCCCTTTGATCTTGCTGCAATTAGGACTATTTTCCCTCGGAGCAGGCATTTTGATTTCCTCCTTTACGACCAAATACAAGGATCTTGCTTTCGTTTTGGGATTTGGAATTCAGCTATTCATGTACGCTTCTCCAATTGTATATCCGGCCTCTATCGTTCCGAAGAATTATCTGGACCTATATCTTCTTAATCCAATTGCAAGTATTGTGGAGCAATTTCGCTTCGTCCTCTTCAACACAAGTATATTAGAAGCCTATCATTTCGCTTATAGCTGGCTTGCCACATTGCTGATACTGCTGCTCGGCTTGATTGCATTTCACAAAGTTGAAAAGAATTTCATGGATACAATTTAGGAATTATGAGCAATATTAAGATCGATGGCCTTGGTAAGGTATATAGACTAGGAACCATCAATTACGGTTCTTTAGCTCACGACCTGCAATCCTATTGGGCGAAAATTCGAGGTAAAGAAGATCCTAATGCGAAAGTCTTTGATCATAAAAGACTTTCTGGTTCTCTATTCAAGGCTCTAGACGATGTTTCTTTCGAGATCAAGCGGGGAGAAAGAATAGGAATTATTGGAAGCAATGGAGCGGGAAAGTCAACCTTACTAAAAATTCTTAGTCGCGTAACAGGTCCGACTTCGGGCAAGATTCGGATCAAGGGTAAAGTCGCAAGCTTGCTGGAAGTTGGAACAGGATTTCATCCGGAGCTAACAGGTCGGGAGAATATTTTTCTAAATGGTGCCATTCTCGGCATGGGGAAATCCGAAATTACTAGAAAATTTGACGAGATTGTGGATTTTTCAGGTGTATCCGATTTCATCGATACTCCGGTAAAGCGTTATTCGAGCGGGATGTATGTAAGGCTTGCCTTTGCGGTAGCAGCACACTTGGAACCGGACATTATGATCGTGGACGAAGTCCTTGCCGTCGGTGATGCAGCGTTTCAGAAAAAGTGTTTAGGGAAGATGCAAGAAGTAGGTTCGGGTGGTGAGCGCATCGTTATATTCGTAAGTCATAATATGGATGCGATTCGACAATTGTGCACCAGAGGAATCGTACTAAGCGAAGGTAGACTAGTCTATGATGGAGAAACAAGGGGTGCTGTAGATGTCTATCTGGATAAGCTAAAGGAGCAATTGAATGTCTCTTCTTCTTTGGCGAAAGAGGTCCATTTTGAATCTGATCTTCGTTATCCTAATCAGATTACTAAGTTTTCAATCTTAGGCGGCTCAGAGGGAAATCGATTTGATATTAACGACTTCATTGAATTTGAAATCGAATACCGGGTGAATGGAAGAATCTCGAATCTTATTGCGGATCTAAGGATTTTTCGTGATGCGGATTGTATTCTCTTGAGTTGCGTTGGGGACGAAGATTCATCCCTGCGAGAAGAGCATAAGCCAGGAAAATATATCGCGAAAGTCCGAATTCCTAAGAAGTTTTTGCCTGCCGGAAATTATATAGCGAAATCTAGGTTGCATGTTCCACCTATTCATCCGGAGGGAATCTATGAACCCCCAACAGGATTGATGTTTTCTGTTCATGTTGACGGACTTATTTTGAAGAATCAATCTTATCTTCCGGCGTGGTCCGGAAAGGTTCTAACGCATGAGCCTTGGCAGGTTTCTTATGAGCCTAGTGCAAAGTAAGGTTATTCTCTGTTTTTATAAAAGAAAAATTAGGAAAATATAATATGATATCTTTGTTAAAGAGGGGATTTAGAAGACTTTTCCCCGTCCCGTCACCTTACCAGGAAAAAACTTCTCCTGCTACCAAAATTTCTTTAGTAAATTTCTATAACGATATCCGGGCGAAGGCAAAAAACGGGCAACTTCCTCCACTGAATAATTCTGGTTTTCGTATCTTCTCTCAATTTGAGGAAGACGGGCTGTTGTTATTCTTAATAGCTGCTCTCGAAGTAGAGAATAAGACTTTCATCGATATAGGAAGCGCTGATGGTATAAGTAGTAATTGTGCTAATCTAGCTTTCAACTTTGGTTGGCATGGCCTTTTTGTGGACGGCAGTGAAAAAGCTATCGAAGCCGGTAGAAGGTTTTACGAGAAGCACCCTGATACTACTCATTACCCGCCCGTTTTTGTATGTGATTTCGTTAAAAGAGAGAACATTAACAAAATTATTTCTGGCGCGGGATTTCATGGTCCTATCGGAGTAATGAGTATCGACATCGACGGAAACGACTACTGGGTATGGGATGCGATTGAGACTGTCGAGCCGGCAATCGTAATCATAGAAACGCATATAGAATTTGGTATGAAAGACCGAGTCGTTTCATATGATCCGAATTACTATTATCCAAATCCTAAGCACCCGGAGTATTTTGGGGCTTCCGCTGTCTCGATGAATAAATTGGCAAAGAAAAAAGGATACAGACTAGTGGGAGCAAATCACTACGGCTTCAATTTACTTTTTGTAAAATCGAATCTATTTCCTGATCGATTACCTGAGATTGATGTCGCTCAGATCCTGAATCATCCTCGAAATAGAGAAAGATTAAAATTAATTGATCCAATTGATACTTGGGAATTTGAATCCCCTATTAAATAATAACACAATTGCTAAAGAATTGCTCTCCAAATGAAAAATAAAAAAATTCTTGTGACCGGAGCCGACGGCTTCATCGGCTCGCATTTAACCGAAGCGCTTGTCAGGCGAGGCTATTCTGTTCGCGCATTCGTATATTATAATTCGTTTAATTCTTGGGGATGGCTGGATCGATGCGCCGAGGATGTCAAGGGGCAATTCGAAGTTTTTGCGGGCGATATTCGAGATCCGAATGGAGTTCGAACAGCCTTGAAGGGATGCGATTCGGTTATGCATCTCGCTGCTCTAATCGCAATTCCTTACTCTTACCATTCCCCTGATGCATATGTAGATACGAATATAAAAGGTACTTTGAATGTTGTGCAAGCATCTCGCGATTTGGAAATTTCAAAGGTAATTCAAACCTCGACTAGTGAGGTTTATGGAACAGCAAGATTTGTTCCAATTACTGAAGATCATCCACTTCAGGGGCAGTCACCTTATTCAGCGACCAAGATTGGTGCGGATCAAATCGCGATGTCCTTTTATACTTCATTTTCAACACCGGTTTCTATTGTGCGACCTTTCAATACATACGGGCCGCGACAATCTGCAAGAGCGGTCATTCCAACAATTATTACGCAGATAGCGAAAGGGAATCGCAAGATAAAACTCGGCGCTGTTCATCCTACGCGAGATTTTAACTTTGTATCCGACACTGTTTCAGGATTCATTGCAGCCTTGGAATCGGATAAATCAATCGGTGAAGTTATCAATATAGGAAGCAATTTTGAAATCTCTGTTGGAGATACAGTGCAGGCTATAGCTGAGTTGATGTCTGCCGAAGTAGTGATACTTTCGGATGACCAAAGGTTCCGACCAGATAAAAGTGAGGTCGAACGATTGTGGGCTTCGAATGAGAAAGCGCTTAAGCTTTTGAATTGGATTCCCGCTTTTGGTGGAAGGGAAGGATTCCGCAAGGGACTTTCGGAGACGATTGCTTGGTTTTCCGATGAGGAAAATCTTAAGCATTATAAATCAGATATTTATAATATATAATGTCAAAAAACGATTCTGTAACTGACCGGAGCCTAGATCTAATCATATCTGCGATTCGATCTGTCGTGGGTGATGGAAATATACCGCTTCATGAGCCCGTATTTCAGGGAAACGAATGGAAATATTTAAAGGAATGTTTGGATTCTACATTTGTATCATCTGTAGGTAAGTTCGTCGATCGATTCGAGAACGAGATAGCATCTTATACCGGAGCAAAGCATGCAGTCGCCGTAGTAAATGGTACAGCCGCACTTCATATTGCTCTAAAGTTAGCAGGCGTGCAAGCTGGGGATGAAGTGATCCTTCCGGCTTTGACTTTTGTCGCAACTGCCAATGCAGTTTCTTACTGCGACGCTACTCCGCATTTTGTGGATTCTGAACAAAAACATCTCGGAATTGATCCGGTAAAATTAAGAGAGCATTTGAAATTTAATACGGAGATCAAAGGAGGATTCTGCATTCATAAAAAAACTGAGAGAAGAATCCGGGCATTAGTGGCAATGCATACTTTTGGCCATCCGGTTCAGATCGAGGAACTACAATCTCTCTGTAGGGACTTTCATCTGGAATTCATTGAAGATGCGGCGGAGTCTTTAGGCAGTTTTTATTTCGGACAACATACTGGGACATTTGGGCTCTTTGGCACACTAAGTTTTAATGGCAATAAGACGATTACTACGGGAGGCGGTGGAGTAATATTAACCAATGATGCGGAACTTGCGAAGCGAGCGAAACATATTACGACCACAGCGAAGATTCCCCATCCATGGAGCTATGAGCACGACGAGATCGGTTACAATTATCGAATGCCAAACTTGAATGCAGCCCTTGGTTGCGCTCAACTGGAGTCATTGCCGGATCTACTTTTAGCAAAAAGAACTCTTTTTGAAAAATATTCTAATGCCTTTAGCGAAGTGAAAGATATTCTTATTTTTCCCGAGCCAGAGGGATGTAAAAGTAACTACTGGCTTCAAGCATTGTTGCTTTCAAAGGGAAATGTAGAGTTCCGGGATTCCTTATTAGAAAAAACAAATAAATCTGGAATTATGACAAGACCCGTATGGACCCTTCTTCATAAATCGAAGCCATTTATTCATTGTCCTAAGGCGGATTTAGAATTCGCCGAGTGGTTAGAGGACCGACTGATTAATATTCCGAGTAGCTCCAATCTGTGCAAGTGATGTCTTATTTATCCATAAGAAAATCATGATAACTGCATATATTAACAGAATGTTGAACGTTTCGCAAAAAAATTTACCTAAACGTTCTTGGGGAAAAAATTGCAGTTTTAGAATTATTATTATCAGACATTTTTCTTCAGCCACCGTGAGTATCAGTAAATGAAAACTTTGATTATTGCAGAAGCAGGGGTGAACCACAATGGGAATATCGCCATGGCGCATCAATTAATTGATGTAGCGGCAGATGCAGGTGCGGACGTGGTTAAATTTCAAACTTTCGAGGCAAAAAGCCTCGTTACGAAATTTGCCGCAAAGGCGGAATACCAGAGTAGAACTACGGACGCGAATGAAAGTCAGTATGAAATGCTAAAGCGTTTGGAGTTATCCAAGGAGAACCACCGGGAGCTTATAGATCATTGTGTTAAACGAGGTATTATTTTTTTGTCTACCGCCTTCGATTTGGAAAGTTTAAGATTTTTGAATCAACTGAATTTAGGAATGTTTAAAATTCCATCGGGTGAAATTACGAACTTGCCTTATTTGGAGGAAGTCGGAAGCTATAGGAAGCCGATTATTTTGTCCACCGGGATGTCCTGGCTTAAGGAAATTGAAGAAGCAATTTTTATACTAGAACAGTCAGGTACACCCAGAAATCGTATTACAGTTTTGCATTGTAATTCGGAATATCCGACGCAAATGGAAGACGTTAATTTAAGAGCTATGTTAACGATTCGTAATGCTTTTGACGTTGCAGTTGGTTATTCCGATCATACTCCCGGAATTGAAGTGTCCATAGCGGCGGTAGCGCTGGGGGCTTCTGTGATCGAAAAGCATTTTACATTGGATTCTAATCTTCCGGGCCCGGATCACAAAGCTAGTCTAGAGCCGGAAGAACTTTTTAGAATGGTTTCGGCGATCAGAAATATAGAAGTTTCTCTCGGAGATGGTATAAAAAGACCGACGAGAAGTGAGAGCAAGAATATTGCTATAGCCAGAAAATCCGTGGTAGCGGCGAAATCGATACGTTCTGGAGAAATTTTTACCAAAGATAATCTAACTACGAAGAGGCCAGGATATGGAATTTCTCCGATGCATATAAAAGATGTTTTGGGGAAAAAGGCCAGTCGTGATTTTTCCGAAGACGAGATGATTGAAATCTAAATAGTCCGGATTCGCAAAGTTTAAATTTCAGTGGAATATCTTGATATTACATCCAAGAAAGATCTGGTCGTTTACCAAAACGAAATATTGCAATTATTTGAAGTGTCATATGGTAAACCTCTGGATCTTTCGATTTGGCAATGGGCCTATAGCGAGAATTTTTTTGGAGACCCGATTGTCTGCTTGGCGATAGAAAAATCACTGATTGTTGGACATTACGCTGTGATTCCTTTCCGTCTTCGGAACAATTCAGGAAAGTTATTAAATAGTTATCTTTCGATGACTACAATGGTAGCTCCTTCCCACCAGGGCAAAGGGTTGTTCACTATCTTGGCCAAAAGGGTATATGAGAACGGTGCTAAACTATATCCCGACTTCATGGTATTCGGATTTCCTAATGATAATTCTGTTCACGGATTCAAGAAGCATTTGGGGTGGCGCTTACAAGAAAGCAAGATTGCAGTTGCAAACAAACAAACTTTGCTGCAATCAGTTCCTTTTTTAAAAATTTATAATGATAGTTCAAGATTTTATCCTGATCTCTCAAATCCAGAAGGATTGAGCTGGAGAATGTCGAAGCCCGGGAGTGAATGGGTTGCATTTGGTGGAGCGTACCTTAAGAAATTCGAAAGCCATTACGATCTAATGTATTACGGGTCACCTAAGGACCTGGAGAATATTCCTGACGAAATATCTTTCAATGCACTGATTGATTCTCAGGTCTTGGCGGAAGCAGAATTTTCCGAGACCAAGCCTTATCGATTCGGTTATTATTGCAGCGATAATCATAGTTTTCCTGAGTTTAAACTTTGTATGTCCATGTCGGACGTTTTTTGATGAGAATACTCGCCTTTACCTCAATTCGCTCTGAATACGATTTAATGAGCCCGCTGTATTCATTATTGAAAAATGATCCGGAGATTGATTTTCGATTGGTAGTAGCAGGTGCTCACCTTTCTCCAAAGTTTGATTACAGTGTAAATTTGATTCGGCAGGATGGGTTTCCCATTCTCATCGAAATTGAAAGTCTTATTGATAGCGATACTGAATCTGCTCGATTAAAAAGTGCAGCAAATTTGCTGTTAGGTGCGATCGACCCAATTCGTATGTTTTCTCCTGATTTACTGCTTTTTGCTGGCGATAGAGAGGAGGTTTTAGTTGGTGCGATGGTAGGGGCATACTTATCAATTCCTTCCATCCATTTTTACGGTGGGGATCACGCAGAAGACGGTCATGTCGATAATCCAGTCAGACATGCGACTACAAAATTAGCAACTTATCATTTCGTAAGTCATCAAACGCATGCGGATAGGATTTTGCGGATGGGCGAACCTGAATGGAGGGTAAAGCTGATCGGAAGCATAGCTTTAGATAAATTTAAAGTGGATCCACCCAAATCTGAAGATAATAAGATCAATCGTTTTAAGAATCTCGAAGGTAAGAAGGCAATCGTAATATATCATCCGATCAAGGAAGAGATTGCGAATTCTGGTCAAATCGTTCGAGACATGATTGAGGCTCTGCTTGAAAGAGATTACATATGCTTGGTCGGAGCTCCAAATACTGATCCGGGAAATGCCCAGATTAAGAAGGAAATCGATAAATTAGAAAGAGAGAACGAGCGGGTGATTTCGTATAAAAACCTTTCGAGATCTGAATTTGTTTCGTTGTTTAAGTCCGCGTCTCTCATCATAGGCAATTCTTCTGCAGGTTTACTAGAAGCTGCGAGCGTACCCATCCCGGCAGTGAATGTCGGACATCGCCAGAAGGGTAGACTTTGTCCTGAAAACGTGATTTTTGTCGATGCCAGCACTGAATCGATTCGTACTGGAATTAAGCAGACAGAAGCACCAGAATTTGCTTCTAAGATTGCTTCGATGAAAAACCCGTTCGGAGACGGTGGTTCTGCAAAAAGAGCATACGACCTGATTAAGTCACTGGATTTTAGATTTGCTTTACCAAAGCCTGAAGATCCACTGAAAATATAACAGAGTATTATATTTTTATATTTTAAAAAATTAAAATGCAACACCAAGCAGTTTCCAAAATACGCAGATCTTTAGTAATAGCCCCACATCCCGATGACGAGTTATTGGGGGCTGGAGGGACGTTGCTTCGAAGAAAGGAAGAGGGTGTGGAAATCGGGTGGCTAATTGTCACAGGGATTTCCGAGGAGTTAGGTTGGAATTCTGAGAGGGTGCAAGCAAGAAGTGAAGAGATAAAATTAGTAGAGAAGGAGTTGGGGTTTGATCGAGTATTCAATTTACGCTATCCAACAACTCGGCTTGATCAAATTTCGATGAGTGAGCTCATCGGGGAATTCTCGAAAGTTTTTAAGGAGTTCGAGCCCAATGAGATATTCTTGCCGCATCGCGGAGACGTCCACTCAGATCATAGAGTTGTTTTTGAAGTTGGTTCCGCGTGTGCAAAATGGTTTCGGTATCCTTCAATTCAAAGGGTTTTAGCTTATGAAACTCTTTCTGAAACAGAGTTTGGACTGAATCACGAATCAAGATTTCTCCCAAACTATTTTATAAATATTGAAAGCTATTTAGAAAAAAAAATAGAGCTCCTTTCCGTCTACAAGTCGGAAATGGGTCAGTTTCCTTTTCCTCGAAGTATAGAGAATGTTCGAGCGTTAGCGACCTTCCGCGGTGGGAGTGCAGGCTTTGCCGCAGCTGAAGCTTTTGAGCTTCTTATGGAAAGAAGCTAGTTTTTAAGAATTTTCCGGAATATATTATATATGATTTCTAATGAACGCTGGAGTAAGTGCCTCCTCAGAGAGAGCGCAACTATTCAAGATGCGATAGGAAATTTGGATAAGTCCACTTTACAAATCGTACTCGTAGTTTCCGAGGATTTCAAATTGGTGGGAACGATAACCGACGGCGATATTCGTCGCGGATTGCTTCGTGGACTAGAGCTTAGGAGTTCAATCGATTCAATTATTCATAAGAACTCCATTGTAGCACCAACCAGTATGGAAAGGGAAATCGTAAAAGAGTTAATGAGGGCGAATCGTATCCATCAATTGCCAATTGTGGATGATATGAGGAGAGTAGTGGGGCTCTATTTATGGGACGAGATCACTGCACCCGTACAGCGAAACAGTAATTTCATAATAATGGCCGGAGGCAAGGGAACTCGCTTATTACCTCATACAGAAAATTGTCCGAAGCCCCTTTTACCTGTTGCGGGAAAGCCAATGTTAGAACATGTTATTACGCGAGCCAAGCTAGAAGGCTTTCATCATTTTCTAATCGCGGTTCACTATTTGGGTCATATGATTGAAGAATATTTTGGAGATGGTGAAAAATGGGGAGTCAAGATAGAATATATTCGTGAGCAAAGCCCTCTTGGAACTGCTGGTGCCCTTGGTATAATTCGAGAATCTCCGACTGAGTCATTCATCGTAACGAATGGAGATGTAATGACGGATATTCATTATGGAGAGTTAATAGACTTTCATAACAGACATTTGGCGCAGGCGACTATGGCAGTGCGCTTGCATGAGTGGCAAAATCCTTTTGGAGTAGTTCACAGTAAGGGTGTTGACATCGTCGGATTTGAAGAGAAGCCGATTTATAAGAGTCACGTCAACGCGGGAATCTATGTTTTGGAGCCGAGCTGCTTGGAACATCTCGAGCCTGGAAATTATTGCGATATGCCAACGTTGTTCTCTAAGCTGCAGAAAGCCGGAGGCAGAACGATAGTTTACCCGATGCATGAACCTTGGTTGGATGTCGGAAGACCGGATGATTACGAGAAGGCGAATCGCCTTTTAACTTAATTTTTTAAGCATAACGAAGATTTACTCAAAACATTTCTTTTTCTTTTATTAGTTTTTGTTAAATGTTTAATATATTAGGGCAGGAAAAAAATATCAAGGCTTTAGTCATCGGTGCGGGATCGATTGGTCTTAGGCACGCTAGACTGCTTTCGGAAATGAATGCAGAGGTAAGATTTGTTTCGAACCGATCGGATCTAGCTCAGGAAAAATATCAAGATCTTGAGACCGCTCTCCAAGAATGGGATCCCGGATTGGTCGTAATTTCTAACGAAACTTCCAAACATCTTACCACACTTGTTCAGCTTTTTTCTTTAGGATACCGTAAGCTTACTTTGGTCGAAAAACCATTGTTTTCCTCAATTCCAAACTTGCAATCACTGGATACCGGGAAGGTCTTTGTTGGTTACAATTTGAGATTCCATCCGCTGATTCAGAAACTGAAGGAGATCCTTACTTCGGATGTTAATATTTTTAATGTCACGATATATGCTGGTCAGTATCTGCCTGAGTGGAGGCCGGGAACTGATTACACAAAGTCTTATTCGGCTCAAAAAAAGGAAGGCGGTGGAGTTTTAAGAGATTTAAGTCACGAACTCGATTTCATCCAATTTTTATTTGGGAAATGGCAAAAGTTAGTTTCTTTAGGCGGGCAGATTAGTGCCTTGAATATCGAAACAGAAGACTTATTCACAATCATAATAGCGAGTCAAAGAAGTCCTATTATATCAACTACGCTGAGTTATCTAGATAAAATATATAGAAGAGAGATCCTCGTAAATACCGATCAAGGTACAATCTATGTAGACTTGATCAACGGAGTAATAAACATAAATAATAATGTTTCTCGCATGAACATCGATAGGGATTTTACTTATAAAAAACAATATGAAAGTTTGTTTGAATTGAATCACTCTAATCTCTGTACTTTTGAAGAAGGTTTGGATGTGGTTGCTATGATAGAAAGTATTGAGGAGTCTTCTCGGGATCAAAGATGGGTAATTCGAAATTAAGACTTTGTTCCATTTGTGCGCGTGGTGGATCAAAGGGAATCAAAAACAAGAATATTCGAGTTATTAATAATTTACCTTTAATAGCTTATTCAATTTTGCAGGCTCAGGAAGCTGGAATATTTGATTACATTGCAGTTAGCAGTGATTCTCAAGAAATACTAAATGTAGCAAGTCAATACGGTGTAAAATTTCTTATAGAAAGGCCATTGGAATTTGCGTTAGACACTTCCGCGAAAATTCCTGCAATTAGGCACTGTGTTGAGTCAGTTGAGAATATGACGAAAAAGAAGTTTGATACTTTGGTTGATCTGGATGCAACTTCGCCTTTAAGATTGAGTTCAGATATAGTCGCAGCTGTTTCTATGATGGAAGATAAAAATTGTTCAAATGTGATCACCGGTTGCGTCGCGAGGCGATCGCCGTATTTTAATCTAGTCGAAATGAATGAAAATGGTTTTGTAAAATTGTCTAAGCCTTTGGAAAAACCGATCGTTCGCAGACAAGATTCTCCGAGATGTTTCGATATGAATGCATCTATTTACGCCTGGAAGAGGGACGTTTTTCTGAAAGAGCCCAAAGTTTTTTATGATGATACCATAATTTACGAGATGCCTGACGAAAGATCAATAGACATTGATAGCGAGCTTGATTTTCAAATAGTTGAATTCTTGCTGAAAAAGAGGGCGTAAGTGACTGGTCAGGATTATTCTAACGTTTTTAGTTTAAAAGGAAAAGTTGCAATAATAACTGGAGGAGCCGGATTGCTTGGACAAGAATTCTGCAATGGTTTGGCTTCTTTCGGCGCTTCGGTTGCAATTGTGGATCTGAATCTAGAGAAGGCGACTGAGATTTCTCGCAATATAAAAGAAAAATTTAAAATAGAGTCATTGCCAGTAGAGTGTGACGTCACTTCCAAATCTTCGGTTGCTTCAATGGTTCGAAGAGTCGTGGACCATTTCGGAAAAGTAGACATCTTACATAATAATGCTGCTGGTAAAACTGATAACTTAGATGAGTTTTTCGCTTCGTTTGAAGATTATTCTCTCGACCAGTGGAGAAAAATTATGGCTGTGAATGTAGACGGAATGTTCTTGGTCGCGCAGGAAGTAGGAAAGCAGATGATTTCACAAGGTTCGGGTGGAAGTGTGATACAGACTGCATCCATCTACGGGGTCAGTGCTCCAGATAATCGAATTTATGAAGGATCGTATTACTTAGGAAGAAAGATCAATACTCCTGCAGTCTATTCAGCTTCGAAAGCAGCCGTGATTGGATTGACAAAGTATTTGTCTACCTATTGGGCAGATCATAAGATTCGCGTAAATACTTTGACTCCAGGTGGCACCGAAAGTGGGCAGAATGAAGAGTTTGTTCGTAGATATTCCAATAGAGTACCACTAAATCGGATGGCTGTTCCGAGTGATATGGTCGGTGCTCTCATATATTTGGCATCTGACGCATCATCTTATTTAACTGGTCAGAATATAATTGTGGATGGGGGTCTTACTGTTTGGTAGTCGGATGTCCTTCCTCATTACGTTTGACCACACGGTAAATATTTAGTTCCTAAACTTATCGTAGAAAGATAAGTTCATCGAAGAAAGAGCGCTCAAATAAAATCATTAAGTTAGAAAAATGGAATGTTACCTTTGTAAGACTAGCGACTTCGTAAAAAGACCCGGATCAGTTCGCGGCAACAAAGATCTTGAAGTCCTAGAGTGTAAAAATTGCGGTCTTGTTGCCCTGAGTTCAGTTTACCACATCTCCGAATCACATTACGAAGATTCAGGGATGCACGAGAATGCGGAACTGCAGAGTATCGAGTCCTGGCTAAGGATTACCGAAGCAGACGATGTGCGAAGATACAACTCGCTGAAAGAAAACATTATAGAAAAATCCGTTTTGGATTTTGGCGCAGGGGCTTGCGGCTTTTTGGCAAGAGCTTCCGAGTTGGCTAAGAAGGTATCCGGAGTAGAGCCAGAGAAAAGAGTAAGAGAATATTGGAATGGGAAGATTGAGTTATTTGCAAGTATTTCAGAATTGGAAGATCGGAAATTTGACTTAATCACTGCTTTTCACGTTGTAGAACATTTAATAGATCCAGCGGATATCTTAAGTAAATTATCGAACTGTTTAAACGATGGTGGAAGGATCGTAATTGAAGTTCCTAACTCAGAAGATGCGCTTCTGACATTGTTTGAAAATGTTCCTTTTCAAAATTTTACATATTGGAGTCAGCATTTATATTTATTTAATGCTACAACATTGAACCTTCTGGCGAAAAAGGCAAAATTGAAAGTAACTGCGATTCAACAATACCAGCGATATCCTTTATCGAATCATTTGCATTGGTTGAGTAAAGGCAAACCGGGAGGTCATGTAAAGTGGTCTTTCCTGGATACACCGTCGCTTGAACAGGCCTATTCATCTGTTTTGGCATCTCTTGGTAAGTGTGACACAATTATTGCTTACTTGGAAAAATCAGAAGGGTAAATTTTGAACCCTTTAGAATTGAATAATATTTAGAAATTTGAATATTCCCGAAATACATTTCAAGCTGTTCAAAGGGGCAGATAATCCTTCCTTTTCATACTTTGGTCTTTATCGATCACGACCTAAATGACTTCAGTTCATAAAAAAGCTCTCTTTCTGGATCGAGATGGCGTAATAAACATAGATAAGAATTATGTTTATAAGCAGGAAGAGATTGAGTTTGTGGATGGGATATTCGATCTATGCAGAGCTGCCGCACAAAAGGGATATTTTATATTTGTTATTACGAATCAAGCAGGCATCGGAAGAGGCTATTATACTGAAAGAGATTTCCTGATTTTAAGTAAATGGATGAAAGGAATATTTCAAAATCAAGGGTGCTCGATTGAAAAATTTCTATACTGCCCGTATCATCCCATCGATGGAATAGGAAAATACAAAGTAGATTCTTATTATCGTAAACCAAATCCTGGCATGCTGCTCAGGGTTAGAGATAGGTATGGCGTAGATTTGGAAAAGTCGATTCTAGTAGGGGACAAAATGACTGACATTGAAGCTGGGGCCAGTTGCGGAGTGAATTTAAATCTGTTATTAAGCGATCATAATATAAATATAATATATCCTAATGCAAAATCGATTCGCAGCCTAAGCGAAGTAATAGGATATCTTGATTAGGAGAACCGCTGTCGTTAACAATGGAATCCGAAACGAAACATATTCTTATTTTGGCAGGAGGCTTTGGAACTCGATTAAGATCTGTAGTCTCCGATGTTCCAAAGCCTTTAGCTCCTGTCGGTGGTCGTCCTTTTTTGGAATATTGTTTAGAAAGTTGGAAGCGCCAAGGCTTTACGGATTTTACCTTCCTTTTGCACCACCAGTCTGCGAAGATAATTAAATTTTTATGTGAACGTCAAGAAGACCTATTAAAAGGATGTAATGTGAATTGGACTGTTGAGGAGGAACCTTTAGGTACGGGAGGCGCGGTAGCGTTTGCAATCAGGCAGCATAATATAGAAAATAGTTTTATTGTGGCAAACGCGGACACTTGGCTTGGCGGCGGAGCTAGTGAGTTGAGTCAGCAGCTTGAACCTTGTATGTCAGTGGTTGAAGTTGATAATACCGATAGATACGGAGAAGTCATACTTCAAAATGGGAAAGTAGTTCGGATTACTGAAAAGCAACAGAAAGGGCAACCCGGATGGATCAATGCTGGAATGTATAAACTTTCTCCTGAACATTTTGCAAATTGGAACGGAGAGCCTTTTTCAATGGAGACAAATCTATTTCCTGAATTGATAAAATCAGGAAAATTGAATGGTTTTCCATTGAATGTGGATTTCATCGACATAGGAATCCCTCAAGATTATGAAAGATTTATCCTCTGGACCAGATCCGAGAGAAAGTTTAAGTTATGAATTTAGATCCATTTATAATTTCTGAAAATTCCTCGCTGAGAGATGCACTTTTAAAAATCGAATCGAATCATCACGGAATTATACTCCTTGCTAATGAATCTAATTCGATCGTTGGTTTAGCTACTGATGGAGATATACGCAGGGAGCTACTAAAAGGTTCAAATCTTGACTCTCCAATTCTGCATTGCGCAAATCGTAATTTTGTGTGGGCTAATGCTGAAACGCCGAGGGAGAATTTATTAAAACAACTGGATAGCAAGATAAGGGTAATACCTTTATTGGATGCGGATCGAAAATTGATCTCCGTTGTTAGTAGGGACGAGATTCCTATTCAGCAAGAAGTAAGAGTTTATGCTAGAGCTAGAGCGCCGGTTCGAATTAGTTTTGGCGGCGGCGGATCTGATTTGACGCATTATTTTACGGATTACCGTGGCGCTGTAATTAATACCACAATATCATTATATAGTCATGCAACTTTGAAAATTCGTGATGATTGGCGAATTATTATTAAGTCTGCTGATCTGAAGGAAACGATTGAATTTCAAGATTTCGATTCATTTAAATCCTACCAGGGAAAGTTTCGCTTAATTCAAGCATTGATTAAAATAATAAAACCTGATTTCGGTTTTGAGCTTTATTTACATTCGGATTTTCCGATGAACTCCGGCCTAGGAGGATCAGCCGTTATTTCTGCAGCTGTTATAGGTTGTTTTAATCAATTTCGACAAGATAAATGGGACCAGCATGAGATTGCTGAGCTTGCATTCCAAGCAGAACGATTGCAACTAAGTATATCCGGAGGATGGCAAGATCAATATGCTACAGTATTCGGTGGTTTCAATTTTATGGAATTTGAGATGGAGCAAAATATTGTTCATCCATTAAGAATCGCGCATGATACCTTGATCGAATTAGAAGAAAGCCTAATCCTATGTGATACAGCGACAACGCACGATTCTGGCGATGTTCACGATGATCAAAAGAAGCAGATGGCAACCGATGAAATCAAGAAGCAAGTGCAAGCGAATGTTGAGCTTACTTATCAGATGCGCAATGACTTACTGCGCGGTCGATTGCTTCAGTTTGGACAGTCTTTACATAAAGCTTGGGAGATTAAGAGAAAGCTTGGAAGTAAGATAAGTAATAGCGCTTTAGATTCCATTTATGATGGCGCTCGGAAAAATGGTGCCATCGGAGGAAAACTTTTAGGAGCAGGAGGAGGTGGCTTTTTTCTATTCTACGTAACTCCAGATTCTCGCTATGAGTTACTCGATTGGCTTCAAGCAAACTCACTAAATTATAAGCCTTTTCTTTTCGATCAACATGGACTTCAGGCATGGACAGTTCGGGAAACTAGGAATTTTAAGGATTCATCGCTTTTATGATTAAAATTAGAGATTTCGAGATAGGGAATTCGAAAACTTTCGTCATTGCTGAAATTGGGAATAATCATAACGGTGATCCCAAAAAAGCATATCAGTTAGTTGATCGAGCAATTGAAATCGGTGCGGATTGCGTCAAGTTTCAGATGCGGCACCTAACCAAGATTTATCGAAAAAGAAGTTTGAGTAAGTCTGGCGAAGATCTAGGAACCGAATACATATTAGATTTATTGAATAAGTTCGAATTGCCGGTTGAAGAGCATCGGAAAATTTCCGAATATTGCAAAAAGAAAGGAATTCTTTATTTGTGCACTCCTTGGGATGATGAAAGTATCAAAGTCCTTGAATCTTTTGATGTGCCTGGATATAAAGTAGCCTCAGCTGATCTTACCAATCTACCTTTAATAGACCAACTTGCAAAGACAAAGAAACCACTGATACTTTCCACTGGGATGAGCCGCACTGACGAAATTAAGGTAACGGTCGATTTCCTGAATAAGCGTAACGTAGACTTTGTATTGTTACATTGCAATAGCACCTATCCAGCACCACTCCATGACATTAATTTAAAGTGGATAGAAAATCTTAAGAAAATTCATCCGCTTGTCGGGTATTCGGGCCACGAGAGAGGAATCGCAGTTACAATCGGAGCGGTCGCATTAGGAGCCTGTGTAGTAGAAAGACATTTGACACTCGATCGTCAGATGGAGGGCCCAGATCACGCGGCTAGCTTAGAGCCCAAGGAGTTCGAAAAATTAATCGAAGGTATTAGAGAAATTGAACAAGCTTTGGGAAGTTCAAATTTTGAGAGGAATCTAAGCCAAGGCGAAATGATCAACCGAGAGAATCTTGCGAAAAGCTTAGTTGCTGCCACTGAACTCAAAAAAGGCAAAGTAGTCGAGGCAAAGGATATCAAAGTTTTAAGTCCGGGTCAGGGGCTTTCTCCGCAAAAGTATGAAATCCTGATCGGAAGAACTTTAAACAGAGATTTAGCAGAAGAAGATTTTTTTTACGAAACAGATCTTCAAGACACTCGAGTTGAGCCAAGAAAATATCATTTCAAATTACGTTGGGGCGTTCCTGTAAGATATCACGATTTCAAAGATTATAATGAAAGAATAACCCCGGACCTTTTTGAATTCCATTTATCATACTCAGATATGGATTTGGATCCGGCAAATTATCTTAGCGGGGAGTATTCCTGCGATTACGTTGTTCACGCACCTGAGCTATTTGCGGGAAGTCATCTGATGGATCTTGCTTCACCAGATGATAACTATCGCAAAATCTCGTTAAAAGAAACTCAGAGAGTAATCGATATTACGCGGAATTTGAATAAGTATTTCCCGAATACGAAAAAGCCACTCATTGTTGCAAACATCGGTGGATTTACCATGGACTCACCTTTGCCGAAAGAAGTAATACCGTCCTATTACGAAAGGATTGCAGAGAGTTTAAAAGAATTGGATATGAATGGAGTGGAAATAATTCCACAAACTATGGCTCCTTTTCCTTGGCACTTTGGTGGTCAGAGATACCAAAACTTATTTGTTCGGATCGATGAAATTGAAGAATGGTGCACTAAATTAAATTTGCGAATGTGTTACGATGTATCGCATAGCATGCTGACGTGTAATTATTTCGGATTCGATTTCTATGAATTTTCAAGCAGAATAGCTCCGTACTCTGCTCATTTGCATTTAGGAGATGCGAAAGGCCTCAATGGCGAGGGACTTCAGGTAGGGGAGGGAGAAATCAATTTTGTTAAGTTAGGAGAAATCTTGCTGAAGGGTTGCCCAAAAGCATCTTTTATTCCTGAAATTTGGCAAGGCCATAAAAATGGCGGTGAAGGATTTTGGATTTCTCTAGAAAGACTGGAAGGCTTACTATGAATACGCATCAAGAAATTGTAAATACGATTCAGGCTTCCATCGATGTTAAGAAAGCAATATTGAGCGAAACTCAAATATTGGAACAAATAGAAACGCTCGCCAACAGTTGCATCCTGTCTCTCAAGAAGGGTGGAAAAGTTATCTTCGCTGGTAATGGCGGAAGTTTTGCGGACTCTCAACATCTTTCCGCCGAATTAGTTTCTCGACTTCAATTTGATAGAGGTCCGCTTGCTTCGATTGCTTTGGGGACAAATAGTTCCTCAATGAGTGCAATCGCTAACGATTATGGCTATGATAAAGTATTCGCCAGGGAATTAGATTCGATTGCAAACGCTCAGGATGTTTTTATCCCAATTAGTACTAGTGGGAATAGCCCCAATATAATTGCCGCTATAGGAGTAGGCCTTACTAAAGGACTCAATGTGATCGGTTTTACGGGTCAATCCGGTGGGAAAATGGCCGATTTGTGCACCTGCATCAAAGTTCCTTCGAATCGAACGGAGCGGATTCAAGAATCTCACATTATGATTGGGCATATTGTTTGTGCGTTAGTCGAAACCGGATATTTTAAACAATAATTTATGAGTTATAAACAAAAAGGGCAAAATCCGTTCGGTGTAATGCAAGGAAGGCTTTTACCGAAATACCAAGGAAGATTTCAAGCCCATCCTATCGGTTATTGGCAAGAAGAGTTTTATAAAGCAGCAGGTTACGACCTCGATTGCATCGAATTTATTTTGGATTATAATGATTTCGAAATCAATCCTCTGATGAGCAGTGCAGGATTGGATACTATTCTCGAATTAATAAACGAAACAGGTGTTTCCGTATACACAGTCTGTGCGGATTATTTTATGGAAGCACCCCTTCACCATGCTGATGAAGCAGTTTCGAGGCATAGTCAGAAAATCCTAAAGGATCTGCTGAACCGTGGGAAGATTCTCGGGTTAACAGATATTGTGATCCCTTGCGTTGACCAATCTAGTATTAAAGACAAAGAAGCCCAGGATAGATTTTATGAAAATCTAATGTCTTTAGTCAATTTAGCAGAACTGTGCAACATAAACTTATCTCTGGAAACAGATTTACCTCCGGAACCATTTGCAGAATTAGTGAATCGCTTCGATTCTAATTTCGTGACAGTCAATTACGATACTGGAAATAGTGCTTCATTGGGCTATGATCCAGAAGAAGAATTTAAATGTTACGGGAATAAGATTTCGGATATTCACCTTAAGGATCGTTTGTTGGGTGGAGGTTCAGTGATGTTTGGTACTGGGGCTACTGAATTTACAAAAATTTTTAATCTATTGGGAAAAATGAATTATTCCGGACCGTTTGTAATGCAATCATATCGCGATGACGAAGGCCTACAAGTTTTTGAAAGCCAATTGAACTGGATTAGAAATTTCTTTTTACGGGATCCAAAATGAGTACAGTTGCGATAATACTCGCTAGAGGCGGTTCGAAGGGAATCCCACGAAAGAACATTATCGATTTTTGCGGTAAGCCATTGTTAGCTTGGACTATCGAGCAATGCATAAATGCGAAGGGTATCGATTCCGTTTGGGTTAGCTCGGATAGCGAGGAGATACTTTCAATCGGCGAATCCTATGGCGCGAAAAGAATAGTTCGAGACTCAATATTAGCAAATGATGTGGCTACTTCCGAATCAGGATGGCTACACGCGATCGATTATATAGAGGCTAAAATTGGCAAGATTGAACTTGTCATAGCACCCCAAGTTACCTCTCCGGTGCGCAATTCTTCTGATATAGAAAATGGAATTGAGGCCTTCAAGAAGAATCAATACGACTCCTTGTTTTCCTGTAGTGTCGCTGAAGATATATATTTTTGGGAAAGAAAAGGTGGGGGAGAATTAGAGAGTATTAATTATGATTGGCGAAACAGGAAAAGGCGTCAGGATCATTCACCTCAATACATCGAAAATGGCTCGTTTTATATCTTTCTGCCAGAAATATTAAGAAAACATAATAATCGTTTTGGTGGAAAAATCGGCATGGTTGAAATGGAGTTCTGGAAGATGTTTGAAATTGACTCCATAGAATCTTTGAAGCTTTGTGAATCAATAATGAAATCCTTTATTTTAGTACAATAATTAATTGTGAAGTGGTTAAATGCAAGATAGCGGTCGCGTAGTTTTTATGAATGGAAAGTTGGTTTCGGAATCTGATGCAAAGATTTCGATTTATGACTCAGCCCTAATGTTTGGAGATATGGTCTTCGAAATGACCAGATCATTCAAAAAGAAACAATTTAAGTTAAGGGAACACCTAGAACGACTTTTTTGGGGGATAAAAATTCTCCGAATTCCACTGAATCTGACGATCGAACAGATGGAAAAACATTGTTACGAAACGATTGAGGCCAATGATCACCTCTTCGGAGCGGATGACGAGCACCGGCTAATGATCGATGTATCTAGGGGCACTCTGGGAATCTACCAAGGTGTTCATGGTTTGCATAAAGGGCCTAACGTGGTGATCGCAGATTTTCCGCTAAGATGGACTGTGGCAGGAATGGGCACTTTATTTGATACTGGAATCAATGCTGTGATTACATCGCAAAGAGCAATTCCTGGAACATTGCTCGATCCGAAAATCAAAAATCGAAGTAGAATACACTATCTTATGGCGAACATAGAGGCCTCGATGATTCCTGGTGATAATAATTGGGCTCTATTATTAGATCCGGAAGGTTTTATAGCCGAAGGAACCGGAGATAATTTTTTTATAATAAAGGATAATTGCATAATCTCTCCAGAAGGTAGAAATATTCTGAGAGGGATTTCCAGGGATTATGTGATGAACGAACTCGCTACGCAGTTAGGAATGACAGCCATGGAGAAAAATATAGAACCTTATGATGTTTTTACCGCGGACGAAGCATTCATGACGGGCACTCCCTTTTGCATGCTACCGGTGACTCAATTGAATGGACTTCCAATTGGTAATGGCGCGGTGGGTAGCGGGTTTAAGAAGCTAATCAATCAATGGTCCGAAAATGTCGGAATTGATATCGAGAAACAAATCAAGATTTGGAATAATACTGATTCTGCTAACAAATCGGATGCCCCGACTCCGTACCGCTTCAAAAAATAATTCAGTAAAAGATAATTTGAATCTAGAGTTAGGAAACAAGAAAGTAATTATCTCAGGGAGTTCTCGTGGGATTGGACTAGCAGTTGCTAAAGCTTTCTTAAGCGAAGGTGCAAATGTCGGCCTGATTGCGCGAGGACGAGAAAAGTTAGAAAGCGTATACCTTCAATTAAAAGCAGAATTCGGAGTCCAAAGGGTCTCAATGTATTTAGCAGACACAACGAATTCTATAGAAGTAAGATCAGCGATAAAGTACTTCGAATCCAATTTAGGCGGAGTTGATATACTGGTCGCAAATGTAGGAGATGGCCGTAGTGTAAAAGATCCTCTGCCCTCGGAAGACAGGTTCTTGCAAACATGGAATATTAATTTTCGCTCAAGTGAAATCGTCGTGAGGGAATCGCTTGATCTATTGAGGGCCGCAAAAGGAGTAATTCTTTTTATAGGCTCCATCGCTGGACTTGAGTCAATCGGGGCGCCGACCGATTATTCAGTGGCAAAATCTGCTCTCTTGACTCTGTCAAAGAATCTAGCTAGAAAGTTGGCTCCTGAAATTCGTGTGAATTGCATTAACCCTGGAAATGTTTTCTTTCCAGGAGGAAGCTGGGAAGAAAAACAGAAAATGGACCCCGATCTAGTGAATAAGATCATTCAGGATTCTGTCCCGATGAAGAGGTTCGGTAGCCCGGAGGAAATTGCTGATTCTGTTCTATTTCTTTGCTCAGACCGGGCTAAGTTTATTACTGGGGCTTGCCTTACGATTGATGGCGGTCAGACGGTTAGTTATCATTAAATGTTAAGTTCATTATTTTCGCTCAAAAACAAAATCGTAGTTATTACTGGTGCAGCCGGGTTGCTTGGAAGGCAACATGCAGACGCGGTTGCAAGTGTCGGAGGAAACCCGGTCCTTCTTGACCTTCAGCTGAATCCTGTACTTGAACTTGCCAAATCTCTAAATGAAAAATATGGAGTTGCGGCTTCTGGATGGGCAGTAGATATAACGGATGAAGAAGCGATCAGGATTAATTCAGGTAAGGTATCAGAACAGTACGGTAGAATAGACTGCCTCGTAAACAATGCTGCGAATAATCCCAAAGTCGAAGTCGGCTTGGATAAGAAATTTTCTCGGTTGGAAAATTTTCCAATTGGTGATTGGAATGCAGACATTACGGTCGGGTTGACAGGCTCCTATCTTTGCGCGAAATATTACGGATATTTGATATCTCAAAACCCCGAAGGTGGCAGTATCGTAAATATTTCATCCGATTTAGGACTGATTGCTCCGGATCAGCGATTATACCGAAAAGAAGGTTTGAAAGAGAATGAACAGCCGGTGAAGCCGGTTACTTACTCAGTTGTAAAAGCCGGATTGATCGGATTAACACGCTACCTTGCGACTTACTGGGCTGAAAAAAATGTTCGATGCAATGCTATTTGTCCAGGCGGCGTGGAGAATAACCAGGATAAGCTATTTCTAGAGAGGATAATTGATAAGATTCCTCTTGGCAGAATGGCGCAGCCGGATGAATACCAGGGATTACTCGTATTTCTTCTGAGCAGTGCTTCCAGTTATATCAACGGTGCAATCATCTCCGCCGATGGAGGACGGAGCACTTGGTAATTTGTTTTCACAAAGTATACAACGATATGACCGTGCTTTCTTCTACTTGGCGCGTTGGCTCGCCTTGGATTCACATGGATTTTGGACAAGGTTTGATACAGTTGCTTGAGGAAGTCCGAAGAGAGGGGTAGTATATGGCTATTATAAGGGGAATAAAAAGATTATTCTTTAAACTGGGCAGCATTGCTTTTTCGCTGCTAAGATTAACAACTTTTGGAAGAGGCTTCTTGGAACGGATACTCGTTTCATTGATGAGGAATAAGGCAACTATCGTTCACAATGATATTACATTAACATTTGCAGTGCCTAATCAGATGAATTACTTTCGTATAGAAACCTTTTCTAGTAAGGAGCCGGAAACTCTAGAGTGGATTGATGCAATTCCGAAGAATTCAATACTTTGGGATATTGGTGCTAATGTTGGACTTTATACTTGCTATGCAATCAAATCACGAAATTGTAAAGTCTATTGCTTCGAACCATCGGTTTTCAATGTTGAACTGCTTGCTCGGAATATTTTTATGAATAATTTGGTATCAAAGGCGGTAATAGTCCCATTGCCTTTAACGAGCATTGTGACCGAGAGTTCTCTCAACATGAGTTCAACTGATTGGGGAATGTCTTTATCATCGTTTGGTCAATCTTATGGTCATGATGGTAAGGAGTTAAACAAACAGTTTGAATTTAAAACGATTGGAATTTCTATGGATCAGTGTATAACTTTACTAAATTTACCATCACCAGATTACATTAAAATGGATGTGGACGGGATCGAACATCTTATTCTCAAAGGAGGAAAGAAGGTCTTAAGGAAGGTGAAGGGCATCATCATTGAGATAAATGAAGAATTTGAAGAGCAAAAAAAACAGTCTGTTGCTTTGTTAAAAGCAGCGGGACTCAAATTTAAAGAGAAACGTCACGCCGATAAATTCGAAAATGGCGAATTTAGGAATACATACAATCAAATCTGGGTGAGATAGAAACTGCTCGAACTTCAAAAATGCAAATTAATATTTTGGAACTTTGACGGCGTAGTTAGAGAGTCTATCGAAGGGAAAACGAATACTTATGTTCAATTATTTTCCTCTTTTAATGAAGAGCGAAGGGCAAAATCAAAACGCGCCATGAAGGGAATAGGGGAAAATCTATATTCGAAAAGATGCCCTTATATCTAGATTGAGCAGGCGAGAACCTATTCCGTCCTGGAAATATAGAAATTTGGTTTATAAAGATACTTTAAAGTTATTAAAAGCGGATCAATGAGTGAATTATTATTAATAGGAGCTGGCCAGTTAGGAAGCAGACATCTTCAAGGTCTGTCAAGAGTTCCAGGAGATAATCGCATTTTTGTAATAGACCCTTCTCGCGAATCCTTGGTTAGGGCAGAGAGCAGATTGACAGAGGTAACAGATCGAAATACAAAGAATCTTTACTCTTTTCAAACTAGCTTTGATTCAGTTTCGGAAAATATTGATCTTGTAATTGTTGCTACTAATTCCGACGTAAGGAGAGAGGCGCTTGATAGTTGCATATCGCGAGGTAAATTTAAGAATTTAATTTTAGAAAAATTTCTCTTTCAGAAAAAAGAAGATTTTTTTGAAGTTCAGAAAACTCTTAAAACTAAGAATATAACTGCCTGGGTGAACTGTGCGCGCAGAGAATTTCCTGAATTTCAAACGCTTAAAGAAAAATTCCGAGGTAACCCGATTCAGGAAGTTTCAGTATCCGGATCTAATTGGGGAATGGGATGTAATTCGATTCACTTTGTCGATTTGATTAGCTATCTTTCTGATAGCATCGAATATACTCTCGAAGGTAATGATTTAATGCAGGAATTGTATGAGACGAAAAGGGTTGGCTATATAGAATTTCTGGGAAGTATTCAAGGAAAATTCGACAAGGGGCCACATTTTACAATCACATCAACTTTATCGGAAGGACAAGGAATTCAGATATTCATCAAGTCAGCCACCTTTTCAGCCCTAATATTTCAAAGTGAGCAACGAGTGTTATTTCTTCAAAAGGATGGAGAAAATCAGTTGGAAACAGTTGAGCCATTCTTGATCCATTATCAGAGTGATCTCACTTGCAAGGTTGTTACTTCCATACTTGAAACTGGAAAATGTAATTTAACGAAATATGATGAATCGGCAAAGTTACATATGCCACTCTTCGACTTATTTCTTAATCATTACAAGAAAATTTCAGGAAATCTAACGGAGCTTCGGTGTCCTATAACTTAAACCAAAAGGTGTTACTGGTCGGTGCCGGTCCAATGGCGGTAGATTATGCAAAGGTTCTTACTGCAATTCAGATTAATTTTGATGTAGTAGGATTTGGCCAATCTTCTGCAGAAACCTTTCAGAAAAAAACCGGTGTTTCGGTTGTAACCGGTGGTATTAAAAACTATTTAAAAGAGAATTCAAATGAGGTTTATTCAAAAGCAATTGTAGCCGTCGGAATTGAAAAGCTAAAGGAAACAACCGAGAATTTGATCGATCATGGAATTAAATCTATTCTGGTCGAGAAACCCGCAGGCTTGAACTTTCAAGAAATTTCAGATTTAGCAAAAATCGTTCAAAAGGAAAAAGTGAATGTGTTTGTTGCTTACAACCGGCGGCATTACGCCTCTGTACAAAAGGCTAGGGAGCTTATAGAGAAAGATGGTGGTCTGCTCTCTATTCAATTTGAATTTACCGAGTGGGCACATGTAATAAAAGATCTGAATAAAAGTGCTGAAGCAAAAGCAAATTGGTTTTTAGGTAATTCGACTCATGTCCTGGATCTGGCCTTTTACTTTGCAGGTAAGCCAATTAAAATTGCTTCATTCAAATCTGGAAGTCTTGCATGGCATGAAAACGGATCCATCTTTGTCGGTTCCGGAATAACAGAGACTGGAGTTCTTTTTAGCTATCATTCCAATTGGGAGTCTGCAGGGAGATGGGGATTGGAACTAATGAGTAAGAGTCACAGATTGATTCTTAGACCCCTAGAGAAATTACAAATTCAGAAAATCGGAAGCGTTGATGTAGAATTCGTGGACCTCTCAGATGAATTCGATCAGAAATTTAAACCTGGATTGTTCCTTCAAACAAAGTCATTCTTGGAAGATGACGGCTTACTAATTCCAACATTAGAAGACCATAATCAAAACTGCCAAGTATTTGAGAGTATTTTGATGGGAGCTAAATGAGATCACTTATGCGGATCTTAATCGTGGCAGATTCACTAGGTATGCCTAGAAAGGACTTAGAGTTGGAGAAGGTCTGGACCTATCGCATTTCGGAATTTTTCCTTAATAAGAATAATATTATACCTTTTCTTATTAGAGGGGGCACAACAAACAATTTAGTTGAATCAATGGGCGACTATCTAAATCATTTTAAACCTAATTGCGTTATCGTTCAGTTGGGTATATGCGATTGTGTTCGAAGAGGAATTCCACAAAGGTATCTGAGAGTCATTCAAGCGATTCCATTTCTATCAAAAGTTGTACGAAAGATCGCTAAGAAATATCATTATTTCTTAACAAAGATATTTGAAAATAGATACGTCGAACCTGTTAAATTTCGAGAGAATATTGTGAGTTTTATGCAGGCTGCATCGGAAAAAAAAGTAAACGTATACTTCATTCGGATTGCTAGTCCGGGAAATTATCTAGTTAGAATGACATTCAATGCAGAAAAAGATATAAATGCTTACAATCAAATTTTGCAAAATGAATGTGCCAAATACTCGAATTCTAAGTATTTAGACCCATTTGCCCATAAGGCTGTAGCTGAATATATTTTTGAAGTAGATGGTCATCATATTAATGAATTGGGCAACGATCTGGTATTTAAGATCGTTAAAAAGGAAATCCAAGGATTGCACAAAAAAAAGGCATGATAAAAAAAATTGCAGTAGGGTTCCTAAGGCGATGCATCGCTTTCGTGGCTACGGTTAAAGGAAAGTTACTCACATTTGTTCGGAGAACTTTTCCATATTTGGGCATTTTTTATAACGAGAATGATAGAAAAATATTTTCGCTCCGAAAAAGATATGAAGGCGAGTCCTGTTTTATCATAGGAAACGGTCCTAGTCTGACCGCCGATGATCTAGAGCTTGTCAAAAAGACCGGTTTTAGATCCTTCGGAGTCAATAAAATATATTTAATATATGATCAAACAGATTGGAGGCCAGATTTTTATGTGTGTGAGGATGTGCCATTCATTGAATCTGCTCTGAGTGGGATCGAGGCTGTCGAGGCTAAGATTAAGTTTTTGACTAAAGTGAAAGGATTGTCAGAGACGGAAGGCACGATTTGGATTAAAAGAATCGAAACCTACTTTGATGCAAAGCCTCAGTTTTTTTCAAATCCGATACCGCATGTTTTTTGCGGACAAACCGTGATATATATTTGTATGCAATATGCTTTATATATGGGGTTTAAAAAGATCTACCTTTTGGGAGTGGATTTTAATTGGAAATTAGACGGAATTGAGCAGGATGAAAAATATCTTAGCGTGATCACGAAAGATGAGAATCATTTTCACCCAGAATATTTTAAGCCAGGTGAAAAGCAATATTTGCCCACGAGAGATCATTATAATTTTATGATTAAATGTCTCGAATTGGCGCGTAAAGTGAGCGGAATACAAGACACGACTATATACAATGCTACGCGAGGAGGCAAGCTGGAAGTTTTTGAGAGGATTTCACTTGAAGATTTGCTGCTTTCTATTCCTGCATCAAAAGAGAAATTGCATTCTTTAGGTCAGTCATAAATTGCAAAAGAAGATACTTTTGATTACGGATAGGCCAGTTGACAAGAGATTTTGGGACTATTGGCTATTTACTAAGTTTGAAGAATGTTTTTCCGCCGAATGGAAAATAGAAATTGTAGCTTTAGCGTATTTGCATGATTTCACGGCTCCGTCAAATTTTGTTCCGCACCCAAAGTTTGTGTTAAGAATTTTTGAAAGCGAAGCAGATTTTCTGAAATTTCTTGGTAATTTCAATTCAAGGGAGGTCTTGCTACTTTTGTATACTTGGGCCAAAGTGAATTTTTTTAATAAAATTATCGATTTGATAGAAATTAAGAGATTCGAATATATTTATCTAATGCATGGAGAAGGGGATAATATTATAAAGCCATTAAGTTCCTCTCGATCTGATCTACTTTCTGAGCTTTTGGATGGCTTGATTTGGGCGCTTCGAATTCTAAAAAGAGTATTTCAGAGGCGTGGTCCGGCCTATTGGTTGAATGGAACTCGAGCTAGGTATAGAGCGCAATTACCGGATGCTGCACCGATCGGATTTCGAACTAAATTCCCCGTAATAGGGTTGCATACAATCGATCAACTACGCGAGGCAAAGACAGTTTTGCATGTTAAGGGACAAAAGATAGCGGTATGGTTGGATCAAAATGTGCCATTTGTAAATCAATTTGGAATTTCTTTCGATGTTGATATGGTTAGCTATTATCAAACACTTTCAGGATTATTCGAATCGCTTAGGGAGCAGGGTTATCAAATATATTTTTCCTTTCATCCTGAATCAGATAGTGAAAAAAACTCTAATGTGGTTCTGCCATCCTTGCCGCCTTATATTATTCCCTATCAAGGATCGTCAGCAGACGTTATATCTTTCGCAGACTTAATTGTGACTCACAATAGTACGGCTTGCTACATGGCTGTTGCCTTAAACAAGCCGATCCTCTTTGTGCTTTTTTCCCACGTAGATAAGCAGTATTGGATCGACGGTACTAAGAATTTGGGAAGAGCTTTGGGAATGCCGGTGCTTATGTTTACAGAAGGGAAATCTTGCAAAATAGAATTCGAAAAAATAGAAGTAAATCCAAGGCTGTATAAGAAATTTCAGAAATTCTTTATTAATGGTCAAAATAAATTTTCCCCCTCTTATAAAATAATGTCCGCTTATATTCAGAAAGCCGGAATGAAAGTTTTTTCTTAATGTCGAGACAATTCATTGTTATTAGTAGTTTGCCTGAAGCAATGCCGAAGGGTGTTAATCCGAGTGAAGTTTTATACTTTGGTCCTTGGTGTTTTTTGGATAGGCCTGATATAAATGTATTAGAATATAAGAAATATGAAATGTTGCAAAGTCCTTGGTCAAAAGAGGATCAAGAAATGCATAAGGCCTTTGATTATGTATCGGAATTGACACTAAGGCTGGTCGATGCATTGGGCGAAGCATTCAATTCCTATTATGGCGTAGCAAAATCCAAGACTTTTTGGAAATCCGTCTTGATCATACATTGTAGGCTAATTATTGAAGCGATTTATGATAGGTACTGCAGATTGAGTCTGATTTCGGGCCTTCCTGAATGCCTAGTTTTAGAAACTCCCGAAAAGCGACTTCGTCTGGATAGAGGTAAGGACTTTTGCTTAGAGCTGGTTTATTGGTCCTCTTTTGATTGGGCGCTTTCCTCTCATATATTAATATATTCCGATCTAAAAGAAAAAGTAAGGCTTAATTACATAAAAAGCTACAATGAATTGTCTCCATTGCTGGAAAGTGATCGTGCACACTATGAACTTTCTTTAAAAGTTTTTTATAGTGAGTTTCAAAGGGAGAGAAAGTTTAGAGTTTCAAATTTTTTTCCAAGAGTTGAACACAGATCGTTGTCTTCTGTTGTTCTTTTCCATCACAATGGAAGGGAATATAAAAATGATGAACCCCTTATTACTGGTAATCTGAATCGGTCGAATAAACAGTTTAGTATATATTATGCAGGGATTCCTACAAAATCAAAGGGAAGAATCCTAAAGTTTCAAAAAGTGCTTCTGAAATATCGGGAGAATTTTTCACGAAGCGAGTTTGAGAGCTACGTCTTCGACAGAATATTGGATTTCTTGCCTGAAAGATTTTTTCATCAAAGAATCCCTATCGAAAGTAATTTGCGAACACTGAACATATCCATTCCAAGTGGCAATATTCTCGATGCCGAAAACCGAGAGAATCATGGGTTACATTATTCGATTCAGCACGGCGGAGGTTACGGTAATCACGCTCGTTTAGCGATTGAATGGAACGAGCTAATTACTTCCGATGGCTTGTTAACATGGGGGTGGGACCAAAGTACGAGCTACTCTGCCGGCATATGCATTCCGCTTCCAAATTTAAAGTATAAATCGACACCATGCCGTCAGGGTGTTACAAGTAAAAACGTACATAAAATAGGAATTGCTACTACATCGTACTGGATGAGGCCATTTCGATTAAGCAAGGCCTGGCTTCCAGAATATAGGTTGAAATCATTGCAAATGTTTCACGGTTTTATGGAGGCAATTTTGGCTCAGATCCCGAAGGGATCTTTAACAGTGTCGTTATATAACAATGAACTTGGCATCAAGTTTGAAGATGTGAAAGGTAGATTAAAAAATGATTCTAGAGTTGAATGGAAAAAAATGTGCGCTTCTGAACTCCGAGACCATTCAGATCTGATTATTATTGATCATTTTGGAACATTCATATTGGAAGCTCTAAGGGCGAATGTCCCAACGAATCTGATTCTATTGAAAGAAACGATGGATCTAAATTCGGAGACTATGATGTTTCTGAGTCGAATGGAAGAAGTTGGAATAGTTCATTACACTGTGGAAAGTCTTGCCGATCATCTGTCAGAAATAAAAAACAATCTGGATTTATGGTGGAATAATCCTGAACTTCAAAGGGTTCGTCAGGATTTTATCCATCGTTTTGCATGGACAGATGATAACTGGATCGGGATTTGGAAAGAATTTATAGAAGCACATACTTGGCTTTCAGAACCGGTATTGCCCCTGAAAAGTGTTCCTATCTACGTTGAAGTTTTTTCTTTCTGTTTCACCGTTTTAGTAAAAGTGAAAATTCTTATTAAAGGTTTACTTCGCTTTGCGCAGGGCGCAATTTCTCGGTGAAAGAGCAGAATGGCCTCCCTTACTTAGATAAATAATAATCTTGCGAACGAGAGTTTATAGTTCTAATGATTTTTATTTGCAGTCAGTTTTGTTTGAAGAATCTTTTAGGAATTAGAAATTGAAAAAGATTTTAATCACCGGTTCTTCCGGGTTTATTGGAGGAAATTTAATCGATCAGCTTTCGATCGGAGAAATTATCCCAGTATTTGGTCCAAATACGAAGCAAGATGGCGGTATATCGATTGATTTGACTGTCGAGCAGAACGTACAAGACCTTTTTGATGTAACAAAACCCGATATCATCATCCATCTTGCGGGGAATAAAGATCTTGTAAGTTGTGAGAATCAGTTCGAAGAAGCTTCGAAAATAAATGTGGATGCAGTTAAGTTTATTTCTGAAAAAGCAAGAGGGACGGGTTGTAAGATTATCTATTTTTCTACCGATTACGTTTTTGATGGCCAAAGCGGAAACTACACGGAAAACTCGAAGCCTAATCCAAAATCGAAGTACGGCCAGATGAAATTGGCAGGAGAGAATATTGTTTCAACTTCAGGCTGCCGTTATGCGATCATTCGCTCCGGTGCTGTTTATGGAAAAGGCGCCAAGTTTTTAAATTGGGCTCGCCAAAGTTTGGAAAAAGGAGAGCGAATCCAGGCAATCAATGATAGTTACTTTACACCTACCTTTATTGAAGATATCGCAAAGGCGTTGCAGGTAATCATTCTGAAGAATTTTGAAAAAATAATTCATGTCGCAGGTCCGGATCGAGTTTCTAGATTCGATATGATTCGTATGATTAGTAGCAAATTGGGGATTCGAGATCCTAAAATAGAGCCAATCTCTTTGAGAGACGCGAATATGTCTTTTTTTCCAGATCTTTCATTAGATTCTTCGAATATGTTGTCTATCTTAGGTTTTGAGCCAACTTCTTTAGAAGAAGGCCTATCAAAGGTTTTACATTAAGTTTAGAAAAGTGATATGACGGTGTCTTCAGAATTTTCCGTTTCCTATGTCGTAACTACCTTCAATCGTGGAAATTTAATCCAGCGGACGATTGATTCTATCCTCGCTCAACATGCGGAAAACGTTAAGTTCGAGGTGGTAGTAGTCGATGGGGGATCGACAGACGACACTACGAGAGTTTTGGAAAGATTGTATAAGGCAGATCTTAGAGTCAAAGTCGTGCAGGATCCATCACCAGGAGTAATGCCGTCCCGGCACACAGGGGCAAAGAATGCTTCCGGTTCGATCATCGTATTTATTGAAGACGACGTTAAGCTCGAACAGGGGCACTTGGGTGGGGTTGTATCAGCTTTCTCTAATGAAGAGATTCACCTTGCGGGAGGACCCTGCTTGCCAGAGTTCAGAGATTGCGAGGCTCCAGATTGGTTTGAAGGGCTTTGGTCCCGGGTGGATGGAATTGAAGGCGGAAAGATGTGCGGGTGGTTGAGTTTGATTGATCTCGGAAGCAAACCGATTCAAATCGATCCCACTCTAATCTGGGCTTTGAATCTGGCGATTCGAAGGAGCACTTTATTTGAGTTAGGCGGCTTTCATCCGGATCTGTCTCCTCCGAAATTCAAGGCATACCAAGGAGATGGTGAGGTTGGTCTAGCACTGAAAGCTTGCGAAAAGGGGTTAAAGGCGGTGTACTCCCCGAATATGAAAGTATGGCACGAGATTACAGCGGAAAGGTTTACTCTCCAATATCTTGAAAAGCGTTTCTATTTTCAGGGGATCTCGGAATCGTACACCAAAATTCGCAAAGAAAGAAGTGTAAAATTCCCTATAAAAGAGATAATCAAGTTTCTATATTTTACATTACTAAAAGTTAAACATGTATTTTCAAAGGAACCCTTGAAAAAGGTCTTTATAGGAACTCAAATCGCTTATGCAAAGGGCTATATTTTTCACAATCGTGCAACAAAACATAGTGATCATCTAAGGCGATGGATCTTTCAGAATAATTATCTCGAGCAAAACGTTCCGAGTATTTAGAAAAGCATATCGAATATTTATAATAAAAGGAAATTTGCCATGATCGAAGAAATTTTACACGGCGACCGAATGCTTGCGCTCATTCTAAGGTCAAATTTCAAAAAAGAGGGTATCGAATTTTTTACTCCGCCGGAGTTTTCCCAACAGCTCGCATATATGAATCGTCCGAAGGACTATATTATTCAACCCCATGTACACAACTCAGTTTCTCGAAGTGTAGAATATACGAAAGAGGTGCTATTTATAAAATCAGGAAAGGTTCGGGTAGATTTCTTCACTGATTCAAAGGAATATTTGGAAAGCAGAGTTCTAGAGACGGGCGATGTGATTCTTTTAGCATACGGTGGGCACGGTTTTTATATGTTGGAAGCGACGGAAATGATAGAGGTCAAACAAGGACCTTATGCCGGTGAGCACGACAAATCCAGATTTATCGCAGACTCATTTGAACCGAGGATTGTTGAGTGAATTCTCGAAAATTTATTCCGGTTTGTGAACCAGCGCTTTTGGGTAACGAATTGGAATACGTAACATCCGCGGTGAGGGATGGTTGGATTTCTTCGAACGGAGAATTCGTGGGTAAATTCGAAAAATCCTTCTCTGAATATTCACAGACAAAATTTGGCGTAGGAGTCTGCAACGGAACGGTCGCATTACATGTTGCGTTAAGCGCATTAGGAATCGGTCCTGGGGACGAGGTGATCATTCCGGATTTTACGATGATCGCAACTGCGTTTGCTGTGACATACACTGGTGCCATGCCTGTGATCGTTGATGCGGATCCGGAAACCTGGAATATCGATCCGACTTTAATCAGAAAAGCTATCACAAAAAAGACGAAGGCAATCATTCCTGTTCATATCATGGGGTTAGTTTGCGATATGGAAGAAATTCTAAAGATCGCTAAAGAATATAACCTGTCTGTCCTTGAGGACGCCGCGGAGGCTCACGGTGCTACTTACCAAGGGAGGAGAGCAGGATCCTTCGGAGATATTTCTGCCTTTAGCTTTTATTCGAACAAGAACCTGACCACCGGAGAAGGTGGCATGGTATTGACGAACAGAGAGGATTACTATAAGCGAGTCCTCTATTTTAAGAATTTATGTTTTCCTTTAGAAGGAGAGCGAAACTACTTTCATGAAGATATCGGTTTTAATTATCGGATTTCTAATCTTCACGCCGCGATCGGACTCGCTCAGATAGAGAAAGCTGATGAATATAAATCTCTAAGAAGAAAGAACAATCAAGAATATCGAAAGTATTTTGCAGGAAATCCTAAAATTCGACTGCAGTGGCAACCGGGAGATTCAAAGAAGACTGGGTATGATCCTAAAGACGAACACGTGCATTGGATGAACTCTATCGTCATCGACCCCGATAAATCAAAAGTGACTCGGGATGAATTGATGCGAGAATTAAAAGCAAGGGGAATCGACTCTCGGAAATTATTTATGGGAATGAGCGTGCAACCTTCTTTAATCAGATATGGATGCAATATGAAGGAACTGAAACCAGTTTCACAATTATTAGGTGAAAACGGTTTGTATCTCCCTTCCTCCTCAACTCTAAATTCGGAAGATATAAAGTATATTTCCGAGACAGTTCTTCAGATACTTGGATAATTGAGAATGAATAACTTTATAGAATATGCCAAATACTACGATCTATTGTATAAGGATAAGGATTACGAAGCGGAAGCAGAGTATATACATTCGGTAATACAAAGATACACTGGAAAAAGCGGAGAAGGTTCTATTTTAGAATTCGGTTGTGGGACCGGAAAGCATTCCGTTCTACTTGCAAAGAAGGGTTACAGTGTTTGCGGGGTCGATCAATCCTCCGAAATGATTTCCCTTGCGCAAAATCGACTGAAAGAAGAATCGATTCAGATACAGAAAAGAATTCAGTATTTTGCTTCCAATGCGAGTGAGTTGGAACGTCCAGAAAAGTATGATGTGGTAATTGCTCTTTTTCATGTAATAAGCTATCAAACTTCCAATCACGATTTGAACCTTTTTCTACAGAGCGCAAGAAAGCATTTAAAACCTGGAGGATTATTTTTATTCGATTTTTGGTATGGGCCTGCGGTATTGGGCGAGCGTCCTGAAAATAGAATCAAAAGGGTCACGGATTCGAATCTGGAAATTATGAGAATAGCTGAGCCTGTTCTCCGATTTCGTGAAAATATTGTCGATGTCCATTACATGACAATCGTAGAGAAGGGTGAAAGCCAAGCTCCAGTTAAGATCACTGAGCTTCATAGAATGCGCTACTTTTTCGAGCCGGAACTTCAACTTTTCCTAGATCACAACGACTTTGAACCTACTTCGCTTAGCAACGGAAGGTCCTATTTTTTTGAGGAATGGATGACATCTTCTCTTCCCACACAAAAAACATGGGGAGTTCTTTGCGCTGCGAAGGCAAAAGTCTGAATCTTTTCAGCTTTGTAACGGAAACTTTCTTTGAATTTCTTTCTACACCTAAGTATGAATTTCTCAGATGGCCTATTAAGTTTTTCTTATAGGAGAAAAATACTGTGGTGAGTATTTTTACAGCCTACAAATGGCTAAACATTTCAACTCCATTGATCGAAACAATACAATATTTCTTGGATAAAGGCGAGAAAGTATGCTTATACGCCTTAATCGCGGAAGGAATTGATAAGAATGGTCATGGGTTGCCTACAATAAATCATCCGAATTTTAGTGTAGTGACAGTTCGCCCATTTAGAGGTTCTAGATTTCCCATTTTAAAAGTACTGCTCGGTATATATATATATATCCATAATATTACGAATTTTAGATTTACCAAACTTTGCTTGGCTTTCGACCCGGGTGGTCTCTATCTCAGTATTGCAAGTGTTGCATTAGGGAGAAAAAAACTTATTTATCATTCACTTGAGATTTCGTCTTATCAATCCGTAGAATTTCTTTTTGAAAAAATTGCCGTAAAATTCGCAGATATAGTTCTAACTCAAGATCTGAGCAGAGCCCGAATCCTTTCTGTATTATACTCTCGTACACTAAGCACGATAGATTTTGTTCCAAATAGCACTTCAGGGAAAATTATCAAGAAAAGAGCCGATGTGTTTCGGGAACTATTTTCAATACCCAAGAGAAAGAAAATAGCATTGATGACTGGTAGTATCATTCCTCAAGCAGGAGCGTATGAAATCGTCGGCAGTGTTGGTCAGTGGCCTAAGGATTGGGTGCTCGTCATCAATGGGTGGATACCATATACCGATCTAGAAGCGTGGGTAAGTACAATCAAAAAAAAATTCCCTGACAAAGTTTTCTTAAATACTAATTTGTTCGATCAAACTCGCAAGTTCGAAGTGTTTTCCTCGGTGGATGCATGTTTCGTATGGTTCGAACCATTGGATCTGAATCTGAAATATGCGCTATGTTCCGCCGGAAAAATGTATGATTCAACAAGGGTCGGAACTCCATTAATCTTCAACAAAATTCCGGGAGCGACCAGAACATTCAGTCATTTTAATATAGGTGTAATGTCGGAAAATGGAACACGTATACCGCATGCTCTAAAAGAAATCGGCAAGAAGAATAGTAAATACCAAGAAAACAGTTTCAATTTTTTCAAATCACAAGAGTTTACAAAGAGTTATGATTCCTTACTCAAAAAATATTCGATAGCTATATGAAAGATAAATATAGGTTCTTTAAAGGATCGGACAGAAACAAATGAAACTCTTGAATCTAGGTTGCGGAGTAAACTTTCATCCAGCATGGACAAATGTGGATTTTGTAAAAACTGGAGAAGGTGTAATAAAAGCGGATTTGAGAAGAGGGATTCCTTTCGCATCAGCTAGTATTGATGTCGTTTATCATTCGCATGTATTGGAACATTTTGAGAAGTCCGACGCGATTTTATTTCTGAAAGAATGCTACAGAGTATTAAAACCGGGCGGCATACTGCGGATAGTTGTTCCGGATTTAGAAAGAACTGTTAGAGAATATTTACGTATTTTAGATTCGGCTGTTAAAGAGGAAAGTAGCGCAGGCCAAAAGTATAGTTGGATTGTCGTTGAATTAATCGATCAGTTGGCTCGAAATCAAAGCGGTGGATTGATGGCTTCCTATTGGAAAAGCATGAATAAAGAGGAAGAGAATTACGTAAAGGAAAGAGTAGGCGAAGAGCCGTTTCGAAATCCACCGAACTTGACAAAGAATCGATCCATTTCGAACTATCTTTTTTCACTCCTAAGGAAATGCAAAAACTTAGCCTTAAAGCTACTCCTCGGCCGAGAATATCATTCTTTGCGTGTTGGTAGATTTCGTTTGAACGGTGAACCTCACCTGTGGATGTATGATCGCTTTTCTCTACCAATTGCTGTAGCTTCAGCAGGCTTTGCTAAACCGCGTATAGCTGATGCCTTTCGATCTTCGATTCCGAATTTTCATGAGTACGGCTTAGATGTTGATCCTGAAGGAAATATTCGTAAACCAGACTCTCTTTTCCTAGAAGCTATAAAGTCATAGATCAGAAAATTCTTTCGTGAGATCCCTTCAAATCAACCAAAGCGATACATTTGGTGGCGCAGCAATTGCTTCCTATCGGCTGCATCAGGTACTTTTACAAAAGAAAATAGATTCTAAGCTACTTGTGGGAACGGTGCGTGAAAGAGATCCAAATATCGCTCGAGTCCCGAGATACCTACTTGCAGAAAAGGTAATACGCCAGTTTACCCGGCGCATCGGTTTGAATTATTTGGAGTATTTTCGCTCGCTTCGAATCGATCGGCATCCATTTGTTGAGAATGCAGATGTTGTGAATCTGCATAATCTGCATACTGGGTATTTCAATTATTTAGCTATTCCCCGTTTGTCGAAAAAGAAGCCACTGGTGCTTACGATGCACGATATGTGGACGATCACTGGGCACTGCGCTTACAGTTTAGATTGCGGAAAATGGGAGTCAGGTTGTGGAGCTTGTCCTTATCCGAATGTTTATCCTGAGATTCGAATGGATTTAACGAAACTGGAGTGGCGCCTGAAATCCTGGGCATTCGGAAAACCTAGAATTACCGTAATAACTCCGAGCCTTTGGCTGAAGCAAATTGCGGAAAAAAGCTTATTGAAAAACCAAGAAATATTACATATTCCGAATGGTCTTAATTTAAAAATTTATAAACCATTGCCTAAAGCAGTAAGTAGGAAACGCTTAGGAATTGGCGCAAGAGACTTTGTTATCATGTTTGCGGCACACGATCTAAGTGACCCGAGAAAGGGGCTTTCCGATATTGTTTCTGCCGCGATTACTCTCTCCGAAGAGAGCGTCGTTCGCAGGAAAATTACTTTATTGCTACTCGGCCAAAATAGCAATATACCTAAGAATTTGTTCCCTGATAGTATAAATGTAGTGATGCCGGGGTACTTAAACGACGACCAAGATAAGGTACATTGTTTTTCTGCCGCGGATGTTTTCTTTTTTCCGACCCAAGCCGACAACCTACCGATCGTCTTACAGGAAAGTATGGCTTGCGGGACGCCGATGATTTCTTATCCGGTCGGGGGTGTGCCGGAACTAGTTCGTGATGGAAAAACCGGGATGATCATTCAAAAGGGAGATCGCAGGTCATTGGTGCATTCTTTTCGTACTTTGTTGCAAGATTTGG
This sequence comes from Leptospira perolatii, assembly GCF_002811875.1. GTDB lineage: Bacteria > Spirochaetota > Leptospiria > Leptospirales > Leptospiraceae > Leptospira_B > Leptospira_B perolatii. The sequence continues at coordinate 135,323 of NZ_NPDZ01000007.1, forward strand.
AGTTTGCCAAAAGACTATCTAACAACTGTCGACGGTTAGCCGAATCGGAATATTCGGACGAGTTGCAAGCAGAGAGATATATTAAAGTTTATAAAAATGCGATCGAGAAATTTAGAAAATCTTAAAATGCCTTCTGGATTCGTGAAAGTCTTTTATTAAGAGAAATATGCGTTTTTTAATCGTTACTCCAGTTTTTAATCGCGCCACTTATTTGCGCGAAACTATCGAAAGTGTACTCAGTCAAAAAGGAAATTTCGAAATCGAGTATATTATCCAGGACGGAGGAAATTCAAAGGAAGTAGATAAAATCCTGGCTGAGTATGAAAAGAAAGTCCGCACAAAGAAGTTCGGAGTTGGATGCAAAAGAATAATTTTTAGGATTATTAAAGAGAAAGACTTCGGAATGTACGATGCGATTAATAAAGGGTTCTCCAAGGGAAAAGGAGATCTCTTAGCATGGATCAATTCGGACGATGTGTATCTTCCGAACGCTTTTCAGACAGTCGCGGAAATTGCTTCAAAAAATTCTGATATTCTTTGGTTTATCGGGATCCCCTCCTGTTCAAATCAGTCCGGAGTAATTACCGGAGTATTTGATTTGGTAAAAGCGTTCAAGGCCGATTGGATTCGAGATGGAGTATATGACGGGAAAAATACGCGCTATGGTTTAACTTGGATTCAGCAAGACTGTGCTTTTTGGCGCGAAAGTTTATGGAAAAAAAGCCAAGGTCTTGAGCCAAAATATCGGGCCGCCGGAGATTTTCATTTATGGAGAAAGTTTGCGGAATACGCAGAACCGACCAAGGTGAACGCGATATTTTCTTGTTTTCGTTTTCACAACGATCAGATCACGAATGATCCGAATAAGTACCGAAGAGAGTTGGGAAATATTCAGGAATTGTCTATTGTTGATCGAGTGACTTTGATGTTTTTTCGTCTGTTTCCTTTATTCACCCGAATTTATAGGAGCTCCTTTTCTCGATCTAAAATTGGCAAATTTTTGCTTCGGACCGATCGTTTTACTGGGCGCGCTTTTGTTTACTCCGTAGATGCAGAGAATTGGAAACTCGAAATTGTTCCGATTCTTTAATTTCTCTTTAAGTAACTAGGATGGCTGCGCATCGTGCGTTCTTCGTTGCCTAAGTTGTACTGAATAATTTTCGAATATTCTAAAAAATGAATAAAACATTTTCCTTTGATGTATTTGATACCTGCATTACGAGAAACTTGCCCTCTCCAGAGGACGTTTTCGGTGAGGCATATATTCAAGCTAGAATTCAATCTGCACCGTCTGCTTCCGAAACGCTTTCTTATATTCAGCTTCGCAAACGAATAGAGACGGAAGCGAGGCGGACCGCTAAAGAAGAGGGCAGAGAAGAAATAGAGTTCAAGGAAATCTTTCGCAGAACGAAAAAGTTTCCTGATTCTTTATTAGAAAAATTAATATTTTCAGAGTTGCAGACCGAACGTTCGGTGAGCGTGCCTGTTCCCTTTACTAAATCTAAAATCGCAAGGCTACTAGAGAAAGGCGAAGAGATTTTTTTCATCAGTGATATGTATTTGGACGAGAAAGAGATTTTACATCTTCTCCTGCGGGCTGGTTATCCAAAAACTTTATTAGAGAAATTGGATGTTTTATCTAACCAGATTCCGAAAAGGCTAATCGTCTCATCCTCAGTTCAGAAGACCAAGCACTTTGGTAGTGTTTATAAATTTTTACGCGAATCCGGTAAGATAAAAAGCAAATGGGTCCATATCGGGGACAACCTTTTTGCGGATATCCACAATGCTAGAAAGTCCTCAGTCCTTCCTGAATACTTTCCATTCGTAAGAGATAGTAGAATCACCGAAGGCCCGGCCCCACCAGAAAGCATTTCCCAAAAGGATTGGCAAGAATGGACTGGGTTTATCGGTAAATTTCGATCTTTAAAATTTCAAGCCTTGTCAGGAAACCCGGACGAAGACGCTGTCCAACTGTTGATTGCAAATAAAATTTATCCTTTGTTAGGTGCTTTTTCTGCTTGGCTTTCTGAGCGATCTGCATTCGATAAATTGAATAAGCTATTTTTCCTATCTAGGGATGGTTTTGTGCTTAGGACTTGCTATGATGCAGCAAGATTACGCCACGATATAGATTCGAAATATCTTCTATCCTCTCGTCAGGTCTGGTTTTTCGCTTCGATTACTCAACTGGACGATTTTTTCCAAGAGTGGATGATTGTTCCAGGACAATCCAAATCAATCTACGATATTTTAAAGAAAGTTTATTTAGAAGGAGAAGCGGATTCTATAGCGAGCCAATTAGGTTTAAAAAAGCATTCTATTATTCCGTCTAAACAAGTTTTCGAATTCTTCGAATTAATTAAATCAAGGTATGGGGCTCGGATTATTGAAGAGTCCTTCAGAAAAAGAAAATTGCTCCTTCAATATTTGAAGCAGGAAGGATTTTTTCCTTCTGGAAAACAAAAAGTTGGAATCGTAGACATCGGTTGGACGCTCAAGATGCAAGAGGCATTAGATCGAATTTTTAATGCCGAAGGTTTGCCGATTCACTACAAAGGATATTATTTATTTTTAACAAAGGATAGGAGATTTCCCATACAATCAAGCGCAGAGGCTATGTTTTTACAAGATTGGCTGTCGCGGTATTTCGGAAACAAGAATGAAATTTTGTTTCGAAATATTCCGGTGGCCGAGCAGCTACTTGCTTATAACAAGGAAAGATCTTTATTTGATTTGAAAGCAGTTCGAAAAAAAGTTGAACCTTTGTTTTTGGAAACAGGTGTATTGAAGGATGCTAAATTAGCGGAGCAGTACGAAAGATTCACAAAACTCTATGGTCCTCTTGGAAATATGCATCGGAGTGTTTTAAATTCGGATCGTTTTCGTTCTTTTGCTCTAAACCAATTTACAACTTTCCTAAAATCGCCTGATTTATTTTACTTAAGGTATTTGGGCAAAATACGGATTGCTGACGATCAGAATGAATCCAAACAAGCCCCGCTTTTTGCTCCCATCGGAATTCGTACCTTTTTTCGTATGCTCCTTATCGCCTTTAGATTTAGAGCAAAATCTAGGATAGCACTAGGTTTTTTATGGACCGAAGCCTCTATTCGAAGAGGCATTTTTCCTTTTCGGTGGATCGCGCTCTTTTGCACAAATCTTTTTGAATCGGTACAGAAGAGTAAGTCTAAAATTCGTAATATTTTAAAGTTCTTATATTTAAAATTGTATCGTATCAAAACTTACCAAGTCGGAGATGAGCTTGAATAAGCCCGAAACTATACTAGTTGTTGGCGCGGGTTTTTCCGGAGCAATAATTGCTCATGAACTATCCGTAGGACTTCCTCATCCGCCTAAAATCATCGTCATGGATCAGAGAAATCATATAGGCGGAAATTGTCACACTGCACGTGACCAATCCACTGGAGTAATGGTTCATGAATACGGTCCTCATATTTTTCATACGAGCGACAAGGAAACCTGGGACTATGTGAACTCCTTTGTTCCGTTCCGCCCATTCGTGAACAGGGTAAAAGGAGTTCATCACGGAGAAGTATATTCGCTTCCCGTAAATTTACATACGATTAATCAACTTTTTGGAAAGCAGTTCGGGCCAGAAGAAGCAAAGAAGTTTATAGAATCTTTATCTAGCAGAGATTTCAAGGAGCCTCGCAATTTTGAAGAGCAAGCTCTCAAATTTTTGGGCGAAAAAATCTATAAAGCGTTCTTTTATGGGTACACCAAAAAACAGTGGGGTTGCGAGCCGACTGAGCTTCCGGCTTCAATCCTCAAAAGGTTACCGGTGCGTTTCAATTACGACGATAACTATTACAATGATGCGTATCAAGGTATTCCCGTGGACGGATATACATCAATTATTTCTAAAATGCTGGATCACCCTAATGTCGAACTAAGGCTAAACCAAAAGTACGATCCGCAGACTTTCAGGGAGAAAGTGGATCATACTTTTATTTCTGGACCGATTGACGAGTATTTTGGGTTCAAGTACGGTCGGCTCGGGTATCGAACAGTTTTCTTTGAGAGATTCGAGGGAGAAGGGGATCACCAAGGCAACGCAGTCATTAATTACTGTGACGAAGAGATCCCATGGACCAGAATTCACGAGCACAAGCACTTTGCTCCTTGGGAAGAAAATAAAAAAACCGTTTGGTTCAAAGAATACAGTAAAGAAACTGGTTCGGAAGATATTCCCTATTATCCGAAAAGGACAGAAGATGATATGGCCAAATTTTCCTCTTACCAATCTGATACAGCCAAATTGAAAGATGTAACGTTCTTAGGTCGGTTGGCCACTTATCGCTATATGGATATGCATCATGTGATTCAGGAAGCTAGGGCGGTCGCGGATAGATTTTTACAGGATGTTCTCGACAAGTGATCTTGTATTCAGGAACTAAAAATCAGAATAGAGAAGTCAATCGATACTACCCATCTCTTGATTTCCTAAGAGCAATTGCAGTTCTTTCTGTATTATTTTTTCATCAATCTCTTACGTTTCCGAAAGTTGCGGATTCGGCAATTGCTCCATTGCTGAGGATATTCAAAATGGGTTGGGTAGGAGTAGATCTATTCTTTGTTCTTTCCGGCTTCCTGATTACAGAACGCTTGCTGGACCAACTTAGTAAGCCGAATTTTTTCCTAAATTTTTACAGAAATCGAACCCTAAGAATTTTTCCTTTGTATTATGCTTTTTTAATAGTGGTTCTGATTGCCTCTGCATACGGTGCGGGCCCTTTTGAGGCCTTTGGAAACCCGCGGGAATACGTACCATATTTATTTTATCTTCAGAATTGGGAAACCTATGTTCACGGTGCAAAAAAGACGTATTTCGTGAACCATTTGTGGTCTCTTGCCGTAGAGGAGCATTTTTATCTATTATATCCTTTTTTTGTAAAATGGATTAATAGCGAAAAGGTATTATTGATTTTCTCTTTGTTCGGAATCTTTGCGGTAATCGTATTCAGAATGTATGTAGTAGCTGAAAACGGTCCTTTGCCTGGGGTATATGTATTTTCCCCTTTTCGATTTGACTCCTTGCTTTTTGGAGCTTCATTGTCCACTTTGAGTCGCATCTTCGATACGAAACGACTCGAATTGCTCGCAAATAAATTTCGCCTCTATCTATGGGTTCCGGTTTTGATTGCCATATTTTGCTTCGGAGTTTTAGGATTGAGCTCATTCTCTCCGATAAGTAGCGAAATGCAAAAATACGGGTTCACGTTGATCGCGAGCTATTTCGTATTAGTAGTAGCCGCATTTTCCTTCGGATCACCTTTGTTCTCCAATACCTCTAAACTATTCCGAATTTTTAGTTATGTAGGAAAAATCAGCTACGGAATCTATGTATTTCATATTCCTGTGCAAATGGTTCTACTTTCGGCTCGCAGAAAGTTAGAAATTTCCGAAGGGCCATTCTTATTTTTTCTTGAGCTATTGATTTCGTGCCTCGGCTCAATTTTGTTGGCTTATTTAAGCTTCCGATTTTTTGAATCTTACTTTCTCAAGCGTAAGGTTTCTAATGTAGTCAGTGAGGCCGAGGTGCAGGAACTTCGTCTGGCCAAAAATCAAAACGCTGTTATTTAGAATATTGTATTTTTTGCATACATTTAATGATGAGTATTAAAATAACCGCAGTCATTGTTACGCGAAATAGAATCGAACTCCTGAAGCAATGCTTACATTCCGTATTGAATCAAACGATCCAACCGAATCAGGTTATCGTAATCGACAACGATTCTACGGACGGAACAAGAGAATACCTTTCTTCCGTTTCCGGAATCGACTTTATAAAAAACGAAAATACTGGCGGAGCAGGAGGGTTTAGGCTCGGAATAGACCTGGCCTTGGAAGCGGGAGCCGACTGGATTTGGTGCATGGATGACGACGGAAGGCCTGCATTGGATGCACTAGAAAAAATCCGACCTTATCTGAGTCCCGAGTTTTCTGCAGTGAATAGTCTTGTGCTTCCGTCTGAGGAATCACAAACCTCGTCCTTTTTTCTGGTGAAAATTAACCCAGGAGAGAAGCCCTCCTTTTTTAAGAAAACGAACAGAATTTCGGAGATTCGAAAAGTAGCAGAAGAAAAAGGGTTCGTATATTATGGAAGTCTACTAAACGGAACCTTTATTAATAGAGAAGTCCTTTCCAAGTCCGGAAATGTAGACCCAAGGTTTTTCATTTGGGGAGACGAAGTGGACTTTTTATGGAGACTTTGGAAAATAGCTCCAATTATTACCGTTCCGGATTCTTTGCACTTTCACCCGGCTCCTTCTACGAATTCAGCTCCTGCTTGGAAGCTATATTACGGTTTGCGAAACCATATTCATATCAATAAAAAATACTTTAACTTTTCCTTTTTAAGGAATATCTTGTTAATACTCCGGTACTTGTCTGCTTTTTTAAAAAGTAAAGCACCTCTAAAAATGTACTTTAAAGCAATAGCAGACGGAATATCTGGAAATATTCATGCCGGGGTGCGCCCTTAGTGGATCAACCTACCTTTATTCACAGATTAAAGTACGCGGTATCGTGGTGGTCTATTTTTTTGAACCCTTCTTTTCCGATCCGAAGGGGATTGTTTGTAGCTTTTGAGGAGATTTTTCCTAGTCTTCAGGGGAAAATTTTGGATTTCGGATGTGGAGAAAGACCCTACGAGTTTCTGCTCAATGTAAAATCAATCGGACTCGATGTAGAAATCTCGGGTAGAGAAGAAGTAAGAAAGCTTCCTGATATTGTATATGATGGCAAAACAATCCCGGCAAAAGACGGCGAATTCGATGCAGTGATCTGCCTTGAAGTCCTGGAGCATTTGCCCGAGCCGAGTGAATCGTTACGAGAAATTTACAGAGTCCTTAAACCCGGTGGAAAATTTGTTTGTAGTGTGCCGTTCTTTATGCCGGAACATGAAGCTCCTTATGATTTTCAAAGATACACTTACTTTGGTTTGGAGAAGTTGTTAAAATTAGTCGGCTTTCAATTGACCGAAATCAAACGAGTCGGAACCTTTTGGAAAACGATTTTTCAGGCAAGTGTGTTGTACTTTTATTATATATTAAGAGACCACTTTAAAATTTTGTTACCCGCCTATTTGCTGTTTGTTGCCTTTCCTCTCCATATTTTTGGATATATCTTTTCCTTCCTTCTTCCGAAAAATTCTTCTTTGTACCTAAACCTGGTGGCAGTCGCTCAAAAGGAAAAATAGCACTTGCCCAAGATTCTGTTCAACGTTACCGAAGATTGGTATTTTTGGCTCCATCGTTCTAACCTAGCACTCCACTTGAAGGAGAAAGGATGGACTGTCCAAGTTTTAACATCCGATGGAGAATACCGGCAAAAGATTGAGAATGCCGGCTTTACTTGGATCAAAACTCCGATCAAAAGGGCGAGTCGAAATCCTTTTCACATTCCGTTTTGCTCCTTTAAGATTCGAAAAATTCTGCAAATGCAGAATCCGGATATTTTGCATAATGTGTCGATCTTGCCGATTTTGGTCGGTTCTTTTGCCTGTCTTTTTCGAAAAAAACAGGCGATCGTCAATGCAGTCACAGGATTAGGATTTGTCTTTATTAACTCTAGAAATTTTTTTCGAATCGCTTTGAGAAGAGCAGTCGAGCTCGCTTACAAGTCTGCGTTTGCTATCGGCCCCTCTAGAATACTTTTCGAAAACCCTGATGACTTGGAGCTTTTTATTTCCCAAAGAATCATAACGGCAAAGCAAGCTCGTTTGATCCTAGGTTCGGGTGTGGATGTTCTTCGCTTTTCACCGGGCAATAAACGAAATGATTCGTTCAGGGTGCTACTCGCCGCAAGACTGATCGAGGAGAAAGGAATCCGAACTTATGTAGAAGCAGCAAAAGTGATGAAGGAGAAAGGAGAGAAGATCGAATTTCTATTAGCTGGAATCTCTGACCCTTCGAATCCATCTTCAATCCCGATAGAAGAAGTGGAAGCCTGGAATGAAAAAGGCTGGATTCGCTGGATGGGTCGGGTCCAAGATATGCCCGGTTTGTTAAAGGAAGTGGATGCCTTTGTGCTTCCGAGCAGATACAGAGAAGGAATTCCCATGGGGCTATTAGAAGCTGCCTCCTGCGAATTACCATTGGTTACGACGGATTCACCTGGCTGTAGGGAAGCGGTCAGAAACGAATGGAATGGGTTCTTAATCGAAAAAGACAATCCAAAAGAGTTAGCGAACTCGATTCATAAACTATATCTCGATCCTGAACTAAGGAAGAAAATGGGAAAGAACTCGAGGGAATTGGCTACCTCGAAATTTGCTTCCTCTATAGTGAACGCAGCAACAGAGTCTGTTTATTCCGATTTATTGAAATAACGAGCCTGTGAGTTCATTTCTATCGAGGAAATGAAGCATAAAGTGAAAAAAGCCGGATTCGATTGTAAAAGATGTAATCGGATTCGAATAAAGGTAGAGTGCAGTTGAAAACATTAAAATATTCGAAAATAGTGATATCCTTATTAATTGGAGCAATTCCGGTTTTCTTTTATGAAATTGGAAAATTGCCTGCTCCGGTAGCAGGAATGTTTTCTATTTTTCTGCTCGCTGCTTGCTTTTGGATTTTCGAAGTAATTCCGGGCCACTCTACTTCTATCTTTGTTATCATTGCGGAAATCATACTGTTTGCAAATCCCGGAAAATGGGAGATCCTTCGTCCCTTTCAAGCAGATTCGGGCAAAAATCCGCCGGTATCTGCTTTTCTTGCTTCTATCGCAGATTCTGCAGTCGTCCTTTTTTTAGGAAGTTTTGCTCTAGCGAAAGCCTGCGTGAAAGTAGGTGTGGACAGATGGCTTGCAAACAGAGTTTTACCTTACTTTGGAAATTCTCCGAAGTTTTTGCTCTTAGGGCTCATGTTAGTAACTGCAGGAATCTCATTATGGATGAGTAATACCGCGACGACGTCTCTCATGGTTGCACTCGTATTTCCTTTGTTGGAGCTCCTTCCAGAAGAGGAGAAATTTAGAAAAGCGATCTTGATTGGAATTCCATTTGCGGCAAATCTAGGCGGAATTGGAACGCCGATCGGATCCCCTCCGAATATTATCGCTTTTGCAAGTTTGAAAAATCACGGACTAGCAGATTCGATTTCCTTTGGAATGTGGATGCTTGTTGCAATTCCATTAGTGCTAATACTCCTTTTCGCTGCGTGGTATTGGATTCTAAGTTATTTTCCGGCGAGCCAAGGCCTGGAACTTTCTATTTCTTTTGGAGAATCTGAAAGTGTATCAACGAAAAATAAATTACGATTCGTTTTAATTGGTTTTTTCATTACAGTTTGTCTCTGGTTGACCGAATCCTTCCATGGAATTCCTGCGGGGGTGATTGCCTTACTTCCGATCTTGATGTTTACTTCTATAAAGATTCTAGACGCAAAAGATATTCGATCTTTGGAATGGGATGTTTTACTTCTGGTGGCAGGAGGGATTGCGTTAGGAATCGGAATCGAAAAGAGCGGGGCAGGGCAGTGGTTTGGCGGGCTAATCGGGAATAACTCCAGCTCGGCGGAAAGTCTTTGGATTCTCGGGATTTTTTTCTCGATCGGACTCTTTTTATCTACATTCCTATCGAATACTGCGACTGCTAATTTACTAGTTCCGCTTGCTTTGCCGGTTGCTCAGCTCTTGATGCCGAATAGCGCTGGTTATGCGATCGAACTAGTTTTGGGGAGCGCGCTCGGTGCTTCTCTTGCCATGTCGTTGCCTGTTTCTACTCCACCAAATGCGATCGCATATGCGATTGGCGGGATCGAAATTTCAGAGATGGCGAAAGTAGGAATCAGGATCGGTCTTCTCGGACTTGTTTTAGTATTAAGCGGCTATTTTCTATTTCAGTAAATTAGAATGAAAGTTTTGGTGACCGGAGCGAGCGGATTTGTGGGTAGCAACTTGTTGCCCCTTTTGCAATCAGAAAATTATGAAATTTCGATATTAAAGGGAAGGGAACTACGAAGGGGAGAAGTCGATACCGAGTTTTTACTTCATAAACTTAAAGGAATCGAAGTAATCATTCACCTCGCCGGTAGGGCACACGTGACAAAAGAAGAAGTCTCGGATCCGATGCGAGAGTATCTGCGGGCTAATTTGGAATCTACCAAGATTTTAGCGGAGAACGCGATAGAGGCTGGCGTAAAAAAAATCATTTATATCAGCTCGATAAAAGCAGTAGGCGAGAGTACTGAAGATAAACCTTTATCTCCAAACGACGATCCGAATCCTGAGGACGAATACGGCAGATCAAAATTGCTTGCCGAGGAGGCTTTGAAAGCAATCTGTTCAGATACAAAAACCTCCTACACCATACTCAGGCCGCCCCTTATAGTCGGTGCGAGTGCGAAAGGTAATTTGCTCCGCTTAGTCTCCTTGCTTCGAAGAAAGATTCCATTGCCTTTTTATAATATAATAAATCGCAGAAGTCTGGTTGGAGTGCGAAACTTTTGCGAATCGATTTTATTTTGTACCAAGAATACTTCAACGGACAATCGTATTTTTCATGTCAGTGATTCTTCACTGTCCACTCCGGACTTAATACGAATTCTTGCAAAGGGCTTAGGGCTCAAGGTCCGACTTTTTCCCTTTCCGATTTCTCTACTTGTATGGATCGGAAAGATTACGGGTACCTCTTCAGCCGTCGAAAGATTGGTGGGTTCACTCGAAGTAAATTCCGAAGAACTGAAATCTTTGGGTTGGAATCCGGTCATTCCAATAGAAGACGAATTGATCGAAATGGCGAAATCGTTTTCGGATTATTAGTTCGCTTATTCATTTGAGACTTAACGAATCTGCGTTTAACCCCAGCAAAAGCGAAATCATTCGCAGGCCTTCCAAAACATTTAATTTCTAATTCCTTTCCTCTCCCTCCTTTTCCCTTTAACTTCCCTTCCTCTTTTTGCTCCCACACTCCAATTTCCTCCCAATACATTTCGAGCCCTTCTTTTTACTTCCTACCTTTTATCCTCCCCAAACTTTCCCTACCTATTCGCGCCGACTCTTGCATCTAGAACTCCAACGAGGTTCTGTCTAAATTCTGCGTCATGAATGCTTCTGTTTATTTATCCTACTAGTCCTAAGCTTCAAATCCGGAATTGAAGTTTTTCTTCCCAGAATCCTGCGAAATCTCATACTGGTATTTCGGCTATGAGAAAGGAAAATTTCTTAAAATTCGCGAAGGGACTCTTTCGTTCCTGTTCCCGAATTTCTTCTAAGAAGATTCTACTTGTCATAAATTTATTTATAGTAAGCTCTTTTTTAGGTTGCTCCTTCTTGGAGAAACGCAACCAAACTTCCCCGACATCGACAAGCGAACATGGATCTCCCGGTTCTAAGCTGGGTGATCGGATTCTTTCCGAGATTGAAAAGATCTTCGGAAAAGAACGCGACCCGGAGTTGATCAAGATTCTGATCGGCGGAGACGTAATGTTTAATTGGGGAATCCGGGACACGATCAAACACAAGGGAACTTTGGCACCGGTAGAGGAGTTGAAAGATTTATTCGAGGAGGCCGACTTTAGGATGCTGAATCTGGAAACTCCTGTTGTTTCGGAAAAATCTTGGGATCTGAATAAGTCGTACGTGTTTCAGGCAAAAGAGCAAGACTTGGAATCATTATCTTTTTTGAATGTAGATCTTGTGTTCCTCGGAAACAACCACGCCATGGATCACGGTGTGGAAGGTTTGGAAGAGACCAGAAAGTATTTAAAGAAAAAATCCATTTACGGCATCGGAGCAGGGATGAATCTTTCAGAAGCGATGCTGCCCTGGTCCACAGAGAAGAGCGGAACCAAGCTTCGTGTTTACTCGGCCACAAACGTAGCAGAAAATCGGGATCACTATGCAGGATTGAAACCAGGAGTCTTTCAGTTCAACTTGGAAACAGTTTTCTCTCTGTTCGATAGAGAAGAAGGCATCGTTCGTCAGGCGAAAAGTCTGAGTCCGGTAAAAGTATCCACGAATATCAGTGACCGAAAGTCCAAGAAGAAATCCCAGGTTACAAATCGCAAACAAGGTAAAAAGAAAGGTAAATTACAAAAACAGAAACTTGCCTTTGAATTTCAGAAACTTCAATCCAGGAAAAATACGGCCACTTGGATGAGAATTTTTTCAGTCCATTGGGGAACCGAATATTCTCCGGTTCCGACTCAGGAACAGAGAGAGCAAGCTAAAGTTCTTTTGGAAAGCGGTGTGCAAGTAATTGTAGGTCACCATCCTCATATTCCGCAGGGAATCGAAAAGATCGGACAAGGAATCGTATTTTATTCTTTAGGAAACTTGATTTTTGGAAGTAGGAACTCCTACTTGAACCACAATTTAATCGCGATCCTTTATGTAAAAAAAGGAAAACTGCAGAAAGTAGAGCTCATTCCGATCTTTGGAAAATTCCAAAATGATGAGCATATCGTAAGACCATTAGAAGGTGAAGAAGCTCGTTCTTTTTTGCACGAGATAGCTGTTTTGTCCCAGGATCTAGGGACTACGATCAAAATCGAAGGGGAGCGCGGCTGGATCGAATTCGATTGATTCGATGCCTTTTTTTACAAGCTGCAACAGTTCGGTAACGATATTTAAGTTATAGTATTCAATTCTATAATATACGAAATTAATAATATACTTCCTCTTGCGATTTGAAAATCTGTAGAGTTGCTTGAGGTTCTTTCTCAAAGAAAGACTTCGGTCGTAAAAATAATTCTTTTAGATTAGCCGCAGAACAGCGTTGCAATACCAAGGAATGAAACCCAGACTCGACTCAAAAATGCAACTATCCCTTAAGTGCTCATTAAATCGTGTCTGCAAAATATTTTTTGTACTTCTTGCTGTCTTCATTTGACAAAAACCCGCCCTTTAAAGTTGTGTCTATTTAGCAGGCTCCTAACAAAAGAAATTACACATCAAACTAAATTTTTGCTCAAGAATGAGCAAGTGGCGGTCACATCAAAACTTTTCGTGTTAAAAATGTGTCGATATGGAATTTCTGATTCAGATATAGCAGCCTGTTTTTGTTTCGGAGGATCGTCTCGTGAGAATTGGAAAGAAAGGTTTAAGCTTGTGGCTAGTTACTTTGCTGGTCTTTCAACTTGTTGCATGTTCATTTTTTGGTGGTAAGAAAGGCCGCGAAGATGTGGACCTAAAATCCGCTAAATGGTTGGTCGCAGAACAAGTTGCGACGGTGCTCAATAATGAAGGAGTTCCTGTAAAACCTGGGCAAACAAATTCTCCAATCGTTCAAATTCATAACTTATTCGCACTTCCTCCAGGCACGAGCGTATCTACTGCTTCTCTTTCTGGCACAATAGACCCGACCGGGACTACAATCGTAAATGACTTTGACGGTGATGGTATCCTAAATACGGACGAAACCACTACCAATGTTTGGGTAGCAGATTATCCCCAAGTAGAAACAATTGTGGCTCCTCCCGTAACATTAAAGATTAAAATATTACAAAGTACTCAAACTCAAAACGATGAAATCGTAAGCGAAATTAATTCGGACGATTTCGAGAGCACTAAAAATCAGGGTTCCGAAAAGATTCACCAAAAGGAAATGAACGAAAGGACGGTTCAGTTCCAAGATTCATTTAGTCAGAATACTTCTGTTTCTAATTCAGTCAGCACAAGTGCCAATTACGGAGCGAACTATTTAGGGTCTGGTGCTAGCTATGGGATGAGCGCTTCTGCAAGCTGGAATGCCTCAAATGGGGTTTCTGCGACTACGACAAAATGGGATACAAAGCCTTTCAAAAACAATATCGATTCGGATGCTTGGAATTTAAAGTCGGGTTCCTCCGCTAACAAGGCTAGAAAATACAGATCTGATAAATCGATCAAGATAGACGGTACATCTAAAGTAGATGCGAATGCGGGCTATGTAAGAGCAGCCCTTTATATCCGTAACAATTCTGTAAATATGCCCGTAAAGCTTTCCAATATCATGTGTACCTTGATGTTTGAGAATGGAAGCGGAGAATTAATTCCAATGCAAAGCTTCCGTTTACGCAACGACGACTACAGCCTATTTACTGTAGAAGTTTACGGTGGTTCTGAATTTGGACCGTACGTAGTAGAACTGAATGGCCTGAATACCGCGGAGATTGAAAGAGCGATCGCAGCAGGCTATAATCCAAAGATCTTTATCGTGGATTATGAAATGACGCACGTCGCAAATTCCAATTATCGTTCTGCTTTACTGAACTATAGCGGAGACAATCTAAAGATCGTCGAAGAAAATGCAAAAGGTAGAACTGCATTATTAAAAGTATATGGTCCAAATATTCGAGAATTGTACAGGGTTGCTGCATTTAACGCACCTGGGACAGGGGACCCTTGCACAACTAGGACTGCTTCTACTTTGGCACCTGGGGTTTCTCTCAAGGAGGCACTCAATCGAATCGCTTGTTCTGGGGTAGAAATACAATATGAAGATTATGTAATTGATCTAGCGGAACAGGCTCCTTCCTTGGGGCAATCTAGATTTCACGTGAAAGGAATTAAGTCCTTTGGTGGTGTTCAAACTACTCTTCCTTGTAATTATCAAACGTTTACAGGATCTGACGGAGTTTCCCGCACTGCTTGTGTACAGAAACCAGTAAGTCAATGGACAGAATCCGAAAGCCAAAATTTCGGATTATGGGCTATCTATTATAAGGGCAAATACTACTCGCACACTGAATTTTGGAAAGATGGATCAACTGTAAGGTTGTTTGATCCACCTAGCATTTCGAAAGCCCCTATGGTAAAAGGAGTAGATTCTACAATCTGGGCGGGAGATCGCTTCGATATCGTCTATCTATCTGCAAAGGACTTTATTCAACAAGCACAAGCTTTCGGAACCAATCCTTTGGAAACGGACGAAGGGACTAAAGTAAATACGGTTTGGGATAACACGTCTTTAGGGGAACACCCATACTACCCGAATACCAATTCAGTATTTTTGGGAGAAGGCGGCTTTGGTGAAAAGATCAATCTCAATATCAAATTGAACAAGACCCAATATCTAACTCCGAATTTCGGAACTCCGGTCGATGGAGGAACCTATCTTTCTTATTCTGATTTTCAGTATAATTTACGAACTAGAACTGATTTCTATACCATTGATCAAGCTGCAGACTTTGAGATTAGTATGGGAATCGGCGGAGCACGTACTGATTGGTTCCACGTGGTAAAAGATATCAACGATGCGGATCCATATAAACCGCAGAATTGTGGAAGAACCTTGGATTTCGTGAACCAAGAATTCAATCTTTGTGTCAAGCTACCTACACAGAGTGCTGTAGTGGATCCTTCGATTACATTAGTAAAATTGTATATTCGACCTTCTTTAAATACTGCGTATCGGAAAACGATTTGGCCTCTCCATTATTCTCAAGTTAGGAAAATGAGAGGAGAACTCGGAAATCCTACGATCGTAGGTGACTTGAGTATTCGTGTGGCAAAAAGCTCTGGTTTGGCGGAAGTAGGGGATACAATTCAACTGTTGGGAGATTATCGCCAGTACACTATTTCCAGTATAGGTGCCCCGGATGTCGACGGATCCTATCTGGTTACACTTGCGAGTCCGATCCAACAAGCGAGCAAGAAGACTACAGAAGTCTATATTACAGGAAGTTTAAGTGCTCCTGATGTAAGACTTTCCGTGGACAATGGATTTTATACGGACTGGAATTCGCAGGTTTCTTCTGCTTTCCAACCTACGAATTTTAGCCAGGCTCAGTATCTTCCATTTTTAACCAGCAGTTCTGTAAGCTGCTCTACTACGAATGCCTTCCATCCTCAAAGTTGCTTAGGAGTATATCCGGATGTAAATGCAACCAACTGGATGGGGGTTTACAACCAAGGAGTTGCACTATGGAACTCTTGGGCAGACGGAGGAAGCTTCCAGAGTTTCTTGTCTGCAGGATTGTTTAAACTCGCAGCCGGTACAGGAAAGTCATACAGATTAGAAGCTGCTGCCTCCGACTTTGTAGTCAGTGAAGTGAACGGTGTGACTACAATGAGCAATCCAAAAGTTGCATCGGACGGTGACACTGCCTTTGTGGTTTGGAAACAAAACTCTAGTTTAATTGGTAAATTCTACCAAATCTCAACTGGAAACCAACTAACTGCTGCTACTGTGCTAAATACCGCGACTGCCACAGGGAAATTTGTGGTTAAAGCGAAAAATGGAAGAGTAGTCTTTATTTGGGAAAGTAATTCTGATATCTATATTGCATTGAAGGACATGACAACTTATGCGAATATCGGATCGGAATCAAAAGTTGTAACAAGAGGCACATTTGCATCGGGTACGGCTCCTTATATTGATTTAGGTGTGGGGAATGATCGAGCAATTGTAGCTTGGAACACCTCTATCGCGAGTGGCTCAGGAGTCCAGCATACTGGCTCGGCTAGAGTATATCGTACGGATACAGGTGCTTCATTAAATGCTGCATTCAACTTCTATGTACCGTCAGCGGAAGGTTTGCCATCTGCTTTGGAAGTGTCTGCGGATGCGACTGGTGATTATGGAATTTTAAGTGTACTCTTAAGGAACCTACCTGCCGGTACCACCTATATGCGGACGTTCCGTTATGACTTGCCAAATTTAACTTTGGGAACCCTTCGCAGCGTGGGTAGTAACACAAACGCGCTTTACTATGACTTGCGTAGTATTGCTTCTAATAATTACGGAGCTCTAACCGCAAGGAGAGACGATGGTTATTCGTTTATATCCATTATGAATTTGACAGATAATACATCTCCACTTGCAATTCCATCTGGTTTTGCATCAGGAAGCACCTCTATTAGCGCAGCGCATTTAAGTGCCTCGGGTGATACTGTGCTAATTACTTGGATAAATAATAATCGTACTTACATAAAGGTGGTTTCTTTATCCTTGGGTAATTACCTTTACGCGAATACTTTATCTCCAGATTCGGGAGCTACTGTTACAAACCGCCAGTATGCAATGTCGTTTATTTCAGGTAACAACATCTTAACCAAATGGATGCATTTCGAGAATGGACTGCGAACGATTCGTGGGCGCACTTCTACTCTGTCGCCATTTGCTTTGAAAGGTGCCTCTGAGTTTTTTATAAGCACTACAAACCAGGGTGAACAGCAGTATGGTGGAGTAGCGGTCAGCGGACAAAAGGCATTTATCGCTTGGTGGTCCAATGATATCGCTCAGCAGAGAATTCGCGGATTTAGCTTGGATATCCAAAACCCGGGCGCGTTGCAGTACGGATTGAATAACTTCTTCGTGGCACCTCTCATCGAGAGAGACTACACGATTAAGGCTAAGATTAGCTACTAACAACGATTCGTCGGTAATATCCAATGAAGCTCCTTCGAATAAGAGCGGTCGTATTTGCGGTCGCGCTTTCTCTTGCCGTATCTTGCACAAACCACGGGCACGGAATACCCGGGTGGATCTTCGGAACGGGGATTACACCTGGGACAGCTTTTCCGTCTCCCGGATCTGCGCCTGCACCGGAAGGAAGCGACTTATTCTCCTCAACGACTAACCACAGTTCGGCGATTAGCGATCCGGAAACAAAAGCGGATCCGTTGAACGGGGCTGTGTTCATTGCACCACCAGAACCGAACCACTACGGAGGAGTTTCCCTATCCTATCCGATTGTGATTCCTACGGGAAGGGCAGGAGTAGAGCCGAAGCTCGCGATTTCGTATTCTGCTACAGGAGGAGACGGATGGATCGGAGTAGGTTGGAATTTAGGATTAGGTGCGATCACAAGAACTCCCGAATACGGTGCATTATTTTATAATAATAAAGATACGTTTACTTGGAATGGGGCACGTTTAGTAAAAATATCCGGACCTGCAAATAGCGAGAACGGAACCTACAGACCGGAGATCTTAGGGGAAGACTCCGTAGTTTTAAAGCTGAGCTTTGCAGAAGTGGGAGGAATCTGGGAAGTTTTGGATTCTTCCGGAACCAAGACTGTCTACGGAGAATCGTCTTCGACCAGGATCTACAATCCGGATAAGATCAACCAGACATACAGCTGGTATGTATCTAAAATAGAGGATAGAAACGGAAACACTCAGGAAGTGGAATATGATACTTCCAACTATTCTTCGAACAGAACCCTCTATCTAAAAGAAATTCGTTATACAGGAAATTCTAAAGCATCTCTAACACCGAGACAATACGTCCGCTTTTATACAAAATCAAGGGATGATTTCTATGTAAGTAAGGCTCCAGGCTTCCTCATGAAGATGGATCGACTTTTGGATAAAATCGAAGTAGGTTGGAGTGGCGGAAAACTCTGGGATTACACTTTGGTTTATACGGAATCTTCGGATTCAGGAAGGCCAATCTTAAAGACGGTAGAATCCAGCAGACATACAACCCAGCCGGAGTTTAGCTACCAAGAATCTTCAAGACAACTTCTTTGGCAGAATATCGTAAATAGGGAAGCAAGCGAGCCTGAAGACAATCCGGACTCTACACAGTACTTTGAAGGGGATTTTAACGGAGACGGGATCTCCGATATGCTCTTTTTCAATCCGGAAAGCGGGTACTGGAAAGCCGCAGAAGGCAGGAAGGAGGGAGGTTACAATTTTAAAATATACGGAAATCGTTATATTGGTTACGAGGGACCCGAAAAGATCCGCTTCTTTAAAGGAAATGTAAGCGGCGATTTTAACGGAGACGGAAGATCCGATATCGCCTTCTACTTGCCTGAAACAAGAGAGTTTATCGTAGCCGAGCACGATGGAAGAGTGTTCCAATTCCGTTCGTATGGAAGGATGATGAATTCACTCCCGGATATTTTCCGGATGGATTGGTTCCCCGGAGACTACGACGGAAACGGCCTTTCGGATGCGATCCTGTTCGATGAGCCGACAGGAAACTGGACTTTAATGTTAAACAAAGGAGGAAGATTCGACTTCCTTTTATTCTCTAAGAAATTCCAAAACATATACAGAGAAGATTATACTCCGAACGGAAACTTGGACAGCGTATCTACGTTTGATACTACGGAAGAGGGGAGAGATCGCGCCAAAGTACAGACATTAGTCGGAGATTATAACGGAGACGGAAGGACAGATATTTCCTTTTACGATGCTCGGAACGGAAAATGGATCGTGGGAGAAAATTATCGTCCAGAAGATCCTCTGGATCCACTTCCATTTAGAATGCAATGGAAATTGTATAAAGTATTCACAGCACCCGAGCAGTCATTATTTACATATGATAGATTCTCCGGAGATTTTAACGGAGACGGATTTTCCGACTTTTTACTTTTCGATCGTTCTTCCGGAGATTGGACCATCGGGGAAACCGGAGATGGGACGATCAACTTCAGGACCTGGTCTAGAGTTCCACAATTCAGAGAGATCACTCGTTGGTTGCAAGGGGACTTTAACGGAGACGGTAGGACAGATATCGGATTCTATTCTGCAAATGACGGAAAGTTTTGGATCGGAGAAGCAACTCAAAATGGATTTCGCTACAAGATCTATAGCGATATGAGTTATGGCCCGAGTGCAACTCGGGTGATGCAAACTCCTTTACCGCTAGATGAAGTAAAACTTGTGAAGGGGACTGCATCCTTTCCAATTTCTTCCGGACTCGGGACGCTACTTTTAGAGTACCAGTACGACGGAAATAATAACCGAGGAAGGGGAGAACTTGCGTTTGCTGGGTGTTTCACAGTTAACGACTGTTCTAATTCTCCGGAATTACTTTTATTCGATCGTAAAACAGGAGTCTTTGATTTCAAGAAGGGCTCGTCTTTCACCGAATCGGTGTTAACCGGCTTTTCTCCCGAAGCAAGCGATGTGATTCTTCCGTTTGCAGGAGACCCGGATCGATATACCAGATCCACTTTAGACGAGGTCCTCTATTACCAAAAACAGGGAAGTGTAAATAAGTTTAGGACGGTTCGATTCGCTTCGGGGAATTCCTTCGAGCTGAAAGACCTCGCGAGCTTTACGGATACAGAAGTTACTCTTTTTCATAGTAAAGAAAGCGGATACGTATTCGACAATTTCGAATCCACTTCTTTTAAATCAGCACTCATCTTAGATGACAAATCTTCTACCGGAAGCGCTCGCTTTTTACTTTCGGGTCTATCCGGAAACCGGGTCTTAACAATCACTGGAGATCTGACTCCTTCCAATCTTTATAAGATTTTCCAAAGCGGAAGTTCTGATAATAGACTAAACCGAAATGCATTTAGCTTATTTTCGGGAGATTTTACCGGTTCTGGAAAAGCGGAGTTTGCACTCGTAGACAGAAGGACCGGAACCCACAAATGGTATTTAGGAAGTATCAACTTAAGTTCGAACCAGATCCAATTCAAAAAACTATCTGGGGACGTTCCACTTCCGTTTGTTACTTCAGAGTATGACGCAGTCAGTCCTGCGGGCATCAAATATGCGTTATACGGAGAAGTCACAGGACATTCGATCCTCCTAGGAAAAGCTTCCGATGTAGGAACTTCTTTTTATAAATATAGAATCACTTCCACATCTGTCACTCGCACTGTGAGCACTGCAAACGGTGTATCTTTTAGCGGAAAGTTCGACCACAACGGAGATCCTATTGTGGTGCAGAATGGAGAATTTAGGACCTACGATTATTCTCAAGGAAGGGCGATTGCACTTTCTTCCGGTATCATTCAGAAAAGTCTTTCTAGGCCTGACTTAATTTCGAAGGTGTATGTGTTCCAGTGGATCCAAGGGGATTACAACGGGGATGGACTCACTGATATCGGGATCATCCACCTTAAAGAACCCACTTGGTATTTCGCGCTCTCCAACGGAATCGTTCCGGATATAATAAACAAACTCAAGAACGGGATCGGTGGATTTTACGAATTCGAGTACGAAAATTCGACTAAGTTTGATAATACAGGAGGAGATGGAATTCCGGATCTACCTGGAACTTACAGAGTTTGTACTAAGATAACTGCAGACGACGGATTGGGGAATCGAATCACAAAATCCTACGACTACAAAAACGGATTTGCATTCTCTTCGTTTATCA
Source organism: Leptospira perolatii (assembly GCF_002811875.1). GTDB lineage: Bacteria > Spirochaetota > Leptospiria > Leptospirales > Leptospiraceae > Leptospira_B > Leptospira_B perolatii. The sequence continues at coordinate 156,348 of NZ_NPDZ01000007.1, forward strand.
ACGGGAAAAAAGAATCTGACTTTTTCGGATTTTCTGAGTTCACGATGACGGATGCGTATGGGGCCAGAACTTTCCATACGTATAATACAACACCATATTCTGATTTCATGATGAACCGCGCCCTAAGCGGTGCGGAAAAACAGACAAAGATCATCGGGTCAGACAATCAAGAATACGGAATCATCAACTACACTCACTCGGTGCAAAAAATCGAGGTAACCTCGGGGGCACCGAGTTACTTATCTTTCGCTTCTAAGATAGAAAAGTATCTAAACGGATCTAGAACGACTACCCAAGATAGTTCGCTTACCCTCAGTGGTTATGCGATTACGAAGAAGGTCGAAAGTCTCACGGATCATTTTGCGGACGGAGCTCACTCTGTAGAAACCCAGACTGCGATTACTGACTTTACAACAGACTCTAGTACAAACCAGCGCAGACCTACCAAGACAGTTTCACTCGCTGCGAGTGCAAACGAAACTACTTCCGTTCTTACCTATGATAGCAAAGGAAATCTTACTAAAAACGTAACCTCCTATACTGGTTCAGGGCTTCCATCTACTTCCCCTAGAATTTTAGAATATTCTTATGATTCCTACGGGAATACGACTCAGGAGAAGGATAGCAGTGGAAGTCCTTCTCGAGGAACTAACCTGGTCTATGATTCCCAGCTCCACCAGTTTGTGACCGAGAGGAGCTCCTTCGGAGGATCGATTTCCTTTACCACAAGAAGTACAATCGATTATGGTTCTGCTTTCGGTCTGCCTTTGCAGATAACCGACCCGAACGGAAACAAAACATATAATACGTACGATAACTACGGAAGACTCACTCAAGTTAGAGCAGATACAGACTCCGGAACGAGTGTGATCGGAAGCTATTCGTATCACAGTTCCTTTCCGTTAGGCGCAAAGACAATACTGCCGTCCGGTACCAGTGCTCCTGACTTTGCTTACAAAAAATACTCGGATGGTTTAGGTAGAACTATTTATACAGTCAAATCCGGCTCGAATGGACAGTACGTACGTTCTGGAAGAGTTGTCTATGATTCAGACGGTAGAGTGGTCAGGTCGAGTCGCGCAGACTGGGCTTCTGGAAGCGAGATCGATTCCTTTGCGCTTCATCTAGAAGAAAGGGAACCGACACTATTCCAATACGATGCGATCGGAAGAGTAAAATCCACAACACTTCCTTTGGCGGCGGGAGAAAATTCTGCGACTGTAATCTCAGTCGATTACAATGATCCATTTGAAACTGTAGAAAAGAATAGCAGCGGAACGAATAAGAGAACGATTAAGGACGCGAGAGGAAGAGTTCTCTATGTAGAAGACTTTGCGACAGATGGAACCCAAGCAAGGATCGGATTTTGTTTTGATATCGCAGGGAATCGAGTCAAGAAATCCGATCTGAACGACGGATCGAATTTGAGTTGTTCGAATCTTTCTACGGGCATTGTTAGCAAAGATACTTCCGGAAAAAACCAAGCGTATTGGAAATACGATGCTTTCGGAAGATTAAAAGCACAGAGCGATCCAGACTTGGGCGTAGAGACATTCGCCTATAATGCATTTGGCGAACAAACTTCTCATACAGATGCAAGATCCATTACGACTACATTTGCCTACGATGCAATCGGGCGGGTTGTTACAAAACATATTCCGGAAGGGGATACTGTATTTACTTACGATTCGGCATCCGGAAGCGAGAATTCTTTAGGAAAACTAGTACGAGTAGAAGACTCCGTCCAAAGCAAGGAATTCAGTTATGATAAACTAGGACGGATCAAAAAAGAAACCAGAAGGATCCTGAATATTCCCCTCCAAAATACAGAGGGTCCATACATTACAGAAACAGAATACGATCTTTTGGGAAGAATCACGAAGATCGATTATCCTGCCCATCCGATCAACCACAAACGACTCAGGGCTTGCTACTCGTATGGAAGTGCGGGGTATGTCACGGGAATTTCAGTCGATGTGGATACGAGTGGTGTCATGCCGGGTTTCTGTGGCACGGATATCGTAGAGAATATCGGATATAACGAGTTCGGGCAAACTGCTGCGCTCACTCTCGGAAACAATGTTTCTACAGATTATACTTATGATGCAAAGGGAAGATTGATCCGTGTTCATTCCAGCGGGGATGTAAGCGGTACAAACAAAATTCTCCAAGACGCTGTTTATACATTTAACAGCAATAATGCGATCACAAAAATAGAGAACACTTCGACCGATTATAATACCGAGTACAACTATCTGTATGACGGACTGAATCGAATTTTAGATTCCAACGGGACTTACCGAGAGACTGCGGACAATTTTACAAAGCAATTCAAGCAGAGCTTTTCGTATTCAAAAAATGGAAACCTTACTGCAAAGCGTAACCACGATTTTGCCACTGGAAATATCACAGACGAGTGGAGTTATCAATACACCAACCACCAAGTATTACGGATAGATTCTAGCAAGACCGGTTCCGACAGCCTAACGATGAGTTATGATGCTTCCGGGAATATGGTCTCTCAAAATGACCAAGCGAAGCATTTGCGGAAGCAGATCGAAGTAGATTCCCAAAATAGAATCGTATCCGTGAAAGATGCTACCGGTGCGGTCATGGGCAAGTACTGGTATGACGAGGGCGGATTTAGAATCAGAAGGCAGGCTTTAGTACCGAAGCCTGGTCAGTTTGCCTCCACGGAAGTCATCTATCCGAGCATGTATTTCGGATTGGAATACGAGGAAACGGATAATACCCTTCGATCGATCAACAACGTCTACCTAAACGGAGTCCGGGTCGCAGCGTTAAACGAAGTGGGGGCAGTCGCCTACTTCCTGACCGATCAAGTAGATTCCGTCTCACAAGTGTTAGACGGCTCTGCACAAACACTCACTCGAACTCAATACCAACCCTATGGAGAATCCTTTGTCCAAAGAGGAAACCTTGACTTTGCTCCGAAGTATAACTCTCAAGAATTAGATCCGGAAACGAACTTCTACTACTACAACGCTCGCTACTACGATCCACAGATCGCGAGGTTTACGAGCGCAGACAGTATCATTGATGGCGAATACGATACTCAGGGTTGGAACCGATTTGCATATGTGAAGGGGAATCCTGTTGGTGCGAAGGATCCGACTGGGCATGATATATTCTTGTATTTCTATTCTTCAGAGTCGACTGAATCCGGCGCAGGTCACGTTGCGATGGGAGTCGGCTCCAAAAAAAATCAAACACTTTATGAAGCGAATCCGGTAAATTCAGGTCCTGACCGGCCGATGGAAAAGTCATACAAGCATTCCGGTTCAATGAAGGAAGTACTGAACAAAAATCATATTGGAAGAACGACGAAAAAACAACCGGATTTAATTTTGCAATTGAAAACTAATTCAAAGGAGGAAGATCCTAAAGTAAGACAAGCGGTAGAAGGATTCTTCAAAGAAAATGAAAATTGGGTTTATAATAAATCAAATTGCACAGATATGAGTCGCGTCGGCCTCTCGAAGACAAAGTATAAAGGAGGCAAAGAGATAGTTTCTACACCGACGGAATTCGCTGATAAACTACTCACTAATAACCCAACGGATTTTGTACAAGGAAATATTGTAGAATTGAAAGGTAGTATAGGAAACTACAAAGATGGAACTGGTTCCGCGGCAGGCGTAATTAAGAATGCAACTCGCCGTAAACAAGACAATCAATCCGATTCAAATGAAGTAAAAAGAAATAGGCCGAATAAGATTCATTTAAACTAAGCTATGATTAATAATTCGTTCTTTAGGATTGCACTGACGAAAATTATATTCTAGTCGAAAAGCTTGAGAATGTTATGAAACTTTCCTTCTTTATAGTTCAGTTTTTTGTTATAGCCTTAGCGTTTATCATGCTAATAGCAGGAATGCTCCCCTTGCTTCAGGCGGCTAATATTTTTTTTGATTTATCCATTGCATATTGGGAAGCCATCGATCGGACGAACGAGGATCTCACTTATTGGATAATCAAGTTTGATATGGTGTGCACTATATTTTATATTCCGGCACTTATTTGGTTTATTTACAAACCGAATTTCCCTACCTTATTTTTTTTGATATTTTATTATACTTTCCTTCTGTGGGTAAGTGTGTTAATGGAAGGTTCAAGAATAGAATGGGCAAATATATTGAATACTCATGAGATGATCGTTTTTATTTTCCCGTCTGTGGCTCTAATAGTTTCACTTTTTTATTATTTGATTTTACGAATAACAAGGGGTGATGATAACCAACAATGAATACATTCGGAATTTTTCAAATTGTAAATCTACGTGTACGAATAATTTCGGTAATGTTCAGAAAGTTTCGCGCAAGTAGAATCTCAAGAAAGTCTCGCATATTGTCCCCAGCGAAATGCAATGTACAGGTCTATATTTAGATAAATACTTAGAAAACCTAAACCGAATTATGGAATCAGGGTTCCATCCGAATGAGGAATTAACAACTTTTAGTATTTGAAAAAGAAATTACCAAAACAGATTTGATTGAAGGTAAGAATGAATCCAGACTATACGAATCAAATCTGTAATATACGGATTTGAGATTTTTAGCCAAAACTGTTTTCAGCTGGACCAGCGGTGCAGCGGAATGCAGAAAAATGTTAAATAGTGCTCATTGACAACGATTCCTTAGGAAAGCGAGAGCGGACCTTAGGAAGAAATAAAACCGCCAGGGAAACGGAGGGCTTTAGTCCAACACAGAATTACAATGAATGCGTAAGGCTGGATACGTGGAACGTGTTGGATGAGCGATTAGCGAACCCGTAGTAGCCCGGTCCCGCAGAGCGGGAGGCGGCCAGCAACACTCGCCGAGAGATAGACAGGAAACGGGAAACGCATTCACGAAGAGTGAGCCAGGAAGGCTCACGTCCCGGAGCTCGATACAGGATGTATCGGCGAAGGGTGAGGGAAGCGGTTCACGTTTCCGATTGAGCTCAAGAACCTGCTACTACGATCCACAGATCGCGAGGTTCACAAGTGCAGATTCGATCATTGATGGCGAATACGATACTCAGGGTTGGAACCGATTTGCATATGTGAAAGGGAATCCGGTTGGTGCGAAGGATCCGAGTGGGCATCAGTCCGTTCCATGTATGACGGGTGAATGCTTAATGTCTGAAATAGGTCGGCCCATCACTTCTAATGAATACGTTGGAGGTATTAGGAAGGCAGCAGAAAATCCCAATTATCAGATGCTTAAGATGATGCCAGGAGGTGGGCTGGCTGACTACCTGATGCAGGCGTCTGCAGATATTGTTGAGAAAGATTATGAAAAGTTAGCGATCCGATCCACAAAAGTAATTGCTATAGAAGCGTTAGGAGCGTCAGCAGCGCATTTTCCTGCTATCGCAAAATCCTTCGGCGGAGTAGTAGGTAGATGGGCAACTGGAAAAACGGTTCGATACGGAGTTGAACTATCAAAAGCGGACATAAAACTAGCTCTTAAGAACGTTAACTACAATGGGACCGAAGCGAGCTTAGGGAAATATTATGGAAACGGAAGCTATAAGAATTATACAAGCATGAGAAATACGAAAAATGGATTAAGGAGCTATTATGATATCGGGAACCGGTACAGTCAATTAAACGATTACGGTCGAGGTGCTCTAAACAGAATATTTATCGATGAGATAGCTCGTTTAAAGCAGACTGCGAAATTCAACATTCCATTGAATGAAGCGGGAAGATGGGGAAAAGAAGAAATCAGATGGTTAAAGGAAGCCGGCTATGTGGAAAAAGGGAAGAAAGCACTTTCGTCCCCTAGATAATAATTTGTTCACTCTCATTGATTTACTAAGGAATCATTTATGGCCTTTAGTAATGTTTTATCCGATGGATGTGGGGTCAATTTCTTATGATCGTGGGCGAGGTTCGAGCGCAACCCTTAGCATAACTGGTATGGGGCTTACAGTTTGGTTTTTTTCAGAATTGAATGAAATCGACGCGCTACTTGAGCCAATGAATCAACTACGCGATTGGGAAATGTATCGCTTAAGTAAGCTTTCAAGTTTATACGGAATAGGCAAAAAATTTGTAAACGAAGAACAAGGTATAGTGAATGAAATAGACTTCTTAATAAGTAATGTAGAAGAGATTTCGAAATTTTTTACCTCGAAGGAGATTAATAAGAAGAGGTTAAACTACATTTTAAAAGAAGAAGAAATGTATCCCGACCTGTTAGAAGATTGATTGTCCCCTGCGAAATACAATGTACAGCTCCATATATGGATAAATACTTAGAAAACCTAAACCAAATTATGGAATCATGGTTCCATCCGAATGAGGAGTTAACAGCCACTGGTATTTGAAAAAGAAATAACCAAAACAGATTTGACCGAAAGTAAGTATGAATCCAAACTAAACAACTCCAATCTGAAATATATGGATTTTGAATATTTATCTATGAATGTATCTGGCTGCACCGGCGGTGCAGCTGGAAACAGAAACCGGTCAGAGATCGCTCATTGACAACGATTCCTTAGGAAAGCGAGAGCGGACCTTAGGAAGAAATAAAGCCGCCAGGGAAACGGAGGGCTTTAGTCCAACACAGAATTACAATGAATGCGTAAGGCTGGATACGTGGAACGTGTTGGATGAGCGATTAGCGAACCCGTAGTAGCCCGGTCCCGCGTAGCGGGAGGCGGCCAGCAACACTCGCCGAGAGATAGACAGGAAACGGGAAACGCATTCGCGAAGAGTGAGCTAGGAAGGCGCACGTCCGAGAGCTCGATACAGGATGTGTCGGCGAAGGGCGAGGGAAGCGGTTCACGTTTCCGAATGCACTCAAGAGCCCTCAGAGTTTTATAAAACCTACAAAACGATCTTTCTTCGATTGCTATGTTGACTCTGTTTCTTTGAGTTCCCTTTGCCCGGATAAGTTTTTAGCAAAGACTAAACTACAGTTAAAGACTTGACGATGTATCTCAAATGGGGAACAAATGAGTTAAAGGATGTTTGCCATGGCGAAAACAGCAATGATTCGAGCGAGAGTCGAAGGTAACTTAAAAAAAGATGTAGAAAGCATACTGGATCACTTAGGCATCTCCGCTTCGGAAGCTATCAATATTTTCTATCATCAAATTAAACTGACTAAAGGTTTGCCTTTTCCAGTTAAAATACCGAATAAAGTAACGCAGAAAACTTTTAAGGCTACAGATAAAAAGAAAGGTCTAAAATCTTTTAAATCTAAAGAGGAACTATTTAAAAAGCTGGAGATATGAAATTCATCCCTAGCTTTACGACTCAATTTAATAAAGATATTAAGTTGCAGAAAAAGCGCAAGAAGGACTTAAATAAACTCAAAGGAATCCTGTCGCAGTTGATTGAAGGCATTCCATTGAATGTAAAATACAAAGATCATAAGTTAAGTGGGAATTACAAAAACCGGCGTGAATGCCATATTGAACCTGATTGGCTTCTAATCTATAAGTTAGATGGTAACTCTATCATATTCGAAAGAACTGGTACACATTCGGATTTATTTGATTAATTTCATTTTGGCCATTCGACACACCAGGATGTATCGGCGGAGGATGAGGGAAGCGGTTCTTATTTCCGAGTGTTCTCAAGTTACTTAAAATTAACCAAGGATAATCAGCAAAACTTCGCATTACAGCGATTATTTTACGAAGTGCTTCCAAGGTTAGAGTTGATTTTCCCTTCGGACAAATAAGGATTGTTCCAAGCTCTCATTCGAATGGGACCAACTAATAACGAATTGGGACGAAACATAAATGCAGCGTATTCTAATTCAGCTTCCAATTTCCTTTCTTAGTCTTCTATTGCTAGTCTCGTGTAACAAGGCTTCTGCGATCAATCTGGATGCTTCCAAATCTCCGATTGGGCTTGCATTGGATTGGGTGCAATCCGGTGTGAATGCAGGAAACGCAGAATTGGCTGGTGTTGTAGAAACTCCTATCTTAGGCGAATATTACGAATATACAAACTTCAAGGTAATGAAGTGTGCTATTGGACAAAATTTGACCGATCCAAATTGCTCAGGAGAACCTCAGAGAATTTCTTTTTGTTCTTCCAATGATAACAAGTGCGAAAAAATCTCATACAATGCGGACGGAAGTCCGGTCAACGAGACTGAGCTGAAGTCAGGTCCGTTATTTGACTCCTGCAATCAGTTAAACCAAATGAACGACGGAGCTGGGTTTGCCGGAATAAAGACTTGGAGAGTACCTAGTTGCGAATATTTCTCTTCCTTCGGATATATGTGTGAAGTTTGGCATATTTATCAACACTACTTAAAGAATTCGCAATATTTTCCGAATTTTCCGGAAGCGAATTATTGGTCTTCTACCGGAAGCACGCTCAATCAGATGGCAATCGCGATCGCTTCCTACCAAATGAATGGCTACACTTCGGATCATGAACTTTATATTCCGAAGACGAATCAAGAAGTAGTCCGCTGTATTGCAGGACAGAATTAGTGGAGAAAATTCCACTGCATTAGGTCGGAACACATTCGATTTTCTGCATCTCCCAAAAATGAAATCGATTTAGCATCTGCAACTGTACTCGTTTTGCAGGTTGCAATATTTCTGATGCGTATCTGCAGAATGTTTCGATGAACACCTTTCTTTCTACAGCATTCTAGTTCCTCTATCGTGCTTTTTCGAGCGGAATTGAAATTTCGAAAGCATGTAACTCTGGAAAAAGTTTGCCCGCAGTGTCTTGATTCGAACAGTGGCAATTAGCACAACAATTTGAAGGTATTCACCATGTCAAAAATGGTAGTAATTAAGTTTTTTATTCTCGGATCACTCTTCGTACTTGCCTCCTGTGTAAGCGGTTCATTTACGAGAACAGGCAGAGTGTATCCAGCTCTTCCAGAGAATGCTCAAGTCGATGTAGTAATGCGTTCTACTCCGGATTATAAGTTTGAAGTTATCGGTATGGCAGAAATGAAAGGTGGAACTTTGGATATGCAGCTCGAGAAAGCCAGGGCTATCGCAAGGGAGAACGGCGGGGATGTGCTCATCTTGGCCGAAACTTCCACACAATATTATATGGGTGCAAACGGACAGGTTAGCTCTGCCGACATTAGAACATTCGAAATCGCCAAGAGAATCAAGTAAATCGTTAGGTCGATCAGGGACCGTGGCAGAACATATTTTAGTAATATGCTATTCTTTGATCGGAGGGGAGATCAGTAAGTGAAAGCTTTTGGAAAGCTTTTTGTAAGCGCTAGTATTTTAGTTTTTTGTTATGGTTGTTTCGATAACGGAAAGGAAACTGGTGGAGCTTTTCAGTATCTATTTGCTGTGCTCGGTCTTTCATCCGGGAATCCAAATCCAGAATATTTGATTCTCGGAAGACCTGTGGATCTGGATGGGAACGGCTCCTTGGACGGCACTCCGGTTGATGTTAATGCAGATGGCGAGTTGGATGGAATCGATATAAATGGAAATCAGCTTCCGGAAATGTTGCTCGCAGATTCTAATTCCGACGGAAAATCAGATGCACTGGACATTGATGGAAACGGATCTTCTGATTTTTCGTTTTGCTTTCAATCTGGAAAGCTGTCTTTAACAAGCGAGCAGAACTGCAACGGCAGCAAAATTTCGATTTTAGATGGCAATGGAGATTCTCTTCCGGATGGCTTTGATACAAATGAAGATGGATCGATTGATAATTCTATTCTTTCGCAATTACGCACTGATTTAACTCCTCCTACAATTTATAGAACGGCTGGAAATCCGCCGGGGACCTATACAAGTCCTCAAAGCATTACGATCACCTGTTCCGATTCAATCGGGCCCGCTGGGGTTCTCTATAGTTTGGATGGCAGCGAACCTAGTTTCCAAACTAGGAATAGCATTTATGTAAGGAAACCTAGCCTTTCGATTCGACTCGGAACGTTTGCAGACGGGCAAAGTTTGATTAAGTATAAATGCATCGATCTAGCCGGAAATCAGAGTGGGACGCATTCAGATTTATACCAAGTCAGAACTTCCGGTATTAGCGTAAGTCTATCAGTTTCCTCTAAATATATAAGTGCCAATGGCGGTGCCATCAATTCATCCAACATAAAGTGGTCTTCGAATAATAATGGTTATTACACGATCAGGGACGGAGGAGCGAATTGTGCAGAAGGTACTGAGATGTTTAGCGGGTCCAACCAGTTCAATCAAGAAGTCAATAATTCAGTTAATGCTGTGAATCATTTTTCTAGAGAAGGTCAGAAGACATTTACTGTTTATTCCTATTTTGATAATAATTCCAATGGACTTTGCGATCCTTTGGTAGATCTTATCGGCTCGAATCATGTGACGGTCCATAGGGATGATACGCCGCCTAACGTTACGACTACTCCTGCACCAGGCAATTACACGACAGATAAGTCAGTTGCGCTGGTTTGTGCAGATCAGATCGGGGGCGTTGGTTGTGATAAGGTCGTTTATACATTGCGTGCCGGCAGCTCTCCTGCCGATCCTGTGATCAATGCTTCAACCGGTACAATTTCTTCGGGGATAAAATACTTTGCACCTTATACTCTTTCGGATAATACCGTACATTATTTCCGTTATCTTGCGAGGGATCTTGCAGGAAATGTATCGCAGGTGGTAGAGTCCGTCTTTGCCTTGGATAAATCTGTGGCTCAAATCAAACTCTATTTACCTCCGGAATATCTGAACCAATCCACGAATCCAACTTTAGAGTGGAGAAGTGATCGAGTAGGAAATTATGAAATTCGAATCGATGGAAACGATTGTTCAGAAGGGACGGTGGTCCTTTCAGGTTCTGTCGGAGCATTTATTCAAATGTATTCTGTAATACCGAATTCGAATATAGGACCAAATTTCAGTACGGTTCGTGTTTGCGTAAAGAGTGCCGTCCAAACTGGTTCGGCTAGTTTTCTAGTTACCCGTGACGACACAGTTCCAAGCGTATCGATGAGTCCGAACGGAGGGAACTTTCCCTCAGCAACAAATATTCAGCTTAGCTGCAACGATACTATTTCCGGAGGATCGAGAATTCTGATAACCAGTGACGGTTCTGATCCGAACTTTGGAAGTATAGGAACTCCGCTGCATGGAACAGAACCACTGAATGGCATCGTCGTTATGGGCCACGGTTCCTTTACTCTGAAGGCAATCTGTCAGGATAAGGCTGGAAATGTTTCTTCCATAGAAAGTGCGGCTTTTACTTCGAGTGATTGAGGCGCCTAAAAAAGTTTACTTATAAACTGTCGAAGTTATTTTTGTAAATGCAACGATTGGGGCAAGAGGAAATGTTCAGAGTTTCTTCCGATTCCAATCGGTAGCATTGAATCCTTTTTTACTTTAAGGCGTTCAAGATTTTTGAATATTTTCATGAAGACTGAAGAAATCTTTCATTTTCTAGGCGTGGTTTTTATCAATTTAAAGCGATCTGAATTGGCCTATAATGAATACAAGAAGAATGGAAAAACATTTCTTTATGCTAGTATTCTGAAGGATTGCAATCAAAGAATTCGGGAAGCGCTTTTAGAAAAATCTTATTTACTTTCGCCAAATTTGCAGTCGGATGCGATTGCTCTTCTATTTCATCTCGATGTCTGGTTGCTAAAATGGGAGCAGCTTCGAGAGAAATTGAAGCCCGATCTGGAAGACGAATTTGTTTTTCAAAATAATATTACATGTCCAAGAAACTCAGTTGAGAATTTAGAGAAGGAGTTTGAAAGGTTAAGGGAGAATATTCCTAGATAGAAAATTATGAAAATATTATTTGTTGGTAAAGCGAACGATAAATACGCGGAACAGGCTGCCAGATATTTAAAGCAGATATTTCCGGATTCCTTGGTTGTGTTCGGTTTACGGGGAGAGAAAATGCCGGAATTTTTCGAAACCTGGCAAGGCGATTACGTTTTCTCTTATTTATCGCCCTGGATTATTCCTGCTCGGTTGTTGCAAAGTGCGGCAAAAGGTGCTATCAATTGGCATCCGGGTTCTCCTGAGTATCCGGGAATCGGATGTACCAACTTTGCAATTTATAACGGCGAAACTGAATTCGGAATAACTTGCCATTATATGAATCCTGCGGTGGATACAGGAAAAATAGTCGAAGTGAAACGCTTTCCCATTTTAGAAAATGATACAGTTTTTTCCATTACGGAAAAATGTTATGCTTTGATTATTAATTCATTTTTCCGAATCGTCGAAAGGATTGCCAATCACCTGATTCTGCCTGAGTCAGACGAAAAATGGCAAAGGAAGCCTTTTACCAGAAAAGAATTGGATGCCCTTTGTGAGATCAAGCCAGATATGTCTGCAGAAGAAGTGGAAAAAAGAATCAAGGCGACTACATATGATAAACCTTGGGCTTACACGATCATTCAGGGAAAGAAATTTTACTGGATAGGTAAGTAGAGTTTTCCTTCTGGATTACATTTCTCCTCAATAAATTCTTGCCTTTCACAAATTCGGAGCTTTAGATAGAAAGCATGTCCGACAGTTCATTCTTAGAAAAGTTTTATAAAATAGCCGCAGTGTTGCTCGCGATTTCGGTGTGTGCGTATTTAATTCTTTGTGGAAAGTCCTCTCGAGAAACAGTGGTCGCACCTGTAGAACCGCTGGATCCGAATGCTCAGTACAGATCTATTGAATGCCAAGATATGGCCGCGAGATTGCGCCAAATGCACATTTTTCTCAGTACATCCAAGGCAGGGCCTTCCGCAAACGAAATTAACAAGAAGGATTCCTTGCAAAGTGAATTCAACATAAAATGCGCCGGAGATCGGATATAGAAGAGTGTTCACTTAGCATTTATGGATAAATGTATGTTTCACGATAGCCATAGTGCTGTCGGTTCGAATCGGTGGATGAAGACGGAGTCACGAAGCTGGTGCAGCTAGTCGAGTAAAAATATGTGGGATTTTTTGCAACAGTGTGTTGATATCGGAATCTATTTTTCTCTACTTGGAATTGGACTGGCTCCTTTAGAGCAGAGATTTGCCGCCCACAACCAGCCATTTTTTCGAAAGGAGTGGGTGACTGACTTTTTCTTTTTTTTGGGAGGAAATCTGCTTTGGACCAAGGCTACTTTAGTAGTTCTGTCGTTCATTCACGAATTTGTTTATTATAATATTCCGAAGTATATATCTGAATTTGCTAGATCATTTCCGCTAGTAGTACAGATATTTGTAGTAATATTCCTTTCGGATCTATTCATTTATTGGGCGCATAGACTTTCCCATAAATACGATATACTTTGGAGATTTCACAAAATCCATCATACCGCGGAGCATTTGGACTGGCTGGCTGCATTTCGGGAGCATCCATTAGATAATATTTATACTCGTGTGATCGTAAACATTCCGGCTTTAGTGCTCGGATTTCCTTTGGAGGCAATCGGTTCTTTTGTAATTTTTCGTGGCGTTTGGGGAAATTTTATCCACTCGAACACAGATTTCGGTTTGGGGCCTCTGAAATACATTCTAGGCACTCCTCGTCTCCATCACTGGCACCATGATTTGGATAAGAACTCCTCCTGCAATTTTGCAAATCTAATGCCTATGATGGATGTATTATTCGGAACCTTTTACGACCCCGGAAAGATGCCGGAGAAATACGGGATCGATGATCCGATTCCTAGAAATTACTTTTCTCAGATTTTCTTTCCACTGTTACCGAACTCATTACAGCAATCTTTGCGAGAGAGCAATGCTGCATCTTTTCTGCACGGACTTTTGAGAACTCGATCGGATCCGCAATCCGCGGAAACATCAAATGCAAATTCATAAAGTTGAGATTCGCGCTGAATCTGTTTATTCAATCATTGGGGAAGTACGGAATAGATGGCCGGATCGCTTGACGAGTGAACAGATTTATTTTAGCGAACTTTATTATTAACAAAAGTTAATATTTAGACCCTGGTCTTCAGATTATTTTTTCTGAATGATTTGACTCAACCATTCAGATCAGATCAGCTATACATACGGTGTAGATTCGATTTAGCAACCTCGATCACTATTCTCGCTAAACTGTAGTTAGTTGGTAGTAGGATTTTGCGAGGTGCATAAGAATATACTTTATACGCTATTCCTAATGGTGAATTGCGGTATATACATGTAAGCCTCGATCGAAGTCGATCAGAATTTGGAAGTTTTTTTATGAAATTAAGATTCAGAGTTCTTTACTTACTTTTGTCCGGTTTTTGGAAGAAGCCGATCGGTTTCCTGGAACAAGCTACTCTCAGACTTTCCGTTCTTCCGAACGACATTGATATTCAAAGAATGACCAACGATCGGTACTTTGCGTTCATGGATTTAGGGCGTTTTGATTTTATGAGAAGGCTCGGCTTACTTCGGAAAGCTTTCTTAGTGAAAAAGTGGGTGCCTCTGATTTTGTTTCAGACAATTCACTATCGATATCCGATCGGTTTATTTCAGAAGATCGAACTCAAAACAAGAGTACTTTGGTGGGATGAATACGACTTTTGGATCGAACAAGTTTTTATGAGGAAAAATCGAATCTTAGCAACCGGATATGTCCAAGGCGCCTGGTTCGGAAAAAAAGGAAGGATTTCCTCAACTGAATTTTTTGACTTAATAAAAATGGAATATTCTACTCCCCATCCACCTGCAAACCTCGGACCTTTCCTGGACGCAAGTCGGCAAATAGTTTCCGGGGCAAAAAGAAAAAGTCAGGAGCCTAGCTCGGTTCTGCAACTTTGAACTGTATAGTCAGACTAGTGATATGGCTAGACCGGCATAGTTTCGCTAAGTGCAGCTCGACTAAGCCAAGCCGGAGTCATATTGAGCCTGACTCCTGATTTTTGCATCACCTAACTACGGTTACTGCACAAGGCGCATGGTGGACAACTCTGTCCGAAACACTTCCCACAATAAATCTTCCGATTGCGCTTCTTCCTCTGCTGCCGATCACGATCAGGTCGCTTTTTTCTTTTTCGGCCATCTTGCAGATTTCCTCCGCAGGATATCCTTCTACGACTTTTCTGGTCCATTTGACTTCGCTGTGATCCAGAAGTTTGTGTGCGTGCTCGAATCTTTTTTCGGAAAGCCACTGCACCCTATCTTTTCCTTCCGGAGGAGCTTCGTATCTACCTGGAAGCGGTCCGAAATCCTCGACAACTTCTAAAATCAATACCTCTGCTTTACTCACCAATGCAAGGTGAAGAGCCCAGTCAAGAGCTCTATCGGACGGATCGGATCCGTCTACAGGAACTAAGATCTTTTTTAGTATATGCTCCATTTCGGGCAGAATACCAGGTCAGAATAAAATATCCAGTCGAAAACCGGGTGCACAGTATTTGAGAAAAGTCTCCCTTAGAAAATTGTACTGTTCGCGCCTGCGGAGTGAGCCATGATTCGCGCAGAAATGATTCTAGGCTCGGCAAAGCGAAACTTTCCACTCAAAGAGTCAATTTCGTAGGATCGGAATTTGATGGATTGCAGATCACTTACTCTCGAGTCTGAAAATTCGCTCTGCATTTTTGTGTCCGAAATATCGCAATACAGGATCGGGTAAATTTAACTTGGAAAGTTGTCTTGCACATTCCACGTGATTCAGCTGAGGGTAATTCGTTCCAAACAGTACCTTCTTTCGCCCGAAGCCTTTCATATAATCTAGCAAGGCGGAAGGATACGCATTCGGTTTGTAAGCGGAAGTGTCTATAAATACGTTCTCATGTTTCCACGCGACAGCGATCATTTCTTCTGTCCAAGGATATCCGATGTGTCCGCACACGATTTTTAGATCTGGGAAGAGTAGGGCCACTTCATCTACGTATGGAATCGGACGTCCTGTTTCCGAAGGTTTCAAGGGACCAGTATGACCCACTTGCGTACAGAAAGGGATTCCGAGTTCTATACATTTGGTGTATAAAGGAAAATAAAATCGATCATTGGGGGCAAGGTTCCAAAGCCACGGAACAATTCGCAGTCCGACAAATCCAAGTTTGGTGACTGCTCTCTCTAATTCTCGAACTGCTTTGGTAGGATCGGTTAAATGAACTGTCGCTAACCCTTTGAATCTCTTAGGAAATTTATTACAAATTTCTGCGATTTCATCGTTATCGATTACCCACCCCTCAGGCCTGCACCACGCAGAAAGAAGAACGATATCTGTTCCGGACTGATCCATTTGTTGGATCAATTCTTCTATGCTCACATCTCTCGAAAGAATTTCACTGGAGCCAGAAAGGCTTAAGAGTCGATGCACCTCCGGCATTCGATCCATAAATTGGCGCAAAGGTGGTTGTGCCCATACATCGATCAATTTTAGTGGAGAAGACTGCTTGATCGGAGCGTTCATATGTGCTCTCCTCACTTAGCTTGAGTAAGAAAATATTATTGAATATGTATATATTGCGGGTTAAAAAATCTCGTCTACAAAAGAATAGCGGCTAACAAACTTTAAATGGTTTATATACAAAATGAAACTTAGACTTTCACCTTTCCGCGCCAGGTTGACCTTAATCATAGATAGCATTTCTGCTTTAGTAGCAGGGTGTTTCGTTCTCAGCATGCACCCACAACTATCCGATTTGTACATGCTCCCGCACACTGAGTTGATTTTTATCGGGATCGCAAACTTGCTCTATGGCTCCTATTCAGGATCCCTAGTCCTTCGAACTTTGCTTGGTAAAAAGGTTCGGCGTCGATGGATCACTCTGTTGGTTACTGCGAATCTTTGCTGGGCACTAGTCTGTGTCGGGATATTCGTTCAAAATTGGGCTTCGATTCATATTTTGGGGGCCATGCACATTAGCTTTGAGGGAATGTACGTAACGATATTAGCCTTGTTCGAATATTATTTGGTTCGCCCACTGGCGGTTCGATAGAAATTAAGAAGGAAAAATTCTAACTTGTTTGGAACGAATCTTCTTTCTTTTCACACGGTCAACAGATCATCAAACCAAAGGTTTTCACGCAATAAGTTCGCGTCAGAGATGTCGCGTTTCATAATCATTCATCGGTCTGGCTTGAGAGTTCATCTAACTCCTGTTTGATGTTTTTCCTGGCTTGTTTTTCATATTTCTCGTAAAAGTAATCTGTTTTGTAAATTCTATCCATCGTTAAAAAGTAATGGAGCACTTTCATGCGGCCGGCTTTATAATCGCCATCAGAATAGATGGAATACTCTTTTCTAATATTCTGGCAATAGTCGGAGTAAACGATTGAGTTCTCTCCTAAAATAGATAAGTCCGCATCCAAAAATAGCTTTGTATCGGAATTATCGCTATTCGAATGCCCCTTCGTAGCTACAATTTGAGAAGAACATAGCCGTAAGCTATCCTCCGGATAATGAATGGAACGAAGTCTTGCTTCCGCAAGCTCAGCGCTTTTTTCTTCATTGTCAGTAGCGGACACGTCATAAACAATATCATGATATACGATTGAAAATAGGACCGTGTCCCAATCTTGGATCTGACTTTTTACCTGGGAAAGATTGTTTGTTAAGTTTTCAATATGACTTAGATTATGATAAAACCGATTTGGTTCCGAATAGTGTTGTACTACTTCCTGCCAAATAGTTTCAATCAGTTGTTCCTGCTTTTCATACTTTTGCACAGTCTCTAGAAACTTTTGTCTAAGCATATTTTCTTTTGTTCAGCCTTCGTTCTTTACCCTAGGCATCTACCAACGTTCACTCCAATTCCATGTTTGCCATTGTCCGCCGAAGCAAGTTTGAAATTCCACTGGTGTACGATCTTCCGTAGAAGCATTGCGTGAACTAACACATAGAGGCAGTAGATAGGCTGGTGTTGGACCCGGACCTGCGATAGCACCTGTTCTTTGAATTGCAAACTTTTGGAAGGAATTCGTCTCGCTGCAAGCCTGAACCGTAAACTGGACTCCGTTTTCACCGGTCCCGGCATCCAAGCAGAGTCCGTCTCTGTAGTAGATAAGACCCTGAGGATAAATGACCCATTTCTGCGCCACAGTCCCATTGCAAATATACAATTGGACGGGAGTTCCGGGGTCTGTTCTGGCTCCTTCCACATCCAAACATTTTCCACCAGGGCCTTTAATCACAGCTGGGAAAAGTTTTTCCAAATAAGCAGTCCGTTTCCAGTAGGAGTCAAATACAAAAGTCTCAATCGGATAAGGACTTTCGGATCGTATCTTGCTTTCAATCCAGTTGAGTTCCCTTTCCACTAAGTTTCCAGACATGATATTGCTGGTTTCATTCCTGCCATAATGCACAGCGAAAACCATCGGGAGAAAATCAACATTCTCGCCTACGCTGCGATAAAAAAAGTAAGGAGATCCTGAATCGCCATCACAGGTATGAGAGTTGGAGTATCCTTCCCCTCTAATCATGTTACCATTTAAATAGTTAAGTAGATGAGCTGTGGAGAAACGCTTTATACCGCTTGTTCCTGCCTCGCAAGGAATATCTGAACCGGAATCTGATCCTAGTCCATAACCCGAAAAGTAGTAAAAATTAGATTCATTCCGATTACGCCAGTAAGCTCTCTGGTCAGCAAAGATCTGCCCTTTTGGGAAATAAGGAGAGAGTAGTGGACCTCTCAACTGAATCAAAGCCAAATCTTTTTGCGAGGTACTGGGATTATAGTTTGGGTGAATAAAGTAGTCAGCTGGATTTACATGAATCTCTACATTCGATCCACCGAATGGTGTATAAGAAACCCAAATTGTGTCGGTACCAGCGGTGACACAATGGGCGGCGGTCAAAATCCAGTGCTCTGCGATCAGAGTTCCGGAGCAAGGGCCACGTCCTGATGCTTGGAATTTTACGACAAAGGGCCAAAGACCGTTTCTCTCGGGTACTCCATTTACAATATGATTTGCGCCCTCTTCAGGCAGATAAAAGTGCGGAGCAGACTTTGGTGTTTGTGCGAGAGCTAATATCTCGGAATTCAATTCACCAGATTTTGAATTGTTGCAATCGAAAGACAAGCAGGTGAGGACAACCACTAATAAACACTTCCATATATTTGTTTTTTTTCTCATAGGCAACTCCTTGCACGGTTTCTCGTTATGAATTCAATAGGATCTTGTCATTTAACAAAATGTTAGGTGATGATTTGAGCGAAAAAAAGATGGAAGCCATTAGCTATTAGTTAATTAGATATACTCGTTGTTAGGACAGCTGCTTCGGTGGACAAGGAACGGATCCGTAGGAACAAAACACGCAGCAATCTCCAGGTTTTGGTTTTAGCAAGCTGCCGCAATGTTCACACTTGTAAAAATACTGACAAGCGTCCAGAGGCATGATTTCCTCTTTTTGAAAGTTGCATTTCGGGCAAGTGAGAATGGAAGCTGTAATTAGGTTCATCGCTCGATTCCGGTTTCTTTTATGGAACTTTGGGATCCAGGAGTTCTTAGTTTGCTAAGAGGTTTCTTCAAAGATATACCTGACATCTTATCACATTGAACGAATGATTCGACCAGAGAAATCTGGGCTAAAAAGATGTCGGAAAATTGAGCAAGTAAAATATAGTGCTCATCTCTGTAGGAGCTCCTACAGCCTCTCCGCTCGTATTCGGCTTGCCAAAAGATCGGATCTATGGCATGCGCGACTTCGGAGGGCCGCTCGAGGGGGCCCGCCTTCCCACCACCATCCCCCCACCCACGAAGGGCGGGGCCCTTCAAGACCCGATTCCACTTGACCGCACGGCCACTTGTGAAAAAATAGTGCAAAATCTATTCTTCTGCTCGCCGCAATCACGCAGACGGGCTTTTAACCATAGGAGAACCTTTTGAGAAACTACGAGATAACTACAATTACGCGCGCAAACGCGAAAGAAAGTGCAAAAAATGAGGTAACAGACCTCTTTAATAAGCACTCAATCAGCGTTACTGCGGAAGAAGACTGGGGCCAAAAGAAGCTCTGGCATCCTATCCATCACCAGGATTACGGTGTCTTTACTCATTTTAAAGTAAATGCCGATCCAACTGCCATCGACAAAGTGGAGCACGAGTTCAAACTCAATCAGAATGTTCTTCGCTCCATGATCGTTCGACTCAATGGCTAACGATATCAATCGGGTGACCCTAGTAGGTCGCTTAACCAGAGATCCTGAATTTAAGACCGTGAACGGTACGTCTCTGGTAAACTTTTCCCTGGCGAATGGTAGAACCTTCGTTTCAGGTGGAGACAAGAAAGAAGAAACTCATTTCTTCGATTGCGAAGCCTGGGGAAAAGGAGCGGATATTATCCAGCAATATTGCAAAAAAGGCAAACAGCTGATCATTGAAGGTCGGTTGAAGCAGGATACTTGGGAAACCATGGACGGCAAAAAAGCCTCTCGCATCCGTATCGTCGTGGAGAACTTTCAGATGATCGGAAGCAAAGACGGAGGAGGGAGCGATTCGAATTACGGATCAAGCTCTTCTTCTAGCGGATCTTCTTATGCACATTCTCAAGAAGAAGTGGGAAGTTCCGGAATGGACGACGATATACCCTTTTAATTAGGAAACGAAACTATGGCAGAGAACGAAATCCAAGAAGAAACAGGAAGACCAGAAGCTTCCGCAGAAATGCAAGGCATGGATGAAACCGGTCGTGCACCGAAAAAGCAGAACAAATACAAAAAGAAAGTTTGTCGCTTTACTGCAGACCCGGAACTTGCAAAACAAATAAATTACAAAAACATTGAGTTATTGGAAAGATTCATCACGAATCGTGGGAAAATCATTCCAAGAAGAATCACAGGTACTTCTGCAAAATACCAAAGAATTCTTGCTCGTGAAATTCGTAAGGCTCGGAGCATCGGCCTCCTTCCTTTCAAAGTGAACTAAGGAGACTACGAATGAAGGTTATTTTACAAAAAGACGTATCCAACCTAGGCGACGCCGGAGATATCAAGGAAGTTGCGGACGGATTTGCTCGTAATTTCCTTTTCCCAAAAAGATTGGCAGTTCGCGCGAGCGAAGGAAGCACCAAGATGGCTGTTCACCAGAAAAAGCTGGCTGAACTGAAAAAGGAAAAGCGTCAGAAAGCAATGGAATCCGTATCAGGAAATCTGAACGGAAAAGAATTCAGCATTCTTGTTAAGACCGGTGGCGGGGACAAACTCTTCGGAGCAGTAACCCCAATGGACGTGGCTTCACTTTTGAAAAAAGAAGGCTACGAAGTCGAGAAGCGTAAGATCGAGTTTCCAGAACCGATTCGCTCCCTCGGTACTTATAAGTTGAAAATCCGCCTTGCAGAAGGAATCCTTCCCACCATCACGATCCACGTGAAAAAAGAGGAAGGTGTCGTAGCCGAAGGTTAATTTACCTTTAGGTCTGAATGCAAGCCGACTCTCTTTTCGAATTGGAATCCGAGAAGTCTTTCTTAGGATTCCTACTACTAAAGGGAGCGGACAATCTGATAGATATTCCTCTGGAAGCAGAGGATTTCTATCACGATACCAACCGAAGAATCTACAAAGCAATCGCAGATCTAGTAGATAAGCGAGTTGCTGTCGACCCAGTCTCCGTTCTAAATTATCTAAAAGAAAATTCCCTCCTTAAAGATCCAGAGAAGGAATATGAATATATTTATTCTCTGTACAGAGATACTGTAGTCTCTCATCCACTGCATTATTATTCGGAGAGGATTCGTAGACTTTCCGAAAGAAGAAAATACTCCAAGCTTTTACTTCAGGCTTTGGACCTGATCCAAAAAGAACCCGGAGAAAACGAATCCGTCTTTAACCAGATCGAAAGAAGTCTTACCGAGGTTTCTCGCGCCGTAGACGTAAAAGGATTATTACCTGTAGCGCACGATAAGGCTGCGCTCTCTGAATATATTAAGGATATCATGCAAAGTCGGGGGCAGATCAAAGGTCTCCGCACGAATTTTACCCAGTTTGACGAAATGACTTCCGGTCTGAAAGAATACGAGCTGATGGTTCTCGCTGCTCGACCTGGAAACGGTAAAACCACTCTAGCGATGAATATCGCTTCGAACGTAGCTTTGATTCATAACAAACCTGTGGTGATCTTTTCTTTGGAGATGAGCCGGATGGAGCTCCTACTGAAGCTAGTTTGTTCGACTGCCCAAGTGGAATCTAGCAAACTCAAAAGATCCGAAGTCACAAAATCCGATGCACCGAAATTATTGGATGCAATTGTAAAAGTCACCTCGGCTCCGATTTACATAGATGATTCCGGTGCGCTGACTGTGGACGACTTTAAAGGGCGGATTCGAAAGCTTTTGACCACAGAGTCTTTAGGTCTCATCATTGTAGACTATCTACAGCTAATGAGTGATCCGAAGAGTAGGGACCAAGGAAGGCAGAACGAAGTAGCATCGATTTCTAGAACCTTAAAACAGATTGCAAAAGAGGCAAAATGTCCTGTGATCGCTTTGTCTCAGATGAATCGATCTATTGAGCAGAGGTCTCGGGACCAAAGACCGCAGCTCGCGGACTTAAGGGAATCGGGAGCTATCGAACAGGACGCAGACATAGTAACTTTTATTTATCGAGGAGAAAGGGGAAAGGACGACGAAGAAGATCCACGCATGAAAGGAATGGCGGAGATCATCGTAGCGAAAAATCGTTCAGGACCGACCGGTTCTTTTTCCCTTGCCTTCCGACCGGAGCTGAGCAGATTTGATAACGTATAATTCACCGACAGGTAATATAGGAACGGAAACTTCTTTGAAAGATTGGATTCAGGAAAATTACAAAAATAGATCCTGGGCGGGAGAGCTCACGGAGTCCATGGAAGGTAAGGTCGTAAATTTGTACGGCTGGTCTTTCCGTTTCCGAGACCAAGGCGGGGTCATCTTCGTTGATTTGAGGGACAGAACGGGCATCCTACAAGTAGTTCTAAGAAAGGAAATACTTGGCGATGATTTTCATTTAGCTGAAAAGATCCGCTCAGAGTATGTAATCGCTGTTAGTGGAACTCTGAAAAAGAGAGATGCGGAGAGCATCAACCCAAAGATGCCTACGGGCAAAATTGAAGTAGTTGTTGATAAATTAGAAATTTTGAATATAGCAAAGACTCCTCCTTTTGCGTTGGACGAATTCGAAGAAATCTCGGAAGAGAATCGATTGAAATACCGCTATCTCGACTTTCGAAGGGACGAGCTAAAAGATAGAATGGTAAAGCGTCATGAATTCGTGTTCGCGATTCGCAATTATCTAAACTCCAGAAAGTTTTTAGAAATCGAAACTCCGATACTAAATAAATCCACTCCGGAAGGAGCGAGGGATTTTCTTGTTCCATCAAGATTGAACCCGAATTCCTTTTATGCTCTTCCCCAATCTCCTCAGATATTTAAGCAAATCTTAATGGTTGGAGGAGTGGAGAGATATTTTCAAATCGTAAAGTGTTTTAGAGACGAAGACCTCAGAGCGGATCGTCAACCGGAGTTCACCCAGTTGGATATGGAATTCTCCTTTGTCTCGCAAGAAGAGATACTTTCCGAGATCGAAGGTTTATTTTCAAAGATATTCAAGGATGTTTTTGGAGTCTCCCTTCATGCTCCTTTCCAAAGAATTACCTACAAGCAAGCGATGGAAGAATACGGATCCGATAAACCGGATTTGCGCTTTGGGATGAAGCTCGTCAATGTTTCGGAAATCGTGAAAGATTCTGATTTCCAAGTTTTTTCTGCTGCGGTAGCGAGCGGCGGAGTGGTCAAGGCGATCTGCGTACCCGGCGGATCAATCATTTCGAGAAAGGAAATAGAAGACCTGACTGCTTGGCTTAACAGAGATTATAAAGCGAAGGGCCTCGCCTACATGAAACATGGCGCAGACGGGTTAGAGTCCACGATCACGAAGCGTTTTAGTAAAGAGCAACTAGAGAAAATCGCAAAAGCAGCGGGCTCTAAAGAGGGAGATATGTTGTTTTTCGGCGCGGACGAAGCCGCGATCGTGCACCATTCTCTTGGCGCGCTTCGACTCAGGTTGTCGGAAAGGTTTGACAAACCTCCTGAAAATAGCTTTCATATTTCCTGGGTTGTAGACTTCCCGATGTTCGAATGGAATAAGGATGCAAAGAGATGGGATTCTCTTCACCATCCGTTTACTTCTCCTTCGGACGAAAGTCTGGAAATTTTTTCTAGTCCGGAAAAACTTTCCAGCAATGCAGGAACTGCATTGGCAAAAGCCTACGATCTAGTGTTAAACGGAGTGGAAATCGGCGGTGGTTCGATAAGAATCCATTCCAAAGAAGTGCAGAATACTGTGTTCTCCGTGCTTGGGATTGGAAACGAAGAAGCGATGGAAAAATTCGGATTCCTTTTGGAAGCATTGGAATACGGTGCTCCTCCTCATGGTGGAATTGCGTTTGGCGTGGACCGAATTCTGATGCTAATGACTGGTGGAAAATCGATACGAGATGTGATCGCTTTCCCTAAGACTCAGAAAGGTGTTTGCCTCATGAGCGAATGTCCATCGGAAGTGGATGAAAAGCAGCTCCAAGAATTGAAACTAAGATTAGTAAAGGTATAACACCATTAGGAAAGAACAGTTTATTTTCGAAAGCCAGGACTTGTATCGGAAAATCTGCGGGATTAACGATAACGGAGTAAGAGTCCTGGAAAAGCAGTTGGAGATCGGCCTGATCCCCAGGGGAAACGGATTTCAAGTCGAAGGAAATTCTCAAAAGGTCGATTTTGCATTAGATTTTTTTAAACTACTGGAGACAAATTACAGGGATAGACCTGACAGGGATCTGACGGATTCTTTCGATTTCAGCTATCTACTGAAGCAAGCTACCAGGGAAAGAAAAAAGGATGATCGCTCCAACGAGCCGTTTAAGCCGACAGAAAAGATTCTTACTACATATCGTGGAAAGCATCTTTATCCCCGGACAAAAAATCAGGATAAATACATTCAATCTTTCTTAAATAACCTGATCACTTTCGGGGTTGGTCCGGCCGGAACAGGTAAAACTTTTCTTTCAGTCGCGACAGCTTGCAGATTTTTGCAAAATGGGGTCATTGATAGAATCGTGTTGACCAGGCCGGCAGTCGAGGCTGGCGAAAATCTCGGCTTTTTGCCAGGAGATTTGAATCAGAAAGTGGACCCGTATCTTCGTCCGGTCTATGACGCCTTGAACGAATGCATCGGTTTCGAAAAAACCCAAGAATATATCGCGCTTACCAAAATAGAAATCGCGCCGGTAGCATTTATGAGAGGTAGAACTCTTTCTAATAGTTTTATTATATTAGACGAAGCCCAAAACTGTACATTATCTCAACTTAAAATGATCATGACCAGATTGGGTCGCAACTCAAGAATGTGCATTTCTGGAGATGTAACTCAAATAGACCTGGAGCATGGGCGCTCCGGCTTTGATCGAGTCGTAAATTTGTTCCGAAATACCGAAGGAATAGGTTTGGTTTTCTTTGGAAAAGAGGATATAACAAGGCATCCTCTGGTAGAGACCATCGTCCGGAAGTTCGAGGAGTTATAAAACTTATGTTTCCTTTCGGTTCCTTCTTGGAAAACGGAATGGCCTGGATTACCGACACTCTTACGAAGGTTCGGCCGATTTCCTTTGTCCGAAAGTTCCAAGTAACTCTGACGATCATTACACTTCTTGTAGTGACTTGGATGCTCGCGATCCCTTTCTTCGGGCAGGATAAAATAGATCTATCTCCTGAAGGTGCGTATTCAGAGGGAAAAACTTCGGTCGAGAAAATCATCTCTACGAAAGATATCGTCTACGAGGACGAAGAGAAGACAAAGGCCAAGAAGCTGCAAGCTTATCAATCTGCTCCTTTCTATTTCGACAGAGATTATACGATTCTAACGGACACGATTCGACCTGTTCTGCAGGAAGATATGGAACAGTACAGAAATTTCCGTGCGAGTGGAGAGGGAAAAGGGCCAGGCGAATTGGTGGCCCTGATACCGCGTTGGAAAAATAGATCTAAAGAGGATTTGGAACTCCTACTCAAGGCTCCGTCTCGGGGGAGAGTAAAGGACCTGGTCCAACAATACTCCAACCTAGTCGTTTCTTCTTTTTGTGTACTCAGGGATGTTCCACCTGATTACTCTTCAATCCGTACCGGAGAAACAAGGGTCAGGAATTCTGGGATCGGAGCAAATAAGGAGCCGGTTTCTAGCTTAGAAGGGGGTCTGATCATCCCTCGGATGTACTTGTATAGAGATAATGCCACTGTACTCCTGTTGAATCAAATCGCTTCTGATAAATTGCCATCGACCGATCCTGCTCTTAGGACAGTGATTCAGAAGTTGGCTCTTACTTACGTATATTCCAATCCGGCTTGTTCCTACAATGATTCAGAAACAAAGATTCAGAAACAAGTGGCTATGGACCGAGCTGAGCCGATCAACAGTAGGATTACTGCAGGAGAAGTGATAGTAAAATCGGGAGAAATCATCACTCCGGAGATTTACAAAAAACTGGCCATCGTAAATAGATACGCTACTCGGGCAAATATCGCATCCATATTTTCCATTTTAGTAATACAGTCGATTTTCGTTATCATAGTTTATGCTTTCTTAAAGAAGTATAATCCTAAACGTTTGAACGATGTTTCGAGTAACGTGATCGTGTTTACTCTGATTTGGGCGTTAGTTCTTTGGGCTTATGCAGCTTCCAAGGTGTTTTATAATTTCGAAAATCGTTACGATGCGATCTTCTATTTCACTTTGGTGGTACCGGTCGGAATGGTCTGCCTACTGCTCGCGATGATATATGACGAGCAGCTCTCCATTGCTATCGGGTTTTATCTGTCCTTCTTTATTTTCGCGGCCTCGAGATACAATCCGACTTCGTTTATCCTTGCCTTTGTAGTTACGATTGTTGCGGCCACTTTCGGACGAAACATGAGAAAGAGGATCGATTTTATTAAAGCTGGTTTGTATATCGCTGCGGTAGAGATGTTGATTTCTTCTTCTGGATATCTGTTCGATTCTAGATATTATTGGGTGACTGTTCCTTCTGGTTCGGTGTTAAGAGATCTTTGGGAATCTAATATATTCAAATTGTATCTGCTCTGTCTAGTGAACGGCTTTGTTGCTTCCACATTGACACAGCTATTACTTCCGATTTACGAATACGTATTCAATATACCGACTCGTTTCAAGTTGATGGAGCTTGCGGACACAGGTCATCCGCTTTTGCAGGATTTATTGACCAAGGCACCATCGACATATACCCATACGTTTTTAGTTGCGGCGATGTCGGAAAGGGCCGCACAAAATTTAGGATTAGATTGGTTGCTGACTAGAGTCGGAGTATATTTTCACGATATCGGAAAAATTCCGAACGCAGGATTTTTTGTGGAAAACCAGCATTTAATCCCTAAGAAAGAAAATATAGATAAGAACAATCCTTCCAAGGCTGCAAAAATAGTCATCGATCACGTGTTAGATGGAATAGAGATGGCAAAGAGAGCCAGGTTACCTCGGGAAGTGATAGATTTTATTCCGGAGCATCACGGAACTTCAACGATGGCATTCTTTTATCATAAAGCATTATCCGAACTATCTCCTTCTCAAAAAAAGAAGCTGAGGAAAGAAGACTTTCAGTACCCAGGACCTAAACCTCAAAGAAAGGAAACCGCGATCGTAATGCTCGCAGATAGTTTGGAAGCAGCGAGTCGTTCGCTGGAAGATGTCTCTCCCGAATCTTTGGACGCATTGATCACCAAGATCGTAAATAGTAAACTCGCCGAGAACCAATTGGATGATTGTGGATTGACCCTAGGAGATCTAGAGATAGTCAAGGCTTCCTTTAAAGAAGTTCTACAGTCTAGCTTGCATTCTCGTCCTAAATATCCTAAGCCGGAGGATACAAAAGCCTTGGAAGAGAAAAAGAAGTCGGCGTTGATCAAGGCGGCAGAAAGAGAGAGGACCAGTCTGGCTTGATCGATCTAACCTACGACGTACCGCAATATGTGCTCCCTTTCTGGATGGAAGAGAGTCGTCTCATTGAACGGATCGAAAAGCTCACAACATTCGCGTTTCGTAATAAAGTCTGTTTCTTATCCGTGATGATTGTGGATGACCAAACAATTGCGGAAATCAATCGAGTTCGTCGCGGAAAAAACAAACCTACTGATGTGCTTTCTTTCCCGCTTTATTTTGATCAAGAACCTTGGATACTTCCACCGGTACCGGGAATAGAGAAGGGCAATCGCAGAAAACGGAGCTCCAATCCAAAACTGGGCGAAAGAGCAGTCGCCAAATGGGGATTATACGAGACTGGATTTTCACCCGAACGAAGCGGGAAAGATGCTAGACCAGAATTAAACGAATCTTTTTCTAGAACGAATAAATCCGAAGATAACGCTTCCTCACCGGAGGGAACTCGAAAAGAGCACGAGAATCTTAACTGGCGCGAGGAGGTTTCGAAGCAAAGCATCTCGGCTTCAGAACAAACCTTCTCGCTCGGTGAAATTGTGATTTCTTGGGAAACTACCGTCGCTCAAGCGAAATTTGTAGGTCACTCCGAAGAGGAGGAATTTTTCCGACTTTTAGTGCACGGGTTCTTACATTTGTTAGGCTACGATCACGAAAGAGGTGCGTCTGACGAAATGCTGATGAAGGAAATGGAAGATCTGTGTCTAACTCTAGTTCTGGGTCCTTAAAGAAAAATACGGGAATCGTAATGGAATCCAGAGTCGTTGGAGAAGGAGACGCTTTCATTCGAATCCTTCCTTCCGAAGGAGAAGTCGCAAGTTTTAAGATCAAAGGAATTAAGAAAAGTAAAACTAGACCGATCGCCGCCGTGGAACCGGGATCCTTGGTATCCATCGATTACTATTACGTACAAGGAAAAGACACGTTCAATGTGAAAGAGATAGGCTTGATCCAAAGATTCGATCAGGCGAAACAGGGATATAGTGGGACTGTCCTGGTATCCTATCTCGTGGAA
The DNA here is from genome assembly GCF_002811875.1 of Leptospira perolatii. GTDB lineage: Bacteria > Spirochaetota > Leptospiria > Leptospirales > Leptospiraceae > Leptospira_B > Leptospira_B perolatii. Next base: position 185,156 of record NZ_NPDZ01000007.1, read on the forward strand.
CTGGTTTCTTCCTTTTTGACTCAGGGGGGCGCTCATCCACAAGAATATAAACTTTTGCTCGCAGCATTGAAAGAACTAGACCAAGACGGTTTTCGGCCTGTCTTTTTACCTTTCTTTAAATTAAAATTATTGTATGCAGGCGGTTTTCTGTCAAAAGAACTGCAATGCTCGATTTGCGGTAAGGCTTTGGACGAAATGCATTCCTGCAGCCTTGAGGAAGATCAGCTAGAAATCGTATGCGGAGAATGCAAGACACCTCAGAAAAACAGGATCGGATTGGTTCGATTTGTGGAAACTTGTCTAAACAGAAGATACCGAGATTTGAAAGATGGACAGATTTCCCTTGAACTCCTCAGGGACGCGGATAGGCTGAGTAACAAGGCATTGAAACCTTTACTCGGAAAAAAATTGAAATCGGAAAGTTTGTTATACGAAGTCATGGGGGAAAAGTTTGGACAAATTCTTTAAGACCTGCTTTTTGCTGCTCTACGCGATCGGACTTGTATTCGCGATCGTATTGGAACAGCGTTGGGGAAAGAAGGACCTCCCACAAAAACCTGTATTCGGGGCCGAATCTAAAACTTGTGGAACTGTTGATTGTATATTGAGAGAAAAGATTGTGGTCTTCAGGTCCTTGGATGCTAGTTGGAAGATCGCTATAAGAAAAGGTCTACTTCCTGCTTGGGGAAAACAAGAATAAGGACTTCGAAATACAGGGCAAAGATTCAAAACCAAGAATGAAAGAAACGGAAACGATTAAATATACCGTATTGACCGCTTTGAGAGCGGCCATTGAAGATTATTGTAAAAAAGAAAAACCTGACTTGGATCCTAGTTCGCTGAAGATTCGAATCGAATATTCGCGCGAAGAATCATTTGGAGATTATTCTACTTCTTTCGCCCTGGAAAATTCCAAGCTTCTCGGAAAAAAACCGATGGAATCCGCCCAATCTCTGGTTGGGCTACTGCAATCAAAAACGGATCTTTTTGAAAAGGTGGACTGCACTCCTCCAGGATTTGTGAACTTTAGAATTTCACCAAAGTATCTGATCCAGGTATTGGAGAAAACGGTTCTAAAAGGGGAATCGTTTCCTCAAGTCGCCGATCCTTTGAAAATCAATCTAGAGTTTGTCAGCGCAAATCCGACCGGTCCATTAAACATAGTATCCGCAAGAGCAGCAGCCACCGGAGATGCACTCGCGAATTTACTGAAAGCAGTCGGACACAAAGTAGAAAAGGAATTCTATGTAAACGACTACGGGAACCAAGTATTTTTACTCGGAGTATCGACTCTGGTCAGGATTCGGGAAAAATTAGGTGAATCGTTTAGCGTCCAGGAAAATGAAGATGGAACTTCGATAGATCTATTGCTCGAAAAAAATACGATTCCTTCGGAAGGTTATAGAGGAGAGTATTTAAAGGAAATTGCAAATACTCTGTTGGATGATTCTAAGACTTCGCTCGAGATTCAAGATTTGCTAAAGGAAAAAAAATACAAAGAACTCGCGGAGAAATGTTCCAAGTGGGCCGTTGAGTCTAACCTGAAATGGCAAAGAAAAGATCTGGATCTGTTCGGAGTCGGCTTTGATCGCTTTTATAGTGAAACTACACTACACGATGCCGGAAAGGTCGTCGGAGTATTAGAAGATCTTAAAAAATCAAAAAAGATCTTGGAAGAAGACGGAAAGCTACTTTTTAAATCCGAAGAATACGGAGACGATAAAAATAGGGTCGTAATGAGAGAAGACGGGCGTCCTACCTATCTGCTTTCTGATATTGCCTACCACCAAGACAAGATACACAGAGGATACGACAAAATCGTGGATATCTGGGGCCCTGATCACCACGGTTATATCGCGCGCTTGTCCGGTGCTGTGCAAGCATTAGGTTTTCCTAAAGAAAGTTTTCAAGTGATTATCGCCCAACAAGTCAATCTGCTCATGGCCGGACAAAAAGTGAAAATGAGCAAGCGTGCCGGAGAATTTCAGACCATGGAGGATCTACTCGGATTCCTCGGTAAAAGCGGCAAAGATGTAGGAAGATACTTTTTTGTAATGAGGTCCTTGGATTCTCCTTTGGATTTCGATCTGGATCTCGCTAAAGATGAATCGGAAAAAAATCCGGTCTTTTATCTTCAATATGCACACGCAAGGGTGTGTTCCATTTTTAGGGAAGTAGGGGACCAATCGAGCGCTTCCGCTTTAGAGAAGTTGGAGCTTACAGAAGAAAGAAAAAGACTCCTATTTTGGTTGGCGAGATTTCCAGAGGAGGTCCTCGACGCAGCGAATAGCCTCGAAGCACATCGCTTGACGAACTACTTGCAGAATCTTGCAAGAAGTTTTACTCAATTCTATATCGCAAAGAATAATAGATTAAAAGATTCTGATACGGAAACGAGACTGGCTTTAGCTCGGATTTGCCAATCCGTAAAGGAAGTTCTATTTTTGGGACTACAACTCTTGGGTGTAACCGCGCCGGAACGGATGGAAAAAACATGAGTTCCAATCCTCGGATCACAGTCGTTTCCACGGGATCCGAACTGACGAGTGGTCGAAGTTACGACACGAATTCTGCCTGGATCGCAAACGAATTATTTGGCCTAGGATTTTCTGTAGAAAAGTTTATCGTATTGCCGGATGATCCGGTTTTGATTCGGAAAGAATTGGAGTCCTGCTTTGCGGGTGCAAGCGCGGAGAATCCCGTACTCATCGTTATGACGGGCGGACTCGGTCCTACTGAAGATGATTTCACTTTAGAAATTGTTTGCGAGTTGACGGATTCGGTTCCGGTTAGAGACGAAAAAGCATATTCCAGATTACAAGCTCTCTATCGACTTAGAGGAAGAAGCTTTGAAGAGGCGTTGACGACCGCGATTCGACAAGTATCGATTCCTTCCAAAGCAAAAGTTTTGGAGAACAAGGTCGGGATTGCCCCCGGTTTTTGGTCTGAGGTTCGACCTGGAGCCTACCTTGCCTGCATGCCAGGAGTTCCTGCTGAAATGACGGAAATGTTCCGGAAGGAACTCTCTCCAAAAATATCGGAGACTTTTCGATCCCAGGAATTAACTTCAGATTTTAGATTTATCTGGGGAATGAGTGAATCTCTATTTCAAAGCGAATTCATTTCAAACAGTTCTATGATTAAGGAAGGTAAAGCGATATGGGGAGTGGCCGCTAAAAGGGGATACATTCGGGTCACATACCAATCGCCTAACCGTGATATTGTTTCTCAGCTGATTTCGGAGACTGAGGGAAAATACAAAGAACTTTGCACCGGAGATGTTTTCGAAGAATTACCTGCGTTGCTTCTAAAGCATAAACTGACTTTGGGAACTGCGGAAAGTTGCACAGGAGGATTGGTCGCAAAGCTTTTAACGGATCGGGCTGGTTCGTCTGACTACTTTATGGGATCCGTTGTCTCTTATTCGAATTCATTAAAGGAAGCGATCTTAGGAGTAAAATCTTCTAGCCTGGAGAGCTTCGGTGCAGTCAGCGAAGAAGTAGCTAAGGAAATGGCCGAAAACGCGGTCAATGTATTGGGCACGGATTTAGCGATCAGTCTCACTGGGATAGCAGGGCCTGGAGGAGGAACTCAGACCAAAAAAGTCGGTACTTTATACATTGGTGTCCACATAAAAGGAAAGGGGACCACGGTCAGAGGCTTGTATTTTCCGTTTTCTAGAGAGAGTTTTCGGGATGCGGCTGCTACGACTGCTTTGTATTTATTGTATGATCGCTTGAGGAAGGAAGTATGATCGCTAAAATCATCGGGTTAAGCCTTTTCTTCTTAATCAATTTTTATTGTTTTTTGGGAAATCCGTATGAGCCAGCAAGAGGGATTCAAAAAACTTGGGCCTGGAACAAAGAGTCCACCTTGGGAATGTTCGTCGATCCTAGAGTTTCTTTTGAGCCGGAAAGTATATTAAATGGTTATAAATTAAAGAATTCGTATATTAGAATACCGGAGGGAAGCGCGATTTCGATCGACGACTCTAATCGAATCGAGTATCCTTTGATTTCCAAGGGATACCTATCTTATAGAAAGATCGGAGAAACTGTAGAATTTTATTCCCAGGCCGGAGAGGTTTTGTGGACAAAGCAATTTAGCAGTTATCCTAGGATTCATCCCGAAGGAAATCTTATACTGTTTTTGGCTGGGGATAATAACCAGGTCTTGGTTTCCGATCTGAACGGCAATCTGTTAGGCGCCCAGAAATTGGACGGAAGATACTTAACGGATATTGCATATTCTTTGAAAAGCGGCGAAAACAAGGGTGGGGCAGCAGTATTGTTTGCCGGAGGGGAATTGTTCCTTTTGGACGGGAGCGGTAATCTATTGTTTTCTGGAAAGTTAGGTCTAAAGGAGCCGGTATTTGCAAAGAGTCTAGGGCTTTCAAAGAATGGAGAAAGATTAGCAGTCCATTTTTTGAAAGGAAATCGGGACTTCATTCGAGTTTATGATAAGAACGGAAGTGAAATCTCGGAGTGGAACTTAGGACGTGTCTTGCCTCATAAGATCTATCTTTCGGTTTCTGCCGAAGGAGAGGTAATGGTAGGCTTTCCTGATAAATTGTGCCTCTATGACGATAACGGGAAAATAAAATTCGAAAAGAAAAGATCCAAGTCCGGTGGAGTGTACCAAACGGTATTTCATTCAGGGAACTATTTTGTAGGGGAAGTAGATAACGTTTTCTATTTCCTTGATGGAGACGGGGTCTTGCTCGATTCTGAAACTTTCCCGGCTTCCGAAAAGCCAATGAGATTTTTTCATGCACCGGAAAAGAGCGGTGCATTTTTAGAAAGTTCAAAAGAGATCATTCTTTTCCGGGAATTGGACCGAAACTAGTATCTCTCACTTGCCATAACATTTCTTTTTGTTGATATTAGTCAAATCTACCGAAAGACGGGAAAGCCGGCTTTTGAGTTGCTTCTCTGGGCTCGCTGCCGGAATTTGAAGGTAGGGATGGCTATAGTCAAATAAGATGCAAGAAGAAAAGAAATTTAAGAAATTAGAATATGTTTGCCCGATGCATCCCGAAATTCGGAAGGACCAGCCGGGAGATTGTCCGATTTGCGGGATGACCTTAGTTCCTCATGGTAGGGAAGAATCTACGTTAGAACAAGAAGACTCTCAAATCAGGTCCCTCTTTTTCAAGTTCTTATGGTCTACAATTTTTACGATTCCGGTGTTTCTTTTAGCAACATTAGAGATGATGTCTCCTCACTCCAATCTAGTTTTTGGCTACGGGGATTGGGTTCAACTGGTATTTGCCTCAATCGTATTCTGGGGGCCCGGCTTCTTTTTAACTCAAAAGGGATTCGTTTCTTTCCTTAGAAGAAATCTGAACATGTATAGTTTGATTATGATTGGAGTAGGTTCCGCCTACCTCTTTTCTGTGATCTCTTTCTTTTTTTCCGGGTACTTTCCGGATTCTCTAAAATCCCACGGAAAGGTCGCACTCTACTTCGAAGCAGCTTCCGTCATATTGACTCTGGTAATTCTCGGGGAATTCCTACAGGCTCGCGCGCAAAGAAGAACTGGTGGTGCGATCCAAGCATTACTGGGGCTTTCTCCAAAAACTGCACACCTGATCAAAGACGGTTCCGAGAAAGAGATACCAATCGAGGAAATTCGAGTCGGAGACAGACTGAGAGTAAAACCTGGAGAGAAAGTACCAATAGACGGGGTGATCGAAGAAGGCTCTAGTTATGTAGAAGAATCGATGCTCACAGGAGAACCGGTGCCGGTAAAAAGAGAAATCGGGGACAGGGTTTTCGGAGCCACTATTAACCAAACCGGAAGCTTTGTGCTTCGAGCGGATAAGGTAGGATCTGAAACCGCTTTATCACAGATTATTCATATGGTCGAGGAAGCTCAGAGAAGTCGAGCGCCTATCCAAGGTTTGGCGGACAGGGTTGCAGGTTGGTTAGTTCCTGTAGTGATTTTGATCGCGGTGATTACTTTCTTTTCCTGGTTTTTCTTCGGTCCTGATCCTTCTCTCTCTTATGCAATTTTGAATTCTCTATCGGTGTTAATCATCGCGTGCCCTTGCGCTCTTGGACTTGCTACTCCAATATCGGTTATGGTCGGAGTGGGGATCGGAGCTCAAAATGGGATCTTGATTCGAAACGCAGAGGCCCTGGAAAAGACTGAGAAAGGTACGATTCTTTTTACGGATAAAACCGGAACCTTGACGGAAGGTAGACCGGGAGTAACGGATATTTTTCCTGAGGAGGAAGAAATACTAAGAGTAGCCTGTTCATTGGAGTCCAGGAGCGAGCACCCGATCGCAAAGGCAATTGTTCGAAAAGCATATGAATCTAAATTACAAATTCCTGAATTAACCGAGTTTGCCTCTTTAACCGGAAACGGAGTCAAAGGAAAAATCGGATCCGAAGAAGTGTTTATAGGAAAAAAGACCGGATGGAAGATCGCAACCTTTCCTAAAAACATTGAGGAGAAAGAAAACGAATTTCTCGCTCAAGGAAAGACAGTCATTTGGGTCGCAAACCAAGAAAAATGGCTGGGTATCATCGCGGTCACAGATCCGATCAAACAGACTACCCCAAAAGCAGTTTCTAATATCCAGTCTTTCGGAATTCGAATTGTGATGCTAACCGGAGATTCCAAAGTATCTGCGGAAAAAGTAGGATCTCAGATCGGAATTACAGAAATCTCTTCCGAGTTGAGTCCGGAAGGGAAAAGACAAATCGTTAAGAACGCCAAAGGACCGAAGGAAGTCCTACTCGTTGCTGGGGACGGAATTAACGATGCTCCTGCATTATCTCTGGCCGATGTAGGAATTGCGATGGGTTCAGGAACCGAGATCGCGATCCAAAGTGCATCTATTACTTTAGTGAAAGGTGATCTTTTGGGGATTTCCAAGGCGATTCAACTCAGCAAAGAAACGATGAAAAACATTCGTTGGAATCTTTTCTTTTCCTTCGCTTACAACTTTCTAGGGATCCCGATCGCTGCCGGTTTATTGTATCCTTTTTTCGGGATATTACTTTCTCCTATGATCGCGGGAGCAGCTATGAGCTTAAGTTCCTTTTCCGTAGTCATGAATGCTTTGAGACTTAGAAATGCAAAACTCTGAAAGACTATGGCATATGCTTGGGGAATAGAACGACTGGTTTACCAGGCTTACTCTTTTTCTTGACGTTTTTGAAACTAGGTCGTCTAACAGTATAAGGATATGGTTTCCACATTTCAAAAAGGGGTTAGCATCGTTACGGCATTGGGATTCGCCGTATTCATAGGTTGCACCACTTTTGGCGGCAAAATAGAGACCTGTCCGATCGGAGTCTCCATCGGGATTTCTGAGAATACCGCTTCCTCCGCGGAAAACTTGCCTCCTTGTCACAAATCGAATCCGGAAGAATCCAGCCAAAAAACTCCGGAAAAGTCGGACTCTTGCTGCACCAAGACCGCAGATTCGATTTTATCCACCGAAATTTCCAAGGTTTCGCACCAGATCGATTCAGTTACTTTAGAAAATCTTTCGGTATTCGAAGCGACTGCGAATAGAGACCTAGTCGTTAATCAAAGAAATTTAATATTCCAATCCGAAATACAATTTTCGCGATCTAAAAACCTTCCTACCAATATCCTATTACAAGTATTTTTAATTTAGAAAAGATTCATTTTTTCCCAACGAATTAAGGAGAAATTATGAATCGTATAGCCATATTTTGTGGTTTTATCTCTATCCTCCTGGTCTTTCCAGTACAGGCGGAAACAAAGAAATTAGAAGAAATACTTCAAATTCTTGCTCAAGAACATCCGGAATCGAGATCCTTAGCCGGGTTATCGCACGCGCATAAGTCCCATTCTGATGCGTCGGGGATTTTGCCTGATCCGAAGATCGGTTTCGCGTATCGCAATTTTCCGGTACGGAACGGACCTTCGCTAAGTGATAAGGCCCCGGACACTCCGACGATGACCGGTATCGAGCTTTCTGTATCCCAGGAGTTTCCCTTTCCAGGGAAACTAGGAACCGAAAAGAGAATCTCGAAGATCATGGAGAACGAAGCCAATCTTTCCTACTTGGTGGGAGTCAATCGCTTGTTAGGTGATTTTTTGATCAGACTGAATCGGATCAAAAGAGCGGAAAAGAAAAGGCAGATCAACAATAGAATTGTAGAACTTTTAGGGGCACAGAGGTCCATTTCCGAATCTTATTATTCCTCCGGAGGGATTCCACTTACCGGTGCCATCAAAGCATCGATTGCAAAGACCGAAGCGATGGAAAGAGAGACCGAGCTGGCTACAGTTCAGAGAGACTTGTCTGCTCAATTAAAATATTATGAAATTCCAAATCAATTGTCCGTATCGGAATTGAGTAATTTGGATCTAGATCGTTTTTTTGAGGAGAGCTTCCTCAAGTTGAACAATATAGCCGTTAATACTTCCGGTTATTCTATCGAAGAAACACCGGACTATAAGATTGGGATAGCAGAAGAAAAGAGGCTCACTGAGCAAGCAAAACTGGCCAAATACTCGATCGCTCCGCAAACTGAGGTCTTCTTTTCCTACATGAAGCGCAGGTCTCAGACATTTGCGATCGATAAAGGTCCGCTTCAGTACGGCCCGATGGACGTGACTGAATACAGAGGAGATTTGTTTAGTTTTGGAGTCAATATGCGCGTTCCTGTTTGGTCCGCTTTGAACTGGAGTTCGGTTACTGGAGAGTCTGAGCATTTTGCGGCTGCGGGGAAAGATTCCGCGGAAAAAGTAAAAGCACAGATCTCTTCGGAGCTCCAGCGCAATCTAGAACTGCTCCGAGGAATTTCCAACCAGATACAAATCGTGGAAAAGAAATTGATTCCGGAAATGGAAAGGGCGGTACGAGTCAGTTCTACCCTATATGCTCCTGGAAAAGCAAGTATTCAGGATACATTAATGGCGCAAGCAGAGGTATGGAACGCAAAAATTCGCCTAGAAGATCTCAAAGAAAAGAAGAACGAAACGATAATCACTACGCTTAAATTGCTTAGTTTGATTTATGAGGCATCAGAAGTGCCGGCACACCAAAAACACGAAAATGGAGAACAAAAATGAGAAAATTTTTAACTATATTTGCACTTTGTAATATTCTAACGATCCAAAACATGTTTGCTCATGAGGGAAAAGAAACTTTTGTACTTAGAGAAGTGGCGAGGATACACTCAGAGCTTTATGAAGGAAAGACTGGAAAAATCGACACTGCAAAGCTAGTGCAATTGCTCAAGGGAGAAGCGGATCGCAAAAAGGATACAGAGTATTTTAAAAAGGCGATTCCTTTTGCGGAAAAATTGGGTTCTACTACGAACGAAGCTGAGAAAAGGGAGCTTTTTCACAAATTGTCTGTAGAGCTGATTCCAGTAGTTGGACACCACGATAAATCCGGAGTCTCTGTATTTTATTGCCCTATGGCCAAGAAGAAGTGGATTGCCTTGGGCAAGGAAGTGCGCAACCCATACGATCCTAAAATGAAGCAATGCGGGGAAGTGGTCCATGAATAGTCGGAGGGATTCTCGGATTCACTTTTGGATTTCGAGTTGGAATATGTTTAGGTCTACTCGAAGTCTCGTCCTGCTTCTTTTGCTTTTCTCTATTGCTCTAACGAGCTGCGGCAAAAAGAAGGATATTTACTACTGCCCAATGCATCCAACATACACCTCGGATCGTCCAGGAACATGCCCGATTTGTAATATGGACCTGGTCAAAAAAGAAGAGGGTAGCGATCATTCTTCTCATTCTGTTCAGAGCATCGAGAGTTCTACGGGCCATGATTTTCACTCAGATCATGGACAGGGAGTGGACGAGAAAACTTCGGATACTCAGTCTCCAGAGATTATACTCTCCGAGGAAAAGCAGCAATCGATTGGAATTAAGACTGATCTGGTTGGTCACAGAAATCTGGTCAAAAAAATTAGCGCATATTCCAATGTGGCTTACGATCCGGAATTATTTGCTGCCTTGAACGAATACAAGGAAGCGATCCGTACTGTGGATTTGATTTCTTCTGACTCTGGTGCTTCGAATGTGGTAAGGAGCCTTCAATTAAGACTTCGTCAATTAGGTTTATCTACTGAACAAATAAGAGTATGGACCTCCGGACAAAGAGATCCATCTGAACTCATTCTAGGCGGAAAGTCTGGAAGGGCTCACATATATTCTCAGATTTATGAATCTGATTTTGCGATCGTGAAAGTTGGACTTCCTATTCGGTTTAAAACTGATGTTTATCCCGACAAAGAGTTTCAGGGTAAAATCAAGAGTATCGATGTGATTCTAGACAAGAATAGCCGTACATTAAGACTTAGAAGCGAGGTTTCGGATCCGAAGCAACTTTTAAAGCCTCAAATGTTTGGAGAGTCCACGATCGAGGTGTCTCTGCCTTCTGTACTTTCTCTTCCTTCCTCGGCGATCTTAGACACTGGAAAGCAAAAGATCGCTTACGTTCAAACTGGACCGGATAGATTTAAGGCGGTTTCTATAAAAACCGGAAAGAATATTGATTCATGGACGGAAGTGGTCTCAGGCCTCGAAGAAGGTCAGAGAGTGGTGACCGAATCCACCTTCTTGATCGATTCGGAAGCGAAGATTCGTTTCGGATCCCAGGCACATAATCACTGAGTTCAAAAGGAATTAGAAAAATATGATTCGTTCCATCATTCGCTTTTCGGCCGAGAACAAATTCTTGGTAATTCTTATGACGGTTATCGTTTTAGTGGCTTCGTACATCTCTATGAAGACGATTCCTTTGGATGCGATTCCGGATCTTTCGGATACTCAAGTAATCGTTTACTCTCGTTGGGACAGAAGTCCGGATATTATCGAGGACCAAGTGACTTACCCGATTGTCACATCTCTTTTGGGAGCTCCAAAGATTAAGGTGGTCCGGGGATTTTCGGATTTTGGTTTCTCTTACGTCTATGTCATCTTTCAGGATGGCACAGATATTTATTGGGCGAGATCTAGAGTCTTGGAATATCTCTCTAGAATACAGCCTTTATTACCCCAGGGCGTAAAGACCGAACTGGGACCCGACGCGAGCGCGGTCGGTTGGGTATTTCAATATGCATTAGTGGACACATCTGGGAATAATTCCTTAGCAGATCTCAGGACTTATCAGGATTTTCATCTTAGATATCTTTTAAACGCAGTACCCGGGGTATCCGAGGTCGCTGGAATAGGCGGATTCAAACGCCAATATCAGATTACGATTCATCCAAATGCATTAAGATCTTATAATATAGGATTTGAAACGGTTATACAAAAAATCAGGGAAAGCAATCAAGAGACCGGCGGTAGACTGTTAGAAATCTCAGGAGCGGAATACATGGTTAGGGGAAGGGGATATCTTTCCTCCCTGCAGGATATTGAAAATATTCCTTTGGCAACAGATCTGAATGGAACTCCGATCCTTTTGAGAAACGTAGCTTCTGTCCAGTTCGGACCTGATATTAGAAGGGGAATCGCAGACTTAGACGGAGAAGGAGATGTAGTCGGAGGGACCATTGTGATGAGACAGGGGGAGAACGCCTTGTCAGTCATAGATCGGGTCAAAGCTAAACTCGGCGAAATCAAAAGAAATCTGCCTACCGGAGCCGAAATAGTAACCACTTACGATAGGTCTGAACTGATCAATCATGCGATAACAAATCTAAAGTTTAAGCTGATCGAAGAAATGATCATCGTTTCCTGCGTGATCCTGATTTTCCTCTGGCACTTTCCTTCCGCGATCATTCCGATCTTAACAATCCCGATTTCTGTAATCATAGCCTTTATTCCAATGAATTTATTGGATATTAACGCAAACATAATGTCTTTGGCGGGCATGGCAATATCGATCGGCGTCTTGGTCGATGGAGCAATTGTGGAGGTGGAAAATGCTTATAAGAAATTGGAAGAATGGGAGGCAGGCGGAAGAATAGGTAACTACCACGCGATTCGGCTTGAGGCGTTATTGGAAGTAGGTCCCTCGGTCTTTTTCTCTTTGCTCATCATAGCTGTGGCATTTTTTCCAATCTTTACACTCGTAGACCAAGAAGGAAGGCTTTTTCGTCCATTAGCTTTTTCTAAAAACATAGCGATGGCGGTTGCTGCATTGCTTGCAATTACCGTGGATCCAGCAGTACGGATGTTATTTACGAGAATGGAACCTTTCCGTTTGAAAAACGAAGTGGTCTCTAAAATCGCCACCACCTTGTTAGTCGGAAAATATTATCCTGAGGAAAAGCATCCTGTAAGTAAACTATTATTCAAATTGTATGAACCGGCCTGCCGTTGGGTTCTGCATCGACCAAAAATGATTATCCTCTCCGCGGCATCTCTTGTGGTTCTATCGATCCCGGTGTATTTCAGCTTGGGTTCGGAATTTATGCCTCAACTTTATGAGGAATCATTTCTGTACATGCCAACGACATTGCCTGGAATTTCTGTCGCGGAAGCCGAGAAGTTGATGGTCGCGATGGATAAAAAACTAAAATCATTTCCGGAAGTAAAACGAGTCTTCGGAAAGTCCGGTAGATCCGATACCGCAACTGATTCTGCTCCATTCTCCATGATGGAAACAGTGGTACTCCTTAAGCCCAAGGACGAGTGGAGAAAAGGAGAGCGCTTCTATTCTAATTGGCCGAGAATCTTCCAACTGCCTTTTCTTCCGTTTGTTCCGGATAGGATCAGTAAAGAAGAACTCGTAGAAATCATGAATCGCGAAATGCAATTTCCGGGAGCTACCAATGCTTGGACCATGCCGATCAAAACTAGAATCGACATGCTGAGCACAGGGATGAGAACTCCGATTGGAATCAAGATACTAGGTTCCTCGCTCGAGGAAATAGAGTCACTCGGGATCAAAATCGAATCTCTTCTGAAAGGTGACAAAGAAGTTAGAAGCGTATTTGCAGAAAGGACCGCAGGAGGATATTTTCTAGACCTGGAACTTAGAAGGGAAAGATTAGCAAGATATAATATTTCGATCGAAACCGCTCAACAGATTATTGTGGCCGCGATAGGAGGGGAACCAATCACCCAAACGATCGAAGGCAGAGAAAGATTTTCGGTGAACGTGCGTTATCCTCGAGAGCTCAGAGATTCTGTGGAAAAGATAAAGTCAATTCTGGTACCGACCCAGGAATTTGGTCATATTCCGATCTCTGAAATCGCAGAAATCAAAACGAAAACCGGACCGTCAATGATACGAGATGAAAACGGATTCTTGGCTGGTTATGTTTATGTAGATCCATCGACCTCGGACATCGGAGGTTTTGTGGATAGGGCCAAGAAAGTAGTGTCAGACTCCATAGATTTGCCGGCCGGGTATTCGATTGTTTGGAGTGGACAGTATGAGAATATGCTTCGAGTCCGCGATCGTATGAAATACATTTTACCGCTTACGATTTTTATTATATTCCTACTCTTATATCTCAATACAAAATCGTATGCAAAAACCATAATAGTCCTTCTTGCTGTTCCATTTTCTCTGATAGGTGCGATCGTGTTGCTGTATGTTTTAGGGTATCATATCTCCGTTGCGGTCTGGGTCGGAATGATTGCCTTGATGGGACTGGATGCGGAGACCGGAGTTTTTATGCTGCTTTATTTGGATCTGGCGTATGAGGATGCGATCAAAAAAAGACGCAGCCTGAATCAGGAGGAGCTAATAGAAACGATTATACACGGTGCAGTGCATAGGATTCGACCTAAAATAATGACCGTCTTAGCTGCGATGCTCGGGCTACTTCCAATCATGTGGTCAGATAGTACCGGCGCAGATGTAATGAAGAGAATTGCCGCGCCCATGGTGGGAGGTTTGTTCACGAGTTTTATTTTAGAGTTACTTGTGTATCCTCCGATTTACATGCTCTGGAAGCAGGGAAGGTTCAATTTTTTTAGATTTCCCCAAAGAAATACTGGGTCGTCCGCAACAGATTGGAAGGTTTACGGGTCCACAAGTATAGAAGAACCGAAAGGAGATTTTTATAATGAGGACAAGTCGCATGCGAATGATGTAGGAGTTCCGAAAACTTCCGGAAAGGTAAAACGAAAACAATCGAAGAATATTGCTAAAATGTAAATTATGAAATTAGGGGGAAATGAAATGATCCGAAAAGGTGGAACAGTATTTTTAGCGGGAATACTATTACTTTCGAGTATTTACTTATTTGCACAAGATGGAGGAAATAATCCTCCAGCCGGTGGTACCAGTGGCCAAGAAGGCCGCGGCGGAGAAAACGGACAACCCCCGAGACGTGATGGAGGAAGCGGACAACAAGGAGAGGGACGTGATCACCACCCGGGAGGAGGAGGTCACAGCGGAGGAAATCATGGCGGACATGGAGGTGGTCATGGCGGACACGGAGGTGGAAGATAATAAAAACTAGAATTACTAAATCTTAAAATTCCGGGGAGCGATGGAAACGTCCTTTTCTATTTCTCTGGTGTTACTTCTTAATTCCGAGGATCCCATAATGCCAAGGTTTTAATTGCCTAAGTTTCGGATTGGAAATTTGAAATCCGGCATTTTCTATCCTATCCAGAAGTTCTTTAGGTTTCGGTCGAATTTCCATTTTGGGACCCCTCGGTGTATTAACATCATACATCCAGTGAATTGCTCCTAACTTTCCATTCGGTTTTAGAATTCTGTAAGATTCGCTTAGTATTTCCTCTGGTGATTCGTGATGTAAAATATTGAATAACATTACATATTCCGCGCTGCTTTCGGGGAGTCCAGTTCCTTCTGCAATAAAATCACGAACCAGAAATTCGATATTCGTCAATCGCTCTTCCGAGGCCCTTTTGGAAGAAAATTGTATCATCTCCTCATCAATATCCAATGCGAGAATCTTGCCTCCGATTTTTTTAGCAACGGGAAGCGTGAAGGTTCCGTAGCCCGAGCCGAATTCCACCAAAAACGAGAGGTTCGAATCGATTTCCATTTTATCCAAGATGAGCTCTATGTCGAAAAGACTTTCCCAGTATCTGAATTCAGGCATTCCACTGTCTCGGACCTTCATATCTAAATTCAAAAAACGCTTGAAATATTCTGTCAATCAAATAAATGTTTGAATATTAGACCGTTTGTGATGAAAGGAAGAGAATACAAATCTTTAGTCTTTAAGGAATTATCCGGAATCGGAAAGGCTCTAGGGGACCCCAAGAGAATCGAAATACTCGATTTGATTAGCCAGGCATCCAAGAGTGTGGAGTCGATCGCTCAGGACTCGGGAGCAAGCGTTGCGACTGCCTCTCATCATTTACAGATCCTTAAGGAAGTTCACCTCGCAAGAAACCAGAAACTGGGAAAATACGTGTACTACGAAGCGAGCGAAGCCGGAGTCAGGCTATTAGATTGCCTTGGACAAATCGGTGAATCCTTGAGCGCGGAAATCGCTCTCGCGACTCGAACTTTTTTTGAAGAGATAGATTCTTTAGAGGCATTCGATTACGAATCCCTGCAAAAAGAAGTTAGAGGCCGAAAGCTCATGCTCATCGATGTAAGGCCTTTGCACGAGTACGAGGTTGGACATTTTCCAGGAGCCATCTCTATTCCGCTCAAGGAGCTGGAAAAAAATTTGGAGAAGCTACCAAGAAGTAAACATGTTGTGGCCTATTGCAGAGGTAAATATTGCGTTCTATCCAAAGAGGCGGTGCAGATTCTCAGTAAGCACGGATTCAAAGCTAAAAGATTGGAAAAGGGAATTCTGGAGTTCAAGGCTGGGGGCCATAAACTCGAAATCGGGGGAAAATAGAAATGGCTAGAATAGTGATTGTTGGAGCAGGTATCGCAGGACTTTCCGCGGCGGATGAGTTGCGGAAAAATATATCTAAAAAACATGAAATAATAATATTAGAAAAGGAAAAAGAATACACGTTTCAACCATCCATTCCTTGGATATTAAACACTAGTCGTAATCCTATTCGGATCAAAAAGGCATACAAACGCTCCAGACTAAAGGGTGTGGTTTTCGAAAACAAGGAGGTAATGAGTATCGATTTTTTGGCGAAAACCATTCGCACGGACAGAGGAGAGATTACCTATGACTACCTTGTGCTTACTCCTGGAGCCAAGTATGCACCTGAAAGACTCTCGGGATTCAAGGAATGCGCATCGAATCTCTATGATCCGATTCAAGCAGAAGAGATTTCTAAGAAAGCACTCGATTGGGGTGGAAAAAAAATAACAATACTTGTCGGAGCTCTTCCTTACAAATGTCCCGCGGCTCCTTATGAGTCAGCGATGATATTGCAAGATTACATTTTTGAAAAGACCGGAAGGAAACCTAGGATTGAAATCATCACCCCTGAGAATTTGCCCATGCCGGTTGCCGGAGAAGAGATTGGCAGTAGTGTGGTTTCTCTTCTCGATTCGAAAGGAATCAAATTTTTTGGAAATTCCAAGGCACTTTCCATCGACCCATGGAGTCGACAGATCGTCTTCGAAAATTCAAAAAAGAAAGAATTCGATGTTCTTTTGGGAATACCGCCTCATGTGCTTCCTGAGTTCTTGCAGGGTAGCCCGATCCAAGGCGCGAACGGATGGATCGAGGTGGATGCGAAAACCCTCCATACGAAACTGAAGAATGTCTATGCCGGAGGAGACGTCGTAGGAATTCAAATCTCGAATGGAAGATTATTGCCTAAGGCGGGTGTTTTTGCAAGAGAGCAGGGAAGGATTATTGCAAAAAATATAATGCACTCTTTCTCCGGGGAATGGATCACGGATGAATTCAGGGGATTCGGTGCTTGCTTTTTGGAAACCGGAGGAGGAAAGGCCGGATTTGCAAGCGGTAAGTTTGTAGGCCCGAATGTGATCGTAGAAATGAAAAAGCCTTCGATTTTTTGGCACTGGGCAAAAATGATTTTTGAAAAATGGTGGCTGTACAAATACTTTAAAGCCGGTCATTCTGGAGCTTAGGTAGCAAAAATCTTAGACAGTGTTTCTTTCAAGCATCAGAAATGCGCTGATCTAACTAAGTAAGTTTCAGCTTAAACCTCATAAATCGACAGAGACTTGTAGCCCTTATTGGTCTGCTTGTCCATCAGTGCGATGATTTCTGTCCTTCTACCTTTTTCTATATTAAAGATCAGTTGATCCGAAATTTCCCTACAGATATAAAGTCCGCGGCCATGAGAATCGGCCAAGCCTGAGGGAAACCCGCTAGGCTCATTCACCGTTATATGTCTATCCAATCTCTTTAAGATTTCTTTTCGATTTAGAGAACCAAAATGATCTCTTACGACTATGATGATGGAATTCTCGGAAATTCCATATCCGATTTCAAAATAGTCCGATTCGGCGAGCTGGATATTTTCCATCGGAACAAGCAGATCTCTAGATGGTAATTCGTACTGGTATTTGGAATTTCCTTTGGAGTCTCTGGGCGCTCGGATCATCGCGTTGGAAGTTAACTCCTCCAAAATCTGATGCACAGCGTTCGGGGCTCCTTTCTCAATCAAATACTTAGCGATGCGATTGCAAAAATAATTTCTTTCTTCATCGGAACTGATTTTGCGATATACGATTCCGTTTTCAGGAGGAACACTAAAGCCTTGGTCATCCGATTGCTGTATTTTGAATTGGTGTCCAAAATACTTTTCCACTCCGAAGATATCCTTAGTAAGAAGTTTATACACCATGACCGGGATCAGGTTGATATCTAAGAAAGAATACTTAGGTATGATATTCCAAATATCATGTTCGTAGGCAAAATTGATATAGTCGTTGATGTTGTAGGCAGTCATCAACGAATAGAGAGTGTGAGGATAATCGTGTTGAATAGTCTTGATTAGATCTAACCCGGATTTGCCAGGCATACGGATGTCCGTGATTACCAAGTCTATCGATTCGCTCTTCAGAATTTTGATCGCCTCGTCGTAATTTTCGGCGTCGAATACCAGATAATCTTTAATTAAAATATCTTTAATTGCTTCCCGAATCGAATGTATGTCTTCGACCACTAGGATTTTATGCTTGGACAAATCTTATCCTCCTTTATTTTGCTCGATCGGCAAAGATACCCTGAATCTCGTTTTTCGCTCGAAGGATTTTACCGTCAGTTCTCCGCTATGTTCTCTTACGATGGAATGGCAAATGGAAAGTCCTAGTCCGGTTCCGATTCCGGATTTATTTTTGGTAAAGAAAGGAGAAAATATCTTGTCCAACATTGTCTCCGGGATTCCGCCTGCCGTATCCTCTATGAATATGTGTACCATATTTTTGGTGCGTCTGACTTCTACTCGGATACTTCCTTCACCGTAATCGTATGCCTGTAGAGAGTTTTTGAACAGATTGATAAACAATCTTTCGATCTTTACCGGATTAAACTGAAAATAAAGACCTGGCTCGCAAAGTATTTCCCACTGTATATTTTTCGAAAGTACAGGATATACCCAGGTCACTGATTCCTTCGCCTTGATAAGGGTTTCGTACAGGTCTGCAGAAGTAGTAACCAGTTTGTCCGGCTTTGCAAAGCTAATGATATCTGAGACAATCATCGCAGCTCTAGTCAGATCCTCCTTGATCATCTCCAGTCGTTTTTTGAAAAATTCAGTATCTAACGAAGATAGATTGCTCATCAGGTTTTGCAGAGTTAAGCTCATGCCAGTTAGAGGATTGTTTAACTCGTGCGCTACTCCGGAGATGAAGATACCCAAGGAAGCTAAGTTTCGGATCCTGAGATTCTCCTCTTCCTTTTCTTTGATTCGAGTGATATTACTGATCTTTTCCACAACCGAGACAATACTTCCATCTTTTTCGATCGGGTAAAAGTCCAGATAAAGAGTTTCCTTTTCATCGTGAGCTACGTGAAAGATTTCTCTGCTGACCTCTGAGCCTTTCGTTTCAAAATCCCGATCAAAATTCTCTTCGTTGTCCTGGTGTTCCCTCATCGGACAATAAGGACATACAGCAGTTCGGTTGTACAAAGCATCATAGCACTTCCTACCCAAGATGGATTGGAAGTCCGTTTCATTCGCAAATTCCAAGGTCGCGCGGTTTACCCTTCTGATTCTGAAGCTCGGATCAATCAGAACCAGAGACTCAGTAATTCCATCGAGTATTGCTTGGAGTTCCTCCGCGCGTTCCTGGAGGTTTTCCATCAAGGATGCCATGCAGGTTCAATATTCTAGGGAATCTTTGAAAGTTTGCAGTAATTTTTTTTGATTTTTGACCGAATGTTGGTTCTGCATTTCTTGGAGTCGAAGGATATGAACAAAGAAATCTTCCAGCAATTTTAGATAGAATTCCTTCTTAAACTCAGAGCGTTCCCGGTTGACTCCCTCGTCGGGAAGATAGGTCAAGGGGTATTCTGCCTCCCTTCCGTTTCGATCCGCGTAGATGAGTAAATCGTCCACATTGGAGTCCAGGGGAGTGTCATCTGTCATTCTTACGACAGTGTTCTCTTCTGAATGATAATTAGAGGTTTTGATTTCCGAGGTCACCTTAGAAAGCGTGGCTCCATTAAACTCAAGTATAATAGATTTTTCCTCGGCTCTTTGGATTCCGTTTCCACCCGGGGTTTCTATCACAGAGAATTTAGTGACCTTGACTCCTTTTCGGTTAGGGTAGCTTCCAATCCAAGTGACCAGGGTTCCCAAGGGAAGGCTTTCCATTCTTTCGTACTTTAGAAGTTCCTTACCTACGGAGAGACCCTCGTAGACCTTGAGGATTCTCTGATTCACGATCTGGGAAGTGCTTGGTTCTTTTTCTTGCGGTTTTGTCTGAGTGTAAAGGGAAGAAGTGTTTGAGAGAAGAAACAGGGCTACTAATAAAAGCAGCCCAGTACCCAAGGAAGGAAGATTGTA
This sequence comes from Leptospira perolatii, assembly GCF_002811875.1. Lineage (GTDB taxonomy): Bacteria > Spirochaetota > Leptospiria > Leptospirales > Leptospiraceae > Leptospira_B > Leptospira_B perolatii. The sequence continues at coordinate 204,953 of NZ_NPDZ01000007.1, forward strand.
TTTCTTAAGGTTGGGTTCCGCCAGTGGATCCTGGATTTTTCGGATCCGAATTTGTGGGTTGGACTGCATCTGTGCCTCCAGGGTTCTCTGCTCCAGTAGGTGCGGAGACCTCAGGAGTGATAGGCAGAGGAGTCGTATTGTATCCACTATTTTTGGCAAAAAGGAAAGAAAGAATCAGGGAAAGTGCCAAAAAAAGAACTGCGGTAACTCGAGTCGCCTTTGTCAGCACGTCTGCGGTAGAGCTTCCAAAAACGGATTGGCTCGCGCCTCCTCCGAGTACTCCCCCCATGCCGCCTTTTCCAGTTTGGATTAGCACAAGTAGGATCAAAAATAAACTGACGAAGATAAATAGAACTAGAATGGTTCCGGTGATAAATCCCATGAGTACGTTTCCTGTTATTAAAAGAGGGTTCTTTTTTAAGCGAGACCGCTTATTTGATCCAAGCTACGTTTGGCTTGCCTACTGACAATTAAAATAAGCCAGCGTAACTTCCGATTTTCTGACTGGCGCCGCCCACCAATCCTCCATCTATGTCCGGCTCCGAAAGAAGTTCTTTGATATTGTCTGGCTTTACCGATCCTCCATATAGGATCGGAGTGGAATTCGCGATTTCTATCCCATTTTGGAAAAGTCCGGCAATTTCCTTTCGGATAAATGCGTGAGCTTCCTGTGCCTGTTTAGGAGTAGCCACTTTACCGGTTCCGATTGCCCAGACCGGTTCGTACGCGACCCAGATTCTGGAGAAATGATGGCTGTGGATACTCTTCAAACCTTCCTTGATTTGAGAGCCGAGTATTTCGAAAGTTTTTCCAGCCTCTCTTTCCGAAAGAGTTTCTCCTACGCAGTACACTGCAGTGAATCCATTCTGAACCAAAAAAGAAATCTTACGATTACAGAAATCGCTAGATTCAGCCAGGAACTGTCTTCGTTCGGAGTGCCCGACTAATGCGTGAGAGATTCCGAGTTCGGACAGCTGGTCCGGACTTGTTTCTCCAGTCATTGCAGTCAAACCGGAAGGGTAAATATTCTGGGCTCCTACCTGCACTCCCGAGCCCTCCAAGATTCTACTAACAGCCGCTAGATGAATCGAAGAGGGAAAAATCACGGCCTGTTTTCCTTTTGCGATCCCCGGGATTTGGTCTCGAATTCCCTTTGCTAATTCGATAGCCTCTTTTTCCGAAAGATTCATTTTCCAGTTACCGGCGATGATTTTAGGACGCATTCGATATATCTCCCTTTTTCAAGTTTGTAACGGATTCAGAAAGTCTAATGTATGACTATTTTTCCTGGTTGAGAAGTGCCTGTACCCCCGGAAGTTTTTTTCCTTCCAAGAATTCCAACGAAGCACCTCCACCTGTAGAAACGTGGGTAATTTTACTTTCCACTCCAGCCTTATTGATCGCGGCGATCGAGTCTCCTCCGCCTACGACTGTTTTTGCTTTGGATTTTGCTACCGCTTTTGCGATCGCCATCGTACCTTCTGCGAACTTATCGAATTCGAAAACTCCCATAGGTCCGTTCCATACGATGGTCGCTGCGTTTTTAATTACTTTTTCGTAATTAGAAATCGTTTTGGGGCCGATATCCATTCCCATCCAACCGTCCAAGATTCCCATCTTATCCACTGTCTTGGATTTTGCATGAGGATCGAATTTATCTCCGATCACATGGTCTACAGGAAGTTGTATGTCTACTCCAGCGACTCCCGCTTTTTCGATGAGCTGAAATGCATCTACTTCGAAATCCTTTTCTACAAGAGAGTTCCCTACTGGAACCGCTCTGGATTTTAGGAAGGTATAAGCCATTCCGCCGCCGATCAGTAGATGATCCACTTTATCTATAAGATTCTTTAATACTTGGATTTTGGAAGAAACCTTTGAACCACCGATAATTGCCACAAAAGGTTTTGCAGGTCTGGAAAGTAGACCGGAAAGTTGGGTGATCTCCTGGTACATTAGCAATCCTGCATACGATGGAAGTAAATGAGCAATCCCTTCCGTAGATGCGTGGGCTCTGTGTGCAGCTCCAAACGCGTCGTTTACATACACGTCTGCGAGCGAAGCTAGCTTTTTACAAAAGCCGGCTTCGTTTTCCTCTTCTTCCTTGTGAAACCGCAGGTTCTCTATGACTAAGATTTCTCCGTTTTGTAGCTCTTTGGAAAGTTTGACGACTGAGTCTCCGACCACTTCTTTAGAAAAGGTTACTTTTGCTTTTACCATTTCCTGGAATGTCTTCACCACAGGTTCTATCGAAAATTGCGGATCCGGTTTTCCCTTTGGTCTTCCCAAGTGGCTCGCGATCACTAGACGAGCTCCTTTTTTGAGTAGAAGCTCTATCGTAGGTAAAGTCTTTTCGATCCTGGTTTTGTCCGTGACAGTTCCATTCTCAATCGGAACATTGAAATCCACTCGCAGAAAAACTCTTTTTCCTGCGAGGTCTGCGTTCTCTAATCTAGGAAGTTGCATCGATCAGCCTTTTTTTGCCATATAAAGAATCAGATCCAGCACTCTGTTTGAGTAACCCATCTCGTTGTCGTACCAGGAAACTAATTTAAAGAAGCGTGAATTTAGCTCGATACAAGCATCCGCATCAAAAATGGAAGAGAGAGTAGAACTCAAGAAATCATTCGAAACTACCATTTCTTCTGTGTATCCTAAGATTCCTTTCATCGGACCTTCAGAAGCCGCTTTCATTTTTGCACAGATTTCTTTGAGAGAAGTTTCTTTTGAAGTTCTGACGGTAAGGTCTACTACAGAAACATCAGGAGTAGGAACTCGGAAGGACATTCCGGTCAGTTTTCCGTTTACTTCCGGAATACAAAGACCTACTGCTTTTGCAGCACCGGTAGAAGCAGGAATGATATTCTGCATAGCACCTCTTCCGCCTCTCCAGTCTTTTTTGGAAGGCCCGTCTACAGTAGGCTGCGTAGCAGTAGTGGCATGGATCGTAGTCATTAATCCTTCTTCTACTCCGAAATTATCTAATACCACTTTTACAATCGGTGCTAAGCAGTTTGTAGTACAGGATGCATTGGAAACTACATGATCCGTGCTAGGGTTGTACTTCTCGTTGTTGACCCCCATCACGAAAGTTGGGATGTCCTTGTCTTTGGCTGGTGCCGAGATTACTACTTTTTTGGCTCCTGCCTTGATGTGTTTTTCTGCTCCGACTCGGTCGGTAAACAAACCAGTGGATTCGATTACATAGTCTACTTTCAGATCTTTCCACGGAAGCTTCTCTGGATCTCTTTCAGAAACGCAGAGCACTTTTTTTCCATCTACGATCAGTTCTTTTTCAGTATGTTCTACTGTGCCATTGAAGCGACCATGAGTTGAATCATATTTTAGAAGATAGCCGAGGTTATCAGGAGTTACTAAATCGTTGATAGCTACAAATTCGATATTGGGATTTTTGATGCCTGAACGGAAAACCAGTCGTCCGATCCGTCCGAAACCGTTGATAGCGATTCTAATCATGTTCTTATTTTATTCCTTAGAAAGTTCGTGGCGTTTGCAGGGCGGAATTGCCCTTTAGAAACAAGTTTTTAGGACAAAACCATCCTGAAAATCTGTTTTTTGCAGAATTTTTACAGAAGAAGACTGAGAAACAGCAACTTTCCCTCTTGACTCCATACTTCGCTTACTCATTTTCATTGGGAAGCGGATGCCTTTTTATCTTCGTAAAATTTATAGATCCAATCTTTTTCATTCACTCTGTATCGGAGCAGTCGGCGCGATTCTCCTCGTGCTTATGGGTCATCACCCGAACGACGACGCATATATTACTTTCCGCCACTCTCGGAATTTTGCAGAAACAGGTTTGCTTTCTTGGAATACGATCCCGCCTTACGAAATGGGATCGACCTCTCCATTTCTGGCGTTTGTGCTCGGAGCTTTGGGTTTTGTCTTCGGTTCCGATTCTATTCCGGAACTATCTCTGTATTTGAATGCGTTTTTGCTGCTTCCTTTTTCGGCCCTGATTTACGCGATTGTTAAGTTGCTGGTTTCCGATCGGTTGGTCGCGCTCTGTTCGACTGCTTTGGTTTGTTGGAATTCCTACAATATTCGAATTTACAGCCAAGGCTTCGAGGCATTGCTCTTTTCTCTGGTTTTCCTGGGATCTATCTATTTTCTCTATATTAGAAAGTACGAATTCGGATTTCTTCTTGCCGGGATTGCGCCCTTGGTCAGGCCTGAGGGAATTTTTCTAGTTCCGGTTCTATTTTATTTTCTTGTCCGAAGAAAAAAACTTCCGCTCCAAATTCTTTACTATTTGGTCATTCCGGCGCTCTATTCGATCTATGCGATCTTTGTGTACGGGCAGATTGTTCCGCAATCCGTACTTGCCAAAAAAGCATTCTTTGAGCTGGGCCTGAATTCTGTAGGAGAACCTTCCGAAATAAAGCCCGATTTAAAAATCGCTTGGATCCATTTGGCAGGAATCTGGGATATATTGCTGAAGCCAATTTTATTGATCAACGGCGAGGCAGGAGTTCGGCTTTTAGGATATCCAAATCGACTCGGTAACTTTTTTCTTTCTAAAGGAAACCAACTTCTATATTCGATCCTATTTCTCTATTTAATCGCCATCTATTATTTTCTAAAGAAGGAAGGATGGAGAGGCTTTGAAAAACTATCCTTTCTTTCGTATCCCTTCTTTTTCGTATTCTTTTTGCTATATTCGGTCAGAGTAGAGTTTTGGTATGTGCCGCTCGCGAACAGTTCCATATTGTTACTATTCTGCATCGGACCGATCGTTTTCGTTCGTCTTGGTTCTGTTTGGTGGGAAAGAATTAGAAACGCAAAAACCCTAAGAACTGTCTATCGAGTCATTTTTCTATTCGTATTCCTGCTTTTTGCGGATAAGAACTTGTACGTTCTAAACAAAGGCACTCATCCGTATGATGAACTCAGAGGGCCGATCTATGTTCCTGCCTATCGGGATAAGGACGAGTTCGAAAGATATTTAGGTTATAGAAAGGCAGCTTTTTTATTGGAAGGCGATGTACAGGGCAGAGTATTTACGAACGAGGTAGGAGTGTTCGGCTATTACAGCAAAAATCCAGTGATCGATTCCTTTGGCCTGTGCAGCAGAGAAGTAATCGATGCGTATAGAGAGGAAAAGAAAAAAGGAAGAACTCCGGATTTGTGGGAATCCTATTCGGTAATCTCGTATCTTCGCCCAGAGTATGTGATGGGTGGGATGGTCACTCCAGAAAAAATGTCTAAGTTAAGTAATCCAAGATACGAACTGGTCCAAGAGGTAGGGTATACTGCCTTTGGAAAACCAATCCGAATTTTTAGAAAATCTTCCCGATAATCTTTTCGAAAGCAATCGGACCAAAATCTCGCGAATCGACGCACTCGTCTCGATTGTCGCATAAAACAAAATATTTTCTGTCTTCGATTTGCACCGAGGCAAACTGATCCCTTCTCGAAAAAGATGCAGGAAATGGATTTCGTTTATCGGTAAATCCTAATTCGTAAGGGAGCTTTCCTTCGTTTTCCGGAATTCCGTTTCGGAATAAGGTTTTGTCCTTCATGTAGAGTGTATCGCCCGGTTTTCCTACGATTCTCGCCAAGACTACTTTAGAGGTCTGTGTAGGATGCTCGAGTAAAATGATATCGCCTAAGAACAGAGAAGAGGGCTTGATCCAGCGAAGAATGGTCTTGCGCTCTCCTTTTTTGAGCCCGGGTTCCATTTCATTGGTTTCTAATTTATACGGAAATAGAATCCAAGCGCGGATCGAAAATGCGATGAGAAAACCGATGGAGAGAGAGACTCCAAGAATCTTGGCCCATTTTTTATGGTCGAATTTTTTATCTTTTTCTCCGTTTCCTTTCGGGATAGAGTACATACTCCTATGCTCCAGAAAAGCCTCAGAGGGTCAAAAGGAATTTCGGCTTGAGACAGGTCCGGCCCGAGGGAGAATGGGATGCAAAAGTATTTCGGAGGAATCTATCGATGAAAGAACCAAATCTAAAAATCGGCTCGATTTTGGAATATATGGGAAAGATTCCCGAAATTCATGACAGCGTATTTTTGGCTCCGGGCTCTCAGGTGGTGGGAGATGTAAAAATCGGGAAAGATTCCTCGATTTGGTTTCAGACTTTGATTCGGGGAGATGTGAATTATATTCGTATCGGCGAGAATGTGAATATCCAAGATATGACAGTGGTGCACGTCGCGAGAGATGTATATCCAGTGGAAATCGGAAACAATGTCTCGATCGGACACAGAGCGGTCATCCATGGTTGCATCTTGAAGGATAACTCTTTTGTAGGAATGGGAGCCACTTTGATGGATGGCGTGGAACTGGGAGAATACGCATTCGTGGCCGCCGGTTCCCTTGTAACCCCGGGCAAAAAAATTCCTCCAGGAACTTTGGCGATGGGATCTCCTGCGAAAGTAGTCCGGGAAATCACGGAAAAAGAAAGGGAAATGATCACCCGAACCACCATGAATTATATCAAATACAAAAATAACTACCTTTCCGATCCGTATTACAAGCGTTAGGAGATTTTCTTTTTCATGGCAGAATCGAATCTGGAGGGAGCCAATTTACCTGGAGTATATCTGAGAGGAACGGGAGTCATAGGTTGGCCTCTTGCCTCGCTGTTATTGCTACTACAAGGAAAATTCGGAGGATTTAAGGTATTCATAGAGCCCTACAAACTTTCCAGATCCGAGGTCCCGCAAATATTGTCTTTAGCCGAAAAGGGCGGAATCTTGGTGGACGACGGATCAAATCAGGTCGCAGAACATTTTCCTAACTTTGTCAAAAAATCCGAGGCCCTCAAAGAATGCAAGGTGCTCTGCGATTCTTCTCCGCCCGGAGTCGCCGAAAAGAGATTCGAGGAATATAATACATCTGAATATTCGAATATAATACTATTCGTAGCTCAGGGAAGCGAACATACTTTTGGACCTCAGTTCCTTTATCCTGAAAACGCGAACATACTCGAAAAAGAGCTTCCCAGGTTCATACATATCAGCACTTGCAACACTCATACGTTGGCCGGGATTCTCAGACCTTTTGCGCGAGGAAACGAAATCTCTCCTGAATTCAAAATCACAGATTTGCCGGAGCTTATAGAAGAAGCGGATTTTTTTGTACTGCGAAGAGATGCTGATATGGCAAAAAATGATCCTCACGTAACCGGACCGATCCTCGTTTTGCCGGAGTCAGAGAATGGAACCCATCACGCAAGATTGTTAAACGAAGTATACCATACGATTGGATTTTCCCTAAAGCTTTCATCTTCTTCGGTAACGATCAATTCTCCTTACATGCATTTGATTCGGTTCAAGGTGAAATTAAGAAAGGCGATTAAAAAGGAGGATCTGTTGCATCGAATCTCCAATGATCCTTATCTATCGACTACGAATTTAGTCTCTACTAACTCGATCTTTTCTTCGGGAAGAGACAGAGGATTGTACGGTAGAATTTTTGCGCATGCAGTGTTCCCCTTAGGCGCGTTAGAAGTACAGGGAAAAGAGGTGAGGGGATACGCCGCGACTCCTGGAGATTCTAACGTTCATATTTCTACGGTGTTTGCAGTGTATCAAGGTTTAGGTTTATCTTTTAGTCCTGCGGTCGAAGCTTTACTGATGGGATTAGTACTCCAAGAACTTTGACGGGACTATGAGTTCGATCAAGTTCTTGGTTATGGAAAGAATTTATAGTTTGCTCCGATTCGGAAGAGTTTCGAAAAAATCTGGATTTATCTATAGGATACTAAAGCTTGGTCGGAAAGTTTCGGGGTTTTTGCCAGTTTCCTTTGCGATTCGAAAAAGGAAGTAGAAAGCCCCGTACAAAATGGTCCATTTTGAACTCTGCAAGAAAAAAATACAACTTTGCCTTTTGGCTTCCACTCCTTGTATTTTTAGTCTTTTTCCTATTAGATAAATTATTGCTGATCCCTCGGGTTCGGCTGATAGCGACCGAATACCAGCCTGCATCGAGTGCGGTGAAAGAGATTGCAGAAGACTGGGAGCCGAAAAGCTCGAAATTGGTTCAGGGTGAGAAAGTATTTTGGGCCTTCGGGACTTCTAGATCCAGAAACTTCGATTTGTTTCCAAATCCGGAATATACTAAAAAAGATCCCTTCCTAAATCATTGGGAAAAAGAAAGTTTAAAAAATTGGGAAGGGGTCGGCGTTGCTGTGAATGCGGCTACGATGCAACTTTTGCATATTCGATTGCTTCAGATTTTGGATCGCGGAATCCAGCCTGAATTAGTATTTTTCGAAATCTCTCCGATGAGTTTTAATTCCAATCACGCATATAACGATTATTTTAAGCAGGATGTCGTTCCGTTCCATCTTCTATGGAAGCATAGAAGCGATCTAGGATACAAGCCACTGGTAGATTGGCTCCTTCCTGTCTTATTTTCCAGTTATAGATTCAAATTTTCTCCGAGGACCGCCTGGAGAACGATTACCGGAAATAGGATCCAGGGAGAAGTGGATTTTCTGGATGCATTAGAGAAAAATAATTCTGCTTCCAAAGACGCCTTATCCAAGGCGGATCGACCATCGATAGAAAGCCCGAAATTTGAAGATGACAAAAATCCGACTTTTAGCCTAGGAGAAAAGTACGGTCTCTGGTACGAGTACTTTACCAAATCGGAAGAAAAGAAATACTTTGCAAACTATCGAGTAGACCCCGAGCAAGTAGAATATTTAGAAAAGACGATCCGGCTCTTGCAATCCAGGAAAATAAAGACCATATATTGGAGACCGAAAATACATTCAGAATTTTTAAAATTAGAAAATCGAACCGAGATACAAAAGCAATTGGAGCTGAGCGTGTACCCATTATTCAAAAAGTATGGAATTCGGTTGGTCGATGCAAATCAGGTCTCTATGGCTTGCGATTATTTTAAGGACGCAAGTCATCTTTCGGCAAGATGTTATACTTCTCTTACTGCAAAACTGTTGGAAAACGGACTATGAATTTTCTGAATCAAAAGCGAAGGAAAGGTTAAGAATTGTTATTCAATAGCTTTGCGTTCCTGGCTTTTTTCCCGAGCGTATACATCCTCTATTGGGTGTTCCCCCATCGTTTCCGCAGGGAAGTTCTGATTCTTGCCTCCTTTATCTTTTACGGATATTGGAGCAAAATCTTTTTGATCCACTTTCTGTTGATCGTGCTCCTAAATTATGCCTACTACTATTACTTAGAGGCAAGAGGTGACAGACGCAAGTTGGCTTGGATCGTTCTCGCAAACCTAGCGAATTTGTTTCTGTTCAAGTATTACGGTTTCTTTCGTACGATTCTACAAGATTTATCTTTTTCTGTCGAAGGAATGGAAACTCTGGAATCCATTCTTCCGCTTGCGATCAGTTTTTATACGTTTCAGTTGATTGCGTTTCAAGTAGATGTACACAGAGGTACATTTTCGCAAAAAGTAAATCTTCCTGATTTCTTACTGTTCATATTCTTTTTTCCGCAATTGATTGCAGGACCGATTCTTCGTGCGAAGGATTTCCTACAAAGAATTTCGATTCCGAAAGTTCCGCGGATACTTTTTTCCGAAATCGGAATCGTATGGATCCTGATCGGTGTCATAAAAAAGGTACTGATCGCAGACCAAATTTCTCCTTTGATCGATCCGATTTATTCAGATCCGCAGAAATATTCCATAGGTGGACATTGGTTCGCTTTTTACGGGTTCGCGTTTCAGATTTATTGCGACTTCTCCGGATACACAGATATTGCGAGGGGATGCGCGCTCTTACTCGGTTACAAACTTCCTCCGAACTTTCTCGCACCTTATTTTGCCGGATCCTTGAGAGAATTCTGGAGGAGGTGGCATATTACATTGTCCACTTGGCTAAGGGATTATCTCTATATTCCTCTTGGAGGGAATCGCAGAGGAACCACAAGAACTTCTTTGAACCTATGTATTACCATGTTGCTCGGGGGAATCTGGCACGGAGCAAATTATACTTTTGTAATATGGGGATTATGGCACGGATTTCTGTTGTGGATGGAGAGACTCTGGGAAAATACTAAATTCGGAAAACTAAATATACCCAAATGGGTGAGAATTCCAATCGTATTCCACCTCGTATGCATCGGATGGGTTTTCTTTCGCGCGGATTCTCTCCAACTTGCGCTTGTCTTTTTGAAGGGAATGGCGGTCGGAATCGGCGAGACTCCTAAATATCCCTGGGGCTTTTCGATTCTGATCCTTTCCTTTATTGCAGTACATGTGATCGAGTACGGAAAAATGAATCCAACGAAACGTAGGATTCTATTTAGAATTCTGTTGCCTGTTGCTGCTTGCGTCGTTGGATTCATCACTGCGGGCTCAGTCTCCGGAGAAAGGTCCTTCATCTATTTCCAATTTTAAGAAAACAGAGGAAGTATGTGTGCCGCAGATTCGTTCTCAAAAAAAATCTATCATTCTTCCTTTTTTTCTTGCCCAGCTTTGATATATTGAAAGAATCGTCTAATATAGTAGCGAAAGGCTCCTATTTAGAGGAAGGAACTCCCCTATGAAGGCAAATAATATCCTAGAGACAATCGGAAATACTCCGCACGTGAAGATAAACCGTCTCTATAATTCAAAATCCCAAGTGTTTGTAAAATTGGAGCGCGCGAATCCGGGTGGTTCCATCAAGGATAGAATCGCTCTTTCCATGATTGAAGACGCAGAGCGCTCTGGAAAATTAACGAAAGACAGCGTAATTATCGAGCCAACTTCCGGAAATACCGGGATCGGACTCGCGATGGTAGCTGCAGTAAAGGGATACAGACTGGTTCTGGTTATGCCTGAGTCTATGAGTATTGAACGTCGCAGAATTATGGCTGCTTACGGAGCGGAGTTCGATCTGACTCCTCGTGAAAAAGGAATGCCTGGTGCGATCGAAAGAGCCAAACAATTGGTCGCTGAAAATCCAAAAGCTTGGATGCCTCAACAATTCGAGAACGAAGCAAATATTCAAATTCATATCGATACCACAGCACAGGAAATTCTCAAAGATTTTCCGAATGGTGTGGATGTAGTAATTACCGGAGTAGGTACTGGCGGGCATATCACCGCAGTCGCAAAAGTACTGAAGGCTAAATTTCCGAATACGAAAGTATATGCGGTAGAACCGGAAGCATCTCCTGTTCTTTCCGGAGGAAAGCCTGGACCTCACCCAATCCAAGGGATAGGCGCCGGTTTTATTCCTAAGAACTGCCACACAGAGCTACTCGACGGAATTATCCAAGTCTCTAAAGACGAAGCATTCCAATATGCTCTTCGTGCCGCAAAAGAAGAAGGAATTTTTATCGGGGTTTCCTCTGGTGCAGCTTTGGCAGCAGTTGCTAAGAAATTGCCGGAAATTCCAGAAGGTTCCACGATTCTGACCTTCAACTACGATACCGGAGAACGCTATCTGTCTATCGACGGATTGTTCCCTGTTCCGTCTAACGGCTAATTAGCGAGACTCGTAAAGACTCTAGAAGGTCTCTCTGACTTTGGAGAGGCATTCTATAATAGAAACCGGATGAACATTCATCCGGTTTTTTTATTTCTTCTTGAAGAAATCCCGGATTTGAGGAGGTCTCGGTAGTTTGCCGGTTAGCGCGCAATACAATCCGACTCCGATAAATGCGAATCCAGCCACCGGAAGTTTTATATACATCTCGCTGTATTCTTGCCAAAATAACCAAGAGATGATGAGAATGATTACCCCCAAACCGACCAAGGCGAGTCCGATTCCTCTGAAAATTTTCCTGGTGATCGGTTGGTCGTAATCCAATTCTCCTTTTAGGATTTGCTGCATTTGTTCTTTATCGAAAGAGCTGGGCGGATCTTTTACAAAAGGTTGCAGAATCAAAATCCCTGCCAAGGCTACAAGCAAACAAGAGAGCAGAGTGAGCACAAATACAACCAGGTTTAATCGCAAGGGGGAGTTGAACCAAGAATACAACCAGCCTTTCCAAAGAGCGAACAGCCCTCTGTTTGTTGTCCACCAAATCACTGGTAAAATCATGGAGGAGGCGAGAGCGAGAAAGCCTACTATTTGGAAAACTATTCTCGGAATAAATCTCATTGATCTAAGAATCCACCTTCTATCCGAATTTGCAAGAAGTGCTGCTTGATTTTAGGGAATCCAACCTTTCAGTAAAGAAGATTTGATTACGAATCAAAGTACATTTTGACTTTTTGCAAAGCCTTTCTGAGGTTACGGCAATTCCTGTCTTATGAAAGCGCAGGTTTCAGATATAAGAAAATGGAAGTACCTAAAGTTTTTATGAGTGAAAAAGATAATATTTACAAGCTTCTTCCTTTCTACCTATGGATTTAATTGTATATAAAACTAAATATTTCAAAAATTGCTCATATCAAAAAAGTAGTTTAAGAATTTATGAACTACTCAAATCTTGATGTAAAGGAAGCTAATGTTCGGTAGATATAAAATTTTAGATCAAATTGAAAAACTGGATCCGGAAAAGGATGCGCAGAGAATTGTATTCCTCTCCGGGAGCTATGAATTTCCCAAAGACATTGAAATCTCTTTGGCGATTGCTTTTTTCAGAACTTTCGCGATTCCGTCTATCGCAAAGATTTTAGATAAAACAAAGCAGTTCGAAAACTTCGGACAAAAGAGATACGACGATACAACTCTGATCTTGGGAGAGTTTTTAGAGAACGGATTGGATAGCGAAAGAGGAAAGCAATCGATTCGTAGGCTGAACCAGATACACGATAAGTATCCGATCAAAAACGAGGACTATGTATACACTCTGAGTACGTTCGTTTTTGAACCTGGTCGCTGGAATGAGAAATATGGATGGAGAAGGGCGACCAGAAAAGAATTGTTGGCGAACTATTACTTTTGGAAGAAAGTAGGTGGCTTGATGGGAATCAAGAAAATCCCTTCGAGCTACGAATCCTTGGAAGATTTCAATCGAGAGTTCGAAAGGAAAAATTTCAAAAGAACTCCGGAGAGCGAAAAATTAGGAAAGGCTACTTTAGAAATACTCGCAGGAAGACTGCCCAAGATTCCAGGGATAAAACGAATCGTGTTCCAAGTATTGTTCTCTTTGATGGAGGATGATTTGCGAGATGCTATGGGTTTTCCAAAACCAAATCCACTTCTGAAAAAGCTTACTGTTTTTGCGCTTTTCGCCAGAGCCTGGATTTTGAGAACCATATGGCCGCCTAGAAGAAAGCCATTCTTGGTAACTAAGAGAAAGAACCCTACGTATCCGGATGGATATTTGATTGAATCTTTGGGTCCGAATTGAAAGATGAAAAGGCGGTTCAATTCTAGAACCGTCTATTCATGTCCAAACTACTGATTGTAGAATCTCCCACAAAAGTACGAACTCTCAGTACCTATCTCGGAAAAGAATTTCTAGTACTTCCTACCTTTGGCCATTTGATGGATCTTCCCAAAGGTCGGCTAGGCATAGATGTAGAGAAAGATTTTGCCTTGGAGTACGAGTACCTCCCTGGAAAAAAGAAAGTAATCTCCGCCATCCTGAAAGCGGCGAAAAATTCGGAGCTGACTTATTTAGGAACGGATCCGGATCGGGAAGGCGAATTTATTGCAGCATTGCTCGCTGAGAAAATCGGCAAATCTTCCGTCGTAAAAAGGGTAAAGTTCAGAGAGATCAGTAAATCTGCAATTTTAGAAGCATTAGAAAACCCTGATAAGCTAGACGATGCGCTTGTAGAATCCCAAAAGGCCCGCCGAATTCTGGATCGATTGATCGGGTATAAAGTGAGTCCTTTTCTTTGGAAATGGATTCGCTCGGGACTCTCCGCGGGTAGAGTGCAATCCGTGGCTCTGAAATGGATTTGCGAGAGAGAACAGGAAATACGAGAGTTTGTGCAGGAAGTCTCCTGGGAAGTTTGTGCAGATGTAAGATTTTCCGCGGAAAAAGAGGACATGGTTCGCTTCCATCGGTCTCAAGGAGATTTTCCAACCGAGCGAGAAGCACGCGAATTCTTAGACTCTATATTAGAAAAAAAGAATCAACTTGCTGTCTTGAGCAGAAAGGAAAATGAAGCTAAGACTCTTCCACCTCCTCCATTTACCACCGCGAGTATGCAACAAGAGGCATTTAGACTTTTGAGGTTTCCTGCGGCAAAAACCTTGAAACTCGCGCAAGCACTCTACGAAGGAGTGGATATCGGTTTCGGGAAGAGACAGGGTTTGATCACTTATATGAGAACGGATTCGACCAGACTTTCTTCCAAATCGATTTCAGAAATCCAGGAACAAATCCTGGATCGGTTCGGCAGAGAATTTATATCTAATTTGGGTCCTAGAAAAACGAAAGCCAGGGGAAAAATACAGGACGCGCACGAAGCGATTCGACCGGTCGATCCTCGGATCTCTCCGGAACAGATCTACCGACTTTCCGATCGTTCTATCTCCAAGGATGCAAAAAGTTTGTACGAAATCATCTGGAAGAGAAGCATCGCTTCGCAAATGATTCCGGAAACCTGGAAGAGAATCCAATTCAAGGCTAAGACACAAGATATAGATTGGGAAGGTGAAATCAAAGGAACGATTTTGCCTGGATACAAGATCCTGTATGGAGGAACTCCCCGGAATTTTCCGCTTTGGAAGGTGGGAGATTTACTTTCTCCGGAGAACTGGGATGTAATTTCCAAAACTACTGAGCCTCCTCCTAGATACACCGAAGCGAGCATCGTGGCCAGACTCGAAAAAGATGGGATCGGGCGACCCTCCACATTTGCTACGATTCTAGAAACTCTGTACAAAAGAAAATACTGCGAAAGAGAAAAGTCTTCGATCTTGGCAACTCCTCTAGGGGAGAAAGTGAACTCATTTTTGCAGAATGCTTTTTCAGACTTGTTCCGAGAAAAATTCACTTCAGAGATGGAGTCCAGACTTGATGCGATCGCAGAAGGAAAGGAATCAGAAAAGAAATTGCTGCAAGAGTTTTATGTAGCTCTAGAAAAAACATTAAAAAATACGAATGTAAGACAGGTGATAACTCAGGTAAAATCAGAGAAAAAGAAAGTCGGCTACGGAGTTTGTCCTATTTGCGGAAAGGGAGAAAAGGTATTGAAAAGTTCCAAGAAAAAGAAGTATTTTATCTGCTCCAGATTTCCGGAATGCG
>NZ_NPDZ01000008.1 GCF_002811875.1 Leptospira perolatii
AAAAAGGTTAATTCAACAACCAAAAGTGTAACCCATGTCTCCGGTTTAAAGTGTTACCTATGTTCCCGGTTCTTCACTTCCTGGGCGGGGGCCGGTGCGGTGGAAGTACCAACCTCAGTTTCACGATTTCATCTTTTTCGCAAGAACTTTTTGGCGAGGGGAAGTTCGTAGGAGCTCCTACAAATTTCGTTCAGTAAAAGTGTTGCACTGTTAACTGAATCGCTGTTGTTCTCCTTCGCCCTTCTCTAATAGATTTCGAATTCCTTTTATTTCTAATTCCAGTTCATCTAACAATGGATAAAACTTTGAAGGCTCGATCCGGTCCTCTAAAATTGATTTTTTGTCCGATAAATCTTGGTACGATGCAGCGATAAGTTTTCTGTAAGCGGTCTGTAGCCTACCAATTCCCAGTTCAAAGTTTGCAGGCGAAAGCGCTTTTTTTCGCGAGTAAAATTTTCGAACCCAAGAAAAAACAAATTTTGTAAGAATCAGTCCGTAAGCTGGCAAGAGCAGTAGGAGTAAAGTCTTAAGAACCGGCCAGAGATTCCAAGATTGAGAAATAGAATATTGTAAAAAGAATCGTAAGCCCGATACAAATACGACGGAAAACGTATAGTTAATTCTCGGAGATGAAGGGGAAAGACTATTAAGTACCAATAATAAGGGAATTGAAAATAGTAAAACCAAAACTAAATCCAACGGAAAGAGGTTGGAAACAAGCTCAAGTAGTTGAACGATGGCGTTATAGGTCTTGACCAGGTCGTCTATGGATTGACTCAGTCGGTCAAAATCCGCTTTCAAGTTGGAGAAAAACTGGGTGATCTGGTTCATGAATTGGCTCCGTGCAATTCCGGGATGGGAAAAGGGAACCTACTACGTTCGATGGTTGCAAGAACTTTCCTTAACGAAAAAACTCTTCGTAGTATATTCGATTTTTGCGGTCTACTTTCTTCTATACCATGAATCTCATTTGCCTATCCTTTGGATGGTTGGGCTTGCATTTATTGGATATATTGTTTCAGCCTTTCTATTCTGGGGGATCGCCTTCGCTTATCAAAGTCTTGAGTCTAAAAAACAACTTCCGGATATTCTGGTCCAAGTAGGTCTGGCCAAGCCTACGAATGTGCTAGTTCCCTGGATTGAAACGATCTACTTTTTTCTATCAATATTTATCTGCTACGTTTCTGGCTTTTTTGCAAATCGGTCGGGAATTCTCTTTGTTTCAGTCTACTCTGGAGTCGTCTTACTGCTGAGGTTGTTGAACGACAAACTATATTATAAAATTGGATTCCTTGGAATCTTGGTGTTAGCATCAGGTCTTGGTAGTTTTAAATCTTTGCAGGCTACGGAAGGTTGGGTCGCTTATATGATGCTAAAACCCGACTTCAAAGAAGCCGATTTAACAAACTGGAAGTTTGACGAATCTGAACGACTTCTGTACAATAACGATATACATTTATCTTTCAAACTTCCGGAAGATTTTTATTTTCATAATCCAAAGGATCTTTCGTTTGAGGACAAAACAGGTACTGGACAAATTGCTGGAATCATTTCTTCTAGCGAAACTGATCCAAATCGATATCCCTATATTAAGATTTTCTATTATCCTGAAACTTTTACGCGATTTGAAGAGTATGTTGCGGGATTTAAGAAATATATCGAAATCAAGGAAAAGCGCGGAGACATCGAAGAAGTGAATGAATTGACCCCGGAGAATTTTGGGGACAAGTTTATCGGTCAGTGCTGGACTTATTACGATGTTCTTCGCCCAAGGTATGCAAAAACCGGAATATTCGTTTACGATGATAAAAATCAGAGTGATACCTTATTGATCCAGATCGCGGAGAGCTTGATTAAAGGGAGAAAACACGAAGAATCTACTGAATTCATCTTAAATAATGTGCGACGGGATTGATGCAAAAAAATCTTCTAAAGCCGCTTTTAGTTTTCTTCGTTTTCTTTTATTGCTCCTGCGTATGGTTAATTCGCCCACCTAAGCCGTTTACGGAAATTTCCCAGCCTTCTGCTCCAGACTATTCGAAAATGGAAAACTGGGCGGCTCATCCTGATCGCCAAAATCCTGCGAAGAATGTTCCTGAAAATTCTGGAATGGCTCCGATTACCGGCGACGGAAAGGTGGACATCTTCTTCATTCACCCTACCACTTTTTTTGGAAGGGAGTGGAATGCATCCTTAGATTACGAAAACGTAAATAACAAAACTGACGAAGGCACCATTCAAAAGCAAGCGAGCGTTTTCAATCAGGTAGGAAGAATTTTTGCTCCGCGTTACAGGCAGGCCACAATCTATTCATTTGTAGAGAAAGAAAGCGGGCAGAAGGCTCTAGAGCTTGCCTACAAAGACGTGCTACTATCTTTCGATCACTATATGCAAACTTGGAATAAAGGAAGGCCGATTCTTATCGCTTCCCATAGTCAAGGAACCAGACACGCTCTTCGTTTATTAATTGATCGATTTGATGGAAAACAACTTCAGAATAAATTAGTTGCGGCGTACTTGATTGGTGGAGCAATTCCGATAAACTCTTTAAAAAAGATTCAGGTTTGTTCACGCGCAGATCAAGTAGGATGTTTGATTAGTTGGAGGTCCGTCGGTGAAAACGGGAAAATTGCAAAACTTCCGCATGATCCCCCCGAGCCTTATATTTGCGTAAACCCACTTTCTTGGAAGTCGGATAGTGAGCCAGTAAGTGAAACCTTCAACTCTGGCGGAGTGCCATTTTCTTTTGACCGAGTGGATCCCGGTCTATGCGGAGCCAAGTGCGAAAATGGTTTATTAAGGATTACCAAACCGAACGCAAGAGGTTACGGCGGATGGTGGGACGGTAACTATCACGTGGCAGACTATGCATTATTTTATTCGAATATACGAACGAATGCAGTAGTTCGTGTGAGTTCCTACTTTTCCGAAAATAAATAGTCGAACGGAAAAGCGCTGGAAATTCAGAGTTTGGATTTGCGGAACAAACTTGTTTGAATGAGGGATAAGGGGTCGAGCATGATTCCTTGAACTCTTAGTCCAAGATGTAGATGGGGACCGGTGGACATCCCTGTTGATCCAATCTTTCCGATAAGATCTCCTTTTTTAATCCTGTCGCCGGTTTTTACTAGAAGTTCAGACTGGTGCATATAGAGGGAATAAATTTCCATTCCGTGGTCTATAACTGTGAAATTTCCTTCATAGTAAGTAGGCATCGCCAATATTACAGTTCCATCATTGATTGCGAAAATAGGATCTCCACTTTTCCCTTTAAAGTCTACGCCCCCGTGTGGTTTTCCTTTTTGTCGGTTATAAATTCTACGTTTATAGAATGGGCTGTTTAACTTTGGCTTAGGTACGGGATATTCAAAGTCAGATGCTACTTGCAGATCGGTTTTACTTTCGAAAGCGTTCGCCTTGGCTTCAGAACATCTGCGTATGAATTCCTTCACTTCTTCTGTAAGTTTTTCTGAAGTATATTTTGAATCCATCGTCAAATGTGAAACTTTAGAAACTGCAAAGCTTCTTTTAGAGATAGGAATTTCATATTTTTTCGATTCAGTGAGTCGAAACAAGTTCTTCTCTGTGATTTCCAAAATTCCCTCTGGTTTGGAATACTCCGGAGAAATTGGTATAAAAGCCCAAAAGCCGTTTTCTGTTTTTGTAACTGGTTGCTCTTTGCCTTCCCAAGTTACTTTGATTCTATCTAGTTTGGAAAAGAGCCTTTCTTCCGGTTTTACTTTAAGGATCAACATTTCGCCTTGGCTGAACTTTCTGCCCTGCAATGTAAAGGAAAACAGAGCTTCCTTTTTCTCTATAATCTCACCATTCGTGCGTGCTTGGCTTTTTTGTGTTTTAGGCGTTGCATTCTTAGAGTTTGCAATTTTGCGATTTGAATTTAGTGTCTGATTCTTGTTTGAAGATGAGGTTAAGATTTTCGGTAAAACAGATGCGGTCTTGTATTCCTTATTTTTTTGCTGTTTCTCCTTGGAGAAAAGCCGGGAGTAGCAAGGAACGATCAGAAATAGAATTAAGAAGGCGGAACAAGTTTTGTTAGCGGCGATTGGCTTTATTTTCATTTGTGATCTTTTCATCATCGTCTTAATAAGACGTTTACAGGAAATTTATTTCAACAGTCACGATAGACGGTCTCTCAGAACGGATTTTTCAGTACTTAAAATCCGGTTTCTGGAATCAGAATCTGAGAATGTCGGCTTTTCACTCTATTGATATGAAAAATAATATGTCTCATTTTTCTGGATACTAGGAAAATCCCGTATTTCCGAATCGTTTCCAAAAAACCCCTAATAAAAATCTCAGTTTCGCCGATGGGAAGGAACAGGGACCGAACTATGGCAGCACAAAAAGAGGAATGGTTGGATAGAATCTCCTCTCTTTTCGAAGAGGAAATTCACCTGTACTCAGAAATTCTAAAATTAGAAATAGATAAAACAGATGCAGTCACAAAAGCAGACGGCAAGAGTCTTGAGAGGATCTCCAAAAAAACTTACGAACTAATCGTACATGCTAGTGAACTAGAGAGAGTTCGCATGCAATCCATAGAAGATGTTTTTAAAACTGAGCGCGATCTTCAGTTGGAAACTGACTCCTTAACTCTTTCCGATTTTTTGAATCGGCTCGATCGTACCTCGGGTTACAAGCTAAAGCAGTTAGGAACAAGATTAAAGGATATCGTTCACAAGCTCAAAGATAGGATAAAGGCAAACGATAAACTACTCCAAACTAGGCAGGCATTTTTGCAGGCGACTATTGAGGCAATGAGGGAAAATTCTCGGAGTGGAGAAGTCGCGACTTACGGCGATGAGGAACGCATTGCCCGTTCCAAAAAGAAACGTTCATCCGTATTGGTTAACGCTTCCGTTTAACAAAGGTTAAAGGAGAGGAGGAGAGTAAAAATGGGTTCAACATTCTCCGGATTAGAAATCGGAAAGCGCGGTCTTTCTGCTCATCAACAGGCTTTGCAAACTACAGGCCATAATATTTCAAACGCGGATAACAAGCATTATTCAAGACAGAGAGTTGTCTTAACCGCGACGGATCCGCTTTATGAACCTTCCCTAAATCGGGCTCACCTTCCAGGGCAGATTGGGCAGGGTGTCGAAATCGCGGCAATCGAGAGAGTTCGAGATAATTTTATAGACGATCGTATCATCGAGACTTCTGGCGTACGGGATTTTTGGGCGGCAAAGAACGAATATCTGTATCAGGCAGAAACCATTTTTAACGAGCCGACTGGTACGACACTAAGAACATTGATGGATAAATTCTGGTCTTCATGGGAAGAACTCGCGAATTATCCTGAAGACAACGCACACAGATCTGTGGTTCTAGAAAAAGCTCAAGGGTTAGGGAGCAGAATGGAAGATGTTTATCGTAAGCTCTTCCAGTTGAGGGACCAAGCTAACAGAGAAATAGAATCCCACGCACTACACTTAAACACGATAGCTGAGAATATCCGTACGTTAAACGAAAGAATTGCGAAGTCGGAAGCACTCGGCGATAGACCAAACGACTTGTATGACAAACGAGATGAGCTCCTACAAGAGCTTTCGGGTCTGACAGACATTACGATCGGCCGAAGCGATGAAGATGAACTTATGGTCTTCATCGGACAACAGATCTTGGTGCAAGGCGGCAAGGCGAATAAAATTAATATATTAGGAAACCCTGATAAAGATGGGCTATTGGACCTTTATTGGGCCCAAACAGGTGATCCGGTACTTCTCAGAAAAGGAAGACTTCAAGGTTTGATTGAAGTTCGAGATAAAATTCTGAGGGAAAAAATTGATCAAGTCGATTCACTCGCAATCAACGTCATGGACGTGATTAACGAAATTCACAAAGACGGATTCGGTATTAACGGAAATACGAACTTAAACTTCTTTAATATTCGATCACTATCTTTGAATACTTTCGGGGAATACGACTACGATGGCGACGGTCAAAACGATACGACCGCTATCTTTCGCGTAACCGGAAAAAATACTTTGGATCCGGATCGCCCTATCGGAATATCCGGAACATTGACATTCCATCGGCCTGACGAAAAGGAAACCGCCGTACTAATTCCTTACACTGCAAATGATACATTAAACGGGATTATTAAACGAATCAATGCATCTAAAGTAGGCATTGTCGCTTATATGAACCACGATAACCAATTTGCAGTAAAGGCCACTATCGCTGAAGATACTCCGAAGAAGAACTTTATGATTCGCCACTTAGAAGATTCGGGTGATCTTTTGGTCGGATTAACAGGTGTGTTAATGGCTTCGGGACCGGCAGGAGCGTACGATTATAAACGCTTGGGTGAAATGACGAAGCTCCAAGCTAAACCGGAAGATATTACATTGTCGCCGCATTTTCATCCCTCTTCTCATTTTAGAATTCATGAACAGATCGCGAACAATGTTGCGAACATTGCCGCAGCAAGAGGAAAGGATGTTGGCGGAACCGGAGATTACAATTCACCGGGTGGTCACAAGGATGGACGGAACGCTCTGCTCGTAGCATCATCACTTCGGAACAATCCTGTGATGGTAGACTATTCAAAGACCACAGATGATTTTTATAATAGCTTAATATCTAAATTAGGCACGGAAGCAAGAGAAGCAAAACAAGAGTGGGGAATCCAAAACGACCTGATGACGGAATTGGAAAACATGAGACAATCCGTTATGGGTGTCAGTTTGGACGAGGAAATGGCCAATATGGTTCAGTTCCAGCATTCTTATAACGCCTCGGCGAAGATGATCAACACCATGAACGAAATTCTGGATACGATCATTAATCGTTTAGGCGTATAACATTCCGCGGGGAATAGCAAGGAGGCGAAGCCATGATGCGGATCACTAACATGATGCAGAACAATACACTGGTGCGAACTTTGAATCGTCATCAGACCGCACTAGACGAGACCCAAAATCAGCTCGGAACCGGGCAAAGAATTCGTTTGCCTTCCGATGAGCCGGGAAGGGCAACAAATCAAATGTTCTTCCGTTCTCGATTAAACGAATTAGATACTTTTCAAATGAATATCGACGACGGTTACGGTCGTCTGCAACAGATTGACGGAGAGTTAGATAGAATAGGCTCTCTTTTCCAAAGAGCAAGAGTGCTCGCAGTTCAGGCTTCGAACGGTATTTATCAAGGAGATAAAGGATTCGAACTCGAGGTTGCTGTAGGAAAAGAGATCGATGAACTATTACGCGCGTTAGTCGACATAGCAAATACTAGAGATGCTACTGGTAGACCTTTGTTCGGCGGCCATGTAATCGAAAGACCTCCGTTTGAACCGATAGAATCTAAAATCAAGGGATTGCAAGGGCTCGAGCTTAAGAATCAATATATCGGCGTTGAATACAGGGGCGATATCGGTGAGCAACTTAGAGAAATAGAAAAAGGTGAGTACATTCCAGTAACAATTCCAGGAAACAAAGTTTTCTGGGGAACCAATATGAGCGTTACGAGTCGAGTGGACAACTCCGGATATGTAGCTGTATCTGATCAGAAGTTCAAAATCGATGGTGTCGAAATTCAGGTTTCCGCCGGGGACACGATCGACGATATCATCGATAAAATAAACAATGCTCCGATCGAAGTAAAAGCGAATAAGCTGGCTCAAGATAATATCAGTTTAAGTTCGACCGCTCCGCATCAGGTCTGGTTAGAAGATACCGACGGAGGCACTGTTCTACGAGACATCGGACTAATCGACTCAACAAATTCGGAACCACCGAATAACTATAGTAAGTCGGCAACAGTAACTGGTCTTTCGGTTTTTGACGTTTTGATCCAGTTTCGAAATGACTTAATTCAGAAGGACCAGGAAAGGATTTCCGGAAGGGATTTACAGGACCTCGATTTAGCACTAGAAAATATTCTAAGATATCGTGCGATTACGGGTGCGAGAATGAATCGAATGGAAGAACATTCTCAACGGTTAGATTTTGATAAGTCTTATATGACGGAACTGTTAGCGAAAAACGAAGGCATTGATTTCCCGGAGACCATTATGAATCTTAAATGGTTGGAAACAATTCATCAATATGCGCTCAATGTAGGTTCCAAAATCATTAAGCCAACTTTAATGGACTTCCTGCGGTAAAGTGTGCACGATTAAATCGGTTTAAATTTGCCGGATGAATTCATTTGAAAAATGCGAAAAATAAAACTAAGGCCTAAAAAAGGCTAAAATCAATAAGGTCGGACAATGGTTGAAATCCAAAGCAAACCTTTCGGTGCAATAAGAGTATCGGAAAAACAGATTATTCGATTTCCGGAGGGGTTACTCGGCTTTTCGAGCTATAAGAATTTTGCTTTGATTGAAGAAGATGAAGAATCCGTGTTTAAATGGCTCCAATCGATTGAGGAAGTGGATTTAGCTTTTGTAGTAATTCCTCCTTCTCTTTTCAAAAAAGAGTATAAACCACTGATTCCTACTGATGAATTGTCCCAGTTAGGGATTGAAGATTCTTCTCAGGCTTTAATCCTTGTTATCGTAACGATACCAAATGACGACCCTGCTGCCATGACCGCGAATTTACAAGGCCCTATTCTAGTGAATAAAACGAATCTAGTCGGAAGACAATTCATCTCGAGAAATGAACTTCACTCCGTAAGAGAAAAAATAATCGAGAGTGCAACGGTGGAGATGTCTTAAGTGCTGGTTCTTGCAAGAAGGACCAACGAGTCCATAATCATCGGAGACGATATAGAAATTGTAATTGTCGATATCAAAGGGGACCAAGTAAAAATTGGAGTAAAGGCCCCTAAGGAAGTTTCCGTTCATCGCGCAGAGGTTTATCGAGAAATTCAGGAAGAAAACCGAAAGGCCGCCGGCACAAAAATAAAGCCCGAGGAACTTGGAAAAATTGGCAGTATCCTTAAAAAAGGCGATCAAAGTAAGAAAAACAAAGAGTGATCGATTCACTCTTTTACTTATTTTTGTACTTTATATTTTTATAAATTGCTCTGGAACTCAAATCAAGTCGATCGCATCGACTTCGGAATCAGTTGCAGTCTTCTATATAAATAGAATTTCCGAAGAGCCTAGATTTCTTGATCCTCCAAATTGGAGGCCGGTTGCAGGAACCCTGCTGACCGGTGCGAATTTTGATTCGGACAAAAAGGAAGAATTCAAAGCTAGGATCGGAAGTTTATTTAAGTATATTGGAGTGGTCGATTCTACGGTGACTTCCAGAGACCCGGTTCGAATCGTAAACGAAGTCGAAGCAGAAATACTTTCCAATCTTTTGTTCGAGGCAGAGAACGGAATACCCGACGGTGCTCCAAAAGCATATTTGATACTGATGAAAAAGGAAGATCAGATTCGACCTGGTCTGAGAATTCGAAGGACTTCATTTTATTTAAGGAATACTCCAGAATGTATCTACCTCGAATTTGTGGAAATCGGCCAAGTAATCGACTTTCAGGTTCCCTACGGATTTAGGGATTGGACTTTATTCGCGGTTTCTGAATCTAATACGGGCAGCCAGAATGAAGTTTTTTTATCTGAAATAAGACCATCTGGAATTGAGTACGTTTCAAAGCCAAATTTGGCAGGCGCCATTTCAGAAGAAAAAAATAAAGTCTGTGTCAGACAACAGTTTTGGTCCTCTCCCAAAAATGAATCTCTTCCAACCAAGAAAGTTGATAAAAACTTAGAGAGTAGATTGAAGGCTCTAAAAGATCTGCTCGAGAAGGGATTGATTACGAAGCAGGACTATGAACGCAAAAAAGCAGAGTTATTAAAGGAATTATAATTCATCTAACAAATTCTGTTAAATGAACTGAAATTGAAAAACGATTTTCAAAAGACCGGAGCAGCCCCTTGCGGGGCTGCTCACGTAGTGAGAATAGTGAAGAGAATTGGATATATGTTTCCGTTGAACCTGGCCCGAAAGCCAGACTCCATGAAAACATTCCATTGGTACCATATCTTAGAATGTGGTAATTAAGACACAGTTTTTTTCACCGGTCTAGAACAGAATTTTAAAGAATTTTTAGTACGAAATTCGTAAGATAACTGTAGCTTCCCTGTAAAGTGTGCCACCTTCTATTGGGGTCTGGACGCCTTCTTTAGATGAAGTTCGGATTGCTCCTTGGTTGGATGGATCATATCCGGAATCGAAGGTTTGGATCTCAATAATATCTTTATATTTTAATCCTAGGGCACTCAGTACCGTTTCTGCTTTCTTTTTTGCGTCCCTTGATGCTTCTCTAAGAGCTTCAAGGGAGGCCTTTTCATCATTTTCAGGTTCTGCCAAAAATCGGATGCTAGAAATTTGGTTTGCACCCGCTTTGACTGCGTCATCCAGGAGCTTTCCGGCCTCGGACAAGGTTATGCGACATACCACTGAATTCGAAGAAAAATAGCCTCTGATTTCCTTGTTGGACCCGGAGGAACTTATCTTTGAATATTCAATCTGCGGTGTTAAACGAATTCCCTCCGTCTTCAGATATTTTACGTTTCTACTCTTCAGTAGCTTAATAACTGAATCGGATTTTGACGCGGTTTTCTCGTGGGCTTCTTCCGCAGTCTTTGCCTCGCTTTCAACCGAGAATCTGATCTCGGCTATCTCAGCTGGCAAGGTAACCCTTCCTCGCCCGGTAACTGTGATTACTTTGTTTTCGTTAGCGGCAATCGTACTTGTTATACAGAATAGCAGGCCGAATAGAAAAGAGGCTTTTTTAGAAAAATTCATAGATTTTAAGACCGTGATTACTTTCAAAAATTTCCAGGCCTTTACCAAATCATTTCATAGTACTGATCTTAGTAAGGACCGATTCTATTTTTACTTACCCTTTAGGTGTTCCTCTGGGAAATCCTCTTCCCATCGATTTATCCTTTCTTTCAAGTTCCTGCGACCCACGTAGTATATTTCGCTCATCTTAAAATCAACCTTTGCCTGGTTAGCATATTTTTCGGAGCGATGTTCCAAATAGGGGTGTGTCATAAAATATTCTTCAAGAGGAGTACTTTGCGTTCCTTGCGAATCGGATGCTTCCTTTAACCTTTGAAACGTAGTGCCCATGGCTGAAAGATCGTATAATTCTCTTTGCAATATTTGATAACCGTATTCATCGGACTCTGCTTCTTGATTTTTGCTAAATGAAGGTCGTAGCAAAAGACCAACCGCTATATCAGCAATTTCTCCGAGTGTTGCCGAGCCAATCTTTCGGGTCAGTAATTCGAATCGAACTCCATCCATACAATGAGATAATTCTATATGTCCGATTTCGTGGCCTATGACTGCAGCGAGTTCCGCTTCCGATTGAAGAAGATTTAATAAGCCAGTAGTTACGAAAATAATTCCCCCCGGCATTGCAAACGCATTTGGATGCGGATCTTCTAAAATAAAGGCTCTATAGGAAAATCCTTTTTTATTATCCACCGTCAGGCCGCTTACTATGCTCTGAACATACAGATAGTCTCGACTCGAATCATTTGTGTAGGAAGAATATCGGTCCGCAATTGCATCTCCCAACTCTTTTTCATCCATATCATTTACAGGCAAAATCTTAGTAAAGGCGCGATCCATTGTTTTTACTGGTTTGCCGAGTAGTTGAAAAATCGGAGCCAAGGTGGCCGGTTTTTCGACCTGGACTTCGTATCGAACCACTAGAAAACTTAATCCTGCACCGGATAATAAAAGCAGAATCAACCAGATCTTTTGTTTAAGTTCCATTCTTGCTTTCCTTTTCCGAATTTTTGAATTTGTTATAAATCGTATTCATAAGAATCAAAATACTTCCGGCTGCTAAAAAGACGATAGCGCGCGTTATCGTTGAGGACTGTTTCAAATCCCAAAATATTAAGCGAATCAAACAAATCACCATCGCGGAGAGAGAAACCAGTCTGAATTGGCTCTCCCTCAATTTCAGTCCAATTATAAAGACTACAAAGATTTCTATCATCCAAAGTAGGGTTAGAATTGAATGCTCAAAACTCCAATATAAGAAAAGTGCGATAGATCCAAAGACCGGATAGAACACGAATACATTTTTTAAAGACCAGAGCTTATCGGATCTGACCTGAATTTTTTCAACAAATCCAGGCTCAGCTTTAATGGTTTGCGGCGTATAGGAATACGCCCTAACTAAATAGGAAACTTGACCGAATACGCCGACCAATCCTCCTACCCATTCTTGGTCTGCCCAGAAGTTACTTGGTGTCGTGTTGCTGCTAGATAAGAAAGCTGTGTGAACACAGGAAACCCAGAAGAGTAGGAGCGCATATAGTCGTAGCCTGGATAGTTCTTCGGAAAATTTCCAGGATAAGAATTCTAGCAACCACGCATATAAAATCCATGCAACTGGCAGCCATACGTTCGGCACTTCGAAGGAAATCGCGATCACTCCGAATACAATAGAAAGTTCCCAGAAAAGAGGAGGCAGTTTGTTCCAAAGAGATGAGCTTTCTTCTTTTGCTGGTTTAGAATTCGCCCAGTACAGGAAGCACGCGATTGCAAATATCTGGACTAAGAATCGAATTTTGAACCAACCTATGATAAATTCGGACTGCAAATGTACGACAGCATGGATGATTAAGAACAAGGCCACGAAGCCGAATGCTAAGATACCGATGGCACCCTTTGCGGAATATATCGAGTCCTTCCATGTGCCTTTCCAATTTCCCCCTTGGTTTGAGATAAGTTTGTAAGTGTCCAAATATAAAAGAGAATACAGAAGCACTAGAATTCCGGGTAAGAAAGGAGAAAGTTCAGAGCCTATCGTGAAAGTGTGAGTGATCAGATGAAGCGAAAATAAAATAACTCCTAATTTGGAATAGTAAGCGCTCTCCCCGTTTGAGTAGATTCTTTTGGAAAGCGGAATGAGAAGTAAAATCGCTACAACGAGAGGCAGATCAATTCGTAAAAAATCGAAACCTTCTTTGTCCGAGCCTCGATGAATTACTAGAATGTGTAGCGCGATGATAAAAGGAATTAAGCCAATTGCGATTCCGTTCCATTGGAATTTTTGTCGAAATATAAGTAAGAGTATAAAAAGAAACGAAGCAAAGATCTCACTGTGTTCTATAGAAGATATCTGGTAGCATAAAAGCGCAGCAAGTAGCCCGGTCCATAGACCTGACGGAGACAGTTTTTCTTTTTCTGAAAAATTGTAAATATCGTCGATGGAGTTTTTTCTATCTTTGAATCGTAACGAATCATACGCTTGGGGCACGATGCTTATCCCCAGCGTAAGCAATGTCGCTACCAGATACCAGTAAATGCTTTCTTTTTCGAAACATAATAATGAGATAATTAGATATCCCGCCCAGGAAAGATGCAAGAGTGCTGCACCAATTTTTCCGAGTACGTTATCTTTCTCTTCCCAAGATACTAGGAAGAACACGGTGAGCAATAACGAAAGGATAATATTGATTAAGACTGGATCCATCTCCCATCTAAACAGATAGATTATGGAGAGAGAAGCGATCAAAAGGGAAACTAGGGTATCCGTAAGATGGAGCCAACGGATCCCAAAACTCTTTGCTCTACGCGCGAGAAAATATGTGGGAACAGAAGCGATGCCTAGGATTAAAACATTCCATTTGGATCCTGTAGAATATTGTAAGAATCCAATGGCCATGGTTGCCCAAACCACCAAGTGAGTTACAAAAGGAGTGATCTCAAACTTGGAAGTAGTGTATACTCTTCGATAATGCACCAATAAAGAAGCGATTCCAACAGCGCCTGTTCCGAACAAACCGATGATTCTCATGGTGGATGGATCCGATCCGCTTTCGCCGCTGTTCAGACTATTTCCGTATATCAAGTTTGCGATCAGGTAAGAAGCAACTGTCAGCGTTAGATGGAATTCCCACTTTGCTCTGTAGGAAAGGAGAGAGCTAAAAAGTGAGACGATCACTATGATCCCAAAAACGATACTAGATTTGGGCAAAATGATCAGCGAGACCAGACTTAGTATAATATGAAGACTTGCGAATCTTTGTCCGGCTGCCTGCCATGCAAACGCAAGATTGACTCCGATTCCTGCCAGGATTAATAGCAATCCAAGATACTGGTTTTCGATCCAGTGCATCCCAGGAATTGAAACCGAACCTATACATGCAAACAGTGTAACTGCTCCGGATGCACTTTTGATCCAATACGAAACCTGCCTCCAAAATTCTTTTCGAACTAAGTAGATAGATGCTGCGTACAATCCCGCTCCAATGCTTAGCACTAGTAGGAAACGGAAAAAAGCGTTCATTTGTAATGCCGCGTAAATTCCTAAAAAGCCGACCCCCATTACTAGGATGATGCTCCCGAGAATTCCGGTCCAGTTTTGGGCAAAGGCGGTTTCGAACTTTTGCCATGCCTCAGATTTTTCCTGTTTTAATTTTGTAGGAACTACTGGTTTCGAAATTTCCTTGTTGGCCGAAGCACTGGTATAAGCGAACTCTGCTTTCTTTTCCTGGGTTTCGATCGCCTGTTTTTTTTCCGGAACAGAGACTGGTGGGGAAGTCTCGATCGGTTTAGTTTTTTCGGCTTTCGGAATTTTTTCCTGTGATTTAGAATAAATTATTTCCTCGATCCTTTGGATCCGATCGGACAATTCTTGTATTCTCATCAGAAGGAATAAGCAGAACGCTAGGAGGGCTATAGAGGCAAGAACGGCGAGTACCATCATCGGGAGATCGATTTAATATTCTTCCTATATGATGTAAATGGTTTTTCTAAGTCTTTAATACATGTTCCTGCAGGTTTCAAAAGCCAATTGTGGTAAGATTGACTTTATTGTATGCTCAAACTGCCAGGCCGCGCGAGTAACGTATTCAAGCGCTATACAGTAGGAGATTAGTTATGTCTTTACTAATCTTTCATTCGATAACCGCGGTTTCTTCACTGTTTTTCTCTAAACATTTTCCAAAAGCTGACAAGGGCTACTTTAATAATTATCATTGCATACCGCGTAATCCACCGTCTCATTATAGAGGGAACCTGTGTCCCGGTACCTTTATCGCAACGACCTTATGAATCAATCCTCGTTAGACTCTAAGATTCTGCATGAATTTTTTGAGAAGAATCCCGTCCCGCTGGCGATTCTGGAAAAATCCACCTGGAACTATATATTATTAAACGAAAGCTTTAGAGAAAATTCTGGATTATCCACCGAACAAGTGTTCGGGAAGTCAGTGTTTGAAACCGGATTTCAAGTACCGAACCAATATAAGGAACGAATTATCCAAGGACTGTTAAAAGAAGGGGAGATAAAGAACTTAAATCTTCCATTCTGGAGTTCAAAGGGAGATGAATACTGGGTACTCTTCGGAGCAAGGGAGATCGAATACAACAATGCTCCCGCAATTCTGATTAGTACCGTTCCTATTACGGAACGAGTCCGCAAAGAAAGAAGCCGTCGACTTCTGTTCGATCGTATTCAACAGAAAGAAGAAATACTAGAACAAATTTTCCGTTTGAATCCTTCTGCAATCACACTTTCGAATATCGAAGGACAGTATCTGGATGTAAATGATAGATTTCTAAAATTCATCGGTAGACAGAAGAATGAGGTTATCGGAAAAACTGCTCTTGAACTAGGGGTTTATTATAATACCCGAGATCGGGAAAAGGTAATCAGCCAACTTAAAAAGCACGGAGCTGTCTCTGATATAGAAATCCAAATGCAAACAGCAGATGGTGTGGTTCGAACTTTCTTATTTTCGGCTCGTATATTAGATTTTTTTGGTGAACAAAGAATTTTAGCGATAGGACATGATTTAACCGAAATTAAAGCTGCGAGGGTAAAACTAGAAACTTTAGCAACCGAATTAGAAAGAAGCAAAGAACGATTCCAGCTTTTATTTCAATTGATACCTTCTCTTGTCGCACTCACAGATCTTGAGACTCAGAAAATTGTAGATGTGAACGAAAGATTTCTAAAGGTCCTGAAATACAAAAGGGAAGAGGTCATCGGAAAAACGAGTAATGAACTCGGAATTTGGGATGATGTACTTTCGGTTCGAGATCAAATTTTTCAAAAAGTGGGTGCAGGAGAAGAAATCGGTAATTTTGAAGTGGTTACTAGGGCATCGGATGGATCAAGGATACATGTACTTTTCTCTGGTCGCTTGGTGGTTTCGGACGGAAAGAGAATGTTTCTCTCTCATGCAGTAGACATTACTGAAAAGAAAAAAGCAGAGGAAGAGGCGAGGATCTTATCTGAGGAACTTGCATTGAGCAAGGATTTGTTCGAAAGGATTTTCGAACTGAATCCAGCGGCAGTTTCCATTTCCGATGCTGAGACCGGAGTTTATCAAAATGTAAATGAGTCATACTGTGAGTTAATCGGTTATTCCAAAGAAGAAATCATAGGTAAATCTTCTCATGAGCTAGGAATCTGGAAGACACAGTTTGATCGCGAAAAGTTGAAGAAGGAGATTGAGGAGAAGGGCTGGATTCGAAATCTTGAGGCGATAATCAATCATCGAGATGGAACCGATCGCCACGTGCTTTCCGGAAATCGATTCTTCAAGTCCGGCGGAAAGGTAAAACTTTTGGCTATTTTGATTGATGTATCCGACAAGAAGAAAGTAGAAGCAGAACGTGATAGATATCTAATGCAAATGGAAGAAAGTACGGAACTCTTCCAAAAGGTTTTCGATTTAAATCCGGATACAATTACAATCACAGAACTTCCGGATTGTATTTATAAAAATGTAAATTACGGATTCACCGAATTGCTCCAGTTTACAAAGGAAGAAGTAATCGGAAAATGCAGTTACGATCTTGGAATTTGGCCAGATACTTCAGTAAGGGACAAATTCATGTTGGACTTGCAAAAGGAAGGAATCATTCGGGATCAAGAATTTCAGTTTAGAAAAAAAGATGGAACCTTGGTTGATACCATACTTTCAGGTAGGCTTGTTAATATAGGCCAAACTCCTTGTTTGTTGTCGATCACTAAGGATTTGACTCAAGTAAAACTGGCCGAAAGAGAAAGAAACGAAGAGTCGCGAAAACTTTCTCTTCAGGCAAATTCATTGTTGGCGATTGCAACGGATCATGATTTTGCGAGCGGAAATCTGAAAGAAGGTGTGAAAAAGATTTCTCGAATTACAGCCGAAACTCTGGAATGCGATCGCATTTCAGTCTGGTTGATTGATAAAAATGACCCGGATCGAGTTACTCTCATTGATGGCTGGGATGCTAACAACGAAGTGTTCTCTCCTGCAGACGATATAAGAATGTCTGATTATCCGATCTATTTTACCGCGCTCCAGTCGGAACGGGCAGTAAGAGTCATGGATGTCTTCAACGAGCCAAGGACTGTTGAATTTGCAGAGACCCATTGCCGACCGATCGGAGTAAGAGCATTATTAGACGCACCCATCTTTATGCGCGGCGAAATCGTCGGAGTGCTATGTGTGGAACACCGTGGTGAGCCGAGGTCTTGGAAGAATTTTGAAGAGCAATTTATCGTAACTGTTTCTGAACAGGCCACGCAACTATTGTTAAATGCGGAGCGTAGAGAAACTCAGGTAGAATTAGAAGAGGCGGTAAAAGTCCGAACAAAAGAGTTGGCCTCCGCTCTCGAGAATCTACAAAAAACTCAGGAGCAACTGATTCTTTCCGAAAAGATGGCTGCCTTGGGTCAATTGGTTGCGGGTATCGCTCATGAAATCAATAATCCGCTCGGAGTCATTTCTGCACTAAGCGGAGAAATTAAAGCTTACCTAAACAGTTCCGCGGAAAGATTAGAAAAACTGAATTCAGCCTTCCAAGAGGCGGATCCAGAATATGTTTCCGGCATTTCTTCTTTTATTAGAAAGGGAATCAATGTATCCGAAACCCTTTTAGATAGAGAAGAAAGGAGAAAAGTACTGCGAGAACTTAGAGACCAACTGGAAAAACTTGAATTTGAAAATGCTCACGATATCGCGGACCAGTTGGTAGACTGTGGAATGCAGGATGCTCTTAAAGAATATCGAGGATTGTTTTCAAAAGCAAGAAACGCATTATTATTAGAATATGCTTTGGAAGAGATCCAAGTAAAACGAAATGTGGAATCGATCGGACTGGCGGTCGACCGAACATCAAAAATTGTTTATGCATTAAGAAACTATGCGCATATCGATCTGACTGCCGGAAAAACAGAGACCGATATAGCTTCCAATATAGAAACTGTACTTACGATTTATCGAAACCAGATTCGAAACGGTGTAGAAGTAGAACTAGACTTTCACACGAGACCAAAGATTCTGGCTTTTCCAGACGACTTGCTCCAGGTTTGGACTAACATGATCTACAATTCTTTGCAAGCCATGCAATTCAAAGGCAAGATCAGAATTGAAATTCGAGAAACCGATTCCGATATCATCGTATGGATTTCGGATACAGGTCATGGAATTCCGGAAGAGAATGTTCACAAGATTTTTGATCCATTTTTTACGACCAAAGGAATTGGAGAAGGAAGTGGTCTAGGTCTGGACATTTCCCGTCGAATCGTACAAAAGCACGGCGGGAAAATTGACCTGAAGTCCAGACCGGGCAAGACAACTTTTAAAGTTACACTGCCGAAAACCTTCCATTCTGTTAGGTGAATAGAATTTACGAGAATTGGAAAAGTAACTTTTTCCTGACTAGGTCTTAAAGAAGTCTACTTCTGCTTTTAGGCTATTTGCCTGCTGCGCAAGTTTACTCGCTAAAATATCTATTTCAGAAACAATCCGATTTAAAAATTCCGTAGTCTCCGAAATCGAAGCGATCGTCTTGCTAAATTCGGCCGAGGTCTGGGCTTGCTCCTGAGTATGACTGCGGATTTCTTCAGCCGAACGATTTAATTCGCTAAATGCTTTTCGAACATCGGAACTAGATTGGAGTTGAGAATCGGATTGCTGAGCAACCGATGCAATGCGACTGAGAGTAGATCCTACTGTCTCTCCGATTCGGTGAAACGTAGCTTTAGTATATTCAATCACGTCCCTGCCGCCCTTTGTGGCTGCAAGAGCTTCGGTAATGGCGGCACGAATTCTCTTTGCATTATCTTGAGTCTGTTCACCCAACTTAGAGATTTCTTGCGCAACTACCGCAAATCCTTTTCCGGCATCGCCAGCTCTGGCTGCCTCGATCGCTGCATTCAAAGATAGAAGCCCGATTCTATCGGTAATGTCCTGGATTACGTTCACTGTGGCTCCCATTTTTGCAGTGCTCGCTTCTATCGCTTCCATAGCTTTTTGAGTCCCTAAGAGAGCTTGCTCACCGTTTGCGGTTTCTGTTCTCATTCGGTCCGCGTCGCTTTTTGTCTCAGCCAAAGATGTGTTTACAGTACGAATTCTATTTTCTAGATCAGCTAGGGAGTCTGTGGCTTTTTTTGCGATACCGGTTTGGCTTTCGGCACGGCCTGCAGTAGATTGGATCGAAGCTGCAATCTCTTCAACCCCTGCGCTCATTTGTTCGGTAGAAGCAGCTTGGTCCTGCATTTTTTTGGAGAGATCGCTAGTGTTTTGTTCTAGAGTTTTGGAACTTTCAGAAAGCTTTTCTGCTTCCTTGATTACTGTTTTCACGATTATGCGAAGTCGCTTGATAAAGTCATTTAGCTCTTTGCTGCTTCTTCCCAACTCGTCGGTCGAAACCATCGGAAGAAACGCAGTCAATTTTCCATCGGACATTTCACCGAATATTTCTACAAGGTTACCGGAATTTCTGCGAATCGATCCTGCAAAAAGCGAAGAAGTCATGATCACAGCGATAACCAGTAAAAACAGAGTCAATCCAAGTGCGACAGAAACATCTCCCAGTTTTAGCCAACCTGTGGTCTCTTCAAAGAGTAAATAACCGAAGACGGTAACAGGGAGAATAGCGATCCCAGCAATTGTCGCAACAGTTCTAGAGTATAATGAAACTCTAATTATTTTTTCTCGATCTACATGAATGGATCGAAGAGTTGGAGATTCTAACAATCCGGCGAACTTGCTTTCTGTATAAAAGAAATGAGAAATCCCTAAAACAGGATAAATGATCGTAGAGAGAAATGCAAAAGGGATCAATTCTAAATTAGTTGGTTCGAATCCGAACCTAAGAGTAAAGACAGTTTGAAGGATTCCGACGGTCCATTGCACGACGAAAAACCCCGAATTATAGACCGGAAAGTTAAGAATTTTTTTCTTTAGATGTGATTTTTGATCGGGACTGAGTTTAGTCCATCGGTCTTGCTCCAATGGTCTTAGCATAAAGCCTAAGTAAATAAATCTTATCGCAGGAGCATAATAGGAAGTAGTAAGAGCAATACCGGAGCAGATAATCAGAACGATTGATTTATATAGATCATATCCACCGGCAGTAATAACAAACAAAACTGCTAGAGGGACGGCAAGGATCGTCGTCATTAATTCTAATCCAACGGTTAATCCCCAGCGTAAGCGCCTTGATTCCTTAGCTTCCATTCTAATTCAATTCCCTTAAATAAAGTTTGATTCTGTACTAATCCAAAGCAAAGTTCCGGAATATGAGACGGAATCGAACCGCAAAGTCCAGAAATTTACTAGTCCATCTCTTATTCTTATTATCGGCTTTTGTCCCAATTTTTGGGAAAAGTTTAACTCAGGAATGGAGACGTAAGATTTACCCTCAGATTCAGTCGGGTCCCATGGTTGGATATTCCAGCGCGAGGGAGGTAAAACTTTGGGTTCAGACAAAAATTCCTGCGAAAGTCTTTGCCGAGTATCATGCTTTAGATCAACCAACTGCAAAGCACAGGACCTCCGAGGTTTTAACACAGCAGATTAATGGAAATGTGGCTCATTTAGTCGCTCAACCTTTGGAACCCGGAAAAACATATGCATACACGATTTTTGTAAATGACAGACCTTCCGAGAAAAAACATCTTCAGATTTTCAGAACCTTGCCCATTTGGATCGGCACAAAGTCAGGTCCGCCGGATTTCAGTTTTGCTTTAGGAAGTTGCGCATTTGGAAACGATCCCAAATACGATACTCAGACAAAACCGTATGGAGGGGATTACAATATTTTTGGATCTATTCTGGCAAAGTCTCCTCAGTTTATGCTTTGGCTCGGTGACAATATATATTTGAGGGAACCGGACTGGGATTCCAGGACTGGTTTTATTTATCGATACACGCAACAGCGTTCCATACCAGAATTGCAGCCTTTACTCGCGAGTGTTCATCACTATGCGATCTGGGATGATCACGATTTCGGCCCGAACGATTCAGATGCCTCTTTTTGGATGAAAGGAACCGCGGAAGAGCTGTTCAAACTGTTTTGGGCGAATCCGAATTATTCCTCAAAAGGAATTTACGGATCCTTCACTTGGGGAGATGTCCAATTTTTTCTGTTAGATGATCGAATGTTTCGAACCGCCAATGAAAATACGATAAAACCTAGATCCTATTTCGGTAATAAGCAACTAGAATGGTTAATCAATGGTTTGGCATTTTCCAAAGCCACGTTCAAATTTGTAGCAGTAGGTGGACAGGTCTTGAATCCATTAAAGGTCTTCGAGAACTTTTCCAACTATGAGGAAGAGAAGGATAAGTTACTGTCCGCAATTCGAAATCTAAAAATTAAGAACGTGGTTTTCCTAACCGGTGACAGGCATTTTACGGAGTTATCATTGTTATCCGAAGACCAGCCTTATCCGATTTATGACCTGACAGTATCTCCTCTTACCTCTAGTCCGCATCCACCGATTACCGAACAAAATCCTCTTCGAATTCCGGGAACCTTGGTGGACGATAAGAGGAATTTTGCCGTGATTGAGGTGAAGGGAAAATTACCCTCTAGAAAACTGTCGATTCGAGTTTTTGATAAGGACGGAAGCGAGCTGTGGCTCCAGGAAATTCTCGCAAAGTGAAGTTCACAATGATAGCATATTATATTATTGGAATATTTTCGCTTTTTGTACTTGGCTGCGGTGGACTAATTTACTTCAATCAGGAGAAATTGATATTTTTTCCGGAGGCTCTTCCCGCCGACTATCGGTATTCTTTTCCAGGGAACTTCGAAGAAATAGAATTGGAGATTCCGAGCAAAGAAAAGATCTACGGAATTTATTTCAAATCCAACTTAAAGAAGTCGAAGGGAGTAATTTTATACTTTCATGGAAACGCAGGAAGTCTTAGAACCTGGGGCGGAATATCGGAGGATTTTGTTCCTCGAGGCTGGGATATTCTGATAACGGACTACAGAGGTTACGGAAAAAGTAAGGCCAGGCTTTCGGAAGAGGGAATGTACGAGGACGCTCTCCTTTGGTATCATTATTTGCGGGACAAAAAGCGATATTCGGTAGAGAGCATAGTTATTTTTGGAAGATCGATTGGAACCGGAGTTGCGGTGCAACTCGCTACCAAATGCAGTCGCAGCCCAGTGCTTTTAGAAACTCCCTTCACTTCTATGGCTGACCTTGCGAAACAGTTTTATCCTATTTTGCCTTCTTGGTTTCTATCCTATAAATTTGATTCAGCGTCGAAGATAAAAGAAATTAGCTCCACCTTACATGTATTTCACGGAACGCACGATGAAATAGTGCCCTTTGAACAAGGAAAGAGACTATTCGAAATCGCGAGATCCGCTGGGGTAAATGCTGAGTTCCATCCGATAAGAGGTGGAACTCACAATGATTTATCCTTTTTTCCGGAGTACCAAAAAGGGCTCGAGTCCGTACTCGCCAAACTATCGATTCACAAGTAGTCTGGAAAAAGAACTCTGAGTTTTGCAACTGTGTCCGGGTTTCTTCTTTCCGGAGCAGTAATCAAAGAAAACTTCGTGCTTTGTTTTAGGCTCAGGTCATCTCCATTGCCTAGGCTTGGGATCATTGCCGCTAAAAGTTTTTTTGCGGTCTCAGCATTTTTACTCAGATTGGCGA
This sequence comes from Leptospira perolatii, assembly GCF_002811875.1. Classification (GTDB taxonomy): domain Bacteria; phylum Spirochaetota; class Leptospiria; order Leptospirales; family Leptospiraceae; genus Leptospira_B; species Leptospira_B perolatii. The sequence continues at coordinate 22,858 of NZ_NPDZ01000008.1, forward strand.
TAACCATTTCTACAGTGACTGCTTCTTCACTTTCTCTCCAACAATCGTAGTCGGTAGCCATACAAACCATTTGATACGCGATTTCGGCCTCTCTAGCTAGTTTCGCTTCTGGAAGTACTGTCATGTTAATGATGTCCGCACCCCAAGAGCGATACATGTGAGATTCCGCTCTTGTCGAGAAAAGCGGACCTTCCATACATACAAGAGTTTTATCTTCATGAAGCGGAAGTCCGATTTTACTTGCAGCTTTCTTAATACGTTGGCTTAAATTTGCCGAGAATGGATCAGCAAAAGGAGCATGAGCGACAACTCCTTTCCCGAAAAAAGTAGAATCTCTTCCCCTAGTTCTATCGATTACCTGAGAGGGAAGCACAAAGTCTAAAGGTTTTATTTCTTCCCTAAGACTTCCTACAGAACTAAAAGCCAGGATCTCTTCCACACCGAGGATTTTTAAAGCGCAGATATTCGCCTTCATCGGAACTTCATGAGGCATCAAAAAATGCCCGACTCCATGCCTAGGTAAAAAAGCAATTAGTTTGTCCTGAATTTTTCCTATCTTGATTGTGTCGGAAGGTTTTCCCCAAGGAGTTTCAGGGAGAATTTCCTCTACCATTTCCATTCCATCCAGGCTATACAACCCGGTCCCACCAATTACGGCTGCCCTAACTTTCATGGACATATGATAGTCTCCTTTTCATTTCAGATCCTGAGATTCTTGCGTCCAAAGATCTGAAATATGGGACTCTTGTAAACTTAGTTCGCTTTTATTTACTACTTTGCTCGCTTAAAATCCTGAGCTCGCTCGCCTGCACTTTAATCTTTTCGATTTCAAAATGTAGCTTACTGGAATCGTCGTTGATGTCGTTCACATCCTTTGCGAGCTCGCCCACAGTTTTTACCATTTCTTTTTGGCCGGTCATTTGCTCTTTTGTGGAATCCAGGATATCTTTTGAGACGGTCTTGATCCGATCCAGCTCGCTGACAAATCGATTGATAATTGCCTTCTGTTCGTTGTATAAGTCGTTCATATTCTTAATACGATCCGCAGTTTCCAAACTTTTGAATTTTTGTTTTTCAGTCAAATCCCCGGTTTCGGTGGACGCAATTCTGGCCTCGTTGATAAAGTCTCTGGATTGGTTTACGATATTAGAGATCGTTTTCGCATTTTCCGAAGTAAAGATCGCAAGTTTGCTGACTTCGTTTGCAACGACTGCAAAACCCCTCCCGGCGACTCCCGCTCTTGCCGCTTCGATTGACGCATTTAAAGCAAGCAAGTTTGTCTTATCTGCGATTTCTCCCATGATCTGATTTATTTCATCTACTCGGTTGAATGAATTTGCGATATCTACCAAATAGGACTTTGTCTTTTCAGCAGCTATCGTTACGTTTTCCATATCCGATTTGTTGTCCTGAGTGAATACGGCCAATGCCTCGCTATATTGTGTGATATTGCGAATGATCTCTCCAAGTTTTTCCGCATTCTGCAGAAGTTGAAGTAGACTGCCGTTCTGAGTTTCAATCGATAAAGAAGTGTTATTAGATTGAGCGGAGAGTTCCTCAATTACCGAATTTACCTCTTCCAGAGAAGCAGCCTGAGATTCCATTTTTTCGCCGATGCTCAAAATGAAATCCGCAAAAGCGCGAATCGACTTTTCTAGATTCTCCGCGGACTTTTTGACTATGCCCTGGTTCTCAGTAAGTTTTTTCAAAAATGACTTCGACTTTTGATGCAACCTTGAACCTTCTTCGGTTAACTTATAGAAGAGTCGCATCAGCTGAGAAAGTATGATACTCGCTGCAAAAATGAATATTAGCTTGGTGATTTCAAAGGAAAGTGATACGTGCCCTGGTAAGGCCTGTTGTTCTGAATCTTCGCTTAATATTATTCCATTGAAAAGCGAAACTATGAAAACGGTTGCCGAACCTGCAGTTGACAAAGCCCCGATGATTAATACGAATCGCCTTTCTCCCAAAAAGGAAGAGTATATCATAATATAGAAATATATGTAGTACAGGATTACGCTTTTCAATACGTTCGAGGCAACGACAGGACTTACGGTTGCGTCAAAAATTAGGGTCCCGCTGAACAAAAAAACATCGAGGAACACCAACGATTTCTGAAATGCAACGGGCATTTTTCCTGTTCTGTTAAGGATAAAACCTAGAAAGCAATAAAAGGCCATTATTGCGGTGGCGAGGACATGGATCGAGAACTGTACTGGATTGAAGGATTTGTATGTTGCTACTAGGGAAAGGCTGAATAAAATAACCAGACCAAAACGGATCTTATTAATTAAGACTGCGCCATCTTTCCAGATCTTTTGGATAGAAGATTCTTCGGCTTGTAAGACGGCATTTTTCTCGTCCATATCTCTTTCCTCGAACCGTTAAATAATCGGGTATTCGAGCAGATATTCCTACAAGAAATTCTAATTTTTGATCACGTTAAAAGTGACAGTTGAGAAATTTCTTTCCAAGCTAAACAGGAGACAGAATTCTAAAGAATTCTCTCTCCTCAAATCGCTGCTCAGAAATTTTAGACGAGCAATCTTATGTTTCTATTCTTTCTTCTGTTCTGGAAACTTCGATGATTTTGCTTAATTCTTGCATTCCACACTCGAAGAGAGCTGGTCCAGGTTGCAAAATGATGGAAGGGTCCACCTCGAAAATTTTGTCATGAATGATAGCTGGGCAATCTTTCCATTCTTCTCGGGACCGGATCCAGTTCCAGTCCATCGGTTTTCCACACCAAGATCCAATGATCACCTCGGGGGAAGCCGCTTCCACTTGTTGCAAAGTGACGATTCTATCTTTTGCTAGCGCTTTATCCTTTAAATATCCAAAGCAATCATCGGCACCAAGAATTTCTAGTAGCTCCGAAACCCAGCAAATGCCCGTGATAATTGGATGATCCCATTCCTGGAAAAAAACTCTAGGTCTATATTTTCCTTTGGAGAGATTGCTTAGTTTTTCTAATTCAATTTTATATCGATCTACTAGCTGTTCCGTTTCCTTTAATTTGCCGACGATTGATCCGATCAACTGGATGGTATCAAAGATCTCGTTAAGATTCCTTTGATTCGTGATCAGAACATTCAGTCCTTCATTGATCAAATCTCGCGCGAGTTCGGACTGAATATCCGAAAAACCGATAATCAAATCCGGTTTCAATTCCTTAATTCGCTTTACATTCCCGCTAATAAACGCAGAGACTTTGGGCTTTTCTTTTTTGGCTTGAGGAGGACGAACTGAATAAGCGGAAATTCCTACAATTCTCTCTTGCTCGCCTAAAAGATAAAGGAGCTCCGTTGTTTCTTCGGTTAAGCAAATGATTCTTTTAGGACCTATTCGAATCAACTGTGGTACTTCTTCTTGTCTTCGATCAGTTTTTCTACAACGCTAGGATCCGCTAAGGTACTAATATCGCCTAGGCCGTCAAATTCGCCGCAGGCAATTTTTCTTAGGATCCTTCGCATGATTTTTCCGGACCTTGTCTTCGGAAGACCCGGAGCCCAGTGAATAATGTCAGGTCGCGCTATTTTACCGATGACCCTCTCTACAGTAGATATTAGCTCCTTCTTAAGCTCATCGTTCGTAGTAACGCTTTGCTTCACGGTAACATAAGCATATATTCCCTGGCCCTTGATGTCATGTGGAAATCCTACAACTGCGGCCTCGGCCACCGAATGATTTTCTACCAAAGCACTTTCTACTTCTGCAGAACCGATTCTGTGTCCAGAGACGTTGATTACGTCATCGACTCGACCAGTGATCCAAAAGTAGCCGTCTTTGTCGCGCTTTGCCCCATCTCCGGTAAAATAGTATCCTTTGTAAGTGGAAAAATACGTATCATAAAATCGTTGTGGATCTCCGTAAACCCCTCTCATCATGGAAGGCCAAGGAGATTTCATACAAAGATTTCCAGACACTTCTCCCTTGGTCTGAATCTCTTTTCCGTTTTCATCCACTAAGATTGGTTGAACTCCAAAAAATGGCAGTGTCGCGGAGCCTGGCTTTAAAGAAAACGCTCCAGGCAAAGGAGAAATCATGATGGCTCCGGTTTCGGTTTGCCACCAGGTATCTACGATCGGACATCTAGACTTCCCAATATGTTTAAAATACCATTCCCAAGCTTCCGGATTGATTGGCTCTCCAACAGTACCTAACAGGCGTAAGGTTTCTAGATTTCTCTTTTCTATATGAGAAATTCCTTCCCTCATAAGCGCGCGAATGGCGGTAGGAGCAGTATAAAAAATCGTAACTCCGTGCTTATCAATCACGTCCCAGAATCTTCCGGGATCTGGAAAGGTAGGAACTCCTTCAAACATCAAAGATGTGGCACCGTTTGATAAGGGTCCGTACGCGAGATAGCTATGACCAGTGACCCAACCGATATCGGCAGTACACCAATAGGTATCCGTTGGCTTAATATCGAAAATATAATGAAATGTCATGGTCACTCCAAGGAGGTATCCTCCAGTAGTGTGCATGACACCTTTTGGTTTTCCTGTAGAACCCGAGGTATAAAGAATAAAGAGCGGATCTTCCGCGTCCATATGCTCCGGTTCGCAGTGAGAAGGAATTTCTGGATTGTTCATTTGGTAGTGCCACCAATAATCCCTACCTTCCTTCCAATCTTTGCTGACCTCTTGCCCCGTCCTTCGAACTACGATTACATTTTCTACTTTCTTCTTACTTGAATTGAGTGCTTCGTCTACGTTCTTTTTCAGATCGATAGATTTTCCACCTCTGAATCCACCATCAGCGGTAATGATCAAGGAAGGTTGACAGTCTTCGATTCTACTTTGCAACGCCTCGGGCGAGAATCCACCGAACACAACAGAATGAATCGCACCGATTCTTGAGCATGCCAGAATGGAAATTGTAAGCTCCGGGATCATCGGGAGATAAACAAGTACCCGATCTCCCTTACGTACTCCAAATTTCTTTAATACGTTCGCGAACTTATTTACTTCGCGATAAAGATCATGATAAGTGTAGACTTTTTGTTCGGAAGGATCGTCTCCTTCCCAAATGATCGCAGCCTTGTTTTTTAGAGGGGTATCTATATGTCGATCGAGGCAATTGTAGGATACATTTAGCTTTCCACCCTTGAACCACTGAATTTTTGCATTTGGAAAATCATGTTCAAAGACGTTATCCCATTTCTTAAACCAGTGAAGTCTGTTCGAAGCTTCACGTGCCCAAAATTTTTTAGGGTTCTCAATGGATTCTTTATAAAGCGCTTTATAGTCTTTTAAAGAAATATTCGCAGTTTTTTTAAAGTCAGCAAAAGGTTGTACGATTCTTTCCTCAGCCACAGGCCTACCTCGAATCCCAAAGCATTTAGAAAAGGAAGCTTCTGTCTACCAATTCTCGTGTGGTAGACTAGGAATAAAAAAGTATCTCTAAATTGGACTTCGACCAACGACTAGGTAGAGCCAGTGCGAATTAGATCCAAGAATTCGCTTCTAGTAACCATGTTGGTTTTGAATTCCCCTAACATACACGAGGTGAATAACTCCGAGTTTTGCTTTTCGACTCCGCGCATCATCATGCACAAGTGTTTGGCTTTAATAACGACCGCAACTCCAAGAGGATCTAGGACCTCCATCAATGCATATGCAATTTGCTCGGTCATTCTTTCCTGAACTTGGAGTCTTCTCGCGAATACGTCTACGATTCTTGGAATTTTTGAAATCCCGATGATTTTCTTATTCGGAATATATCCGACATGCGCTTTTCCGAAAAACGGAAGCATGTGGTGTTCACAAAGAGAATATAATTCTATATCTCGGACAAGAACCATACCCTGGCTATCTTCTTCAAAAATTGCATTATTCACAATGGTTTCAATATTTGCACGATAACCGGATGTTAAGAACTCATAGGCCTTCTTTACCCGTTTAGGCGTGTCGATCAGACCTTCGCGATTCGGATCTTCGCCAATCTCTTTCAAAATATTAATCACTTCTTGTTCCAAATCGAACCTTCTAACCCTTCGCCAGCTCCGGTTACCCCATTCTATTTTTTAGAAGCTGTGAACTCTTTTTAGACGCTAATTCGGACAAACCTGTCCGAACCCAATGTCATTTCAAGGTGAAAAGTATTTGGATTTCCAAAGATGATTCCAAGAGATTTAGAATCGCTTGATATTTCATCCACATGTTCGATTTTATCCTACTATGGAAAAGGCTCCCCCGATTTTAAAAGTGGCCTATGATGCGCGCATGATCGCTCATTCCGGGATTGGAATGAGAATCCGTGGCTTGCTCCGAGAGTTAGGGACTATCTCAAGTAAAAAAGGGATCGAAATCACGTTGTTTGGCGACTCTAATCTTCTTAAGAAGCAATTGCCGACCGAAGTCTTGTCCCACTATAAATTTGAATCTTATACAAGCGGGATCTACTCAATTAAGGAGTTAATCGGTCCCGAGAAACTTCGCGAATTTCATTTGTTGGATATCCCTCACTTTAATGCGCCGCTCAATTATTTAGAAAAATCGATCGTAACCGTCCACGATATCATTCCTTTCCGAATGAAGCAGTTTCACTCTTCGTTTTTGAAACAAGCTTATATGAGGATCTTGTTTCGATTCCTTCAGCAAAAAGCTGCAAAGATTATTTCAGTCTCGAATTTTACAAAGACTGATTTGATAAACGTATTTGGCTTTTTTAATGATCGAGTTCGTACGATTTACAATGGAGTAGATCGAGAAGTATTCTATCCGACCCAAAAATCGGAGAGCTCCGACTTTCTAAAAAAGTATTCACTTGAGCCAGAGTATTTGCTGAGTGTAGGTATAGGCAAGCAGCACAAAAATCTAGACTTTGTATTGAGGTCTTTCAAAAGACTATGGTCTCTTGGAAAACTAGAAAAGAAATGGGTGATCGCTGGAGCAGAAGGGACTCTGCCGGAATATTTAAAAAAAGAATCAGGAGGTTGGGAAGATCAAATTCGGGTTCTACCTAAATTAGAACTTTCTGAACTAGGTTTATTATATTCGAGGGCAGCAATGTTAGTTTTTCCTTCTCTATACGAAGGATTTGGTTTTCCACCAGTCGAAGCTCAAGCTTGCAGATGTCCGGTCTATTCTTCTAACGCAAGTGTAATGCCAGAGATTTTGGGAAATTCCGCATTTTATTTCCATCCGGATGATAGCGACATGTTCGAGACTGGACTGCTCGAGCTATTATCCAAACCGAAGCTTCTAAAATCCAGACTGGATCTAGGTGAAAAAAATTCGGAAAAATATTCTTGGAAGGCCGCAGCCCAACAAACCGTAGAAGAATATTTGGAAACTGCAAAAAGGATCGGAGCCTTGCAAACCGAAAGCGCAAAGAAAAAGCGCGAAGTTCTCAAATCTAGTTCTCTCAAAACAATTGCGAAACCAGGTCGGACGGCGGAAGCAAAATCGAAAATGAAGCAGGGTTTAAAAGGATCTGCTAAGAAGTTTTCTCGGAAGAAATAGTTCCAGAAATCTTTTCTTTGCGAACGATCAATTCTGCACGAATTCTCTTTCTTTCTTCTTCTGAAAAAGCAGTCCACATAGCGATCTCTTGCAAGGTTCTATAACAACCTTCGCAAAATCCCGACTCAGGATCCAATCTACAGAGTTTTGTGCAGGGCGAGCGAACGATCACAACGGTTTCCTATTCTTTTAGACGAGGTCTATTTACTTTTTTGGGAGCCCTTTGTTTTCGACCCTTTCTTTACATTGGATTTGATAGACTTTTTGGGCCGCGGTTTTGAACTTGTGGGTGCGGTTTTTCCATCCTGTATCATTCCTTTGAGTTCCTCAAGGAGTGAAAATCCTGAGAGTCTTCCCGGAATCACAACGTGGGCTGCGCCATTCTTTTTGAGAAGTTCGGCCTCTTCAATATCATCCGTAGTTAGTACATAGTCAGGCTGATTGTGTTTGCAGATCTGCTTTAAGGATTCGAAGAGACGACGGTTGGTCGTGCCTTTTAGAATCATATCCGAAATCGTACAGACTATATATTTCGCTTCTTCGATTCCTAAATGGTGCAAACTCTCGGGATTCGCGAGGTCTCCATATGCCCAGCGGATTCCCTTGGCTTCCAGAGAAAGTCGATAAACAGGGTTGTAGTCTACTACTAAAATTCTTTTCAACCAAGAAGGATTGGTTCTTTCAATTCCTTCGATGAGACCTTGGGCAATCCTAAAATAGCCCAAGATAACGATGTCTCTTTTATTTGTCCCTGTGCTTTCGGATTCAGTCGGTTCTTTTCTTTCTCTCAATCCAAACAGATTCAAAAACCATAATATTCCACGGGCGATTTTATCGTTGAATAAAATGATATAAGTAGAAGCAATCGAGGCCAAGATCATGGAAGTTAAAACGTTCGCCTGAAGCCCGTGACTTATATGACCTTTCTGAACGCCGAGGGCAAGAATAACGAGAGAGAACTCGGATATTTGAGCCAGATTCAATCCGGCGATAATCCCAGCTCTTAATCCTTTTCCGGAAAAGAACACAGTAGGCGCCACTGTTAGAATTCTGGTTACGATCACAAATAGTACAGCGATCATAGAAAATCCTAGTGATTCTAAACCAGGCTTCGGAATTTTCATTCCCAATGCTACGAAGAACAAAGTTATAAAGAAGTCCCGGATTCCTCCCAGTTTGCTGATCACATCTGCGCCATAAGGAAAAGCGGCAATACTGATTCCGGCAATCAATGCGCCCATCTCTTTTGAGAGTTCCAACTTTTCTGCGACGCCGCACAGAAAGAAGCACCATGCGATCGAAGTAATCAGGATCAATTCTGGTTTGGAAGCCGCACTTAAAAAGAGTCTAGAAAGTGCGTAGCGACTGATTAAAAATGCAAATCCAACCAACGCCAATCCTTTTCCCAAGGAACCTAACACATTCAAAATTTTCGGGTCTTGCAAATCTGGTTGGATTCCCATAAATAAAATCGCCCAAATATCTTGAAGAACAAGTACTCCTATCGTGAGTCTACCTGCAATGGTGCTGATTTCAAATTTGTCGTGCAAAAGTTTTACGACAATCATTGTGGAACTAAGAGCAAGTGCGATGGAAAAATATAGAAGATCGAAATTGCCGGCGCTCGAGAACCAATTTCGGAACGCAAACCAAGCAAGCCCCACGCTGAAAAAAAATTGAATGACTCCGAGCAAAAACATGGAACGACCCATTCTTGCGAGCTCTTTCAAATCGATTTCCAGGCCGATGATAAAAAGTAAAAGGATCAACCCGATTTCGGAAATGAGTTCAATGCTTTCTTCGTTTTGGACCCAGCCCATTCCCAAGCTCGGACCGAGAAATAATCCTCCAATCACATACCCTAAAATCAATGGTTGTTTCAGGATCTTCGCAATATGGGAAAAAATGGTCGCGAATATTATACTAAGAGCTATATCAGTAAGTAGGCTAAACGAATGGTGTTCCATTTGAAATTCCGTTGCTTGTTCAACCCAATATGGAGAGGAAACAAATGATAAAAACAAGTTTTTTACGAAGAGCTACGTTGATTGCGATGATTTGCTCATTTTTCATAGGGTCGTTAGCGAATTGCTACGGCAAATTTGCAATCTTCGAAAAGGTAAAAGAAGTGAATGGGCAGGTCAAAATGCAAAACGCTACGGCCACCAAATTCTTGCAAAGTGTTGTCACTTTTTTCTTAATCGTTTTCCCGGTGTATCTGGTCGCGGTACTTGCAGATTGGATCGTATTTAACGTCATCGAATTCTGGACAGGATCCAATCCACTCGGTGGCGGAAGCGGCGGTGGCGGTGGTTCTACAGGTTCTGGCGGGGAAAAAGGACAAGCGTTCAAACAGGAAACTTTGCAAAGACCTGAAGGAACTGCGACACTCACTTGGGAAGCAGATCGACTTGTATTTGATTGGAAGTCAAATTCTGGGGAAGCCACTCGTTTTGTATTTTTGAAAGATCACAAGGGCGAGATCTTTGCTGAAAATTACAAGACCGGAAAGCTCGAGCAGGTATCCGTAGACACTCTGAAAACTGAATCTAATGTGCTTCTCGTACTGAAAAAGAATGCCGTTGTAGAAGCTACGAAAATAATCGATAGAGATACAATCGAGATGGCAAAATCTTCGCTACCAGTAGCAGGGATTTCGTTCTAGGTTTTTTCTTCCAAGATGTAGATACCGCTTAGATTACGATGCTTTCCATCTAGATCTAAGCCGTAGCCTACCACGAAGTCTCGTGGGATTTTCCATCCGATATATTTTATTGGATACTCGACAGATTTCGCTTCTTCCTTAAATAACAGAGACACGATTTCAAGAGAAAGCGGACTTCTCGCGAGTAAATGACGAATCAAAAATTTCAAAGTTTGTCCCGTATCTACAATGTCTTCGACTAACACTACATGTCGATCCGTCAAATCCGAGTCTATATCTTTTGTTAATTCTACTTTACCGGTCGATTTCTTTCCCTGGTAAGACCTTGCTTGGATAAAATCAATCTCTACGGAATAAGGAATGGATAGTGTCAGATCCGAGAAAAAATAAAGCCCGCCTTTGAGTACGCAAATGAAAATAGGATTCTTTCTTTGGTAGTCCTTTCCCAGTTCTGAACCTAATTCTTTGATTCGATTCTGAATTTGAACTGAATCAAACAATACACGCATCGAGTCTTCAGAGTTTAGATTCATAGTTCATTAAGGGATCCAAAATCTTTCGATTCGGCATAGTTTGTTCCCGGCATCTTCCCATGATTCGGAATCTAAAGACAGACTTAAAAAAGACGAAGTAGGAAATTTAGAAAATATAGAAGGAGTACGAGAATCCGAACCCACGACCAACATATTCGCTAAATCTTCCAAGCTCGGGTTATGACCAAGCAATAGGACGCTACTTTTCTTCTCATCGATCCGTTGTAACATTTTGATAAAATCTAAGGCTTCGAATTCATAAATTTCATCCGACACTTTGGCTTGTTTGGAGATAGACAGATTTTTTGTCAGAATTCGATAGGTGTCCGTTGTTCTTTTTGAAGAAGAAATAAATGCCAGATCTACGAAAAACTCAAATTTTTCTATGTACTTTCGTAGTGACTTCGCGTTCTTTATGCCTCGATCTGAAAGAGGTCTTTCCTTATCGCTTGAGAATTTAGTTTCCCAATCTGACTTAGAGTGTCTTATGAGGTGAATTGATTTCAAGTTTTGGGTCGCCTTTCGTAGAAAGATGTAAGTTGGAAATTCATTGACAAGGAACTTTCTACGGATACAACTTCGTTTCTATGAAACGGGTGCCCGTGATCGCAGGAGCGATCCTCCTACTTTTCTTCGCCCGATTCCTGCCAGCAGAAATTTCTGGTCCGCCGGATGAGGAAAAGGCCAAGAAAGAGCTGCAGTTACAATGGAGTAAAAGGTTCCCAGGAGACAAAATTCTTTCTTCTGAATTAACAGGCGAACCTAAGCTCGTGCAAAAAGAGAATCCTGAAGAGGGCTCTACTCCAGAAATGCGCTATAAGTTCTCCTTCCTAGTCACAGCCAAAAAAAAAGAAGGCCAAACCACTAGAACTGAAGTAAGTGTGAACTATCAGTTCAATCGAATCAAAGGTTGGTATTTTACGGAAATGGGCATGGGAAGATCCATGCTATTGACAGAACCAGGTAAGGAACCTCCGGAAAAGGAAGAAGCTTACCAAATGATCGAAGCTTCCATTTTAGAAGAGAAGGGAGCAAATAAGACAGTCGATTCGATTCGGCTGAGTGAACCTGAGTTTGGACAGAATCTGACTTTGAGCAAAGAAAAATTTTGGTACAGATACGAAGGTGAGTACGAACTTAATGATGGAAATCAGAAAATGATTTGTTCCGAATTTGTGGTCCGCCTGTTTAAAGAGGCGAACGCGCAAACTTGGAAAATTGAATGGAGAGACAAAGGAAAGTGCAAAGTAAACGAAGATTAGGTTGCGTTAATTACTTTCCTTTTTTCTAAGGTTCTGCTTTAAGTCTTTGATTTGTCCGGTTCCGATCTTAGTCTTTTCGATAGACCTGCCGTCTCCAGATAAGGAATTTTTCTTATAGAACCCACTTCTTAATTTTCCGAGTTGGTCTACGGAGTTCGTTCCCAAAACCGGGTGCTTGGAAAAAAGTCTCAAATAGTTTTCTACTCTTGTTCTGTTTGATTGTCCGAGATTTCTAGTATACGCAGAAAGACCAAAGTTTCGAACGGAGGGATGACCGGTTTCATCCGAAATCGTACTCTCCAGATTTGCAATCGCGGAGTTGGAACCAATCCTGCTCAAAATTTCCAGTATAGTTTTTTTCTCGTAAACTCGGAGACCTTCCGTTTTTAGAAGTGCTCCTAAGTATTCGTCTGCTCTAGAGGAAACTGAAATGACTCTGTTGTACTGATCTTCGATATCAGGATGTCGTGTTTCAGAAATAATTTCTCGAATTTTTTGCAGAGAGTTTGCGTCTAGAGTCTGTGCAGTTAGGCTTGAGAGGGACAGACCCGAAGCAAGACTCAGGCTGAAAAGAATTAGAAAAATAGTTTGGATGAATTGCTTTCTCATTTCTATTCCTAAAAATTAATATACTAAAGGATTGGAGCGCAAAACCCAACCCTGTTCTCCAGTGAGCTGGGATTGGTCTATGTTTCCACTACCGAGTGGAAACATTAGGTTCAATCCTCCCGAACTAAAGAAACCTGCTCCTAGACATTCCGAAATCGAAATGCTTCCGTTTCCATTTGCATCATGGCACTCGGGAGTTTCCGGTAAAGGATCCTTAAAAACTCCAGAGCTCTGATCGATTTCGATGGGATGATACAATCCTAAGAAGTGGGACCCTTCATGAGCGATCGTATTTCCGATAAACTTTAGATCCGCGGCGCTTAGATCATCTCTATATGCTCCCGAACTGCGGTGATTTTCTACGAACACAGACATTCCGGACATAGGAGTTCCTACAGCAGGCAATCCGGGAATTCCAGCGGAAATTCCTAAAAGCGCATCTTGAAGCTGCGAGGGTGCTGTACTTGAAAGGTCGGAAATAAAAAAGACATTGAGCGCAAGCTGGTTCTGATTTGCACCAGTGCTTGTATAAAGATGAGCGAGAGAGCAAGCAGTCGGACCAACCGCTTTATCATCGCTGATATTTCCGATTTGATACACGGTTCCCGCTCCTGTCATACAGGCGCCGAATCCGGCTAATCCAGAGACGTCGAGTTGTAGTACCTCGAAAGTCACATCGATCTTTACGGTATTCTGAGAAAAGATCTGTTTGATACGGTCAGTCAAAGCATTGGATCCGGCCAAACCTGTAAAGAACGGAGAGTTGGAGAAAACATGATTTGCGCCGTTATTCACTTCGATTAAACGAATCGTGAGTTTCTTTCTGGATTCCCAAACTTTATTCAAGCCAGTGGTAGAACTTCCGAATAATCCTCCGCCTTCCGGACGAAATTTATATTCTTCACAAGTCTGTGGAATATCGTTGATAACTTTTGTGCCAGCAATGGATTGAGAAGAAGTACTCTGGCCGCTAATAAAATCAGTGACTAGCTGACTGTTCGAACCGAAGTTATCATATCCGGAACCTGGCGCTGCATAACCAGGCACTGATCCTACCGGAAACGCAGTAGATGTAGAAAAAGATCCTGCTGCGTCATTTTTGACGATCGGAGAAAAATTCGAGCCGGTTTGCCACCACCAAACTCCGGACATTATTGGAGTACCCGCCGAAGGCTGCAACTGGGTCGCGTAGAGGATGCCCATTGGGTGATCTTTTCCGAGTCCGGTCCAAGTTTCACTACCGCTCAAAAAGATGGTTCCAAAGGAAGCTACAGCAGAATCGAAAGTATTATAAGTGGCTGCGGAACTTGTAGTAAAAGTAGGCTGGCTTGGAGTCACTGTCCTTACATTTTCAGAAGGATCACAGGAATATTTGATTTCGTTTAATAGAAATAATTTGGTGAATAAATCTTGGTCTCCGTTTGGCGGCTTCGGGCAGTTCCAAAGCAAAATGGAAATGAGAAACAATAAGAAATTGATTCCTATTTTTTTGGGGGATTTCATCCACACCTCCGGCGAAACTTAGACTAGATCTTTGAATCTATCTTTATTAATTGGAAATCAGACTGAATTGAGCCTCAACGGGAGAAAATCAGTCAATAAATTACAGCTTTCCAACACCTACTAAATTGGCAATCGACTTTGCTCCGGTATTATGTAACACTGAATCAATGTATTCCAGGATACGAACCGGAAGAAAAGGTCCCTGATAAATATAACCGGTGTAGATCTGAATTAAATCAGCTCCGGCCAGAATTTTTTCCAGAGCTGATTCCCCGGAATCAATTCCTCCGACGCCGATAATAGGTAGCCTTCCTTTTAGTTTGCGATAGGCAACCTGAATCATCTCCGTAGACCTTTTTCTGAGCGGTCTTCCGGAAACTCCGCCTTCTGACTCTACGTTTGGATATTGCTTCAGAACAGTTTTATCCACGGTAGTATTCGTCAAAACGATACCAGCAACTTGCAGATCTAAGGTGCAATCGATCAAGTCTTCTAGCTCTTGGTCCGTCATATCAGGAGCAAACTTTACAAATGTAGGAACAGGGAAACTTCCGCCTAGTCCTTTCCGAATTCCGGAAATCAACTTTTGGAAGTTCTCCGTTTTCTGAAAGTTCCTTAGGCCAGGAGTATTGGGTGAAGAGATATTAATCACCGCATAATCAGCGTACTGCGCAAGTCTTTCCAAAGAGTACACATAATCTAAAACTGCATCCTCTTCCGAAACCACTTTGGTTTTTCCTACATTGATTCCTCTAATTACAGATTTTTTCTGGTACTTAAGTGTTCCTGAGACTCTTTCTGCCCCTGGATTATTGAATCCCATTCGATTGATCAGTGCTTGGTCCGCAGGATATCGAAAGATTCTAGGCTTTGGATTGCCAGGTTGGGATTGTCCAGTGATGGTTCCTATTTCTATAGACCCGAATCCTAGTCTGGAAAGAAAAGGAAAGAGTTCTCCTGTTTTATCAAAGCCGGCGCCCAGTCCTAGCGGATTGGAAAATTCAATGCCCGCTACTTGAGTCTTTAGCCTCTCACTTTGTAGGTTCGTGAGTTTTTCTAAAATAGGAAACGCAAAAGGAAATCTTTTTGTAACTTCCAAAAGTTTGACTGCAAGAGTATGAGCCGATTCCGGATCTAAATTGAATAGTAGCGGTTTGAGAGTTTTCTCATAGAACCATTGATTTACAGGAGATAGCATTCTAAGCCGAACTTATGACCACCTAAAAATTCGTAATCCCCAAGCAAGGAAAAAGGTCCCTGTCAAAAATAAGATCCCACAAGGAGCGAGCACCTGCAAGAACCCAGCACCCTCTATGAATACTGCTCTCAAGGAATCTGCCGCCAAGGTCAAAGGTAAGTACTGAATGACCGGCAAAACTGTCTCTGGAAAGTTCTTATAGCTGAAAAAGATTCCGGATAATACCATCATAGGAAAGGTAACCGCATTTACCAATCCGTTTCCGACTTGAGAATTTTGAGCTCTTGAGCCTACGAAAATTCCAATACAAGCAAATGCAAAATTTCCGGTGACAAATATGAGTAGGCCGGCCCACACAGATCCAAAAAAAGCATTATCAAAAAAATAGAATGTAAAGATCAAAAGAAAAATGGATTCGATCGTCGTAACGATAAACCTTGTAACAAAGAAAGATAATACAAAACCCAGCTTATTCATAGGAGTGGCTGACATCCGCCGAAGCAGCTTTTTCATCCTCATTTCTATCAAATTCCAGCCTACGCCCCAGAGACAGGAATTCATGATTCCCATTGCGAGCATTCCCGGGACCAAAAAATCTATGTACCTGGTTCCCTTGGAATCGAGAGTAACTATTTTGGATTCTGTATGCTTCTCTTCTTGAGAAAGTAAAGCGTTTGATAGCAACAGATAATCCCTTTGAGCGCTGGCGTTTTTTGGATCAAAAGAAAACTCTAAAGTACCTGCGGCATCTTCTTGAACGAATAAATTGAGTTCTCCTCTTTTCAGTGCTTGAATTGCTTCTTCTATCGTAAGAATTCTAGGTTGAATGATTCCGAGTCCGGTAGAATTCTCTTTTTCAGATTTTGCAAAAGCGGCTTCAATTCTTGACGCGAGTTCTTTTGAGTTGGGCGAATTAGAGATCACCGCCACTCTAGTTTCAGGAATTCCACTGGAAGCGAATGCAAGTCCCAAAACTCCAGCAATCGCAATAGGAAACACAAACGCCCAAAAAATGATTCCAGGTTCGCGATAGAATTCTTTTAATTGGATAGAAACCAGATAATAGATTTGTTTCATTCTTCCAATCCCCTACCTGTCATCGATAGAAAGAGATCATTCAGAGTTTTCTTGTGGCATTCGAGCTCTTTGAGCACGATCTTCCCTTTGGAAAATGAATCTAACATTTTAGGAAGATACTCCGTGATCTTATCTACGAAAATTCTTCCTTCGTGTGTGCCTTCATTCCAGTAAAATTTGGAACGTCCTTCGGCAGGCAAATGCGGTTCTGGATCAGTTCCGTTTTCTAGAGAAAATCGAACAATCTCCCCTCCGCCTAGCTTCCCTAATAAGTCTGATAAGGTTCCTTGGTCTAGAATTTTTCCCTTATCCATTACTATGATTCTTTCGCAAAGCTCTTCGGCTTCTTCCATATAATGTGTGGTCAGAATCATAGTGGTTCCGTCTTTTCTCAGATCTTCCAGAATTTTCCAAATATCTCTGCGAGCCGCTGGATCTAACCCTGTAGTTGGCTCATCTAAAAATAAGATCTCGGGGCGATTCATAATGGAAACGCCTAAAGCCAACCTTTGTCTTTGCCCTCCGGAAAGATCGTTTACGAAGGAGCCTTGTTTTTCGGTCAGTTTCGTTAAATCTAATATTTCTAATAATCTTTCTTCGGATGCCTTATAAAATGATCCGAAGAGTTTTAGGGTTTCCCAAACGGTGGCTCGATCCATGAATCTTGTTTCTTGGAGAGCTAGACCAATCTTGCCTCTTAAGAAAGATTCTTTTTCTTTCCAGGTTGTTCCTAAGAGTCTGATTTCACCTGAATCAGGCTTTTGGATTCCTTCGAGCATTTCGATAAGTGTAGTTTTTCCGGCGCCGTTTGGTCCTAGTAAGGCGACAAATTCTCCGGAGCGTATAGAAAGTGACAAATCGTTTACAGCGACTATGTCTTTGAACTTTTTTACTACATTACGAACTGTAATAATTTCTTTAGAATCGATGAGGGTCACAAATTCGAAACCTAAAACTTAGGATTTCGATTCGCGTATCTCTAGCAAGGAATTTCTAATGCCAAAGCTTAGGAACTCGAAAAGCTGCTGCCCTCTTGGCCCAGTCCTTGGTCAGGTAATCTAGGATCATTTCTTTGTTTCTTCGAGCGTCCAATTTACCAAGTTCGAAAGTTTTTCTAACTCCGACCGGATCTGTATAATCAAAGGAAGTAATCGGAAGTTGTTGAGAAGGTTTGATTAAAAGACAGCGGTCTAGTAGCCTCCTATCTTTACCCACCAGAGTAGTTTCTTCGTAATGGACTCCGATAATTTTTGCTCCTGGGGGAAAAGCTTCGAGCATCAGATTATTGGTCAGTCCGCCGTCCAGATAATATTCCTTTCCATCGCTTTGAAACGAAACAATCGGTGGAATAGAGGATGAATTCAAGATGATCTGTTCGATCAAAACTGGATCGTTGAAGTCTGCCTCTGTGAAAAGTACTTCTTTCATGTTCCAGCTTCGCAATACACGAAATGTCCTTTCGGTGTGAAGCCCTTTGGATCTGTCGCGTTCATCTTCCATGAAGGCTCTGCCTGTTTCTGCTATAAGCCTTGCTAGGCGGAATTTGTTTTTTAGGGAAGTAGCCTTTGGAATCGCACGAATCGTATGTATAAATGCTTTTGCTCCGGATTGTCGGATCTTATCAAAATCCATTCCGAAGCGGATCGTCCTTCTGTACATATCCTCGTGTGGGAATGCTTTTTGACCTTTAAAAAACTTTGATATATAAAAATTGGATGGATTCTTTCGAACGATATTTTCAAAGAAAGCTACTGTCTCTTCCTCTGTTTCGGAGAGCAGACATAGCACCATCGCAGCACCTGCCGAAACACCCGAAACCTGTTTTAATTTGATTCCCCAGCTCTTGAGTTCACTACCGATTCCTAGTCCGTAAAAAGCCTTACAACCGCCGCCTGCAATTGCAAAACAGATTTCGTTTTCCCGCCACAATCCTTGAAACACATCTCCGATCCGGTTAACCGAATCGATTTTTCTGGGTTGAATAGATGACTCGTCGATGATTGGCATTTGAATCCCTTCAATTAAAACCCTGTTCGTTACAATTTCGGTCTCTGCTTCTTTCCGATGGAAGCAAAAAAAGCCCAAAGTTTACTTTTGTCAAAAAATTACGGAAAAAGTTGAACAAGCGTTCCGCGCTTTCAAGGAGAAGAGCACGGCTCTGGGAAAGTTTGGAGAAAGACTATTTTATCCGAGAATTTGTTCATTATGTCCGAAAATGGCTCCTACTAATTTCATTTTTCTCATTGTATCTTTTGCACATTTTGACAAAATGGCTGTCTAACTATCAACAACGGGGACGAAATTGGTTTCGACTGTTGTAGTTTAGGTAAAGTGGCATGTAGGGGTGAGGGACCTCTTAAAAACCTTCAAACCAATAAACGCTAACAACGAATTAGCACTAGCAGCTTAATCTCTGCTACGGATTTAGGGTTTACTCCTCCGGTGGCCTTAAGTCTGACTCAAACGGAGGACGTCGTCGGTTGGTTGCCGGTTCCTAATGGGCGATGAAAACGAACTGGATCGAGAAAACACACCTGTCAGTGGGTTAAGGTTTCTTTAAACAAAAAACACCGAATAAACATGTAGAGGCTTTACTGAAGCACAATAGGACCCGGGTTCGAACCCCGGCGTCTCCAGTAAAAATTATCCGTACTAAACTCCCTTCGAGGGGTTCGAAGCGAGATCTTGTAAGCGCGATCAGCGACCCATAGGGAGCGTAAGTAAGCGCGTCGAGACACACGAAGTGTCGAGACAAGATCGAGACGCCGCAGAGCCCGGTCAGACAGGGATGTCGCACCGCGTCGCGGCGAACCCCGGCGTCTCCAGTAAAAATTATCCGTACTAAGCTCCCTTCGAGGGGTTCGAAGCGAGATCTGCTACTGGATCAGCCAGCTTGTTACGTAAGAGGCAACAAACATCACGCTCGCAATCGAAATTCCGATGGTCGGTTTGCTGAACCAAAATCGCAGAGAGAGTATTAAGTAACTCAAAGAAATAACAATCGCTAATGGCAAAAGTAGCCAATTGGCTAGCAAAAATCCGAAATCTGAAATTCCGATCCACAAATATATAAATCCAAAAAAAACGGCACCCATTCCGTGGCTAAAATTGAACCCAATCCAGGCCTTCCAGATAGTGGTTTCGTTTGTGAGCTTGAGATTGGATTCCTCCATAGAAGTCCGTACTTTCAAATTTGCAGGAGAGAGAGCGGAAGACTTTTTCATATCCTTAAAAGTTAGAACTATATGTGCTGTTCCAAGAAATATATACGGAACACATCCTATCAAGAAAAGAACTTTAGAAATCAGTAATGCTTCCATTTTTCCTCCGGTCTCCCGAACTGAAAAGTCGTTTCGTTTCAGATATCGGTCTTTTAGATTTGCTTTCTTTTCGAACTTACACGGCAAATAATTCGTACATCTTATCTATGGATTCGGGTCCGTAAGCGACTACTCCGACTGGAACTGAGTAATTAATTGCCTCAATAATTTTACCTGCCCAAACCGGACTAAAACCGCCGCACAACTCGATTAATTGGATTCCTTCGGCGACCATCTTTTTGGCGACTTCTATCCCTTGCTCCGGGTGCTTGACTCCGACTACTTTCATTCGAAACTTTTGTGTTCCCTGTTCTTGTGTAAAATTATCTCCAGTAACAATGAATCCGAAATTCGTTAAAGCCATTTTGTCTCTGTTCCTCAGTTTTATTTGATTCTATAATGGATGCAAAATTTATTATATGATATATATTTAACATTCTTTTCCCAAAGGTATAAAATTATTGCAAGTAAAGTTTTAAGAAATAATCACCTGCTTGGAATGCCCCTTGAGATCAGTGACCAGTTTATAAACTTGAGAATGATCTCCGGTCCAGCTCAGTTCAAATAGCACTTTCTTTACTTTCCAACCTTCCTTAGCCATGAGTCGTCTAACTTCTCGATCTCGAAATACGATTTCTGAAAAAGTGATTTCTCCCGAATCCGTAATCCCCTGCAACTTCGAGGCGAAATTCACGGCATTTCCAAAGTAATCTATGTTACTGTTTAGATTTACAGCCAAGCAAGGGCCGCTATGTATACTCACCCGAATTCGGATGGGAGTATTCGGGTTCCGTTCTGAAAATTGCTCTTGGAGTTGTACGGAAGCCGCGATTGCTTCTACGGGAGCAGAAAAGGCAGCCATCACTGCGTCTCCAATTGTCTTTACTACTGCGCCATTGTGTTCGCGCACAATCCGAAACACTTCTATAAAATGCTGTCTCACTTCGGAAAATGCTCCAGTATCTCCTTTTTGCACATAGAACCGAGTGGAGCCTACGATGTCCGTAAATAGAATCGTTTGCACTCCGATGTCTAGTTGAAGTTCTGTTGAGAGAGCTTCCTCAGAAAATAAATCTCTAAAATTCTGGAAATTAAAAAGTTCGGATGGTCTTAGGCTTTCTTGATCCTCTTTTCTTTCTTCAATAATATAGCCAACGGGTTTTTCGGAGGAATTTACGAGTCGTATTTGCGGATTTGTCGAAACATCGATTTGTTCGGCTGCAAAGTCAGGCTCCCAAGAAAATCCGGTCTTTTCGATCCCGGATTGCAGGTTTAACAAAGTGTATTTTTTTTCACCTAACATGCGAAGGCGATATAGCCCTTTCGGAAGTATTAGATTCGAGTTATATTCTTGTTTGGCTCCCAGGTATTTTTGGAGACGAATATGCGCTTTTGTGGCAGGTTCAGCCGCACAGAAATATCTCTTCTGAATATTACGGATGGAAGGATGTACATGGAAGGTTATTTCTACAGAGTCGATCTGGTTCGATTCAAATTCGATCTCGCAAACTTCGCAAGAATCTCTGCTCGGAAGATCCCCTAAGTGAAGCGCTTCGGTTCGGACTCCTCGGCAGTGAGGACAAATCACGTCCCAGGATAGACTAAATAAGCCTAGTCTGCAGCCGTGCAAAAAGAGTAAGAGAAGATCTCCCAAAGGAATCTTCCAAGCATTGGACAAAGTCTTAACTCTGATTCTATAGAGATCGTTTTCATCCGCATCTAGAACGTAGTTGAGCAGCCGATCGACAAGCTCTTTGTTCTGGCCTTCTTTAATAAAGCCGACTCGAATTTGTTGGATTCGCGCGGGGAAGATTGGATTTTTTTTGTTCGAAACTTCCTTTAATAGGCTTAATGCATTTGGTCCACTCCAGCCTTTTTGATCTACCTTTCGGATATCGGCGACTACTCCATTTAAGCCCTTTTCATACTGCTTTTTGAGCTGTTTCATGCCGATTTTCAGCACGGTACGTCCTACAAAGTTTCGGGGAATCCAACCGAAATACACATACAATCTACTGGTATCATTACCGCTATCGAATAGAAGATATCTAGTTCTTACATAATGCGCAAATCCTTTGGAATAAATCCTGGCATTGTTCAACTGTTTGCAGTATTCCCATTCCCAGGGGACTTCTTCCCACTCCATCAAAACGCCTGCGTTTATGGAAGAGCCGAAAAGCTTTCCGTCGATTTCAGAAAATTTCATTTCCGAAATTCCTATCCTTTTGTTAAACGAAGAAGTATCTATCAGCCAGGGCCAGAGTGCACTAGGATTTGCATTAAGATCGAACTTCCAGAGATAATCCAAAGGTTCTCCGAGCTGCAATAAATTTGCGTCCCAAGGATACGCCTCTAAGAATTCTTGCAATTCGATGGATTCTGGGTGAAATAATTCCCATTTAGAGTTCGGAGCTAGTAGATCGGCCGTCATTGTTTCTCCGGAGTTACTTCGTGAAGTTTTATGAGAAAAAACTTCCTTACTAACTTAGATTCACTTTTCTCAATATTGGCAAAAAGAAAAATGTAAACCAAAATGAGTTCAAAATTCTTATATTCCAGCTTCGGATCTAGATTCGAAAGGCAGACAGGTATCGGCCAATTGATGGAGGATCTTGCAAACATAGAACCGGGGACTTGTATGTTGGGTGGAGGAAGTCCCGCCCTAATCCCGGAAGTTCTAGAATCTTGGAGGGAAATCACTTCTAAATTTACGAAGGAGAAAAGTTGGGATTCGATCTTGAGCACGTATGAATCTCCTTCGGGGAAACAGGAAACCTTAGAAGCCCTGGCAAATCTTCTTAGTTCGGAGACCGGGGCAAAAATCACTAAAGAAAATCTCATTATTACCAACGGATCTCAAAATGCTTTTTATATTCTGATCAATTTCTTTTCGGGGCTTTATCCCGATGGAACTAAGAGAAATGTATTTTTTCCATCCGTACCTGAATATATCGGCTATATAGATCAGCCGATCGAGCCGAATTCAATTACTTCTTTGCCCGCTTTGGAATCGGTTACTGGAGAAGACAGCTTTCGATATGAACTGGACTCGGAAGGTTTGAAAAAAACTGCAACTAAGTCGGGCTTGCTTGGGTGTGCAGTACTCTCTAGGCCCACGAATCCGACAGGAAGAGTCGCAACCGAAGACGAGGTTCTTACAATCGCAGAATTTTGCTCGGATCAAAAAATTCCGTTTTTTCTAGATAATGCTTACGGCAGCCCGTTTCCGAAAATAGAATTCAAGAAAACGGATTGGGTTCACAGGGAAGGAATGGTTCAATCTTTTAGTTTATCGAAGGTGGGACTTCCTGGAGTCAGGACTGGCTTCATACTAGCAAATCCAGATTTAATTTCTGCAGTTTCGAAAGCAAATGCAGTGATTAATTTAACAAGTGGAAGCCTAGGACAGTACATAGGGTTGGAGTTCCTTCGATCTGGAGAATGGAGAAGACTGTCTAAGGAATTTATACTGCCTTATTATGAGAAAAAAAGGGATCTTGCAATTCGAGCAATCCGAAGGGAATGGCGCGGAAAGCTGGATTATTTGATCCATGAAAGCGAAGGTGCTTTCTTTCTTTGGGTAAAATTCAAAGGTCTAAAAAAAGGAATCTCCTACTTATATTCCACTTTGAAAAAGGCAGGAGTAATCGTAGTTCCAGGAACTCATTTTTATCCAAAAGGATTAGAGGAGCTCCCAAGTGGGGATGATTGTGTTCGAATCAGCTTTGCCAGAGAAGATCACGAATTAGAAGAAGGGATTCGTAGAATTGCAAGTGTGTTACAAGAATACATTTGAGAAAAGAGTTTCATTTTGGATTTTAATCTGAGAATTTGGTAACTAGGGAAAACGGCGAAAAAACAATCCTTCGGATTGTAATTTTAATCGGGTGCGTTGATGGAAGCTTTGGAACAAGAGGTCTCCTTTGAGGAGTTATCATCTAGCCAGTCTAAGGGGCCCGATATTCAGTCCCTTCAGCCGGATTATATCTTTCTCAACAATGGAGCGGTAGGAATTTCCACAACCGCAAGATGCATTCTAGACGAATTAAGAGACTGGCATAAGAAGACAGAAAACCACGGTTCAAAAAGCTTTCACCCTTCTTATCTACTTACACTCGATAAGCTCAGTGATTTGCTCAACAAGTACCGAAATCTTAGTGAGCAAGCCAAGTCCCCGTCTTCTGTCGACATCGCTCTTAAGCAAATCGTAGATTTCGATAAAAGAGGTCAAAATAAATCTGCCTATTTATATCCGTTCTTAGTAAGAAATGGAAATAAGGTGATGGCCAAGATCGCACTCGCTTCTCCTCAAAAGGAAGCTAAAACGGATGTGACGCCGTTTCGAAGAGCTTGCTTCGAATTTTCGGAAGAAACGATCGATCTGATTCTCAACAATAGAGCGCAAAAACCAAGAACCTTGGACGAAGAGAATCCGGGAGCAATCGTACTTCATAAAAACAAATCGGGACAAATTTGGCTGTATCCAAAGTTGGCTTCTCTTGATTCGGAAATGGCCGGTCTTCTAAAACGTGGCTTTCAACCTTTTTCATACATTCCGATGAACGACTTTCTGACTGATTTTACCAATTATGCAAAATCAAAAGAAGCAGTTACGGAAATACTTCCTGACTATCATGTAATTATCGATGATCTAAAATTGAATCCGGATGGATCCTATGAACACCAACCGGAGATCATCGCTCATTATCGTGCCCAAGCTGCCGGATTAGAAATATTCGCTCTTACCTATCTAAAGCAGCTTTCCCAGAGAGCCGGCTATAATTTGTATTTATCTAAGATTCAAGAATTCGAATCTGTTCACGGATTGGCAGAGGCAGGCAAAAAGCAAAACAGCGAAAAAGTTTCTGCTTTGATTCAGTTGATCGAAGACTATCCGTTTGATCGTGAAAAAGACGATCTGGGAAAAAGGATAGGCGAGACTTGTCGTCTTTCGATCAAGATTTTGCAAAAGCTAATCCAAGAAAAAGCAAATCTTGCGGAGAGGAAAACCGAGAACGCTTTCAAAAGTCTGAAACATCGGATTCAGACTCAGATTTCGGAGCATACGCAAAATAGACTGACACTTTATAAATTTAGTCCGAGTAAAAGATTAGAAGCAATTGGGATCACGGACCAGGATAAAATTACTCTGTATTCCAGAGAACTCGTTGATGGACTCAGCCAAAAATTCGGACTCAAAGAAATTACGAATCCGAATGGAAGCACCGAAGTATTCTCGGTAGATCCGAGCTATATGGCGGCGGTTATACACAAGCTAACTTCCGATGCCAGAATCAATCCCATGCTCGAGAGGGATTTGAATATAGCAAAAGAGATTAATGCAAATCTCAATAAATCAAGACATCCGGATTTAAATTCCAAGTTGAAAGCAGATCATATTGTAAAGTTACAACAAGACTCTTTCTTAATGGAACAAGAAGTAGAGCATAGACAGAAATCTGAAGCTATCGCAAAGAAAGTAAATTTGTCCATGGGTTTGCTAGGTTTCGTCGCAACTATGGTTTTCTTTTTAATCGCTTCGGTTCATTTTAACACGGTCGGAATTATATTCGTCGGAATACCTGTTTCTATCATCATTTCAGTGCTTCTTGCTTTATGGTTCAGGGACAAAGAAAAAAGCGATCTGATCCTGACTGAAAATGGAGCAAAGTCAGGTGTAAGTGCTGGTCTTTTAGGAATGGGTTCATCTTATTCTGGATCTGGCGGAGATTACGATTCCGATGATTCTGGAAGCGAGGACGAACATTTTGGAAAAGTAGAATCCGCAAAGGAAAAGAAAGTGAGCCTGATCGCCAAGGGCGCGGGTCGCTTTGTTTTTCCTAGTCGATTTACAAAGATCCAAGACAAGATTCACGATTCAAAATCTCTGCGCAAAAAGATCTGGGAGAATTTGGAGAACATTCGACAAAGTGTAAGTCAGCTAAGTTCCGAAGCGGATGACGATAAAGTTGCTTCCACTGTAGAATACGCCCTACTACAAAACTCAGCTATGATCGCGATTCCGGACGATATTGTTCCTCCCGGAATGCCAAATTCGATCATTCTAAGTCATGCCGATTTAAAGGCACCTCTGATTCGAGACCAGATTAGTGAGTTCTTGCGAAACGAGGTGCAAAAGAAAAAGTACGATAAAAAACTGGTAAAATATTATACTTTTCTAATTAATACCATCGAAGTGGAATATTATAAATATCTTCCCAGTAGAAAAAGGAAATAGATTTCGATTCTCAAATCAGGACTCCGAATCTCTAACAGTTGCAATTTTGCTCTGATTACCGCAGATTTGAACGAAAACTTTCCACTGGATAAAATCCCTCTCTATTTACAATTCCTTGACTCGTTCCTTACCAAAAATTTAATTTAGCCATGCCAGAGTTGCCTGATCTAGTAGTCATTCGAGAGAGATTGATTCCCGAATTAGAGAATCATACAATCGAATCGATTGAAATTTTAGAACCGCTGGTAGTTCGAAATTTAAATGGAATCGAAATTGAAAATAATTATAAGGGGGCTCCCTTTAAGAATTTAGAAAGAGTCGGCCCTTTTTTGCATTTTGAGTTTGGGGACAAACATATCGTAATCCACTGCATGCTCGTCGGAAAATTTTCATTAAATCCGCAATATAAGAAAAAGGATTTATGCATTCGATTTCAATTCGATGGATTGACTTTGAATTATATAGACGATATGAAAATGGGCAAGGTCTATTTTGGGGATTCTGAAAGCCTAAAACAAATCCCTAAGTTTAACGACCAAGGAGTGAATTTACTTTCTGAAGATTTCACAGAAAAAGAATTCTTGAGCTTAATCGGAAAAACGAGACAGCAGACTCGAGTGTTTCTGATGGACCAAACCAAGCTAAGTGCTTTAGGAAACGCTTATGCAGACGAAGTACTCTTTGAAGCTCAAATTCACCCTAAAACTCCCTGTAATAAGTTAAGCCAAGAAGACAAATCCAGACTTTACGAAAGTATCAAAAAGGTTCTTTCGGAATCTATCGATTATATAAGAAGGAAAAATGCTCCCCTAGAAGTGAAGGTCAGAGATCACGTAAAAGTAAGAAATAGGAAAAACGAACCTTGTCCTCGGTGTGGAACCACAATACGAAGAGCCAATGTCCTAGGTTATGATTCCTTCTTTTGTCCGAAATGTCAGGTGATGGCGGGTGGGCAGTTTTTGGATTGGGGAAAGATGAGTTGAGGTTGCCATGTCAGATTGGAAGCTTGAGTCAGGAACTCTAAAAAAAACTTCAAAGAATCCTTATGCAACCGGAACTTTTTCCGGCTGTTTATTGTTAGTCATTCAATTTTTCCTAGTGGTTTTTATTCTCGTAGGATTCTTATTTTTATTCGCATCTTCGGATGCTTCTGAGTCTTACACTACGATCTTCGTTTTGTTTTTCTTAAGTAGTTTGTTCGTGATTATCGCGACTACTATTTCTACTTACAATAAGAGTAAATCCGTAATTAGAACACTAGAAATCGATGCATCTTCTAGCTTGATGCGAATTAAGGAAACTGAAAAACCAGATACAAGCTGGGATCTTTCACAGGCCATTTGCTACATCATTAAAAAAAGATCCGAACTCAAAGGTGTTTCCAGCACAAGCGGATCCGGCTCCAGAAAGTACTTTGATTTGTATTTACTTCGAAATGATGGGTCGTTCTTTTTACTGGAGAGTTTTTCCGATCCAGCCAATATACCAGAAACGATGCAAATGTTCCGATCTGCTTTTCCTTTGCCGATCAAGAACGATGCCGGCGAAAATTTGTACGATCCATCCGAATTCAAATCTTCAGATCCAACGATAGAAAAACAGGCCAGCGGAGCTTCCTTCCCTTTTGAAGCTCCGGCTTCTAGATTTCTAAAAATCGAAAGATCGGAACAGGGAACCAGAGTCGAAGTCATGAATCCCAAGTCAATCCGTGACAAGCTAATCGTTGTATTGTTCTTCGGAATTTTTTTCGGTGCTTGGTTGTTCATTGCGCATCAGATACTTTCCGAATCGGCCTATATTGCCTTGGTGTTTTTTGTCCCATTTTCTATCTTCTTTTTGGGAATTCTAATTGTGAGCATACTCTTCTCGCTCACAAAAAAATTGGAATTATACGCGGATTCTACCGGTTTAAAAATTCGTTATGCGACCGGAATTCCGCTTTTGTCTTATCTACTTGCTTTAGAAAGATTTTTTCCGAAGCAGTCCATTCGACATATTCGTGTTAGCCGCTTGGTTCTGGATCAAGATGCGCTAACTATTGCTTTAAAGGGAACGGAACGCAAGTCGATCGGTGTACTCGCCTATTTGTTCAATCTACAAGCATTTCCTATCCAAAGTTTTACGCTCCGCGGTGATTCGGAATTAATCGGAATTTGGCACCTAATGCCGTGGGTACCTAATTCTCCGGGATATTCCGATTTAGTGGCCGCGGAATCCGCAATTCAGGCTCACTTGAATTTGGATGAGGAACGCATCGACTTTAACGATTTGCAATAACCTGAAATCTGTTCGTTTTGCATGAAATATGGTTGACTAGGGACAGGGTACCCACAAATTGACCACAAGATTCTCGGTGATTATAGAGAGAGGGTCACACCCGTTCCCATCCCGAACACGGAAGTTAAGCCTCTCATCGCTGATGGTACTGCATGGTTCGCTGTGTGGGAGAGTAGGACGTCGCCGGGTTTTCTTTTTTCCCCCCTACCTTACTCCGATCTATCTGAAAGAACTTGGGGAAACGGGTTGACTCCCGAATTCTAGGGGAAAAATTTACCTGAGGGGAACTTCCCCAGGTCACATATTGCAATCGTAGATATTACGCAGGGATCTATATGAGAAGAACGTATCAACCCAGCCGGATTAAACGTGCCCGTACTCACGGATTTCGCGCCAGAATGGCGACTCCCGGTGGCAGAAAGACTCTCTCCCGCAGAAGGAAAAAGGGTCGGTATAAGCTGACTGTTTCCGACGAAAAGATCGGTAGAAAGTACTAATAGAAATATCAAAGAGACACTTACATCTAGGAAGGACATCCGAGAACTTTTTCAAACCGGAAGAAGGGTTTCAACTTTCCCAATTACCCTAGTTTTTAAAGAAAACGGATCGGATCAAAATCGCTACTTGTACTGCCCCGAACGGAGTGTACGTTTAGCTGTGCATAGAAACAGGATCAAGAGAAGACTCAGAGCCGCAATCTCGGACCTTGAACCTGAAATGAACCAAGGCTTTGATTTGGCAATTCTTGCGAAACCAAAACTTTTGGAAATAGGCTATCCCGAACTTCTTTCCTGTCTGGGTTCTCTTTTGGCCAAAGTTCGATGAATCAAATCGCAATTAAAATTATCGCTTTCTATAAGAAGTGGATTTCACCGGCTTTTCCTCCGGCTTGCAGGTATTCGCCTAGTTGTTCCGAATACGCAATGCAGGCTTTCGGAGAATACGGCTTTTTTGAAGCTGCGTTTTTAACTACGAAAAGAATTTTGAGATGTAATCCCTTTTTTGCCGCAGGCGAAGATCCTTTACCCCCTAACCCTAGAAGGAAATAGGAATGGAAGAAAAACAAAATAGACTTTTTCTCGCGCTAATGCTTAGCGTTCTAGTTTTCGCTTTAGTAAACTACTTTTTTGCACCACCACCTCCTCCAAAAAAAGCAGAAACCGAAAAGAAAGAGGTCGTAAAGCCGGAGCCAGTCAAAACTCCACCGGTGTTGGCGCCTACTTCACCTAAAGTAAGCTCTAAAGATGTAAAAAAGATCACCGTAAAAACACATTCACATATTGTAATACTTTCAAGCTTAGGAGCAAGGATCGAAAAATTCTACGCTAAGAATTACAAAGATGCGGAAGGTAAGGAAGTAGTCCTCGTTCGAGGGGAATACGAAGTTATCGATATCGATGGCGAAAAGTTTGATGCAGTTGAACTTTCTAGAAACAAAGGCTTTGACTTTAACTTTGCTCAAAGCAAAGAGTCATTGGCTCTTTCAGAATGGAATAACCTGAACTTTTCGGTTATTGAAGATAAAAAAACGAACTCGTATAGTTTTTCTGCAGTGAGTCCGAATGGAAAGTTACTGCTGAAAAAGACTTATATTTTCTTCCCCGGAGAAAATTACTTCAAAACTGAAATCTCTCTTACAAACACTAGCAGGGAATCGATTACTTTTGCCGATCGCACAAATCCAGCCTACTTAAGAACCTACGGTAGTATAGGTCCGATTCCAAGAGGTAGAGATTTAAACGACCAAGAATTGAGCAAATTCTTTAGAGTCTACAGAATCGATGGAAGTTTGAGTGACTCCGTTGATGGAGGACCTGCCTGGGGATTTTTCGAAAGGATCGGAAATTATTTTACCGGAGTTCCTGGTGGGGACGATAGATTCAAACCGATTTGGGGAGGCAGCGAAGGTGTGGATTTTGCCGGTACAGGTAGTAGGTATTTTATCGCAGTTGCGGATACTCTGAATCATCCGGCAGAAGGTGTCCTCTTGGACAACCGAGTGAAAAACGATACCGGAGTGATCTTGTCTTACGGAAATATTATCCTGGAACCAGGAAAAGCGTTTGTGCTCGATTTTGCGAACTACGTCGGAATTCGCGAGTGGGACGGAATGTTATTCCGAGACTCAAAGTTAGATCCGGTTAAGAATCCTCAGTCTCCTTTTGCAGGTATGAGTACTGATTTGAATAAATCATTCAACCAAGGGATCACTACTCCTCTAAGGAACGGGATTGTATGGTTCTTGAAGAAGATCCATGATTATGCAGTTCCGAACTATGGATTTGCAATTATACTTTTTGCGCTTCTGTTCAAACTGGCATTCTATCCGCTCAATCAAAAGCAAGCGGAGACCATGAAAAGGATGCAGGAGCTTTCTCCAGAGATTAAGAAAATCAACGAGAGATTCGCGAAAGATCCCAATAAACGACAAGAGAAACTGATGGAGCTTTATAAAAAGCATAACATGAACCCGCTTTCGCAGTTGGGCGGATGTTTGCCGATGTTTATACAAATTCCAGTTTTTCTAGCGTTATACACCGCTTTTTCGGATACAATCGATCTGTGGAAATCTCCCTTTTTGTGGATCGGCGACTTGAGCGAACCGGATTCTATTTGGACTTCGCCAGCAATTCCTTTCTTGACTCAAACCGGATTCTCTCTGAATCTGTTGGCTCTCTTGATGGTAGGAACTCAGTTCTTATCCGCGAGAATGACTTCGGTTCCTTCGGATCCGAATCAAAAAGTAATGCTTTATGTAATGCCAATCATGATGATCTTCATTTTCTGGAGCATGCCATCCGGAGTAACACTATACTGGACGATCTTTAATCTTCTTTCGATTGGACAGCAGTGGATTACGAATCATTTGAAAAAGAATGCTACGCCTGTAAAGGCCTGAACTCATATATCGAGGAATACGATATGGAAAACTACATCTTCGAGGCGGAAGGTAAGACAAAAGCCGAAGCCGAAGAAACAACATTAACAACACTTAGACTAGAGCCGGGTGACGTGCGCTTTGAGACTGTGGAATCCGGTAAATCCGGGTTTCTTGGGCTCACTCAGAAAAAGCCTGCGGTCGTACGAGCTTTTGTACTCAACAACGATCTTCCTGCGGAAAAGATCATCCACGGAGTAACGATCACTTTACTCCGCAAGATGGGAATCGAAGCGGAAGTGGTAGGAATGGGCGACGTAGACGGCAAAATCTACATCGAAGTATCAAGCAAAGAATCCGGACTGATCATCGGGAAGCGGGGCGCGACTTTGGACGCGATCCAGTTTTTGGTGAATCTGATGGTAGACAGCAAGATTCGCCACGGCCGTAAAATCGTGATCGATACTGAATCTTATCGCGACAAGCGAGAACTATCTCTTGTTCGCTTAAGCAAATCGGTCGCGGCTTCTGTGGCTAAATCTGGTAAATCCAAGCTTTTAGAACCTATGAATCCCTTTGAAAGAAGGATCGTTCACATGGCTCTTCAAGAAAACGAGAAAGTATTCACACGGTCCGAAGGAAACGGTACTTACAAAAAAGTAAGAATCATTCCCATGAAGGATCGTCACAAATACAAAGATATGGTCGAGAAGAGTCCGAACGGAGACATACTCGAGGAAGTGAACGACTACTGATTCGAACGTGTTTGACACGATAACAGCTATATCCACAGCCTCCGGTGCAGGTGCGATCGGAATTCTCAGGATTTCCGGACCGGAGGCTCTATCAATCTCCACCAAACATCTATTCCAAAACGGAAATAAATTAGAACTTCATAATATAAAACCGAGATTCGCTTATACCTGCGAGTTTCAAGATGGTCCAAGAAAAATGGATCAGGTTCTTTTCTTGTATTTCGCAGGACCGAATTCCTATACCGGAGAAGATCTCTGCGAGATCCATATGCACGGGAATCCGATTTTGTTACGCGAAGCGATCGAAATATTCATTCGAACCGGAGCGAGACCTGCCAAACAAGGAGAATTCACAAAGAGAGCTTTTTTGAATGGAAAGCTGGATTTAAGCGAGGCAGAATCGGTCGGAAGACTAATCGGCGCAAGATCCAGATTTGAACTAGAGCTCGCACAAAAAAACGTCTTTGGAGAAATTTCAAGGTTAGCTTCTAATTTGCGTAGCCAGTTGATTTCTCTAAAGGCCGAGTGCGAAGCAGAAATCGATTTTTCTACCGAAGATTTGACCTATGAATCTTTTGAGCAAAGAAAACTTCGAATTCTAAAAATCATAGAAATATGCGACTCTCTTTTGAAAAGGTCAAGGCAAGCAGAAATACTTTTGGAGAAAAGCAGAGTGGTTCTCTACGGAGAGCCGAATACCGGAAAGTCCAGTCTGATGAATCTAATTCTGGGAAAAGACCGATCCATTATTTCAGATATTCCTGGCACAACCAGAGACTATGTGAGCGAGGAGTTCCTTCTGGAAGGGGTCCCGATTCGATTAACAGATACAGCAGGAATCAGAAAGACTTCTGACACGATCGAGAAGCTTGGAATCGAAAGGAGCGAAAAGGAATTTTCCTCGGCGGATGTTCGAGTCTTCGTAATCGACGTTTCCGCAAAAACTGACTGGAAAATCTTTGGAGAAGAAAATCGCTCTAAATTAGAAGGTGCGGTCGTCGCTGCAAATAAAATCGATATCGCGGATTCGTCTTGGATTCCTGAAAAAATTTTGAATCTAAACTTACCCGGGACAGTTATCTGCGAGGTGTCTTGCAAGACTAAGCAGGGAATAGAAAATCTAATTCAAAAAATTTCGGAAAAACTGATAAGCTTAGAGAGTTCCGAAGATTATGTCATCCTAGAAGAAAGGAATCGTTATCATTTTACGACCATTGTTAACAGTCTAGAGCAATGTATTCGTCTGATGGAAGATAGGGCCCCAGCAGAAATTTATATCAAGGAAATCGACTCGGCGCTTACGGAAATCGGAGAAGTCAATGGAAGAGTCGACACGGAAGAAATTCTAGGTAGGATATTCAGCAAGTTCTGCGTTGGTAAATGAAATAGGATAGAATCTAGGCCCGTTCCGCGAAACATTGGCTTAATAGTTATGAGAGAAAAATCACTCGAATACCACTCGTTGCATCCGAAAGGAAAAATTCAGGTTGTCCCCACAAAACCTACAAGGGATTCCTTTGACCTTTCTCTTGCATACTCACCTGGAGTGGCTTATCCCTGCTTAGAAATAAAAGAGAATGCCGATTTAGTCTACGAATACACAAATCGCGGGAATTTGGTCGGGATTATTACAAACGGAACTGCAATCCTGGGTTTAGGAGATATCGGACCCTTAGCCGGAAAGCCGGTCATGGAAGGAAAAGCTGTACTATTTAAAAAGTTTGCCGGAATCGATGTATTCGATATTGAGATCGACGCAAAGGATCCGGAAGAGTTCGTCCGCGCAGTTAAATTATTAGAGCCCACTTTTGGTGGAATAAACTTAGAAGACATTAAGGCTCCCGAAAGTTTTTACATTGAAGAACAATTGATCGAACGGATGAATATTCCGGTCTTTCATGATGACCAGCACGGTACTGCAATCATAACTGTTGCGGGTTTACTGAATGCATTCGAGCTGAATGGAAAGCGGCCAGCGGACGTAAAGTTAGTGATTTGCGGTGCCGGTGCAGCCGGGATAGCGATCGCAGAGCTCGTGCAGCATATCGGGATTCGTAAAGAGCATATTTTCCTTGTCGATACAAAAGGTGTGATTCACTCGGATAGGACTGACATAAATGATATCAAGAAAAGATATGCTCAGTCTACTGCTGCTCGGACCTTAAGAGACGTGATGCAGGACGCCGATGTTTTTGTAGGTGTGTCTGTTGCAAATATGATCGATTCAGAAATGGTTCTTTCGATGGCAAAGAATCCCATTATTTTTGCACTCGCAAATCCTGATCCGGAAATCCCCTACGCAGTAGCCAAATCTGTAAGGTCAGATATCATTATGGGAACCGGAAGAAGTGATAATCCAAATCAGGTGAATAATGTCCTCGGGTTCCCCTTCATCTTTCGGGGCGCTTTGGACGTCAGAGCAAGACATATTACTCTCGAAATGAAGTTGGCCGCTGCGAGAGCTTTGGCGGAACTAGCTAGGCTCGAGGTTCCGGAAGCGGTGAGTCTCGCCTATGGTGGAGAAAAATTCTCTTTTGGACCAGAATATATTATTCCCAAACCATTCGACCAAAGAGTATTATTCCATGTGGCACCGGCTGTTGCAGAAGCCGCGGTACAAAGTGGAACTGCAAGAAAGCCATATCCTGGAAGAGAGCTCTATACAGCCTTTTTGGAAGGATTAATGAGAACCTAATTAAAAGACTCGGGTTCTTTTGGAAAGGACTCTGCTCCAAAAATGCGATGCTTAAGAAATTGGGCAGACCTTTCCGAAAATAGTTCTGTTAGACAAGCTCTAAGATCTGGAAGCAAAGCAAGAAGGGAAGATCAGAATGCCCGAAGCGGAAAACACTCCAAAATCACCTCCGAACCCATCTATGGATTTTGGAGTTGTTCCTGCTGACCGAGTGGATTTAATTCCTGAGGAAGAGCTCAGGAATCTATTATTACAGACCAATCCAAAAGCTCTCAGAGATCTAGATCTGATCGAAAAGGGTGCCGAAAACTTTTTCCTTTTTAACTATTCTCCTTTTGCGCTCATTAAAACGGAGCAACTCCAATTTCTAAAACAAACGGATCTGAAATACTTCGAAGAAAAGAACGGGTTTATTAATTACCAATATCTTTATCATACCGAAGAAACTGTAGAGTTAGGGATTGCGAATGTGGTAATTCGTCCTGCTTCGAGGCGGGCGGATCAAATTCAGAAAATTAAATCCGCATGTATTGCACAAAGCGTAGCTGCATTTTTGCAATATTTGAATAGGAGAGATCAGACTTTAAACGATCGCAGGTCCACCGGCGAGCTTAGAGATTGGGTATTGAAGCAGTACCTGAATTTCGACGAAAAAGGAAATCCGCTCGATATCATGGATTCCAAAACTCTGCCTCAATCGCTCAGAAATCTCCGTACAATATCAGTAGAGTCTTTTCTATTAAGAAATTTTAAATTATCTGAGGAAGCCCTCGCTTCTATCATTTCGATTTTGACTAAAAGGCCTACTGAGATTTTGGATTTTATGGGGCAGATAAAATCGGATCCAGAAGTGATCCTGGCTTTAGAAAAGCGAGGAGGCAGACCTCCTTTACTCCGTCTGAATCCGGATAGTCATTTGGTGCAACCGTCTTTGGACGAATTAGTCGGAGACCTTTCGAATGAAAAGGATCTAGCTTCCGATGAGTCTCTCACGGAGTTTGAAATAATCGCAGAGCTTTATACGAATATTGCAAGGCGAACTCTTCAGGTCTTACTTCCGTCAGAGCAAGCCTCTTGGATTCAACCCTTAGGAATGGACCAGGGTTCCGAATATTTGGAGGAGCTTACTAGGCACCCGGCCTTTACTTCTAGCAAAACCTGGGAAGGTGCGGATTACTTTCTGCAAGCATACGAAGTTCTGATTAACTCTATGAAATCTCTCTCCAATTTGAGAAGAGAGTCCATCGCGAACATTGCCACGAATCAGGTCATTCTCAAAATCCGCGAAAGCAAAGAGCCCCTTGTAATCGAACCTTCTTCTATCAAATTAAAAGACGGTATTCTGCAAAAGGCGGGCTTACCAAAATCCGAGTTGTTTGAACAGATCTTGGAAAAGGTCCGAGCAAGGACCGATTTCTTGAAGAGAGAAAAAACAACAGGCAACTCTCCCGGACTTGTAGTGCTAGCGGTCGAAAATGTTGTCCCTGCTTTTATCAATGAAAAAGAAAGAAGGACTTCGATTCACAATCTAATCCGAAAAAATGGGCAGCCCAAAGGGATTTACGCATTTTTGAGAGAAGTAGTCGAAGGTGTGGACCCGGAAGGTATCATCGCCGAGCAGATTCGCTTATCAAAAGTAATAAGCGAATGGGAAAAAGAGGTAGAAAGGCTCAGACTCAAAGCAGAGCAGGATTCTAAATCATTTGTTGTTAAGCTAATAGAATGGATACTTTCGTTATTCGGAATAAAAATCTCAGCTGGCCAAAAAAAGGATTTTGAACCGGTAGAGGAAAGCTCGAGTCAGAGAACTTCCTCAAAAGAGACGCAAGTCTCTGCGCCCAAAGAAAGTACGGAAGCTCCTAAAAAGAAAAAATCTCTTGGTGTACTTTTGGGGCCTAAGGAAAAGCAGATGCTCATTCCGGCCAAAATACAAAAGGCAATCGATTATGTGGATCGTAGGAACAATGGGCTTATTTGGGTCGACGAAGTCGTGAACGCGACATCTTCACCGGAATTCGGAAAAGACAAAGTTGGAGACCTTATGTACTATGACCAGAAGCGAAGATATATCGAGATTCGCTCCATGAATTCCGTAAGACATGTCTTTATTCGGAAGGAACTTGAATCCGATACCGCTTGGCTGGAATCTACGCTGGAATATCTGGAAAACGTCACGGCAAAAAAACCGGAATTTGCAGCATTGGCGGAAACTCTACGTAAGTTCCGCGACGAATGAACTCCTACAGTTAGAACTCCCGCCTAAAAATACTTTTTATACACGAAATGGAGGGTCAATGAAGACCAGGATCGAAACAGATTCAATGGGAGAAATTCAAGTTGACGATTCGAAATATTGGGGCGCTCAAACCGAGAGGTCTTTGCATCATTTTCACATTGGCAACGACCGATTCCCTAGGGAAATGATACGTGCACTCGGAGTTTTGAAAAAATCGGCGGCAATTGTAAACGTAAAGTTAGGTTTGCTAACGGAAGAAAAAGTCAAATTGATAATCCAAGCGGCAGACGAAGTGATTTCCGGAAAATTAGACGAACACTTTCCTTTGAGCGTTTGGCAAACCGGTTCCGGTACTCAAACGAACATGAATGCCAACGAGGTAATTTCGAATCGCGCGATTGAAATTTCCGGAGGAACTAAAGGTTCCAAGAAGCCCATCCATCCGAATGACGATGTGAACAAGGCACAATCTTCAAATGATACTTTTCCAACTGCGATGCACATTGCAGCAGCGGAACAGCTCAAGCATAAATTGTTACCTGCACTGGAGCAGTTGAAAGACGCCTTGGCTAAAAAAGCTTCCGAATTCAAAGACATTATTAAAATCGGAAGGACTCACTTGCAGGATGCTACTCCTCTTACTCTTGGCCAAGAGTTTTCCGGTTACGTTAAACAATTGGAATATAATATAGATCGAGTGAAAGCTGCACTACCTTCCGTTTATCGACTCGCTTTGGGTGGAACTGCTGTAGGAACCGGACTGAACACTCACCCGGAATTTGCAGTGAAAGCCGCGGCGCAGATAGCACAGGAGACCGGGCTACCGTTTATTTCTGCCGAAAATAAGTTCGAATCTCTTGCAGCTCACGATTCACTCGTGGAGGTTCACGGAGTTCTAAAAACAATTGCGGCATCCTTTATGAAAATCGCAAATGATGTTCGATGGCTATCTTCTGGTCCTCGTTGCGGAATTGGTGAGATCTCGATTCCGGAAAATGAACCAGGCTCTTCAATTATGCCAGGCAAAGTGAATCCGACTCAGTCAGAGCAAATGACGATGGTTTCCGCGCAAGTGCTTGCGAATGATGTCGCGGTAAATATCGGGGGGGCTTCGGGTAATTTTGAACTGAACGTTTTTAAGCCTTTGATTATTCACAACGTCTTAAATTCGATTCGATTGCTCGCGGACTCTGCGGTTTCGTTTGAAGAGCATTGTGCCAGAGGGATCACTCCGAATCAGGAAAAGATCAACGAGCATCTAAAGAACAGTTTAATGCTGGTTACTGCGTTGAATCCTCATATCGGTTATGATAACGCTGCAAAAATCGCTAAGAACGCTCACAAAAAAGGAAGCAGCTTAAAAGAATCAGGAATCGAACTCGGAATATTAAACTCTGAGCAGTTTGATCAATGGGTCAGACCGGAGAAAATGATTTCTCCAAGCGCAGATTAAAAGACGAATCTCCGAAAAAGGGGCTTCTTGAAAAAGTAGTCTCTTGAAATAAAAAGGGCGATCGATTCGATCGCCCTTCTTCAATCAATTGAAGAAAAAATCTTAAGGTTGAGCCGGTGGAGTTGAAGGCTGCTCGGATGAAGGAGCAGGTTGCTCAGAAGACGGAGCTGGCGGCTGTTCAGAAGATGGAGGAGGAGCACTTTCTTCAGCTGGTTTGACAGCAAATTTGAAAGTTACTCTGCGGTTTTTCGGATCCTTTGCATCGAGTCCGCTTACAGGAGTAGAAGATCCAGCACTCTTTGTAGTAATGCGATTTGCAGGAACTCCTTGTTTTACAAGTGATTGTTTCACAGCTTTCGCGCGAATCTCTCCGTAAAAGACGTTTCCTTTTTTATTTCCTTCTGCTTCTTCCGGTCCTACTTGGTCAGTATGTCCGGTAATTTCGAGTGCCCAATTATCAGGAAGTTTTCCTAATGCTTCTTTGATCACTCCAACATTGACTTTGGCCCACTCGCTAAAATCGCCTGCACTAACATCAGCTTTTTTGTAACTGAATCCTGGACGAGTGATACCGTCCGGATAACGGAAGTCCTTAATCTTCTCGTTATAAGTATCTGCGATACCCTCTGGAGAATTTAGATCAACACTTCTTGAAGATGCAGATGTTTGTTCCCCGGATTGCTGTTGAGATTGGTTCTGGGGTACAGGAGCCGCTTCTTCTTTGGTTTCCGCTGAAGAGCAAAAAGCAAGAGAAAACGCCGTTGCACCGACAAGCAGGAGGTTGAGAAACTTTTTAACCATGTTGTATTTCCTTCCTTTGATGGTCAGGGTTAATTCGATGAATTTATCCAGACTATACTGCTTCTCGGAAAATGGGAAATCTTTTTTACAACTTGGGCATGTGTAGAAAACCCGTCATATACCTGGAAAAGGCGTAAGTTATGAGTTTAGAACTGACAGCGACAGTCGGAGAGGAATGGGTCGGCGAGAGAATCGATCGATTCCTAAAATCAGCATTAGGTGATGAAATCTCCAGATCCTCCGTTCAAAAATGGATCGATGATCTATGTGTCAGGACTGCCGAAGGTTTGGAAATAAATAAATCCTCCTACAAGGTGCAACTCGGGGAAGTTTTTCTCATTCAGATTCCACCCAAACCTCCTCTGAACCTGGAACCGATTCGCATGGATTTAGAGGTCTTAAAGGAAAGCCCGGAGTATTTGATTATTCGAAAACCTCCCGGAATCGCTTCTCATAGTGGACCCGGAGATCGATCGGTCTCTTTAGTGAACGGATTACTTTACAGGTTTAAAGAATTGTCCCAACTCGGAGGTGAGGCAAGACCCGGCATCGTACACAGATTAGATAAACCAACTGAAGGATTGATGATTATCGCGAAGAACGATTTTGCGCACTCCAAGCTTGGTGAATTATTCCGAAGTAGAAATATTGTCAAAAAATATTTGGCCTGGGTTCAGGGATCTTTGCCTGAGGGCGAAGGTGTGATCGATTTACCGATAGCGCGCCATCCCAATGAGAGATTGAAAATGACAATTTCGCCTAAGGGAAGACCTTCCAGAACACTTTATAAAATTCTAAAGACGGTAAGCTCAAAATCCGGTCGAAAATTTTCCTTAGTAGAAGCCACCTTAGAAACAGGAAGAACTCATCAGATTCGTGTGCATTTTCAAAGCCAAAAAGCTCCTATCGTTGGCGATCTATTGTACTCCAAAAATGCGCAGTTGTTTATGTCTTTTGGCCTGATGTTACTCTCCTACCATCTTTCCTTCCAAGATCCTTTTACGGGAGAAAATGTGTCTGTAACTCTTCCTCTTCCAGAAAGGTTCCAAAAATTCGAAACTGGGATCGATAAATTCTAAGAAAGTAGCTTCCTTTTTTGAAAAATGATACTGGTAAATCGTCTTACTAATAGCTACGAAAACAAGTTTCGATTGTTGTATGAATTGTTTCGTGACTTTGCAGGTGAGTCTTGGATTCAGAAGAAGATAAAATCGAGCAAGTAAAGAAAGGCTTTTGGCCAAAAGTAAAGAAAGTGGCAGGCAAGGTTCCATTTTTGCCGGACGCGATTGCGCTTTACTATGCTATGCTGGACTCAGGTACTCCATTAACCGCAAAATTGACGATAGCAGGCGCGCTTGCCTATTTTTTATCACCATGGGATGTAATTCCGGATATTTTGATCGGCGCGGGTTACTTTGACGACGCTGCAGTCGTGGCAGCCGTACTAAAGACGGCTTCTACTTACGTGACTGAGGAACACCGCAAAAAAGCGCAGGAGTTCCTCGGATCTTCCCAATAGAATTCAAATCTAGAATATTTCTATATTTACTTCCTTTACGTAACTTAGCTGAGAATAGTTTGATGCAAGTAACGCTATATGAGTTATCAAAACGAACTTAAAATCCGGTACGAGCACTTTCTTAACTTCTCTCCGAAAATCATGGAATTCTTAGTAAAGACCCACGAAGAATCTGATTTAGAAATTTCTCATAAAGGCGAGATAGAATCGGATCTGGTTACAAAAGCGGACAAAGGTTCCGAAGAGTTGATTGTGCAAGAGATTCGCAGAGCCTTTCCGGCTGATCATATTTTAGGCGAAGAAGGTTCTGTATTCGAAGGAACTAGCCGGTTTCGATGGATCGTAGATCCCTTGGATGGAACCGTAAATTACTCTCACCGAATTCCTTTGTATTGCTGTTGCATCGGATTGGAAGATATCGAAAAGAAAACTGCAGTTATGGGAATTGTTCCTCTCCCAGCGTTCGGCAGCATTTATCACGCAATGTTAGGAGAAGGTGCCTACATAGATAAGAAGCGGATTTTTGTTTCGAAAACTTCAGATTTGAAAAGTTCACTCCTTTGCACCGGATTCCCTTATGATCGGGAGGAAAGGATTGATCGATTAGTTTCCAATTTGCGAAAGTTCTTGTTGAGAGCTAGAGGTGTGAGACGGACCGGCTCAGCCGGAGTGGATA
This sequence comes from Leptospira perolatii, assembly GCF_002811875.1. Lineage (GTDB taxonomy): Bacteria > Spirochaetota > Leptospiria > Leptospirales > Leptospiraceae > Leptospira_B > Leptospira_B perolatii. The sequence goes on from NZ_NPDZ01000008.1 coordinate 64,025, forward strand.
TTTGTTGGGTGGCCGAGGGAAAGTTCGATGGGTTCTGGGAAGAGAATTTAAAACCTTGGGACATGACAGCAGCCGCAGCGATTCTTCAGGAAGCCGGAGGAAAATTAACCACATACGCAGGAAATTTTTTCCATCCATATGTGACGACTTTGATCGCTTCGAACGGCCAGATTCACACAAAGATGATTGATGTATTAGAAGAATTCATTCAGATTTCTTAATATTTTCAGATTATTCCGAGTATTTTCTTCGGATGCACCTCTCCAAAATGTTTGTAAGCTTTTTCTCGACGGTCAATGAGTTGAAATTTGCTTCTACATATTTTCGCCCATTCGAGCCCATTTCGAATCTTTCATACGGGTGTGTCGCTAAATACTCAGCGACCGCGCTGAAACTCTCTTGGTCACTATAGTAAAGGCCGCCGTTGCTCCTTAAGCAGTGACCCTTTAAAACGTCCGATCTACCGTTTACCAAAACGGGCACTTCGCGTATCCATGCTTCCATTAAAATGATGGAGAAACTTTCCATAGGAGAAGGATTAATCAAAACATCTGCATTTAGGATTTGTCTGATTTTTTCGCTTTCTTCCAGAAAGCCGATCGGCTTGACTCCCTTATATTTTCCCAAGCGTTGCAAGAGCTTTTCATCACCTTTGCCTGCGATCAAAAGTTGATCGTTTCTTGCTGATTTTTTCTGCCAGTTAGCAAAGAATTCTGCAAGTTGCATAACACCCTTGCCTTCGTCGATTCTTCCTACATATAGAAAGCGTAATGTAGAATCAATCTGTTTGTTAACTTTCGAAATGCCGATGTCCGAAGACAAATGCATGCCGATTACAGCTTCCAGACTCGGGGTAAATCCGAAAATCTTTTCGAACAATTCCCTTTCTTCCGGTGTATTAAAGCAATAGGCTGAATCATCCTTAAAGATCTTTTTATAAATGCTCAATTTTGCTGGAGGTTCGTCGTGAAGGGTTGGTATCACCACTGATTTTCTTGATACCAAAGGAAGTCCGTACACCATCGGAAAATAAAGATAAGAAACGAAGATAAAAAGATCATAATCCCGTTCGTTGGTTTCTATATAGCTGATAAGATCCGGACAGTACGGCCCTTGCATTTCTATCCATTTGCCCTCCTGTTCTTCCGATTTGATTATCTGTCCGGATTTGCCGAATAATGAGCGAGGCCCTTCTTGCCGAAAGAGTTTCTCGGAAAATTTATTGAATTCTTTTATGTTTCGTTCTTTCTCAACGGAAAATCGAAGAACACGGATTTTATCTTCCTCGGACATCTGCATCCACTCCGAAGAAATTCTCTTCTCAGTATCTGGACCCAATTGTACCAGCGATAATTCTTTGACCGGAATCTGGTTTTTCCATGTGAGATAGTCTAAGGATCTCGTAGATAGTACAGTGACTTCGTAATGCTTAGAGAGTAACAACGAGTACAGATAAATTAACCTTTCTGATCCACCCGAAACTCGGTCGGAAAAGATCGGAGTTACGATGGCAAGTCTTCTACGTGAGTTCAGCAAGAATTGGCCTCAAGATCGTTTCTGGTTGAATACTTGAAAAATTTTGAATGCGTTCTCCTTGGGACAGAAGAATCTTCTTTTTTAAATTCTGATCTGTTGCAATTTGGTTCGCAAGCTCAACGAGCACTTGCATTTTCTTTTCTTTGAAAAGTATCCCGGCGCCAGAAAGAGTTTCTCTGACCGCTCCAGCATCGTAGGCCATGACAGGAACTCCGTGTACCATTGCTTCTAATAATGGAACGCAAAAGCCTTCGTGTTCGCTCATCGACAAAAAAAGATCGCTATTTTTGTACATCTCCTGTAGTTTTTCCTCGGGTAAAAAATCAGTAATGATTACATTTTTACGTAAATTATAAAAATCTAACATTCTCTCGAGTTCTTCTCTGTACAGGTAAAGTTCTTTTGAGCTAAATCCGACGATAAATAACTGAAAGTTTGGCCCGAAAGTTTTGAGATAGTAATAGGCAAATCGGATCAAATCATCCTGTTTTTTATTCGGAGTAATTCTACCTACGAATAAAAAACAAGGCCCGGATTTAGGTTCTTTTTTCTCAACCTTCGTATCGTTGTCTTTTAAGGTCGGGATTTGATAGGTAATCGGAAGAATTCCTACGTTTTCGTATCCGATGCTTTTTAGCTCGCTTCGATTGTATTCCGAAACCGCAAATACATAGTCGAATGAGTCTCTAAGTGTTTCTAATTCTTCGCGGCCTCTTCTGAGCAGATATGTTAGTTTTAAATCATATCGATCGAAAAATCTGTAAGGAGTTACATTGTGATATACGAGTATTTTATAATTTTTGCATTTGGTTACGGTTTCGAGTACTCCGGAATGAATAGAATGATGATAAAAAACTATATCCCTACTTTTTGAGTGAAACGATTTGTATTTCTTTACGAGTGTTCCTGTTCCAGGCCCTGTGTTTTCCGCATAAATTTCAGAAGCGTAACCTAAATTTCGAAAAACAGATTTGAGAGCGAGCATCTCGTTCGAAATTGCATCTCCCAAATTGAACCCCGCAGAAAATTGGTGTATGGTAGGTTTTGACATTTCAGTTCTGCAAAATTCCAGGTTCGTTTTTCATTAAAATTTGCTTAAAAAATCTACCGAAAGGAATGGTATTGTATTCATCCACCGCATGTTTTCTTTTTGAGCTCTGATGTTCTCCCGGAAGAGGTTTTCCCGAGCCTTCTGTTTCCAGGATGATATGGATCCATTCTGCGAGCTTTTGAATCGATTGAATATCCTTCCTTTGAAACAGAAATCCTGCACCTTTCAGAGTTTCGGCGACTGCAGTGCAAGAATAAGCAAAAACAGGGATGTCTCTAGCTAATGCTTCGACTAATGGGATTCCGAATCCTTCGTGTTCGCTCATGCTAACATATGCGTCCATTTCTTCCCAGAATCTTTCTATCTCTTTTTCCGTCGGACCAATTCGAAACTGAAGACTTTCACCTAGTCCAAGATCCCATGCCATTCGCTTTAACACAGAAAAGTAATTTTCAAATATTCCTGGAATTGTTCCACAAATTAAGGCTCTATATTTGATATTGATCCTCTTTAAAAAATACAAAAGCAATAGTAGATCTTCAATTTTTTTATTCGGGGAAATTCTTCCGACATATCCTATAGTAAATCGATTTTTCTTTTTGCCTCGATTTTCGGACCAAGTATATTTTTTTACGATCGGAAGAACTCTATAATTCGTAATATTCAAATCTTCTAAATTGGATGCCGAATATTTCGAACTAGATATGAAAGTCTCTACGTATCTACGTAGTTTGTGCAATTCTAATACGGACAACTTGGAAGAAAACTCGAACGAACGATATACATCTTCGCTTACAAAGGGTCTAAAAAAACGCGCAGGGGTTACGTTTTGGAAACGAACAAACTTTCTGCCAGGCAAATCTATAAAAGTATCTAAAGGATATCCTGCTCCTCCGTACTGTAGTATGTGAACGGAGTTGGAGGAAAAACCTTCTTCCCAACCGGGCTGTCCTATGGTTCTAATTTCCCCCGGTTCCGAGCTGAAGTTTTTTAGAGTTACTACTTCCGAATCTACATTGATGGAAGTTAGTACATCTCGAATTCCTTTGATATCATTTCCGATTCCGTCCAAGTCTCGGAATTCAGTAATATGTTGGAATACTTTCATTTTCGGAAGCTAAGTACGGAAAAACCATCTCCAGCTTTCGCTTCTATAATATTCTTAAAACCTAATCTTCGGAGAAATTCCTTTAAGGAAGATTCAGTCACTTGAGAAAGCAAAACTGGCTGAAATGGAGACGCATATCGATTCGAATAATTCGAATATCTAAAGAAGAACTCGGTGCCGGTTTGCGTTTTTTGAGCCAGAGTTCTGAATAATTTTTCGAGAATCCAGTTCGGTAATAGACATAGATTTGAAGGAACAACTATCTTCGATGGAAGGGGAGGTTGCGGCACCAATTCTTCGAAAGTCGATAGTTCTACCGAATGAGTGATTTGATCCTGGATAAACTTAAACTGATTCGGGTTCCAAGTCACACAACGAAATTCGATTTGGGACCTGAGCAAATGTTTCAAGAATTTTCCCCATTCAGGATGCAAAACCAAGATTGAATCACTTGGAGCAAGTCTGGACAGAATCATTCCTTCACTTTCTTCCAGAGAATCTTCTTCATAAAGAAATTCCGTGGACCATAAAAAGTCGGGCTTGATATCTCTTCGCAGAGAATAATTTAGCTCCACGAATTCATTATAAAATCTCTCGAATTTTCGTTTTAGTTTTTCGTGATCTCCACGAAGCAAAATTAGTTCATTAAGAACACTGTAGAATGCGCGTGTCCTGTTTTCCGAAAGTTTCTTATCTAAGAAAGAGTAGAATTCAACTAAGCTCACAAAGAGCCATCGAATGGGTCCCCGTACGAATCTAAACTTAGGGTTGGTAAACTTCGGAGGAGCAATTCCTTTTTCGAAAAGGTGGGCGGTTTCGGCGGCGTCGAACTCTCGATATCCTTCCGGAGATTCTGGAGAAAACTTCCACCTGGCTAATTTCTCCAGCTCTTCTTTAGAGACCGGTCGCCTAGAAAGACGCGACTCGATCTCTTCCATAAGTTCACGTACATTTACGGAAGTGTCTCGAATTTCAATGATATCGGCTGATCTTTCTTCCATGGCCGTGGGACTTTTATTCGATTGTTTTTTCCTTATTGAACAAAACAATCGTATTTTTACTTCATTTTTATAGATTGATTGTTCAATGAGATGCCTAGTAACCGGAGCGGAAGGATTCGTAGGGACCTATTTGGTTCGGGAACTCCTTCCTTGGATTGGTCCCAACATTCTCGGTTTGGGGGTGAGAGAGGGAAATCGAAACCTACCGATTCAATTTAAAAGCTGTGACCTCAGAGATCACGAGACTCTGGTAAAGATATTAAACGAATTTCATCCGGATATAATTTATCATTTAGCTGGCCAGGCTTTCGTGCCCAAAGCGATCGAAGATCCTACAGAAACTCTGGATATCAATGTCAAAGGAACTCTAAATTTGTTGGAACTCCTAAGGCGCTCCGGAAGGAAAGTCAGATTTATCTACGTTTCTTCCGCAGATGTTTACGGAAATATCCCGAGCAAAGATCTTCCGGTAAAGGAAGAGTATTTCCCCCAACCGTTAAATCCTTATTCTGCTTCAAAGGTTGCCGCAGAAACATATTGCTTACAGTACTACCGAGCCAATTCAAATATGGAAGTAATTCTGGCGAGACCTTTCAACCATATCGGGATTGGACAAAATTCCAAATTTGTAGTACCTAACTTTTGCAAACAGGTTCTAGAAATAGTGAATTCGGAAAATTCCAAATCTTCGGAGTCGAGAGATATATTGGTAGGGGATTTGAATCCTACGAGGGACTTCCTTCACGTGCAGGATGTAGTCAGCGCGTACGCTCTGTTGGGTAAAAGCGGAAGGCCCGGTGAAACTTACAATATCTGTTCAAACATCGAAACCAAGATATCTGATATCTTGAGTTGGATTATAGAATTTGCGGGAATCAATATCGTGGCAAAGCCGGATCCTGAAAGAATTCGATCTGCAGAAACGAACCGATCCGTCGGAGACAATTCCAAGCTTAGAGGTTTGGGCTGGAAGCAAACAGTAGAAGTAAAAGAAGCAGTCCGGGAAATCTTCCTTCACTTAAAGGAAAACGGCGAGGATTAAGTTCACTAAAAGTGTATTTCATTTTTATAATACACTTCCCTTCCAAGTTTTGATCCCGCTGCCTTCGATCGGATAAGGAGTTCCCAAAAATTTAGGCCCAGTGTTCGCAAGATTCATATCGATCCAAGCCAGAGTCCTTGCAAAGAATTCGCGGAATCGATGAAAGGGGCCGCTGATCGAAGTTCTCCGATCCGATTCGAAAGATTGAAACTCCAAGCCCACCTTCTTGGCGATAAAAGCTGCTCTAGGTTGATGCACCCTTTGCGTAACAAAAATTGCATCCTTTACCTTAAAAATTTCTTTTGCTCTAACTAACGTGTCAAGAGTCCTAAAGCCTGCGTGGTCCACAAAGACGTCGCGCTCATCCACATCTCTTTTCAAAACGTATAGCAACATCGGCTTAACTTCGTTATAGTAACTCGAGCCATTATCTCCGGATAACAAAATCTTTTTTACCTTTCCTTGCAGGTATAGTTCGATCGCGCAGTCAAGTCTGTCTTTTAAAATGGGGGAAGGCTCGCTTTTGTATACGGATGCCCCAGGGACGATCGCTACTGTAGAAGGTTTTAAGGACCTATAGTTTCCGGCGTGGTGAGTCCTGAGATCATAGTCTCTTTCAATAGATAAATCGATCGAGGCCGGAATCCCGAGAGCTAAGCTAAAAAAAATGAGAACTGCAAGTCGTCCTTTGGGAATTTGCAAAATTTCCACTCGATTCAATGATCCTATTTGTTTCTAACTATGAAACTATAGAGAATCGTAAACAGAGAGAGGCTCGTGGAAAAGGAATTTTTGGACAACGAGTGGAATTCGTCCCAAAACACGGGTTCGACTAAATCGAAAATCGTCGAAAAAAGGGGAAATCCTACAAAATTCGGGTCGATCTGAGGAAACATGGGAGGCAAATTTGGGTCTTAGGAACAAACCACAATGAAAATTATGGGACTCATGATTCTCCTGAAATCATTCGTCAGAGTCACTCTAGCCGGTTGCTTTGTACTACCGGCTTTTCTTTTCGCCCAGGACGCTGTCGGACTGTACCCTTCTCGCCAGTATCGAACTGCCGCTTTTTTCAGGAACGAAAAACATGGAAGTTATGTCTTCGGTGACCTGGAGACAATCAAAAGTAGATATACTTTAACAGAGTTCCAACTGGAAGAAATTGCTAGAATAAATTTAAAGTATAAAAAGCAGCATGAAAAATGGCTGAGAAAACTTTCTCCGACTCATGTAGAGCTAGAACTCTTATTGATTGAGCAAAATCCGGATTTGAAAAAAATCAGGCACCTGCTTATGGAAATAGGAAGGTACACTTCGGAAATTCGATTGAACCAAATCTCTCATAGACTTGCGATCGAGAAAGTAGTGAATGTAGAGCATATGAAGAAAAAGTCTCAGAAACCAACTGAAGAAACGCTGAAAGATCAGGGAGATGCTCTGGGCTTCCCATTAAACCTGATCATACCCGAAAGAATCGTATTACCCATACCAGGAATCCTGCAGTAAGGAAGATTTTACATGGAACAAAAACAATTTGCCGAGCTAATTGAGTCCACAAAGCACATCGTGTTATCTGCAATTCGAAAGAATTTATACGAAGAGTTCTATGATTCAATAGATGATGTGGTCCAAGAAACTTATATGAGGGCTTACAAAAGCCTGGCCGCAAATAAGTTCCGAGGAGAATCTACTCATAGTACCTGGCTTTACACGATTGCCCGAAATGAATCCTTGCGGATGAACCAAAAGCGCAATCGCCAAACAAGCCTCGCAACCAGATTGAAAGAGAAAGTCGTTCAAGATGCAATTCTATATCATAGAAATGAGATGGAAGACGATGGGCTAGAAGTAGAGTTAAAAGACCTTATTTCTAATCTTCCCTGGAAGTATAAATCTGTTTTGGCATTAGTCTCTGAAGGATACAAAGAACAACAGATTGCCCAAAAACTCGGGATACCGGAAGGTACCGTAAAATCTAGATCCTTTCGTGGAAAACAAATGCTAAAAAAACTCTTCTTCCAAGAAACATAGGAAGCGATTGCTGAGAATGGAAAACCAGGACAAACATAAATTAGAAGAGGAAATTTCGCGAAGATTGGATAGTTCAGACTGGAGTGTTCAGATGTCTGAATCCATCCTCCGGAAAAAAAAGACAAATCGTCTCCGCTGGATGGCGATCGCTTCTACCTGTAGTCTTGCAATAGGATTGCTCGCATTTGTTTCGATTCAGACAAGATCCGAAGAAAGCGAAGTTACGCAAACCGAATTGCGTTTGTTAGTAGAGGAGCAGATAGAAGGTACATTTGTAGATGCTGAATCCGGTATGAAAAATACTGGATACAGCGAAGATCAAATGCTTGAAGATCAAGTGAGCTCTCCCCTCTTCGATGTTGATGAGCTGATAGAAACTTCTTTTCAACGTAGATAGTTTTGACCCCCACTATTTTTCTGAATTTTGCTTTATAGAAAAACTCGACTTGCATTTTATTATACCGATTAAATAAATTAGAGCTGCATTGGCGGTTGGATTGAATGGGTGATTAATCCAACGATGCGTTCGCAAAGCGAGCGAGGAGGCCCAATGTTTTTTTTAAAGGAAGCATCGAATTCCAAAGATAGAAAAAAGGAGCCGAATTTACCGCCAGGTACATTTGGACTTCTCTCCCTTCGTTTTCTGCCTCTTCTAAAAAGAGATACAATCGGTTTTTTCAAAAAATTAAATCGAAAGTTCGGCAAGACAGTTCGGTTCGGAATCTTTAAAATTAGCGTGCATATAATCACGCAGCCTGATGACGTCAGGAAGGTTTTGCAAGAGAACAGTCAGAACTATCACAAAGGAATTTTTTACATAGAGCTCGGACGGATTCTGGGCAAGGGAATTCTTCTGAGTGAAGGAGAATTCTGGAAGAAGCAGAGAAAACTAATACAGCCTTCGTTTCATCGCCAGAGGATCTCTGAGTTCGTTCAAGTAATGGCCAACGAAACGGATAAGATGCTCAATCGATGGAAGAATCTAAAGCAAACAGACGTTTCCAGAGAGATGATGCATTTAACGTTCTCGATTGTAGGAAAAACACTTTTTAAAACCGAAGTGGAAAGCTATGCGAATCGAATAGAATCCGCGGTCACAATCGCTTTGGGAGAAGTTTCAAAACGAGCCAAGAGAATATTTCCTGCGCCATTTCATTGGAATACTCCCGGAAACGTTCGTATTAAGCAGTCAATAGCTGAAATGAATTCAGTAGTATACGATCTTATCGAACAAAGGAAGAAATCGCCTTCGAACGATATCATCACTATGCTTTTAGAAGCCAGGGATGAAGAAACAGGTGAAACAATGAGCGAACAGCAGATTCGCGATGAGGCTATTACTCTTTTAATCGCTGGTCACGAAACTACTGCGAATGCTCTTTCCTGGGCATTCTACTTACTAAGTCAAAATCCTGAGGCATTTGAAAAAGTAAGGGCTGAGGCATTTTCAGTGTTAGGCGACCGTGAGCCGAATATGGATGATATTCAAAAATTATCATATACTCGGAAAGTGGTCGATGAAACTTTAAGGTTGTATCCACCTGCTTGGATTATTGAAAGGAGAGCCCTAGGTTGGGACGAATTAGGAGGGTATGATGTTCCTCCTAGTACAAACGTTTCGATCTGCATATTCAATCTTCATAGAAATCCGGACTTCTGGAATAATCCGGACCAATTCGATCCGGACAGATTTGATGAGGAAAATTCCAAGGACAGACCTAAGTATGCCTATATACCCTTTGGTGGAGGTCCCAGAGTCTGTATAGGCAATGTTTTTGCGCTTACTGAAGCAGTGTTAGTATTGGCAATGGTGGCTCGGAAATTCAGATTTAGTCTTGTTCCGGGCAAAAAGATAGCATTGGAACCTTTAGTCACATTACGTCCGAAATATGGAGTGCATTTAAATCTAGTTTCCACTTGACCCGGGCTTTCATGGCCGAGAACCTTATTTCGAGAGGATTTCGGCCATGGAAAAGATGATCAAGAAACGGATCGATCAGGTAAAAGAAAAAGGGCATCAACGCTTAACGGTCTTACTGATTCCTCACGGCTTTGATAAGTCATTCCACTTTCAGATTTCCATCTTCACAATTTTCTTTTTAGTCGGTCTTCTCTTCTCGATAGTAGGAATTGCAGTCTTAGGAATCGTAAAATATAACAATACTCGAATTCAGATTAATGCACTCGCTTCGGTATATGGAAAATACTTCGATGAGTATCTTGAATACAGCGAGCAGCTCGAAGATATTGAGGATGATTTCGTAACCCTAACAGAAAATTTGCAAGAGGTCCATTCGCTCATCGATGGTGATTCGGATGAACTTTTAAAGCTCGCAGATGAATCGGATATAGAACATCAGGCTCACACCGAATTAAAGACAGAAGAAGTATCTGACAAGGACCTGATGCTAGGTAGATCCTACCTTTCGGAAATCTATGGCTATCGTTCCGTTAGAGTTTCGATGGAAAAAAATAAATCCTTAATGGAATCCGTGTATGACTTTCTGGATAGCAGATATGGAGTCATGAATTCTCTTCCATTCGGCGAACCGCTATTTTCTTATAACTTAACTTCTTATTACGGAATGAGACGCTCACCGACTTTCGGTTATATGGAATTTCATGACGGAGTAGATTTGGCGAATGTCCCAGGAACTCCTATCTATTCTACTGGTGACGGAAGAATTTTCAGAGCGGTTCATTCTTCGAGAGGTTATGGCAATCATATCGTGGTTCAACATGCGAACGGTTACTATAGCCTTTATGGGCATTGTACAAAAATCTTGGTCCGCGACGGAGAAAACGTTCGGAAAGGACAATTGATTGCTACTGTAGGATCCACAGGAAACGTAACCGGACCGCATTTACATTATGAGGTATGGGTAGGAGATTCGAATCGTACCGATCCGATGGAATATATGAAGGTCGGCTTTGGTCAATATTAATAAAGCTTAATATGCCTAAAGCGAAAGATTCCAAATCCAAAGCAAAAGGCGCTCCTGCCGCCAAAAAAACTGCCAAGAAAAAGTCCGAAAAAAAGCCTGAAGCGGTGTCCCTTGAAAGAGCAGGCACCGTAAATGACAAGATTGATCTATCACCTTCGGAAGCCGAAAAAGAAATTCGTGCTTTAGAAAAAGAAATCCGTCACCATCAATACCAATATTATGTAAAGAATCTACCTACGATTTCTGACCTAAAGTTCGATCAAATGTTTCGACGCTTGCAGGATCTAGAAAAAGCTTTCCCGGATTTAATGGATCCAGCGAGTCCTACCTTGAGTGTAGGATCCGATTTAGACAAGGATTTTCAAAAATTCACCCACAGATTACCTGTGCTCTCTTTAGAAAATACGTACAGTGAGGAGGAGCTTTTGGATTGGATCCAGAAGACTGATCCAGAAGCTCTGTATTCTTTGGAGTGGAAGATCGATGGGGCTTCCATAATGCTGTATTATGAAAATGGAATATTATCTAATGGGGTGACTAGAGGAACCGGTGGAGTAGGCGACGACGTCACGGATAATATTCGAACAATTCGCAGTATTCCCCTCAGACTCGAGGAATCGGTCACTGTTTATCTTCGGGGCGAGGTCTATATGACCTACAAGGATTTTGAAGATTTCAATGAAAGCTCGGAGGGGAGATACGCCAATCCTAGAAATCTATCCTCAGGTTCTTTAAAGCAAAAGAATTCTTCCGATGTGGCAAAGAGACCTTTGAGGATCTTCACCTACGATGCATTCTTTCCGGAGGCAAAGGTTCGGTTTCAGACACATTCCGAAATCATGAAGAAAGTTGAAGAGTTAAAGTTTCCAGTTCCACCTGACACGGTTTTGGTGAAAGGAACTCAAATCTCCGAAGCGATTCGCAAATTTAAGAAGAAAAAGGAAAGTGTAGGGTTTCCTACAGACGGCTTAGTAGTAAAATTGAACGATCTATCAACAAGACAAGCGCTTGGATATACATCTCATTCTCCCCGCTGGGCAAGAGCTTTCAAATTCGATGCAATGATGAAGGAAAGCAAAATCGTCGGAATCGATTATGCAGTAGGAAGAACTGGTAAAATTACTCCGAGGGCAGAGATTGAGCCGATCAGTCTTGCAGGAACCACCGTGACCTTTGCCACTTTACATAACCAAGATTATATCAACGAATTGGGAATAGGGATTGGTGCGATTGTCAGAGTTTCCAAGAGGGGAGAAATTATTCCTGCAGTAGAAGAAGTAGTTACTCCGGGAGAAAAGGTTTTTCAGATTCCTAGATCCTGCCCTTCTTGCGGTACAAAGACAGAAAAGCGCGAAGATTCTGTAGATGCCTTTTGTCCGAATCCTGACTGTCCGGATCGTGTGAAAAACGGGATCATCTTTTTCTCCTCCAGAAAACAGATGGATATAGAAGGACTCGGGGAAAAGCAGGTCGAGTTCTTGTATGATAAAAAGTATATTAAAGATATTGCAGATTTATATGAACTGCAAAAGAAAAAAGATTCTTTGATGGAAGAAGAAGGCTTCGGAGAAAAAAGCGTTTCTATCATTCTAAATGGGATAGAAAATTCTAAGAAAAAGGATTTTAAGTTCGTGCTCTCATCACTCGGACTTCGTGAAGTAGGTCCGAAGGTCTCAGAACTTTTGATCGAGCACGGATACGAATCAATGGATTCTATCATAAAGGCTGTACAAAAGGAAAATTCTGCAGAGTCTCTCATGGAAATCCCTGGTATCGGTCCTTCTACAGTGGCTGCTTTGGTGGAAAGCTTCACCGACAAGAAAGTGATTAAGCTGGTAGAAAGGTTGAAATCAGCAGGATTGAAGATGAAGGCCGATCCGATCCAAAAAGCAGATAAGCAACCATTTCTCGGACAAATTTGGTGCGTATCCGGCTCGTTTGAGAATTTCCAACCGCGCGAAAAGGCTATGGACCTAGTCGTCTATTATGGAGGGCGAAAGGTCAGCTCAATTTCGAGCAAGACGACTCACTTGTTAGCTGGGCCGGGAGCTGGGTCCAAAGTGGACAAAGCAAAAGAGTTAGGCGTGGCGATCGTCTCAGAAGAAGAATTTTTAGAAACACTAAAGAAAAACGGAATCAAATATTAGAATCGATCGATTTGAAATTTTTCCAATGATTGAATTTTGATGCATAAGCAAGCGTTAATCGAAATATAAGTATTGAAGGCTTACTAAACTTTGCCTATAACAAAGATTATAGAATATGTCCGAAAAAAAATGCTCTAAATGTTCCGCTCCTTTTCTTTGTTGCAATGAGGAGCCTGGCTGTTGGTGCGAAGATGTCAATCTTACCTCAGAAACCCTTATACGGCTACGCACCGAGTATAGTAACTGCCTTTGTGAAAAATGTCTGAGACAAGAAGAGTCTGGGCAAATTATTTAGAATCGTTTCATAACTAAGTCCTAAAGTATCTAAGTGTTCATTTAACAAAATGAACAAATGTTTATTGCGAGATTGTTTTCTTCAGTTTTACAAAAACAAGTTGAAACCAAAATAAGCATGCTTGAAGCTTCGATTAAATAAGCACAGAATAATTACGGATGCCAGTATGCTTCCGAAAAATGAACCAACACAAAGACTGTGAACTTTAAGAAGTAAGTCGTGGATTCGACAAACCAGATTCTGCGAGAGAGGCGATATGTTTTTAAATCCTTACATTAAGACTGAAGACGAAGATTTTTATAATACTGTAAAAGATTTCGCTAAGGAAAGGGCGTTGCCTGGTGTAGAAGAAAGAGACGAGCTTGGAACTTGGGACGATTCTCTCTGGAAGGAAATGGGCAAAATGGGATTACTCGGTATTCCAGTGCCGGATGAGTACGGAGGACAAGGCGGAACTTGTCTACATTGCTGCATCGCTCAAGAGGCATTCAATGCAGGATGTTTAGACGGAGGGTTTGGACTTTCCTGGGGAGCTCACATGATCATCGGTACTTTGCCTATCCTTTTCCAAGGAACAGCAGAGCAAAAACAAAAGTACCTTCCGAAATTTGTGACCGGGGAATGGATCGCAGGCTTGGCCTTGACAGAACCTGATTCAGGATCAGACGCAGCAGGTATGCTTACTTTTGCGGAAAAAGTGGAAGGCGGCTACATTTTAAACGGAAGTAAGATGTACATTACCAACGGACCTGTAGGACAGGTATTTATAGTAATGGCTCGGACTACAAAATCAAGAGGACCTATGGGAGTTTCCGCGTTCATCGTAGAATCCAATATGAAAGGATTTCACGTGAGTAAGGTTCTGAAAAAGTTAGGGCATAATACTTCTACTACCGCAGAATTATCTTTTCAAGATATGTTTGTGCCGGATGCAAACCTTTTAGGTCCTTTAAATTCGGGATTTTTACGGATCGGAAAAGCGACCTTGGAATGGGAAAGGACTGTTCTTGTCGCAGCATTGCCTGGCGGAATGGAATTTATTCTGGAAGCTGGCTTGGATTACTCACTCAAAAGACGCCAGTTTGGTAAACCGATCCTATCCTTTTTTGGAATTCAGGAAAAACTAGCAAGGAATTGGGCCTATCTTTGCGCCTCTCGACGTGTCATCTACTTTGTTGCGAACAAGAAAGATAGTGATCCGAGCACTAGTCTTCCCCTGGAAAGTTCTGCTCTCAAAGTCTTTGTAACCGAATCCGCAGAAGAACTCGCCAACGACGCTGTTCAATTATTCGGCGGAATAGGCTACATGAGAGAATGTGATGTGAGTCGTTTTTACAGAGATGTAAAATTGGGCACAATCGGAGGAGGAACCTCTGAAATTCAAAGAAGTATCATTTCCTCCACTTTCTCAGGATTCCAAAAATTTATGAGCACTTTAGAGCAGGCTTTTCCTGAAAACATCCGAACAAAAGCCGAAGCTGAACTTGCAGGAACTCCGGAATACCGAATGCTAGTATCTGCAAAAAACCTAATACAGAGCGTAGGAGATCATCCTGAAAGGAAAAAGAAGCAGTCGCTGGAATTTGGCTTTGCGGATTTGCTCGTACTGACAATGGCGATACAGTTGGCTGTTTGGGATTCTGCTCAATCTAGCGCTGAGTATTCAACTGAGGACAGAAAAAGAGATCTCAGAATCCTAAGCTTCTATGCCGGAGATCGCTTCCTGAAAAATGTGCATTTCTTAAAGGAAATCGATCAGAGGGGAACTCAGGATTTGTTAAGATGCTTTAACGAATTGCCTCCAATTGAAAAAGAAATTTCAGCATGTATTGAGTTTTTGAAAGAAGGCGTTTTAGGCGCATCAGTATCGTAAGGAATTCGAAATTTCTAATGGATTCCATTACCGCAAAAAGAAAGGAATTAGATATGTACCAACTTGGTAAATCTTATGATGAAATTAATATAGGTGATTCTGCAAGCTTTTCGAAGACGATTACGGAAACAGACATTTACCTATTTGCGGGTATTAGCGGAGATTTTAATCCGCTTCATGTAGATGAGCAGTACGCAAAAACGACCCAATTTGGAACTCGGATTGCACACGGAGGTTTGGCGGCTTCCTTATTGGCTCCAGTACTTGGGATGAAACTTCCGGGTTTAGGAACGATCGCACTCGAGACCACGACCAAATTTCGAAAGCCGGTGTTTCCTGGTGATACGATTACTTGCAAGGTCATCGTAAAAGAGAAGATCCCAAAGTTGAAAGCCATCGCGATGAGAATCGAATGGACTAACCAAAATTCGGATACGATCGGTAAAGGGGAATGCAAAGTGCTTCCGCCTTCCAAAGCCTAAATTAGGAGAATTGAATGTCTCATCCTGTTTTATTGGGTGTCGCGGATAGTACGATACAGGATTTTCCTGAATCAGAGTACAAAGATTGGACCGGAGATAAAAAAGTTCTCCAACATTATAAAAAGTCTCTAGCGGCCTTATTAGATTTTCTGGAAATGACTCCGGAATTTCTTAAAAAAGAAATCACCGATTTTGTAAGTATCGAACCAGCGTCCTTGGGAAAACAGGGTTACGGTCACAGCGTGCGAATTGCAAATGAACTCGGCTTTACCGGAATACAAGCGCATGTTGTTGATCTGGGAGGGGCAAGTGTGACCGGAGCGATCGGACATGCCAGGTCTATCCTACTTAGCAATCCGGATTCGGTCGTACTCGTGGCAGGCGCGGATGTTCCGAAATCCGCTTTCCGACAGGTCTCTGATCTAAAAAAAGTGAACGAAACAGTTTGTCATCCGGAGTTCGAATTAGAGACCGGTGCAACTTTGATTTCTATGTACGGACTTATGATGAATCGGATGAAGTTCGAGCATAATGTAACGCAAGAAGATTTGAACGAGATCACTCAATTTTTCAGATCGAAAGCAATCGGAAATCCTAGAGCACAAAATTATAAACAAGAAATCACCGAAAAGCAGCTTTCTAGAACAGTAGCCGATCCTTATCCAACTCCTATGATCGCGATCGTAACAGATCACGGTTTTGCTACATTGTTAGTTTCCGAAAAGAAAGCCAAGGAGTGGAAGGCGAAGGGTCATATTCGAAGCAAAGTAAAACCTGTCTATCTTGTTGGTTCTGCTCATACTGCACATAGCGAATACTTCATTTTGAAAGGAGGATTTCAAACTCCGGCGACCCAATCTGGAGCAAAGTTATTCGCTTCCTCTGGTTACCGAAGAGATGAAGTGGATTATGCTTGGATATATGATTGTTTTACTGGAATGGTAATCCTTCAATCCTCCGAATATTTCGGCGTGCCTATCGACAAGACAGTATCTCTATTAAGGAAAGGGCAAATCACAGTCGGAAAAGGGAAAAAGATCCCGATCAATCTTCTGGGTGGAATCATGAACTATCAGGCGGCTATGTCTATTTCTGCTGCGACAGGTTTGGTCGATGTCGCACATCAGTACGGATTATACGCACAGTCTGATAGATTAGGAAAAACTGAATTATTAAATCCGACAGTTTCATTGTTGGGAGGAAACGGAGGAATCGATAGTATTAATTCCACCGCACTTTTTTCCTCCAAGAAACCCGACTCAGGCCGAAAACCAAAAACCGCAAAATTAAAACCTCTGTTCTTGAATCGACCTGGAGCTAAAACGGGAGAAATCGGATCAGTATGGTCTTCTACGGTGATCAATTTTAACCCTGCGTCTTCGATAAAAACTCCTTACTCTCTTGTATTGGTAAAGTTAGAAGAAGATCGGTTTATCGTGGCGAATCTCTATGATAAATCCGGAAATCTACTTAAGAATATCAATGAATTGGAATATGATAAAACCAGAGTAAAGATTGATCGAGATAAAAACCAATGGAAGGCGAACTTAATCTAAACCGAGCGTTCGTCTTGCCATGAAGTGGTTCGACATCTTAAATAATCACATTACTTTAAAAAAATAGTGCAAAGTGTGGATACTTCAGATCCAATTTCGTTTGTTTTTTTCAATTGGATCCGAATAAGCACGTAATTTGCTTTTCTAATCCCTTAGGTAATGCGAAACAATTCCAGATTCGGCATGTCTAAATCGATGCCGATAAAGATATATATTGAAAAGTTAGAAAGTAGAAAATCCGAAGCGAGAACCGTTTCCAAAATTGAAACTAGTTTGTCTGAAGGGACGTGTTCGGTGTTCATAACAGCAGAAAATATTAAGACTGGCGAAGTAAGAACTTTTGAAGGGACAGAAAAAATTCTAGTGCCGGATATGCGGCAGAAAGAAGAAGCATTGTCCGTGCCCACTCACTGGGAGACTGTCGAAAATTGTTTGGATCTAAGAAAGTACTCGAGATTCTTTTTGGTTTCAGAGTCAAGCGGCAGGTGGATGCGATGTCCGATCGTTAATATTAAGATGAAGGGCTTTGCATCAGAGAGAGGCGAACTCTCATTAGAAAATGTCGAGATATACCGAGTGCTGGGAATTTTTTTATAATAGGGCAAAATCTGCTGGATGATTCTGGATAAGAGGATAATATGATTCCTCTTTTCCGATTTCGCTTAATCATGACTGTCCGAAGAACAAAGAAAAAGCCAGCGTCTAAATCGAAAGTCGCTCCTAAGAAATCCAAGTCGGAAAAGGAAAAAACCTCTTCGCTTCGTATTCCAAAAGAGAACGATGTTAAAATGTCCGAAATGGTCGATTTGGCCGCAGAAATGTTCGTTCGTGCCCTGGAAGTTTCTACCAGAATTCCTCCGAAGCTCAGAAATGAGCTGCTAAAAGCAGTAAAGCATTCCGCAAAAGAAATCTTATCCTAGCAATTATTTTCCGGAATTTTGGAACCGACCATCGTTGGATAATCGCCGAATGGTCCGTCGATTACTTATATGGAAACGATCTTTTTAGCAGCAGCACTTTCGTTGATTCTCTTCGAACAGTACAAAGAAAGAAGGACTCGGGAGCGAGTAATCGCACAACCACTTCGTAACTATATTCACCGCTAAACCGGTGATCGGCAGGCCAGACGAACGGAAGCGTCGGCAACTTCTTCTTTTCCCACCTTTTACAATAGATACAGCTTGAATCCTACTCAATTTCATTAAGAATGGTTTTATACATTCGCTTCTAATCTCTAAACAGAGGTTCAAATTGTGGGGAACAATTCACTTACTCCGATTCGCGCAATCGAAACGTTTATCCGATGCAAGAAAGAAGGGACTCAAGTTCCATTCTTGGTCTGGGACACTATAAAGACTTACCAGAAGTGGAACCAGATTGAACTCACTGGATTGATCAATGCTTCGGTATATTATCCAGAATTACTTTTTGAGCCTGGTATGGAAGAACGGATAGCGAAACGCATGGACGATTTCAAGAAAAGAATCGTAGAAATTCCTATCCAATGACCAAAGCTTTAGAACCCAAGATTATTTATCAAGAAGCGAATCCCTATAGTTCGTTTACCGCATATTTAGAAGACGACGGAAGGACAGTATATCTGTACCTTCAATCTGAACAAAACCCAGAGTTTCAAATGAAATCAGTCTGGGTTTGCAATAGAATCGATGCACCTACTTCCAGAACTGAAGCAGATCTAAGAAGCGGGCTAGCTCCTATGCTTTTGAAAGATGAAGTAACGGATCCGGCTCCAAATTCTGGATTCGACCCTGAAAACGTTCATTTTATCTGGTCCGAAGAAGGCGACGGTGTGGCTTTCTTTTATAATGAAGAACTCCAAGCGTATTTGCCTTCTTGGTCAGGAGTTAAAAACTTTCACGGTTATTCAAAATATGCCGCAAAGGAATCGCTGACAGCATATCCACTCGGGAATTCAGAGTTCGGAGTCATACCTGATCGGATTCAAAAAGATAGAGAACACTGGGAATTCAGATCCAAACCGAATGTTTGGAAATCCATTCAAGAATTGCGCCTTGGATTTTTGGAAAAGGCATTTGGTCCTCATGAAAAATATTGGTCCGCTGATGGTGGTAAATTTCCTCAATTAGGAATCGCAAGATTCAAACCTAGTCAATATCCGAACGTATATGTCTATGCCACTGTCGGTATGAGTGCACAGAATATGCCCGGAGTGGAGCTCTATAGAAGAGACTACGAGGATTATTCAAGAGTAGAATTGGTTTTTGCAATTAAGATCGGAGACGAAGATAGATCAGAGAGTTGGGTTCCTCACCAAATCGGAGAGATCATACGATTTCCTTGGAATATGGGAAAATGGTTCGGGCAAGGTCACACTATTTCTATGAGTCGAAGAGATCCTGAATCACTCTATGTGACCTTTACAAATCTACTGTTAAAAGAAATTGGTTCCGCAGAAGAAGGATATCCTCATTTGCAAGGACTAGTAGCAGAAACTGGAAAACCGATTCGGTTTCTCTCACTTTTGCCGATCTCGGAAGAAGAAAAAGTCTTCATACAAGAAAAGAGCGTATCTGAATTCATTGGAATGATGGACCAAAATTTTGGTACTTGGATCCACGCTTCAGACAGAGAATCTGTAATTTAAACTATAAATAAAATGGATCGGATCTTTAGTATAATCTTGCCCCAAGAATGGAAAGAGCAGAGCCACCTTTGGCAAAGACTCTCCGTCTTTCTGTCCGGTGTAATCGCATTATCATTTTTTGTGTTTGTCTCTTGGGAAGTTTTCTCTGAGGAAAAGGGGTCCAATGCGGCGGTTCTGGATCGAATCTGGGAGGATATTTATTCCGAGGACTATATTTCGGCTAAAAAACTGGTCCAAAAGGAGCTACAAGCCGGAAAATCGGAATCTTTGTCACTTTTATCCCTTATGGAAGTGTGCTTAAACGGCCTTTCTAGGCCAAAACAGGCGGATGAAACCAGGCTAAGAATCCTTCAGATTTGGGAAAAGAAGCACAAAAAGACTTTTATTGAGGAAAATTACCCTCTGAATCTTGCAACTTGGACTAGAATGGTCTCCGTAACTCCGAATGTTCTTCTACTAGGTTCAGAATATTATTTACCTTATCCAATCAATGCAAGTAAGGATGGATTTTATTTCCATAAGATCACGGCATACAACAGATACACGAAGAGTCCCACAAAGTTTTTCAAGTTAGAGAAATCGAATAAGACAGAAGGAGAATATCGACTCTTTGAAATTTCGGTCGATGGTGAGTCGAATCTACTGAAAAGTTATGGAGATACTTTACCGAATTTGCGCGATGAAATGAAGGACGTTGCGCGTTATCTGAAAATATAATTCAGAAAATTCTATCTATTCAGGATAGTTTCCTCTAGTTTGAGGCTCTCTTCGCCCTTTCATAGAGTAAAAAGAATCAAAACTGTTGTAAAAAAACAACAAATGATAAACGAAACCTTTCTCTTCGCATTGAAATAGTTAAAATCACACTCTTAAAAGAAAAAACCCGCTTCATTGAAGCGGGTTTTAAGATTCATTTCTTCTATAATCGTTATAGAAGGAAATGTTGTTAAAGTTACTTATTTTTTCTTAGCAACTTTCTTCTTAGCAACTTTTTTCTTAGCTACTTTCTTCTTAGCTGCTTTCTTGACTGCTTTCTTTTTAGCAACCATTGAGATCCTCCATTGTTTTGAACTTACACTCTTCCATTTCTTTGTAAGGAATCGTGAATGCTCGCGGATAGGGACATAATTATGCAATTAACTTTTCATTGTAAAGTATTTTAATTAATTTCCTGAAATTTTTTTGAAAATGATTGATTTCATACTTAGCATTTCATCTCAGTCACTTCTAAACATATAAATGATAGATCATCACTAGGTTCTTTGTTGTTTCTAAAGTCTTGAAGTGTCTTTCGAACTAGTTCTGCTAGTGATTGAGCATCAATCGAATGATTTTCTTGAAGAAGTTTTAACAAACTTTCTTCTCCAAAGATGTTTTCGTTCTCATCGAAGCTTTCTGTTACTCCATCCGTGAACAAAACTAGTTTATCTCCAGGGTTTAAATGTACTGTTAATAGTTTATATTCGGTCGGTAACACTCCAAGTACACGTTGTGTTTCCGTTCTTAGTTCAATTTTTCCACCTTTTCGTATGCAAATTGGAGGAGTATGACCTGCATTTACAAAAGAGAACGAAGAATCGTTCGCGTTATATATTCCTGCAATCGATGTCATGAACTCGCTTCCGCGATATCTTTCTATCAAGAATAGGTTAATTGCTCTAAAAATATCAGGAAGATAAGGTGATTGATCTAAATATTTGCGAATGATTCCTCTAACAGCAGATACTAGATAACCGGATCCGAGTCCGTGTCCTGAAACATCTCCTAAAAATAACAGCTGCTTCTTCGGGCTTATCTTCAGAATATCCATATAATCTCCGGATATTCCTACTGCGGGAACGGAAAAATAGCCTACGTTTGTACTTTTGATGGTTTCTAGTTCGGAAAGATGGACTGTTTTATCCAAGATGGCGGCCATATTCAAGTCGCGTACGATTCTTTTCCTTTCTACCTCGTCGATTAATAACGCATAATTTCTGATCAATAAAGAAGCCAAACGAGTGCATTCCTTGAGAAATCTTAGTTCGCCGAGAGTAAAATTTCTTCTGCTGTTCTTTGCTCCAACTAAAAAGACTCCGATTACTTCCTTTCCTTTTTCGAAATCAAATAGTGGATACGCGATTTGAACTTCGAGCTGGTTGAGGAATTTAAAGACTGATTCTCTGATTCCGAGTCCGTAGGCAAGATGAGAAGTGACTGTTACTTCGGTATGTCCTTCGAAATAACTCCAAATTTCGGAGTTATAAGGGATTCTGATAAAGTTGATATTTCTTAGATCCGTCCCCTGGAATCTATCCGCAGGAATAAGAACCTGCAGTTTTTTTACGGAGAGCGCTTCTACGATTCTTCGAATCAAATTGTTTATGGTCGCGCGCATAGATATTGGAGCGCCGATCATTACGGACATTTCTTCGAGCGCAGTATGCAGCTGAGGATTTTTCCTGAAACTCCAGTAATCGATCCATTTGTACAATTTGTTGTTCAAAGGGCTCAGGAAATAGGCGGAAATTACTACATAGAGCAGGTTCCATTCCTGCTGGTACTTACCTAAAAGTTCAGGATTCCATCTTACAAAAAATTCAAGTCCGAACAGATAACAGAAGGTAAGGATGAGTATGGAATAAATGGAAATGAGAGAAGAACTGAATGCAATTTGTACAGGGACAAGTGAATAAGTGTAAGTTCCAAATACCATTAGTATCGGAAAAACTAAAAAGGCGATGATCAAGTAAGGTCTGATCATCAGGACTGCTTCCGGATCCGAGAGTCTGCTCAATATAAATGGCACGAGAGTGATCATGGAAAAGCCTAAGATCAAGGATGCTTTCTTGAATACTGCCTGGATCTGAGTAGGATTCCGGAATGTATGGAAAAGCAGCTGCACAATGCAGAACAGAGAAGCAAACAGATTGAAATAGATCCCGTTCAAAGCTAGGAATTGAAATAAATCGGGATTTGCTTTTTGCGAAGCTCCTACAAAAGCACCAACTAGAGAAAAAATTACCTGCGGCGCCATCCATCTAGAAGGGATTTCTTTTCCTCGGAGCCGAAAGGATACGTTTAGAATCAAGAATGCGTTAAAAAAGAAAAAGAAGAAGAAAGGGAATACGAAATCGTGAAACGCTAATAGAAAAAAGTGGAAAAGGAAAAAAGAAGAGAAGGATCCAAATAAAAGGAAAATAAATAGATCTCTAGTATAGAAGAAGAACCAGATCGCTACCGAGAAGTATAGCAGCGAAAGGAAAATGTCCCAGGCAAAATCTTTTAGGACTTGGTAAGCCGATATCGTTACAAATTTGACTTCCTTAACGATGCTACCTTCCTTTCCGTAAAAATGATAAGAATATGACGCCTCCGTATCTACTAGCTTCCTGGAAATTTCATACTCTAATAAGTCTAGCTTTGTTCCTATCAGTTCTTTATATTCACCGTGCGCTAGTCCGATCACTCCGTTCGGATAAAAGTAGAACGGGAGTCTTGCATCTTTGGAGGATGAATTCAAAAGTCCGGTAAATAGAATTAACCCGAACAGAATCACAGATACGAAAGCTAGAAGTATATTTCTCACGATTCGACTTCCAGACTTTCGAAAGATATGATGTTTCGATCATTCCAGCTCAGAAATAAAGGATCCGAGTTGATCTGTTCCTTATTTTCCCAGCCAACCGAAGCTAAACTTCTTTCAGGGTGTGAGGTTCTAAACAGTTTGAAGTTTTTTCCGGAAAATCTCAGATACAGATTGTTTTGGTTTTTCCCGATTAGTCCTACCGCTAGATCGTACTTTTCCATCCAAGAGACTTCTCTTAGGTTCTCTTCTATAAGATTTTTGATCTGCAGGACATCCTTCAAATCTCTCTTTAACCTAGATGCATATAGTGTTCCTAGAATATAGCAAAGTGCCAGGACCGAAACTGCGTTGGTAACGCTCAATCTTAGGAAGATGAAATAGAATTCTCCGTTCGGTCCTTGTAGGAACTCCAACAAATCACCGGGTTCCCTTGAGAGAAATTCTACTTTGACGTTGCCGACTAGAGGAGGTTCAGGAGGTTCCAAAAACCTTCGAATCTTATCTGCGTTTTCTAGTTCCTTGCGGTACTTTTTGTTTTCTGCCACCTGCGAGGAGAGAATATGATTATGGACCGCCAAAGCGCATTTTCCCGCAAGGAATCCAACTTCGTGTCTCACATCATCCTTGGGAATATTCGAAACCGCCAAAAAACCAAAAAGCTTTTCTCTAAAAACAAAGGGCAGTATGAAATTTGCTCTTAAACTTACGAAATCCTCGTTGATACTCTTATTTTGATCCGGTTCTCCGATCATCGCGCCGGCTCTTTTGTTTAAGATATATTTTAATAGAGCTGAGTCCGGATTAATCCCTTCTTGAGTGTTTACCTTTCTTTGTTTTTTATGCGCATATGTATAAAGGTCGTAATGAGTCAGATCATTTCTTACGATGGCAAGTTTTCCAAAATGACTGTCGGTAAGTCGAACTAGCTCTGGAAATACGTTCTTAATCAATCCTTCTATATCGAATCTTCGGTGTGCGATTCTGGAAGAGCCAGGATCGTCGCTTAGATATTCTGAGACGAAGGTAGACTTTAGAAAACTAGAGACTTTATCCTGAGCAGGGATCACAAAAAGAACCCCGAAGACAAGACAAGTCAAAACGCTGATTTCTCTTACATACTCAATTTCTTTAGGAAGATAATTTAAGCAAATTTCGAAGAGCAAAAGAACGAAAATTACGCCCAGGATCCGCACGATAAGCGTGATCAAAGAGGAGGCAATTCGGTGGTCAGTAAAAAGGGTCTTCACAATTTGAAGTCGAATACTTAAGTTAAGTGGTATAGTATGCGTTTTCTTTTATGTACCCTTCGGTCAGGTCGCAACCCCAAAACTTCATCTCAAAATTCCCGGTATTCAATACCACATCAACGACGATATCGGTATTCTTTTTCAGATAGTCGGACAATTTTTTTAATGTATCGGAATCGGCACCTTTTACGGCCAATCCGCCAAAGTAAATTTCCAATCCTTGAAAAGGGATTGGCTCATCGAATACCTTTCCGACTGCCATAACTAAACGTCCCCAATTTGGATCACCTCCGTAAATTGCAGTCTTAACGAGCGGAGAATTTAGAATCGACTTACCGACTTTTTGAGCCTGGGCACGATCTCTAGATTTCTGAATTTTCAACTCTATTAGTTTTGTGGCTCCTTCTGCATCGCGGGCTATTTCTTTTGCAAGATCTATGCAGATTTCCAGTAATGCCTGTTTGAATTCGTTTGGCTTTACTTTGCCAGCCAATCCGTTGCATAGAAGTGTGACTGTGTCCGAGGTGGAAGTATCTGAATCGATTGTAAGGCAATTAAAGCTTTGGTCAACGTTTTCCTTCAAAAGCGCATATAAGTCTCCTTCTACTTCTGCATCGGTGACTATATAAGATAGCATCGTAGCCATATTCGGTTCTATCATGCCGGCGCCCTTTGCCATCCCGAAGATAGTAGCTTCTCCCTTTTCGGATGGAATGGTTCGTACCGATATTTTTCTTTTTTTGTCAGTGGTTAAGATCGCCTCTGCGACTTCTTCCAGATTATTGGGCTTTAACATGGACTTTGCGACAGTGCACGCGGGTAGGATCACCGACATAGGTAATTGCACTCCGATTACTCCGGTAGAAGAAGGTAACACGCTTGTAACCGGGATCTCTAAGGACTTTGCGATCTCTTCACAAATGGACCTTGCGTTTTTTAAACCGTTTTCGCCTGTCGCGACGTTGGAGTTCTTCGAATTGATTACGATTGCTTGCAAGACTCCGGACTTTACGTGTTCTTTTCCGACGATGACAGGTGCACCTGGAAAATTGTTTCGTGTGAAAACTGCCGCTGCTTTGCACGGAACTTCGGAATAGATGACTCCGAAGTCTTTTGTCTTATCTTTGATTCCAATATTTGTACCGAAGGCAAGGTATCCTTTGGGAGAACGCATGGTCGCACCTACGAGAAGTTCTTTGTTTGGGTGAAATTTTCCATGCTGATGCTAAGAGTTTTTTCGGAAAGCGCAATATACTATAGTGGATCGATTTACTTCGCCGTTATGCGAATTCACTTTGAAAAGAGCACTTGATTGACTAAAGATTAATCACTATTCTCTACGTAAACCTTAGGAATGGTCGCGGAGAATATCGAGCCGCCTTCAGGATTGTCTATTGCTTTCACAGTACCGTGATGTAATCTTACGATATGTTTTACAATCGATAGACCCAATCCAGTTCCTCCTTCTTTACGAGATCTATTCTTATCCACTCGAAAGAATCTTTCGAAGATTCTAGACTTATCTTCGTCGTTGATTCCTATACCTTGGTCTATTACCTGAAACTGGATGAAGTTGTCTGGAACTTTTGAAATCTTAAGTGTAATCGTTTTTCCTTCTGGTGAGTAAGCCGAAGCATTAGAGATTAGATTCAATAGCATATGCTCTAGCAAGACCCAGTCGGCAGAAATTGTCACAGGTTCGGGCATATCTACTACGAACTTTTGTTGTTTGGCGGACACGACACCTTCGACCGTAAAGGAAAGATTGTCGACCAACGATTTTAAGGTGAATTCTTCAGGATGAGCGATCGCGGATTGGTTTTCGATCCTTGTAATCGTGAGCATATCTTCTACGATTCGGACCATTCGATCTGTATTTCTGGAGATCGCGTCCAGGAACTTTTTTTCATGACTGTCTGCGTTCAGCTTTAGGCGGCCTAATAAAGTTTCCGTATAACCTTTGATTGAAGTAATAGGTGTTTTCAACTCGTGGGATGCGTTTTGAACGAATTGCTCTCGGATCAAATGGGATTGTTTCTCTTCCGTGACATTCCTGATTACGCAAATGAACATCAGAATGTTTCCATTGGTTCGAAGAGGATACATTTTCACCGCATAAAAGTTTTGATTCAGAGCGAGTTCTGTCTTGGGTTCACCCTGTCCGCCCAAATTCTTTTTAATGAATTCTAGTAGTCTTTCGTCTTTTACTGCCCTTTCTACTTTTCGGGAACCTGAATTTGGTTCAATCAAAGAGGAAGGTATACTTCTATTTTGAAATAAGATTGAGCCTTCTGGATCTACGGAGAAAACGCCTTCTTTAAGATTTTGAAGAACCGAATCGAACTTTTCCTTTTCAATCGTGAGATCCACGAATTGATTTTTCAAGCGAGCCGACATTCGGTTAATGGAGACTGTTAAGTCAGCCAACTCTTTGATTTCAGGAAGTGTTAACTCAGAACCGAAATCGCCGGCGTTGATTTCTCCTGTTTTGTTTTCGATCTGGTTCAATGGAACTGTCACGCTTTTCGCAATGCTAAACGAAGCGTAGAACGTGCAGAACATGGCTAAGATAACAAAGGTTGAGAATAGTAGGATCTTTAGATCGGGAGGAATCTTGTTTTCCAAATAAAGAACGATTCCTGCTACAATCATTAAGAAGAGCAGCAGCGACCAGTTACTGAGAAGGAGTTTAGAAAATAAACTACGCCTCATTGAATCTGTATCCAATCCCTCGGATTGTTTCCAGTCTCTCCTTTTCGTCCGCTAATTTATCTCTCAAACGTTTAATATTTACGTCAACGGCTCGATCCGTTACGTAGATATCTTTTCCCCATACTTTGTCTAAAAGTTTGTCTCTAGTAAATGCGACTCCGGGATTTGTCATGAATAAATAGAGGATCTTATATTCGATCAAAGTGAGATCTATTTCCTGTTCTTGAATATACACTTTGTGTGCCTTTGGATTCAAGAAAATTCGTCCGATCGTAATGTTTCCTTCGAATTCCTGTTCTTCTTCGGTTTCGCTAGAACGACGCAAAACGGATCTGACTCTTGCGACTAGTTCCCTTGTAGAGAAAGGTTTACGAACATAGTCGTCCGCACCGAGCTCCAAACCTAGAACAGCATCGGTCTCACCTGATTTGGCCGTGACCATGATAATAGGAAGTCCGTACTTTTCTTTGATTCTTTTACAAAGATCCATTCCACCTACGCCGGGCAGCATTAAATCTAGTACTATTAAATCGGGTAAGTTCTTTTCAATTCTAGGCAGGACTTCTAATCCGTTTTGACAGGTTTCGACCTGATAGCCGTTTTCTTCTAAGTGAAATTTGATAAGTTCCGCGATATCTTCTTCGTCATCTACGACTAATATTTTTTGGCCTGGGTTACTTGAAGCATTCTTCATAAATTCGGTGAAGCTCTTTCTCCTACGCTTTACGGGAGCGGTTCCTGGGTTATCTGTTGATCCCCTGGTTTGGGAAGGTTCCATGGCCAAAGTTTGTCAGGAAACCGTTACAAAAGATTTACGGAGCGATTACAAACCTTGCAAAAAGAATATTATGCGAGTGTTTATATGACAACTCGTAAACAACCGCATTCAGCGGTCTTTCAGGATTTCATTGAGCTCTCTAATTAGTTTTCTCTGGGAATAGATTACATAAAGAGTGAATCCACCAAACAAGGCCAATCCGAGGGCATAGACCCAGAGCAGACCTTTTAGCCGATTCTGCTCTTCCTCGATCGCACTGATCGAAGCTAGGTGGCTGATTAAGAAATAGTAATGATCCGAACCGGCCCAGGACTTTCGAGCTTCTTCCCGAATTTGAGCAACTAAGATATCAGCGTCCTTCTTGCTCATCTTTTGTATGATCGGAAAGATAGAGTCTAGATCCTTGGAAAGGAACTCCTTCGCATTGTACTTTGGGCTTTCTCCTTGGGGTTGGGGGAAGACTTGGGGTCCGGAGAGTAAAATAACGGCGATAAAAAAGGCGAGGATGGAGCTTTTGGTCATTCGTCAAATCCGAGTTTGTTTTTCCATTCTTTCGTATATGGGTTCTTGTACTGCACAAGATAAATTCCAATAAGAACCGCGAAAAGCAAGAAAAGCATTCCACTGGTGGCAAGGATCACATGTAAAATTCCAGTATGAAGTAAGAAATTCCAGTCCGTAAAAAGAATAATTGTAAGCGGAGAAAAAGACAGGATCAAGATCGTAAGTAGAATTGCCCTGATATGACGAATCGGAATAATTTTCAACATTACCCTTTTCTTCATTAAAGGCGGCACAGGCAAGCTCGCTTTCTCCTTTGGAGGGGAGTCAAAATAGGCAAGCTGCTCTTTTAGATCGGCTGGAATTTCAATCTTTTCCGGCTTCATCTTCCTTCTTTAACCAATCTCTTAGGATTTCTTTTCCACGAAAAATATAACTCTTTAGAGTATTCATTTTCAAGTTCAATTTTTCTGAAATATCTTTGTAGGACATATTCTCGAAGTAATGGAGCGAAATAGGTCTTCGATAGAGCTCAGGAAGTTTGTTCACCAAGGATCGTATTTTCTCATGTGTTTCCTTTTGCAGGAGTTGTGATTCCTGAGTGGACTGTCCTTCTAATAAAGATTTCTCAGAACTAACATTTTCCAGTGGCGCGTCTACTTCCGGATGGTCTTTGCGATATCTTCGGATAATTTCATTTCTCGCGATCGAAAATAGCCAAGTGGAAAATTTGGAAAGCCCTTTGAATGTAGAAAGACTTTCAAAAGCTTTTAAGAATACGTCTTGGGTAAAATCTTCTGCCTCGGTCTTATCCCGGAATGCTTTGGAGGCCTGGGAATATACCATTGCCTCATAGCGAAGAACTAGTTCTTCGAAAGACTCATAATCACCTGCGAGCACTTTCTGTATGCACTCCCAGTCAACCGGATCACAAGCGATTGGCGTATTTGGTTGCATAAGGATTGCGTTTTCGGACCAAGTCGGATTTTGTTTTTCGAATTTTATATAACTAAAGATTTAGCGTTTCGGCGACCACTTGTAGTAGCATAGGAGACCTAGTCCGACAGAAAAAGGAACCAGTCCGCCTATCATTGCTAAAGATTTGCCGAGTACTAATAGGAACGATACGGAAAGAGCAGCGCCAACGAATGTCAGCACCAAACCAAGAAAGAAAGAGTAAGTTCTTAAATCGAAAGCTTCCTTTTTATAGAGACCAGCTCTGATGATTTCCAGTCTTTGGCGATACCACCAGTAAAATAGGAAGAACAAGAGAACACATCCAAAGACGATTCCTACAATCGGAACCGTATACAGGACCACTTTATAAGCGCCTCCGGTTTGATTTTCCTTAAGAGCAGTTAGAATTTGCTCCAAGGTCTTAAAAAGTATCTCTTTCTCTTCCGGTGTCATCGTGCCAATATAGTATCTTCGGTTTCCCTCAGCTCTTCTTTTTTAAAGAAGGGGATTCGGTTTTCGATTCCTGGGCGACTGGCCAGGGAAGAATACCATTCTTCTTCCTTCCAGCTTTCTTTGAGATAGCTGGCGCGAATGGTTGAATCAAATAAGTACTTAAATTTGCTCATGGCTTTTCTCCGTAGATTTTTGTTATGTCGTATTCAAATATCGACAGCTTTTCGCTGTCTCGATAGAATAAATGCTCGTCTGGACACCATTTTTTAACTGGGGAAGAGTTAGAAGAAAAAATAGCGATGATTGAGATTTTTTTAAATCGACGAATCTTGGGAAGTCGAACTGGAGATAGTAATTCAAAGGAATTGAATGTACTTTCTCACTCAGCTTTTTTTGGGGTCGAAAAAAGGAGGACCAGGTAAATTCATTTCACGAATCATCGGTGGCCTTGAAAAATCGCAGTGCTCTCTCAGAAAATTTACAATGATTCTTGCAGTTGCTCCCCAAAGAAGGCCTTCTTCTAAATCGAAATAAAACAATTCCATTAAAGGTGAGCTCGGATTTCGTCGTACATGCAGACTATAAAAAGGTTCCGACCATAAACGAGATAAATCGAGTCGAATAATTCTCTCCACTTCCTCTTGATTGAAATCAAACACGAAATCTCCGTGATATACCGCAAGATACGGAGTGATATGAAAACCTGTATGGGTGAAATATCCTTTGTACGTACCGATTATTTCCAGATCTTCTGCAGGCGCGCCCATTTCTTCCGTCCACTCTCTAAGTGCTGTAGAAAGTAGGTTCTCATCTTCCGGATCTCTTGCTCCTCCAGGAAAAGCAATCTGCCCCGGATGAGATACCAAATTGTGACTTCTTTGTTGGAGTAAAAAACCATCTCCTTCCGGTGTTCTGTAAATCGGAATGACCACGGAAGAATCTGTGATGTCTTCCGGAATTTGAACCTCTGATTCTACTCTTAGAGGATTATTGTTTTTGATTCTTTCTAGATCTACTTTAATCAAACTTTTTCTTAATCGGTACTAGATGAGTCAACGTAGTCTCGTAAGGTCTGCCTTGGATTGCTTGCAAGATGGAAGGCCCATAATTTAGAATCTTCCATTCTGAAAACAGATTCAAGTCTCTTAAGTCTTCGAGCGATCTTGCGTTTTTTCTCGCGATTTCTGCGATCATTTTGTTCGAAGGCATTAGATTGTGACCCATTCTTCGGACAGACATGATCGTCTCTCTCCATTGTCTCAATCTTTTGAATCGATCTGTCTCTTCAGAACTGAGATCTTCGATTACCCTTTTGAATAAATCGTTCTTTTGGATAGGCGGTCCACTCGGTGTATTATAAACTTGAAGTAGATGGTCTGCATCTTTTTTGCCGACGATTTCTGTTAGCTTATTCAGATCTCTTCTGTTTTTTACCAACTCCAAGACCTTGTCGTTATTCCAAATTCTAAAAGGTGCCTTATTATTGCGCTTTGCCTTTTCGTCTCTGACAACTAGGGTATCGTAAAGTGCACGTCGTTCATCGCTGCTCAAGTCCAGAACATTGGGAAACTTTTCGAGCGAAACTGTAAACCCTTCAAACGGTTCGGGTTCCTCTTCCGCGATCTTTGAGAATTCGGAAAAAGCCTCGTCATACAAATTTCTTTTTGTAAGCTCCTCTTTCATTTTTTCCCAAATGGATTCCAGATAAACTGTGTCCAGAGCGGCATACTGCAATTGGCTTTTCTCTAATGGGCGCTTTTCCCAATTAGACTTTTGCTCTTTTTTGGACAATTTTACTTTGTGATAATGTTCAACTAAATATGACAAAGAGTTCTGTTCCAAGTCTAATAAGCGAGAACTGAACATCGTATCAGCGATATTTACAAACTTAAAGTGAAAATCCCTTTTCAAGGCTTTGATATCATCTGAAGCAGAATGAAAAATCTTTAGAATGGAAGGGTTTTCAAACATTTGTCCGAGTCCAGATACATCTTCTAGTCTAATTGGATCGAAGATATAATTCTTACCTTTGGAAGAAATTTGGATTAGGCATACTCTTGAATAGTATGTATAATAACCGGACGATTCAGTATCAATGGAAATACGGTCCGCCTGTGCAAGGGTTATTAAAGCTAATTGCAAGCTTCTTAAGTTATCGACTACAATATAATCGGATTGTATTTGCATCTAAACAGCGACCTGGGAGAGTTGCGTTGGAAGGGGGACCATGAGTTCGATTCCAAATACGTCCAATCTACGGACTATAGTCCAGGATGACAAACCAAAAGAAGAATGTGCTATTTTTGGGATTTTTAACTCCCAAGAAGCGGCAAACTTCACCTACCTCGGTCTTTATTCAATGCAGCACCGAGGGCAAGAGTCCAGCGGTATCGTCTCCTCAGACGGAGAGCACCTATATCGATACGCAGGCATGGGCCTGGTAGCAAATATTTTTACCGAAGCGAAAATTCGCGAACTCACAGGGACCTCTGCAATCGGGCACAACCGCTATTCTACAACTGGAGCGAGTTTTTTGAGAAACGCCCAACCACTCCGAGTCGAATCTCACCTCGGACCGATCGCTCTCGCTCATAACGGAAATCTAGTAAATTCATGGGAAGTGCGTTCCCAGTTAGAAAGAGACGGTTCTATCTTCCAGACAACAATCGACTCCGAAGTGATCGTGCACCTTATGGCAAGGTCCGGAGAAACTGATTTTCTCTCTGCTTTATCTTCTGCCCTCAAAAAGGTCAGGGGTGCGTATTCACTTGTAGTGCTAACAAAAAGTCAATTGATCGCTGTGCGAGATCCGAACGGTTTTCGTCCTTTGGTCATGGGGAAAAGAGACGACGGCTCTATCGTCTTCGCTTCGGAGACCTGCGCCTTTGATATCACTGACACAACCTATGAGAGAGACGTAGAACCGGGAGAAATGATCGTAGTAGATCGAACCGGAGTTCGATCTTTTTATCCTTTTCCTCAGTCCAAAGCGGCTCTTTGTATTTTCGAGTACATTTACTTTGCGAGACCTGATTCGAATATTTTTGGAGAGTCCGTTTATAAAGTGCGAAAAGCACTAGGTTCTCAACTAGCGAAGGAACTTCCGGTCGAAGCCGACGTAGTAATTCCGGTTCCAGATTCTGCGAATATTGCTGCATTAGGATATGCAGAAGCTTCAGGAATTCCGTTCCAGTCCGGATTGATTCGGTCTCACTATATCGGAAGAACTTTTATAGAACCGGATCAGAAGATCAGAGACTTCGGCGCAAAAATCAAATACAATGTAGTCAAGAATGTAGTTGAAGGCAAGAGAGTCATTATCGTAGACGATTCGATCATGAGAGGAACCACTAGCAGGAAAATCATCAAGATGATTCGCAATGCTGGTGCGACTGAAATCCATCTAAGAGTTTCCGCTCCTCCTACGATCTCTCCCTGCTATTACGGGATCGATATTCCAACTCATAATGAACTGATCGCAGCAACTCACACGATCGAAGAAATTCGGAAGTATTTAAGAGTGGATTCTATCGCGTATCTCTCGGTCGAATCCATGGGCCGGGCAGTTCAGGAACATAAAGGCGGCGGTTTCTGTAATGCTTGTTTTACCGCAGAGTATCCGGTAGAGTTCCAGAGCGATATGGGAAACCAAAAAAGCTTGTTTAGAGAATACGAAGTAGAAGAGAGAGTTTAGTTCTCTGATTTTTTAATATACGAGGCTAACATTTCCTTTTCGGATCTGCTGAGTTTTCGCCTTTCTTCCAACATGGCGAGTATTTCTAAAGCCGCGTCTGCATCAAGAGTCTGCAAATAATCTAATACCATTTGGTGAGTATTCTTTCCGCTTGCATTCGTTAATAAGCGAATTGCCACTTTGCCTGCTTGCATGAGGACCGCTTTTCTCTCTACGAGAGCTTCCATTGTACTCAATACTATATGAATTTCTGGATTTTCCTGGAACAGAGAAAGCAAATGCTGATAAATTCCGGGCATAACGAGTGGAAACTCGTAGATTGCATCTTGCAAGCCGAGATAAAGTTCCCTCTCATCGTCTTCCGAAAGTTCTGCATAGGATTGCAGATCTAAAAGCATCTCGTCTGAGAGTAGTTTTAAGAACTGTGAAGCTAGCTTTGTATTTCTTTCCCCCTTCACCGAATACTCGATGAATTTTACGATTCGTTCCGGCGGCAGTCCAATCCAGTAGTCGTTAGATCGAATGTCCAAGAAATGAAATCCAACTTCGGAACCTTTTTTTGTTTTTCTTAATTCTATAAACCGGGTGAATTCCTGACTTACGATTCTGTATAGCAGTGGATCGCTCATTTCAAGAATCGTGGATTTTACTTCTTCGTGAGAAGAGATGGATAAAAAATATCTGACTAATTCAAAACCGATATCACTCTGTGCGGAAAAATTCTCCAGAACTTCTGCAGGTGCTTGTTGGAAAGCCGTGATACCAACTGTGAAAGAATTTTTGCCTTCCAAGAACCTTGCTAGCTTTTCGTACGCCAAACAACGGAAGTTCGGATCAGAGGCACCTTTTCCGTTTCGAATTTCACTTCGACAATTGGCAGGACAAGGCTTGGAATTGGCGATACCTGCCCCGCAAACAATTTCTATTCTATCTTGGTGGTTCGCTACGACCATACTTAAATAAATCCGTCGCGGAATAGACGGAACCGACTCACTACTCGATCAATTTTGGTACTTAGATCGAATCGAAATTAAGGGATCAGTTCTCCGCAATCTCTCATTTCAGGCGCATATGGATTTCGAATCTTTTTGCCAGATAAAACCCAAGTTTTACGGACCATCGGACAATAAAATTGATTATGTCCACCGCTCAGTTGATTTGTCTTCATCGTGGCTGCCAATATTTCGCTAAACTTTGAAAGATTTTCAAAGGATGTCTGAAGATTAGACTTATCTATCTTTTGAATTATTTCCTTCATTTCTAATGCTTTCTTTTGGCCATTTCCATTGATTGCAGCAAAAGAATCGATGAGGGAGAGTAATTTTGAAGTATCGGGCACCAGATTTTCGGAACGAAGTAGAGCTTCTACGACATTGTCGTTTTCTTTAAGAATTGCCTGAAAGATCGGGATTTCGGTTTCACTCAATGGCTTTTCTTTTTCAGGACCGCAAGAGTTCAAAAGAAGTATCTGAATCAGCAAGCCAATCCAAAGGAAGTTAACTGGTCGAAAGTGTTTCATCCTAGCCCCGTTATCTACTAGGTTCAAATCTAGGAGTTCCCAATACCAGAACAAATCCGTTAAGCGTTTTGGATTTTTTTCTGGAAAGTACCTCCTACAAAAAGCGATCAGTTACTCGGAAAAATCGTTTCTTCATCTAACTTACTGTTCTACTCTTGGATGAAATCTATGTACTATCATAAGCACATATTCGTATGCGAAAATATTCGTGAAGAAGGAGAAAGACCTTCCTGCGGAAGAGCAGGTTCGGAACGAATACTTGCTTATTTAAAAAAACGTTTGAAAGAAATGGGAATTAAGAACAGGATTCGAATCCAGCGAGCTGGATGTCTGGATCGCTGCGAATTAGGCCCTGTGCAAGTAGCCTATCCGGAAGGTCTTTGGTTTTCTCTCAAAACAGAAGAAGATGCAGAGAAATTTCTCAAAAACTATATTGAAACCGAAAACTTAAATTTCATTCAACACTTGCTTCTCCCAGAAAACTAAATGTAAGGATGATTTATGGCTAAAAAGTACGAAATCCCAACTTCCTATCTAGCATACGAGCTCTCCGAATACAGCGATAAACCTGGAAGGGCAAAGTTGGTTCAAAAGGAAATGAAGCCTTTAAAAAAGGGAGAAGTTCTTGTGAAGATGCATTCTGCATCCATCAATCCTTCGGACTTGATGTTCATGCGTGGGCTTTATGGAATCAAGAAAAAGTTACCTGTCGTCCCTGGATTCGAAGGAAGCGGTGTTGTGATCGCTAGCGGAGGAGGTTGGAGGTCCAACTCTCTTGTAGGCAAGGCTGTCGCTTGTACTGCTCCAGGAAAAGGAGACGGGACTTATGCGGAATACATGACCACCGACGCCTTTTCCTGTATTACTTTGAATTCGGATACAAGCTTAGAGCAAGGTGCTTGTTTATTCGTAAATCCTCTGACTGCTTACGCGCTTTTGGACCAGGTTATCCGCGAAAAACATAAAGCTTATATTCAAACTGCGGCTGCATCTGCTCTCGGCAAAATGCTTTTGCGTTTGTCCTTAAAGAAAGGGATTCCTGGTATTCAAATCGTGCGCAGAAAGGAACAAGCTGACCTTCTAAAATCTTTAGGAGCAGAGCATATTTTGGATTCTAGCTCTCCCAACTTTGACAGAGAACTAAGAGTTCTCGCAAATAAACTAGGTGCGACGATACTCTTAGATGCAGTTTCAGGAGAAGTTACAGGGAGAGTTTTAAGCGCGATGCCCCATGGAAGCAAGTGTGTTGTTTATGGTGCAATGTCTGAAGAACCGATTACCTTTCATCCCGGGCTCGGGATCTTTCAGGATAAAAAGATAGAAGGCTATTGGCTTTCTACTTGGATTCCTAATTTGCCTTTATGGAAACTTTTGAAAGTTACTTCCGCTGTGAGATCTCTGTTGGGAAAAGAATTTCATACGGATATCGCGGCAAGGCTTCCTTTGAAAGAAGCGGAAAAAGCGATTTTGGAATATTCACAAAATATGACTCGCGGTAAGGTCTTGATCCAAACAGGCTGGAATCCTTGATGAAGGGTGACCAGATTTCGGAAAATTCCACTAGAATTTCCACTTATGCTCTCTCTTTTTTAATGAGTCTTTTGATTCTTTTGACTGGGAACAGTTGCGGAGAAGTGCGAGAGAATCTAAAGAAATTACAAACCTGCAAATTCAAGGTCCTACAAGTCAGAACCGAGAGAGTAGAATTCATTTCTTTTCCTCCGATTCCAAAAATTAAGATGGTTGCAGATTTGGAGATAGAGAATCCGAACGAGTCTGATGTTACTTTAAATAAATTTGATTTATCCTTATTAGTGCAAAGTCAGGACGGAAAGGAAAGCGAACTAGCTATGGTAACTACGGATCAGGAAACGATCTTACCCGCGGGATCCAAGAAAATTGTAGAATTAAATGTAGAAACCCGATTCGAAAAAAGAGTAAACCAAGAGCTACTCTTAGTAACTGCTATGCTCGCTAGGGATATTTTATCGGGCAAAAATCCGGTGCTAAGGGTTTCGGGTTCAATTTCCTATAAAACATTTCTGGGAGAAGTGGATTTGCCGGTAAACGAGACGGTAAAGTTGCAGGGAAAGCAGTCTCAGGTACAGGGGGGATGAATTCGCTTCGTGGCTAGAATACTAATTTGTTTGAGTTTGTTCTTTGTAGGATGTACCAATCCGGACGCTACTTTTTATAGTTTTTCCGAAGCTAGTACCAGAATTATTACCGCTTATGCTGCTAAGGATTCTGCCTGCGGAACGAATCGATCTGTTTTGTCATTAGTTCCGGGTCGTTCTAAAAGAAAGGATGTGGATGCATGTGTTGCTTCAATTGCTGTGCTTTCCTGTAGCTTTTGGTCTCAAACCGGAGATCCGGTTCCATACGCGTGTAAGGCGATTGAATTTCGTCTATAATCATGGAATGGTTCGCTAGACATATCGAGCTTTTGATTTTTTTGGCTCTTAGTCTAGCCGGAATTTTTTACTTATATCTACTTCTTATCCGAAGTCACAAGCCAGGGCATAAATCCGTAGTTCAATATAATTTGGATGCTGGCGAAAATCAGAATCCCGGTGCGAAGCCCAAGAAAAAAGAACCTCAGATCAATGTCCTAGAAGTCTTTGATTATAACGGAATCAAAATCATGCATGAAAACGGAGTTTATACCGTCAATCATGCAGGAGAGATCCAAGTCTATGGATCTTGGCAGGAACTCCCACAAAGATACCAAGCCATGGTAAAAGAAATGGACAAGTCTGCAATCGGCCAGAAGAAGAAAGGAAACTATTATATGGAAATCCTGAACGGAACTTATTATGTAATTTTTCCCGATGGAAAGCGGCACAAATACCCTAGTTTTAACGATATTCCCGAAAAAATTAGAAAAGCACTCGGTTACTAGATTTTAGATCAAAAAATTTCTTCCAGATTTTTACTGAATATGTATAAAGAATCCCTTTTTAGGGATTCGATTTTGCGCCTCTCCTTTGTATTCGTCCTAGTCGATTTTTTTCTCGGGTGTAAACCGATTCTCACTACATTAGTGGAACCAACTAACGTACGTTTGCCTGCTGATGGGAAGAGCGTGGCTGTGATCCAGATCACAAATTCCATTTTTGGCAAAGCAGAAGAGTTTAATTTGCAAGAGGGTGGTCGTTTTCCTTTTCGGATTATCTCTGTAGAAAATACTTCGAAAGGACAAAGAATCAGGATAGAGGCCGGGATGATGCCGGGTCGTTTTCAATTGCAGACCAATTTCGGAAAGTCTGTTACGCTTGAATTCTTCGATCGAGAAATCGATTCTGATTCGGATGGATTTCCGGATTCCTCTGAATTGGGTACGGAATCGGATAGAGAAGCTTTTCGAAATTGGTTTGTTCGGATCGCCCTCTCTCAATATTTAAAGGAAAATATTGCTTGGAACGGTAAGGAGCGCGATTGCAGCGGATTGATACGATTCGCTTATCGTGAAGCATTAAAAGAGCATGATCAATCCTGGCAAGAAAGGACAGGAATCGTTCTAGATAAAAACCTTCCTGATATTAAAAGTTTTCATTATCCTAATATTCCGAAATTGGGAACTAACTTGTTTAAAACTTCAGATAAGGAATTTGGAACTTTTGCGGATGCGAAATCCCTGGAAAAGCACAATGCGTTTCCTGTTTCGAGAGAATTGTCCGCGGCAAAAAAAGGAGATATTCTGTTTTTCCAAAATCTTCAAAAGAGTGAGATTACATATCATTCTATGATCGTATTAGAGGAAGGTCAGGAAAACCCGAATCTTCTCTATCACACAGGATCCGATCGTGGGATTCAACTGATCCAATCTCGAGAATTAAAGAGCAGTAATATATTTAACCCAAGCATAAAGAATCCTTCTTTTTTGGGTGTCTATCGATTTCACATATTGGAATGAGGCTTTGTAATGATAAACGATCGCAAAAGGATAAAGTATATTTTCAGTATTCTGACTGTCTGTGGCGGATTCTTAGTGTATTTTTTGATCCGAACTCCGGCGCCTGCGAGTCCTTTGTTCTTTTTGGGAACTGACAGAAGTTTCAGTAAGAATGAAAAAGCGTACGTAAATCTCGAGGGCTCTGGAAATATATCTTACGAATTCCGAGTTTATAAAATCAAAGATCCTCAATCTTTCTTGGTCAAGAAAGTAAAAGAAAGGTTAGTTAAAGAAAAGAACGATGGTGCTTTTGCGAATCCGATCGCTTTGTTCTCCAACGCAGTAAGAAAATTTGAAGTAGATTTTAGAAAGGTGGCTCGCAAGGAGTTTAATTCCAAAACCCGTTCTTCTTTAAAAACAGTAATCGGTGTAGATTACGATTCTTTGCCAGAAAAAAAACCAGCCGCGATACCTGCATTACTAAGCGACCAAGAATTAGTTTCGGTTTTTTCTGTTCCTACTGTTTCTTCTTCTTGGGCATACAGAAGAATTCCAGTGCCGGTGAATGAGAGCGGAGTGTACCTGATCGAAGGAGTCTCAGGTTCAGAGCTTGCTTATACAATCTTGATCAAGTCCGGTTTGAACTTTCTAGTAAAACAATCCGATTCAGAAACTTTTATTTATGCGGGACGTAAGGATTCGGGTGAACCAGTTTCTAACGCGAATATCGTTGCATTTGGAATGGAAACAGGTGCAACAATCTTCTCCGGTAAAACCGAGGAAGACGGGACCTTTTTCTATAAAGGAAAGAGTCAGGTTAAGAATGTAGTCTTACTATCTAAGGACGGTGAGTACGCAGTTTCCGATCCGGAATTTTATGCGAGCTCATACTATGGCCAAGGAGGAGTAAGGGCCTTCTTGTATACAGATCGTCCAGTCTATCGACCGGGGGATACGGTAAAGTTCAAGGGAATTGTTCGAAATTTTACCTCCGATCAATACAAACTAATATCTGGATCGGGAACTATTTCCGTGTATAACGAAGACGGTGCTACAAACATCCCGGACGTCGGCGTAAGCATTTCCGGCGACAACGGCAGTTTTGCCGGAGAATTCCAGATTCCGGACTTGGAAAATTTGCGGCTGGGAAATTATTCTATCATATTAGATTTTCGTGATAAATCATATCAGACCGAATTTGCCGTCGAGGCTTATAAAAAGCCTACTTTTTTGGTCTCGGTTTCTGCGGATAAATCAAACTATCTTCAAAAGGAAGAGGTTCAGGCGACCGTCAAAGCGAGATACTATTACGGGCAACCGCTTGCAGGAAAAGAAGTATCTTATCGAGTTTTCAGACGACCCAAGTTCGAATTCTCTCCGGTCGGAAAGCTAAACTTTGATTCATCTGCGGATTATATGGAACAATCCGGCCAGAGTGATCGCCAGGAAGTAATTCTGGATGGAAAGGCCAAACTGGATTCGCAGGGAATTTATAAACTGAAGTTTTCCCCTGGGAAGATTACGTCTGATTCTATTTATTCAGTGGTCGCATCGGTTCAATCCGAAGATATCACTCTGAACGGTACCGCAGTTTTTTCCGTAAATCGCAGTGCATTTTATTTAAAAATGGAAAGAGATAACTCGGTGTACGAGCCCGGGAGTTCTGCAAAATTAAAATTAAGTTTAATACCTTATGATAAATCGTTAAGCGAAGAAGATCGGAAGAAACTTTTACAGGACCGAGAGATCGAGGTTATCCTCTATCAAAGAGAGATCGAACACTCTGCGGAAGGAAGGCGATCTAAAGTTTCCAAAAAAGAAATCGCTACGAACGAATACGGGACCGGAGAAATCAGCGTCGAAATTCCGAAGCGAGGACAATACATTTTCGTAGCTAGTGCAAAGGATCCCGATGGAAATTCGACGGAGAGTGAATCTTTCTTTTGGGCATCTTCTGCATCTGACTCGATAGAAATTCCCTTTAAGGATATTACTCTCAAGCCCGGGAAAGATATTTACGGACCCGGAGAAACTGCGGAGATCTTGGTACTCAGTCCTATTTCAGGTTCGCACTTAGTTTTGACTGTCGAAGGAAATCGAATCTTTCGAAAGGAAGTAGTTAAGATGAACGGAAATGCTCTGAAGTATAAAGTGAAGATTACTCCCGAAATGAGTCCGAATTTCACTCTATCCGCCGCCCAGTTTTCCGGTAATGAAGTTTATAAAAGCCAAGTCAGAGTGGCTGCACCTCAGGAAGACAAATTTCTGAAAGTAGATGTTGTTCCCGGCAGTAAAGTGTATCGCCCGGGAGAGGTGGCCGAAATCAAATTAAAAACAACTGGATTAGGAAATCGTGGAATTCCCGCCGAAGTCTCTGTTGCGCTTGTAGACGAAGCAATCTATCAAATAAGAGAAGAGCAGACTCCTAACATCAATACATTCTTTTATCATCCCCGCAGGAATAATGTCCAGACTAGCTTTGCTTCTGCTTACAGATTCTTCGGGTATTCGGAGGATAAGAGATTAAAGCTAGCCTTGAACTCGAAAAAGGGGAACGGCTATGCGGCGATTAAAGGTGATGAACCGGTTCGCGGAAAATTCAAAG
This sequence comes from Leptospira perolatii, assembly GCF_002811875.1. Taxonomy (GTDB): domain Bacteria; phylum Spirochaetota; class Leptospiria; order Leptospirales; family Leptospiraceae; genus Leptospira_B; species Leptospira_B perolatii. The sequence goes on from NZ_NPDZ01000008.1 coordinate 105,647, forward strand.
ACACCGGCTACTGGAACGCAAAAGTAAAAACCGGAGTGGATGGGACGGCAGTCGTAAAATTTACTCTGCCGGACAATCTTACTTCCTGGAGAGTCACAGCAATTGCAATCACATCGGATACGAAAGTCGGAAGGGGTCAGGTCAATTTCGTTACAAAGAAAGATCTGATGTTACTAGGATCCATGCCGAGATATATCCTAAAGGGAGAAGATCAAAAGATTTCGGCTACAATTTCGAATCAGACTCAAAAGAAGTTTCAAGTACAAGTAAATGCTAAAGTTGAGGGTGGATCGATTCAAGGGGCAAGTGAATCCACCATTGTCCTTGAACCTGGCCAAAATCAATCCGTCTCATTCGTTTTGAAGGCGGGCAAGGATGCTAAGGAAGATGCTGCCAAAATCAAGATCTTCGCGTCCGGTGGGGGTTATTCGGATTCGTTTCAATCAGAGATTCCGTTAAAAACTTGGGGATTGCAGAGAACTGTTTCTGACGGAATCGCGATGTCGGAAGGCGAAGCAAAAGGAATCCTTAAATTACAAATTCCGAAAGAACTTGCAGATCCCAAATTAGAAGTGCGCTTGAGCCCGGCTACTTTGCCTGCCCTTCGACAATCACTCGATTATCTGGCGGACTATCCCTACGGGTGCGCCGAACAAACCATGAGCAGATTTTACCCGTTGCTGTCCGCGCAAAAGGCAGGGTACATAAACGAACGGCTGAGAGTAGAACTGCCAAAAATGATCGAATCAGGGCTGAAGAGGATAACCGAGCTCCAGAGGTCAGACGGTGGATTCGGATGGTTTGATGGAGAGACTACGAGCGATTTGTTGATGAGCGCTTATGTTTACCGAGGTCTGGCTATTAGTAGAAAAAACGGAGTTAGAGTAGACTCATACTTGATCGACTCTGCTAAAAGTTTTCTGTACAACAATTTGGATGAAGGAAAATTATCGCCGAATCAAAAAGCGTACATTCTGTTTTCATTAAGTGAAGGCGGAAAGATAGAAGATTCTATTGTAGAAGGTCTAGCAAAAAGCGGGGATAAGCTCGGAACCTATGGTAAAGCCTTGCTTTCGATGATTTTGTTAAATAACGGAAAGAAGGCGGAAGCGATTCAGTGGTTTAAGAAATCCTTAAATGAAAGTGGATTCGGAAATAAACCGTTCGTAAAATTGGCTTCGTACGGAAAAAACCCTAACTGGGAAGAGGATCGAATCGAAACGATTTCCTCTCTATTGAGTGTGGCGACTCGTTTAGGAGAAGATCAAACCCTTCTGGCAAATCTTGCCTCTACTTTGATTAGCAATCGTGTAGATTTCGCCTGGAATAATTCCAGAGATACTTCTGCGGCTGTGTTAGCTCTTTCTGAATATCTGGCATCCGTGCGTGAATCAGAATCTCCTGCAAATGTGGATTTGCTTTTTAACGGTGCTCCTTTAAAAAGTTTGACCCTTTCTCCAAAAGCGGACTTTGGAGAGCTGTTTAAGATTTCTGTTCCGCATGAACTGATCCATTCGGGCGAAAACAGGATCGAGGTGAAGAAAAAAGACGGACCGGTATTATACGCGATCGCTTCTATTTTCTTTACGGACAGATCGAAGAAATTCAGCGCTTCTTCGAATGGGATCAAGGTCAAGAGAACTTTTTACAAATTAAAAGTCTCCGGAAACGAGTTTTCCACTTCAGAAACCAAATCTTTTCAAAAGGGAGATTTAATCATGGTCTCCATAAATGTGCAAAAAGAAGGGGAGAAAAGTTCCTACTTTCAGGTGGAGGACATTTTGCTTCCGGGATTTTCTTTTTTGCAGAAGGACGCGGAGTATTTGTCTGACGACCGAAAAGTGGAATACCAAGGCAGACAGATTTATGACGACCGAGCCGTATTTTTTATCAAAGGCCCGGGTGAAGAATTTACGATTCGATACTTTTTGCGCGCGGAAGTAGGCGGTAAGTATAAGGCGATTCCGGCTAGATCCAAATTAATGTACTATCCTGAAGTGAGTGGAGCGAGCTCAGATGATGAAGTTTCGATTGATTAAAATTTTCTTAATACTCTTTCTGGGATTTTCTTCGTTTCCCGTGCTCTCTCAAGTCGTAAAAATCGAATCGCCTAGCGGTGGATTTACGACGCAGAGAATTCAGAAAATTTCTGGAACTGTGCAGGGAAGCAATGCCGCCAGGGCAACCATCGTGATCAACGGAATTCCACAAGCTGTTGCGTTGCAAGGAGGTAGATTTTCTGTGCAGGCAGTAATTGCACCTGGGAATAATTTAATTGAAGTAAAGGCCGGGAAGTCTAGTGACCGGGTTTCTTTTTTTGCAAAGGTTCCACCAAGAGATATTAAAGTGGTTTTGACTTGGGATACTGAAACCGACGTAGATCTTTGGGTGATAGACCCAAAAGGGGAGAAATGTTACTATTCTCATTCCTCTACTAGTTCCGGTGGAAACTTGGATGTGGATGTGACCACCGGATTTGGTCCTGAAACATTCACTATGTCGAAAGCTCTTCCCGGGTCATATTCGGTTCAAGTTCAATACTACAGTGCTTATAATCTTCCGGTTACAAGAGTGAATGCATATGTAGTATTGTACGAAGGAAAACCGAATGAAAAGAGACTGCAGTATCAGTTCGTAATGACTAAAAGCCAACAGGTTTATCATATCGCGAATTTTGAAATCGATCCGGAGAGCTGAACTTGTTTTCGTTTTCGCAATTCTTACTCTTCGGTTGTGCATTGATCTGTATACTTCCGGAGGAAATTTTCTCGAGAGAAAAGAGTTCTCCGAATTTCAGATTGTCTTATCTAAATCAGTTAATACGTGAATTCGAATCAAAGAATTCGACTTCTTCTTTGCTCCTACTTAGAACAGACACTGGCCAAGTTGTTTATTCGTATCGTCCGGAAATAATGATCGAACGAAAATTTCCGCCAGGTTCCATTATGAAACCGTTATCCTCTTTGGTCCTTCTGAGACACAAAGAAGCCTTTGCATTCAATCCGAAATCCAGAATCGAATGCAAAGGCCGTTACTATCCGGATTCTCGGGATGAGATTACGGATTTTGACAGAAGGACCTTCCATTTGCCCAAGGACGAAAAAGGTAGAGAATACTTTAGATGCTCGATCGCGGAAGGGCATGGGCAAGTTGATCTGGACGATGCACTCGTTAAATCCTGCAATGTATATTTCTTAACGCAGGTCGCTAAAAACCCAGAAGTATTTTATAAAAAAATAATGGATGACTGGAAGTTGGACCTTTCCTCTGCTTCGAGGCTGAAGCCCTATTCGGAACCGAACGGACTATCTGCTCGGTCTTTTCATTCTTTAAGCAAACTTCAAAAAATAACTTCTGCGATTGGAGAAGGTGGAATTCTTTTGACCCCGATCAAAATCGCTCAAGTATACGCTGCAATTCCGAATGGCAGTCCCTTTCTTTCTCCTTTTTGGAAGGAAGGAGATCTCCCTATAAAAACGGAAGACAATGAATTTTCTAAACAAGACCAAAGACAGGTATTTGCAATCCTTTCCTCGGTAATGCAAAACGGGACTTTAAAAGGATTTGTTTCAGAATCTTCCACCGGAATCGAAATGGTAGCGGCAAAAACCGGAACAGCAACGAAGTTTCAGAAAAAATATAGTACTCACGGTTGGATTGCGTCCTGGCTTAGAAGGCAAGGCAGATTGTATCTTCTGCTGGTATTTGTAGAAGATGGTTCAGGTGGTTTGGAAGCTAGAAATTTGGCATCAATAGCAATTAAAAATATACGATTGAGCAGCTTGTAAAGATCGAATTTGGGTGAAAATGAATGAAGACATTTTTTATGAATATATCTGATCGATTGAAAACATTTTTTGAATCTATAAATTCGAAATATTTAATACTAGATAAGATTCAGGTTTTTAAAAATAGAATGTTGCAGGATCCTTGGGTAGGAGTGCCGATTGGACTTGGCAGTGTTTTCCTGATAATAACCTTCTATTTACTGTTTTCGAGCCGATACTCCATTGATTCTTCCATCAAAGATCCTGCTTTTCTGATTCCAAAAGAAGCTCGGTACTTGGTGGAAATATATCGTCCAGAAGAGTTTATTGATGACGTTTCAAAAACTTCGATCGGCAAATCTCTGGCGGAAAGTGGCACATTCAGAAAATTACTCACTCTTCCGGAACTGAGAAAAGTAAGTTCAGTTCTATACTTGTTGGAATCCAAAACTGGATTTTTGGCGGATCCTTCTAAACTAGCGTTCTTGTTTGACGGACCGGTCGCTCTGGCATTGGTTAAGAAGGAGAATTGGATCTTGATCGGAAAGGCAGCAACCACTTCGAAACTAGGAGTAAATCTGCTGACTGGATTTCGGGGAGAGAAGATTAAGGTTCCCGATATTCTACCTCCTACGCGGCCGACCAAAAAACAGGAAACAAGTGAAGGAACAGATAGTTCAGAGCCGGAGAACGGTTCTGAATCTGTAAAAACTCATTCGGCTGACGATTTTACGGATCAATTTGTTGCTAGTTCAGAAAAGTTCGGAAATCTGAATGTGCTCAAATATGAATTCGGTGCAAGTAGCATATACGTTTGCATACTTGGTGATTTTTTAATACTAACGGACTCAGACGATTTGTTGGACGAATCTTTAAGTTTAGGGAACTCCAAAAATAATTCTTCTATAGCATCCCAGTCAGGGTTTTCACCGATTCTATCTGCTTCAATGAAGCCTGAGAATAAAGTCCTTTTGTATGCAGGTAGAGATTCGATTTTTTTTCCGATTCTAGTTTCGACTTTCGATTCAGGAAGTGGAGCTTTATTGCTTGGATGGTCGGAAGATGCATTATTAAGAGGAAATCTTTACAAAATAGGTTCGAATCCCGATTCGGAAGGCAAAAAAGAAGAATCGTCGCCTAAGGTAGCCAAGGTGATTCCAAGAGATGCAAGTATAGTTTTTTACTCAGAAAAAATCAATTTTTCGAAGCTTGCACAAAGTTCTACATCGTATCCGAAAGATTGGGAGGGTTTTCAAAAGGCGTTGGGATCTTTTTGGAAATCATCCGGGATTTCAAGTCAGGAGGCTAGCGCTCCCGGATTGTCCGTCATTTTTCATGGATTGGATTTTTATCAAAACATGATCTATCCGAGATTTGGTTTTGTGATTTCAGATCCTAATTTCGGAGAGCAACTACTCCAAGGGATATTTAAGGTAGGAAATCCAAAGCAGGAACAGTACCAAAATCTTTCATTAACAACCTATCCTCTCAAGAAAGGCGGCTACTACTTGCCTTCGGCTCTAAAAGTAAAGGAGTTTACATTGATTTCTTCGGATAGAAAGAGCATGGAGGAAGTGAGCTCTGCCACAAATGGAAATCGTCCGACCCAGGCCGATATTTATTCACTCGAAGCCGGTTTGGATTTGGCCAATCTGCCTCATCATTTATCTCTTTGGATTCCTGGAATCTTGCAGGATCTAAGGAGCTTTTATTTGTACGGATCCGTGGGCTCTTCTGAATACTCTTCGAAAACGATAGATTCGGATATCCAACCCTTATTAAATATATTCCAAAAATATGATAGACTTATTCTATCTTTCGGTTCTACAGGAAAAGAGCACGACTGGGGAAAATTGAGAGTGATAGAAAGGTAAAAGACCTAGCCTTACTCTATAAATCTCTGGTACAATTTTGCAAATTCGGAATCGCAACGATGATTTGAAAGACAATCGCGAAACCAATCTTCTCCCTTGGCTTTCCGAAGAAATTGGCCCCATTCGTAGGCGAATCTATATGCCGAAACTCGGCTCATTTGGCTTCCGTTCGATAGATTTTTGTTTTGTGATTTCTTGAAAGCTTTCCAGTCAGCGAATTTGGGAGTTCTACTACGCTTCTTGTCTTTTGCGGGCTCGGAGGAAGTTGGAAATTTGGATTCGCAATAAGATTCTTCCAGCCAGTGAGACTCTGGTTTGTCTTGTGAGGGAGATAGAAAGTGGCAAATTTCATGATCAATCGTGTCATAAAGAATATTGCGTTTATATAATGTGTCTGGGTTTTGAAAGTAGAAAGTTCTCCGATCTACTTCATAGAAGGCAGCCAAAAATTTGGGTTTGCCGCTATATTGAGAAAAAGTAAATGAATCGTGCAAAACAAGTACAGTGTTAGTTTCTCCCTTTAAATGTACTTGCTCTGATTGAATTTTGAATCTGTCTAGGAACAAATCCGAGAATTCCTCTAATTTCTTCTCAAATAAAGGATTAGTAAATTGGCTTGTCCTTAAATCATGAAATTCTGCTCTTTCGTGTCTTGGTTGCTTTTTTAGACGAATATAATAGAAATCGAAGTCTCCTTTGTGAATTCGAATCGATTCTGATTTTAAAGAATAAATTGCTGGGGCAAATAGAACCAAAATTACAATAAAGTAATAAGACCTACGTCCTATCATTGACTATAAGCTCTCCAAGTTGATTTGTTCCAACTTTGTGCCTGGAAAATAAAATTCCAGTATCTCTTTGGCAGTTTTTCCGCGAGAAGCTAATTCCATTGCACCATATTGGCAGAATCCGATTCCATGCCCAAAACCCTGGCCTTGGAAGACAAATCCGTTGGGACCGGATTTTATTTGAAATAAATTACTCTTCAGCCGATTCCACCCGATTCTCTTACCGGACTTGGACAAAAAATCGCTAATAGAAAGCAAATGTTCTCCGGATGCGGAATGATACGAGATTCGATAGACTCTGCCTTCTTTCTCTTGGGCTTCAAGTTTTGAAATCGCTTTTGCCTCCAGGATTTTTTCCACCTCGGATTTTGTTAGCATTGTTTCCCATTGAAAATGAGGGGAATTCCTACAAAGAAATTCTCCGTTTCGAATAGAATCGAATCCAGAACGATATTCAGAGTTTCCTTCTCGGAAGTTTTTCCAGTATACTTGCGGATGAGTGAGTATTCCTCCACAAGTAGAGTGAAAGAAGGTCTCTAACGGCTTTCCGCTTTTGGAGACGATCAAAAATTCCTTAGGCAAAACAACTTCTGACTTTTTCGACCTCTCTATCTTATTTACTTTTCCTGAATATTGCAGGCAATGAGTCAGATCGCAAAGGTCATAACCTTCCTGGCTATGTCTATTCAGATTTGATAAAGAATAAGACCGGACGACAGCTTTTGCACTCATTCGAAATTGCCCTAAAATTTCTTTGGAAGATTCTTTTTCAAGAGAAGAGAATAAAGTTCCGAATTCGGATTCGGTGGCAACAGTTACGTATTCTTCTCGAGAGATGATAGAAAGAATTTTGAGAGAATTGGATTCAGATTCGATTGTCAGATCTCCAGAATACCGGAAGATTTCGTCCTGACCAGATACCTTGATTTCGTAATTGCCCCTTGTTAAATACAGTCTCTTAACATTCTGAAATTTTGGTTTCTCGACAATATTTTTCTGATTTGGGCTATTTTCACCCGATAGCCGAAATACACCGATATCTTTCTGCTTTGCTTGAATCTGTAGTTTTCCATTCTGTATCGGAAAAACTTGGTCTCCAAGAAACAGTCTGCTTTTTCGATAACTTAATTGGACTGATGTAGGTTTGTACTTTGTTAAGATTCGGACTCTAATTTGCTTCGGCAATGCCCTTTCCGGTTCCACGGAAAGAGAAAATGGAATAGAAAAAGAAATAAGGAGAAACCAAAGTAGGAAGCTGCTAAAGGGCTTAAACTTCATTTAACAATGATTGCTTTGGGAAATGTTGGGCAGGCCTGGACACATTGCCCACATCCTGTGCAGTCGGCCGAGAATGTCGGTTTGTTCTTTCTAAAATTTACTACATTCGGAATAGGGCATGCCAGTTGGCATGCTTCACAAGTTTTTTCCTCAGTTCTATAATTAATGCAATGTTCAAAAAGCGACTTTGCTTGACCAAAATTAGGAGAAGTCTTTGCGGTATAAGGTTTCAATGCATCTTCTTTGCATGCGTGAATACAAGGGAAATCTTTGCATAACATGCAAGCATTCAGGTTCACATCCATTCTAGGAGTACTTTTGCCTGTTGTCTCATCCGATATCGGAAATAATACTGAATAAGGACAAGAGTAAATACAATCTCCGCATCCTGTACATTTGGAAAGAAATCTTTTACCGCTTGGATCCGCACCAGGGGGAAATTGAAGATTACGAAAACTGAATGGTTTCTTTTTATTAGGTTTATACTGTGCTGGAAAGGCGGCTTTTTTTTCTGAGGGCGTTAAACCTTTCTGAGTTTTTTTTCCGGTTCGAGGATTCTTCTCTTTTGCGAGATTGGAGTCTTGCTCTGCTTTCGCTTTTTTAGGCTCAGCAACTTCTTTCCAGGTTTCTACGACTTCTTCCGCGCCTTCTTCTATTACCGAGAAAGCTTTCGATAAACTTTTGCGAAAGAAGTCTTTACGATTCATTCCTCTTTTACCCTTTCAATATGAGCACCTAGGGATCTCAGGCGAGTATCAATGTCTTGAAAGCCTCTATCGATTTGGACTATATTATGAATAAAGCTTGTACCTTCCGCACACAAAGCTGCGATGATCATCGCCATCCCGGCACGAATATCCGGACTAGCAACTTTTTGCCCGTACAGCCTGGACGGACCGATGACAACAGCTCGATGCGGATCGCATAAAATGATTTGGGCACCCATAGATATAATATTGTCCACGAAGAACAATCGTGACTCGAACATTTTTTCGTGAATCAATACAGTCCCCTTACACTGAGTCGAAGTGACGAGAGCAACAGATGTCATGTCTGCAGGAAACCCCGGCCAAGGAGCATCGTCTATTTTTGGAGTGGCGCCATGATAATCCGGAATGATTTCCATCGCTTGGTCAGAAGGAACTAGGATACCACCATCCTGTGGTCGAACTTCGATTCCTAGTCTGGAATAGACCATCCGAATCATTCGTATGTCTTCCAGGTCTACATCTCTGATAAAAATTTCTCCTCCAGTTACTGCGGCTAAACTGATAAAACTTCCAACTTCCAAATAATCAGACCCAATTCGATGAGATTTATTCGGTGCTTTAAGAGAAGTAACTCCTTCTATGATCAGGATATTCGAACCGATTCCGGAGATTTTTGCCCCAGCTTCCTTTAGAAAATTACAAAGTCTTTGAACATGAGGTTCGCTGGCGGCATGGCGCAAAATCGTAGTTCCTTCGGCGACTACTGCCGCCATAACTGCATTTTCGGTAGCAGTTACGGAGGCTTCGTCCAGCAGGATGTCGGTACCCCGAAGTCGATCTGCTTTGATTTCGTAGCCGTCCGGAAAAACTTCAATTTGAGCGCCTAATGACTGCAGAGCAAGAAGGTGGGTATCCATTCTTCTACGACCAATTTTATCACCGCCAGGGCGGGGTAGAAAGACTCTCCCAGTTTTGGCTAGAATCGGTCCGGCAAGGGTTACCGCTCCCCGAAGTTTGGAACAAAGTTCATAGGGCAAATCAGATTTTAGCTGTCCGTTGTTTCGAAAGGTAAATGTGCCTTCTCCGTGGTCTTCGATCTCTAAACCTAAAAGTCGTAGGACCTCTAACAGCATTAACACATCCGTAATCAGAGGGATGTTTTCGATCGTAATTTCCCCTGGAATCATGCAAACGGCACCTAAAATTGGCAATGCTTCGTTCTTGTTTCCCTGCGGAACGACAGTTCCATGGAGAGGATTTTTACCGATGATCTTGAAATATGAGGAACTCATTCCGGAACCCTTTTTCAGTTAAGGTCCTGGTGAAAGCTTGTCACTGCAAGCAATTACATGACGTAGGCCTTCGGCAATGAGCCGATTTAAAAAAACATTGTTCTGTAAGCAAATGACGGAACATATCCAGGCGCACACCAGGTCGAAATCGATTGACTTCTTATCAAATTTTATCGAAGAACGTTTGTATCAATGAATTCCTTCCTATCCAAATTTCACGAATTTCAAAAAACGAAATGGTTTGATCTGTTCTGCTATGTCTGGACAGCAACACTTTCTTTTCTAGCATTCTCCCCCTTTTACCTGAGCCATTTGGTTTGGATTTCTCCATTCGGTTTATTTTGGATTACCCACAAATATTCCGGTCAGTATAAGAAGCTTTTTCTGCACGGATTACTGTTCGGGATCGCATTTTATGTCATAGCCTTCCACTGGATTTATCACATGGCGGTTGTATTCGGAAATTTTCCAGGGCCAATTGCTGTGATAATCCTCATATTGGCCGGAGTACTTTTCGGTGCAAAATTTCCGATTTTCTTGATTTCCTATTCTTTCCTCTCTAGAAGAATCAATCGGCATAGCATATGGGTCGCAGGCTTTTGTGGTCTTGCTTCGGATATGATTGCCCCCCAACTATTTCCCTGGTATTGGGGAAACCTAATCGCAGGAAACATTCTACTCGCCCAAACCGTAGAGATCTCCGGAGTCTATGGACTGAGCTTTTTGGTCTTTGTAGTTTCCTACACATTGTTTGAGACAAATTTGTTGCACTTGCCGGAAATTCTTAGATCCAAAGAGAAGACTCTTCACTTTGCAAAATTCTGGGCATTGCCCTTTGCCTTGTTACTGGCCTTTTGGGTTGTAGGCACAGGGCTATACTTTAAATGGAAGGATGTTAAGCCCGCAAAGACTTTGGAAGTGTTAGTAGTACAACCGGATGCACCATTGAGTTTTAGAGACGGTCGTTCGGTTCGAGAATCCATAGAATTGTTGATGGGTCGGATCGATCAGTTAACGGATGCTGCGATCAGGCAAAAAGGAAAAAATCCTGATATGATCGTGCTCCCCGAAGCAGGAATTCCTTTTTTCTCGGCACACAAAACTCCAATCACGACGTCTACAGTAAGAATGTACTGGGAAAGATTTGATTCTCTCATGTTCCTTTTTGCTAACCGTTACAAAGCGAATGTCTTTTTTAATGAAATAGATGCTGGTTTCAAAAAGAAAAGTTCAGGAAGAGAATATCTCAGATATTATAATAATAACGTAATGTATGATCAAAATGGAGAAAGAAGAGAGGCTTATCAAAAACAATACTTGGTTCTCTTCGGGGAATATATGCCCTTTGAATTCATGTACGATATTAGCCCTCAAACTGGAAGATTTGAACCGGGAGAGTCTTTCCGTTTGATTCCTTATTACAACTCTGAAGGAGCTCCTAAACTTCCTTTGCCTCTCGGTTGGGATGACACAGAGTCTCTGTCTTTGGAAGCGATTCGAAAGTACTATGAACCTGCAAAAACTTCGATTTCCGAGTCAGGTTCTTTGCTGCCTTTGATATGTTATGAAGTAATACTTCCGGAATTCGTGAGGAAATTTAGGGATTCCGGAAATCCGGATTTTATCGCAAACCTAACAAATGATAAATGGTATGGGACTACCACAGAAAGCGATCAGCACTTTGAATTAGGAAGGCTGAGATCGATCGAATGGAGAAAGTGGATGGTGCGATCTACGAATTCTGGAATTTCTGGGTTCGTGGATCACTTGGGAAGATTTGTCCCGGGAAAATCGACAGGACTGATGAAAGCGGAAACTACTTGGGAACAGATCCAAGTCATTCCCTCGTCTCCGACATTTTACGTTCGATTCGGAAATCTTGTTCCATGGATCATGCTACTTTTGACCTCGATTTACTACGTGAACCTTTTGATCGCGCAATTGAGGGGCCAGAAAACAATCACTCGCTGATTTTTTCTGCTTGGGATCATAGATACCACAGTTGATGTGGAATCAATATTCCGGGGGGAAGTAAAGGAGCCCCCACCCTCGGCTTGGGAGGGGGGAGTGGCCCGTGGGAGCGCGCCCTCCCTATATCAGAAAAAGCTGATTGAATCAAGTGAAAATTTTCCGATCGCTGTGAAGGAAGTCCTACAAAAGGATCTATGGAACGGCAATTCCGATTGGACTTTGCTAAATAATTTAGCTCCTACTCAAATAGAATCTGCAACCGAGGCGAGTTCTTGGTAAGGAAGATTGCTGACCAAATAATAATGCACTCCATTGCTCAGGAAATGAATTGCGGAAATTGTTCCTAAAAAGTGCAGGTCTAATTCTTTCTTTCCATTCAGTCGGATTCCTTTCTTAATAGGGAATAGGGGAATTCCGTAATCCTTCATCTGGCTAATTCCCAGAATATAAGGTCCTTTTTGATAAAGCATCATGATTCCAGGGACTTGGCTGTCCAATTTGATGACCTTTACAAGCTCCAAGCCCTTCGTATATTCGGGAGTCCTGATTTTGAAATTCACGACCTTTTGCGCCGAATCCAGAGGATAATTCTTAGAAGAGAAATTCCAGGTTGCTATCACTGATCTATTAGGAAATTCAAATTTAAATTTTTCTGATTGAATAGAATCATTAAACGAAATGGAGTCGAATTCATACGAATAGGAATCTGATCCGTTTGGATTTATGATTTCGGTTTTTATCGGAAAGGAGTATTCATCATACACCCAGGTTCTCCATTTGAAAAAGAAATCATGGTTTTCCTTGGGTCTATACAGAAGCTCCACCGTTTTTTTTCCGGCGAGTTGATTCTCAGTGTCGCCAAGTTCCACTTCAAATTTCTTTACAGTCCAATTATAGATTTCCTCGTATAGATTCTTGGTTTGCTCTTCGTTTAGCAAATTCAGATTCAAGAATTCAACGCCGAATTTCGTGGACGGGTAGTAAATTTTCAGATTCGCTCCATTTTGGGAAACGATCGTGCCGGATAAATTTCCCTTGCTAGTAACCTTGGCGAAATACTGATTCGGCTTTTGCCATTTCACCTCGGATCGTATTAGGTTTTCTCCGATTTTCTCAGAGAGTATTCCTGAATACGATTTTAGCTTTAAGGCGTTTTCTATCGTAATATCCTTTCGGGCTTCAATCAAAATGTCCTTGCAACTTTCCATCGATACGATAGCTGCAATTATGAATAGAAAACGGAAAAAATATAATAAAAATCTCATACTATTGAACCTTAATAAAAAGTTGATCCCATTCGATAAAAAACAACGGAAGGGAAATAAGCAAAACACCGAATAAAATTAGCCGAGAAAAAAACTTGTAAAACTTTGATCTTCTCGCTCTGGTAGAAACGAAATTCGCGATGCTAGCCTCTAACAAGCATCCTGCTGATTGACAGGCAAAAAATAAACTTACGTAACCCATCTTTCGAATTCCGAACAGATACAAAACATACTCTAAAAACAGGGAAATTGTCCCAAAGCCGACTAGGATCTGAACAGTCTTCCATCGCGATACCGATCGCAGAAGCAGATTCCACTGCGGATAAAACTTTGTCCAAAAATCGGAAATGGACTCGGCGAATAAGGGAGAAGGAAATTTTTTTCTGAAGGAGTAACCTTCGAAAGAAAAATACCCCAGGATCAAAAACAAAAGTCCCCGAAAAATCAAATACAAACTAAATGCCTTTGAGATTAAAAGGATCCAATATTTAAAATCGGAATGATTCGTAGAGTACCAGCTCAGCGGAAGCAACAAAAGAGCACCTGTAACAAAGAAACCGAATCCGAGAGAAACAAATCCTAAAATGAGCCTTTTACTTGCAACCTTGTATATGCTCAAAGTTGATTCCGAACTTTTTCGGAACAATCGCTGAGAAGCAAATTCTGGGTAACAAAGAAAATAGAACAAAGTATCCGAAATGGAAAGTCTCCGCTCTCTTAAGCTAAAGTAAGAATAAATCTTAAGGGCGCTAAATATTCCGAAAACACTAGATACGATTTTCAAAATCTGCATTTGCTTGTGATTGATTTCCAAATAAAGTGGAAATCCCAAGAGCAACAAAATTTCGATCGCTCCTACAAACCAAGATAAGCCGTAAGCTCTGCTTTTTCTCAAAGATTCCTTGGTTGCCCATGCAGTCAGAATTTGAATTAGAACGAGTGAGTTCCAAAGCATCCATAAGTTGAATTCTTTTTCGGGTAAGTAATAATGGAGGATCACAAGAATAAACAGATAGAGAGAAAGAAACATCGAAAACAGAACAGAGTTCTGTGAAGCCGGAACCTTTGCTTCCGATTTAGATTCATACCCACCGAGTTTTTCGGACCAAGCAGGCGGTTTGGTCAGAAGATTCCAAAGATCGGAGAAATTTTTTATAAGGAAACTCTTCTTTACAATATTTGCATATTCATGGAATGCAATTACAAACGGATCTTGACTTGTCAGTCGTTTCGTGACCCCATAGATCACCTTTTCTTTTTCAGGTTCGTAGCTTCCGAAAAGACGATCCCATATAATCAGTACTCCACCGTAGTTCTTATCCAAATATTCTAGATTGCTACCATGGTGCACTCTGTGGTTCGAAGGAGTATTCAAAAATAGATCTATAAAAGGCAATCTAGGGATCAACTGAGTGTGAAGTACAGATTGATATAAAAGACTCATTGCCTGCATTGCAAAAATCATTTCTGCAGGATAACCTATCGCTGCGACAGGAATCCAAAATAGGATAGCGGGAAAAGGAGTCCAAGTTTGCCGGAGAGCGGTAGAAAGATTATAGTATTCCGAAGAATGGTGATTGATATGCGAAGCCCAAAAGAAATGCACTTCGTGGCTGAATCGATGGTACCAATAAAAGCATAAATCATCTAGGAAAAAAAGAACCAACCAGTATTCCCAACTGGTACCAATATGAATGGGCGAGAGGCTTGATAAAAAAGAATAGAGTGGATAAGAAAGTGCAAAGTAGGGGATATGAGTCAGTACATTTCCCCAATACATTGCGATATTTGCCCAGGCATCCCTGGCAGAATATAAATCTGATTTTTTCCAACGGCTTACGAAAGCCTCGGTCAAAACGAGAAAATTAAAGCCTAAAGCTATAGCTACGTATGAAATCGGTTCCATTTAAACAGCGAGCGAAATTTTGAATTCGTTTAATCTTAGGGATTAATTAGGTAATAAGAAAAGATACCGCGAAAGTATTTATCCTTTGGTAAAATTCCGCTTCCTTCCGGACTGACCGAACAATCCAAATGTGCGTCAGCTAGATAATAGAGTTGATATGGTTTGCTGAAAAAAAGTCGAATAAAAAACCTAAGAACCGAAGAAATGTTAGAAAGTACATAGATTTCTCCGATTAAGTCCTTCCTACTAATCGTCAAACTGCAATTATCCGAAGAATCCAAATAGAACTTTTCCTTGATCGGTAATTCGTAGTCAGAAAACGAATCGACTGCCGACTCTAAAACTTCTGACCTATGCACCTTTGCCGAGAATAAAATTTTCCCAGAAGGGTCAATCGAACTTACGGTTCGCAATTCTCCATTCGGAAAACTGTCATTTCCGATAAAGCCACCTGTAAACAGTCGTTCCTGCTTTGAATTGATGGATCGGAACAATTCCCATCTACGGCTGTACTTGTATACTTCGTAGTTAGTCAAAAGGTGCTCCATTCCGCCTTTTCCATTTAAGTCGATTTTATTACCGTTTATAATTAGGTATCCCCAAGCTGGCACGGAGGAAAAGGTCATATCCGCCTGAACGAATCTACCCTTTTTAGGAAGTGGAATTTTTCCTCCAGAAAGGGAAACTGCATGATACCATCTCGTCTTGTAATTAATCCTAAGCTTAGCTTCTTCAGTTTCCATCTGGATCTCAGGACCTTCTGCGCCTTTTATCACAGAGTTGCTTAGCATAGACAATTCCAGATTGCCGGGTTCTGCTTTTAAATCTTCTTCAGAAAATTCCTTGGTAAAGAAGCGAGTCCCATTTTGTTTATCGTAAACTACGATACTGATACCGCAGTTGTTTGTACCGGACCCGAGATTGCTCACGATAAAGGTTGCGAAAATCCAGACCTTGTCATCGGTAAAAGAATAGTTCCAAGCCTGAAAGTATCCTTCCTGGGGATACGGATGAAAAGAAAACTCAGATAGAGAAGTCTTTCTTGCTCGAAAAGTTTCCTCGATGGAGGGATCCGCATGGAACGATTTTGGCAAAAGAAAAATAACAAAGAAAAGAATTACAATCGTTCTGTTATTCTGAATTTTATTGTAGTTTTTAGGCCGCAACATGGGCATTAAGTCGTAATCTGCGCCAGGATAGCAGGCAAGTACTTCTCCTAGGTCGTTTTGAAAAATACTAGGAGAAGATTCGGTTCTTACAGACTTTTATTCAACGCAGGCCTCCAGATTTTCCACTTCTTCTTTGGAAATCATGCTGCAAGATTCTTCATAAATATCCGAAATGCATTTGATTCCAAAGATGGGATGATCTTGAATCCATCTTTCTAAAAAGTTTGTTCTCTCTTGCAAAATTCCGTCCAGATGAATCCAGGAATCCGTTTCGCTACCTTGTTCCGTTCGAATTTTTGCGAACACTACATATTCATAGACTCCGAATCTCTTAAAGTAAATCTCCGTATCTTCCACTCTTGTTTCCAAAAGTCTTTTTCTAAATTTTTGTGAATTACTTTCTTCTAAACTTCCTCTTAAATAGTCGTAGTATCTGTTTAGAATTCCGACGATTCTGAAAAAATCTTTTTGGTCCTTGATCAATTTTTTCCAGGAATAAGTTTCTGACTTTTCTTCCTTTTCTTTTAACATCCGTTTTTCCTCCGCAGACTGCGGGTCGAAAAAGAATTTGGTTGTATTAATTTTTGTTCGAACCAACGGAATTTTTAGAAAAAAATCCAGGGAATTTTCTCCAAAAACAACTAAGGAATAGAGAGAAGGAGAACAGATTTGATTCCGATCGAGAATCTTTACCGACGAGAGAGAAAAAGACTTCTTGCCTGGATTCGTTACAGAGTTTCGGATCCGGAAGACGCGGAAGATCTATTACAAGAGTCTTTTTATCAAGCTCTCACGGAATTGGATTCAGCGGGAACGATCGAATATTTGGTCGCCTATTTGTATGCTGTCGTTCGGAATAAAATAGGCGATTGGTATAGAAGGAAGAAGTCCAAAGCACATATCAGACCGGAGTTAGAATCCGAATTCGGTTTGGAGGATAGGATTCAGTCTAGGGAGAAAACACCCGAGCAGGATTTCTACCGCCAGTTGATTTTAGAAGAACTTGCTTTGGCGATCGAAGAACTTCCGCATGAGCAAAGGTTTGCTTTTGTAGAGAACGTAATTCATCGGAGAACTTTTCGGGAAATTAGCCAAGAGACTGGTGTACCTGAAGGAACTCTTTCTGCAAGAAAGACTTATGCAAAGGAATTCCTGTCTAGAAGATTGCAAGAATTGAAACCTCTTTTTCTCGAAGAATTTAATTAAGGAAAATGACTATATGCACGGATTACTAAATTCGAACAGAGGCAGAATGAGAAGACGATTCGGATGGATTTTAATTGTTCCAATTTTGTTCTTAGCGATGGGGGCTTTGGTCTGGCAGTTATGGAATTATTTAATGCCCGATCTATTTCATCTAAGTCAGATTAGCTATCTGCAGGCTTGCGGATTATTACTACTTTCTCATATTTTATTCAGGGCAGGTAGAGGAGGAGGCCACGGTCCTTGGGGAAGACATGCTCGAATGAAACACCGGGAACACTGGAAAAAGGAACACACAGTTCATTAGAAAATCTTGAAAATCAAGGACGCTCGCTTTGCATTCAATACCGTTTCGCTCGCTTTTGATTTGATTCGCGAGTTATTTTTTGGATCTGAGAATCCGGTTTTTTGCTTGGAAAGCGGAAATCGATCGAGCGTTATACTGTAAGGATCTATGCGTGATTTATTATTGAATTCTTGAGTAATGAGTAGTATTCATTCTAATTAGGATTTTGAATTAGTTCTAAGAAAAGATCATGACGTGATGAGTCGGATATAGATTGCCAAAAAAGCTAATTAAAAAAAATCTACAATTACCACTATGGTTATGGAATTGTTGGGCCTGTTCTGGACCGAAAAGATCAAGCTCAGCCAGTATATTATCCAAACCGTAAAAGATCTGAGCGACGTCCAGCTTGATCACCCCGATTCGCTTGGGGAAACGGTTCGACGCTACCTAAATTCAATGGTAGCCTCCGATTTTTTGTTCCGACTTTCTTTGCCAGTTTCAGTCGGAATCAGCTCTGTACTTCCGCTTTCCAGACAATCCGAAGCAGATATAGAAAAAGACCTCGTGAAGGTTAGGGACTTATTCGGATCTCCAGCCCTTCCCGTCGGATTAAAGGAGATTATAGTCACTTCAGCGGAAGAGCTATACTATGATACTTGCAATCCAAGTCTTAAGCCGGTATTAGATCGATGGATCAAAATACTTCGCAGAATAGAAAAGACCATTCAGAACGTGTCCAAAAAAGATTCGCTAAAGTACAGATATTTTTCGGTTTTAGGAGTGATCTCCTTACCGGTGGCGATTAACTATTTCGGGACCCAGAACCTATTTTATTTTCGGAATGGAATCTTAAAGATCAAGGAGAATCCTTCTTTCCCCAAGTCCTAAGCTCCTTGATGATGGATAAATAACATAACTATAATACGCAATCCGTGCTTACCTTAAGGAGAATCGAATGTCAAAGATCAAGGTGAAAACTCCTCTTGTGGAGTTGGACGGGGATGAGATGACCCGGATCATTTGGAAAGAAATTAAAGATCGTTTTATTAATCCATATTTGGATATTCAGCTGGATTATTACGATCTCGGAGTTGAATACAGAGATAAAACCGACGACAAAGTCACAGTAGACTCGGCTCACGCGATACAAAAATACGGGGTAGGAGTGAAATGCGCCACCATTACTCCTAACCAAGATCGTGTGAAAGAGTACAACCTAAAGAAAGAGTGGAAATCTCCCAACGGAACTATCAGATCAATTCTGGACGGAACAGTTTTCAGAAAACCTATCATTGTAAATAACATTCCGGCCGCTCTCCGTTCCTGGAAAAAACCGATCACAGTAGGTCGTCACGCATACGGAGATCTTTATAAAGACACCGAGCTATACATTCCGGAAGCCGGAAAAGTAGAAATCGTATTTACCAGCAAGTCTGGAAAAGAAGAGAGAGCTCTGATTCACGATTTTGACGGTCCTGGCGTAGTAATGGGACAGCACAATCTTGATAAGTCCATCCAAAGCTTCGCTCAAGCTTGCTTTAACTATGCTATTTCAGAGAAAATTGATATTTGGTTTGCGACCAAAGATACGATTTCCAAAAAATACCATGCTCGATTCAGAGCTATCTTTGATGACGTTTCTGCAAAGAGAGCTGATGAGCTGAAAAAAGCTGGAATTCAATATTCTTACTATTTGATCGACGACGCTGTAGCTCAAATCGTGAAAAACGAAGGTGGAATGCTCTGGGCATTGATGAATTACGACGGAGATGTAATGTCGGATATGGTAGCCTCCGGTTTTGGATCTCTCGGATTAATGACTTCGGTCTTGGTTTCTCCGGACGGAAAATTCGAATATGAAGCTGCTCACGGAACAGTGACCAGGCACTATCGAAAGTACCAGAAGGGAGAATCCACTTCCACAAATTCAGTCGCTTCTATTTTTGCTTGGACAGGAGCCCTGGCGAAGAGGGGAGAACTGGATGGAACACCTGATGTAGTTGCTTTCGCACATAAATTGGAGAAAGCAGTAATCGACACGATCCAGGGCGGGGAAATGACAAAGGATTTGACTTTGTTGTGTACCGACCCGAATGCAAAATCGTTGGATACCTTCCAGTTTATGGAGGCGGTCCAAAAACGTTTATAGAAAACAGGTTTCTACTTGGATCTTGCGAACAAAAAAGGTAAGAGTCGGGGTAGAATCCGACTCTTTCTATTTCTACTCCTAGTTTCCAGCTCTCTTCTGGCGCAAAGGATAAAGCTTCCGAAAGAACCGACTCCGCCGACAGAACCTGGAGCCGATGTAAGAGGAGATTCAAATTCTAATGGCTCGGAAAATTCTTCTTCGAATTCCAAATCGGAAGCCGAATCCAAGGTAAAAGTATATCTCTGCGACGGTAGAACCGTTACCGGAACATGGAAGGATGCACCCAAAGAGTTTTCGTTCAAGCACAAAAAGGAAGACGTGGTTTATTCAAAAACCTTAAAGTATTCTGAAATTTCTAAAATACAAATCAAAGCTTGGAAAATGCAAAAGGGAAAACCTACGAAGAAAGGAATTCCATATAAAGTAGAGCCTTGGGATGCTCAATTCAGGACTAAGACTAACGAATTATTCGAAATTAGCGGAGATATAAAGAAAGATTTGCTTTTGATTCGGGTACAAAATGAGCAGGGAGAAGCAACACTTTACTCTTATTGGATGGACCTGCTCTATGAAAACAAATCTTGGTTTTCAAAATTGCCTCCAATAGAAGGTGAAATTAGAAAGGAGTGCTATCCTGACGTCGTGATTGGAGTAGAATTTCTTTCCTGACAATCATTCAGAAATCTTCTCATTCAGAAATTCTACGATATGATCTGTTACATAAGGTTTCATTAATAGTTCGATCCAATCCGGAATTTTCTGCTCCTTTAAATCTTCTTTTGCCGCCGCCGATGTAATTGCAAAAACCAGGGAATTTTCTCCATAGATGGATTTGATGGTTTCACAAAGCACAAGTCCAGAAATACCCGGCATATATAAATCTGTCAAAATAGCGAAATAATCTTGGAAATCGCGGGACAAGATGGAGAGAGCGTCCTCTCCAGAAGTGGCGGTATCCACTTTTCCACCTCGAATTTCAAGAAGCCTCTTTAGAATTACGAGATTCATTTCAGAATCATCTACAATAAGGATTTTCTTATTTATCTTTTGATTTAGAATTTTTCTTTTCTTTGTAACCGGCTTATCAACCACCTCGAGGTTCGGTTTTTCGATGTACGCGTCCTTCAGAATCGATGCAATTACAGATCTAAATATTGTTAGATCGGCTGATTTTTCTATAAACCCGTCTGCTCCAGCTTCAGTAGCTTTTTTTCTGTTCTCATTACTATAATCGGATGTTACTACTAGTATACTCGCGTTCCGTGATTTATACGGTTTGCCGTCTAATATTTCGTGTCGGACCTTTTTGCAAAAATCGAATCCAGTGCCTTCTTCTAAATAGACACCGACTGTGATTAAGTTAAAGAATTCTTTTGAAGCGAGTTCGGATGCATGCAGAATATTGATGGCTTCCTTTACTTCATATTCTTCCGAGGCAAATTCATCACTGATAATCCTTCTGGTTACTTTACCGGGATCTACGATCAGAATTCGAAATTTAGAGGGAAAGCTCATGGTTGAAATAGATTGAAGTAGTTTGCGATATAGCTCCCGGAAAACCATACCTCCTTTGTTCAAGGAAAGGAGCGTAGAAGTTTTATTCTCTCACTAAAATCCCAATTTGGGAAGAAAATCTGAATCAGCTCAAAATTATAATCTACTCTAACTTGTTCTTCAAGTGAGCAGTGTATTTTTTTATCGAATCTCGAATCGCTTCTAGTATTTCCGATAGATCCGAGAAATGATTTTCGTCTAGATCCACCCAGTCCCATCCCCCTTTATCTGTCTTATTCAAGTTCAGATAAAAGATTGGCTGTGACCTTGTACCTAAAACCGGCCTTAGAGGGACGATTGTAAAGGATCCCATTGAAGAAAAGATTGCCTCAAATTCATCCGAAGCCAAAGAGAATTCGAACCGTTTAGGCCAATCTTCTTGTCCTACATCTTTAAAATAGAGTACGGAAAACAACTGATCGATTAGGATCTGGGACTGCTTGCTTTGTTCTATAAGAGGGTTCTGAATTTTATGCGAATCTAATTCATTCTTTGCTTGGTCCCACATTTGGTCTAGTGCTTCGAGTGATAGTTCGGAAAAAGAAAGCCCTTTGCGGGAACACTCCATTTCCATAAGTTCGATTCTTTTTTTAAATTTAGAATTTGTTCTAGTAAGAGCTGATTCGGAAGAAAGCCCTAACTTCCTAGCTAAGTTTACGATTGTAAATAAAAGATCCCCTAATTCTTCTTCCATTCGAATCTGGTTTGTTGTGACTTCTGATCTGACATTTATCTCGGAGATGAATTCTTCTAGTTCTTCCCTTAATTTTTCTTCGACTCCTTTGATGTCTTTCCAATCGAATCCGGCCTTTGCCGCCTTTTTCTGGAACTTTTCTGCCTTTAACAGAGAGGGAAAGGTTTCTGGAACACCCGAAAGAATCGATGCGCCTTTTTGAGTTCGTTTCAATTCGGGCGCCCTTCCCCTTTTTTCCTTTTCTTTTTGCTTGAGCGAATCCCAGTTCTCGACTACATCACTAGCAGTTTTCAGTGAATGATCCTTTGATTCAAAGACGTGAGGATGTCTTAATATTAATTTTTCTGCAACATCCTTCGCTACGTCTTCAAAATGAAAAGAACCTCTTTCGGCAGCAATCTGAGAATGAAGAGTGACTTGGAACAAAAGATCTCCTAGTTCTTCTTTTAGGTGCTCGTCATCTGACCTTAATAATGCATCTACTACTTCTTGGGATTCCTCTATGATATAAGGAATCAAAGTTAAATGGGTCTGTTCTCTATCCCAAGGACATCCGTTTTCACTCCGCAACTTTGCGGTTATGTCGCGGAGATATTCCATGTAAGTAGGAAATTGGTTTTTGTCGGGAGCGTCCATTTGATGCCAGGCTTTGGCGGTTACAGGGAATGCCCACCATTTTTCTCAACAGTACTTTCTTTGTGAATTGATTGACGATTCGATTTACACTCATACCATATACGAAAAATCGGCAAAGTTTTTCGGGTCAAAGAAATCCGAAAGGGATGTCGAAATCATAAAGGATTCCGGAAGTCATGAATTCATCTAGAAACATAGCAGCCCTGGTTTTACTCGTTATCGCGTTCGCGAGCAGATTTATCCCTCACGTACCGAACTTTACACCTATACTCGCGATTTCACTTTTTGGTGGAGTTTATTTTACGGATAAAAGAGTCGCGATCCTCCTGCCTCTCAGCGCAATGCTAATGAGTGATTTGATTAAAGGATTCCACGACTTAATTCCAGTTGTATATGGAATGTTCGCACTGTTTGCATATGTAGGAACTAGAATTAGAGAAAACCTTTCTGTCGGAACCGTCGCCTTGGCTGGATTGGCCGGAGCTCTTTCCTTTTACTTGGTCACGAACTTTTTTGTATGGCTGACTTCTGGAATGTATTCCCTAGATCTTTCCGGACTTCTTACCTGTTATGTTGCAGCAATTCCATTCTTTAAGAATTTCTTGATAGGAACTGCGGTCTACATGCCAATTCTATTCGGTGGATTTTATCTTCTGGAAAAAACCGGAGTTGTGAAAGCAAGACAAGAAGTCTAATCACAACTATTTCCACTCCGGCCCCACCCCCACGGTGGGGCTTTACAGCGCCAGGTTATCGCGCGCTGAGAATTCAAAGAATCAAAGAAGCACCAATGTAAATTCCATAGAATTTATCATGAACTTCCTTGCTCAATGCAGATTGCGTTGCTGTTTGATCTAGGGGCTTGGATAGAGTGTTCATGAACAACAAGTCACCGGGAGAATTGGGAAACACAGTCGGGTTATAATTGTAACCGGAAACTTTGCTTACGAGTTCAGTGTACTGGAACCCGAGAGTAAATTTCAGCCATCTAGTTCGCAGCAACGAAATTCCGAAATCCACTTCGTAACCCACTCTGGAAAGAAGGTTATCCTTGATCCCACCGCTTGGTTCAGTGCTTAAAATATAAGGTGTACCACCAAGTCCTGTCACTGTTCCGTGAGTCGTCCTTGCAAATCTACCTAAAGTGCGAAAGTAATCCGCACGAAAATGTCCGACCAAGTTCGAAGCAAAATTCTTTATGATACGAAAGCCTAACTGAGGACCGAGTCCTCCTGCTTTCTCTTCCAGGCTACCAAAGCCGTAATTCCCGGGTAAGTTTCCATATTCTCGAGAGAATATGTCCAGATTTCTAATCCCGACAGAAGGACCGATTTTTGCTCCGGATCCGGATGTAATATACCAAGCCAGGTTTAGGGAGTAATCTCTTCTCCTATATTCTGGTGTATGAAATTGCAGTGCAGATCCCGCCGGCACAGAAGGCGAAGTATCTATCGTAGTGTAGGAAGGTCTGACTCTAAAGTCTAGATAGTTTACCTCGACTGCAAAGGACCTTTCCTTGTTCATGTACTGGAATTTTACCGGAAAGGCAGACCGTGAATTTCCTTGGGGATCGGAATAAGCCACTACGTTATTATTCAATAAATTCGGATTGATTCCGGCCCCGTTCGCTGAGGCGATCGTACTTTGATAAAATCCGTTAGCAGACAATAGAGTATTTATTTCGTTAGCACCTATGTTCTTGTTCCTAGCCAATGTCTCAGATTGCCAGGTAGATTGAAGAGAACTAAACTGAAATTCGAATGTCGCGGCATCATAAGGTTTATCTAATTCTTTATCCAGAATTTGGTTTCTAACTTTGACCGCTTGGCTTCTCTTCTCGGTCGCCAGATTCAGTAATCTGCGTTTCTCCGTAAAATTTTGGGATCGATTTGCTTGGTCTTCAAGATCGTCGGCCTCTCTTTCCAGTTTGTCCGGATCGGGTAAGGCTCCCTGGGAAGTTAACGGAAAAGTGATAGCGAAAAGTGCGACCATCAGTATGAGAAGCGACAGGGTACTGGTTTTTTTTCTAAAAAAGGATTTCAAATGGCACCTCTTCCGATTTTGCAATCGGAGATCCTAAGGCTCCAGACGCGGAAAGACCATTCATTTTTTGCCGCTTCGGAGTAAAAAGTGAACCGGATCGGGAATATACGAGTGCGAAACTCCTTGCCTATCAGACGTACGGCTCCAGCCTGGTTTTCGAATGAGTCCGGCAATTTGTGTTTTCTGCGGTTCTAGACCAGGCAAGGATCCAAAATATCTTCAAGCTGCCGAGTACATCGGATATCTTTTAGCCAGCGAAAAGATCGGACTGGTTTACGGCGGAGCAAGCTCAGGGCTAATGGGAGCAGTCGCGAATGCGGTTCTTGCGAAAGGTGGAAAGGTTACGGGAATTTTACCCGAATTTTTATCCAATAAAGAATTAGCTCATAACGGAATCGATGAGCTAATTCTAGTCCAGACAATGCACGATCGTAAATTTCTAATGTATGAGCGATCTCTTGCATTCATTGCGTTACCAGGTGGGATTGGTACTTTAGAGGAACTTGTAGAAGTTACTTCCTGGAACCAGCTCGGTGTTCTTTCCAAGCCGCTAGGTCTTTTGGATGTGAATGGATTTTTTCAACCACTTTTAAAGCAGCTGAACCACATGGTAGATGAAGGCTTTCTTGATCCTGAAACTAGAGATAGAATTATCGTAGATTCAGATCCAGATGCTCTCTTCGAAAAAATATTAAAACGCGTAAGACTTGCTTAATGAAGAGAATCAAGTTCTAATTCTTTTCTTCATCTCCTTCTAAAAAAGGCTTAAATACTCGCAATAGTAAAGGGCTATCCGAAGATTCTGCCACGGAAAGTGGAGAGTTCCCCTCTTTATCTGTGGAAAAAGGAGATGCCCCGTTTTTGATTAGAAGTTCCGCCAGATCTGCCTTTCCGGCTTTTGTGGCGAGTAACAATGGCGTTCTTCCGTAGTTGTCCCTTACTTCTGCAGGATATCCTGCACTCAATATTCTTTCTACAATATCAATTTTTCCAGAATCGGATGCCCTAAAGAGCAAAGTAAAAGTCGCTTTATCAATAATTTTTAAAGTATGATGAAACTTCATTCGGTCAGCTTCTTCTTTTGCATTGCGACCCGCGAGGTTTCTTGAAAGTGGATCTGCTCCAAGTCTGAGAAGCCTCTCGAGGCACTCAACGCTGTCGTAGAGAGCCGCCAGAAGTAGGGCAGTGTTTCCGTCCTGATCCTTACTTTCAAGTAGTGAACGGATTTCTTTATTCTCCGCAAAGAAATCTAATATTTCAAAATCATTATGTAGTGCGGTTAGGTGAAGAATTGTTCTTCCTTCGGAATTTTTCTTTTTGGGATCTGATCCTTTGGAGACCAGATACTCTACCATATCGTAGTGGCCCAAATCTACCGCGAGCAAGAGAGGAGAATAACCCTCTCCGTTTCTCGCTTCCAAATCTGGAATCTGATCCGGAAGATCAAAAATGTACTCCAAAATTTCCATTTTGCCTGAACTGATCGCCCTGGTTAAAGGAGTGTTTCCATCAAGATCTCGTAAAGTAGGATCGGCTCCGTATTCTAAAAGTAATCGAATAATAACCGTATTTTCGGTTTCTATGGAGAGCAGAAGTGCGGTCTCTCCTCTCGAGCTGGTCTCATTCGGATCCGAACCATATTCCAAAAGAAGTTCCGCAGCCTCTTTATTTCCCTCTTTGATCGCCCAGTAAAGAAGCCCGCAACCGTACGAATCTCGGACCTCGGGGAATTCCTCAGAGAATCCATCCCGAGTAGCTGCTTCGGATAAAAGCGCCCGAAGCGTACCGTTATTTCCGGTCTTTACTGCTCTAAAGAGGTCGTTCCAGTCCAACGAAATTCTCCAGTAAATAGTAAAGCCCTAATGTGCTTATGAAAGAGAGAGGAATTCCTACACCAAGGAGCGATATTGCTAGTCTCGGTCTGAGTCCCCATTCCGAGGCAAGTAGGCTTCCGGTAATCATCGGTGCCATTCCTGCCTCCAGTACAAGAACCTTGAATTCTCGGATTTGGTCGGCGGAAAAGTTTGTACTGAAAACCCGGCTCATGAAATGATAAATCCCGGCGAAGCTAATCCATATGAAAATTGGTCCAAGCAATAATTTGTACGCTAAGCCCCAAAAAAGAGGAGAAGAGGTCTCTCCCGACAAATTTTCGGCATTTTGCTCCTTCGAATTGATGGGCCCGAGTAACGGAAGTTGAAATCCCACAGAAAAAAGGGCTAGAGGAGTCAAAGTGTCTCCCAATCTAGTGATCGCTAAATCCAGCTCCACAGGAACAACAAACGGTCTGCTCAGAAGTGCAATCCACATCGCAATGAATGGAGGGAATTTGATCAGTTTCCATACAATGCTCCTGATATTCAATTTTACGGAGGAATCAGAAAGTAACAAGGCCCTTGTCCCTAGATAAGTCCCGGGGAGAGCCAAAACCAGAAAAGTTCCTAGCTGATCGATCACTACAGCGGTAGGAACTCCTTCCTTTCCAAAATATAGCTCCACAATCGGCACACCTAAAAACGAAGTATTCCCTAACCCTGCAGATAAACAGAGACAAGCCTTAGTTCTTGCATCCCAATTGAATTTTTTTCCCAAAATGTAAAAGAACACTAGTGAAACCCCAAATAATAACCAAGGCATTCCGGAGATTACTAGGAAGTTTTGATCAAGTTGCACTTTTCTCAGTGCAACGAATTCTAAACAAGGAAGTGAAACTGAGATGATAAACGCATTTACCGATTTATGAGAATCTAAAGGAAGTTTTCCCCAAATTCCAAAAAGTATACCTGCTAAAAAACAAATTCCGATTACAAAGAGATTCGACATAGTTGCTCTGCCTTGAATTCAGC
The DNA here is from genome assembly GCF_002811875.1 of Leptospira perolatii. Classification (GTDB taxonomy): domain Bacteria; phylum Spirochaetota; class Leptospiria; order Leptospirales; family Leptospiraceae; genus Leptospira_B; species Leptospira_B perolatii. Next base: position 133,081 of record NZ_NPDZ01000008.1, read on the forward strand.
GAGCGATTCAAGGAAGGATTTGGAATTTCTTATCTCCTATCTCTATACCGTCGAGTTGTATTTTTAAAACGTAAGTTCCTTGGTTCAAAATTGCTGGCAAGGTCCATGCTGTGAAAGTGGAACCCTCAGGAATTTTGGAAGTGAATTTTAGAAGTTCTTTCGATTCTCCTTCTTTTGCGATTTCCAAATTAAATTGGAAAGGTCCGTTTTTGAATAGAGGAAAGGAAAGATATATATTCTTATTTCTAAAAAGATCTTCTACCTTACACCCAGTGCTTTCAAACATTTGAGGTTTCTGATGGGAAAGACAAAACAAACTCAGATCTGTAGTTGGAAATCCCTTCGGTCTTAGATGATCGGGCTGCCAGTATGCATTGCCTTCCGAAAGAATTTCTGATTCTCCTAATTCTGTAAGAAAGAAAGTAGGAAAAGATTTTTTTCTTCTACCTTTCCTTGGACTATAAACTTCAAAATGCAGATGAGGGCCGGTGCTATAACCAGTATTTCCGGAGATTCCGATTTTTTGACCGGCACTTACTTGGTCACCTACGGACACCAAGACTCCGGATTTTTGCAAATGACCGTACATTGCGATAGTCCCATCCGAGTGAGAAATCAGAACGTAATTCGCCTTTTCTATCAACTTCGGATCAAATCCGCCTTGGGAATATTGGTCCTGCAAAGAAACCACAAGACCATCCCTAGCCGCAAAAATAGGAGTTCCTTCCTGCAGAACAAAATCCAAAGAATACTTTGAGTCACCAGTATGTGCTTGCTTTCCGTCGTACCCTTGTCCGATCCAAGATTTACCATGATAAGGAAGTGTATAGATATACGAGTCCTCATGAACTGAGTCTAGTTTTCCAAAACTGGCAATCGAGCGAATCGAAAACTTCCAGGGTTGTCCGGAATCGATCGGACCGATTTCCGCGACTTTCTTCGGCTCCCTAGAATCGATCACCAAAGACAAAGAAGAGTTTGGAAGCGAGCTTACATTCGTGCCGGAGATTTCTAGATCGACCGTCATCGCGCCACCTAACGGTAGTTCTTTGGCTTCGAGAAACACAGATCCGCCTGTAGAATCGTATTCTACTTTGAAGCAAACCTTTCGTATGTCGCAGGTTTCCTGGGTGATTGCTCGGATTGGGTGTGCAAGGGCTAGGAAACCAAAGATTAGGTACGATACTCTGATTTTTCGAGAGTCCATTTTTCGGCCGAATTAATTTAGACTCGAATGTTTGTTTGAATCCAGAAGAAAAAAAGGCTTGGAAAGGAGGATCGATTCTAAAGAAGGAAGCCCGCTGCCGGAATTGAACCGGCGACCTTTTCATTACGAGGGAAATGCTCTACCCCTGAGCTAAGCGGGCATGCTTTCCTTTACCATCTTGTTGTCTAAACTGTCAAGAGTTTCATTGGCGGGTAGATCGGTGCTTTCCTTTTACTTTTGCCCGCATATTCGTTTGCAATTTTGAGAATCTGCCTTAGAGTCGGTCCCAGTTCAACCGTGCTATGGTGATCGGTATCTATTATGAATCCATTTTTTGAAAATAAAGCTTTCTTAGTCACAGGTGCAAGCTCTGGAATTGGCAAGGCAATCGCAATTGAGCTCGCGAATTCCGGTGCGACCGTAGGAGTTATTGCGCGACGCAAAGAGAATCTAAAGGAATTAAAATCTCTAGTAAAAGATCCTAACCTTATCATAATTTTGCCCGCGGATGTTTCTGCTGAATCGGAAGTGAAAAAGGTAGTCGAGGAATTTAAGAAAAAAGCAAAGAGAGTCGACGGCCTTATTCATAACGCGGGAGTCTCTATGAGAGCACTTGCTTCGGAAGCCGATATGAAAGTTTTTAGGAACTTGATGGATATAAACTATTTTCCTTTGGTACATTTTTACAAATTGCTGGAATCAGATCTGAAACAGTCGGACGGACATCTTGTCGCTGTCTCTTCTATCCAGGGAAAATTTGCCACTCAGTTTCGTTCGGGGTATGCCGCGAGTAAACATGCAATCCAAGGATTTATGGACAGCGTGAGATTGGAAAACGCGAAAACCGGAATGCATGTGCTAACTGTTTGTCCTGGTTTTGTAAAGACTGAGATCTCTATTAAAGCATTGTCTGCCGACGGTTCTCCACACGGAATCATGGACGAGGGTCAGAAGAAAGGATTAGAAACGAATAAAGTAGCTAAGAAAATCTTGAAGGCAATCGAAAAGAGAAAAAGAGATCTATATCCGGCCGGCTTAAAAGAAAAGTTCGCGCTACTTCTGAGCAAATTCGCACCAAAAACTTTGGATAAGGTGCTTCTGAAAACTCGGGTTACCTGAAAAATAGAAGTGAGGGATAGAACGAGAGAACTTCGGTTTAGACTCTCCGAAATCTTTCTATCGTTTCACATCCATTACTAAACGAATTCCGGCTTTTCGATCGGTTGAAAGATTCGGGTATCCTCCGAAATCTCTCGAGTATGCTGTCGCAAAATCCTTACTTGAATCGTACGATCCTCCGCGAATCACTCTGAGATGTTTTCCGAATTTTACTCCTGACATTCGATGACCTTTGTAAGGAAGGTACGCTGAGCTAGTCCATTCGGCAGCATTTCCGCACATTCCGATAACTCCGTAAGGACTTCCCCCCTTGGTGGCTAGTTCGAAAACCGAAACCAATCTTCTGCGGCCGCTTTCTTTTGTATTGCATAGTTCCGGATCAAATTCGTTTCCGAAAGGATAGTCTCGAGATTGAACCGTAAATTCGTAGCTTTCATCCTTCTTCAATCTCCAGGTAAGTCCAGTGCCTCGAGCGGCTTTTTCCCATTCCAACTCTGTAGGTAATCTTTTTCCGGTCCACCTGGCGTACAATTCCGCTTCCCTGAAGGTCAGGTTGGTTACTGGGATGTAATCCTTTCCTTTCGGATAGACACCGTTTTCCCAATGGGGCGGCGGTGCTGTTCCTGTTTCCATTATGAATTTATAATATTCTTTGTTTGTGACTTCGTATTTGTCTATGTAAAAGGATTGTATTTCTTCCAGATTTGATCTGTCAGGTCTGTTGAAAAAAGGATTAAAGCTATCATCAGAGGAATCGACCCCTTGTCCGTAGAGAAAATATCCCATATGCTCATAATAAGTCTGGCCCTGGATTTCGTAGCCGGAAGGTACTAAGACCATTTCTTTTCCGTCTTTTGGGTGTAGCAGCATTTTTGCCGGCCTGTTTCTTGTTCTATCGGCTTCATCGAATACTCCGGGATCTTGGTAGAATTTCTCCAGGTCGTACTCTCCAACCAAAAGTCCGGTCACAATCATCCGATTTGGAACTCCGGGCAATAAGGCAAAACTTCCTCTTAACTCTATCGCTCTCGGAAAAGTTCTGTTTCTTTTTTTTCCGAATTCTATTTCAATATGCTCTGTCTGAAAAGTTCCGATTTCCTCAAATCGAGGTTTGTTCATCAGCTTCAACTCGGAACGGTTCTCTAGTATTCCTTTGATTTCATCTTCCGTCTTGCCGGAAAAGTAGGAGCTCTCCTCGATCCTAATTTTGACTTTTCCTTTGTTTCTGTAAACTCCATGCAGCTCACCGGTCCAAAGTACAGATTTCCGAGTATCCGTGCTTTCTAATTTTGGTGAGGGCTGAGACTGCCCCAAGGTGGAAATCGTAAATGAAAATAGAAACAGAAGTGGAACAGTGCGTAGGCAAAAATCTGCCAATATGTTTGTAGATTTCTTAGAGGAGATTTGAAGTAACCTTTTCATATTCAGGCCGGATCTTATTTGAATCATCGGCAGAACCGGGACCTCCCAACTGTAATTTATCTTCGATTTCGTTTTGGATAAATCACATTTCCGGCTTTTCGAAGTGAATGAATCAATTCGTCAAAAACGATAGGCTTGCTTACGTAATCATTCATTCCGGCCCTCAAGCAAAGCTCCCTGTCCCCTTGCATCGCTGCGGCAGTCATCGCGATAATATAAGGCTGTTCTTGCTGAGGCCAAGTATTTCGAATAATTTGAGTGGCTTGGATTCCGTCCATATCAGGCATATGGAGGTCCATCAGTATGATTTCGAATTTGCTTTCCCGTACCTTGTTTAAAACTACCTTTCCGTTTTCTGCAATCGTGGGATCGTAGCCTAATTTCTGCAAGATCCTCTTGGCCAATGCTTGATTGATTTCGTTATCTTCGGCTACCAAGATTCTGAAAGGATAATTGCTCTGAAAGAATTCTTTTTGATTTTCCAAGTAAGAAGATGCAGTATTTGCTTTCGATTTCTGTCCACCTTTTATTAGAATTTCTGCAACCGTTTGCTCAACATCCTTTTTTTTGGCCGGTTTGTTGAGCTCCTTTTCGAATAAGATTCGGATTTTCTCCTTCTCTTCCTGATCAGAAGAAAATGAAGAAAGCAGCACTAAAGGAAATTGGAAATTCTTATTTCTGAGTTCTTCCGCAAAGTTCACTCCAGTATCGGTTTCTAAATCGTAGTCGATAATTCCGAGTTCCGGATTCATACCTAGATCTAAAAGAGCCCAGGCCTCCTTTGAGTTTTTCGCAGAAAGCGTAACCAGGCCAAGGATTTGAAGTTGGTGGGAAAGAATCCTTAAATTTGTCTGATTATCGTCTACGATCAACACTTTACGATTTACTAATTCGGGGTAGGCCGCATCCGATTCTTTTCTCGGAGGCTCGATTTCCCCTTCGACTTGGATTTCAAAGGAAAAAGTCGTACCTTGATTTGGTTCGCTATCTACCCAGATTTTTCCTCCCATCATTTGCACCAATCTGGAAGAAATAGATAATCCTAATCCGGATCCCCCGTATTTTCTAGTAGAGCTGGTATCGACTTGATAAAAGGGTTGGAATAAGTTCCTTTGCTTTTCAGGTGGAATTCCTATTCCAGTGTCATGAATCGAAAATAGAATCGTGAATAGATTTCCGTCTTTCTTCTTCAATTCAGAGGATAAGAATATTTCTCCTGTTTCGGTGAACTTAAGTGAGTTTCCAATCAAATTGATAAAGACTTGTCTTAATCTTAGTTTATCTCCCACGATTAAGTTCGGAACCGAAGGATCTATATAGTGGACCAAATCTATTTTCTTTTCCGCGGCCCGAGATCTGAATAAATCCAAAATTTCTTCCACGCATTCTAACAAGGAAAACTGTTTATTTTCTAGAGCAAGTGTTCCGGATTCTATTTTAGAGTAATCTAATATATCATTGATAATGGAAAGTAAGCTTTCGCCGCTTTTTTGTATAATTTCCGCAAAATCCCTTTGCTCTGGACTGATACTCGAATCCAGAAGTAACTCTGTCATTCCGATTACTCCATTCATTGGGGTCCTTATTTCGTGACTCATCATCGCGAGGAACTCTGATTTTGCGTGATTTGCTTTTTCTGCTTCTTCTTTCGCCTTCTTGAGATCGTCCTCGTAATTTTTACGAACAGTGATATCCGTGAATAATCCACAAATCGCATAGACTCGACTCTCCAAATCTAAGAGTGGAACATTCACACAATAAAATGTCTTTTCGCCCTCTGTAGTGGACAATTCCAGTTCGTAATCTACGGGACCTTGTTTCTCCAAAGAGATATCGATCATCCTCTGTATGAACTGGCTCTTTTCCGGACCTAAAAGTGAAATTGCTTCGATCGGTTCTCTATTCATCGGATTGATTAACTTTGAATCGAAGACTCGATTTCTAAATAGAATTTGACCCTTCGGGTCGTACATCGCGAAGGCTGATGGCAAGTTGTCCAAAATGGAAAGCAGTCTAGATTCGCTCTCGATCAATCTGCCGGTAATTTCTTTTTTCTCTCGAATTTCCTTTATAATCAAAAAGGATCCATAGAATACAATGAATAAGGTTCCAAAGAGAAGTAGTCCAAGAATGCTGAATGTGGCGTTGAGCAGAGAGACTCTTTTTGCAATTCTTTCCTTGAGTAAAACCCTTTCGACGGCAGCGATTCTGTCGATCATCAAGTTCATTTTTTCCACATCTCGGATATCTCCTTTTAGAATCGCCGAGAGTTTGTTTTTGGAAGTCTTTACTTCTTCTAAGAGTGTCTCTGCCTTTAGAACCTGTTCCTGATTATCAGAAACTAAATTCTTTAGTTCAGAGGTTTCTTGCTCGATTTCATTCAGTGTAGTTTTTACGGATTCGTTCGAATCGCGTCGCACGAAAGGAGAGGTTACTTGGATGTTCTGAACCAGTGCTTTTGTTTTATTTGTTTGGTAAATAACTTGGAATGTGTGGGCTACCCAGTCTCCCGCAGATTTCAATTCGAATACAGTCCAGATACTTAATAAACTCGCGAGCAGTACAAAAAAAGATAATGATCCGAATCCTACTAGAATCTTATCCTGCAATCCCAGGTGTTTGTTTAGGAAACGAGATAATCTCTTTTGCATACGTTATCATTCCCACAAAAAATAAAACAGGAAAAGATTTCTTAGATAGAATCAGAAATTCTAGTATAGCGTATTTAGTTGTCAAACAACCTTTTTTCCGACGAAAAGGGGTCGGGCCTTGACTCAAAATAAAGGAGTCTAAATCTGGTAATCTTAAGGGTTTGAATTTTTGAATTCTAAATCGAGAATTAAAGAAAACTGTTGTACCAAGGGACCGGATCGTTTACGATGAAATCTTCCGTATATGAGATTTACCTTTCCATTTCGGGAGAAGGAATATCTGCAGGAATTCCTACGGTTTTCGTGAGATTTGCAGGATGTTCTCTTCGTTGTGGAATGGTAGGAGACAGAAAACTTTGGTGTGATACCCCGTACGCACTATCTCCGAATTCGGGTAAGGAAAAAGACCTAGCAGAGGTACTGAACGAAATCGAAGGCTTTTCGGAAGCTCCGACTCAGGTGTTACTTACCGGAGGAGAACCGCTCGAAGGATCAAACAGAGGATTTTCTCAAGCTCTCGCGACTTCTCTTTCGGAAAGCAGAAAAGCTCTAGACCTTTACCGAAGGGTTAGAGTAGAAACGAACGGAGCGGAAGCTTTAAGAGGACTCGAAAACATGGTTTTTACTATGGATTACAAGCTGCCCGGCTCCGGGATGGAAGATAGGATGCTTCTCGATAATCTTCGTTATTTGAAAGAGAGAAACGATCCTTTGGACGAGATCAAGTTCGTGATCCGAGATCGTTCTGATTTTGAAAGGACGCTCGAAGTGATCAATCAGTATGAATTGTCCGGAAACCTTTTAGCATCTCCAGTGTACGGAGAATTGGATGCTGAAACTCTCATAGATTGGATCAAAGAATCGAGTAAGAAAAACTTAAGACTATCGCTGCAAGTTCACAAATTCATTTGGGGAGAAAGAAGGGGAGTTTGAATTTGACACTGCAGCTCAGCTTAGATTTTGAATCCGAATCTAAATCCGGATATAGAGGTGATTCTTGTTATTTAAGAAATGAAATTTCTCTAGGAATCGGCCGCATTCAATCCTCGGAAGCAGGAAAGCTAAGCATTTTCTTTCCAAAGGATTCTATTACTAAAACAGTCTCCGAAAATTCCCCGAATTTACAAATCCTAGGTTCCTATCCACAACCTCTTTCCCAACCTGCGGTGGAATCAGAGTTTCAAAGATTGAGCTTGAGCGCTTATGAACTGAAGTTGACTCATGCGTACGATAAGCTCTCGGCTTTGTCCAATTCTAGAACTAGACTGTTACCACATCAGATCGAATCGACTTATGTTGTAGTGAACTCTCTAAAGCCCAGATTTATTCTTGCGGACGAGGTTGGTCTCGGAAAGACAATCGAAGCAGCTCTAGTTATGAAGGAGCTAATTTTTCGAAGAGGCTATAAAAAGGTTCTGATTGTTGCTCCTTCGCCTCTTCTGGTGCAATGGCAACAGGAGCTTCGAAATAAATTTAACGAAGAATTCGAAATCGTAAAACGTAAGAACTTTGTCACCTCCGGAACTAAAAATTGGAAAAACTTTAAGCACGTAATCACTTCAGTAGACTTTATTAAAAATCCGAAATATGCCGAGGAAATCCTCAAAACAAAATGGGATATCGTCATATTCGATGAGGCTCATAGACTCAGAAGAGATTATCACAAGATCACTCGCGCCTATTTGTTTGCCGAAAAAATATCAAAAAAATGTGAATGTCTACTGCTGTTGACAGCGACTCCGTTTCGAGGAAAACTAGAAGAGCTCTATTATCTACTTCACTTAATCGATCCGAATATTCTCGGACATTATCACACTTTTGTAAATGATTACGTGATTGGCAATAAATCCGATCTAAAAGAAAAGATTTCCAAGGTTCTGCTTAGAAGAAGAAAAGTGGAAGTAGGCGGATTTACAAAAAGATTCGCGAAGACGGTCAAGATAGAATTATCGCCGGTCGAAAGACAATTCTACGACGAAACGACGGAATATGTTCGCAGAGAGTATAATCTTGCGATGCGAAACCAAAATCGTGCAGTTGGATTCGTAATGATTGTTTTTCAGAAATTACTGGACTCTTCGGTATTTGCGCTTTTGTCTGCGCTTTCAAAAAGAAAATTCCTTTTAGAAAATCGATTTCATCGTCTCCAAGCTTTGGAAAACAAACTCGACGAGTGGGATTTGGACGAAACCGAAGGCGTAGAGGATTTTGTTTCGGATTTGGATGAATCCTCGCCAGGAGATCTGGCAAGTTTGAAGAGAGAGTTACTCTCCTTGAATCGATTGATTTTGCTCGGAAAGAAAATTAAAGAAGATCGAAAGTCCCAAAAGTTAAAGGAAACGATCGCTAAGCTAAAAAAAGAAGGGCATCATAAATTTATTATATTTACTCAGTTTCGTAGTACCCAGGATTTTCTCGCATCCACTTTGTCTGACTATAAAGTGACAGTTTTTCACGGTTCACTTTCGGCAGATGCGAAGGAAGCAGCTATCCAGGAATTTCGCAATTCTACAGAGATTTTGATTTGTACTGAGGCGGGCGGAGAAGGTAGAAACCTTCAGTTCTCGAATGTGTTGTTCAACTACGATTTACCTTGGAGCCCTTTGAAAATAGAACAAAGGATCGGAAGAATCCATCGTTTTGGTCAAAAGGACAACGTATTCATTTTCAACTTTGCAAGCAAGGATACAGTTGCGGAGAGAATCCTGGAAGTTCTCTCCAACAAAATCAGGTTATTCGAAGAATCGATCGGTGTTTCCGACGAATTGCTCGGCGCGATTGAAGACGAACTGGATTTCCATTCTAGTTTTATGAGGTTCGTTACAGGGAATAAATCCAAGACAGAAGTGGAAGAGGAAATAGATCAGAGAATCAAGGTCGCAAAGAAAGGATTCGAAAAATTAGGATCGTTAGTCACTCCTAAATTAATAGATTTTAATTTAGAAGATTATTATAAGACCACGTTGCAAGAGCGCTCTTATACGAATTCTCATTTGGAAGAATTCTTTGTTCAATATGCAAAATCATATCCTGAGTTGGCCCCTTGCAAATTAAGACCGCTCGGAAAGGATATGTATCAATTAGAATCTCCGGATTATAAAGGGAAAAGAGCTACATTCGATTCTGAAAAGGCACTCACTGATGATAGCCTTGAGTTTCTCGCATTTGGACATCCTTTGATCGACCAGGCTGTGCTCTCCTTTTGGAGGGATAGAAAGGGATGGAGAACCGGATATTACAGATCCGATAGCAATTATCTGTATTTTATTTTCATGGTCGAATTTCGATTCTCTTTAGAAAGAAAAGAGCTTTTTACAGTTCAGGTAAATCGAAGGAGTTCCCTTGCTAAAGTAATCGAAACCTTGCCGGATGAAGTCAGAGAAAATATCGCTGATGGTCCGGAGGCTACTTCCTTAGATCAATTAGAGACGTATTTCCTCACAGCTTGCGAAATCCTACAAGAGTCTTTAGAGACTAGAAAGAGACAATTGAACGAGCAGACCAAGGACTTATTCTTAAAAGAAGAATACAAGATACGTACAAGCAACCAGAGCACTCTGAGGCAACTGGAAGAGAAGTTGATGCGTCAGGAAGCTGCTTATAAATGGGAAGGGAAACCGGAAAAGAAATCCGCAATGAACCGAACCAGAAACGAGATCCAAAAGGTAAAAGAAGAGTTCGAAGTCGAACTCAGAAAGGTCCGGGTCGGCAAAGACATTCACCATAGATTCGAGCTGTTCCAAGTCTATCTTCCCTTTTAGAAAATCCAGGTTTACTGCTGGACATCCTCCAGCCCCACGAGCATTTGTTCTAGTACTCCGCCGAAATCTTCGGCATTAGGAGATTTTGACCGTGAAACTTTCCCTAGATTGGATGAATGACTTTGTTCCCCTGAAGGATGTCCCACTAAACGACATCATTCGGAAAATAGCTGCTTCCATTTGCGAGTTGGATGCTGCGGAAGAGTTTTTTCCCCACCTAGAAAAAGTAGTCTTGGTGCAGATTCAGTCCGTAGAGAAGCATTCCCAGGCAGATAAGCTGCTCGTTGCGAGTGTCAGCGACGGTAAAAAGAAGCACCAGATCGTATCCGGTGCACCCAATCTTAAAGTCGGACAAATTGTTCCCTTAGCGATTCCGGGTGCAGTGATTGCAGGTCGCGAAATTAAAGAGTCCGAACTTAGAGGAGTTTCTAGTTCTGGAATGCTGTGCTCCGAAAAAGAACTCGGATTGTCTGAGGAAGACGACGGTGTAATGGTTTTTAGCGAAAGCGACGCAAAGCCAGGCTTAAACCTAAGGGAATATCTCGGATTCGTAGATACAATATTCGATATCGATAATAAATCGATCACTCATCGTCCTGATTTGTGGAGCCACTTTGGTTTTGCGAGAGAGCTTGCTGCCCAGTTGAAGCTTCCGATTCTTTTTCATCCCTTAGAACAAGATTGCAAGTTTAGTGATAAGATCCCTTCTCCCGTTGTAAGGGATACTGAATTCGCTCACTCATATTTCTCTTCCAGGATCGAAGGGGTCAAAATAGTTCCTTCGAATACAAAAATAAGGTCTCGCTTGAAAAAGTGCGGAGTTCGCGTAATTAATAATGTCGTCGACGTTTCGAATTACTTGTTGCTCGAAGTAGGACAACCCACACATTTTTTTGACACGGCAAAGTTAGAGAGCCTTGGTGGAATTCAGTTGGAAGTAGACTCAGCTAAAAACGGAGAATCATTTCTTCTTTTAGATGATACCTCTCCGAAACTGGATTCGGATCTTTTAGTGATTCGTAATGCAGGCAAGCCCGTTGCGATTGCAGGAGTGATGGGTGGCGCCGAATCTGCAGTCGGTGATTCTACCAAAAGTCTAATTTTAGAATCTGCCGTCTTCCCTAGGGAGTTAGTCCGTAAATCCATTCGCAAAACTGGAATCCGTTCCGAGTCTTCGATTCGGTACGAAAAAGGGCTAGAGGCTACCACTACTCTTCCTGTGATCAAGAGAACTGTACAGCTTCTCAGAGAAAACGGTTGTTTGGATGCAGAGGCAAGTATGCCTGCAGGGTATATCCATACCGAGGAAAAGAAAGTAGTGATTCGATTGGATTTAGATTTTCTAAACAAAAAACTCGGAACCAAAATCGATAAAAATACTGTGGATGGAATATTAAAAAATCTTTATTTTTCCACGACTTGGAAAGCGGAAATCGCAGAAGTAACAGTACCAAAATTCAGACACAATTACGATATCACGATTCCGGAAGATTTGGTAGAGGAGGTAGGTCGCAGCCTAGGTTACGATTCTATTCCGTTGCAGCCCTTATTTGCTGAAGTAAAGACTCCTGCGATCAATAGAGAAAGAGAGTTGGAAAGGCTTTTGAAGAATCAGTTCGCAAACATGCTCGGTTTTAACGAAGTCTATAATTACTCTTTTTCATCCAAGCCGGACAATTCTATCGAAGGCCCGAAATTCGAAGCGATAGAAATCAAGAATTCAATGCCGGAAGAACAGAGCTTTTTAAGAGCTTCGTTGTATCCTTCCTTACTCAAAAATGTCAGATTGAATTCCGATAGATTCGATTCGATTCATATCTTTGAGTTCGGTAGATCCTACGAAAAGTCAAAGAACCCCGGAAAAGATCCAGCAGAAGCTCCAGCGAAAGAATCCAAATGGCTGGCTTGGGCGGTTTGCCAAGGAAGGAAGTGGAACGAGAAAGATCTTTCTATTGTAGAGAACGATTTTTTGCAAGTTCGCAGTGAGATTGAAAGCGTTCTTAGAAACTTGAATATTCGTAACTTTTCCTGGGAGAACACGAATCTTCCGTACTTTCATCCTAGTGCAAATCTCTTCCTTAAATCTTCGGGCTGCGTAATCGGAGAACTAGGTTATGCTCATCCTGCCTTGGTGGATCAGATGGATTTGAAAAAAAGAGTTATCTTGGGCAAATTCGATTTCGCAGCTCTAAGTTCCGTTTGGATGGCTGACCGAAAAATAAATTACTTCAAAGTTCCCTCCAATTTCCCTCAGACGGAAATCGATCTATCGATCGTGATGGATAGAAGTGAATCTTCCGGAAACTTTGCGAAGCTTGTCATGAAAGAAAAAATCCAGGAATTAAGCGACTTAAAGGTTACCGTAGTTTTCACTGGAGGGAATCTATCCGAACAGCAAAAATCGGTCACCTACCGATTCCAACTATTAGAATCCGAAAAGAATCTTACTGCAGATCGTATCAAGGAAATTACGGATAGATTGGTCGAACTTGCGAAATCATCTGGTTACTCCTTGAGGTAGTTCCCAGGACTACTTATAGAAACATTACGAAAAAATTATGAAGATTCACGAGACAGCTTTTATTCATCCTGCGGCGACAGTTATAGGAATGGTCGAACTTGGACCTTTTTCTTCCATCTGGCCAGGGGCTGTTTTACGAGCGGACATGAGTTCCATCACTTTAGGAGAGGCCGTTAATATACAGGATAATAGTACGCTTCATACGGATTGGAAGACTGGAATTTCAATCGGCGATTATTCCTTGATCGGTCACAATGCAATGTTGCATGGATGCAAAATCGGTCGAGCTTGTCTCATTGGGATCGGCTCTATCGTACTCGATGATGCAGAAATCGGAGACGGGGCAATGATCCTGGCCGGTTGTATGATTCGTGGAGGGAAGAAAATCCCGCCTCGTTCGATGGTCTTTCCGAAAAACGGAAGTATCGTAATTCAGGAAAACAAGGCAAGACCGGAAATGACTGTCGCAGGTTGTTTAGAATATATAGAACTTTCTAAACGATTCAGACAAAACAAGTTCGAACCATTTACGAAAGAGCAGGAAGAGAATTTTGTTCAAGAGGCGAAAAAAATTCTCTCCCGTCTTGGAATCTGAACTTTCAGATCGAATATTATAAATTAACGATCTTCTATATGCTTTGAATTCCTTTGAGAACCGTCAGAATCTTCGGTCCTTTTTGATTCGAAAGGTTTTCGGTGGTGGTGCCTGTTAGCACGAACGCCTTGTTTCCCTTTATGAAAACCAGCTGATAATTATGAATCTGCAGGTCTCCATCGTTGGACGCAGTTGTGAAAGTTCCTTCGATCAAAGCAGCAGGAAGTCCTCCGATCGTCAGCTTTTGTGTAACACCGACTTGCTTGTACCCAGCGAGCAATTTTGGATACAGTTGAAAGACTGCTTCCAAGTATTCATCTAGGGTAAAAGCTTTTTTCCTCTTTGGAAGAATTTCCGTGGTCATATTGATATTCGAATTAAATCCTTCAGGCGGAATTACGTTTTGTGGATATTCTAAAAGATAAAAGTGGATTCCAGTTTTTGCCAAGGTATCCAATCGAATGTTGGAACTTAATTTTTCTTTGGCGTAGTCTTCTCCCGCTTTTATCAATTTTGGATCATTGGTAAAAGTCCATCCGGTATAATCGATTTTTACTCCTAACTCTGGGATGTTGATTTTGTTCTCTTCCGCTCCGGTCGTTGCAGCTTCCGCAAAGAGCGAAACAGAAAAAATAAACGTTAAAACAACCAGAAGTGCAAGTTTTGAACGTTGAAGCATGGTTAAACTCCTGCCCTAATTTTCATTTGGAATCCGTTGGGCTCCGCATTCCTGTAATTCCTTTAAAAGAAGCCAATATTTTTGAACCTTTCTCGTCCGATTCTATCTCGGTAGTCGAACCTGTAAAAACATAAGCCTGTCCTTCCTTTAAGAAGATCAGCTGATAATTATGAATTTCTGTTAGACCTTCGGGAAGCTCTGTCAAAAAATTACTTTCGACTAAAGCGCCTTTCTGGCCCGCGATTTCTAATTTTTGAGGCTCCGCAGAGATGCTAAATTTCTTATAGAGATTTGAATAGAGTGCTCCCATGGAAGCAACGTAATCGTCTAATGTAGCTTTCGAATATTTTTCCGGCAATTGCTCTGAGATTAGGCTAATGTTTGTTCTAAATCCTGGGGCCCCGCTTTTCTCCTGCTCTTCATCAAAAAGATAGAATAAGATTTTCGGTTCCACTTTCACCTTCTGAGGTCTTTTCGTTTTCTTGGAAACTTTTTCTTCCGCAAACTGAATTTGTAAACCAGTTGAATAAGTCCATCCGTCATAATTCATGACAAAGCCTAACTCAGGAATTTCTAAAGTCTTGTTAACTGTCGGTGTGTTTTCGTAACAGTTGGAACTTACTTGAACGGAAAGTAAGAGGAGTAAAATTCTATGATATCGCTCCGACTTCATATCCGCACTTAGTCCAGGCGATAGAGTGAAGCAACAAATCTGAAGATTGGCAAGTAATTTCTATTTAGAATATGGTAAGCGTTTATTTTACTCTTCGTCTGAATAGCAAACCGGACCAAGTTTCGTCAATGGCGCATACTTTTACGTCCACTAATCCTTGTTGTAATCCGATTTCTCGGATTTTATCCTCTTTCAAATCTGTAGGAACTCCTGAAGAGGCTTTAGGCCAGGAAATCCAGATCATTCCTTTGGTAGCGAGCGCTTTCTCCATTTTAGGAAAGTTTGCTTCTAGTTCTTTTGCGGATTTCGTGAAGAAATGAATGTAGTCGAGTGAACCGACTAGTTTTTTCTTGATTTCTAATTTAGGAGGAAGGTCTTCCAAGAGCGCGAGAAAGTTGTCAGGTGAATTGATAAAGATTGCTACTTGTTCTTCCTTCAGTCCCAGTTTCTTTACGAGCGGTGTTCCAGAATATCCAGCCATTGCAACTCTCCTTGTAGGTATAAAAAAACCGGCAGATCTTTTTCCGCCGGTTTTTACAATCTCTATCGAGTTATCTACGTATCGGTTTTAGAAAGGGAATCCTAATACGATCTTAGCTCTGGTATAGATATCGCTTACGCAGAATCCGAACAGAAGTGCCAGGAACAAAAATCCGGAACCGAAGATAACTCTATTCATAAAGTTATCATATTTCAAGTGCATAAAATAAGCTAAGACCAAGGTAGCTTTTGCAGTCGCAACAGCCATTGCGATTACAGTATTCATCGCTCCAAAGTCAATTCCGGCGACCCAAACAGTGATGATGGTTCCGACAATCAGTGCTACGAATACCATTAGATAAGTAGGAATAGGAATTAGGTGGTGAGCTCCATGGTGTTCTTCTTTTTCAGGAACGTGAGGTTTGGCGTTAATGCTTGCTTTTCCTGCATCTACTGCGTTCTGCAGAGCCTTTCCTATTTTCGTATCTTTGTTTTTTTCTAGAAAGGATTTGAGCTTATCCTCTTCTACAATCTGAGCCAGGAAGTTCACTGCGAATCCCGCCACAGTAGTGTTCACGATTGCTCCTGCCCCGATCACAAATCCGGTAAAAGGAATCAAAAAGCCTATGCTAACAATGATATAAAGAGAGTAATTGAGAAAGAGTTCCATCTCGCACCTATTGTTTTAGGGAAATTGAGGATCCCAACAAGGGACAGGACCAGTTTCGAAGGGAGGGAAAGAATCACAAGTACATTTCATTAGCAAAAACGAAGTCTCGCCTGTTCCTGTATCTCCTTCGTCATGCCTAGAGGATTTTCCGCCTCCTGCTTCGGAATTCTAAACCAAAGGAGCACTTGCCGATACGGTTTTTCCGATGGGTCTGAAAAGGGAGAAAGCGCAGAGATTTTCCAACCGGTTTCCTTTTCCCATAGGTTGAGCAAATTGTAACTATCAGGATTTGCACGTATGTTTTTAACAAAAAGTAATAAGTCCCTTTTGGAATGGTCTTTTGCTGATTGAGAAAGTTCTAAAAGCACCCTTCCCATAGTCCAACGAAAGTTGATCTCACTCACCCTCCTGCATTGAATCCCTTGCGATGTTTTAAAATAAAAAGAGTCAATGGAACCGAATCCGGAGTACTCCGGAGCAAAATCCGAGAGTTTAACCAGGCATTCTTTCATCTCGGAAATATAATCCTGAGACTCATCTTCCGAGGATAACCAATTTCCAACGTATCTTCCTTTCGCATCGGAGAGTAATAGAGTTGAGGCATCCATTTTGAAAGTTCCATTTATTGAATGAAATAAAAGGCTGTGGTCGGATACTCGATCTACCCAAGGCTCTAAAATGCAGTGCTCAAGATCCGCTTGTAAGGCCGGAATTAACGCCGTGGGAAAGACCTTGTGATTTCCGGAAAAACCAAACTCAGGTTTTGAAACCCAGAAAGAATTTTCCGAATTCTCCTGTGCAATTTTTTGGAGTACGTTTTTGGCTTCTTCCTTGGAGGGAATCATGTAGGACGATAGATCTTCCAACGAGTTCTGATTTTTCCAACTCCATTGACGAAATTTGGAGCACAAGAGTTGCGAGGAACTCTCCAATTGGGGATCAATTTCTAACTGTAAATCCGAATTGATTCTGCAAATTCTTCCCCATTCTTCCAAGTCCGCAGACGAGTATAACGAATGTTTCTTTTCTAGAATATTCCCTGTAATAGAATCAACAGGAAGAATGGAATCGGAAACGCTTACTTTTCTATTCTTCCAATAATTGATCCAATCGCGACTTTGCGTTTGGGTCGTGATTACCTTTGTCCTCGATCGGTTTAAGGCGAACAGAACCAGGATTGCGCATTCGATGATGGAGTTCCTACCTAGCAAGGGTTTCGGAAATAGTTTTCCTGTTCGAATCTCTTCTTCGTAATATGCATTTGGTCGGAAAATACGGGTCATAATTCAAGGATGAATCCGGAAAAAAGCATTTCTCCGATCAAGAATAGGGTGTACTGTTTTCGATAAATAGAATTAAGGCATTCTATATGAAAATCCGAATTCTGACTACTTTAGTATTCTTACTAACGATGCAAGTGCAGTCCGCACCTAAGATCCTGACTCTCGAGGAAAAAGAACTCGAACGTCAAATAGAAGCAATACGAAAAGCCGGTTTTTCGGATATAGAAATAGACAACCTACATTCTTCCATTGCAGAAAACATCTATAAGATCAATCAAATCCTGCAGATGGATACTACCAAAAAAGCGCTCAGATACATAGGAGACGAGCCTCAGGAACTTCCGAAATTTCTATTCAATGATAAAGAAAACAAGCCTTACTTGGAAATAGAACTAGGTCAGGGAGAATCTTTTTGGGATTTCCCGAAAACCTATTTATACAATGCTCGCATTTTCGTATATCCAGGAAGTACGCCTCAGAAGCTGGACAAGATCATCATGCAGTTCAAGAGAACCAATTCCAACGGAGAGGTGTTTATTAGAGAAATGCGCAGGGTGATCAACCTAGATCCCAAGGGACCACAAATCAACCAGGACGGAAAAAGGACACCGAACAATAACAGTGATCTCCGGTTAGAATACTACTCTAGCTATGATACAGAATTGATATGGCCAGATGTTCCGGCTCAGTCCATTCCGCCTAGCGTGGAAACGAAACTGAACGAAGCAACAAATCCTCTGCCTTATAATAAACAGAAGCAAATCATTCTTACTTACAAAAAGTACATGCGCAAAGTGGACAAGATGGTTCGTCGAAAATTGCACGATTTGGAACTGAATCAAAAACGACTGATTTCAAAAATGTTGGAATTCCAATAGGCTTTTTTCGGGATTTGATTCTTTTGAATATGCAAAAGCAAATATGTTTGCGATCTTTTCCCGCTTGCCTTTTCTGAAAAGAAAGCTATTTGTTTCACATGGCTTTGCATTCCGTTTTTGGAAAACTACAGTTCAAGCTTGGTCAAGGGGATGTTTGCGTCCTCGCTGCACCGTATGAATTCGAACCAGCACTCTCCAGCATAGGTGGTCCAGTGGATCGGGCACTCCGATCAGGAAAGAGATACCGATTGATCTTAGCATTCGTTCAGACAGAGGTAGAAATTCGAAATCTTGCTTCTGTGGTAAGAACTGCCTTAATTGAGGACGGATTGCTTTGGTTCGCCTATCCAAAGAAAACTTCCAAGAAGTTTAATGTAGCGATTCATCGGGATGCAGGCTGGGAACCTCTTGGCAAAGTAGGATTTGAAGGCGTGCGCATGATCGCGATCGACGAAGATTGGTCTGCAGTTCGTTTTAGAGAGAGTGCATTGATCAAATCGTTTGAAAGAAATCCAAAATTTGCGATTAGCATCGAAGGCAAGGAAAGAGCTGCCGAAAAGAGGGAATTAGCTGCCCAAAAGAAAGCAAAAACTTCTGCGAAGAAAAAATCCACTCCTAAGAAAAAAGTCTCCGCAAAAAAGAAAGCTTCCCCAAAGAAGAAGACAAAGAAAAAATAATCGGAAGTATGCACCAGATAAAGTTTCCAAAAAAGAATCTTACCTTGGTCCAACGAATTGGATTCCTGTTTTCCTTAGGTATTTTGCTGAGCTCTATTTTAGGATGCGGTCCTTCTACGGACAAAACTCCCTATAAAGAGTTGAGAGAAATTGCATTCAGAACTAAACCCGAAGACGTTGGAGTGAGTATCAAGGAAGATATCACAAGTGTATACGGCATCATTATGGATTGGCCCACGAGCGGAGAAATCGCCACACTCGTCACTTTTTTGTCCGGAGATGCTAGTCTTTATTTAAGTTCTGGTCCTTCGTTTATCGGAGGAGGTGGAAGAGATTCCATTCACGCAAGTTCCGTCAGATTTATTAGAAAATATGCATATCTTTGGAAAGAAGGAAAAAAGATTTCCGGAATTCCGAAACCGGACGGAAGCAAACTCCGTTTTTACTTTTTGACAACCCAAGGAATCTATTATCAAGAAGATTCTGTAACGAAAGTGGACAAGGATGATTCCGTGCTCGTCCCGATTTTTGACGAGGCACAAGCCGTCATTTCGGAGATAAGGCTAGAAACTGATAAGGAAAAAGACGACTGATTTATCCGCCGCTTTCTCTCCGGACGATCAGGTCGCTGATTACTTTCTCTTCCGTGAGATACTTTCGGTTCAAATATGAGATGGCGTAATTCAAGAATTTCGGCACTTCTCTTCCCGAGTCTAGCAAAAGAAGTTTGGTCTGAGTCAATTCATCCATCGTAGTCAACGCAAGTCTCCTCTGACTTTGATGGGATTCGAACTCGTCCTCTGTATGAAACTCAGAACCGGCCATTGCATTATATTACTACAAAAGCCGGCAGTTGGCAAGGTACAACTTTGCTAAGTTGTTCTATGACCGTGTTTATTTTCGTATTCTCTCGCGTGCTCAATTCCTCTTTTTTCGCTTACCTTCAAGTTGATGATAAGAGAGATAAAAAAGAATACGCTCACTACGAGGAAGGAATTCCTTAAATCGAAGATGGTTTGTAGTATCCCGACCGCCACAAGTCCGAAAGCTGCCGCAACCTTTCCTGACAGTCCCCAAAGTCCGAAAAATTCTCCCGATTTTGATTCCGGTGCAAAGATCCCGATGATCGCGCGACTTGCAGATTGGGTGGCACCGACACCGGTTCCGGCAATTGTTCCGACCGCCACGAAGGTCCATTGAACCGTAATATTGAGCCCTAGAGTGTTCAAAATAACGGTAATTTCCCTGACCCAATAAATCAACAAGAGGCAGACTACCCAGAGTAATAAGGTTATATTAAATGTTTTTAATGCTCCTGTGCGGTCTTGGACGTAGCCGAAAATGACCGCACCTACCGCGGCGAACAATTGTAATAGAATGAATAAGATCGCTTCCTGTTCACCGTTAATTTTTATCTCTTGCGCACCGTAAATAAATGCAAAACTAATTACGATTCCAAGAGCAGCCATCGCGAAAAAGAGAGATAGCAAGTAGATTCCCATATCCTTGAACTGGTTGATATCTCGGATCGTATTACTAACCCGGTCGAAACCTATTTTCAGATAGCTCAAACCTTCTGGCCGTTTGGTCCCTGGATGGTATTCTTTTAGAAGGACGAAAGTAGGAATTCCCCCGATTAAGAAGAACACTCCCGTAATCGGACCAACGTATCTCATTGCATCGAAGTTCGCTATACTTACATCACCTAACAATGTCTTTACTAAAAAGACTGAGGCCAAGCCTCCGAAGTATCCGATCCCCCACGCGTAACCAGAAATCTTACCGAGCTCGTCCTTGGGCCCAAGGAAAGGAAGAAAGCTAGACGCAAAATTTTCACCCGAAGCAAAGAAGAAGTTAGAAAGTATGATCAATAGAAAAGCGAGTTCCCATCTACCGGGGGCGACCACAAGCCAGAGAGCAGAAGTGCTGATTACGCAGCTGATATAACTCCAAAAAAGGAAGGATTTCTTTTTTGCAGAGTAATCCGTAATGGCGCCGAAGACAGGCGCAGTAATCACTACCAAAAGATAAGAAAATGCTAGGGCGATCGCAAACAAGAAGTTTCCCTCTTCATGAGGATTGGCTGGATTGCCAGTAGGAGGAACTATCAACTCAGCGAATACGCGTGCATAAACGACAGTAATAATAACGGTAGTATAGCTTGAGTTCGCAAAATCGAACATGCACCAACCCATAATCTCTCTTAAGGGAGCTCGTTTTGTGACTTGCATAAAATAGCGGTTTCCTTACTGAAATTTTCGAAGGAGGTTAGGTCTTTTCACCTAGGTGTCAACGAGAAATAAATGCAAAAAATTATCTTGCCCTTCGTTTACTTTATAGATAGCTTGATGGAACCGTTTTCGACCCGGAGTCCAATTTCATAGAGGCTCATGAATCCTTCCGACTTCAGCCAATTCGATCTCAACTCTTTGATGCGTCCGCCAAAGGTCTGCGTTTGCAATCAAGTTTCTGAGGAAGATCTTCTAAAATCTATTCGCAAGGGAAACGATACTTTGGAGAAGTTGATGGAGGATACTTATTGTTGTACTGGCTGCGGTACTTGCAGTGGGCGAGTAAAAAAGATTCTCGCTCAAGAATTAGCAGCACGCCCTAAATGAGCAGGACTTGTCTTTCCGTAAATATGGCCATGACTTTGGATGGAAAGGTATGTCGTCCTGATGGAAAATGGTACGGCCTTTCTTCCAGAAACGACAAACGAAGAATGGATCAGCTCCGTGCAGAAGCGGACGCTTTGCTTTTAGGAAAGAATAGTTTGTTACAAGATGATCCGGTCACTCATCTACGTTATGTGGAAGGAAAATCGGATCCTAGACCAGTCATCCTGATTCGAACCGGAACCTTGCCTGTAGATCGAAAAGTATTTCGACATTCGAAAACCAAACCATTGGTCTACTGTACCGAGAAGAACGCAAAAGAAGTGCGATCTACTTTGTCGGAACTTACAGAGATTTGCGTACTGGGTCCAGAAGATATTGAGAGTACAGATGTTCTCCGAGATCTCGGAACTAGGGGATACTCGAATGTGCTTTTGGAAGGAGGTCCTCGGTTGAATGATTCTTTTTTTCGCAAGAATCTAGTGGACAAAATCAATCTAACGATTGTGCCATTTGTGATCGGTCAAGAAGATTTGCCTTCGATTACCGGAAGTTCCATAGCGTACGAAAACTTTGATCTACAATCTTGGAAACTGATTCGAACAGAAGTAATAGAGGACGAAATATTTCTGCAGTATGAACGCAGGCAATAAATCGAGCCATAAGCTATCGGAGATAGTAACTTATTCGAATCGCGTGAATAGTTTATTGTTTCGCCTAATCATTCTTGGGATCACATCTTCTTTGATCTACTTACAAATTTTTCCAGTAAAAACGATCCTATTTCACGAAGACCAACTGATTTATATTCCCGAAAACTTGGAATCGGTTCGCTTGGAACCGGATTGGGTTAGATTGGATGAACTTCCTCCAGGCGCGGTAAATTACTTGGTAGAAGTAGAGGACGAAAGGTTTTTTCGACATTCGGGATATTCATTGGCTGACATTCAATCTGCGCTTTTACAGACTGCGCTATTGTTTCGAAAGTTGCGCGGTGCAAGTACAATAGATCAACAGCTTGCTCGGACACTCTTCTTAACCAGAGACAAAACTCTCGCACGAAAGTTGAGAGAAATTCGAATCGCTCAAAGTCTGGATTTGGAACTCGGCAAAAACGGAGTCTTGGAATATTATCTAAATTTGGTATACTGGGGGAGAGGCTTGAACGGAATTCACAGATCGTCTCAGTACTACTTCAACAAGCATCCTTCCAATTTAAGTTTGAGGCAGTATAAAGCGCTAGTGCAGATTCTAAAAAAACCGGATGCGTACAGTAGAGAGGAAGTACGTTCCCTGGCAGAATCGATGTAGTCGATTTTTTCCATTCTAACTTTTAAAAAAAATTGGACAGCAGCAAAAGGTCCAGGAAACTGACGATAGATTCTCGGTGGTTATAGAGAGAGGGTCACACCCGTTCCCATCCCGAACACGGAAGTTAAGCCTCTCATCGCTGATGGTACTGCATGGTTCGCTGTGTGGGAGAGTAGGACGTCGCCGGGTTTTCGCAATCATACAAAAAAGCCCGGACTAAATTCCGGGCTTTTTTATTTTCAAAGATAGTAGAGATGTTCAGTAAGGTCCCGCATCATCTCAGTTCAGGATCGATGTTCAGATTTTTGCGATCTTGAATTGCCTTCCTTTTTGATGGAAGGCATACACCTAAGAAAGTGTGCCTTTATTTTTTTCCAGATCCTTTTTCAGGCAAAATCGAAGCCGGTCCTTTATCGACGACTGTGATTCCATTTTGCTTATCAACGGTTCCACCTTCGAGCATGATATGGAGAGATCTCAATCCTGGTTTTCCGTTCTTTAGCCAATTTTGAAAGTTGGAGATTTTTTGAACTGCGTAATGAAATCCGCGGTCTGTGGAAATTTCGGAGCCGGGAGACCAAGGGAAGACATCTTTCCGAACCGAAATCGTTCTTACTACCAGTGATTTTTCTTCAACAGGAAGATTCGCGATCGAATCCTTGAATTCTTGCGGGTACGCAAAGTATTCTTCTGCATTGCTAAAGTAAATAATACCCGCTGATAGATTTGCTTTTTTTAAACTAGTTCCGATTCCGAAAAGTGTAGTCTTACCTAAAAGATTTCCTCGGACAGGATAGATTTTGTTTTCTAAAGCGAGGCTGCGAATGTAAGCGTATTGCTCGTCGTCCGACTGAAACATCTTGTAGTTGTATTTTTTAGAAAGCATCAAGTTTGTAGCGTGTCTCTTTCGGATAAAAGGGGAGGCCTGCTTATAAACCTTTTTGTATTTTGCGGGATCGTTAAACGAATTCTCGATCAGACTAAGGGCGTCTTTTTCTCCTTCCTTTCCCCAAAGGCGGATGAATTCTTCTTTCTTTTCCGCTTTCTTCAAAAATTGGATCGTAATCTCGTTCGCAAGAACTACGATATTGGTGAAATCCATCAGATAGATAAATTCGGATTTCGCCCAAGCTGCGATTGTTAGGTTTTGCTCAGAACCTACACCGATATAAGCCTTACCAATATTTTGAACATGCGGGATCAGTAGGTCCAATCGATCTTCGTTGGACACTGTTGTGTCTCCAGTATCCCAGATCGTAGGAACTAGATCTTCCTGTGGAGTCTGCCGAAGGATTCCAATCTGAGCTTCGGTCAATCGGAGACTGGAATTTTCTTTTTCGGATTGGATCGCTTTAGGAGAACAGCTCAAACAAGCGAGGTATACAACTATAGAGGCAAGATATTTGGTGGCCTTTGAATCAACAGTCATCGGAAGATTTGTTTTCTCTCTCTGTGTATTTTCGAAATCGCTAGACTGATTCTAGCTTTCTCATCCATGGAATCGAAGGGAGAAGTGAGATAAAGAAGTTTTCACTTTTTTCACGTTCTCAAGTCGATAGTGAGCTCAAAGTCCCTTTCTTCTATAAACTCTAATCTGATGATCTAGGAAATCGGAAGTTACTAAATAGCGATTATCTGGAGAAACATCCAAACCGGTCGGTTGGTTTCCGGCCTCCCAGAATTCAACGACTTGGTCTGTCTTTGTATCGATTACGAAAATCTGACCGAGTACGTGTCCTTTCTTAAGATAGCCTTCTGTTGGATTGTTTGGTCCTCGGCAAGAAACATAAAGATACTTTCCGTCCGGAGAGAGAGCGATCGTGTTCGGTTTGTCAAAGACCGGAATTGACTTCGTTAGCTTTTTTTCCTTGGTGTCATAGACTTCTACTTTTCCACAACACATATCGGAAACGTAGATTTTACTTCCGTCAGGAGCTCCTACAATATGTCTTTTGTTACCCGGAGGTCCTATCGTATCCATGAGTTTGCCCTTTTCCAAGGAATAAATCCCGATTCTGCCTCCGCCGTTCTCCTGGTTGCTTGCGGAGAACTGCGCGATATAGAGCTCTTTTCCGTCAGCAGAAAGCAATAATCCCCTTGGTAATCCGATCTTGTCGGTTTTACTGATCTCAGTTTTGGATTTTCTATCTATAATGGAAATATCTTCGCTAATCCAATTGGAACAGTACACCAGATCTCTTTGCTTATCATAGAGTAGTATCTTGGACCACTTTCCAGAAAGGTTTACAGTCGCTTTGTATTCGAGTGATTTTAGATCGAACACATGGACAGCATTTGCCTGCATTTGGCTTACCCAGAGTTCATTGTATTCCGGAATTGCGATAGTCTCTACAAAGCCTAGTTTCTTTTTGTAAAGTTCTGGCGGTGCAATTCGAACCGTTTTGCCAGTTGTTACATCCAATACGTCCATTCCCTCATCTTCCAGAAGCGGAATTGCGATCCTGGTCGCGTCGATAAAGCGAACACTTTTGGGTTGAATTCCCGTTTTGAACCTATTTACAAATTCATGATATGCTCCCTCTTTATTTAGGGCGAAAAATCTTTCGTTCAGTTGATCCGCAGAAGCTGCAAGAATAATGGATTCTGCGAATCCTGGAGAATCGATTTTGATCTCGAGCGGATCTTCAGCGCTGTATAACGGAAGGGAGGTCTCGATTTTTGCGATCGTTTTATCGGTTTCCAAAATCTTATATGGAATTACATCTTTTCCGATCTTAAGTGTGGAGCCCTTGTACGGTTGAATACTAAACCGCACCGTAGTTGGTTCTGAGTTAGATGACCTATTTCGAACTGTAGCGGTCTGAGATGTGGAACAAGAAGCCGCAGTAAGTAGGAACGCTAAAGATAGTAAATGAATTGGATAGATTCTAAGCGAAGTCTGAGTTTGGACCATTCAATATTCCTCATACTTTTAGCGACCTTGTGAGTAAATCTCAAAATCGAACATAAAAAGCCGAAACAATTGGAATCGCATAAGTCTTGTTAATAATTGACAGTGATTATTTTATATAACAGATACTATATAAAAAATCTTTTTTGCCGCGTTTTCTATAAATTTGGGTTTGAGAGCTTGACGATATGGGGAACGGCAATTAGAATTCGTTCCGCCTCCGTAACAAACACACAAACGGTTGGGCTAGTGAAGAGGATGAATATGAAAAAAGTATGTGGAGCGCTTTTGCTAGTGCTCTTCTTTGGAACAGGCGTATTGTACGGCTCCGTTCCAAAGACTAAGTATCCCGTAGTTTTTGCACACGGGTTAAGTGGATTCGACAATCTACTCGGGTTCTTTTACTTCGGGGATGATTACGGAGTATTCGTCGGTGACCCTTGTGACGAGTTCTTAGAAGTGAGTTGCAATGGAAATATCGATTCAAAGCAGCAAGCTTTAGCTGCCTCTGTTACTCCGTTTCAAAGTTCTGAAGCGAGAGGAACTCAGCTTGCAAATCAGGTAGAAAACTATATGGCGACTACTGGTGCATATAAAGTAAATCTGATCGGACACTCTCAAGGTGGTATCGACGCTCGTAAAGCTGCGAAGGTCCTTTATCAAAGAAAAGGTCGTCAAGTCGTGCATGTATTGATTTCCGTATCATCGCCTCACAGGGGATCTCCTACGGCCAAATATATTTTGGATTTGGGTCCCGGGGTAACTAGCGTGGTTGATGCGTTGGCAAAGTTATTTGGCGATTCAATTTACGGTTCTGGTAATGACGGTTATGCGGCTGCAAAGCAATTGGTTTATAACGACTACAGTTCGGCTGATGGCGTGACTACAGGAATGAAAGTCTTTAACCAAAATTATCCAGTAAGTTCTACCTATGCTTATAGATACGGTTCCTTAATTACAGCTCAATCCGGATTGGATGTAAACCCGGCACTCTACTTGCTAAAAGAGGGCTTCTTTAACATCGACGGAAACGGTTATTGCGTCGACGATTGCGATAGCGATGGAGCTGCAGGAAAAGGAGATGGAAATAAAGGCGGTGACGATGACGATGGGCTTGTCGGTATTAATTCCCAGCAAATGGGATACCGACTTGAATATGTTAGTTGCTTGCTTTGCCAAGACTATCTCAATACAAATTCTACGATAGGATATGTAGGAGACATTAACTATCCTAACTCAACTCAGATGACATCTACAGCGAATGTGATTAATCAAGATCATATCGATGTTGTCGGAATTGGCCCGGATACTTTCGATGAGAAAGAGTTCTACGCGGCCCTTCTAGATTATATAGCGTATTATGGCGGTTGATTCCTGACTGTGCTTGGCCGGGAGAAGTTCTTCTCCCGGCCCACCTTTTTTAAACAAATCAATATCTTAAATCTAACTTTACCGGGCTGGAACTTTGATTCGGACGGATTGGATCTACGTACATGCAATCATTACTAAAAAATAAAATCTTTCTGATAGTCTGCGCCGTCGGAATCCTTTGTATCGGAATCATCTATTATTATCTGGCCTCTGTAGATCCGATCGAAAGAAAATTCAAGGATCTCTCAGAGCATCCGATTCCGGAGCATCATCTCAACGAACAAGAGCTCGAGCTAACTTTTAAGAGCCGGGCCGAAAGCGGTCAAAACGATTCAAATTTGAGCATAGACGAGATGGCTTTTTTGCTCCGGAAGAGATATGGAGACCAGATTGATCGTCCGAGCGTACAAATTTCAATGCTCGAATCCTTAATTCAGGATCTGCAAAAAAGATTTCCGGATAGATGGGTGGAGCTCCTACAAGAAATTCTGGGCGCTGCATTTCCTGGAAAGGAGAACGAACTCTTTAACTTATCCGAAGCGCTGTACAAGTACCAGAAATATTACAAAGATAACTTTAATCGGTTAAATTCTCTGTCTCAAGAAAAAAGACAGGAAGAACTTTGGAAGACTCGAGAGAGGCTGTTCGGCGAAAAAGCAAAAGAGATTTGGGCCGCCGAAATAAAACTTAGTTCTATTTCAGATGCATTGAAAAAGATAGAAACGGATAAGAGTTCCTCGATTTATGTAAAGCTAGACCATTTTAAGACCGCATTAAAAAGTACGTATGGGCAAGATCTACCGCGCACTTTAGAAAACAAAAAACAAGTTTTCATGGAAGGATTTATTCGAGCTAGTCAATCGGACTTACAATCTATGACCGCTTCCGAAAGAAAGTCCGCGCTGCATGAGGTTCGAAAGAACTTAGGTATGGACGCGAATGCCCTTCGGAGATGGGAGGAGTTGGACTCTGAAAGAGATAAGCGTTGGGAAGCAGGCCGAAATTACACGAAAGAAACGGAAAGTCTTCAATCTAAGTACAAGGGCCAGGAACTCGAAAAAAAATTAGAGAGTCTCAGAGAGAAATACTTTGGACAAGAAGCAGAGACAATTCAAAATGAAGAAGCTTCTGGGTACTATCGATTCAAAGAAGATAGAGTACTTGGGATAGAATAAACTATATTCAAAAAATTGATATATTGTTTTGAATCGTATTGCTTTTATAATTCTTTTCTTCTTTGTTTGGTTGAGTTCCTGCAAACATCATTCTGATGATCAGAGAGACTTGATTTCGACTTTTCTGCTGACGAGAGTTTGGATTCCAGCTCCCGGAACTACATTTCAGATTCAGTTTTCGGAGCTTTTGCAGGAATCTGTCAGCGCAGATGTTTTTGATATAGATTTGGATTTAACTGATTCGGATCCAACCGTGATTGAAAGACTTCATTCTGCCGGAAAGAGGGTTATATGTTATATCGATGTAGGCTCTTACGAGAATTTTAGATCCGATGCGACTCGATTTCCTTCGGCAGTTTTAGGAAAAATTTACAGTGGCTATCCAGATGAAAAATGGCTGGATATCCGACGGATAGACCTTCTAAGTCCGATTTTATCGGATCGTTTTGATAAAGCCAAGACACACGGTTGCGACGGAGTCGATCCGGATAATGTGGACGGTTATATGAATGATACTGGATTTCCGTTGAGCGCAGACGATCAACTTCGTTTCAATCGATGGATCAGTGATCTTGCTCATAGTAAAGGAATGGCCGTCGGTTTGAAAAATGATCAAGATCAGATCTCTGATTTGATTGGAAACTTTGATTGGGCAATAACTGAAAGTTGTCAGGTGGGAGGCTGGTGTAATTTGGAAGTTGCATTTCCAAACAAAGGGTCGGCTGTCTTCCAAATAGAATATGTTGAGAACGGGACAACTAAGAGCGACTTTTGCCCTCAGTCCATTTCTCATGGATTCTCAGGAGTTTTGAAAAATCAATCCTTGAACGCTTTTCGAGACTCTTGTTTATAAATAGCTTCTGTTCTGAATCGGGGGTACTTTCCCTATGCAAGATCGAATAAGATTCAAATTTATTTCAAGTATTCAATTTTGTACCAGTCAACAGCAAACTTACCGCAACGATTGTATTTCAAAAGTGGGAAAAAGTTTCCGGAGTTTTTGGATATATCAAAGAAAAACTTTCTTTCTTCTGAGGTTTCGAATCGTATTCTCTGGCTTAAGAGGTTTCCATTTTCGAACTTTAGGTAAATTTCAGGGCGTTTCTTTTCATTACATTGAGATGAATCTTCTTCCGAAATTCGCAAAGTAAGAACGATCTTACTAGAGCTTAGAGGAATTGTATGCAAAGATCCGATCATTGCGATTCCTCCTGTTTTCGAATAAGAGTATCCCATGATTCGTTCACCTTTTCCTAGATGAAATCGATTCACTTGAGTTCCGATAAATTCGCTTGGAGTGAATTCTGCCTCTATGTTTTGGGTTGGGCTTTGCAGATTACCAGGACTTCCGGAAATACGAGTGTTCCAAAGTGCGATATTCTCATCTTGATAGATTAGATTTACTTTGTGCGTTTCGGAAAAATTTTGAACTAATTTTAGATAGGATTCGGCAGTGCAGCAACCTTGCCAGTTAGCCGGATTGCTTAAACCGATTGGTAAGAGAACTAGCCCATCTTGGATTAGAGGTTGAAATCCATATAGAAGTTTTCGGTCCGAAAAATAAGGCATGTAATTATTGACTGTATATAAAGGAATTTCTCGATTCAGGTAGTTGCGTATCCTAAGAACGGAATCTCCGACGTTATTATCCTTTGCACGGTGCCAAAGATAGGATCCAGATGAAGTGATATATATTGGGAAGACGACCGCGCAGCAAGTTATCGCTATCTTCACTTTTGCATGGTTAGCAAAGCGATCCATCAATCTTTCAAATCCCTGAACCGAAGCAAGCAGTAGAAACGGAAGCAGCGGCGCCATATACCACAATTGGGAGTTTGCCGTGCCGATCGTATGATCCGAATTTAATAAGAGAACAGCTAAATAGGGCAAGCTCGGAACTAGCAGAGTAGGTCGCAGTAAAGGTAAAAAGCAAAATGAAAGTA
This sequence comes from Leptospira perolatii, assembly GCF_002811875.1. Classification (GTDB taxonomy): domain Bacteria; phylum Spirochaetota; class Leptospiria; order Leptospirales; family Leptospiraceae; genus Leptospira_B; species Leptospira_B perolatii. The sequence continues at coordinate 163,023 of NZ_NPDZ01000008.1, forward strand.
GAAGATCACGAAGGAATATTATATTATAAATATTTAAAAATGATTTGAGAAACTCAGCGGGACGTATTATAGGAGAGAGCATAATCTCCATAATATTTTTTCCCAAATGAGAAAATCTCTCCTGCCCAGTAAGCCCTCCGAAGATGTTCGTATACAGCAAATTAATTCCTACGAATTCCGCTAGACATAGCAGAGAAACTATGCGAAAGCCTTGGTTTTTATCTTTTCCAGGCAGAAGGGCGAAGCCGAAAACTATCAATCCGCAATCTTCCTTTATCATCAATAAAACTAGAGCCCAAATCGTAAAGGGCCGAACTTTGTTTTGATTCCAATAGTACAAAAGAAAGGAAATGGGTAATAAAGTAAGGACGCTCTCTCTAAACCCATTACCGATTGCAGAGTTGAAAACAGGCGAAAACGCCAAAATCGAGAAAACTAAGAGAATGTTGGCTATTTTCTTTTGGTCTGAGATTGCACAATAATACACCCCAATGATCAGAAACGCGTAAACAATACCAGTAAATATAATGAATGTTAAAGGAGGCTCCCAAAATACATGAAAGAATCGATAGAGCCCGGCCAAAAAATATAAGATCGGAGTAAAATGATTTTTGAAAAAGACTTCGCCACCTAAGATAGATACATGCGGATCCAATTCATAAGCTATATTTGAGATCGCCTGTTCATAAAGACTTTGATCCCAAGCCATTGGAATATATGCATCTTTTGCTTTTTCATTATAGCTGAAGAAAAATAGTCCATACCATAGCAAAAGAAGAGTTGGTAGAAAATAGTAAGTCCAAAATTTTCCGGATTTGGAGAAGTAAGTTTTTTCCTGAATGGTACTCTTAAAACTCTGCAGGATTTCGCCAATTCTCATATTATATTAGTTTGTATAAGTAATTTCGACCCAATGAATCTGTTCTGCATTCATGGAAAATTTGCGATCTTTTTTTCGTACATTTTCTTGGTCGCGAAGATTCCGAACACCAATCCTAAAATTGCGATCAAATCAAGCGGACCATAAAACCAAACTTCTGTCCTGAATCCAGGTAACTTTTCCTGGAGTTTGGACCAGGTGATAAATTGGGGTAGGAAAATTACATATCCGTTATATACAAAATGCCCTAAAATCGGAAGAATCGGGTTTTCTGAAACAGCATATAAATAAGCCAAATAAATTCCGAGTATGAATCCAGTTACCACTTGGGTCGGAAGCAAATGCACTAATCCGAATAAAGAGGCAGACCCAAGGATTGCTATCGGTAGACTATAGATTTTCAAAAACCCCCGGAACAAGAAGAATCGAAAGAATAATTCTTCGGTGATCGGTGCTACAATCAATCCAGCGAAGATCAAATCAGTATCTGCGACTCCATTAGAAAGAGACTGGCTCCATTTTAACATCCACGGAAAATATAAAGTGGAGTGAATGACTATAAAACTGATCAAATCATATAAACCGAAAGCGATAAGAAGAATGAGTATGATCTCCGAGAGATTTGGTTCCTTCGGCTTCCGGATGAAGTAAGTCCACGGTTTATTAGAAAGGATGATACCTAAGAAAAAAACTGGGAATATACTGAGAATATTAGCTAACGCAAAAACATAACCTTGCGCCAGGTGAATTCCATAAGAGGAAGCCGCGACATTCATTAGTAGGCCAATGCAAACCTGAATCACTAAGCAAAGGAAAACGAGGAGGAATCCGTGAGAGTACCTGGGAAATTCAGGAGTCTCCGGTTTTTCTTCCTCGTATGTTTCCAGAAAGGACCTCGTCTTTGTTTATTGATAGCTTTCCATCGGAAGGCAGGAACAAATTAGATTTCTATCTCCGTATACGTTGTCGATTCTACCAACGTAAGGCCAAAATTTATGTTCTTTGGTCCAAGCAGAAGGATAAGCAGCTCTTTCTCTTGGATAGGAATGGTTCCAAGTGTCCGAAATCACCATAGAAGCAGTATGAGGTGCATTCTTTAAAGGATTATCCTTTGGATCCAGTTTGCCCTCTTCGATTTCTTTGATTTCTCCATAAATATTGATCATCGCGTCGCAGAAACGATCCAGTTCTTCGAGAGATTCTGACTCGGTCGGTTCGATCATTAAAGTTCCGGGAACCGGGAAGGACATAGTCGGCGCATGAAATCCGTAGTCCATTAACCTTTTTGCAACATCCTCTACTTCCACACCGGCGGATTTTTTGAAAGGTCTAAAATCCAAAATGCATTCGTGAGCTACAAATCCATTCTTCCCCTTATACAGAACAGGAAAGTAAGACGCTAATCTATTGGCTATGTAGTTCGCATTTAGAATCGCATACATTGTCGCCTGCCTCAATCCTTCGGAGCCGAGTAATGCAATATACACCCAAGAAATCAATAGAATACTAGCACTTCCCCAAGGCGCCGCAGACACCGCGCTGTGCTCATTACCAGTTCCGTTATCGACAAGCGGGTGACCAGGAAGGAATGGAGCTAAGTGTTTTGCTACTCCGATCGGACCTACGCCAGGACCTCCACCACCGTGAGGAATACAGAATGTCTTATGCAAATTCAAATGGCAGACGTCCGCACCGATATCAGCAGGACGAGTAATTCCTACCTGGGCGTTCATATTTGCACCGTCCATATAAACTTGCCCACCATGATCATGTGCAATTTTACAGATTTCCTTTACAGATTCTTCATATACGCCGTGAGTAGACGGATAGGTAATCATTAAAGCGGCCAAATCTTTTTCGTGTTCTTTTGCTTTGAGTTTCAGATCTTCTAAATCCACGTTTCCATCTTGGTCGCAAGCAACGACTACCACTTTGAAACCGGCCATGGCTGCCGAAGCGGGATTTGTTCCGTGTGCGGAGATCGGAATCAAGCAAATGTTTCGAGCGGAATCTCCTCGACTGATATGATAGTTACGAATCGCAAGCAAGCCCGCATATTCTCCTTGCGAACCGGCATTTGGTTGCAAGGAAATTGCTGGAAATCCAGTGATCTTGGAGAGCCAATTTTCCAGCTGGTTGAATATGGTTCTGTAGCCGGCGGTTTGTTCCTTCGGCGCGAAAGGATGCAAAGCGGAAAATTCCGGCCAGCTGACAGGAAGCATTTCCACGGTTGCATTCAATTTCATAGTGCAAGATCCGAGAGGAATCATGGAAGTAGTTAAAGAAAGATCTCTTGATTCTAATTTTCTAATATACCGAAGCATTTTTGTCTCGGTATGATTTGCTTTAAAAACCGGATGTGTTAAATAGGAGGAAGTTCTCCAGAATTCGGATGGGACGGATTCTTCCTGAACGGAAAGATCGATTTTAGTACCACCAAATACTTCGAAGATCTTTTGTAGGTCGTCGATCTCGACTGTTTCGTCTAAAGCGATTCCGACTTTTCCGTTTCCGAAGTCCCTGAGATTGATTCCTTTTTCGCGAGCGATTTCTAAAATGCGAGATGCGTTTTCTGCGAGATCGATCGTAATCGTGTCGAAAAATGGTTTGGAGAGTATCTCAAAGCCCTTGCCTTCCAAATTCTTAGCTAAGATTTCAGTTAGGTGATGAATTCTAACTGCAATATTTTTAAGTCCGGTCGGACCATGATATACCGCGTACATGGAAGAAAGTACCGCTAGAAGGACTTGAGCCGTACATATATTCGATGTAGCCTTATCTCTTCGAATATGTTGCTCCCTCGTTTGAAGAGCCAATCGGAGACCAGGATTTCCTTGGCTGTCTTTGGAAACTCCTACTAGTCTGCCCGGCATATGACGTTTCAGCTCGTCTTTGGTAGCAAAATAACCTGCGTGAGGTCCGCCGAATCCGTATGGTAATCCGAATCTTTGAGAACTTCCTATCGCGATATCCGCTCCGAATTCGCCCGGCGGTTTTAGCAAAGTGAGAGAAAGCAGATCTGCAGCACAGATGGTGACTGCACCTACATTGTGCGCGGTTTGAAAAAACCTTTGGTAATCAAATATGCTTCCATCAGTTGTAGGATACTGAACCAGAACCGCAAAGTAATCTTCGTTTAATTCAGCGCTTCTATGGTCTCCAAGTTGGATTTCGATTCCCAGTGGAAGAGCTCTAGTACGAACCACATCTATTGTTTGCGGATGGCATTGGTTCGAAACGAAAATAAGTTTGGAAGTTTCGTTTTTTCGAACTCCAAAGGCAAGAAAGACCGCTTCTGCAGCTGCTGTGGCTTCGTCCAAAAGAGATGCATTAGAGATTTCTAATCCTGTTAGGTCCGCTATCATCGTTTGATAGTTTAAGAGCGCTTCTAATCTACCTTGGGAAATCTCTGCCTGGTAAGGAGTATAAGCTGTGTACCAACCTGGGTTTTCTAGAATATTTCTCTGAATCACCGGAGGCATAATACTCGCCTGGTAGCCAGCTCCGATAAAGGAACGGAATACTTGGTTTTTCGAAGCGATCTCTTTCAGGTCTTTAAGAATCCGATGTTCAGTCGACGGAGTCGGAAGTTCCAGCGGCCTTTCAAGACGAATACCTGCAGGAACTGCTTTAGAGACTAATTCTTCCAGACTGGAAAGACCCAGCTGAGAAAGCATTTCTTCGGTTTGTTCTAGATTGGGTCCGACGTGACGACGAAGAAACGTGTCCAGGGGAGAAAGGTTTTGATCCACTTCTTTCATTTTTGCCGGGTTCCAGGTAATTGTATTCATAATTCTTTTCTAATCCAGTTTACTTACAAATTCACGATATTCATCCGGAGACATTAGCTTATCTAATTCGCCGGCTTGAATTCCCTTGACTCGAATCATCCAGGAATCGAAAGGTTTTTCATTTACGAGTGCGGGGCTTGATCCAAGGCTATAATTTACCTCTGAAACCTCTCCTCCCACTGGAGAATAGAGATCTTCTGCTGCTTTGACCGACTCGATTGTTCCGAAAGAATCGAACTGCTTCAGTTTTCTTCCTACCTTAGGTAGATCGACATATACAATGTCTCCAAGAGCTGCTTGCGCATAGTCGGTGATTCCGATTAGAGCTGTATCACCTTCTACTTTTACCCATTCATGTTTTTCGGAAAATTTATATCCAGCGGGTGCGTTCGTTGCTGCCATTAGTAAATCCTTAAATTAGTTTTTTCGAATACTTCCCGAAACGAATGGTTTCGTGAATACAATTGCGTTTTTTGACTGGCCTCTGATTTCGATCAGGATCGGTTCTTCATGATTGATACTCTTCGAATCGATCCACGCAAGGCCCAAGCCTTTCTTTAAAGAAGGAGAAAAGGTTCCGGAAGTAGTGATGCCGATCTGCTTGCCGGCCGAATCTAGTACCGGCATGTTTTCTCTTGGAACTCCAGGCTCGGATAATTCAAATGCAGTCACTCTTCTGACTGCGCCGTGTAATTTTTCTCCGATGATTAATTCATACTTCGGAAATTTCACTTCCTTTTCTTTGACTGTCCAGCCGATTCCAGATTGAACTGGGGTTCTGGTCTCGTTTAGTTCATGGCCATAAAGCGGATATTTTGCTTCAATCCTAAGTGTATCTCTCGCACCCAAGCCCGCCGGAAGTAGTCCGTGGGGCTTTCCGGCCTCTAATAATTCTCTCCAGAGTTTTAATCCGGATTGGTTGGAAGTATAAATTTCGAAACCGTCTTCGCCAGTGTATCCTGTTCTGGAAAGGATCATTTTTTCGGATTCGTTCCCGTTCATGTTTGCTTCGAATTTATAGTAACCGATTTTTGAAAGATCTCGATTCAGGTAATTAGATAAAATTTGATCTGCCTTCGGACCCTGGATCGCAATTTGATGCCAATCATTGCTTTGATTTTCCAGTTTGATCCCCGAATTGGAAGGCAAGTTTTTAGAGAGGTGATTTGCAACTGAATCAACGTTAGATGCGTTTGCACAAATCATATACTTGCGATCATTAAACTTATAAAGAGTAATATCGTCAACAATGCCACCATTTTCATTGATGATCGCACTGTATTGCACCTGGCCTTCTGATAGAGAGGATACGGAATTACAAGTGACCGACTCTAAATAGTGAAGTAAGTCGGAAGGAGGTCCTTCCAAAAAGATCTCCCCCATGTGGGAGACATCGAACAAACCTGCGGCTTCTCTAGTGGCAGTGTGTTCTGCGATAATTCCTGAATACTGAACTGGCATATCCCATCCGCCGAATGGGATCATTTTCGCCCCCAGTTTAATGTGGTCCCCGTGCAACGGGGTAGTTTTCCATTGGGACATAAGCGTTTGCGGCCATGATTTCATGACTTGGTGAGATCGAAAAATCAATTTTGGACGGAGATTTTCGAGATGTTCAGAGAATTCTTAGATTTCTGAAGGACTTCCTACAAAACTTTCGATTCAAGCCCGAGATGTTCTGGATTGGGCAGATATATTCAGCTGTTTTCGTCATTCGGCTAGATAGTTTTTCAGAGCCCCCATTGGCTTTTCGGATTCTACTTTGCGCATGTCTCAAAATTAAATCGGTTTTTTCTAAATTTGCTCTTGCGTAAGTGCTCTTCGTCTAGACTGACTGCTCGATTGAGAAGTTGCTTTTGGAGGATCTGATGGCTGATCATATCAAATACAGGACCCTTAGAAATTATAAATACCAGTTACTTTATGATTATACGATACAGATCGATCTTCGTCCAGCTTCAGAGATTATAGAACCTCACCAAGGGGAACTTAGATTCATTCGCCTAAAGCAAAATGGACAGCTTACTATTTTTGAAGGCTATGCATGGGACGGACCGAGTGGACCTACGATCGATACTCCAAATTTTATGCGAGGGTCCTTAGTGCATGACGCCCTCTATCAGCTAATGCGTAATAGTCGGTTGGATCAATCTACGAGGAAGTATGCTGACGATTTGCTGCATGACCTTTGTATCGAAGACGGTATGTCCAAGTTGAGGGCTAAGTGGGTTCATTGGGCGGTTCGTACTTTTGGGGGGTCGGCCGCAGCACCAGGTTCGAATCATGATTATGAAGAGCTGACTGCGCCATAACTCTTCATTTGATGTCTTCGAAATAGAATTGGAACCGAGATTTGGTGAAGCTGGAATCGGAGAGAAAATACTAAAGAAGAAAGCTTTTTCATGGATTTCAGATCTTTGGAAAAAAGATACGAACATGAGATTGGGAAGATTCTTAGAATGCTATGCGGAGGCCCTGCGTAGCTTAGTAAAAGATAAAAATGTCGAAGTAGTGGAGCACCTAACAAAAGGTCAGTGGTCTGACTTAGATGAGGCACTCCAAAAAGGATCGGCGGTTATGCTTGGAACGTCGATTACTCCCTCCGGACATTTTCTGTGCCTGGTTGATATAAAGTGGGTCGAAGGCAAAAAGTATTATACTGTTCTAGATTCTTGGGGAAATGCACTTTCTAAACCTCAGTATGCAGATCACAATGGAGAAAGGGTCGTCTATGATTCTGAATGGTTAAAAGCCAGATGCGGTCTCGGAGCAGACAAAGGCAGATTCTGCAGATTTCTTTATTTAAAGCAATTAGGAATATAAGATCGAAGCTTTATTTGAGACTATAGTCATTCAGGCTTCTGAGTGAGCTTTTTCACGACCAATTCATTGTTCTTCGCGATACTGGCAAATAAAGAATTACTATTTTCTTATACGAATCTTCAGTATAAAGAAGAGTCGCATCCATGGCGCGACTCTTCTCCCCAAATACCCGTCTTATCAATCCCAATTTCAAATAGTGCAAAAACTTTCGGGAGACTGTATTCCCGATCAGCTTTTTTTCATCCGAATTGCACCGACTAACAATAAGATAATGGAGACAAGCATTCCTAAGACGCCGGGCATGCCCACCGGCGGAAATTCGGCGGGTGCGCCTGCCGCCCCCTTGATAGCAAGTCCGACTGGGAGTAGTAATCCGCAGGCAGCCGCAATCGCAAGTGTCCACTTTCCTTTATTAGGTAATTCTAATTTATCTACATAAAGCCCGATAATCAGATTATACAATGAGATGGGCATTCCATGAGAATGGCCTTCCCTTAGATAGAATCTTACTAAGGATAGCAAGTGATCGCCATTCCTGACACTGTACTGATCAAAGGTTGCGCCCAATACAAGTCCACCACAGGCCGCGATCAGCAGACCTGTTGCTCCGACAATCAGATTGAATTTTCCGATCTTCATACTTTCTTTCCCGCCTTACTATTCTCTAAAGCTTTTAGAATGAAGAAATTTACGGGAAAAAAAATCATTTTCCCGTGCCAAACCACATAAATTCCTAATTAAAAGCTAGAATTTCATTGCGCGAACTGAGGTGTTCTTTCGGAGCTGAGGTGTACTTTGAGTTTAGCCCCACCCTTCCTGGGCGGGGGCCGGAGCGAAGCGGTGGAGCACGCCTCATACCAAAAATCCATTGAATTTTCAAGGGAATTTCAAGGTGAGATTTTTTGTAGGAGCTCCTACAATCGCGTTTACCGAACTGGTGACAATAATCCTTATCTTCAAAAATTTTTATTTTTCATAATATACTCATTACTTTTTGTTTTCTAGATTGTTGTTCCCAAGTCGGAAACTTTTATCTAGCACAAAACAAGCGATCGATCTCTCGCTTTAAGATGCCCCTACAGATCTATTTCTCGCGTTAGTTCCTGTTTAATGTGAGATTAAAGTTTTTGGCACCTACTTCGACCATTGGACTCTTCTACATCTGTTATCGTTTATTCAAGAGTTGGTCGGAAAATTTTGCATTGAATCTCTAAGGAAGGAGAGCTTTTAACCTGAGTTAGCACTTCGGTCTTCTATATGAGATTACAGCTCGGATTTTCTTTTCGCTTCTTGGTTGAAGGGATCGTTTAAAAATCCTGCACTTTTTTAGAATGATATAATTGATTTGTAAGAAGAACGAATACTATCAATAGCATCTAATTTCCTTGTATTTCAAAGATCTTTTGGTAACAAGGATTACTTTACTCCCGAATTGAATCAACCGTTAGGAGAAATAATGAACATTGTTAATAGAAATGTGAAGGGAATCTCGAAATTCGTAAAATCTTTAAGCATCACGGCCGTCGGTGTTTTCTTAATTCTTTCCTGCTCAGCAGGTATTCAATATAAGATTTCTTATAAAAAACCAGTAATTCCTTCGAAAACAAAAGGCTTAATGGCGGGAAGTGCAAAGGTGGATTTGACTCCTCCTCCTGGTCTTCCGTTGGCCGGTTATTCTATGTTAGCTGAAACGGAAAAAGGATTTAGAACTAGAATTTATGCACGTATCTTTTATGTTCGAAAAGATGACAAACCTCCGGTTGTTTTGATCCAAGGTGATCTTCTATCTGGTTCTTTATTAATTCACCATCTTTTGGCGGAGAAGTTGGCATCTACCACAGATGTTAGTTTCGGTGGAATTGTTTTCTCGGGAAATCATACTCACTCAGCTCCGGCAAACTTTTATGAGAATAATTTTTATAATGAATTCGCATCCAACAAGCCGGGCTTTGATAAAGCCTGGACTGAGTTTATCGTAAATCGCCTAACAGCTGGAGTTGAAGAAGCTTACAAATCGGCAAAACTTGCAAAGATTGCCACTGGAAAAACTCAGCTTTGGGGAGTTACTCGGAATCGTTCTATGGATGCTTACCGAGCAAATAAGAATTCGGGAGTCGATGAAATAAAGCCGGAGTTACAGTACCAGGCGATAAATCCAGAGATGGTAATGGTAAGGATCGATGCACTTGATAAGGACGGTAGGTTCAAACCTTTAGGTGCCTTCACTACTTTTTCGATTCATGGCACAACTATACCAGATTCGACTGAGTCGGTTAACGCTGACGTGTTCGCGTATCCTGAAAGAATTTTGGAAAAAAGGATCAGGAGTGAATTTAAATCTAGCTGGAATCCTATTCACGCAGTGAGTAATGCGACTCATGGAGATAACTCACCTGACTATCGCGAAAGCATGCAAGGGTTTATCGAATCTAGACGGTTAGGTGAAGAGATCGGAAAAAAGGCAGTTGCACTTTTCGATTCTTTGCAGACCTCCTTAAGTTTTGATACTGTAATTTCATTTAATACTAGGGAAGTCGATGTATATGAGAATCCAAAGTTCGGCGAAGCGGAGTTATGCGATAGACCTTACGTAGGAACTGCTCTAACAGGAGGTGCAGAAGATGGTCAGACTCCAGTTTTGAATTGGCTTCCACTATGGGGAGAAGGTTGGCCTCGCTGGTTCTTGACTGGAGGATGCCAAGGGCACAAAAGGATCGTAGGCTTTAAGTACCTTCAACCGATCGTATTAAGAAAAGCAAAATTTCCTCATAAACTACTTCTTCAATCCGTTAGAATTGGAGACACAATATTGCTTCCTGTTCCATTTGAGGTAACTCGCGAATCCGGTAGACGCTTTGTGGAAGCAGCTATTCAATCCGCTGAACAAACGATCAAAAATGCATCAGTAATCAGTTGCGCGAACGGATACTTCGGTTACGTGACTACTCCTGAGGAGTACACGAGACAGCACTATGAAGGAGGTCATACACTCTATGGCCCTTCCACTCAGCCGTTTTTGCAAGCCCACCTCGCTGACTTAACTAAAAATCTTCCTTCGGTCGGCGGAAAGGAGGAGTTCCCCAATTCTTGGGAATTTGAACTAGACGGATCTTCTTATTTTCCAACGAAATCGGATACGATTGTTGGTCAGAGAGAAGTACTGGATCAACCTGAACTCATGATGGCGGAAGAAAACTTGGAAAAGCATTGGGTGTTTCGCTACAAGGATGTTGGACCTTCCAAAATAGATTTACACGAGCCACTTGTTTCCCTTGAAGCCAAAGATGAAGGCGGAGACTGGAAAACACTTCTCAAAGAAGGCGAACCTGTCGACGACAATGGCGTGGATTTAGAAATTCATTTTGATGGAAACAAGGGGGATGGGATGGCCGCGTACATTATCCGTTGGTTTAATCCTGAGCATTATGGAAAAAGAAAATATAGATTCGTAATTCAACCCAGAGCTGGCTTGGCAAAATTCTTTTCCCCAGAATTCTGATTTTTTTGTAGGGCCCCACCCTTGGTATGAACCGGAGACATGGGTAACAGAATAGACCGGGAACATAGGTAACACTAAACAAACGCAAAGGAGGACAAGCCTTTGCCGTGGAAAGAGGTGCGACCGATGGACGAGAAGGTTAAGTTTATTGCTGCCGTGGTAGA
>NZ_NPDZ01000009.1 GCF_002811875.1 Leptospira perolatii
CTCCTTTGCGTTTGTTTAGTGTTACCTATGTTCCCGGTCTATTCTGTTACCCATGTCTCCGGTTCATACCAAGGGCGGGGCCCTTTCCGAATCGTTTTTCCGGGAATAAAAGATTCCCTATTAGGAAGATTATCGAAACTTTTGGCTCTAATTTTGGTTGTAAATTGATAACGATATATCATTACTGGCAGATATGAACTCTGCCCTAAAAGGTAGCCCGGGATTCTTGCGTACGGATCGAAGCCTTCCGGCTATTTGTTTAGGTATCATTCTGTTTGCGGTAATTCTCTCCACTTTCCATAGTCATAACCGGAATTCGCCTAATTCAAATGATGTGAATCGAATTGAAAAGCAGGCAAGCGTTATATCGGAAACAGCCGCAGGGTGCTTTCTTTGTCGATGGAAAAATTCCGAGACCAAGGGGCCGGGTCATACCTCCGAAGTAGAAATTCTTTGTTACCTCAAAACAGATCGTATTCTCGCGATCAATCAGAAGATTCGTACTAGCGGAATTCTTGATAGTATCAGAGATCGGGGACCTCCCTCGATAGTAATTTCTTTTTCACATATCATCGCTTAACCATTCATTAGCTTGTAGCTATTTCTTTTCGGGAAGGAAAAGAATGAGAAAATTGGTAAATTATTTATATTTAATATTCTTTTTATTTTTGCTAATTCCGGCGACCGGTTCCCTTTGGGCGTTGGATGTTAATTTGCGTGGGATTGTAAATGATCCAGTCGGAAAACCGATAGGAGGAGCCAAGGTATTTCTGGTTGAAAACAAGGCATCTTTTCGGACACTAAAAGACGGTCGGTTTGAATTTGAACATCTTTCTCCCGGGCTTTATACATTTACAGTAACAGCACCGAACTATGAACCAAGATCGCTCCAAGTGGAGTTGAAAGGAGAAGATAAAGTAGTAGAAGTCGTTTTGCAGCCGAGTTTTATCGAAGGGCAAGCGATCAATGTTACTGCTAAGTCTAATGCTTCTGATTTCTTATCTACTCCTCAACCGACGACTGTCTTAGAAGGAAGGCAACTAGATCGCGTGAGAGGTCAAAATATAATTTCCTCTTTGGAAAACACACCAGGAGTTGCGACCATGTCTACCGGAGCCGGAACTGCAAAACCGGTAATTCGCGGACTAACTGGTCAAAGAGTTTTGGTAATGACCGATGGAGTCCGCCAAGAAGAGCAGCAATTCGGAGACGATCATACTGTTGATTTGGACGCATTCAATGTGGATCGCATAGAGGTTGTTAGAGGACCTAGCTCTGTCTTGTATGGCTCCGATGCTTTAGGTGGAGTAGTAAATGTGATTCGGTCCAAAACTCCTACAGCAAAGGATAGTGCCCCACTTCTTGCGGGAACTTATTCTACTAACAGTTTTTCGAATAATAAACAAGATGCGCAGTCGATTTCTTTATTCGGATACCAAAAGGAAACCAATTTCGGTTATCGAATTCAAACTGATACTAGAAAGGCCGGACGAATCACCACTCCAAGGGGCACATTGCCAAATACCGGATTTAAAGAGCGAAATTTGAATGCATCAGTCGGAACCGACGGATCTTGGGGAGATTTTTACGTAGATTCATTTGCGAGATTTCAAGAGCAGGATCTTTATAATAACCCGAATGAATTACCGGGAGCAAAGTCTTTTCAGACGGTTTATCATCAGAAAAACCACATTCATGCATTCTTAATATTACCTTATGTTAATGTAGAAATAGATGGCGGTTATCAGAGAAATAACAGGAGGGAGATTGAGGACAAAAACCGCTATGTTCCTATCAAAGATATACTCTTAGATCCCGCAGAATCTGCATTTAACAAGGGAGTCGCAATTTATCAAGTAAACAGGTACGATTATAAGCAAGGACTGAACGTTCAACTTGATACAACCACTCTGGATACTAAAATTCACCACAAGGAATGGAAGGGCCTAAAAGGAACACTTGGATTATCCGGGATGCAGCAAAGAAATAGCACTATAGGAACGGAAGCATTGATTCCAGGTAGTTCTCTTAGCAATATAGGATTTTTTCTGTTTGAAGAATGGAAAGTAGGACAACTCACTCTTTCTGCCGGTGCAAGGACGGATAAGAGAAGCATCGATGTGCGCGCTAATTCTTCTCTGGGCAATTCGGAGCAAACTCGCAATTTTGAAGCAAGCACTGGAACAGCAGGAATAGTATGGAGATTTGCAAAAAGTTTTGCTTGGTCGTTTAACAGCGGAAAAGGCTTTAGGGCTCCGACTGCATTTGAATTGTTTGCGAACGGAGTTCATGAAGGAACAGGAAGATTTGAAATTGGAAATTCTAATTTGAATCCTGAAACTTCTTTCAATCTAGATTCTTCCGTCCGATTCGCCACAGAAAAAGTACAAGCTGAGCTTAGTTTGTTCGAAAACCGCATTCAGAATTACATATATTCCGTAAGCGCCGGTGCATTCGATCCGGATTCCCGGCTACCAATCTACAGATATCGACAGGATGCGGCTTTATTAAAAGGTGGAGAGTTTAGTTTGCAAGCTCAAGTCGCCAATTGGTTAGTGATCAATGCCGGAGTAGATATTTTGCGGGCTACAATACGGAAGAATGTACCGAAAGAAATATTTGCAGATCCAAGTTCAATCGATGTCGATTCAGTATATTCTGATATCAGAAATAAGTACCTTCCTAGAATGACACCAAACAGAGGAAGATTAGGTTTCAGATTCGTTTCTAAAAGTGCGTTCGGTTTAAAAAATCCATATTTTCTAATCAATGCTACTTTTGTGCAAGCCCAGTATAAAGTGGATAAATTAGAAACTCCTACAGCCGGCTATAATCTGTATGATATCGGCTTCGGTGCGGAAATACCCGGCATGACAAATGGAATCGATTCTGCTACGTTCGATGTTTCCATATTAAATATATTCGATAAAGAATACGTCAGCAATTTAAGTAGATATAAGGACTATGCGTTAAATCCGGGGATGAATGTGACTTTCAAAACCACGATCCCCTTTACGTTGATTTCAAATTGAGGTATCGTATGAAATTCAGGATTGTTTACTTCAGCATGATGGTCCTTTTGGCAAAGGTCGCAACTGTTGGTTGCCTTTCTAACGAGTCCCTTAATAAGGATAAAGAGGAAAACCAGAAAGAGCAACTGCTATCTATATTAACAAACTCTAATAATAGGGCAGATTGCGTTTATTGTTCTGATACTCAGGCCTTTGGGGGAAATTGCTCTTGTTATTCGAATATTCCGGTTCTTTCCTGCATGGGAATGCCGTCGGGGGCCGCAAAGTCCAATTCATACAAGGTTTCTTGTGCAAATCTTGTAACATTAGGGACTTGGTTTCGGATTAACTCGAACACATATTCTTGCAACTACCAGACTTGTCCGCCGGAAGCTTATCGAGCTGCATTTACACAGGAAGGCAGATAAAAGATTAAAAAGATGGTCCTTCAGATTTATGCCAATACGCCCTGTCGCCCACAGCCACTGTTCTAAGAACAGAATCTAAAGGGGTAGGGATCGCTTTGGAAGTATAAAGATCTACGTCCTGAACGGTTGCTTCTCCGACTTTGGTGGATGTATTATATAAATATAAAATACTTCCCTTGGAAACCCCGTCAATCGAGCCTGCATTGATTATGATTGAATCCGCCTTGACTCGATGCACTCTACCCATGGCCGGAAGCATTGCGAGCAATTTGTCTCTAGATCTGGTGGTAACCTCGGCAAGCGCATCCCTTCCTTTTGCAAAGACCTGAAAAGAGCCGAGAGTTTTTTCTTCTTTATGATCCCGCAAACTCCACTCAAGTCTTAAGCCATCCTTTGAAAGGGAAATCTTTCCTTGCGCTACGAATCGAATCTGTTCCCCTCGGATTTGCTTCATCAAAGAAAAATTCTTTTCCGATTTTGGAATTGCTCCTGAATACGGTTCAATATCGAAATCCTTGATTTTGCTGGACTTGCGGTATGAATCTAAATCTATCGCTTTGACTCTAGGATCCTTTAGAAATAGATTTCTAAGAGCAGTGCCAGCGATTACGGGAGCATCCGGATGCTTTCCGAAAAAATCAGTATTTTCAGGATCAAATATCAGCAATTCTGGGGGAGTTCTGCCATAATCCTCTTCGATTCCGAAATCTCCGATTTTGACCAGACCTTCCCGATAGCTTAACGTTTTTTTAAAGTTGTCCAGATTGTTCTCAATTGCGTATCCATATTTTTGGTTATCAGGAAATTTGGAACGCAGCCTGAGTAATAAGTTGAAGTAATTCGGAAACAAACCTCTTCTCTTATATTCATCGAGAGTGAGTACTAAAATTTCCGGACGATTTGGTAAAAGATCATTTGCCCTCTGCAAATGATACCAGGCTAGGTCATATAAAAAACTGTTTTTGTTTGCGCGATATCTTTGGAGCCTATATTCCCCCAAGGTCCTTCTTAATCCGTTTCCTTCAGGCAAGACGTCCAGGGAGTAGGTTTCGGAGTGAGTTCTGACGATCGGATCTAAATCGTCGAGTTTTGCTAGTTTCTCCAGATCCGATTTAATCTCTGGCGAACTAGGGCTCAAGTTCATTTGGCAATATGATCTTAAATACAAATATTCGGTCGAGTTCGGAAACATTTGCAAAAGATGATTTAATAAATCTTTTGCCTCGGCATACCTACCAGAGTATATTCTGGTTTTTGAAAGTAGTCTAAGGGATTCCTCCTCATCAGGAAACAAGGCTATAGATCTCTCTAACTTCTCCGCAGCTTCAGCAATCTTAGAATCTCTCTTTTGGCCCGATAGGTTTTCTGCCCAATGTAGTAAAAAGATTCCTGATTCAAGAAATACATTGGGATCGTCGGATGATTCCGATTCTAATTGAGTCCGAATCGACTGCGCTCTGCTATAACTACCGGAAAGTGCGGCCACTTTTGCTTCGAGCCTTCGCATCTCCTTGCTTCTGGGCAATCTTGCGATTGCTGCATTAAGTTCGTAATTCGCTTTTTCGGTATTACCTTTTGCTAGATGGACTTCCAAAAATACTGGAAATAAATCCGGATCGTATCTGTCCTCTTCCAAGAAAGGTTGCAATATTTGTAATGCACCGTTAAGATCGCCGAGGTAAATCAAAGTAGTCGCTTTTGCTTTGACAGCCGCTCTGTTTTTTGGCTCCAACTCTAATACTTTATCCAGAGAACGAATTGCTTCGACCTCCTTATGGAGTCGGAGAGCTGCTTCAGAAAGTCCCATGTGGGAACGGACGGACTGCGGATTTTTTTGAACCGCTTCACGAAAGGCGTCGTAAGCTGAAGAATAATTTCTCGATTTGAGAGCAGATTCACCTTCCTTAATCCATTCTATGGTCTCCTTTGCCTTCGCTTCGGAAAGGAAGGAAAGGATGATGAAGGCGAATAGACCAAGGAAAATTTTTGAAGTGGGTAATTTTGGATAAGAAATAGCATGGATCATGGTGTAAAAAATCCGGTTTCCGCTTTTCCGGCAGTGTTTCTAAATGTCGCTTCCACCACTACCGGGACATATAGTTCCTTCATTGAGGACTTTAGTCTACTTTTGAAGGAGAGAATATATCTCTTATCTTTTTTGAATTCGATCCACTTCCTTAAGTTCTTTTCCATGCCTGCCCCAGGCATCAAAATAAATTTGCCTCCGGTTTTTTCGGCGATTTCTTTATATATCGTTGCTGATTCGCCCTCTTCGCTTAACGATAGAAAGTAAATCGGAATATCGTGTGAAACTGCAAATCGAATGATTTTTGTCGGCGAAAACTGTGTAAATGCCGCCTTGGAATCTTTTCCCGAAACGATCGCTATGACGGCTCTGGGTCCCAAACTATCGAGCAAGTCTGTTATAGATCTTTGCAGGGATTTGCCGATTTGTGATTCGTTTTCTGGCGAAGTTGTCCTTAGCATTTTCAGAATATCGAACATACTCTTTCCAAAAGGATAAACTAGCTCGGTATCCCTTCCAGATCGTAAAAGCTGAATTTTATCTTCGGTTCTAATCTCGGAAAGAAAAGGTTTGATTGCCTTTTCTACGAGAGGATAGGAATCCACTATTTCTTTGGAATTTTCCACTACGATCGAAGCACTGACTCGGTTGTTAAATTTCTTCATATCCGCCAAACCGATCAAAGGCGAAAGATTATCCATTTCGTAAACTCGGAATGAATTTCGAGGGATTGCTTTCATGGAGGTTCCGTGTCTATCTTTGGCCTGCACAACTAAGGAGATATCCGGAAAATCCGAATTAATAACTCTTTCTACGATCAAATCTAGATTGGAGGATAACTGACCTTTCGGAGAAAATTCCTCTACTCTGTGTCGGTTAAAATCTGGCACGAACATGGATCCGGTGTAATCAAAGCCCACAGAAAAACTCTGATCGAAATTTCTCGTCGTTCCTTTTAGGTCCATCCAGTTCCCAAACTTGGACCAATTTTTAGAAATGGAATCGTATACAAATAATCCCGCGGCTTCGTCTGCTAAGTAAATCTTATCATTCCGAATCGAGAGGTTCCGGGGCTTTTTGATAGAAGGATGAGTAATTTCTCTAATAAAGTTTCCTTCTTTATCGAAGACAACGATTCTCTTGTTCCCTTTGTCAGCGACGTAAATTTCGCCCTTTGCATTTAGCTTTAGTCCAGCAGGTTGCCTTAATGTTCCTTTGCCAATTTCTTGTAGGAATTCCCCATTTTGAGAAAACTTCTGAATTCTGTTGTTTCCCATATCGGAAACAAAAAGAGGACCATCCCTTGAAATGAAGATCCCAGAAGGTCCATTCAACTGACCTGGCCCTTTCCCGCTTTTTCCAAAACGTTTTACAAAATTTCCACGCGTATCAAATTCATAAATCATGTCCGAAGCATAGTCGGCCACAAAGATTGATTTTCCGCGAACCGAAATCGCAACTGGACCATCCATTGTCCTTCCGAATCCGCCTTTAATATTTTCTTTGGGGTTTCCATTTGCGTCGAATTTGACAACATTCGCAGTATCAAAGCTTGCGACGTATAGATATCCTTCTTCGTCGAAGGCTACGTCGGTAGGATTACGAAATCTGAATCTTCTAAGATCATCACCAAGGAGTGATTTATAATATTCTAATGTTTCATTTCTCGGGCCGCCGCCGAGTCTGAAGCGAAGAGCATCGAGTCGGTTTTTTTGAACTAGATTAAGTTTTCCTGATGATTCTAAAAGTTCTAATTCTGAGAGACTTTCCTGCCAATCTCCGTTTAAATAATAAGTCTCGGATAAAAAATATTTGGCCTGAGGAAAGTCGGCTTTTATTGAGAGTGCTTTAAGGAAACTTTCTCTCGCAGCAGAAAATTCTCCTTTGTTATAGTAGGCTAAACCCCTTTTGAAAAAGGTTTTTGCTTCCTTTTCTTTCAAAGAAAAGAAAGGCAGGGGACTAGAGGCTACAGAGCTTCCGAGAAGTATGCTGAGGCTAAGAAAGAAGGTGAGTTTGGTAAGCGTGCTTCTCCCCATCTTATATCTCTATAATAGTACCTAAAGCCAAAAGAGACATAATTTCAACCTTTTTTTACCGAGCGAGAAGGGATCTAGAACAGTTACTTTGATGGGGCAGCCTTAGTTTGGAGGTTTTTTGTAGGAGTTCCTACGAAATCCATAGAAGGAATAATTGCTTGAATCAACTGACTTTTTATGAAAATGGCTTTTTCAGGCCGCTTGGGGTACCCGCCACCAGCCCCCCACCCTAAGAAGGGTGGGGCCCTACAAAATCCGCCGCTTCACCGACAATCTCTCGCGAACGGATTCCAAATCTCCGTCTATTTTTGGAGTCGGATACAACCAGACTTTCTTCCAATTGTGGTGCCATTCGGACCATTCGTTTCGAATAGACCTTCTTTCCCTCAATTCTTCTTCCACATCTCTCAGGATACGATCCAGGAGAACGACATAGTTTCTGAATCGTAGCGCAAGGTCAGACTTTGGGGAAAATTCCTGCATAACTAACTTACCTATCGGAATATAGCCGAAAAAAAAAGAAAACTTTGAATTCTACGCTTCCCATTTTTTCTTTCCAACCTCCTCGGGCAAAGCGGCCGTTTTGCACTCGACAAGGGATAGAATTTGCAGTCCATAGATATCGACAAATAGGATAAGACGATGCACAAAGCCGCACTTTTACTTTTTGGAATCTTCTTTTTCTTTCAATGCTCCAGTTGGGAAAAAAAGACCGAATCCTCGATTCCGACTGTGCCAGCGCCCAACCGGGATCAGCTGCCGATCCTGGTCCAGCTGCAAGATTTGAACGACCAATATATTGGAAATTTCACCTCTACATTTTATTCGGGGGAAGAGGGAAAGGACCGCAAAGTGGAAAAGGAATACGCGAAATTTCCAATCTTGGTAGGTCCTGGCGGAAAGGGCACTGAGTTGGAGTTAGAAGGTCGATTCCAACAAAGAGTAAGTTTACTTACTAGTTATACAAAGAACCTATATTTGAAGGTCGAAGGAAACAAGGTAACCCACAATTGCACTCTCGGGGTAGAGGCCGCAAAAGAAGACCGAAGTCTGCGCAAGCCGTTCCGCTCCGTAATGGTGTATTTTAAAGAAACAGAAAATTTTGATGCAACCGGTATGACCTTAACCTATACAGTTGGAGTGGCCACCCGATTGTTTTATCCAATTTTTGTCACAGGATTTCTATTTCGGAAATATGATTGCGGATTGATTTTGGAAGGGTAGTCGAGTAAGCTAAAGGGAAGGGTGAGAGAAAATGCCTTACATGGCAGTGGGTTCCCGGCAAATACTCTATTCTGATTCCGCTGCGCCCGCCAGAGCTGGAGACCAAGTCAGGGAAGTAGCCAGCGTCCAAGACAACGAAATTTCACAACCTCTAACAGTTATAGTCCCGCCCGGAGGTTTACCCCCGCACCTGGGTCAATTCTTGGACGAAACAGCATAGCACAAAAAGTGATAGTGTGATTTCCTACCGATTCGATCCTTTGACTTGGAACTCTTTATGCCCAGGTTACTTCTTTCTATCGCATTACAATCGTTAGTGGTCCTTTACGTATTTCCCCTAATCAATCCGCTCTTTCGAGTTACCGGTCCTTGGTGGGATGCTATGGTAGTCGTCCTTTTCTTCGGATTCGTAAACTTTGTATTGAGATGGTTCTTGGTAATCGTTACTCTCGGAGTAGGATTGATCGTATATATACTGACCTTAGGATTGGCAGGATTGTTTGTAAACGCTGTCGTTCTTTTGTTAATCGGAAATTTTCTGCCTGATCACTTATTTGTACCTGGATTCGGGTCTGCGTTTATGGGTGGGATCGTGCTTACCTTAGCCAACTATGTGGCGAAAAGACAAACCGAAGAAGAAGAGGATTTTCCATTAAAGAAATCTAGAAAAGAAGATTAGAAGATTGCAATATTGTAAGATTACAAAATTCGGATGCTCCACCGGATTTAAATTCCAGAGGGAAAATTCATCTGGCTAGAGATGTTCAGAAGGAGGTTGCTACTTTGTCTCTATTGAAAGTAACAGGCCAGTGTCATTGCGGTAAGATAAGTTATGAAGCGGTTTTAGATACCGAGAAAGTATCTATTTGCCACTGTACAGATTGCCAGATGCTGACCGGAAGCGCCTACAGAGTAAGTGTTCCGGTCCCGAAGGAAGACTTTCGACTGTTTCGTGGCGAGCCTAAGGTTTATATAAAGACTGCAGACAGTGGAAACAAAAGGGCTCATACTTTTTGTCCGGATTGCGGCACTCCAATCCATTCTTCTTCTGTGCTAAATCCGACTGCATATTCTTTGCGCGTAGGTTGTCTTGATGAACGGGAACAACTTCCACCGAAAAGACAGAACTGGTGTAAATCTGCCGTGTCGTGGTCTATGAATCTGGAGCAAATTCCGCAAAATCAGGGACAATAGATTCTTAACTCTAAGTTTGTTACTATTAGAAACAAATCTTTCTAAGTACTTATTTTTCTAAGTAAGTAATTTATGAATTTATTACTCTCTGGACAGTATTCGGAGCATTGCGGGGTCACTGATTTTACCTTTCGAGCTCTCCAAGCATTTCTGTTTCCATCTCTTCGAAGTATTTTCGGTTATGTGTTATCATATACAACTGAGAATTCCCCTGAAAAAGTTTCATAAATAGTTCTGCTTTCTTTCTGGGATTAAAGTAATCCGGAACTAATCCCTTTTGTTTGCACGATGCAAAGTAATCGCTAAGACATTCGAGCCATGATTCTAAAACAGAAGCGGATCGATTCGCAAGTTCCACATCCGGTTGGTCTAGACTACTCATAAACCGCGCGAGAGGGCATCCAAAAAATTTGCCAGACTTGGTCTGTTTTCTTAAAAGAGCCATCCACCTTCGCACGAATTCTTGGGGAGTTTCGGAAGAATTCATTAATCGAATCCAGCTGTTCCGGAAATCGTCTCCCTGTTGCTTTAGGTATTCAAAACCTAATTCTTCCTTTGTTTGAAAATACCTGTAAAAGCTGGCTTTATGCGAAGAGGATTCGTCGATTACCTGATTGATGCTGGTTCCGGCATAGCCCTGAGAATACATCAGTCGAACCGCAGTATCTACGATCCGTTCATAAGGCCCGTTAGGACTCGATTCTTGTTTTCCTGCAGAACTCACTTTCCCAAAAATAAATGAGTAGACTAACTGGTCTACTCATTTATTTAATGGTAACAATGGGATAGACTAGTCGGTCTACTTGGAGGAATTATGCAACAGTTGAGATTTGTGAAGAGAAATAAATTAGAATGGGCCGAAGTTCCGGATCCAAAAATTACGGATCTCAATCAGGCCCTGGTAAAACCGATCGCAGTCTCAAGGTGCGACTTGGATATTCCGATTTTGAGAGGATTTACGATGTTCCGACCACCTTTTCCGGTGGGTCATGAGTTTGTAGGTGAAATAGTCTCAACCAGTGAGGAATTGGCTGCCGAGTTTCCAAAAGGAACCAGGGTGATTATTCCGTTTCAAATATCCTGCGGTCATTGTCACTCTTGCGAATCCGGACAATCCAAGAGTTGCAGTACTGTTTCGCCTTTAAGCGCTTACGGTATGGGAAAGGGAGCAAAGGAATTTGGAGGAGCACTTTCGGATCTAGTTTTGGTTCCTTATGCAAAGCAGATGTTAGTGCCTTTTTCGAATAAAACCGATCCAGTTGCAATCGCTAGTATTAACGATAACTTGGTGGAATCTTGGAAATTAGCCGGAGTTCACCTGAAGCAAAACAAAAATCAAAGAATCTTAATATTAGGTGGCTATGCATACAGTATAGGTCTTTACACCGCAGCACTAGCAGTGCATATGGGAGCTTCTGAAGTGGTTTATGCCGATAATAATTCCAAGAGACTAGAGCTTGCAGCCTCTTACGGTGCTAAGGTGCAGGAGATTTCGGAATTTCCAAAAAGCCTGGGAAAATTCGATATCGTTGCAGACGCGAGCGGCACTTTGGAAGGCTGGAATTGCGGGCTGAAATCCTTGGAGATCGATGGTAATTTTGGATGCGCTTCAATCTTTTGGACGAACTCGGTTCCGATTCCTTATTTAGATTTATATAATAATGGTGCAAATATCAAATTAGGAAGAGTTCGGTCTAGAGAATGGATTCCGGAGATTCTAAGGGAAGTGGAACAGAACGGATTCGATCCTTCCAAGGTAGTGACCAAAAAGGCCAGTTGGTCCGATGCTGCGGAAGCATTTATCGAAGAAGAAACAAAACTCGTAATTACACGTTGATTTGATTCTCTAAGAGTTCCGGCTAGGAAAGCTTGTTTTAAAAGAAATGAGGCTGGTGAGAACCAAGAAACAGTTTAGGAAAACTTAAAACTTTCCTATCGATCGAAAATAATCTCCGAGCATGGAATCAACTTCCGAAAAGGGCAGATATCCCCTGGATAGGATTCCTCTCTCAAAACCGTCCGAAAATACTAGGGCAGGGAAACTTGTGACCCCTAAGGAAAAACCGTACTGAAAATCGTTCAAAGTTTCTAAAGAAGTCTCCGGACGCGCATACATTTCTTGGAATTCATCTGTAGGAACTCCAAAAGATTCCGAAAGAGTCGCAAAGGTTTTCTGCTCGCTTGGATCTGCTCCTTTTGCATGAAATTCAAGAGAGATAGCATCTAAAAAATCGAAGGTTACTTCAGGGCGTAGTCTCTGGATAGAAATGATCGCCTTGCACGCCGGCTCCGAGTCGTATCTTAAATCCCGTCGTTTTAATGTTTCGTAATTAAAACTTCTACCGGTGATTCGCTCGACTTCCTTCCAGGAATACCTGAGTTTTTCGACGAGTTCGTCAGAGAATGTTTCTGCGTCCGCTCCGAACTGAGTTCCTCCCAGAACGAGAGAGAACTCGATTGAATTTGAATACTTTTCTCGAATCCTTTGGAATACAGGTGCAAAGCCGTAGCTCCAAGGGCAAAGCGGATCCGCTACATACAATAAGGAATGCTTTCGATTTGCTTCTACGATTTCCAAGTCGGCCACACTTAATTACGGACATTAAACGACGAATAGAAAAAGGGCCACTCTCTTTTTGCATAAAAAAAGGCGGGAAAAAATCCCGCCTTTCCTCTGACTTTTCGTTTTGGAGGATTTTAGATTTCGTTCGGGTGTTTGACGTAGTATAGTGATAGCCATACTACCCCGAATAGGACCCCCGCGTACGCTAGGATCGCGGTCGCAATGTCTATCATCGGAAGAACCGTGCCAATAGGTGTAACTTTTGTAGCGGTTATTCTCGTTGCTTCACCTAAGATTAGGAATAGACCTCCTAATCCGATCAAGTGATAGCGTGCCATTGCGTCCTTGGATACTCGGGCGAACCGGGCAAACACAGGAACAGCCAAAAGCGCTAATGCGAAGATGGTGACTGTATCCATGGTTCATACCTCCTTAAGCTCCTAGTTTAGACTCCGCCTGTTTCTATGTTCCCCTTTCTTTTTTTCCGAAGATATTCTACATAAAACATTTGTTATATAACAAAGCATTAGTTGTGAATCTTTCACCCTAATCTGTTAGATGTAAATTTATTTCCAATTGTTCCTTAAGTGATTTGATAAGTATTCGTAAATTTCTTAATATTGAAAAAGGACATTTATAAAACGTATGAATTTTTTATAAAGAATTCACTGCAAAGACTCGATTCATCTCTTTGTTATTCACAGAATCGTAATCATTCTGGAATAAAATTTGTTTTGGCGTTCAGGGAAGTTTAAAAAACTATTCAATAACGTGGATGTACTTTCATATTACTTGGAAAGCTATGAGGCTTGCAGGAAAGCTTTTTCTTCTTATAGCGACTCTCTCAAAGAAACTTTCAAAAGATTCAAGCACGAGATTTTAGAAATCCCAAAAGAAGGTGGTCAGATCGATATCTTTCTTTTGGGTTCTAAGAAAAAGGCCCCGAAGAAAGCAGTCATTATAACTTCTGGGATTCACGGTGTAGAAGGTTATGCCGGTTCCGCCTTTCAAAGGCGCTGGATCGAAGAATATTTGTTAAACGAAGATTCTACTTTTCAGCTTCCGAACAATGTCGATTTTGTAATTTTGCACGGTATCAATTCTAGTGGATTTAGAAGTTTCAGAAGGGTGAATGAGAGAAACGTAGATCTAAATAGAAATTTTGCGCTAAAAAGAGATAAGCTTCATAAGAAGGTAAAGAATCGAGGTTACCGCAAGCTCCAATCTTTTTTGAATCCGCCCAAGCCGTTTTCGTTCTATAGTTTCGAATACATTCTTTTCGTACTTCGATTTCTTGGAATCGTCATTAGATTCGGAGCCAAGTATGTTCTGGACGCTGCGGTAAATGGACAATACGAATTCCCCTTAGGAATATACTTTGGAGGAAGGAAGCCAGAACCAGTCGTCCGAAAACTCAGAAAATATTTTCGAAAAAACCTAAAGGATTATAAAGAACTTTTGGTCTTGGATTTTCATACCGGCTACGGAGCTAAGAACTCGCTTAGTTTGATGCAAAATTCCCCGCCTGGCAGCCCCGAGGACAAGAATCTCAGAAAGGTCTTCGGAGATTTCGGGCTTCTGTTAAACGAAGGGGAAGAGGATTTTTATAGAACTACCGGAGACTTTACCGACTTTTTCGGTAAGCTGTTTGGGGATAAGAAGAAGCTTTATCCGATTACTGTAGAAATGGGAACCTTTGGAAATCTCAAATTCTGGGGGGCTGTCAAAGGTAGTTTTTTGATGATCAGCGAAAACAGAATCAGAAATTTCGGTTCGAAGTCCAAGTCATCCGCGAAGAGAATCGAAACAGAATTTCGAGAGATGTTCTATCCTCAGCGAGAAGAATGGAGGCTTGCGGCGATGGATCAAGTGTTCTCAATTTTGCCTCACGCGATCGTGAGATTCGCGAAAGTCTGAAGCTGGTCCAAAGATATTACTGTCTATCAACGATCAGAACTGTGACATCGTCTTCGAAGTCTGAGCGCATGCAGTAGCTGCGAGAATCCTTAATTATGTTTTCTGCGATCTCTTTTGCGTCGTACTGATGGCCGGATCGAATCGCTAAAGTCAAAAGATCCTCGCTGTACTTTCTGGATCGATCTTCGTTGGTGTGTTCGATTAATCCGTCGGTATAAAGGACAAGTCGATCGGAGGAATTAAAAGAGGTAACTAATTCTTCGAAGAATAAATCCGGTATAACTCCTACAAGCTTGCCCTTTGTTTCTAAATACGAAAGTGTGCCTTCTGCTTTTCTATGCAGAATCGGAGGATTGTGACCGGCGTTCGCATATACCAAAGTATTCGAACCGGTATGCAATACTCCGTAAAAAGCAGTCAGAAAGTTTCCCGCTAACTTATTATACAAAGCGTAATTGAGAGCGGTAAAATACTTGGAAGGGCTCGATAGAATTTCTCCATCGAATGTTTCCATAATCGTATGAATGACTGCCGCGACTACCGATGCTGATAATCCGTGGCCGGAGACGTCGGCAATTAGAACCGCAGTCCTTTGATCGTCTAGTTTTATAATATTATAAAAATCTCCACCTACGCTATCGAAAGGAAGGTGTTGCAATCCGATATCCATTCCCTTGACATAGGGAATGGAAGAAGGAAGTATCCGAGTCATTACTTCTCTGGCTCGTCTGAGTTCTCTTTCGTTGTCCATTACTTTATGGAACAGATTCGCGTTCTTAATTGTAACGCTGAGCCGATTTGCAATTGCTCCTAACATTTCCAAATCAGCGTGCGTAAACGCAAAACCTGAATATTTGTTGTTTACGCTAATCACTCCTAGGAGCTCACCCCTATAAAGTAAGGGCGCAGAGATTAACGAATTTGCTTCGAACTTGTATTTCGCGTTTTTGTCATACCTTGGATCTTCGTCCAAGTTTTGAATGAGTAGGCTTTGCTTTTCCTTGGCGACCCAGCCTGAGATGCCTTCTCCGTAGGGAACTTGAATCAGATGAATCGCTTCTTCCGGAATTCCCCTTGCGGCAAGAATTCGGAGAGATTCCAGAGCCGGATCCGCGAGGTAGATTGTTCCGGCCTTTGCTTCTAGAAACTGCAATACCTTGTCTAAAAGCCAGTTGCCTAGTTCCTGAATGCTCTTTTCGGCAACCGTCAGTTTTTCGAATTCGTATAATAATGATAGTTCTAGGATTCTCTTTTTTAGAGACTCGTGAGTCTTCGCGTTTTTGATTGCGATCGCCGCGATTTCGGATAACGAAGTGAGAACTTCAATATCTAAATGATCGAATTTTCTCCCTCCGGTCTTATTCAAGATTTCCAGTGTTCCGATCACCTCATCTTGGATAAATAACGGGACGCAAGCCAAGGATTTTGTACGAAATCCCGTTTTTTGGTCTAAGGCTGGATTGAATCTCGGGTCAGTATAAGCATCTTCTAAAAGGATAGGTTTTTTTTCTTTTGCAACAGCTCCTGCAATTCCTTGGCCGATTTCCAATCTGGCGTATTTTTGTATGATTTCTCCCTTTTCTCCTAAGGCTACTTCGCAGTATAAGAACCCATCTTTCTCGTCCAAAAGAAACAAGGAGCTAGCTTCCGCTTCCAACAGATCTTTTGAATAGAGCATGATCAAAGGAAGCAACTGGTAAAGATCCAAGTTTGCATTCAGTATCGTGCTAGTATTTAGCAAGCTTCGGTATTTGCTCGCTTCTGAATCAACCTTAACCATAGTTCAAGCAAGCCTTACATGGTACGCGATCGAAGTCAACGGATTGTCGTATTCTAACAGCCAAATTCGCAGGAAAGAAGCAAAACATTTTAGTAAACGCTACTTTTCAAAGGATTTTTAGGAACGCAGAAAGCTAAAAACGGTCGGATGATTAATGGAGTTCGAATTGCAAAGATTTTATATATTTCTCAGTATATTCACCGTTATCCTATCGATTGCTTATTATTATGCGACATACAGGCTTACTTCGCCTTTTGCTCTGGATTCGACACATAAGATAATCCTCTGGTCAGTCGTGGGAATTCTGGTGTTACTCACACCCGGGGCTTATTTGCTCAGCTTGTTTTATCGTGAGACTGCCTGGCAAAAGGTTTGGTCCTACACTGCGTTTACTAGCTTGGGATTCTTTACTTTACTTCTTTCTTTTGTAGTATTTCAAGATTTAGGGCGTCTAGCTTGGAAAGGTTGGGTGCATCTCGCGGATATTTTGCAATTGAATGCGCGGACCCAAGAGCAATCGATTCCGAATCCATCGATTGGTTTTTCCTTTTTTGCTTCGGAGGCAAATCCCTCTTTTTCGATGAGTCGCAAGGATTTGTTAGAGAAGATCGGCTCTGTCCTAGTTCTCGCATTAACAGGCGGCTTGACTGCATATGGATTTTACCAAGCGCATAGAGGTCCAAAGATAAAAGAAGTGAGACTTCGTTTTCCTAATTTACCCGAAGGTCTTCACGGGTTTAAGATTGCGCAACTGTCTGATATTCATATCGGACCGACCATCAAGAAAGGTTTTTTGGAAGATGTGGTCCAGAGAACTAACACGTTAGAGGCGGACCTAGTAGCGGTAACAGGAGATTTGGTAGACGGTACTGTGAACTTATTGAGAGAGCACGTGGAGCCTCTTTCTTCTTTGAACTCGAAGTACGGTACTTACTTTGTCACCGGAAATCATGAATACTATTCCGGCGCGATTTCTTGGGTTAGAGAATTGGAGAATCTCGGACTAAATGTTCTCTTAAATCAAAATCGAATCATAGAGCATAACGGTGCGAGGTTGGCGGTCGCAGGAGTCACTGATTATAAAGCTCATACGATTATTCCAGCTCATAGATCGGATCCGTTCCAGGCTGCTACCGGAACACACAATGCAGATTTCAAAATGCTGCTGGCCCACCAACCGAATTCAGTGTTTGAAGCGGCAAAAGCCGGTTTCCATTTGCAATTGTCAGGGCATACCCACGGAGGTCAGTACTTTCCCGGAAACCTGCTCGTATACTTGGCGCAAAAATTTGTAGCAGGTCTGCATTATTGGGAAGGTACTTCCTTGTACGTTAGTAGAGGAACCGGTTACTGGGGACCTCCCTTAAGAATAGGAGCTCCTTCAGAAATCACTTTGTTGGTTTTAGAGAAATCTGAATCCTAATCAATATAGAGTATTGTCGCTAAGAGATGTGTAGCTCGGAAAGGAATTTGACATTCTAAAAGGATAGCTTACAACTTGCAATGCATGTCGTGGACTGCATCTATTGTTATATTATGTTTTTCGATTCCGATCTTTTGGAATTGTTCCAAGCCAAAGGCTAAGACAAATTCGGAGATTGAAAGGCTAAGACCCAAGAAGAAGGTAGATGATCGAGACAAGGATCCCGATCTCTCCAATCGAGAGTTCTTTGACGAGGACGCGGAAGGTAATGTTCTCAAGAAAAAAGAAGAACCTGTTTCGAGTCCAATTCCCAGTCTCAGAACTTTTGCCCAGAAAGGTGCAGGCTGCAAAAAGGGAAACTGCAGGAATGGAGAAGGAATCTACGTGTACGACTCCGGGGATGTATATTCCGGTAGATTCTCCGCCGAACAAAGAGAAGGCTGGGGAAGAATCGCATATTCGGACGGAGATTCCTTTGAAGGAAACTGGTCTGATGATTTAAAATCTGGTCAGGGTAAATATGTATTCAGAGATGGGACGATCTTTTCGGGAATTTTTACAGGGGACGGAAATGGAAAAGGCAGCTACCGTAAAGGTGGACGCACCTTTTCGTGTAGATTGGAAAATCGTAAATTATTCTGTAAGCGTTGATTTAATAATCTTTTTTCGGTTCTGATGTCTTGCTTTTCTAAAGAATAGGAGTAGAATACGGAACCGAACGGAGGTGGCCTATGGACAAATGGAACCACTGGCTAACGAACCACAAAGATTGGTGGATCGACCTGATCCGGATGTATCTAGGAGGAGTGCTCTTATACAAAGGGCTGGACTTCCTGGCCGACACGGATGCACTAATTCGTTTAATGGAATTGAATAATGCACCTATGGCTTCTACGCTTTTGGCGCATTATATTGTAATCGCACATATCTGCGGAGGTTTCCTGCTCTTTGCGGGTTTGCTCACGCGTTTTGCTGCGCTATTGCAAGTGCCTGTGTTAATCGGCGCCGTGCTGTTTATCCATTCCAAAGAAGGATTCCTTGCCCCTGGCTCTAATCTTGCCTACGCATCAATGATATTGTTACTGCTCGTACATTTTTCATTGTATGGATCCGGAAGGATTTCAGCAGATTTCTACATAGAAACCCATCGAAGCGTTTAATCGCCGATTATTCTCCCGAAAGGAGTTCTTTCCAGTCCATCCTTTCGGGGACCCCGGGTTTCCTTTTCCCAAAAAATTGAACAATCATTTCACCCGTTGAATCGTACACTTCTACGGAATGAATCGGTCCGTCTTTGGATGGTTTGATCACTTTCCAAACCTCGGAGATCTTATCCGATCTTAAATGCAAATTAAAGTCCGGATCCATCACGTTCCACCAAGATCCTATTACTTTGATGTTTTGAACTGTGCCTGTATGAATCTGAATACATCCTGGATTGCCTACGAACGCCATAATCGGAACTTGCCTTTCCGCAGCCTTCTTTAGAATTCCCAGAACAGACTCAGGAGCCGAGGGCACAGTGAACCTTCCTTCACCGATTTTCATAGACTGAATTCTTGATATGTTAAATTTTCTTAATAAAGGAAAAAATTCATGTGAATCTTCCAGTTTGGACCAGGCTTCTAAAAAATCATTTCGATCCGAAGGATTGATCGGAGCTTCTTTTTTTGTTTCGCTTATCTGTTTCGAAATTTCGAAAGGAATTTTTTCGGAAGGGAGAAGGTGATCTCTCAGTCGTTTCCAATCGTCCAATTTGGATTCATCCTTCAAATATACTTTTTGGATCGCTGTTCCGAACTCGTCGAATATTTGGAAAGAATACAGTGTGGATCCGTTTTTTTCTTCCTCAACTGCAAATAAATACTTCCAAGACCTCAGAAAGATTCTTAGATCTATATCCGGTCCAATGACAAGTGCAGTAGGTCCATCGATTTTCACATTCTCGAAATATCCCTGTCTTTCATGAACGCAAGAATCGTTTCGAGTCAGAGACATGATCTTTCCCAAATGCTGAAACCCTTTTAGTAAATCTGTCCAGTTCGGAATTAGCCTAACCGAAAATGGAAAGCCTGGAATCCGATCGTGGCTACAAGAGTATAAAAGCTCCGCCTCACTGACATTCAATCTTTCAGCGCAATCCCTGATTCTAAGACTCGGATCTAGTTCCCGCAATTTTTTCCACTCATCTATTAACAAATCTTTATCCTTTGTGTTCGCTATCATCTTAACTTACCTTGGTTTAAAAATATACTCTCTTCACGATTCAAATTTTTCTTATATGTGCCTAATTGGATTAGATAACTGCCGATCCCGCCTGGAAAAGGGACCTTGAGAGTTTCTAGTTCGAAGTGACTCCGGATAAATTCTTCGTCCAGGACTTGCTCCGGAATACCGTCCGCACTTAGGTTACCGGATTTTAAAACTATAACACGGTTCGCGTAGCGGAGAGCCAGATTCAGATCGTGCAGAACGATCAAGACTCCTCTACCTCTTCTGGACAAGTCTACCGCCAATTCTAAAACGGAATGCTGTCGATTCGGATCTAGGTTTGCCCCCGGTTCGTCCAGAAAAACGTATTTTTCTACAAAAGGGAAATCCGCGTCCTGAACCAAAATCCTCGCAAAATGAGATCGCTGTTTTTCTCCGCCCGAAATACTCGGAAAGGGAAGATGCCTCAGTTTGGAATCGATTTCAGTTTGATCGAGGGCCCATTCTACGACCGCGTCTTCTCTGGCCTTGGGTAAAAGCAGAGACGGCGAGGATCTTCCTAGTCTCACGACTTCTTCTACCAAATAAGGAAAGCCTAATGTACTTTCTTGAGAAAATACGGATCTTCTGGAGCTAAGTTCTTCCGGTTGGATTTTGTGGATCGAAGTTCCATCTAAAATGACAGAACCTTTCGTGGGTTTTAAGCCGCCGCAAAGTATTTTCAGTAAAGTCGATTTTCCGGAGCCGTTTGGACCTAACAGAGCCAAGAGCTCTCCGGGAATAAGACTCAGGCTGATATTATCCAGAATTTTTCGACCGTTTGATTCGTACGTAATATTCGAGGCGACTAATGCCATCACCACCGTCCTTTTTCTTTTCTTAATAAATACAGGAAGTAAGGTCCTCCGATTGCACTTGTAATGATTCCGATTGGAATTTCTGCGGGAAAGATCAGGGTTCGGCTCAAAAGATCGGAAAGAGAAACCAGCACAGCACCGCCTAACAGGGAAAGTGGGAGCAATAATTTATGATCCGGGCCGCAAAATAGGCGAATGATATGAGGTACGACTAAGCCCACGAATCCGATGTTTCCGCAAATGGAAACCGACACACCGACCAATAAGCTAATCGAGAATAAAGATATATTACGAATAAATGATGTTCTGAATCCTAAGTAAAATGAATCTTGCTCGCCTAAAGCCATCGCATTCAACCCTCTGCTAAGATAGGGCACAAAAAATGTGGTAGAAAGCAGGGAGGCAAAGAGCACAGATATGGAAAACGGATTGGCGCCGGCCAAACTTCCCATTCTCCAAAATACAATCGCCCTAAGTTGGGAATCATCAGCGAGGTAGGATAGTAAACCGTTTGTCGCTTCGGCGGTCGCAGTGATCGCGACTCCTGTAAGGAGTACGAGTGCGGAGAATCGGTGTACGTCCTTTTTGGAAAGTGAATGTAGTAAGAATGTAGCTAAGAGAGCTCCGAGAAAAGCTGTAACTTGAAGTAGAAGGCTAGATTTTCCTTTCAGGTAATCCGGTAGAAAACTGAAAAAATGTTCTGAACCAAGGATCCAGATCGAAGCGGCTAGGGCGGCACCTGACCCGACTCCTAAAAAACCGGGATCCACTAGAGGATTCCGAAATACTCCTTGGGAGATTGCTCCTGCAAAGGCTAGGCTCGCGCCGACCATCACTGAGAGCAAAAAGCGGGGGATTCTTAGATTCCAAAGGATGAAATTGATTCCTTCGTCCGAACTTTCCCATAAATTTCTCCAGAGTTCGATCGGGCTCAAATGAACCGATCCCAAACTGAAGGACGCGATTGATAAAAGAATTAGAAAAATAGAAAGTACTAATGCGATCGTTTTCCAATAACGCTTGCTTTTGGGCTCCGGATTTACCGATTTTGGCGGAGCCACTTTTGCAAGAAAGGAGATCAATTCGCCTTTAAGATTTGGGTTTGAAGGAGGTGCAATCATTGTCGCCTTCCTTGAGAATCGAATTCCTTTCGCATCTCTTCCAAACCGTCTACGAATCTAGGTCCAAAACCTAATAAGACCAAATCATCTATTGAAAGAATTCTTCGGCTTTTTCCGGCTGGAGTCTGCAAAATCCCCGGAAGTTTCAAGAGGCCTTCTGCCCCTCCTAGACTTTCCAAGCCTCTTGTCGGAATGAGTAGAATATCTGGCTTTGCTTGGATCACTGCTTCCGGAGAAAGAGGTCTGAATCCTTTAAATTCAGTGATTGCATTCTTGCCGCCTGCGAGACGGATCATTTCATCAGCTGGAGTGTCATAGCCCGATACCTGGGCCAGATGCTGCCCTCTCGAATAAATGAAAATGACTCTCGGCTTTTCTTTGACTTTGCTTACTCGATCCGCAATTGATTTCGCTTTTAGTCTCAGTCGCTGAACCAATGCTTCGGCTTCTTTTTTTCTTTCGATCAAATCTCCGACTTTTAGAATCCTATCCAGCGCTGTAGGAATTCCTGGATCGGAAGGCAGGATTACGACTTTCAAACCAGCGGCCTTGATCTGTTCGATCGTTTCCGGAGGACCGGCTTCTTGACTTCCTAAAACTAAATCAGGTTTCAGCGAGAGTATTCCTTCGGCGGAGAGGGTTCTTTGGTAACCAATTTTAGGCAAAGATAAAGTGCTCTCAGGATAAACCGAGGAGCTATCGCATCCAATTACAGATTCTCCAAGAGCAAAAACGATTTCTGTTAATGGTCCGTTTAAAGTGACAATACGGAGTTTGCTTTCTTTTGCCGACAAGGAAGAAGTGACTATCAAAATTCCTAATATAGAAATCGAATTTACGAATCGTTTTTTCATGTTTGTTGTCCCTTTATGAATTGATTTTCTTTAGAAGAATGCGCTGTAGGTGAGGAGACCTCATCCTGGAGAGAAAATTGGCCATCGATTCCGAAGTAATAAAACCTAGGTCTTTGTGGATTGTATCGTAAATCAAAAGTATCTAGGACGTTATCTACTCCGGCAAATAACTGAAAGTGGCCCAAGATTCTTTTGTAGATTCGAATGTTCAAGTTCGTGTGCGGATTCACCATCCTGAATCCGTAAGTGGGTTGTGTAGTACAAAAATATAAATTACGTTCTGCGCATGCGTTTTCTATAGAATCCGGAATCGATCCGAATAAGGATTGAATCGTTTTCTGTGCGTTTGCGGCAAACACGGATTGCAAAATGGCAAGGTCGCCCGAAAATTCCGGGTCACACCAAAGTGGATTCTTGGTACAATAGAAAGGTTGCTTGCCGAAAATGATCGCAAAGAGAGACAAACCAGCTCCGCTTTTTTTGTGGTCTATCCTCAGATTCAAATTCCACCGATGGAAACCTCTTCCTTCCAGTGGCAACTTTGTGAGTAGGTCCTTGCTATCGGTAAACGTGTATCCGAAACCGGCGGAAACTATTTCCGACAAACGCATGTTTATCGAAGTTTCGATTCCTTGCGTAATCGCTCTTTGAAAATTAGAAGATTTGTAAACTAGCAACCCTGAAGGATCTCGATTGGTGCTTGTCCTAAAACCGATTAGATTATCTACGTTGTTATGAAAGAGGTTTAGGCTAAACCAAGCGTGTTTTCCGGCTTCGTATTCCAAACCTAGATTATAACTGCGCGATAGTTCTGGTTTTAGATCTGGATTTCCTGCGACCCTATATCCTACTCCAGGATTCAGAAAATTGAAATATAGGTCTTGAAAACTCGGAGCGCGATAACCTAAACCGGCCGCCGTCCGAATTTTGATACGATCCGTCAGATCATAACGAACGGCCATCTTGGGAAGTAGTTCTCCTCCATAAATAGAATCGTGATCGTATCTTATTCCGGGAATGATTTGAACTCTAGGAGCGTTCGAAATTCTCCATTCATCCTGTACGTAAAAGGCGTTTCTTTCTCGAAAAGCGTTTCCGTTCTTTGTGTCCGGCTTTCCTGAAGAAGGGCGAATATCTTCGGGGCAAATGTTCGGAAAATTCCTTTTGCAATCAGGTGCAATCCTTGCGGATGATAATTGATCTATTAAAGTCTCGGCTCCAATGGAAAGAACATGATTTTCTGAAATTTTTCGATCAATTCTGGATCTGAATTCCGTAACTGCATTGTCAGTCCTTTCCTTCTTGTCCAGGTCGTCCGATTTGCGCTGATCGTAAGTGAACAGATCCTGAAACCTGGAATAGTTCAGATTTAAATTCAGGTTCCAATTTTTTGCAAACTCCCAGTCCGAGTTTAAGGCTCCCATAAAGTCATGGGTTCTGTTTCTTCTATCGAAAACGGCTTTGGGCGGAGAGGCATCTACCGCTCCCTGGTCCAGATATCTGTAGTAAAATTGTCCGGTTAACGTTAGATTTTCGGAATATTTAAAAATTGTTTTATTAGAAACGTTTAAATCGTTAAATGCGCTTCCTGAAGTGGACTCTAACGGAGGAGAATACGGAATTTTTCTTGTCGCAATAAAATACTGCACCGATTTGGGCATATCCGTTGGGAAGGGGGAATAGGAAGAAGAGAGGCTTGCCTCCCTTCCGTTTCTGGGTCCTTGCGTGGCGTCGGGAGTTAGATCATAACCTTCGCCCCTGTGCCATCCAGATGTAAACTGAGTTGAGATTCTCTCTTTTCTAATGCCTACAGATCCGTAGTTTCTGTATTCCAAATACGGGCCGAAATAATTTTTTTCTCCACCACCTACTAACGAGCGGAATTCCGCCCGGAAGGGATCTTTCGCTTCTTTCGTAATTATATTAATGACACCGGCAATCGCATCCGAGCCGTATAACGCAGATGACGCGCCTTTTACGATTTCAATCCTTTCGATGTCTTCCGCTTTGAATCTGGTTAGATCGATGGCACCTCCGAATCTTCCCGTAGTCCTTTGTCCATCCACAAGAATCAGTACGCTCTGAGACCCGAGCCCCTGCAGACGTATCGTTTCTCCTCTTTCTCCGGCTTGCGCAGGACGAACTTCTAAACCCGGCACGTTTCCTAAAGTATCCGAAACATCTCTAGCTCCCATCGCATCTATGTCTTTTCTCGTAATCACCTCTGTGGCGATTGTTGAATCCTTAAGAAGTCCGCGCCTCCTGGTTCCGGTCACAGTGATTTCGTTTTTCCAACCGTTTTCATTTTTACCGTTTGGATTTCTTGGATCTGCACCGCTACTTCCGTGTTTAGGAGGAATCGTTTCATCTGCCGTCAGAAATGTATGAAAAGGAAAAGGCAAGAGCAGTGCAAAGAATACAGCGTGCTTGCGGAGTAAGAATCGATTGCAAATCACAATCTTCTCCATCTAAAAGTAGGGTAACCGCTAGTACCGGCTTCGCTGTAATAGTCCCTCATTTGCAGAGAAAATAAATCTGCCCCATCACTCGATCTGATGATATAAACATTTGATGTAGGAGTTAAGATATGAGTGCTTCCATTGTACGAGTACCAATCGGCCATGGAAGGACTTACATTTTCTGTGAGTGTTCCGGACTGTCCTTGTTGCGATTGAGAGGAGTCCACTTGCACTGTGCATTCTGAACCGCTGAAGGTTTGATTCCAGTTGGTAGAGCCAGAGTCACAAGATCCCCCGTTCTTGGGTCCGCCGGTTCCGCTATTTGTTCCAATCCAAAATCTTTTGAACCTTAGGTCCCAATCTCCTGAATTAGAGGTTTTCAGTCCGCCAGCGTCCAGGCTTACATAAACCCAATCGGATTGAGACGCCGCATTTACTCTGGTCAAAAAGTAATCGGATTCGGAAACTGTAATCACTTCGCCTTGGGCTGAACCACCGAATCCGTTGTCCATGAGCGCAATCATCAGAGAATCATCTCCGCTCGAAGCCGTGTCCAGGCCACAATTCAAAAAAGATAATATACAGAAAAAGAATATTAAAAAAAAGTGCTTCAATTTGTCTCACCTCGCTTCAAGGCAATGAGCTTAATTAGATGGTTTTTCGGCGAACTGATGGAGTTTCTTCCTTACTTCACTTCGTCGAAAGTACTGGAATATTATAAAACTGGAATGGATGAAACTACCGCTTTGACGAGGGTCCCGCCGGCGCTTCCCCGTTTTACGTACGCATTTCGCGTATTGAGCGGGTTTGCGTTGGGCCAATCGCTTTTATCCAAGATCGAGGTGGATGCCTTAAGTGTGCTCCTTTGCAAACAATCGGCTCCATTGATTCCTGTTGCCCAGATGGTAACTCTCGGAGGGGTGTTTTCGGAAACATCCACGCAAACTGTGGATGGTATGCTTGCAAAAGAATCAAAGGTAGTTGTCGTATTTACGTTGTTATTGTCCCCGTAATTGGCGTAAGACTGTGGTGGAATCGGACTCGGGCCACATCCTGAAGGGCAACCGTGGTAGAGCGTAAATCTAAATTCACCCTGAGTAGGAGTTGGAGCTGTGGTCCCAGTGAGTCCGCTGGCCAAACCTAGATAAAAATAAACCGTAAAGTGGCTCGCGGTTGTGCGAATTCCTTCCAAACGGTAGTGTTTCCCAGTGCCTGCTTGCGGTTGGCAAAGCGGCTGGATTTGGGCCGAGCTGTCGTCAAAAAGAGTTTCGCATTCTGTGGTGGGTGTTCCTTCCAAAAAGCTGGCTAGTGCTAATGTAGCGGAGTCTGGCTTATCCGGAGTTCCTGATTCGAAACAAGCTAAGCTCTGAAGTAAGAAAACTGCAGGAATAAGGAAAGAAACTGTTCTGGTCATTTTGGTATCCTAATGCAAATAAATTCTCAATATTTGGGTGATTGCCTTGGCAACTTCACCAAATGAGTCTGGATCTCACTTAGGATTTAATCTCATTTTTTGTCAATTGAAAATGAGACCTGGAATCAAAATCATGATAAAATGCGAACAATCCATCTCACGAGCCACCTAACGAGTGAAACGAAAGTGGCTTTCATCGTAGTACTTCCTGCAATCTAGGATCTATCTCAAGAAATCGTGAAGCTTACCTGCATTCCAAAAATTACCCTGATCATAAGAACCACAGCTTCTCTGAAACCGGCTTTCGTTTTGAATCTTTTCGGTGCTGGTCCTTTCGAAAACAAATTATAATTCTATGATGAAGTAACTTTGATTCATTCACGCATCTCGATAAAGATAGCTAATTCAATACAGGAACTTATGGCAGAATTTTAAATGATTCTAAGGTTACTTGAAGCACACAGTGGGCACTGATAATTATCTTGTGTTGAAAAACATAGATTTGCAGAAAAGGGTTGGACTGAGGTACTCGCCTAGGTTAAAACTATGGAGCCATTTGATTCCGAATCGGGATACGATGTCAGTTTTTTTAAAAGGGGGACAGCTTATGAAACGAAAGTGGGTGGTGGTAGCAAATAGAAGTGAAGCTAAGATTTTCGAATACCAAGGCCCTAGCCAAGGTTTGAAACTTCTCCAGTCTATGGAGAATCCGGATGGAAGGCTAAGCAATGCGGAACTGACTACCGAAAAAGGACAGTCGCCTCGTGCCGATTTTGATTTAACGTATGAACGAGAGCCGAAACGAAAAGTTGCGGAAGCATTTGCAGGCAAGCTATCGGATTTTGTAAACTTAGAAAGGAAGAAAGACTCCTTTTCCAATTTCATACTCATCTCTGAACCCGGATTTATGGGAATGGTATTAAGTAAACTTGATGATCATACCCGTGAAAAGATTTATCATAAAATGCCTAAGGACATTGTTCACGCAAATCCTGTTAGTTTAATGGGCCACCTAAAGAGTGTGCTTGCATAATGTATCCATGACAGTAAGTGAAGAGCTTCTTCGGAGTTCTCACTTGCTTGTCCATTCCTAAATAGCTTTCTAGTTTTCGCTAACTTTTTTCCATTTTTAGAACCTTTCTATAAACCTTCATTGACTCCGATTTCTTTTTCTTAAAATCTCTTCCGAAAGGAAAACGGACAAAATGGCCCAGTCAAAAGATAAATATGTTCTCTCCATCGATAGTGGTGGGAGCGGAATACGAGCAATTTTATTCGATAAGAAAGGAAGTATTGTAGAAAGGCAGTACGAAAAAACTCCTCCGATTACGAAAGAGCCTGGTTCTTTGGAACACGATCCAGAAGTGCTTTGGAAGGCACTGCTTTCTATTGTTAAGAAAATTATAAAGAAGAAACAATTTCATCCCTCTAATTTTGCCGGAATTGGAATTTGCAACCAAAGGGGATCTTTTTTGCTCTGGGAAAAGGAGACAGGCAAACCTTTAACCAAGCTAATCAGTTGGGCAGATGTTAGATCGGGGGATACGGCCGACCAGATGAACTCTCACAAACTTTGGAGATTCATCCAAATCATATCAGGTGCGATCGGAAAATTGACTGGGCACCCGATGATGATTGCAACATACATGCTAAGGTTCACGACCGATCACGCTTCGGTTCGTTTGAAGTGGGTTTTTGATAGAAATCCGGAACTAAGGAAGAGGGCGCAAAAAGGAGAAATTCTTTTCGGAACTCTCGACACTTGGTTTGTATATAAGCTCACCGGGGGAAAAGAACATCTGAGCGATCCTTCGAATGCTACCGTGACAGGAATGTTTAACCCTTTTCAATTACAGTGGAATGGCCCTTTATGCGGAATTTTTAAAATTCCAATGAAAATATTTCCAAAGGTAAGAGATACAGGCTCAGATTTTGGAGTCACTGATCCGAAGTTGTTTAACGGAATCTCAATTCCGATTCGCGCAGTGGTCGGAGATCAGATGGCTGCGTTATACGGTCATTGCTGTTTTGAAAGAGGAGGGGTAAAGATTTCCCAAGGCTCCGGTGCGTTCGTTGACATGAATATGGGAAACAAGCCGAAGCTTTCGAAAAAAGGATTATTCCCTCTGGTTGCTTGGCAGCTTGGAGGAGTTCCTACTTACATGCTGGAAGGCTATGTCGCCACCGCAGGAACATTGATTGATTGGCTCGGAAAAGGGATCGGATTATCCGACACTCCGAAAGTGTTAAACGAACTCGCCGCCCAGACTCAGGATACAGAGGGAGTTATATTTGTTCCAACCGCCTCTGGAATGAGATATCCTCATTTTAATCCTAGGGCAAAGGCTTCAATATTCGGTTTATCTCTCGCGACACACAGAAGGCACGTGGCCCGGGCAGTTCTTGAGGGAATCGCATTAAGCTTATATGAAATACTCGAAGGAATTAAACAAGACACCAAGGTTCCGGTCACGGAGATCATGGTAGATGGTGGGGTGTCCCAATCCGACATTTTGCTGCAATGTCTATCTGACTTTTGTAATGTAGAAGTGAAGCGCGCCCCAGAGCCTGATATGACCGCTACAGGCGCAGCCTACTTAGCGGGTTTGGCTTGCGGTTTTTGGAAAAATCAAGAAGAACTAAAATCGATCCAGAAGGGATACAAAGTTTTCCGTCCAAAAATGGATCCTAGGACTCGGGACTCTAAGCTTTCTCGTTGGAAAAAAGCGGTGAAAGGCACTCTGGAGATGGATTGATCCGATGGAATTACAGGAATGATTCTACTGAAATATTTTTTTCTCTGGTTTGTTCTTTTGTTTTTTGCATTCGTAAATGCATTTTTACGGGAGCTTACATACAAAGAAACTTTCGGAGAAATGGTCTCACACCAGATTTCTGTATTTACTGGAATCGCAATCATCGGAATTCCGATTTGGTTTATTAGCAAAACTTGGCCTTATAAGAATTCTTCTCAGGCGATTCAGGTTGGAGTTCTTTGGGCAATCATGACCGAAATGTTTGAAGTTTCGATGATGGTTTTCTCCCAGGGAAAATCTGTGATGGATTTTTTATATGTTCATAACATTTTTGCGGGTCAGTTTTGGGGGTTGATCATACTTTGGGTGGCAATTGCGCCTTATCTATTTTATAAAAAAATGAAATCTAAATCAGGTGCCTAGGCGGACCGATTGACTCGAAGAATCTTTTCGTTGGAATCTATCTTGATAAAGTTTCCAAAATAGTGAATTCGGCCTTTCTTGTTCGTCGCAGTATTGAGGAAGGATTCCGAGCACGGAGTACATGTGAAGCGGGCCTTTCCCCTTCACTCTGATTTCTCCTCGGGAAATGCATTTGAAAAAGGAGGAAGCAGTAAAATAAACGGCCTCGGAAATATTGATCGTGCCGGGCTCGGCTCCTGACTCCAATCTACTCGCGGTATTGACTGTGTCACCCCATACGTCGTATGCGAACTTTCTTTCTCCGATGACTCCTGCCACCACAGGTCCGCTGTGGAGTCCGATTCTCATGTTCCAGTATTCGGAGTTCTGGTGTTCGAATTCTAATTTTCTGAGTTGCATCCATCGATTCATTGCGAGTGCGGCGAGAATCGCATCGATCGCATGAGAGTGATTTGGTTCAGGGAGTCCGGCGACCGCCATGTAAGCATCTCCGATCGTTTTAATTTTTTCTAATCCAAAAGATTCGGAGATTCTATCGAATTGTCTAAAACAGAAATCAAGCTCCGCAACAAGCTGGTCCGGCTTCATTTGTTCTGAGATTCTCGTAAACCCAACGAAGTCCGTAAAAAGTACGGTTACATTGTCATAATGAGTCGGTCTGACCTTGTCGTTGCTTTTAAGTTCCTCTGCGATTGATTCAGGCAAAATGCTTAACAGCAAACGCTTTGATTTTTCTCTTTCGTTTTCCAGTGATTTCGAAAATATCAAAGAAGTAATTCCGATTAGGATCATAATGCCTACGTAATTTAAGGAAACGTCTAGGAATTTTTCCTCTAAGCTTGCATGCTTTACGATCCATTCCGGGTGAAAGTATTCTATTAAAATAATCGAAAGCCCAAAGGATACAGCTAATAGAATGGCTAGAATTTTTTCGAATACTTCAGCCAACAAATAGCCGGCTAGGCCGGAAGTCATAATTAAATAGTAATGTGCCCCTCCATTCGTACCGGCATTTCCCAACACATTAACAAACAATACAAATTGTCCGAGAGTCATGATCAGCCATACGATCAGTCTTTTTTTGTGCCAGTATCTAGAAGCCAAATAGCAGCCGAAATAGAAAAGTCCCGCACCACCGTTCAGTAGGATAAGGAACTGAGCATTCTCATAAAGCACCAAAATTGGCAGACCGCCAAGATTCAAAATCGCATTTAGAATACACAGAAAATTTATCATCCTGTGCTCAACTGTAAAAGAGCGCTTATCTCCGAAGATCGCGTCAATGAATTCGGAATGCTGGAACATGGTAGAAGAGTATAAAAGAAAGATTGGATTCGAGCAAGCGATGTTTAGGATTCGATAATGCGAATGGAGCTTACGACCGTTGTCAATTGCTCTGCGAGTTCTTCGCTCGGCTCTTCGTCTCCGTTATAAGTGATTAGCACCATTCTCTTTTTTGTGGCAACCAGATAGACCATCCAGTGCCGATCTTCTTTTAGAAATTCGCAGGCAATGATTTGTCCACCTTCGTTGTTATCGAAAAAAGCCGCTTTGTCTGCTTCGTACACAATTCCGTGCGTGGACAAGTAACGTTCCAGCTCTTGTTCTGGATGAAAGGTGCCTTCCTTATTTTCGAAAGCGTAGACCTGCATCGCGCCGGCCCCGTTTTCCTCAAAAAAAGCAGGAATTCCTTCGATTACAATGGTTTGCCAATGGCCCGGCACCACCATCGTGTACCATCCCGAAGGAGAACGGTAGAATTTGTAATCTATCTTTCGTTCCATGATCGACTATTCACTGTGAAGCGGTTTGGATGTCTCATTTGTCATACTGACCATTTGAAATTTCTAGGCAAGCATGTTCGGGAATACTTGACATCCATATTTTCAGAAAGCATTCTCGAAGTAGTGATTGCAATTCTTAAGAATCGTAGAGGCCCATTTTATTTTATTACCACTTTCTTAGCAATTCTCGCCTTTGCTGTATTCGCCTCCTCCTTTGCGATTCTGTTATCTATTTTATTGATCCTTTTACTTTTATCTTATCCGATTTTATTAGACTGGATCTCCAGATTCTACGGACAGGTAGATATAGCGGATGAAGTGCACTTTGCGAGAACGAAAGACGGATGGAACATTGCGCTTCATCGTCACATTCCGCAGCAACCGATACAGGAGCTTGCACCGGTAATCGTAGTACACGGGATTGCCACAAACAAGTTCGTCGCTGACTTGGATAAACGGCATTCTCTTCCTTATTTTCTAAAACTAAGAGGGTTCGAAGTATTTGCGGTTTCTCTACGCGGAGCAGGTAGTTCGTATCACGAAAGTAATAGCGGTTACGAAGATTTTACATTTGATGATTTAGCGAAATATGATGTGCCCGCGATCATCGAAAAAGTAATGGCGATCACCGGAAAACCAAGGATCAATTGGGTCGGACATTCGATGGGTGCAATGATCATGTATGCCTACATGGGAATTTGCAAAAAGGAAGATAAGCAAAAGATCGCTTGTTTTGTAGCTATGGGTGGACCTGGGAACTTAAACCATCTTGGTTTGAGTTTGATTGGACTGCTGTCTAGATTTCCTAGAGCGAGAAAAGTTTTGGATCTAAAATTCGGAGCATCGATGCTCGCTCCGGTAGCAGGTGAGATATTTACCCCCGTTGATGAAATGCTCTATAATCCGAAGGCTACTTCCGGAAAAACTGTGAAGAAAGTCATGAAGAACGCGATCGAAAATATCAGCGAAGGAGTCATCGAGCAGTTCATGAGTTGGATTGAAACCAAGCGAATGACTTCCCTGAACGGATTTTATGATTATATCGAAAACCAAAAAGAGATAACTGTTCCGAGTTTTTTCATCGCCGGTGCAAAGGATGCAATTGGTACTCCTGAGACAGTCCGATTCGTTTACGAGAGAGCTAAGGCGAAAGTGAAAAAATTCTACGTGGTTTCGAAAGAAAACGGAAGCTCCGAAGACTATGGCCACGGTTGTCTACTTTTGGCGGAAAAGGCGGAGGACGACCTATTTCCCAAAATCGAGGAATTTTTGAGAAACTACGGAACTCAAAAAAAAGTGAGTTGGATGGGAAAAATCCGAAAAGGATTCGGTTCCGCCTGGAAAAAGCTCAGGTTATAATTAGGAATTCTTCCTTAAAAATCAACATCCTATCTTTTTATTCATCAATCGGATCCGATTCGTCTCACCATCATGCTTATAAGTTGAGCACTCTGTTAATTTAATTCTACAAATTAGGCACATTGTTCCCGTTAGCTGGTATGGTACGCTATTTGCATATAGATTGGGAAAGTGCCATGCGGATCCCAAAACATCGGAATCGTTGAGGTTCAACTATGATAGAGCTCAAATTCGGACAGAGAAAGGTAGTCAACTTTCGCGGCGCGAGAAAGGTCGTCGGAGGTTTAACGGAAAAAAACAAAATCGATATCCTTCTTTATATCAGTAAGGAATTTGCGAACGCTGATAAAGAAGAAGAGCTGTACGATATCGTCCTCAGTTTATGTAAGGATATCTTTGAATGTGATAATACTACAGTTCGCATGTGGGGAAAGGATAAGTTCCTACATCCGGTTCGCTTTTCTGTCGAGACTTCTCCTCCTCGTAGAAAGCTTTCCGCAGACGAAGGATATTCCGGTTTTACATATAAGACCAAGTCATCACTAATCATTCAAGACCTGACTCATCATCCGGAATACATGGATGAAGGAGAAACCACCAAGTCGGTGATGTGTGTTCCGATCAATTATAAGGAAGATTGCTTA
The DNA here is from genome assembly GCF_002811875.1 of Leptospira perolatii. Taxonomy (GTDB): domain Bacteria; phylum Spirochaetota; class Leptospiria; order Leptospirales; family Leptospiraceae; genus Leptospira_B; species Leptospira_B perolatii. The sequence continues at coordinate 33,485 of NZ_NPDZ01000009.1, forward strand.
GGAACTATATCTGTCGAATCTGAAACGGAGTTTTTCTATCGGGAAGACGATCTTGAAATTTTGGAAGCACTTGCTTCGCAGCTAGCATTGGCGCTAACAGGCGTTAGGTTGATCATGGGCTTGGTTGCAGCAAACGAAAGAGAGGCGACCATTCTGAAGCAATTAGAATGGGATATGAAGATGGGGCGAAATGTACAAAGCCAAATCGTCAATACTCAAATCCCTCCTTGGAACGGTTTGCATTTTGGGACTCACTATGAACCGATGACCGAAGTATCGGGAGATTACTTCGATGTAGTTCGTCAAGGGAATTCGATCACAGTGATTATCGCCGACGTTTCTGGACATGGAATTCCTGCGGCTTTGGTTACTATGTCGATTCACTATCAGTTCCGTCGTTGCTCTGCACTCGGAATGGGTTTGACCGAAATTCTTGCCGAATTAGGAGAATCGATTCGGCCTCAGCTTCCAGATGGAACTTACTTTACCGCTTTCATCCTGAAAGCTTACAGCGATTATACATATTCTTATGTGAACGCTGCACACCAAAAAATGTTGCATTATCACAATGCTGCCGGTCGCATCGAGGAACTTGATACCGACGGAGTTCCATTAGGAATTTTTGAAGTAGAAAGAAGTAACTTTCAGGAAAAGCAAGGTAAAATATTACCCGGAGACATTCTTTTCCTTTCGACAGATGGAATCGTAGAACAAAAGAACGAGCAAAGACAGGAATTAGGCAACCAGAGATTCATAGAATGGATTCGTCAGGAAAAATCCACGATAGAAGAGCAGAGAGACAAGATCTATGCTTCCGACCTCATCGGTTCTTTGATCGGTAGATTTAAGAAATTTAAAGGAGACACTAGGACAGGCGATGACCTCTCCTTACTTGCCATCCAGTGCAATCCGGAACTGGGAAAAGCAAGATCCTTGTTGGCAATGGCGAAAACCGCAGCCAAAGAAAAAAGAGATCAGTTAGCTTACGAAAAGGCTTTGGAAGTTTTTTCGATGGATGAGTCTTTAAAAGACACTCTGGTTCTGCTTGGTAAAATGTACTACCGAGATAGAAACTTCGAAAAGAGCGTTCAGTTCCTGGAAAAATACATCCGAACCAGTGGAGAAGAATCCGCGCATATCCATTACATTCTAGGTAGAGCTTATTACGAATTAGCAAATATCCAGGATGCGAAGAAATCCCTGAAAAGATCCTTAGCAATGGATCATACCTACGCAAAGTCCAGCCTAAGGCTGGCAAGATGCTACTTGAAGGAAAATGAAACCGCAAAGGCAGTCAAGGTCCTACAGCAAGGAATCAAAAGTGCTCCCACTAATGAATACTTAAAAATTTCCTTAAAGAAGTTGGAGGAAGTAGTTCGGAAAAAATTAGAAGAAGAAGCACTAGGAACCGAAATGCGGCAGGCCGCCGTTTGAACTTTATAAAAAGATACTATTTACAGAGAAAGGAGACTAAGAATATCTATGCGTAGTTTAGCAGTACTTATGCTCGCTCTTGCTGGGAGCGGATTGTTTGCACAAGGCGGGACGGCTGAACCTCCGCCAATGTCGGATGCCGTTTTACGATCCGAGGTCAATTGGCTTTGGACGTGCATCGCTGCATTTCTAGTTTTCTTTATGCAAGCCGGTTTCTCTCTCGTAGAAGCTGGTTTTACAAGAGCAAAAAATACGGTGAACATTTTAATGAAGAACTTCATGGACTTTGCGTTAGGTTCTTTATTTTTTTGGCTGATCGGCTTTTCCATTATGTTTGGACCTCAATTGCTTACAGGATTCGGATTTGGTAGTCCTGGATTTGCCGAGAGCCTTATCGTAAAAGACGGTGTGCCTGACAAATGGGGCTTCGCATTTTTGATCTTCCAAATGGTGTTTGCGGGAACTGCTGCGACGATCGTATCCGGAGCGATGGCTGAGAGGACCAAGTTTATTTCCTATGTAATTTTCTCGATTGTGATTACCGGATTGATTTATCCAGTTTTCGGATCCATGGCTTGGGCGGGTCTCTGGGGTTTGAACAAAGGATTTTTGGAGTTAAAAGGATTCATCGATTTTGCAGGATCTACTGTAGTGCATTCTGTCGGCGGTTGGGCAGGCTTGGCAGGAGCTCTGATTCTTGGGCCTCGTTTGGGCAAATACCAGGACGGAAAGGTAGTCCCGATTCTCGGACACAACATGACCATTGCCGCACTTGGAGTATTTATTCTTTGGTTTGGGTGGTTCGGATTTAACCCGGGCTCCACAACATCCGTAGGTGGTGGAAACTTTGCCATCATCGCAGTTACGACGAATATGGCTGCAGCGGCAGGTGCTACTGCTGCAATGATTGTAACCTGGATTCTATTCAAAAAACCAGATATAGGTCTTACATTGAATGGTGCACTCGCCGGTCTAGTAGCGATTACGGCTCCCTGTGCGAATGTGAGTATCAGTTCTGCAGTTTTGATAGGGCTGGTAGCAGGAGTTCTCGTAGTATTTAGCGTCATCTTTTTCGACAAAATCAAGATCGATGACCCTGTAGGAGCCGTTTCGGTGCACGGAGTTTGTGGAGCCTGGGGAACTCTCGCCGCAGGTCTATTTGCGGAAGAAGCTTATGGTGGGATCAAAGGGCTATTCTTTGGCGGCGGATTTGATCCGGTAATCACTCAATTGACCGGGATCTTGATCGCTTTTGTCTGGTCCTTTGGCGCATCCTCCGTTTTGTTCCTGACTTTAAAGTACACAATCGGACTTAGAGTGTCAGAAGACGAGGAAATCCAGGGCCTAGATATTCTGGAACACGGAAACGAAGCGTATCCGGTATCCAAATAAACCGAATATAATTCGTAGGAGATCCCCATTTTTGACTTATGTGGGATCTCCTTTTCACGTTGACGGAATCCGCAGGACCGGCGCGAATGAGAGGGTATGGCCCCCGGTTTCTTGCGCTTTCTCAAATTTTGCCTTCCGATTCTTGCAATTTTTCTAACCGGTTGTTTTGACTACGAAGAAACTTTGACGATCAATCCGGACTTTTCCGGAACCCTAGAAGTAAGCTACGTTGTTCCTACCAAAAAAAAATCCGACGAATCTCTGATCAAATTTTTACCCACTAGAAAAGAAGAGATTATCAATCGCTTAAACAAAGAATTTTTTGCAAAGAGTGTGACTCTAAAGGATTATAGCATGCAAAAAATTGAATCTTCTGATGCGGAGCCTGGAGCGTTTAAGGAAAAAGCAAAAGTGTCTTACAAGGTGGAGTTCTCGGACGTTACGCAATTAGAAGGAATCCTTCTGGGAAGCGTCCAGATCCGGAGAAAAGAAAGAACGGTCTACTTTAAACGAGAATTTCCGTCCGTTTCCAAATCGAATGAATCTAGCAAAATGGAAGGAGAGAAAAAAGTATTCTCCGAAACTCTTCGTCTGCTCCGAAATAATTCTATGGCGTTTAGAGTCGCGTTTCCGATCGCATCTATCTGTACCTCGAACCGGGGAGAAGTGAATCTAGGAAGACTGAGTTATCGTTTGCCTCTTACTGATACCGTAGAAAGAGCAGGGAATAAATCCTGGGATTTCAGAATCACGATCGTTTATTGATTGTGAATTGTTATTAACAATTATCGCTTATCAACTTTCACTTACTGAATGCGGGAACTGAGAACTATTTTTTCCTACACAAAGAAAGAAGCGATAACTATCGCAAGTAGTTCCTCCTGGAACCGAAATAGCTTGGCTATCTATACAGGCAATCTAGTCTTAATTTGCACTCTTTTTCCTTTTTTCATTTCTAAGGATGGATTAAAGAATCCCTAAGTCATTACAGTAGTTTCCGAATGTTTCTAGTCCCTTTAAATCGGATTCCGTAATCTTGTAATGCAGCTCCTCAGATAAGTATTTTCGAACTAAATCTTTGGGAAGGCGGGACTCGTTCTCAATAATGCTATCTAGATTTTTGAGTCCATATTCTAGGGATTCTTCAAAAAAGGAATCGGACAATTCTAACGGTTTTTTGGTGGCCCAAAGAGCGAAAATAAAAGAAGTCCCGGTTACTTTGTACCACCATTCAGCCAGATCGATCGCCTCATAAACTTCCGGATCCCATTCCGCAAATAAGGCGTTATCCCCAAATAGCATGTGCGACCCTCTTCCCAGTTGGATTTCCTGCTTGATGATCCTTGGATCTGTAGGAGCTACTTCCGGTAAGATTCCAGAGTCCATATGAAGCAGGACTCGCACTAATGCCATGCTCGTGCGAGAACCGTTATCGGTTAACACGCGAAAGGGGGGATAGGGTTCCTTTTTGTTTCTGAAGAATTTTATGGATCGTACTTTTTGGGAGGCACATACTCCGACTTTTTTGGAAACGTGCAGTACCTCTGAATTTCTTAGGCACTCAATGGAAGAAATTAGCCCCACATCCACTAGGCCCCTGAGCAGGTAGTCCCGTAGAATGGAAGGATTTTCGGGGACAATTTTGTGCTCCGGATTATGTTCGAAACCCCAAGTCAACGGCCTAGCATTTAGATGTTTTACGATTCCTATTTTCACTCAATCCAACCCGGATGTATCCCGGGGCCTGTTTTTTAACACTTCTAATTGCCAAAAACCTGCTATTCTTTATCCAATCCAGAAAAAATAGCTTTTTCCTTTCCTTTTCCCGGGAATTCAGGAATGTATTTTCGAGAGGAACCCTAACGTCGGATAAATTTCATGGATAAGCCAAGTACAGTAGTAATTAAGTTAAATTACGAGATCTTAAACGAGGATCACGAATCTTTAAGAAATTATCTGAATTCTTATATTTTGGAAAATCCAAAATCTGTAACTTTAGATCTGAAAGAAGTTCAAATATTGACTTCGATCGCTTTAGGCGCGTTAGTGGCTTTTGCGAATCGCTTAAAGGGGCAGGGAATCCCGTTAGAAACAATCAATGTTTCTTCTAAATTGCAGGAAATTATCAAGCTGGTTTCGCTAGATCAAATTCTCGGAATTCACTAAAGAATGGATGATGCCTTTTCTCACTTAGTTCAAATTAGTGATGAGGAATTTCAATTTATAAAAGACCTAATGTACCGGGAGACCGGAATCTTTCTCGCAGATCATAAAAAAATAATGGTTCAATCGAGATTAAATTCTCGCGCGAGATATCATAAGATGGCAAACGTTTCGGAATATATTCGAAAGTTGCAAAAAGAGCCGAGTTACTTTCAAAGCGAACTTACAGAACTGATCAATCGAATCACAACGAACAAAACCGATTTTTTTCGCGAAATCCACCATTTTGAATATTTAAAGAATACCTTTTTTCCTTCTTTAGAAGAGAGGGCAAAAGCCGGAGGGAAGAAAACCGTCCGAATTTGGTCTAGCGCGTGTTCAACCGGAGAGGAGTCCTATTCGATAGCAATCGCATGCAGTTCTTATTTCAGCATTAAACCAGGCTGGGATATCAAGATCTATGCATCCGATATTGACACGAACGTGATCAATACTGCAAAGGAAGGAATTTACAAAGTGGATCGATTGGAACCAGTCGATGTTGCACTTAGAAAAAAATACTTCGTGCAAGTGGAAAATCCTTCTGACCCCAAGACTGAGTATTTTCAAGTCAAACCGGAGATGCGTTCCATGATTGAATTCAAAAAAATTAATCTTTTGGAAGCTCCCTATCCGCTCCCTGAAAAGATGGACTGCATATTTTGTAGAAACGTGATCATCTATTTCGATAAAGCTACACAAAAGAAAATCTTCGAAAACTTTGAATCCGTCCTGAAAGATAGAGGACTCCTGGTCATCGGGCACTCCGAGACTCTGTTTGGAATCTCGGATGCGTACAAATTCTTAGGGCATACAATTTATCAGAAGAAGCCTGTGATTTAGGGCTCGCTGAGTATCAGAAAAATCTAGCACCTTTTGCCGAGGTATAGGACTGGAATCCTCAGGGACTTTCTAGCGGCGACATCGACCGCGACCGAAAACTAGCTTGGTTCTTGTTACCGACTGAACTCAGTAAATATCCGTTCGTCCCTAATGTGTCTTCGAAGTGCGTACAATTTCATCAACTAACAAGCAAAGTCTTCAAACAAAAGAAAAGATTGTTAGGCGACTTCTAAAATAGAGCGAAAAGCAAAAAAATACTTGGCAAGATGAAAATATTGTCTGTCCTTACCGCGACAAAGACTTTCATCGAAGAAAGTGTTTGAATCGAAAAAATTTTAAAGCGTCATGCAATTGTTAAGCGAATTGAGAAATAATAGAGCAGTGCATCGTTTTTTTTCTAGGAAAGGCATTTGCTTGTTCTTTCTTAGTGGTTCTCTGCTCGCGCACTCAATTTCAAGTTTCGTCCAGTGGAATGGTAACAGGGTTACCAATTCCAGTTATTTTGGTGGAGTTGTCCTGGCCAACTGGGAGCATAAGGACGACGCTTTTCTATCCAAAATTCTCTTTGATTCACTATTGCCTGAAAACTCTCAGGGTCTTCCGAGTAAATCTGATTTGCAGGTCGTAGAATCTCATTCGATTTCAAGTTACGATTCCCAGCTTCATCACAATCTTTGGGAGTTAGAGTGGGAGGATTCTGTAGTCAAGTCGATTCGATTCGGAATTATAGAATCAAATATCCGATTTTATCATGGATTTGATGTGAACTTGATGAGCTTAAGCGTCCGAGACCTTTCACATCCGTTTTCTTTTTCGCTAATATTGCTCCCTGGCTTTGCCTTAACTCAGAGAGAAATTACCATTAAAGGCAAAGCTGTCTCATTCCGTAAGGCAATCCAATTTGAATGGGTTAGTAAGTATCAAGCTGTGTCCATTGCACCTCACCGAGCAGAACTCATACCTAATCGAAAACTAACTCGTTATTATTCCCGCTTAACTCACAGCGACCCAGAAGGGAGAGGTTAATTCAAGATGAAACTACGTTTAGCGAAAATTCAAAGCTTCTTTAACTATCTTTTCCAAAAAATATTCCACATCTCTCTATCCCAAAGTAAATGGGAACCTAAAAATAAATACTCCACTTTTATGTCATGGAGCGATCTCCAATTTCGGAGCCTTCTTACTCCTACAAGTGTTAAACGAAGTAAGCGGAAACTCGGGAAGTATCTCCGACTTCTTTTCTTAAGTCTCGTAAAATATGCGTTAACCTCCATCGTGATATTGGATATCGCCCTTTCTCCTTTAGCGGCGGATCCGAGTATGTTTCGGGATTTATGGAGAAACGGTTCCGATGGAAAATTAGAAAGGCAGTATCGAAAAGCAGACGGTGCTAGTAACGAGTCAGACTGGGATCAGACCCTCCTGCAAGGAACGCGACTCTTAAGGGCTGATTGGGAAGCAGGCGCTGAGCGCGAAATAGAGAAGGAGCTCCTAAAAAACTCACAGGCAGATAGAGACCAGCTAAGAATTGAATTAGAAAAAGATAAATTAGTAGTTCTAGCCGAATGGGAATCGGACGTTCAAAGAGAAATCGATACTAGGAAGGGCGACTGGAAAGCTCGGGTTACTGGTAGCAGTCTGGAAAGCACCATTAGTAATATTGATAAGGATATAATTTTTCAGGCGATTGCACAAGCCGAGCAGTTGTCAAGAAGCGGAGAGAATGCTAGTGAAAAAGTGAATCTCTTCGACGGCTCAATGACAAGTATTCTGAGCGCTATTCGTTCTGATTGGGAAGGGGAGCTAGATCAAAAGCTTGTAGGATTGAGTCAAGGTGTTAGTTTTTCGAGCCAAGATGAGAGAGATTCATTCTTAGTTTCGCTATTTCAGATTAAGAAACATTTTTTGGCCGAGTATTCGTATGAAGAGTCAGCACTCGTCAGTTCTTATAGGGCCCAATTTGTTGCTAAGGAAAACGAAAACGATGATTTGGAAAACCGAATCGCGCAAGAAACGAATCCATCTGAACTTGCAATTTTATTAATAAACCGCGCAAAGAGAAAAATCCAAGATAACTATGGCGGAATTCTTCCACCGGATGGATCCTTTATCGCTCCGCCGATTTCGGCCATAGAGGGAGAGGATTATCAATCTAAGTTCCTAAAAGCTTTGCAAGACGGACAAAGTCAATGGCAGGGCGCCATCGATGATTTGGTTCTTGGTAAATTAAGATTTGATGATGCGACTGGTCAGCAATGGAAAAGCGGAGAAGGCGATTGGACCGAAGCTTACAATCAAGTCATAACTGCAAAGGAAAATTGGACAAAAACCGTCCAAGCACAAATTCAAAAGGGACTGGAGGCTTGGGATAAATCCGCCTCCGATTTACAAAAAAATAAACAAAAAGCGATCACTGAGCTGGATCGTACTATAGCCACAAATAATGAACAGTGGCAGGCTCACGTTCGCGGGATTGAAAACGTAGTCAGCGGAGGAGCCGATACTTTAGCGACTATAACTTCAAACAAGCAATTCTTCCGGGAGGCGCTGGATCGTGCCAACGCCGCAGGTAGCGGCTACGGACCGGGAATTATTACTGAATATCAGAATCAGCTCAACTATTGGACCGGCCTAGAAACAAGAATTCGTAATATAGTCAGTGCTTCTCAGAATCAGATCCATGACCAAGACATGAGAGGAACCGAGGTTGGCCAGGGCCTACTCGTAAATGCAGGGGGCTCGGATTCGTTCATTTATACAAGCGCGGAGTTGGAGCTGAAAATTGCCAAAGAAGAGTTAAATCTACTTCAGCAAAAGAAAGACAGGGCTCAAAAAGTTTACGACTACGCGGTCCAAAATGTAGGAAATCGTACTGCTGAGCAGATTGCCACAGAATTGGAGACTGCTAGGAGCGCTTTTAAAACTCAGGAGACGGCTTACTTAAGTTTACTCGCAGAACTGAATGGAGGAGGAGACATTAGCTCTTCTTCCACGGGTTTGAACCCTAATACTACTAACACAGGCGGAACTGCAACTACCAGCGGAGGAAGTATTTTATCTCAATTAGAGGAAGCAAATAAAGTTTTAGAAACGAAGCGTAAGAAGTTAGAGGAAACGAGAGCCCTCATGGAGGAAAGGCGAGCCGCTTACGAATCTGTTACGAAAATGCAAGTTTTAGTAAACAATCCTCAATTACTTGGCAAGATAGGTGAGTTGAAGACGGATCCGGGGGACAACAAAACGGATTCTGGGCTCAGATATGAAATTTTCCAGGCGAGCAAAGAAATTGAAAGGCAAAGAGAAGTTCTCAGGCAACAGGAAGCAGAAATGTATAAGCTTTCCTATGAGCGGGAGAATGCACTTCGAACGGAATCATTCTATAATGAAACTCTAAAAAAGATTCTGGAATTTGAAAAATTAAAAGAGAACAAGTCACTCTTGGAAACTCTTTTGAATAAAAGCGGGAGTTTATCTGAGAAAATAGATTCGATGTTATCGGGGAACAATTTGGTGACGCTCTACGGAAATGAACTGTCCGTCCAGATGAGATCAAATCTTGTGAATTTGCAAACAGGGCTAACCGATTTGGATCAACCAGTGTTGGCTAGCGCAGACAATTTCTCCTCTCAAGTGAACGCTGTCAAAGGTGTCTCTTCATCCTTTCCTATCGCTCAGCTCAATTCTAAAAAAGAGGACCTGGAGCGCTATCTTGATAAAATGATTCTGCTCAGAAATTCTATTTCGGAAACCAATTCATTCGATATTTCTTATATAGATATCAATAAATTGGATCAGGGAATCCTCTACTTGAATCAGCTAGTCAGTGATTGGAATGACCGCGCGGATTCCATGAGAGATGGTTTCGAAAGTATAGAAGAAAGTGCTCAAGATTATTTGGATTTTGCCACCGCGAACAATGCAAAAAAGGGGAGCATTGAATTCTCTAACGAGATTCTCTCTGCTACCGGGAATATGCAAGAAAGCGCTCTAAAGGTAGGTGCATTTCAGACATACTTGGGTGAGATCCAGAAGACAACCGGATATTTAAATACTGTCTTCTTGGATAGCTTTCAAATAGGCAGTGCGACTATCGATTCCACCTTAACAGGAATGGAGAGAACAGCGGCTAAAAAAACTTTAAGCGAAATCTCCACAATGTACGACTCCGGGTTCAAAGAATGGAGTTCTGTCTTAGGAAACGCCGCTGAACCATTCGGAAATCTTAATACTGTTTTCGCGGGATTTGGCCAATCGGTCCAGGCGTTTAGGGCCAGCTTAGAAAACCGAAGTGCAATCGGAAAGAAAGCCTCCGCGGAGCTGCTTTCGATGTATGATGGATTTCAAATTGAATACGAGGGTAGGAAGACAGAATTACAGTTCCTTTTGAATCCGGATGGAAATTCCGAAACTTTAGCAGCCCTTCAAAAAAGCACAGAGCTTCACAAAAACCTGGAAGGTGCGCGGCTGAATGAAAAAGCTCTCGAAATCTTAACTGATTATCTCAAAGACCTTTCAGGAGAAGAAAAGAATATCGATTCGGTATATCTGAAAATCTTAAAGGATGCGGATGACCGATTTACGAATCTTGATGTGGGAACCGATGCGCTTCAGGAAAGAAAAGCCATGGAACTGGTGCTCGATTATGTGAGGGCTAACCGGAATTCGTTGGGTAGATCTCTGGCTTCTGCGGATTACGATGAATTTATCGAAGCTTTACAACTACAGACTTCAAGCGCGGCAAAAGTTCGTTCCTTTTATGAAAGTGGTGGAGCACTTAGCGAATCGGAGAGAAATTCGATTCGAGAAGGAGATAACAACGACGACAAACGCGAGTTAAGTGAATATTATTCGTTTGGAAGCACCTTCTTCTTTAAGCAAGCAATCCAGAAAGTAGAGGCTTTAGACGCGGTTGTCCAAAGGTTTGATGCATTTGCGGATCAAGTTCGATCCGGAGGTGTATTGAGTGCATTAAGGGACGATTACTTTAAGCTCCAAGAAAACAAAACAAATGGATTGCTGAAAGAGATACATGAGTATGTAGGAAGCTTGTCCAACCTAAATGCTACCGACTTTTTGCAAGATTCCTTCCAGTTGGGTGATAATACAGATCACGATTGGGGAGCAGAGGCATTGCGGAAAAATCTTCTACAGGATTGGCTTAGTGGAAAGACGGGCGAGCAGGAGTTCTTATCCACTTTGCAGGACTTTGATAAACTCGGAACCATTTTTGACGCAAAGCAAGCGGTTCAAGTATATTCGGAAACTTTAAACTATTCGGAAGATTTGAAGGAAAAGAATGACACCTTACAGAGCTCATTAGAGAACATAAATCTTTTCCTAGGATCCTCCTCCGAGGCTCCAGAGGCAGTGCTCGGGTTGATGGTTGATGATCTCCGCGACTACTACTCAGATCGATTTGGAGAAGTTCAGAACCTATATAATCTCAAAGATGCAAAAGATTCGAGTACTCCTCCTGAATTGATCTTCAAAGACGTAGATTTTTCGCCTCTGGAGCAGTATGTTTCAGAGTTTGAAACTACATTAGAGGAATGGAGTGCAACAAAAGATTCTCTAAAAGATGCAAATGATAGCTTTCTTGCCGAACGCTCAGCGTTATCGAGCTTGGTACCGGGAAGTCCTGAGTTTGTCGCACAAGTTACAGTAGTTAAAGATAAATTTAACGCGCTTAAGCAAATCTTTACCGAAACCAATTACTATTTGCAGAAATTGTCTTCAGATACTGTGAAGGTGAACGAGGACGCGAGGACATTACTTTCGGGTATGAAGGAAGTGATGGGTCTGCCGGATAAGTTTCTTGTGAATAACAACTCGTTACCACTACTCCCGGCTGGTATCCGAGCCGACTATGAAAACAACGGCGGAGTTTATGACTTCCAATATTATGCGACTTCGCAAGGGCAGACAGTCGATGGACTGATATTGTTGGATGCATTGTTTGCGCGCAACAGTGTATCCGCATTTGAACGCCAAAATGATTACTCGAAAGCTGCAAGTAAGGTAAGCACGATAGAATCAACAGAGTTAGGATTTGCTCAGCTTGCTAATGCAGAGCAATCCAAACAAGTAGTCTCTGTGAAGATCGAGGAATTTCGCAATGGCTTGAAGGACAGGATACAAGTGTTCTTAGGCGACGGGCAGAAAAATCAAGTTACCCAAGAACAACTAGTCGGCTACGTGAATCAACTTCGGACCTTCTTTTTAGAAAAGCAAGCCAAAGGGGAACAAGTAAATTCATCAGTCCTTGAGGCTTTGGAAAATGCGGGTACATTTACTGACGAAATCGAGAAGTTAAGATTTTTCCAAGGCATTCCAAATTCTGACCGGACTATTGCTTCCACACAAAGTAATTGGGAATCTGCGAAGCAGCACACTACGGCAATAAAAGAGTCACAGACTCTTTTTAGAGACCTTCAAGATACATTAAGGAATCTTGAAAAGTCCGGGCAACCGCTTTATACCTCCATGGACAAGATAGAGGAAACATTAAAGAAATTTGATGATCTCCAGGGAAAGCTTTCAAACAAAAATTTCACCCTGGATGGCGAGATCCTTACAGGAATGGGTTCGTTAAGGCAATATGCTTGGGAAGCGCATAAATCGAACCTGGCTCAGGCATTCTTAATTCGAACCAATGAAAATACTACCGTAGATCAATTTATCACCGAAGTCAAAGCTGGAAAGTATATACTTCCGGGACAAAATGGTGCGAGAATTGAAAAGAGTGCTAAATTTATAGGAAATGACCTTACTGCGCTCCAAATTGAAGAACTCACTTCTTACCTTCAAGTATATTCCGACGAAGTCAAAATATACAGTGCGGAAATAAACACAGGAATCGATGCAATTTTAACCGTCACGGATCCAGAGATTCGCGAGGAATTAAAGACGCAATCCCTTGCTAGCAACTATGATAAGATCCAGGCTTCTATTTCTCAGGGACAGTTGTTATCTGTCGGAGCACTTCCTCCGGAGCTAAAAGATTATGCGATCGTAACAAATTATCTTGCCTTTCTTTCCTCTAATCCGAGCTGGAAAACTTCTGATTCTGCAGATAGAGCGGCCGCTCTCAATGAATATCTGCTTAGAATGGGAACAGATAACGGTGAAGGAACAATACTTTCAGATTTTCTAAGTCATTACTTAGAGCGAAATTCCTCCTATTATTTGAAAACCGAAAAACTCAAAGAGCGTGATTTACTCGCCAATTATTACAATGGTACGGACTCGCAAAATTTGAAACCAGATGATCTCGTCGGACTTTCCAATTGGCTAAAGGAAAAAAAATACGAGGATAGTTTAGTATCATCTTTGAATCAAGCCGTCAGGATGAACACGATTCTTTCCGGTTACGTGGGAGATTCAGAGTCGGAATATTTCTCTTACTTGGGTGGAAAATTAGCAGGTGGCATTAGTGATTCCGAAAAACAAGGTTTAGTCCTTTCGCAAGCCGGATTGTACAATCCGTTTGGATTTGAAAATCCGATTCAGGGACTAAAAACAGAACAGTTTTTGAAAAACTTTCAACATAAGACTGGGTTTGACTACTTTTTATCAAAGCTCGATGGTCAGGATTTGAAATTTACAAAGGAAATCGTTGAGGCCGACAGAATTGAGAAGAATATGAAATTCTCCTACGATATCCTTAAGAAGAACGTATTAGTAGAATCTTATTTAAGCTACTTGAATATAACTCCATTTGGGCAATTGGAACCCTCTGATCAGAAGAAAATTCAGGATAGACTCCGCGAATTGGAGATGCAGGCAGAGCAGAGACTCGGCAACTTTTTAGGTATAGTAGAGAGTTACAGTAGCGCTACTTTTGATCCTTTAAAAGCGGATGCGAATCCATCGATCAGAAGGGCACTCGAGGATTTTAGGGCTTCAGGATACGAAATCCGAGATGCTGTATATGAGAAGGACTCCGAGGGAGAATACGTATTTAAAGGTGGCCTCGATAATCTGTACGGAATCATAGAAAACTATGTAGATAATAATTTACCCGGTCGCTTTGCGGTGAGTGATCCTTATGCCGAAACAGCATCTGCAAAAGGCAGCATGAGCTCTTCAGCGGATAGCATTATAACCGCAGGAAAAAGTATCGGTATCCTTACGCAAATTGCGCAGAAATACCGAGGCAAAGTAGGCGTTGCCTTGGAGAACGCACTTGTAAGCGACCTTCAGGTGTATAAGGATAATTTCAACTCGGCTCTCACCGACTTTCAATCATCTGAAGCAGAATTCAATACTCAAAAGACTGCTGTAGAGACAATACAGAGTAATTACTCCGCAAAACGACAAGAGATTACAGTTTCTTACGATCAGTTGGAAAATTCGTCCAAGGCTCTTTCGGAATTAAGTTCTGTGTATGATTTTGCTACTTTATTGAATTACTCTCAGCATCAAAGCGAAGAAAATGCCCCGGTCACAGAGCTGAAAAAGCCTAAGGACCTAGCCAAGGAAAGATTGGACTCCGCGACTACCGAAGTAACCGCGAAATTAAAGGAAATCGAGGAAATACAGAAACGAGTAGATAAGAAAACTACAATAGCGGCATTAAATGCTGATTCCCAAGTTTCCCTGAATAAGCAGCAAACTGAAGATTGGGCTGAGAGAGCATTACGTTTTAGTAAAGCGGAAACTGTAATTAAAGATAGAATAACAACCCTGAAAAGGGAAATTGCAACGCAACGTTCTAATTTGCAGGGACAGCTAGATCTGATCCTGGTTCCGCCGGCGTATGAAATCAATGCAAATTCTCTTAACGGCCTGCTCGACGTAACTAAATCCAATTATAAAAAGAATGAGAAGGACCTCAGAGATGAATACTCCATTGTTGAGGGCATCTTGAACGGTAAAATCGGGGCTTGGGATTTTATTAGTGGATCCCGCGGTTCAACTTCTCCTCTCAGCTACGGCGGTGGCCTTGCGTTAAAATATCCGGAACATAACATATTAGGATTTGTGAATGCTAGAAGAGGGCCTGGTGGTGCAGCCTCCTATATGAAAAACGTTACGGAGGCATTAGACGGGGTATGGATCTGGCAGGATGATAATAGATCCTACCAAGCTGCTGCGCAAAGATTGGGCTCAAATACTTATTCAGAATATTTTAACAATATGCAAGCAAAGCTTTGGGAGGCGATCGGTGCTACTTCCCTAGTTATCATGATCATGTCTTGGGGAGATCCCACGATCGCAATAGAGGCGATCAATCGCCGGGAAAGACTTGGCGAGACTGCGCGTACCTTGATGGGGGGGATTGACGATGCCGCAAAATATGCAGGAAATCTGAAGGATCTTCAGGCTGAGCTGAATTATTATACGGATATTTCAACTGCCGAGCAGCTAAGAACTGTAATGTTAGGTTCCGGAGATACACAGGGACGGTTTAAAATCAACACAGGATTGGTCGCAGGTGATTTGGACTATCTGTCAGGTTCCGGAAAGTTGGCACCAAGTAGCTTACGCTGGGAGGGAGGAAAAGAACCGCTCAATTTAGATCGAATTGCAGGAAAGAACGGAGATCCGGTTACTCAAAATAGATACATTCACGACGCATATGGATTACTAATTCGTAATGATACCAGCTATGTTCCTGGAGGCGCTTCCGCTACAGCCACTGATTCCACTACTAAGAATAGTGACGGAGTCAAAACTGCTTTTATGACTTCGGGAGATGAGTTTGTTTCTGCCTTAGCAGTTCTTGCGCGAGCACAGTACGATATTGAAAGAGACGAATATTATGCTGCTCAGGAAGCTTTTATCGGTCCAGGTGGCCAGAAAGTGGACAAAAGAGATATTTTGGATGATCGCGAACAATTTTATGCAAATCTAATGCAGAATTTAAGCAAGAATTCCGGACAAAATATAGAGTACGAAATGTATCGAACGGTCATTTCCGATTATATGGGCCAAGGAAAAATCGTAGATCAACTTTACGAACTCAATCAGTCTCAGCAAAGGGATGTCCAGGTTGCACTTTGGGATTCCAAGGAAGCAGACTTTTTCGCAAAAAAACAGGAATGGGTTCAGAACATACAGTTCCTCCAGGATACAGGCAATGCTCGCTTTAACGATATGGCTAGTGTTGTACTCAGGAACTGGGATGAATGGAGAACGGATTTCCGGAAGAAGGCAAAAGAAGGCGAAGATGCACATTTAAGAAAAATAGAAAAAGCGCTAAACGACAAAGCGAAATGGGAATCGGATTTTATTTCTATGATGAAAAAGTCGGACGATTCTACGCGAATTCGCGACGCTTATAACCAAATCCAGGAAACTATAGACAACTATTCGGAAACATTACCTGTAGGAGTCGCCGCGAACCTGAATACAAATGCGATCCTGAATTCTGTTTTAAAAGAGGCTCCAGCCAAATTGGATGAGAAACTTCTAAATCAGGGTGCATTTCAGGACATCCAGTTTTTCATAGATCATTTGCAATCTTCTAAATTAGATAGTTCTAATGTAAAAGCTTTTGATCAGATGCGGAAGGAAATGGATGATAGAACACAGAAGATGGTCGTTCTCCAGACATTGGATAGTCTTTATTCTATTCCGACTACCTATGCAGAAACCATCAATCAGGCAAATCAGGATCTTCGAAAACAGCTTGGTCAGCAATTGATGCAAGGTGGGTTCTTGCCTGTAGGTGACACTTTTATACGTCAAACGGTTGGTCCTACAGGAGAACCGCAGGCGCAAGTTTTACCAAATTATTCTTTCTTTATATACACTCCGCCTCGGTCCTTCCCAACAGTTAAGGACAGTGAAGGAAAGGAATGGGACCTCACGAACTACAATTCATTAGCTGCAAAAGGCGGCCCTGAATCCTTTGAACTGCAGCAGATGGTAAAGCTCGCTCAAAATGAGATGGAGATAGACTTCAAAAGAATTTACGACCCTGATAATCCTGCCAACCGAGAAATCGCACTCACGGTAATCGATCCTAAGGCAATGGCGAGGGTTCAAAGGGCTGCAACGGCTGGAATGCAGAGGCTATTTACAGACCCTGAGTCTGCGCTGAAATATAGTAAAGCTGATGAGCGCGGCAAAAAGGATATGGAAGAGGCCGCGATGAACTCTGGTTATTTAGTTGGGCCGACTGAGGGTGGAGCGTTTGGAGACCACCACTTTACACAGTTTTATACAATCCTAAAGCTCAAAGAAAAATACGATGAGATGAAACAGCAAGGCGAAGACCTGAAGGGCGACGGATTTTCAAATGCCGTCGGTGGCGTTATGGAAGTTGCCACCTTAGGCTTATTAGACGGAAAGCAAGTCGCCAAATTCATGCACGATAATAAGGACGTCGTGAGCACGATAGCTACAGTTGCTGCAGTGATTGCGGCTCCGTTTACCGGTGGAGCGTCCTTGCTTGCATTAGCAGCTTATAATGCAGTTCAAGGAGCCTATGAAGGAGGAGTATTAGGCGCAGCCGCAGGCGCAATTTCTGCTTATTCTACCTATACGGGAGTTGAAGTAAGTTACTCGTATGACGAAGGATTTAGTGGGAGCGTAGGTCTTCAGTTAGGTGAAGCCGTTAGTGTTGGAGCGAGTTATTCGGAGCAAGCAGGTTTTGGTGCAAGCGCTGGACTGAAATTAGGGAATTTTAGTGCTGGGGTCAGCTATACTCAGAGTGGTGGATTTGGAGTAGATCTAGGCCTGACGGTTGGCGGCAAGAACGCTCTAAGTGGGTTAGGTCTGAATGTCAGTTACAGTCAGTCCGCGGGTTTTGGCGCGGGTATAAGTTACTCTAAAGACATTAAGGGAAGCGGCGGTACTACGAAGGTGAGCGCCGGTTTGAGCTATAGCGATTCGGGCGGGCTCTCCGGAAATCTAAGTGCGACTCGAACGACCGAAACGAAGAATGGAGCTAATATTAGCAGAACCTCATTGACTGGAGGAATCAGTTACAATCGAACCAATGGATTTGGTGCGAATGTAAGCGCAACTTTGTCGGATTCTTACGAAACCAAAGATCAGGTAAATGGTCGGGATGGAATTCGTACAAAAACGACGAATGTAAACGCTGGCCTTTCCTACAGCGAGAAAGCAGGATTCGGGGCTAGCTTAAGTGCTTCGTATTCGGATACTTTCCAAGCAAATCGATACGATGTGACCGGTAGACCTCTTGCGCCACAAAGACCAACTATGCCGAGCCTACAATCTATTTCGGGTGGTTTATCTTGGAACGAGAGGGATGGGTTTTCGGGTAATTTAGATATTAATGATATTCGTGCGCTCAGCTATTCTAAGGAAGGCGGACTCAGAGGAAACGAGAACTTTGGGAAGGAACTTTGGAAGGCACAGGCTGATAAGTTCCAAAAAGAAGCTCAGGAATATACGAAAGCACTTGCAGATCTCGAGTTGCAGGGGAAAAAAGAAGAGTGGCTCGCGGGAAAACGTGCATTAGACAAATATAAAGGAATGAACGATGAAGAAATCTTGGCAGCATACAAAGCTGAGATGGAACAAACCGGTCCAAAAGATGGCTCGCGAGATACTTGGTATGAAAAAGTTGCGGGTGACGTTTACGACGATATTGCCAGATCCCTGGGTTTTGGAACGAGTACGCAAGGCTTCATTGATGAAAGAGGAAATTTTCATCCTAGAACATGCTTTGTAGCCGGGACGTTGGTTCATACAAAAGTCGGGCTAAAGCCGATTGAGCAAATTCAAGTTGGTGATGAGGTCCTTAGTTGGGATGAAGATACTCAACTTACTGAATTTAGGATCGTTACGGAGCTTTTTAGGAGGAACACAGATTTAATATATAAACTTTCCTTTAATGATGCAGAAATCATTGAAACTACTTGGAATCACCCTTTCTGGGTAGTTGGAGAAGGATGGGTGGAAGTCCGAAACTTAAAAGTGAATGATCTGGTCATTAGTCATGACGGCACTAAACTTCCGATAAAGGAGATAACTGTTAGTGAAAGAGTAGAAACTGTATACAACTTTGAGGTTAGTCAAACGCACACCTACTTTGTTGGCGAAAATTCTATTCTCGTGCACAATCAAAATGAATACGGCGGTTACAACAGTGCCACCAATACCGTTGAAGTAATTGGTCGGAGAACTGAATTTGAGAAAGCACGATTAAAATATGATGCAGAAGGAAGCTATAATTCAACAGGAAGCGTCGGTAGATTCTTTCAACGAATCGGCAACTTTGTTACGGGTGATGGATTTCATGATGATGCGACTTTGATTGCCCAGGCTGGAAATGGAATTGAAAACGAAATTGAAAAAGAACACGCCATTGCGCAAAAGAAATTAGATCTCGGTTATCAGTTGAGCAATCAAGAAGAGCAGGACTACCTCGCGTATGAATTTAAGAATAATGTTAAACCCATTCTAGCAAATAATCCGAATTCCGTCCAAAGGGTGACTAGTGCTAGCCTTTATGGGAAGACGATGAATATCATGCTTACTTCGGATTTCTGCACTACGTATTATCAATGTGCCAGTGATCCAACTCAAAGCCCACAGGGAATCACTCCAGAAGAGGTTGTCTATAGACATTCGAATACGGCGGTAGGCACGTTCCTTCAGACGGCTATGGAACAGGATATTTCCTATATGCAGGTAAATGGCTTAGGTCGGCCACTAGCATCTGGTGGACACCATGGAGTTCCAATGGGTAGTACTGCTTTTGATATTCAGAAAATTGTATACGCCGACGGTGATACAAAAAACTTTATGGAATTTCCAAGTGGCGCAAAAATGGCACCAGATGATGCTGCCGGGACAAGGATGAATTCAGATCCAAGGTTAAATAGGTTTCTAAATGCACTTGGTAGTAACGCGATGCATGATAATCGTTATACACAGGTGTTCTCACCATATGGCATGGACTACAATCTTGAAAAGGATGGATATGATCCAAAACCCAATGTAGGAGGACCTGGTAATAACGACCTACACTTGAATCATTTGCACTGGGGTATGTCCTTAACTCCTGCCGAGATGGCTAGGGATCGAAGGGCAAGGCCTGATTACGGAGGATGGTAAGAGTAATGATGAAATATGCATTAATTGTAATCCTTAGCAGCTACCTATTTACATGCAACCTTGGATCGAAAGAACAATGCACGAGTGAAACTAAAGGGCAGATTGTTACAACTAAGCCGAAACTTTACAAGTCGCGAGAGGATCAATCTCCAGTAGTGTTGGATTACTTGGCCGGCAAATATTTCTATGTTTGCTCAGGTGAGTATCTTGGAAAACGGCTGCAGCCCGAGGTGCTAATAAAAGGGTTTTATATTGTGGAAGGGACACAGCAACCGTCTGAAGAATTTTACTTTCCAACAGGAGATTTATATTTCTTTAATGTAAGGAAAGATGCAACTTTATCGGAGTTCGATGGCCTATGGACTAATCGTGAACTTTCGCTAGAGTATTATCTAACTTATATCGTAAACGTAAAGACGAAAACGATTTCATATACGATGAATGGTAATTGTCGCATCGACAATAGCGAAGTAATTTGTTTCGATGAATACTCGGGAAAAAAATCCACGATGCTCGCCAATTTCGTATTTGCTAATGGATCCCTAAAAGGAAGATTTAATAGATTAGTAAATCCAGAGAAAAGAGAAATTAATTTACCCGCTTCGGTAAAAAATTTGGATTTTGAGCTTTTTAAATGCAGCGATAGAGCAATATGCAATAATCACGGTTTGGCTTTAATCAAAGGATCAAAATGAAAGAGTATGGGATTTGGGTCCTCTTTTTTCTCAATATTTATCCCAGTAGTAATTCAGAAATTTGCAGCGGGCAAAGTTCTGAGAAGACGTTCGAGTTTCGGATTTGACTCAAGAAAACCAGATTGTTCGAGATTCCAAGTGAACTCAAGAAACTAAGCCGCACCAGCGTGATTCAGATGAATCTCTTTGGGATCTGTTGGTAGCGTAAGAGAGAACTTGGTAAACTCCATCGGAACGCTTTCGAATGTCAAATCGCCTCCGTTCTCTCTGGCGATTCCGAGGCTGACGGAAAGCCCGAGACCTGTTCCGGTTCCCACCCCCTTGGTGGTGAAAAAGTTCTTAAAGACTCGCTCTTGATTTTCTGGTCTGATGCCGGCTCCCCGATCCTCTACAACGAATTTCACGAAATTGGTTCCCTCTCTACTAATTACAGAGGCAGAAATAATGATCCTCTTGTTGTCATCATGCTCCGGATAACGCTCGTTCAGAGCATCAATCGAATTGTTCACTAAATTCAGCAGGATTTGTATAACCTGACCTTCCTTGCAAATGCAGTCAGGAAGATCATTAGAAATATCTAAATAAAGACTAATCGAATTCATTTTGATCCT
Organism: Leptospira perolatii; assembly: GCF_002811875.1. Taxonomy (GTDB): domain Bacteria; phylum Spirochaetota; class Leptospiria; order Leptospirales; family Leptospiraceae; genus Leptospira_B; species Leptospira_B perolatii. The sequence goes on from NZ_NPDZ01000009.1 coordinate 54,699, forward strand.
TTGGCTTGCAATGGAAAAAAGCTTTTCGATGATAGTTCTTACTTCCGTTTTCCTCAATTCTCCTTTCTCATTTCTTGAAAATTTAAGTAAGTCCTTGACTGCAACGGAAATCCTTTCTCCTTCCTGGGAAATTCTGGTCGCTAGCTTATCAATCTTGTATTTTTCCTCGGAATTCTGTATTAGCTTTGCGTACTCTATAATTGCCATTAATGGATTATTGATTTCGTGCGCCATCGCGCCAGCTAACAGTCCCATTGCCTCGAGCTTTTGGCTTTGTCGCAGTTGCTCTTCTAATTCAAACTTTTCTTTTTCTGCCTTTCTTCTCGCCTCGTGCTCTTCCATCTCCCGGATTGCTCTTTGCAAAGCTGGAGCCAACTTGACCAATCTGTCCTTCAGAACGTAATCTGTTGCTCCTCTTTTCAAGGTTTGAATTGCAGCGTCTTCACCATAAGTTCCCGAAACGAATATAAACGGAGTGCCGGGACAATTTTCCCGAGCTAAAGATAGCGCCGATAGTCCGTCAAAATTAGGAAGTGAAAAATCGGACAGGATCAGGTCGGGCTTGTCTTCCCTTAGTGCTCTGACATAGCTTTCCCTGTCTTGCACGTGTATGGAAGAGTAATGAAAGTTTTCCTTATGGAGAGCCCTTTGGATCAACTCCAAGTCGGTTAATGAATCTTCTAAAAATAGAAACTTTAGCTCTTTCATACTAGTTCGCCGGTCGATTTAGTATGCACCAGTACTTTCCTATTTCTGAAACAGTAAGGATTAGTTTCTCAAACTCTACTGGTTTGATTATGTAACTGTTTGCTCCGTATCTGTAGCTATCTGCGATGTCTCTTTCTTCCGCAGAAGAAGTTAGCATTATGACCGGAATCGATTTAAGACTTTCATCTGATTTCATTCTTTTTAACACCTCTAACCCGTCCACCTTTGGCATTTTTAAATCCAAAAGAACAAAAATCGGTCTTTCATTAGGATTGCGACTTAGGAACTTTCCCTGGCAAAAAAGAAACTCTAGCGCTTCTTCTCCGTCCTGAACATGAAAGACTCTATGCGTTATATTATTTTTTTTGAATCCTCTTAATGTCAGCTCCGCATCGTTTAGATTATCTTCCGCATAAAGAATATCGCAGGCTTCGAATCCAGTGGTGTTCATTTGGATTCCCCTGATGGTAGCGTGAAATAGAAGTCAGCTCCCTGTTGTAACTTTCCTTCGGCCCATACTCTTCCATTATGCTTTCTTACAATTCTTTCCACGATTGCAAGGCCCACTCCTGTACCCTCGAATTCTTCCGGTGAATGCAACCTCTGGAAAATTTTATAAAGTTTATGGGCGTATTGGTTGTTGAATCCTACTCCGTTATCTTTTACGAAATAAGTATTTTCGGATTCACCAGTAATGTATCCTATCGTGATCTCTGGATTGCTCTTTTTGGAAGAATATTTAAATGCGTTCGATATCAAATTGATCCACACTTGCTTAATTGTCGCGTGATCACCTCGAGCGAAAGGTAAATTTGCGATGATCGTTTTTGCTTTCGAATTGGGGTAGTCGTTATTGATCAGCTCGACGGAATCCCTGGCGAGCTTTTCCATATCAATGACTTCGTTCTTGACTTCATATTTCGCGACTCTGTAGAAATGAAGCAGGTCATCTATTAGGTGGCCCATCATTTTGGAATTGCTTGCAATCACGCTTAGTAGCCGATTTGCTTCGGAATCCAATTTATCTCCGTAGTCTTCTATGAGTATCTTCGTAAAGCCGTCGATTCCTCGGATGGGAGCTCTTAGGTCGTGTGACACCGAGTAACTGAATGCCTCTAATTCTTTGTTGGAATTTTCCAATTTCTTGATGCTCTCGTGCAGCTCTTGATTCAGTTTTTCGATTTCCTTTTCCTTTAATTTTTTTTCCGTAATATCTGAAACCAGGAGCACTCTTCCTATCGTAGAATTATCGAGATCCTTCATGGCGCGAATATTGAATTCCAAAACTTTGACCTCATTGTCGTCTTTGTCCAACATGACACATACGATCTCATTATTTGAGGCTTCTTGTAGCGATTCTATAGAGAGGAATTCCTTGTTGTTCGGGTATAAATTGTCGTTAGAAATGTAGCTTCCCTTTGGAAAGCACCTTAGATTGATCTCCTTGGACCATTTGCTCCAGCTTCCGTTAAGAATTGGCTCCTTTCCGACAATCTCCAGTAACCTCGCATTATATAATAAAAATCGATTTGAGTTATCTAGTACGATTACTCCGTCCGGCATGCTGTTTAGAATTAGCTCCAGTAGAGTATTCTTTTTATGTAAAATAGTTTCGCTCTTTTTTCTTCGAGAGGCTTCTTTTGTCAGCATGTTGAACAGGATCGCGAGTAAGACTAGGTTGATTATGTTGGATCCATATACGATTAGTACGCTTGTCTTGAATTGAGAGTCTGCGGTGTTTCTACTCGAATAGAAAAGTTGTAACTCCGAGTCTTTAATCTGTTGAATCTTTTGATTGATTGTAAAAATCAAATCCAGGTCTGGGTTTTCCAAGCTTCGTAGTCCGGTCTTGGGTTTTGGAGAAACAGAAGATCGTGCATTTCTGCGAATTCCTGTGTCCCAATCGAAAATCAAATCGCTCAGATCCCGAAGCTTCTGATTTTGGTTCGGGTTGGCGTCTGTCCATTTGAGAAGCTGCTTGATTTTGCTATAGAGTATTTCGATTGAGAGCTCGTATCTTGCAACGTATCTGTTTTCTCTACTTTGTTTATATTTTAGGATCGATAGTTCGGCTTCTTTCAGGCTGGATTCTAGGACGGCTAACGCTAACATTACATCCTGAGTATGGTTTTCGAACTTTTTAGCATCTGCAAAGGCGCTGTTCCCGATGATCGATGCAATACCTATGGTAAGAATTAGTAAGGCTACTAGAAAAAATTCTAGATTTAGTTTCTCGGAATAGGTAAAAATCGCCATAAGAGCAAGGGTTTGATTCTCGCATGCCGGAAAGAGGCACTCAAGAAATTTCTACTTTAAAATATCACTATTTTGCAATACTTTATATTATATACGTCATTTAATAGAGGATTATTACTTAAGAGCCTGTATAACGTCAAAATTTTGCCTCGATTGCCTATGTATACTGATTGGCGCTTAAACGATAGCTAGGTGACGCTTTTTTGATCTTAAGATTTTTCTAATATTTTAATTTCGAACAAGCGTTGTTCTTTGCGTCTGTCATAAGTTCTTCAGGAGACATATTCTATTTTCTTTAAGCTGCTTAAGCAAAGGATATTATGACGCATTTAGATCTCGTAGATTAGGAAAAAGCCGATTCTGGATTTTCTCCTACGTAATTCCAGTGCCCCATTTTTCTTCCTTCTCTGGCTTCGGACTTCCCGTATAAATGAAGAGAATATCTAGAATCTGATAGATATTTTTTCCAAAGATCAGACCCCGGTTGATAATCATTTCCTAATATATTTTTCATTGAAGATGGGCGAGTTACGATGGATTTAGGCAGCGGAGTCCCGGTTAAAATTCGAAGTTGCAGTTCGAACTGAGAAATCTCAGCTGCATTTTGCGAAAAGTGACCGGAGTTATGCGGTCTTGGTGCAAATTCGTTTAATAAAATGGAATCTTCCAAAATAAAAAATTCCAACCCAAACACACCTACGTAGTTGATTCCTTCCGCTAACACAGTTGCTGCTTCCAGCATAGCCTTGTTTACTTTGGAAGTAAACCTTCCAGGATGAATCGTAGTATCCAAAATATGGTTCTTGTGAATGTTTTCCGACGGAGGGAAGCAAACAATCTTTCCCTCTTGAGATCTTGCTAGAATGACGGAGCCCTCTTTTTGAAAGTCTGCCCATTCTTCCAAGATAAGATCTAGTGGTTGCTGTCCGATGGTTCCTGCCCAGACTCTAAGTTCTTCTCTCGTTCTAAATTTTGTCTGACCCTTGCCGTCATAGCCGAAGGAAGCTGTCTTTAATACTGCGGGAAATTTTGCAATCTCGCCTGCTTTGATTGCTTCGGTTTTATTGGTAATCGGATAAAACGGAACGGTAGGGAGTCCCAATTGTTGAAAAGCATTCTTTTCACGGACTCTATGTTGGGAGATTCTTACGCATTCAGGGGATGGAAAAACCGGACATCCAGTCGCTTTTGAATAAGATTCTAATATTGTTAATTCAGGTCCTGGAATATTCTCAAATTCGAATGTAACCGCTTCCACCGAAGTTAAAAATCTGCGAAGCATATCCTCGTCTTCGTACGCTGCAATCGTTTCGTCAGCACCCACCTGGGAAGCAGGGCTATTTCTTTCCGGAGAATAGACACCAACTTTGTAACCCATTCGAATCGCTTCTTGAGCGAACATTCTGCCTAGTTGCCCGGAGCCCATGACTCCTAATTTGGAGGGAGGAAGGATCATTTTCATATAAGATCTTTGTTTTTGGAGAGAGCCTCGTCTTTGATTCGTTCTCTATACTGGTCGAGTTTTTTGCCCAAGGATTCATCCTTCAGAGATAAGATACGAATCGCAAGGAGTGCCGCATTCTTTGCCCCAGCCGGCCCAATTGCAAGAGTTCCCACGGGAATTCCACCAGGCATTTGAACGATTGAGAGCAAGCTATCTAGTCCGTTCAGCTGTGAGCTTTTGATCGGAACACCTAACACTGGTAAGCTGGAAAGAGAGGCGACCATCCCGGGTAAGTGCGCGGCCCCCCCGGCACCGGCAATCAATACCTCAAAACCTTTTGATCTTGCCGTTTTTGAGAATTCCATCATGAGCTCGGGAGATCTGTGGGCGGAAACGATCTCCTTGTGATAAGAAACTCCGAACTCTTCCAAAATGAGTACTGCTTCCTTCATTGTTTCCCAGTCGGAATGACTACCCATAATAACCGCTACTTTAGGTGGCACGCTTGCATGCTCTTTTAGCATTTCAATTCCTGCAAGCCGGAAACTAACCAGCTTGTTCTTCGCTTTCTGATTCGGATATGCTCGAGATAGACTCGACGAAGCGTTCCAATTTCATGCCTCTGGATGCCTTTGCAAGAATGTAGGAACCTTGGGGAACAAGTTTGCGAACGGATGCCAAGAGCGGAGATAAGCCAGAATCATCCCCGGTAAAACTCATACAGATTTTAGAGTCGATACTTTTCTTTTGAAATGCATGCGCGATGTGTTCTGCTTCTTGGCCAAATGTAAATAGGCCTTTGCAATTCCGAATCGAAGCGGCGTATTTTCCTACGTCCGAATGCAACTTCTTAGAGAAGGCCCCGACTTCCTTGATATCTCCTAAGACTGCGTAAAATCCGTCTTGTCCAGATAACTGGGAGCAGGCTTCTAAAGAGGAAATCATCGATTCTCGATTCGCATTATACGTGTCGTTTAATATTTTGTAGTTCCCTTCTTGAAGGACCAATCTCTTCTCACTGGCTTTAAATTCCAGAATTCCATTCCGAATCCACTCTGTCGGTACTCCCAAATCCTCGAGCGCAGCGATACACAAAGAAAGATTCTCCAGTATTTTGAATCCTGGAAGGTTCCAGGAAATTTCCAGGCCCTGGTAATTTAATTCAAATCCATCATTTCTCTTTTGAGAAATTTGAAAGTAAGAAGTCGGTTCTATGAACTTGATTTCGATCGAGGATTTCCTCGCTTTTTTAAAAAGTACTTTTTTAAAGATTCCTGATTTAGGATAATATAATGTTCCCGATTTTCTTATTCCTTCCAGGATTTCGGCCTTGGCCTTTGCGATATCCTTGGGGTTGCGAAAGAATTCTATATGAGCCGAACCTATATTCGTAATGATCGCGATATCCGGTTTTGCGATTCTTGTTAATCTTGCGATCTCTCCTTTGTGATTCATTCCCATTTCGCAAATAACAAAACGAGTTTCCGAATCGATCCGAAAAAGAGTAAAAGGCAGCCCGATTTCATTGTTATAATTTTTTTCCGTTACAACAAGTGTGTTTCCCAAGCTGGAAAGACAGGAGGAAAGAATCTCTTTCGTAGTTGTTTTTCCACTCGAACCAGTCACGGCGATTAAAGTCGGCTTGAATCTGGACCTGTGGTATTCGGCCAATTTTCCTAGAGCAACTAACGTATCTGATACGATGATCGCCTTTCTAAGGCTCAGAGTATCCAGTTGGTCTAGGATTTTATGGTTGGACTCTACTAAAAAATAGGAGGCGCCTTTAGAAAGTGCGTCGAGTATGAAATCGTGTCCGTCCCTATTTCCGTGTAATGGAACAAATAGTGTACCCGGAGTAGTTTCCGCAGAAGAAGTGCTGATGAAGCGGATCGGTTCTTCTTTTTGAAAAGTGCTTTCGGAGCTCGAGCCTAAGACCTTTCGAATCGTTTCTGGATCATACTGAAAATTAGCCAGCATACAAGTCTAGATTCCAGAAGCATTCCGGATCAGGAAGTATCTTTTTGTAAAAATCGTCTTGTATGTTGCACAGGTTCGGGGAATCTTCAGCTCTTCCTATGAAAAAGACAGGGGCGATACTTTTGGGTTTGGGCAGGATCGCTTCTATTCTCGAAAAGGATCCTTACCGTCAGAAGCCCTGTACTCACGCAGGTGTTTTGCTTTCGGATTGGGGAAAAAGGAATTTTACTCTCAACTGCGGATTTGACCCGAACTTGGAAAAAAGAGAAGGCTTCGCAAAACAATGGGGATTTTCCGAATCGAAGCTTTATTCCATTTTAGAAAAAGAGAACCTGGCAGATTCAACGCCTGACTTGGCGATCATCGCGACTCCTTCCGAATCGCATTTTGATCATGCGCTTTGGGCGATCAAATCCGGGATTTCTAATTTGTTAATAGAAAAGCCTATCTGTGATTCCTTGGATAAGGTTAAGAAATTGAAAGAGCTTGTTGAAAAACATTCCGTGAAAGTCTGGGTGAATCATGAAAGAAGGTTTCATCCGAAATACCAATGGGCAAAGAGAATTCTGGACTCCGGAAAATACGGCAAGATTCGAACGATTCGCGCTTCGGTTTTAACAAGTGCGCTTGCGCCCGGGAGGGCTTATACAGGAAAGGTCGGGCCATTATTTCACGACGGTACTCATGCTTTGGATTTAGTACATTGGTTAGTCGGGATGCCGGATCAGATTACATCTACGATTCGAAAACGTAAATCGTTACCCATCGAAGATTCTGTGACTGCAATTTTGGAGTACAAAAACGGGCAAACCGTGTTTTTGGAGGTCGGTGGAAGTAGGAGGTACTTCCAGTTCGAACTAGACATCATGACAGAAAGTGCCAGAATCATACTTTCCAATGACGGATTTCAATTTTTCAAAAGTCTACCTTCTAAAAAATACAAAGGATTTAATAGTTTGACGGAAGCTCCGTTTCCAGAAAAATCTTCCCTCGGATCGAACCCTTTTCGGAACCTTTATTCGGAAATCCGAAGTGTTTTAACCGGCAAATCAGATACGATTACCGGAAGCTTTTACGACAATCTGGAGATCATGGAACTCCTAAATCGGATTAAAGTAAAAGCCAAGATTCAAATCGTTTCCGAAACTTAAAGGTTCTGTATGACGAAAAGCCAAAGTAAGAGCGGAAACCAGAGCGCCTTGCCGACTTACTCTACAAGAGGAAGATATTATAGAGGGAATTGGTTTCTCTGGAAAAAAATTTTTCAGTTATTTTGGTACTTTCGATTTAAAAAGGTATTCAGCCCTTTGTATCGTTCCCAAGAAAAAGAAAACGAATTTTTCCAAACCTTAGGAAAAGAATGTAGAGACTTTTTTTTGAAAATGGGCGGGGTCTATATCAAGCTCGGCCAGTACCTCGCAAGTCTATCGCATTTATTTCCGGAAAGCTTTACCGATCCGTTGCAGGACTTGCAAGACAGAGTTCCTCCTCATCCTTTTTCAGAAATAAGGGAAAGGTTTCGAAAGGAATTTGAGAAAGACATAGTAGAAGTATTTCCTGATATTTCCGAGACTCCACTTGCCTCGGCTTCCATTGCACAAGTTCATACAGCGACATTCAAGGGTGAAAAAATCGCGATCAAGATTTTGTATCCCGGAATAGAAGAGGTGATCTCGAAAGATTTGAAGGCGATTCGCACCTTCTTAAAAAGAATCAATCGTTTGCTGGTAAGTTTCGATTACAGACTTGTACATAAGGAAATCGCAAAGTTAGTCGGAAGGGAAATCGACTTAAGGATAGAAGCCGAGTCTATGGAAAGGATGGCTCGCTATTTTTCGGAAGAACCGGATTACATATTTCCACGAATCTACAAAGAGTGGGCCGGCAAAAGCGTGTTAGTTGCTCAATTTATCGAGGGAGTCAGAATCACACAAGCACATGCTTTGACCAAGGGCCAAGCCAAATCTAGAGCAGTGGATCTTTTGATCCGAGCCTATGTCCTAATGGTTTTCGAATTTAGATTCTACCACGCGGACCCTCACCCGGGTAATTTGATTTATACTCCCGATGAAAAACTTTGTCTGATCGATTTTGGTGCCGTAGGAGAAATTCCCCCTAGCCAGGCTCTGACTCTTCGCAAAATCTTTTTGTGTGCGATGTCAAAGGATTATGGCGGAGTAGTAGAAGGATTGGATGAACTCGGACTGCTTTCTCGAAAGGCTGACAGAGATAAACTGGAAGAGGTGGTCCGGTATTCTCTAGAGAAACTTGCAAGATTCTTAAACGATACAGATTCCTTCCGAAATTTGAAATTCGATCAGATACACACTCCTGAGGATTTGAAGTTTTTGAAAGAGATCAACTCTAGCTTGAGGGAACTCTTTAGAATGGTCCAGCTCCCGGTGACTCTGATCCCTTTAGAAAGAGTATTAGGACTCTTGGTCGGAATTACCGCCACCTTGGATCCTTATAGGACCGTTTTGGAATACGGAGAAAAACCTTTCAAAGGACTAGTTCTGCAAGGAGAGAACAGCTGGGAAAAGGTATTAGTTCAAGAAGGTGGAATTTGGGGTCAGGCGGTTTCCATTCCAGGAGAATTATTACAGGCTATTAAGAGTATCAATCGAGGAAAGCAATCCTACCGCCAGCCGGACTTGGAGGCACACAGCAGAAAGATGTATGCTTTAGGTCACCAAGCTTTATCCGCGATTTTTGTTTTGTTTGGAATCTATTATGGAACAGACCGATGGGATCGCGGAGAGGAGACTTCAGCCTGGATAGGTTTTGGTAGCTCGATTTTCTTCGGAATCCTCCTTGCTCTCTCCGTACTTAAAAATAAACTCAGCTCAAAAAGGAACAACCCTTGAAATTCTTTGAGAAGAAATTTTTAGAAGTATACCCGCCTCTATTCATCCTTTCCGTCGTAATCGGAACTATCATAGATTTAGCCACTAAATACATTGCGATTGTTTACTTACAGCCTCATAGACCGGTCCAGTTGATCGGAGATTTTTTCCGCTTAACCCTGACTTTCAATACTGGTTATGTGATGGGGTTTTTCCAAGGCAATCCTAGGTCATCTTTGATCATGACTGGGATCGCGATCGTAGTATTAATCGGATATCGTTGGAAGAATCCGAATTTAGGTCATCCCATCGGTTGGGGACTCGTGATGTCAGGTGCGTTCGGAAACTTTATCGATAAGTTTTTTGTAAAAAACATAGGCTCCGGAGCCGAATTCGGATTCTATGAAAATCAATTCGCAGGAAAGTTTATCGGAGTCGTGGACTTTTTGGATTTCGACTGGCCGAACTGGTTGTTCTACGATCGTTGGCCTGCTTTTAATTTTGCCGATTCCTGCGTGAGCGTCGGCCTAGTGTTGTTAATACTTACGATGAAGCTGGAAGAGGAAGGTAAGAAGGCTTGAACCCGTTGCAACTGCCAATCTGGAAAAAGCTCTTTAAGCAGAAGGATACTTCGAATCGGGAGATCATTCAGTTCCTAAGGGAGACAGCCGTTTTTGGTAAGTTAAAGAGACGTGCGTTAAACGAAATCGCTAGACTCGTTCACGTTCGTGAATACCAAGAAGGTGAGGAAATTTTCAGACAGGGAGAAGCAGGCGCCGGATTTTACATGATTTATGAGGGCAAGGTGACCATTCGCTCGGTTCGAGATGGAATCGAACTGGATCTTGCTCATCTAGACGAGCATTCTTTTTTTGGAGAGCTTTCTCTGTTTTCCGAAGAAAGGAGAACAGCTACTGCGATCGCAATGGAGCATTCTCGTCTCTTGGGTTTTTTTCAGCCGGATCTAAAGGAAATCATCGAAACAAAACCTAAGATAGGAATTGAAATCGTGATGAGTCTTTCAAGCGTAGTGGTAGAGCGTCTTCAGAAAACGAATCAGCTTTTGGAAAAGGCTTACTATAAAGGTCGTCAAAGAAATGCCTGATGCTCACCAAAAAGCTCTATCGAACTACGTAATCCGTATCCTTTTTTTTCTATTAGTTGGAGCAGCGATTCTTTTCTTTTTCCTCGGGTTGAAGTTACTGATCGTCCCAATTTCGCTTTCATTAATTTTATTTTATATATTTAACAGCGGCATCAACTATTTCGAAAGTTTGGGAGTTCCTAGAATCGCATCAGTGTCAGTTCTGATGATTCTGACTAGTATTCCAATTTATTTAATCATTTCAGAAGTAGCTCCGCCCATCGTTTCCACTTTGGAACCTTTATTAAAAAATTGGAAACAAGATATGGACGAGGCTAGGTTCAAATATTTAGTCGTCGGGTTCAAACTACAGTTCAACGATTTCCCAGCGAGTTGGGAGGAAACTCTTCGACCTGAAGAATTGGTGAAGTCTGCTGCGGATATGGTCCACAATGAAGTCAAAGGACTCGTCTCTGTTATTCCTACGCTGATCGGATATTTGATCGTGACTCCTCTGTTCGCTTTTTTATTTCTGTTAAATGGAAATGGAGTGTACAAAAACCTTGTCAGTCTGGTTCCGAATCGTTACTTCGAAATGACGTTGATGGTAACTTCAAGAATCAATGAACAGATTACGAATTACTTGAGAAGTCTCGTGATCCAAGGTGCTATCATCGGAGCAGTCTCGATGATAGGATTTTATATTATCGGATTAAAATACTTTTATATCTTTGCGTTGTTTGTTGGAATCGCAAACTCAATTCCGTATCTTGGACCAATCATAGGCATGGTTCCTCCCTTGTTCATGACCTTGACCCAAGGCGCGAATATTTTTCACAGCAATGCATTAAACAGTGGAATGGGACTCTACGAATTTATGGGAGCCATCCTGATCGTGATCTTGATTGCGCAGGCTGTGGATAATTTTTTCGTTCAACCAGTGATTATTTCGGATGCTGTTTCGCTCCATCCAATCATTGTAGTAGGTGCGGTTACGGTTGGGGGAAGTCTGCTCGGAATTGCGGGAATGCTAGTTGCGGTTCCTATTGCCGCGGTTCTGAAGGTCACGATTCAGACTTTATATCATTCGATGAAGGATCACAAGCTCCTGTAATTCTGGACTTTTTGTTCCCAATTTTGCTTGTTTCATGTAATTTTCGAAAAGGGCCCCGCCCTTTTCTGGGTGGGGGGATGGTGGTGGGCACCGCGCCTTGTGAAAATTCCACTACCAGTTTTGATCATTTTTTGCAATCCGAATTTTAGTGGAAGGCTTCTGTAGGAGCTCCTACAGCAAATATGTTCTAAAACAGACCGTTAATTCCGTTGATATTTACGGTTTTAATAATTTCCTTTTCCTTTTCGTTTTCCGCTACTTTCCAGGTTACTCCTGTGGGAGTGGAGAGAAGGCTTCTGCCAATTCTCTTTTTTCCAAAGACCGATCCGAATCCCGAAGACCTTAGTAAGAACAGTCCATACTTGGATGAAATTTCGGAATACTTCTTTAGATCATCCGAGTAGTCGATTCCATTGTCGGATAAGCAGTCGATATGAAAGGCAAGGTTGACATTTTCAGATTTGAGTCGATTCAGCCTCTCGCCATCTTCTAGTTCTTTGCCGGCGAATAATCCGAAACGATAGCCGCCCAGAATTAGAACATTTTCTCCGCTTCCTGGCTTGGCAGGCTGATCTTCCGGACTCAGATCCTTTACGTCATACCAATCAACTAAGACTACATTTTGGACAATCGGAACAGAAATTCGTAATGCACCTTCATCATCTTTTCTGAACATGCATCCGCCGACAATCACTCCCTTGTAAACTTCGGAGATTGCGAGCAATTCATCAAGAAGACCTTTGGATCTAGAAGCCAAGGATTCCGGTGAACCTGTTCCTCCTCCCGGAAAATACATGGGAAGTAGCAAAAAGTCGGATTTTTCTTTCGAAAGCTTGGATCTTTGATCGGAGCTAACAGGCTGTGGAATATCTTTCTGAAATAGTGTGATCTTGACAGAGGCCACTCGATACCTTCGGAGTCTTAAATTTCGTCGGACAGAATAGAAGGATCTACGCCAAAAGAATCGTCTGAAGATTCGCCAGAAGAAAGACTCGGTTCCGCCATTTCGGGTCCGGGTGCGTTCGCAGGTTTAATGCCAAACTCTTTTTCCATTTCTTCGGCACTGAGCTCAGGCACTCCTCCAAATAGATCTCCGTTTTCCAGTCTTTCTGAAAACGCTAGCGAAAAGCAATAGGCTTCCATAATACACTGTTTGATTGGTTTTTTGTTTAGACGTTTTTTGGCTTCGACTAAATCGAAACTCATCGTGGCGTCCATATTGGCCACTACCTCGCGCTTTCCCTTCATGTCCGCAATTAATTTGGAAAGTAGCTCGGAAGTTTTCTGGATAAAATCCTTTGCTGTCACTCGAACGTTTCTAGATTGTTGACTCTTTTTCGTTTCTAAGGCAGAAGTTTTCTTAGAAGCCTCGATATAGTTTGCGCCCGGATTCTTTAGGTGGTTCGACAATTCATTGTAATATTGGTCATAAATTCTGAATTGTTCCTGAATTCCTCTGGTAGTCTCATAAAGATCCAAGAGCTTTTCTCGAAAATCCATTTTGGCACCGTTCAGAATTGTCGGTTTCAAATCGATTTTTTTGGTGGTCATTACGAAAGAATACTCTTCGTCAAACTCTCTGAAAAATAGCCAGGCCAAGAGAGCTTTGTCCGCAGCCGGAATAGAATCGTGGTCTCCCCTTGGATCGTGCTTTTTACGAAGTTGATCCAAAGTCTGCATTCTCATGAGCTTCAAGCCATACTTCAGTTCTTTAGAAAGATTTTCTTCTGGATCTATCGGCTGCTCTTCAGTTACCTCTTCGGTTTCTTCCTCTTCGTCTATGTGCTCGCCGCCGGAGATTTCGTTCAATTCTTCTCCAGATTTTCGTTGACCAAGCTTTTCTTCGGGAAGAATTCCCAAGATACTTTCCATCACGGAGCTCAATAGCGGGATATTCTTATCTTCGCAGCGAAGAATAGCTAAATAAAGTTTATCGAATACTGTTCCGTAGAGTACATCAAATTCCTGTAATGCTCTTTTTCTCTTCGTGTTATAGACTGTAGAAGGTTTACCTTCCAGTTTCTCTAAAGCCTGGTATCCGAGAGTAACCGCCTTTACATAGGAACCTTGAAAAGGATATATATAATAAAGTTTTTTGAATAAAGAATAAAGCTGAGGTCTAATTCTATTAACGGCGACTGCCATGTCCGGAGCCGCATTGTGAGCCTCTAACATAAGTGTGAGCTCGGAATTATCATATACCTTATGCATGCGTCCCAGGAGCTCTATAAAAATTGGATTTTGGGAATCTAATTCTTTTGCGATTTTGGCAGCATAGGCCGGATTTCCGAGGAGATCATTCCCTACAAAATGCATTTCTAATATTGCTTTTTTTCCAGCCATATTCATTTCTGAAAGAAATCCTGGCAGTAGGTCGCTCGAAGAGAAAGAGGTTACTCGAGCGAGCCAGCATTTGAAACGGACTGCCATCCGGTTAAAGAAATTGCCCATTTCATTTTCGAGAGCTCTTCGATCTCGAACTGTGCTCGTTACTTGGCTTGGTTTGGGAGGTGGAGGAGTTTTTTGTTTGCTAGTCGGGCGAGAATCTTTTCCGCCTGCTTGGCTGCGAGCTCCTTGCCGAATCTGCGGTTGCTCTTTTTGTTTACGAACGGACTCTTCCCTTTTTTTCTCCTTATCTGAGACTACTTTTCCTCCGGCAGATTGAAATTTTTCAAACATCTCCTTTCTGGATTTATCATCCATATTATTGATCCCTGTGGATCGTTTAGTTTTATCAATTTCGGACATGCAACTGGATTCCTCGGAAACCGCTCTAAGTGTATCCTGAAGTCCGAACGGAAATAAATCAACCAAGATACTTATTTCTTGACATCATCCGGTTTCCGATGCCAGTTATTTTCCCATGATTCTTCGCAGCTTTTCCCGGGATAATCACCTGGTCCTTTCGGTCCAGGAAGATATCCTAATGGACAATTCCCGGGATTTTTACCTGGAGTTCGAAGAACAGGTAAAAGAGGGTTACCCGCACATTATCAGCTTCCACCTGGGCCATGTGAAATTTATAGATTCCTCCGGTATCGGAATTATCATAAAAGTCAGAAATCAGATACGCGAAAGAAACGGGATAGTGAATATCTTTGGATTAAATAAGTCTCTTCATTCAGTTTTTAGACTTTCCGGGTTGGACAGAATCGTAAATCTTTACACTATGGAGGAATTCGAGGAAAAATACCCCGGCTTTCACGATATTATTCGAGAAGAGTGAAACTGTTTTTCAACACCCTATTTCCAACCAATCAGATGATGCTAGTCCACTTAAATCCCCTTAAAAACAAAAATAGTAAGTTCTTTTTTTCGCGCCTAAACATCCTGTCCGTCAGAGGACTCTTCGTCATAGCACTGTTAATCGGTGTCTTTTTCGGATCTAATTGCTTTCCTTATTTTTGGAAGGATACCGTGTTCAGATCAGAGGGCATGGCTTTTTTTACGATCGATCCTGGTGACCTCGACGATTTCGAGGATATGACCCAGGTTCGAACTTTAGAGCACCCGATCGATTTGGATTCCGCAAGAGTGAAGGATCTATTTGGTAACCTAAGATATACAAAGCGATCCAGTGTTGGTTACTTTTCGGACTTTATATTTTCGGACCAAGAGATCGAGTTGCTAGCTCGCGATCTTCCTTTTGCACTCAAGGGTTTGCCGAAGGATAAACTATTGTTAGGAATCACGAAGTTCGACGATACGCAGTCAGTGATTTCTTTTGATGAATTGACTTCCTTTGTTGTTTGGGCAGCGGACGGAAAGCTCAACATTCTCTTCGGGAGAATCAAAAGGGAGATCGTGGACAGGGATACCGCCTTGTCTTTTTCCCGTTGGACCAAGATCGAAGAGATCCGGTTGGTGCATACTACCGATGGCTCCGAAGTTTTGGAGATGGAAAATTTAAGCTTTGGAAAAGTAGATGGAGTTCCTCAGAGAAAATGGGTGACTTTAGATCTCAAAGACGCGGGCAAGTTCAAGTTTATTCCTAGAAAGAAATATGGACCAGTGAAACTTACCGATGAGAACGATAGGCCCTAGGAAAATCGAGACCTAAGTTTTCGCGTTATCCTTAGTTTACGATGCTTTGTTCTAAGGTTTTTTCATCGGTTTTGCCTATAAAAATTCTGGACTTTCGTCTAAAAGTATATACAATGTATATATAGGTCACTCGATGGATTCAGTTGTACAGAAATGGGGAAATAGTCTAGGAATACGTATTCCGAAATCCTTGGCCACAGAATTAGAGTTAAACGACGGCTCTAGAGTCGATTTGCAGTACGAAGGCGATAAAATCGTTATTTATCCTTTAAAGAAAGTTTCTCTTGAGGAGAAACTTGCGAGAATCACAAAGAACAATCTTCACACAGAGTTGGATACTGGCACTTCTGTAGGAAATGAAGCCTGGTGAAAAAAGGGAAATATGTTCCCGAAAAAGGCGATCTAGTTTGGTTGGATTTTACTCCTCAAGCAGGTCATGAACAAAGAGGAAGAAGGCCAGCACTCGTGCTTTCCCCTAAAGAATATAACTTCAAAACAGGACTCGGCATTTTTTGCCCGGTTACAAGCAAAGTAAAAGGCTATCCGTTCGAAGTAGTCATTCAGTCCAAAAAAATAGACGGGGTAGTATTGTCCGATCAAATCAAAAGTCTGGATTGGACAATTCGAAACGCAGAATTCATAGAGCCTGTCAATAAGTTCTCTTTAAAAGAAGTATTACAGAATATTAAACTGTTAGTCTTTTAACAATTTCAAAAATCCAGTGGCTTGATCTAGCAGTTCGCCTGCGGCTTCTAATTTACTTGATTGCTTCGGAGCAACGGATGCAAAGTTCTCTGATTCTTTCCTCTTTCGGATGTCTCCAGCAGCGAGGGCATTCTGAATCCAGAGGTTTCAACACTCGAATTTTGTAAGTATCATCCGAATATTCTGAGAGTTGCTCCCTTGCATCCGGATCGAAAGTCACTTGCGAAACTGTGAAGATAAGCTCCAAGTCAGCCTTCGCAAAACTCTTCAGAATGTTTGCGTTGGAAGATTTTGGAGTGAGTTCCAAAGCTCCTTCTAAAGATTTTCCGAGTTTTCCGGCTTGTCTTGCCATTTCCAAAGCTTTCTGGACTGACTCTCTGATCGAAAGCGCAGCGGAAAGTTTTTCCTCTAATTTTAAGTTTCTGTAATTGGAGAGGTTGGGGAAGTCCTCCAAGAATACTGAATTTGTCTTTCCGTTTTCTTTCCAAACCTCTTCTGAGGTAAAGCTTAGGATCGGAGCAGAATAGATGCACAGAGTTTCTAAGATGATTTGAAGTACAGTGCAGGAAGAACGACGAGTTTTGGAATCTCTTCTGTCGCAGTACATTCTATCCCGAATCATCTCGAAGTAGTCTTGGGAAAGTGTAACAGTGCAGAATAACAATAGCTTTTGGTACACTTGATGGAACTGATAGGTTTCGTAAAAATTCTTCAGCTCTTCGGTCAGTTTGGAAAGTTGAGATAGGTAATATGTATCGACTTCTTCTAGATCCTGGATTGGCAAATTTTGGTCTGAAGTATGGCCTGCAAGATTGCCCAATAAATACCGGAAAGTGTTTCGGATCTTACGATAGTTATCAGCGATGATCTTCATTCCATCTTTGCTGACTCTTACATCATCGCGAAAATCCTGGGAACTTACCCACAATCTTAGAATATCAGCTCCGTACACATCGATAATATCAGTGGTTGGATTGATTACGTTTCCTAGGGATTTAGACATTGCTCTGCCGTGGTCATCCAACACGTAACCGTGGGTGAGCACTGCTTTAAAAGGTGGAACTCCTCTCAATGCCATCGATGGCCATAGACTCGACTGAAACCATCCTCTATGTTGGTCGGAACCTTCTAAATAAAGGTCTGCAGGTGGCTCACCTTTTCTCTCGTCTAACACCGCAAAGTTGGAAACCCCCGAATCGAACCAGACGTCCAGAATATCATGTCCTTTTCTGAATTTGTCGGAACCGCATTTGGAACATTTTGCTCCAGAAGGTAGCAGCGCTTCGGCTGACTCTGAATACCAGATTTCTATCCCTTTTTCACGAACGATCCGAGTGAAATGCTTAATAGAATCTGAATTCAAAAATGTTTCATCGCAATTTTCGCAAATAAATGCAGGGATAGGAACTCCCCAATTTCTCTGTCGGGACAAACACCAGTCTGGTCTGCTTTCTACCATGGATCGAATTCTACTGAATCCCCAGCTAGGAATCCAAGTAACCTTGTCGATGGCAGCGAGGGAATTCTCTCTTAGGTTTTCAAAATCAATCTGAAAAAACCACTGCGGAGTCGCACGGAAGATCAAAGGCTTTTTGCTTCTCCAGCTGTGAGGATAGCTGTGCTCGATCTGACTCAGGTGAAGCAGAAATTCTTTTTCTTTTAGTAGTTCTATGATCTTTGGATTCGCATCCCAGACCTTGACTCCTTTCATGAGAGGGAATTCGTCTGTGAACTTTCCGTAATCGTTTACCGGAGAATAAGGTTCTAACCCATAAGCTAATCCGATCTTGTAGTCGTCCTGTCCATGTCCGGGAGCTGTGTGAACCGCGCCGGTGCCTGCGTCCAGCGTAACATGATCTCCAAACAAAGGAATAGAATCTTGCTCCAGAAATGGGTGTCGGAAAATCATCTGCTCAATCTCTTCTTTGCTTACAGAAGATTCTTTTTTGAGAGTCAAACCGGTCTCTTTTTCTACGGATTCTTTGAGTCCGTCAGCAATTAGAATAGATTCATTTCCGTTAACAGAATAAAAAGAATAACTGAATTGAGGATTGAAGCTGATTCCTTGGTTGGCAGGAAGTGTCCAAGGAGTAGTTGTCCAAATCAGTGCGAAATGTTTTGGCTTTCCTTGGATCGGGAATTTTACATAGATAGATGGAGAAGTATGAGGATAGTATTCGATTTCGGCTTCCGCGTGAGCAGTTGCTAGTTCGATGCACCAGTAGACCGGTTTTTTGCCGCGATACACATAACCTTTCGTAAACAGCTCGCCGAATACTTCAACGATCTTGGCTTCAAAATCCGGGCTCATGGTTTTATAGATCCGGTCTTTTTCCCAAAAGCATAAGAATCTTGTTAAGTCGGATCCTTGCTTTCCTACGAAATCTTCCGCGTATTCTCGGCAAAGTTTTCGCAATTCTTCTGGGCCTGTTTCTTTTACCTTCTTTCCAAGATTCTTGAGGACTTGCACTTCAATAGGAAGTCCGTGACAGTCCCATCCCGGAATCATATCCGCGTAAAAACCGGAAAGAGATTTGGATTTAATCACCATGTCTTTCAGGATTTTGTTAAGTGCATGTCCTGTATGAAAATTTCCGTTTGCGTAAGGAGGTCCATCATGGAGCACGAACACAGGTTTATTTTTTCGGTGTTCCTTCATCCTACGGAATAATTTTGTATCTTCCCATTCCTTGATCTGTGCCGGTTCGCGAGAGGAAAGCCCCGCCTTCATAGGAAAATTTGTATTAGGGAGTATTACGGTATCCGAATATGGATTTTTCTTTTCTTCTTCTTTGGTGGCTTCTTTCATTTCTGATTCCCTCCCTAAAACTCGATTCGGATTTTGGACAGGCTATCTTTCGCTTTCTTAACTTCGCTTCCTTTTAATCCGGATCCTTTTAGAATCAAAAGCCGAAGCCTCGGGTGATCAGCCAGTTGATCGATATTTTTTGGAAAGGATTTCAAATCGAAATTTCTGGAAAGATCGAGTATCTCAAGTTTTTGCATTCCGAGGACATTCTCTATATCGGATTCCGTTAAGCTGATTTTGTTCTGGTCTAAGTAAAGTGCCTCTAATTGGGGGAGCTCCTTCAGAGTTTCTGGAATCGCAGGAAATTTGTTGTTTCCACCAAAGAATACTTTCAAATTCTTTAGATTTTTAATATTGTCAGGAAGGCTGGTAATCTCGTTTCCATAAATATTCAAATATTCTAATTGAGACCATGAGTCTATGCTTTCCGGCAGGGAATTTAGGCCGTTCATTCTTACATCCAACCACTTCAGATTTTTGAACCGATGTAAAGAATCCGGAATCTTTCCGAGTTTCTTCATCCCTAAATCCAATCGTTCTATATTTTGAGGATTCTTTTCTGCTTCGCTGAGAATTTCCTCGGCTGACTTTTTGCAGAAAGAGCCAGACGCTAGGATTGATAAGATTAAGGTATAACGTAATATCTTCATTTTCTAATCACTTAAAAGTCTGAACTAGGCCTGACTCGTAGTTTTCCTTTAATTGTTGGATGGTTAAAGAGATTCCAAAATCAGAAATTTCTAATTTTCCAAGAGAGTTTGTTTCTCCTACAGGAAAGAATTCTAAACCGACACTTTGGGTTTCTGATTTTAGTGAGCTTTCTTTTTCTGCAGAATATCCTACCAATAGGCAAGCCGCGGTTTCTCCAAAGAGAGTCAGATCTTTTCTCTTTTGTTCAAAACCTTTCAGGTTCGCGGAGATTCCGAGTCCGGATAAAATGGAAGTCTTTGCGAGTGCTACTGCAATACCACCGAGAGACAAATCTCTCGCAGAAAGAATATTTTTGTTTTTGCGAAGTCTTTGCAGCAATTCCAAGAGTGACTTTTCATCCTCGATGGAAAGATCTGGCATTTTGCCTTTCACTTCCTTCTTAAATATTTTTTGGTATTCGCTACCGCCTAAAGAAGGACGAAATCTGCCCAGAAGCGCTAGTTTTACTCCGGCAGATTTCGGAAAGTTCGGAATCATTTCCGATTTATCAGATAGAATTCCGACCATTCCGATCGTAGGTGTAGGATAAATCGGACCTTCGGGAGATTCATTATAGAAAGAAACGTTTCCTCCGGTCACTGGTAAGCCCAAAGCTCTGCAGGCGTCTCCTAACCCACGCACGCATTCCGAAAACATATAGTAGTTTTCTGGAATATATGGATTTGCAAAATTAAGATTATTTGTCACTCCTAAAGGCTCTGCTCCGGTTACCGCAACGTTCCGTGCGGATTCACAGACTGCGAACATAGCGCCTTTGTAAGGATCCAAATAGGTGTATCTGGAATTGCAATCAGTGGCGGTAGCCAACGCTTTATTAGTGTCCGGAATTGCAGACAATCCTCCATCGCAACCAGGGCCTATCAATTTTACCAAGCCCACTTCGGAGTCGTATTGTTCTGTGATCGGATTTCTGGAGCAAATATTCCAGCTTGAAAGCAGGCTCAAGAGAGCAGGGGATTCCTTTCCGGATTCTATGTCCGGGGTAGAATCCGGTGTCCAAGTCGCGAGCTTTTCTAAATACTCGGGCTTTTTTACATCCCTTACATATCTTGGCGCGCCTCCGCCAAGCACTAAGGATTCTGCCGGAATTTTGGCTTTCAGCTTTCCTTCTTTATGAATTTCTAAAATTCCACCCGCGGTGACTTCTCCGATTTTTACCGCATTTAGATTCCATTTTTTGAATATAGAAATAAGTTCTTCTTCTTTTCCCTTTTTGGGGATCACGAGCATTCTTTCTTGGCTCTCGGATAGCATTGCTTCGTATGCGTTCATTCCGGTTTCACGATAAGGGACCTGGTCTAAATCGATTCTCATTCCAGTTTTTCCCTTCGCGCTCATTTCGGAAGTTGCGCAAGAGATTCCAGCGGCACCCATGTCTTGGATTCCTACAAGTAATCCTTTTTGGATTGCTTCGAGAGAAGCTTCCATTAGTAGTTTTTCCATGAATGGATCTCCTACTTGAACTGCGGACCTTTTGGACTCCGATTCTTTTGTGAGATCTTTGGATGCAAATGATGCCCCGTGAATTCCATCTCTACCTGTAGTAGCTCCTACGATAAAAACTGCGTTGCCGACCTGTCCTCCTGTAGTCGCGCTTGCCATTTGATCATGCCTGACAATTCCGACGGTCATCGCGTTTACTAAAGGATTCTTGGAAAAGCACTCGTCTATAAAGAGCTCTCCTCCTGAGACCGCGATTCCCAGAGAGTTGCCGTAGTCACCGATTCCTTTAACAGCCCTTGATAATAGATATTTATTTCTTGGTTCGTCCGGATTTCCGAAGCGAAGAGAGTTCAAGGAAACGATCGGTCTTGCTCCCATCGTAAAAATATCTCTCATAATTCCACCCACTCCGGTTGCAGCACCTTGGTAAGGTTCAACGGCTGTTGGGTGATTGTGACTTTCTATTTTGAATACTACAGCGAGACCATCACCGATATCCATTGCCCCCGCATTTTCTTCTCCTGCCTGGGCAAGCATCCGATCCGATTTAGTCGGTAATGTTTTTAGTTTGAGAATGGAGTTTTTGTAGGAACAATGTTCCGACCACATGGCTGAAAAGATCCCTAACTCTGTTGAGTTCGGGATCCTACCCAGAATCTCCTGGATATGTTTAAATTCTTCTTCTGTTAAACCGTGCTCGATTGCGTCTTGGAGGGAAACGGAGTCTTTTTCCATTGCAAGACCAGTTTTTCTCGATCAGGGCCCACTGAAAACTATTTTAGGACGAAAGATGAAAAGCGAAACTTAGATTGTATGATACTTCCTACCGTAATACAAAAGTGGCTTTAGGGTATCATCGAAATATACGTGCAAAACTCGACCAATGACCACTGTATGATCTCCTCCATCCACTTCCTTTTCCAACTCACATTCAATCCTAGAGAGCGTACCGTTTAAGTAAGGAACTCCATTTAATCCCAAGTCGCAGGCTAATTTTTGGAGGAAGTCGTGTTTGTCTACCTTGCTCGAAGCGAATTGATTCGAAAGGTCTTCTTGGTTGCTAGAGAGAATATTTACAGTAAACTTTCCAGAGGCTAAAAGAGCATCATGGCTTACGATTCCTTTTTGCAGGCAAAACAGTACCAAAGGAGGATCCAAGGAAAGAGAAGTAAAACTGCTGACAGTCAGTCCACCAGCACGAGTCATATCCGAATAAGTTACTACCGTAACCCCTGAAGCAAAATGGGAAAGTGCGTTCTTGAAGTCCTGCTGATTTGGAAACATAAGGACAGTGGAGAGGAAAATCACTGCCTTGTAAAGACGGATAAGTTACTGCGACTTTGAAAATCCGGAAACTGTTGGCGCGGGTGGTGTACCCGCCACCATCCCCCCGCCCAGGGAGCGGGTGGGGCCAGCCTCAGACTTTAAACTTCCCCCAAGGTTTCGCTTTTTCCAACTGGGCAGCTAGTCTCAAGAGCAAATCCTCTCTTCCTCTAGGTGCGGTGAACTGCATACCGATCGGCAAACCAAGCTGGGTTTTTGCAAGCGGAACGGACATAGATGGTTGTCCAGTAAGGTTGGCCAATTGAGTGAAAGGAGTCCTTGATAGATTTTTTTCTACTAATTGGTCCACCATTCCGCTCGCTAGAAGTAATTTTCCTAAGCCAAGCCTTCCTATGATTTGCATTGCGATTTCTTCCCACAACTTCGGAGCAAGTTCCCCGATTTTTGCGGGAGGTTCTGCAGTAGTCGGGGTGAGATACAAGTCATACGATTTATGAAACTCTTCCATAGAATATGCGGCTTCATCCCAAGTTCTCATCGCGTTCACGAATTCACCTGCGGGCACAGACTTTCCGAGCACACCTAAAATCCAAGTGGTAGATTCCAGATCTCCCATCCTGGCTTTTCTGCCCAGAGTCTTCTTTAGATGATCTATTTCGGAAGCTACTTCGCCGAAATACATGGTTACGTATGATTGGGCCAATTTTTTGCCGTCGATATTAGGAGTTTCGGGCACCAATTTATGACCTAAGGATTTCAAGAGCTTAACCGTCTCCATGACCCCGCTAACATGATCGGGATTTACTCCGGTTCCGATCGGTGAGGTAAAGCTGTAGGCGATCCTTAGTTTTCCCGGACTCTTTTTCATATCTGTTAGATACGAGACGTTTGGCGGCCCGAGATAAAAAGCTTCTGAACGATCAGTGCCGGATGCAACGTCCAAAACCGCCGCAGTATCTCTGACCGTCTTTGTTACAACCAGGTCACAGGAAGCACCTTGCCAAACTCTACCTTTTGGATAAACGGGGACCCTCCCTCTGGTCGGCTTGAGACCGAATAACCCGCAATAGGCGGCTGGAATTCGAATCGATCCTCCTCCATCGGAGGCTGTCGCGATTGGAACCATTCCGGATGCGACTGCAGAAGCGGATCCTCCACTTGAACCTCCTGGAGTTCTTTCGGTATCCCAAGGATTTCTGGTAGGACCGTAAGCTTGAGGTTCCGTGATTCCCATCAGAGCGAATTCGGGAACGTTTGTAGTTCCCAAAAAAATGAATCCTGAACCGCGCAGTTTAGAAACAAAATCGCTGTCTTGGGCCGCTCGAAACTTTCGATAAGCTTTAGAGCCGTTTGTAATTGGCTCGCCCTTGACTTCGTGCAGTAGATCTTTTAGAAGTAGAGGAACTCCTGCAAAAATCCCTTTGGGTATTTTATTGGAACTTGCCAGTTTATTGGCTTGGTCAAAAGTAGTGTGAATGACCGCGTTTAGTTCTGGATTCAGTTTCTCGATTTTTTTGATCGAGAATTCCACGAGTTCCTTAGGATGAACTTTTTTTTTGCGAACGAGCTCCGCTAAACCGAGTCCATCATACGAATCAAAGTCCGAATTGTGATTTGCCATACGCTCACTCAGGGACAGGACGATACGGATCTCTGCTCCAGGGTCAAGGCAATTCCAGATAAAAAGTGAATTTTCATCCTCGAAGTCCTAGGTTAATATGGCTGTAAAGAGAATTGGTAAGAAGTATATGCGCAAAATGACTAGCTACCGGCAAGGACTTAGATTCACCAGTCTCTTCTGTTTATTGTCATTTTTCTCTGCTGGCGTTTTTGGAAACTCGGTAATGGATCTGGAGTTTCTAAAAGCAGTAAAAGAGGGGAATATCGGAAAAGTAACTGATCTTTTATCCAAAGGCGCAAATGTAGATTCCAAGGATTCTGAAGGAAGAACGGCACTTATGTTAGCCGAAGGTGCGGACGTAGTAGAACTCCTGATTAAGAATGGAGCAAACCTAAATGCACAGGACAACGAAGGCAATTCAGTACTCTTTTTCCGAATACAACCTCTATTAAAAGTCAAGGTTCCTGACATGGATGACTTGGCAGAATCAAAGAGATTGATCGAGTCTGGCGCGGAGTTAGAATACAAAGCGAGAAAGGGTGATGATCAACATACCGTATCCATTCTCAACTTAGCGATTCGGAATCAAAATTTACCTCTTGTGAAATTTCTGGTCGAAAATGGGGCAAACCCGAATCACGATCCGGGTGGATTGGATGAGTATCCTTTATTCTTAGCTGTTGGTGCGGCGGGCGCACCAGCTAACATAGGTATTGCGGAATTCCTTTTAGCGAGCGGAGCAAAACCTGTGTTCACAAGCAGATTGAAGGAGCAGCCTGGAGCCAGAGGAACCAAACAAGTCGGAGCAAGAAACGCTTTTCATTATGCTACAGAAAGTCGCGCAGCAGACTACAAGATTTTCGAATTGCTCGCTAAGGTTGGAACCGATATAAATCACCGCGACGCAGAAGGAAAGACTCCGCTCATGGAAGCGATTCAGCGGGATAACATTATTGCGGCAGAAGCCTTAATCTCGTTAGGTGCCGATTTGAATTTGAGCGACAACGAAGGCAAAACCGCTTTGGACATGGCAAAAGCAGCAAAATTGCAATCAATCGAAAAGAAGATTTCGGAAAAACTTTTTCCGAAAGATCCGAATTCTCCTTAACTAAGAAAGTTTCTAACTCTAATCCTAGTTATTCTATTTTATTTCAGTGTATACATTGGAGTATACACAGTATACGAAACTGCTCTCGTATTGTTTTTTCAAATTCAGGGAATAACAGTTGTAAGGTTTTTCTAAATTCGCAACGTCGTATTAACACTTGATAGGCGGAGCCTATCTAATCAACAGATGCGTTTTCGGCAAGATCCTGATACAATTCAAGAAATTACTTCAGAAAAATCTGCGTATACAAGAGGCAGAGATCTGGGTCAGTTCTTCACGCCTGCCTTCATCGCCGATTTGTTAGCCGAATGGATACTAGATAGCGTTCACTTTAGAACGCCTCATTCAGAGGAGAAAATTCGTATACTGGATCCTGCGGCCGGCACTGGAAATCTGTTCGCTTCCTTTATAGAAACTTACGGGAGAGACAAAAATTTTTCGAATCTAGAGTTTCACGCCTGGGAGCTCGATCCGCTATTATATTCTGAATGCGATCAATTGATGCGAAGCTTCGGCGTTCCGGAAGAATCCAAATTTATTCGACTCGGAAATTTTTTGAACATTGAGCCAACTAGTGTCAGATACGAGGCAATTGTTTGTAACCCTCCATACAAACGCCTAAGCCACCACAAGCTCGGTAATGAACTGCTTCGGGAATTCGGAAGAGAAATAGGTTTTCCGATACCTGGGACCGCAAATTTGTATGTCTTCTTTCTTTTAAGAATATTGAATCTTTTGAATATAGATGGAAGAGCTTCTATTATAGTTCCTTATGAATTCTTAAACGCTGGATATGGAGTTCCGATTAAAAGAGCGCTTCTTGATGCAGGTTGTTTGAAACGTCTCTTGATTCTTGACACCCCTCTCTCGCTTTTTTCGGGAGCAGTAACCACTTCCTGTATACTGTTTTTGGAAAAGTCCGCATCGATCTCCCAGGAATTTCTCTGGACTCGCTCTCGACTTGAAGGAGCGATTAGTAAGTTACCGTCGCTTAACGATTTAGACTGGATCAAAGTCACTTTGGAAGCAGAAGAAAAATGGACTCCGCTCCTGCGGAAGTCAACAGGTGGCAGTTCCTTAAAAAGAGATGATATAATACCAACTAACAACAATTATGTGATAACTATGAATTCAAACTCCCGTGAAGACTGGGTGCCAATTCGAGTGTTCGGAAAGTTTCGCAGAGGGATTGCAACAGGAGATAATCGTTTCTTTTTGCTGTCCGAAAAGGATGCCGAAAGCTTGTCGATCCCTTCGGATTATTTGCGTCCCTCCGTACCAAAGGCTCAGTACGCTTTATCGTCATTCTTCTCGGAAGAGGACTGGGCAACACTTAGATCAGGAGGAGCAAAGGTATTGCTTCTTGATGCCAAGGATATTCCGCCACCGGAGCAATCCGGAGGTTTGCATTCTTACTTGGAAGAGGGTAAAAGGAGAGGCGTACCGAATCGATTTCTGCCTTCCAAAAGGAGACCTTGGCATTCTCAAGAAGCTAGGGAGCCGGCTAGGATATTGGCCACATCCTTTCATAGAGAAGAGGTAAGATTCGTATGGAATTCGAGCAAAGCGGTCCATCTGACTTGCTTTCACGGATTTTCTCCGGTAGAGGAATACGAATCATTCCAAGAAGTGCTTTTTGCTTATTTGCTCACCCCCTCGGTAAGAACAGAATTAGAAAAGAAAAGCAGGGAATACGCGCAGGGATTGAGAAAAGTGGAACCAGGTGACCTCAATTCGCTCTTGGTTCCGGATTTTAGAAAATTCGAGGCCGATGTTTTATTAAAAATTGATAAACTAATTGCTGCTTACAAAGAATTGATCCAACCTTGGACTCCCGGTAGGAGGAGGAAGGCCGAATGGAGAAAGAGTGCCGCCGAAGAAGAGATACTCAATTACTTGGAGGCTGAGTTCAGGAAAAACTGAAGGAACAAAACCTGTTTAAGACTATTTTAAATTTTTATAAAGTTTGTCCAAAAGGCGGACGAGATCCTTTTTTTCTGATTCGGAAAAGCCTTTGTAAAGGCCCGAAAGCAGTGACCTGGAGATCCCGAGCATGATCGGCCGTATTGAGTAAGCTTTACGGGTGAGCTGTAAATGCACAACCCTCTGGTCCGAATTGTCTCTAACCCTCTCTACGTATTCCAGATCCTCCAACTTGTCGACCAAGGCGGTCAATGTGGATTTATCCCGGTCGATCATCTTCGCAATTTCCTGCATCTGTACTTTTTTGCTCATTGCGAGCGCGAAAAGAATATCTGCATGAGTCGTTGATAGCTGTCCGAGACCTTTTTCCTTCAATTCCCGGTTGAGATGTCTATGGAATTCGTCTCGAATTCTTGAAATAAGATAAATGATAGTGCGTGGGTTCATGGCGGATATCCGAGGAAAAGTCCAGTTCAGCCGAATTGGTAGAGATAAATGACTTCGCCGATGGCTGCTGGTTTTGCCGCACCTTCTACCTCGAAGCTCATTTTCAAAGTCATTCTAGCAGTTCCTCTCAAATCTTTGAGCTCGATCAACTCTGCTCTCAATCTAAGTTTGGATCCTACTTTGACCGGATCCAAGAAACGCAATTTTTCCATTCCGTAGTTGATTCCCATCTTTATGTTCTTCAGTTCTAAAATTTGGCTGAGTAGATAAGGAGCCATGGAAAGCGTAAGATAACCGTGGGCAATGGTTGTTCCGAAAGGAGATTCTTTTGCGGCTCTGGCTGGATCTGTATGTATCCACTGATGGTCAAGAGTAGCATCGGCAAATTTATTGATTTGCTCTTGAGTGATCTCAATCCAATCGGAAGCACCGAGTTCCTTTCCCTCATAAGCGGCTAATTCCGCAAAGCTGGATAATACGAGTTTGGCCATAAGGAACTCCTTTTTTGAAGACAAGGCTTCTTTCCTAAAATTCACTTTCGATGATTGTTTTGTCACCAACTTTTTAGCGTCGGACCAGAACGAGTGTTCTGTTTTTGCCAGGGATTTATTTGAGAGTCGAAACAGGTTTATTAGAAATGCGGCAAGTACCTCCTCTCTTGTTGCGAGAATTATTCTCAAAAACTATTTTCTTAAAACCGAAAAATCTGGTTCGGTTTTAGTCGGCATGGAACAAAGTAAAAATCTTGGTCTGTCCAACCTGTTTTTAACTTTTCCGGCCTTCTCGCTAAAAGGATTGACATAAGCCGTCCTGGAACACCGAATTGAAGTCTGCACATGGGAAGCACGCCAGAACACCTCGGCCCACTTCTGATCCAATTTTTACTCGGAGTCGGTTTTTCCGCTCTGATCTTGGCGCTCGCGTTCTTACTCAATCCAAAAAAGAAATCGAAGCCTCAGGATACTTTCGAGTGCGGAGTTCCGTACTATGGAGACGCAAGAGGGCTTTTTAATATTAAGTTCTATTTGGTCGCGGTTTTATTTATACTATTCGATATCGAAGCCATTTTTCTTTTCCCCTATGCAGTAAATCTGAAGTCATTTACAAAAGCAGGCCTCGGACCTTTTCTTCTGATTGAAATGTTCGTATTCTTATTTACGATTATAGTCGGATTGTATTATATTCGTAAGAAGGGGGCATTGGAATGGGATTAAACGACCAACTCAGTAAACCCGGCCAAATGTACGGAGATATGGCGCAAGTAGGCACTATAGATTCTGTAATCAATTGGGGGAGAAGCTTTTCTCTCTGGCCTTATCCATTTGCGACCGCTTGCTGCGGAATTGAATACATGAGCACCGCTTGCTCGGACTACGATATTGCACGTTTCGGAGCGGAGAGACCTTCCTTTTCTCCAAGACAGGCAGACATGATCTTGGTGCTTGGGACTATTACTTACAAAATGGCTCCAGTGCTCCGCGAAATTTATGACCAACTTGCAGAACCAAAATTCGTGATCAGCGTTGGCGCTTGCGCTTCCTCCGGTGGAATGTTCCATACCTACGGAGTTTTACAAGGTGTGGATAGAATTTTGCCCGTGGATGTATATGTTCCAGGTTGTCCCCCAAGACCGGAAGCGATCCTAGATGCACTTGTAAAGCTTCAAGAAAAAGTAAAATCTCAAGGACTTGAAGCGAGACGCCAAGAAGTAATGAGGAAGATCCAGGAGATGAACGAAAGAAATAAACCCCTGGTCGTCCGATGAAAGAAATTGTAGAGCGTTTCTTAAAAGATAAGTTTCCCCAGTTCATTTACAAAGAAGAAGTAGTCTCCTCTAACGTTCCCGTATTTTTTTTGAAACCAGAAGGCGTGCTTCCGGTTTTGAAAGCATTAAAAAACGAGCCTGAGATCGAATTGAATTATTTGAACGATCTAACAGCGATCGATTGGCTCGGGAAAAAGGAACCTAGATTCGAAGTATGTTATCTACTCCGTTCTCTAAATAAATCTTCTACTAGAGTTCAGATCAAGGTTCCGGTAGAAGACGGGGAAGGCGTTCCGAGCATTGTCTCTATATTTAAAGGCGCGAATTGGCCGGAGAGAGAAGTGTTCGACTTATTCGGAATCGTTTTCCATGGGCATCCGCAGATGGAAAGACTTATCCTTCCTGATAATTTTCAAGGACATCCATTACGAAAAGATTATCCTTTGGAAGGCTTCGGTCAGGATTATCTGATCGAAGATCTGCTTACCATTCATGTTTCGGAAGATATGCAGGGCTAATCAATGGCAAACATGTACGAAAAGACAGCGGAACACTTTTCTTCTAAGTTCAAAGATTTGCCTGAAGGACACCTTCTCGTAAATCTCGGTCCTTCTCATCCTGCGACTCACGGTATTTTGCAAAATGTGATCCAGTTGGATGGGGAGAGGGTTGTAGACTCCGAATCCGTTATCGGATACGTGCATCGCTGTTTTGAAAAGTTGGGAGAAAGCTACACTTATAATCAATTCCTAGTTTGCACAGACAGGATGAATTATGTTTCTACGCCTTTGAACAATATTGGCTGGATCTTGGCAGTGGAAAAGATGATGGGAATACAGGTGCCGGACAGAGTAACTTACGTCCGCATGATTATCTCGGAATTGTCCAGAATCATGGATCACATCATCTGCAATGGAATCCTAGGTGTGGACCTCGGCGCTTTTTCCGGAATGCTGCATTTATTCCATCATCGGGAAAATATCTATCAGGTAATCGAAAAACTAACAGGTGCTAGGTTAACGACCACCTTTTGTAGAATAGGTGGTTTGGAAAAGGATATCTACCCTGAGTTCGCCAAAGAAGTAAAACTCATCTGCAAAGGTTTGAAGCCTGCGATCGAAGAATTCCAAGTTCTACTCGTAAATAACAGAATTTTCTTAGATAGAACCGACGGAATCGGAGGAATCTCTGCGGAAAAGGCGATCGAGTACGGATACTCCGGCCCGAATCTCCGTGCCGCCGGAGTGGATTGGGATGTTAGAAAAGACGAGCCTTATATGTTCTACGATAAAGTAGACTTTGATGTTCCGATCGGTGAGGACGGAAGCGTACTTCATAGAACCTTAGTTCGAATGGAAGAAATGCGGCAATCGATTCGGATCATCGAACAGCTTGTAGACGGAATTCCAGAGGGACCTCATCACGCGGATGTTCCGCACGCCTATCTTCCTTCCAAAGATAAAGTATATAAAAACATGGAAGAATTAATCTATCATTTCAAAATCATTATGCACGGGGTTCAGGTTCCTGCAGGTGAATATTATATGGCTACCGAAGCCGCGAACGGTGAGCTGGGTTATTATATCGTTTCCGAGGGAGGCAAATCTCCTTGGAGAGTGCATGTTCGTAGGCCGTGCTTTTGGTTTTATCAGTCGTTTAACGAATTAGTAAAGGGCGGTCTTTTGGCAGATACTGTTGCGACCATGAGTTCTTTGAACGTGATTGCCGGAGAGCTGGATTGCTGATGTCTTACCAATTTTCCCAAGAATCCGAAAAAAGATTTTCTAAGCTGTTCGAAATGTTTCCGGACAAGAGGAGTATTATTCTTCCCGCTCTCTATATGCTCCAAAAGGAAAAGGGTTTTGTAGATCGCGAGGGAATGCAGTATATCGCGAATAAAATCGGAGATCCGATTTCTCTGGCTCATGTCTACGGAGTTGCGACTTTTTACACTTTATACAACAAAAAACCAGTAGGAAAATATCATATTCAGATTTGCTCAAATACGAGTTGTTATCTGAGAGGAAACGACGTGTTGGAAAAACATGTGTGCTCCAAATTGGGAATCAAACCCGGGCAGACTACTCCCGACAAAAAATTCACCGTGGACGAAGTCGAGTGCCTCGGTGCTTGCGGCTATGCACCGATGATGCAAATCAACGATTCGTTTTACGAAAATCTAACATTAGAAAATATTGATAAACTTCTTCAGGATTTGAAATAGAGGCTGATGAAATGGCCGAGATGAAATTACTTACAAAGTATATTGACGATCCAAGATCGAATGACTTGGATTTCTATGAATCCGTTCACGGTTACGACGGAATGAAGAAGGCTCTGCAGCTCAAGCCAGAAGAGATCATTGATATCGTAAAAAAGTCTGGTTTGAGAGGTAGGGGAGGCGCTGGATTCCCTACCGGTTTGAAATGGTCCTTTATACCCAAAGACAATCCAAAACCGAAATATATCATATGCAATGCGGACGAAGGAGAGCCCGGCACATTTAAGGACAGAAAGCTGCTCGAAAATCTTCCCCACCAGATTCTCGAAGGAATGGTGATTGGAGCCAAGGCGATCGGCGCGAATAAAGGATTTTTTTATATTCGCGGGGAGTTTCACAAAGGAATCGATTCCGTGCAGAAAGCGATCGATGAGGCTTACGCAAAAGGATATTTAGGAAAAAATATTTTAGGAAGTGGCTTCGATTTTGATCTGGTTTTGTACCAAGGTGCTGGTGCTTATATTTGCGGAGAGGAGACTGCTTTGATTAGCAGTATCGAAGGCAGAAGAGGACATCCAAGATTGAAACCTCCGTTTCCTGCAGTTTCAGGCTTGTACAGATGTCCTACGGTAGTAAACAACGTGGAGACTTTCTCGGCTATCCCTCATATTTTTGATAAGGGTGCAGAGTGGTATTCCAAATTGGGGACTGAAAAATCTCCTGGAACTAGACTCTTTTCAGTTTCTGGACACGTTAAAAAACCAGGAGTCTACGAAATCGAACTCGGAACTCCCTTGATGGAACTAGTCATGGATATCTGCGGTGGAATGTTAAACGACATACCTTTGAAGGCGGTCATTCCCGGAGGCTCCTCCGTGCCGATTCTGACTGCGGAGGAATGTAAAACCGCAAACATGGACTTTGAGTCCATGGCGGCACACAAAACCATGCTAGGTTCCGGTGCTGTCATTGTGATCGGAGAAGGGACCGATTTGGTAGAAACAACATATCGTTTTGCGAAATTTTATGCGCACGAATCCTGCGGACAGTGCACCCCTTGCCGGGAAGGTACTCATTGGGTGAGGGACCTCCTTCAAAAAATTAGAGAAGGGAACGGAACTCAAGGGGATTTGGATCTGATACTTTCTCTTTCTCGGAATATGGAAGGTGGAACTACGATTTGTCCATTGTCGGACGCGTGCGTAGGTGCAGTAAGGCCGACTATATTAAAATTTCGTCATGAATTCGAAGCGAGGCTAAAAAAGACAGCTCCTGTGAACGATATTGCTCAAGCAGAGAGCGGTAGCCCTGTGGGTAAGGAAGGCTGAAAAGAATATGGATTGGAATCAGGTCCTTTTTTGGCTTTTAAAGAGTGTAGTCTTTTTCGTAATTTTCATCACTGCTTGCGCGTATTATACTCTTGCAGAGCGCCGGGTCGCTGGATTTATCCAAGACAGGAAGGGACCAAATCGAGCAGGTCCTTTCGGAATATTCCAACCTCTTGCTGATGGAATTAAATTCTTAACTAAGGAAGAAATCTTTCCAAAGAATGTGAACAAGGTTATGTACTTGGTGGCTCCAGCTATCTCCATGACTTGCGCAATTTTAGCCTGGGCGGTAATTCCTCTGGGTGGAAGGATCGATCTGCCAAACTGGATTTCATCCAAGATTGGAATCGGAAGTTTGGATTTGCAGATTGCGAATCCCGACACTGGTATTCTTTTTTTATTTGCGATCTCTAGCCTCTCAGTTTATGGAATCATTTTGGCTGGATGGGCGAGTAATAATAAATACAGTTTGATCGGAGGAATTCGATCCACCGCTCAAATGATCAGCTATGAATTGCCTCTCGGTTTATCCGTGGCGTCTATCGTAATATTGACAGGTTCATTACGACTTACTGATATTAATGATTCTCAAATCGGGCTCTGGAATTTCTTTAAATTGCCCGGATTTATCGCCTTTTTTGTGTTTGTTGTAGCCATGTTTGCCGAAACGAATCGATTGCCGTTCGACTTGGCCGAAGCAGAATCCGAATTGGTAGTCGGGTTTCATACTGAATATGGAGCTTTCAAATTCGCGTTATTCTTTATTGCAGAATATATGAATATGATCACGATGAGTTGTGTGGTTACCCTTCTTTTCTTCGGCGGTTATAATGTTCCGTTTGGAATCTTAGAAGGCTCTCCGTACCGACCTCTTTTTGGTCTAGGCTTCTTTGCGATCAAAGTTCTGTTTTTTGCCTTTGCGTTTTTATGGGTTCGCTGGACTCTTCCAAGATTTCGCTACGATCAGTTGATGAGTATAGGCTGGAAGAAAATGATTCCGTGGGCTGTGTTCAATATTGTGGTCGCGAGCATCTATTCTCAGTGGCAGGGATTCTAAGCGATGGCCGGAATTTTTGATCAACCTCAGCTACTTCTTTTCTTCGTGTTTGCGGGGATCCTGATCGCAGGTTCTCTCGGAGTAGTTTTTCATCCGAATCCGATTTCGTCGGCGATTCTTTTGGTTCTCGCCTTTTTTGCATTAGGCGGAATTTATGCGGTCATGGGTTCCATATTCATCGCTACCATGCAGGTGCTGGTGTACGCCGGTGCGATTATGGTACTGGTCGTATTTGTCCTTATGCTTCTTTCCCTCCATGACGAAGGAGTAACTCATCTTTGGAAAAATCCGATCAAGAAAAGTATTCTGCTCGGATTTGTGGCGATTCTCGGAGTATTGCTTGTGAATGCGGTTCGTGAAGGAGTTCCTCATACTGCCCTTGGACCGAATGGGTACGGAGAAGAACTGCATTATCGTTATTCGATTCCGAATTCCCAAGCTGGGGAGTCCAGGAGCGGAAGCCAATCGAGCGATTCTGTAGATTCCAATC
Source organism: Leptospira perolatii (assembly GCF_002811875.1). Lineage (GTDB taxonomy): Bacteria > Spirochaetota > Leptospiria > Leptospirales > Leptospiraceae > Leptospira_B > Leptospira_B perolatii. The sequence continues at coordinate 89,084 of NZ_NPDZ01000009.1, forward strand.
CGATGAAGAAATTTATGGTTCCGAGTGAATCGAATCCTTTGTCGATAAATGCGACTACCCAAGTGAACGGGAATACAGCGGTTGTCGGGTCTTCAATGTTTTTGGAATACTTGCTTCCCTTCGAAATCGTATCAGTGCTTCTTCTCGCAGCGGTTTTAGGAGCGGTGATACTGGGCAAAAAGAATTTGGGTAAGAAAGACGAGGATATAGGTAGTCGCTTATGAATCAGCAAGCAGTGATTAGTCGAACCGTCTCCGGAATCCCCGTGGAGTTCATCTTAATCTTAGCGGTCATCGTTTTTTCAATCGGAGTCGCGGGTGTTTTGTTTCGACGAAGCGCGGTTGTGATTTTCATGTCCATAGAATTAATACTGAATTCGGTGAATCTGGTTTTTGTAACATTTTCTAAAGCTCTTCTTCAGGTGCAGGGAGAAGTGGTTGTATTTTTTGTTATGGCGATCGCCGCCGCTGAAGCTGCTATCGGATTGGCCTTGGTAGTAGCGATTCATAGGAAAAAGAAGACCAGCTTTGTAGACGAAATGAACTTAATGAAATGGTAATATAGATGTTCTGGGAAATTTGCATAACCGCGATCGTATTGCTACCCTTGATCGGCGCGATTCTGAATGCGTCGATCGGCAGAAGGCTTCCTGGAAATTTCGCGGGAGTTCTCGGAACAGCCTTTTCTTTTGGCTCCTTCTTTTTCGGAATTGTAGCTTTCCTTGCCTTCAAGCCTTTAGAGAGACAATTTCCTGAAATCGTAACTTTGTTTACTTGGGCCGAAGTGGGCAATTTTCAAGCGAACGTAGCATATCAAGTAGATCAGCTTTCCTTATTTATGGTGATGATTGTAACTGGAATCGGGAGCTTAATTCATCTCTATTCGATCGGCTACATGCACGGAAATCCTGGCTATGCTCGATTTTTCTCATACTTAAACCTTTTCTTATTTTCTATGCTTCATCTCGTCTTAGCGGACAATTTGCTCGTATTGTTTTTTGGCTGGGAAGGGGTAGGACTTTGTTCCTACCTTTTGATCGGATTCGATACGCATAAAGAAGTCGCTGCAAATGCCAGCATCAAGGCATTCATTACCAATCGAATCGCAGACCTCGCGATGGTATTAGGTATCGCATTTACATACTGGTACACCGGAACAATCTCTTTTACAGAAATGGAAAGTGTTTTACCTGAATCTTCGGGCTTTCTTTACGTTTTGCCAATGGTCACGGCTTTTTACTTTATTGCTGCGATGGGAAAATCCGCGCAAATTCCGTTTCACGTTTGGCTTCCGGATGCAATGGCTGGACCTACTCCGGTTTCTGCCCTAATCCATGCTGCTACGATGGTGACAGCCGGAATTTTCTTGATCGCTAGATTAAATTTTCTTTTTGTACTAACTCCTACTGTCGGTTTTTACATTACCTTGATTGGAACTGCCACAGCTTTGTTTGCGGCGACGATTGGTGTCTTCCAAAATGATATCAAGAAGGTGCTGGCTTATTCTACCGTTTCACAGCTTGGTTATATGTTCGTAGCCATGGGAGTCGGAGCGTATGTGGCCGGTTTGTTTCATTTATTGACTCATGCATTCTTTAAAGCCCTCTTGTTCTTGGGAAGCGGTTCGGTAATTCATTCTTTAAAAGATGAGCAAGATTTGAGGAATATGGGCGGGCTCAAATCCCAGATGAAAATTACCTGGGTGACATTTGTGCTCGGATCTCTTGCAATTTCGGGAATTCCTCCATTTTCTGGTTTTTTTTCCAAAGATCTAATATTAGAAAAAGCTTTTAATTACAATACTTTAATATTTGGTCTTGGGATTGTAACTGCTCTTTTGACTTCGTTCTATATGTTCAGATTGACCTTCCTGGCATTTGACGGTAAATCGAGGGTGTCTCCCTCTACTCATCCGCACGAGTCTCCATTGACAATGACGATCCCGCTTGTTGTATTAGCGGTCGGGGCTGCTCTTTCGGGCTTTCTTTTGATACCGGAGTCATTGGGGGGATTTAATATCTTAGAAAGGTTTTTTGCGCCGATTTTTGAAAACAAAACGGCAAAACTTTTCTTGGCGACTGCTCTGAGCTCGCAACCTCACCAACTTGCGCATTCCACGGAGGCAATCCTTGCCTTGCTTTCTCTTGCAGCGGCTTTAGGAGGATTGCTGATAGCTTGGATGTTATATCTCAGAAAGGGAGTTGTTCCAGTCGCAGAATCTTCTTTAACCGGTTGGAAAAAGGTTATAGCAAATAAATATTATATAGATGAGCTCTACTCTCTACTTATTGTTGAGCCTGTATTATTCTTTTCTAATTTTTTCTCTAAAGTTATAGAAAAGAAATTTATCGATCGGATTTTGGTGAACACTGGCAGAATTTCCAGCGCGACTTCAATTGTTCTGAGGCGATTGCAAACTGGGGCAATTGTTGATTACGCTTTTTTAATAGTTCTCGGAACTATACTTATCCTATCCTTATTTTTATGGAGGGCGTTGTAAATTGGCCCTGCCGGATTACTACCTAAGCATTTTGCTTTTTTTGCCGTTTATAGGTATTCCGTTTCTTTTTTTGGTTCGATCTGAAAAATGGATTCGTATTACTGGAGCGATCGTCACTTTCCTGGCATTCTTGCTAACGATTCCGTTGTTTTTCGAATTTGCAGTGGGCGACAGCGGATTTCAATTCGCCCATAGAATCCGAAATTTCCTCGATCTCGGAAAAGGCGGATTGGATTACTATGTGGCGGTTGATGGGTTTGCCTTGCTCTTAGTAGCAATGTCCACTTTGCTTTTTTTCCTTTCTTCCCTATCAGCATATTCAAATGTTAAGCGAAGGGTAAGGGAATTTTACGTTTTTCTGTTATTAGTTGAAACAGGAGTAATCGGAGTATTTCTCTCGGTGAATCTAATCCAATTCTATGTATTTTGGGAATGGATGGTGCTGCCTTTTGCGATGATGGTCGGGATCTGGGGAGAAGAAGGCAGAGTGAAAGCTGCGATGAAGTATCTGGTATTTTCTTTTACCGGATCTGTATTCATGCTAGCCAGTATTCTGGTCATTTACTTCCAAACTTCTACCTTGGATTTGGAAGAGTTGGCGACTTTGCCACTTTCGGTAATTCCTGCAAATCTACGATTCTGGCTTTTCATCGGATTTAGTTTTGCTTTTGCGATAAAAATTCCGCTCTTTCCTTTTCACACTTGGATGCCGGATGTACACGAAGAAGCACCTACTGTGGGTTCCGTTGACTTGGCGGGCATCCTACTTAAGATCGGATTGTTTGCTTACGCAAGGATCGCGATTCCATTGTTTCCACAAGTCTTTCTACAGTATCGAGATTTTTTCTCTGGGTTAGCTGTCGCTGGAATTTTGTATGGTGCTGTGGTGGCTCTGACTCAAAATAATACGAAGAGGTTGGTAGCATTTTCTTCTCTGTCTCACATGGGGTTTTGTATTCTCGGAATTCTAACTTTGACAGAAGAGGGGGTCAGCGGTGGGATGATCCAAATGGTGAACCACGGGTTCACATCAGGATTATTATTCTTTTTATTAGGAATTTTGCATGAAAGAACCGGTACGAACGAATTAAGCAAATATTCCGGGATAGCTAAAAGCGCTTCCTTGCTCGCGGCATTTATCGGATTAGCAGTGTTCGCAACCGCCGGCCTCCCAGGCACGAACGGTTTTGTAGGGGAGTTCTTGGTGCTGATCGGAACTTTTAAATACAATGTGCTCTTCGGAATTCTTGCAGGCTTAGCGATAATTTTTGCTGCTGGTTACATGCTGATCTTCGCAAAATCATTGTTATTTGGGGAGCCGAACGAGCTCTCACAGAAAATTAGACCTTTAAATTTTAGGGAAGTATTTATCTTATCTGCGGCGAGCCTTCCGATTCTTGTGATGGGAATTTATCCGGAACCTTTCCTGAATCTTGTGGAGCCGAGCGCCAGAGTAGTATTGAACGTAACCGCGGAAGACGCGATCCAGGAAAGAAATTGGGAAGGTGGATTGAGGACCGTAGAAAGAAAATTTACTAACTACCGTGCGTTAGGGCGCCAGGTCTCCAAATACGAAGAAAGACTTCCGATCCAGAAAGGTTACGGGTTACCGGATCCTAACAGAAAAAGAAATGGAAGCAAGATAAACGATGTGAATTCCGTTGAGGAAGAAAAGGAGTCGAACGAATGAACTTGATTCCGAGTGCAGGAGACCTAGTCTCTATTCTTCCGGTCTTGATTCTTTCTTGCGGAGGAATTCTATTACTTTTATTGCAATTTCCTTTTACCCACAAAGAGTTTAGAGTTGTTCGAATCAGTGCCGGACTGATCGTACTTTCTGCTATATTAGGGTTATTTTATACTCAGTTCGTATTTCCTGGTCCAGGAACCTATTTAGGCGGGCATTACGAAATTAGCGGACTGGGTTTTTGGTTTGGACTGCTCTATCTGGTCATGGCTTTCGGGACGATTCTCTCATCTCCAAGAGTATTAGAGCAGCATAATATGGAATTTCCGGAGTTTTATGCTCTATTGTTGTTCGCAACTTCTGGCATGTTTTTTATGACAGGAGGGGCTGACACGATTACGATTTTTACCGGACTGGAATTGATGAGCCTTTCCCTGTACGTTTTAGTCGGGATGGCACGGAGCGATTTATTCTCTTTAGAAGCTAGTTTGAAATATTTCTTACTAGGAAGTTTCTCGACCGGTTTTTTATTAATGGGAATGGCATTCTTATTCGGAGGTTCTGGGACCACTCATTTGGTTGAGTCTCTTAAACCCTTGGCGATAGAAGGTTTGGAAGCGAATTTTTCAAAGATCGGTTTTTTGCTCTTCCTGACCGGTGTCTCCTTTAAGATCGCGCTTTTCCCTTATCATTCCTGGACTCCAGATGCTTATGAGGGAGCTCTGACTCCTGTGAGCGGTTTTATGGCGACTGCATCCAAAGCTGCAGCAATGGGACTGCTTTTATTAGTATTTCATAAACTTCCAAGTCCAGTCTACGGAACGGTGTGGTCATGGGTAATGGGCGGGCTTGCGCTGCTATCCATGACCTACGGAAATTTCCTGGCGCTAAAGCAGGAAAACTTAAAGCGATTGCTTGCGTACTCTTCGATTGCACACGCCGGCTATGTCGTGGCGGGCTTGAGCCTGGGTGTAGAGGAGGAGGCGATTTTTTATTTAATCGTTTATTCTTTTATGAGTTTAGGCGCATTTGCATTGGTCGCGTATCTAGAAGAAGGAAAGCGGCATGTTACTTTTGCATCCGTACAGTCTCTTTCGATAAAGAGTCCTTGGGTTTCGTTTTCCCTGTTCATATTTTTTCTATCCTTAGCAGGAATTCCTCCCCTCGGAGGGTTCTGGGCAAAGCTTTTCCTGTTTCAAAAAATCGCCGAAACCGGAGACTTGCTATCTAGAATTTTACTCATCGGCGGAATCGCAAATTCGGCTCTGGCTTTGTATTATTACGCCAAAGTAGGAATTTCGACGTACATGAGTTCTGAGGAAGGCGAGATCGCCAAGTCGACAAGTATATCCAGAAGTTATGGAGTACTATTTGTTGTGATTTTCTGCGTCGGAGCCATTTTAATCGGTTGGTATTTCGTTCAACCAAAGGACCTTTCAAGCCTGCTGCTACAAGGCCGCGTGGAAAGTTCGCAAAATTAATGAGAATATTATAAAATTCTTATGAGTTTTCTGAAGCGGATTTCAGATCGAGTCAAAGATCTTTTCGAAAAGGACGATTCCGACGAGAGAGTTCTTCCTGGGCTAAATTTCCCTTTGCGAAAAGCAATGTACAAATATTCCAAGCAGAAGTCTCGGAGAAATTTGGATACCCTGTCTGCCGAATTGACCAAAGCTGTTTTTCTTGTGCCAAGAACTACTCAGTCTAAAGCAATTCCTAAAAAGAAAGTCAAAGCAAAGACCGCAGCTAAGAAGGCAAAGAAAAAGAAAGAGGCCGAGGCGCCAATCGTACTAATGTATGTTCAGGACGAAAGAGGCAGAATTCTTTTGCCCGCTTTCTCGCATTCATCCGAAGTAAAGGCATACTTTCAAAAGGAAGTTTCAACCTTATCCGTTCCGGCCTCTGATCTATGGAAGCTTGGATTGATGAACGAGAAAGTAGCCGGCGTGGTCATCGATCCTGCGAGTTTGCTCTGGATTCTCTCTCGAGACCACCTCGAAGGATTATCCTCTTCTAAATAAGTTTGTTACGACGAATTGCCGACGATTCACTAGTCGTTAAAGTGCACTTCATGCTTTTGGCTTCCAATTCCAAGTAATCGATAAAAGTAAAATTGCGATCATTCCAGAAGCAAGCATCAGATAAATTAAGAATTCCCACTGGAAAGTAGCTAGAGAGCTCAGCTTTCCGACGATCTGAGATAATGCGGTTCTTCCTAAATATCCGAACAATCCAATAAAACCTGCCGCCGTCCCGACAGCTTTTTTTGAAGTGAAATCCAATCCGGCAACTCCTAGAAGCATGACGGGAGGGTAGATGAGTAACCCAACGATACCAAAAAGAGTCAAATCAATCCAAAGTTTTCCCTTGGGAACAAACAATATCCCGACTAACGCAAATAAGATGGGGAAAAGACAGAGCAAGCTCGCTATACCTCTTTTTCCTCCTAGATTATCTGAGATCCTGCCAATGTATAGAGTGGATCCGATCGCAGCAAATTCGTAAATCAAAGTGCTGATGCCGCCTTTTTCCACACCTGCGCCCTTCGTAAATTTGAGATAGGATGGCCCCCAATCCGTAAGTCCGTACCTTACGATATATACGAAAAAGTTGGCCAAAGCAAAAAGCCAAATTTTAGGATTTTTTAATACTGACTCGACGATGATTTCTCGAAATCCGAGTTCTTTTTCGAGGGATTCGATTTCTGCGGTCGAAAAAGATTCCTTTTCCTGGTATTCCTCAATTGGAGGCAATCCTACAGATTGAGGAGTGTCCAAAAGTCGAAAAAATAAATATATTGCCGTTACGACGGATATCCCCGCGGGAATGAAAAACGCGTTTCTCCATCCGAACCAAGAGGTACTGTAGGCAGCGATCACGCCTACCAGGCCTCCTCCCACATTGTGGGCGATATTCCAGATAGCAAATTTGGTACCGCGCTCCGAAACTCCGAACCAGTGCCCGAGTGATCTACCGCAGGGGGGCCATCCCATTCCCTGGAACAAACCGTTTAACCCCCATAAAGTGAGGTGTGTATTGTAATCAGAGGAGCCACCAAAAAGTATATTACAAATTGCTGTTAGAAGCAGTCCGATCGGCATAAACACTTTGGGATTGCTTCGATCCGATAGAGCACCCATTAGAAATTTTCCGATTCCATAGGAGATTGCAGTTATGGACAGAATGTTTCCGACTTGTTCCTGGGAGTAGTTCAAGGCTTCTGCCATTTCTTTGGATACAATTGGAAAATTATTGCGAACTATGTAAAAAACCGCATATCCAATGAAAGTCGCTTCCAGTATTCTCCATCGTAAAATAGGATATTTCTGATCAATTTGCTCTTTCGAAATTCGAGGTATTTCTTTGGCTGGTGCGAAGAAATTTAAAAATGAAAATGACATTGAATGAGGATCATTTATGGAATGGCTCAGTGTGCAATCTTATTTTAGAGTTCTTGTTAGGTCAGGGGCTATTCGTCATTATAAGGTGAGCTAAGCATTTAATTTTCCGACTCCGATGAAGAACTTCTTTAGAACTATAATTTCCTTTTTTCTGCTTAGCTTTCTATCTATTCAATGCATGATAACGGATGCCTTGGAGAACAAGGCCAAAACCTATATCGGACAAAGCAATTACTTGATCGAAGGTCCAGTAGGGGTCGATTATATTGGAATTTCCGGCGATAAGACTATTGTGATGCAGCTTAGTTATCGCAGATATTTAAAATGGAGTCCCGAAACATTGGACGGGCATCTTCACGCTATAACTTGTGTGCAGTCATCCGATTCAGGAAATCGATGGATCACTTCGGATTCAAAATTACAGCAGGTTCAAATTCTTGGAAACGAATACCCATGCACAAATAAACCGATCTCTTTTTATTCCGAATGCGGGCAACAAGAATGGAAAGAGTTGGTTCAAGCAGATGGAGGGACGCACAGGCTGAATGGGAATTACATCTTGCTGATTTCTCCCTTTAGCAATGACAAAGAAAAGTCGAGTTATTGCTATAAGAGTCCGGGCGATCAATTTCGACTTCTAACTCTGAAATTCTCCAAAGGAATTCATATCGAATCTTATCAAAGTGGAAATAAGGCTTACTTTCTATTGGTTCCGTTTGCTTGGATTGGCGATGTGATCACATTTCCATTTCAGCTTGGAATCGTGTTGCTCTACGCTATGATGCACAAAAGTCCTACTGTCCAAAACTAAGCCTGCTTCCGGAAATGATTTACCCCGGAGGGTCCCGCCTTAATTCACTGCGGTATTTCTTATACGCGAATTTATATTATTAAAACTTTATAATATTATAATTTTAATATATTATTAAATTATTAATATTTATTTAAAAATATAAAAATTATTTTTGAAGCACTCCTGCGGATTGTCATGCGAAATGCAGGAATCCTGGGTTCTTAGGGATCCAGGTTTTTCCATTTAAATGAAAATAGGCATTCGGTGTTTCTCCTTCTTCTACTTTCCTACAAGTTCCTATCTGGGTGACAGGAATTCCTTTGCATTCAGAGGGAAGATCTTCGGAGGAAAGCACAATCAGTTCTAATTCTTCTCCTGAACTGAGAAATTCTTCCAGAGTGAGAAAGTCTAAGATACCTGGAAGGTGGGGGATTTGTTCTATGTTCACTTCCATGACCAAATTGGATGCTTTGGATAGTTTACTAAGGTCCTGCACTAATCCGTCCGTCAGGTCCATGCAGGAGTGTACTTCGTTTTGTCCCAAGAGAGAGTCGACTAATTCGATTCGAGCGGTCGGACGAAGATGCCTTTCTAATGATTGAGAGTGTAGGGCTTCCGGGACATTTGAAGCATATCCCTTTAAGATCTTATATCCTAAAAAAGAAGAACCCACATGACCACTCAGGTATATTTTGTCTCCGGCTTTTCCATTCACTCGATTGAGAGGCGAATTAGATTTTCCGAGTAAGGTAAGAGTCAAATTTAATTCATGAGATCTGTATGTGTCGCCACCGCAAAGTTCTATTTCGTAGCGATTTATTTTTTTTCGGAATGAGTCCAGGAATGGGTTTAAGAAATCTTTATTATTGCAATTCGAAGAAAGTCCGAAGTTAAAAAAAGCCTTTGTCGGAAGTCCATTGGCAGCGACTATATCGGAAACATTCACTTCTACTAATTTACTCGCAATATCTGCCGGAGAACTCCAATCTAGTCTAAAGTGTGTCTCCTCAACGATCGTGTCGGTAGTAATCAAAATGCCGTCTTCCCCCAGATAACAGTCGTTCAACTGCTCTCTTCCATCCGGGTAAAGGGAGCGAATAATTTCTTCTTCTTTCAAGTGACTCTCTTCTCCTAATTATGAAAAACCTTGACTCGTTCGACTTTAAGGGCTAGTCTTATGCCCTATGAAAACTGGATTTGCTTTGCGACCACTAAGTTCGAAATTTCATATCATAATTGGATTGTCTGTATGTTGGCTTTTACTTGGCGATTGTAAACCTAAAACTCCAGCAGTACCACAACCTGGAGTCTGTAAGTTTACGTTCAGCCCTGCGGATACAAGTTTAGAATGGAAAGCGTTCAAATTTACCGATAAGGCAGGCGTAGGTGGAAAATTTACAAAATTCAAAACCAGTGGAACGTCCGCTGCGGACTCTCAAGAAGGTGCTATTGCAGGATTAGCGTTCGAGATTGATTCAAAAGATGTAGATAGCGGAAATCCGGATAGGGATGCGAAGATAAAATCACAATTTTTTGGAACAATGAAAGAGAAGGGAATGATCAGCGGATCGTTGCTCTCTGTTTCCGTTTCACAGGATCGGAAATCCGGCACCGGAAATCTCAAGCTCAGATTGAATGGAATCGAAAAGGAAATCCCGCTCACCTTTGTGATCGAGAATGGAGACGTTTTGAAAGTAAAAGGATCGATCAATGTGAATGACTGGAATGCTACCAGTTCTCTTAACGCTTTAAATCAGGTATGCAAAGACCTACATACAGGCAAGGACGGAAAATCTGTACTCTGGCCGGATGTAGAGATTTCGATCCAAACCCGTTTGAAATCGGAATGCAATGACCAAGAAGTAGCTTCTGAGGCGGATAAGACCGCTCCTGTCAAACAGGATTAATTGAGACTTTCTGTAGGAGCTCCTACAGAATCGATCGCCAAAATTCTATTGCCAGAAGAGCTCTGGCGTGATACTTGGCTGGCTTGTGGCGGTGGAGGGGGGTTCCCACCACCATCCCCCCACCCAAAGCAGGGCGGGGCAACCGTACACGTACCCAAAACTGCCATTTCCCTATTATTTCCTTGACCCACACGGCGGGTACGCGAAATTGGCCAACACAGGACGTTTTTTTCTCATGCCAGTACTATCCAAACAGCATAAGACTCCTTCTCTAAAAAAAGAACAGGCTCAAAAAGTCTGGTACGTCGTGGACGCAGAAGGAAAGACATTAGGTCGTTTAGCATCACAGATTGCTCATAGGCTTCGTGGAAAACACAAAACAACTTTTACTCCACACGTAGATTGCGGAGACAATATCATCGTTATTAATGCGGCAAAGATTTCTGTAACCGGTAATAAAGAGACCCAGAAAAACTATTTTCACCACTCTCGTTATCCCGGTGGGATGACTACTACTCCGTTGCAAAGCATGAGAGAGAAGCACCCAGAAAGAATCTTGGTCGAAGCGGTCAAAGGCATGCTTCCGAAGAGCAAGCTTGGAACTAAGATGCTCAATCATTTTAGAGTATTTTCCGGGTCAGAACATGACCTTGCTTCCCAAAAACCGCTAAAACTGGAACTCTAAGGGAGAACTAAAGAATGGCAAGTGCCAAAGAAATCTGGGCAGTCGGTCGTAGAAAAAACGCAATCGCCCGCGTAAAACTAAAAGAAGGTTCTGGCAAGATTCTTGTAAACGACAGGGATATTAAGGACTATTTTCACAATAGCAAGTCAAACCTAAAGGAAGCCCTGACTCCTCTTGCTTTGTTGAACGTTCAGGATAAATTTGATCTACTCTTTAATGTAAGCGGTGGTGGTATTATCGGTCAAGTCGGAGCCATCCGTCATGCGATTGCTCGTGTGGTTTGCCGCTATAATCCTGAATTCAGGTCCACCGTGAAGAAAGAAGGATTGCTGACCAGAGATCCTAGAATGGTGGAACGGAAGAAATACGGTCTACATAAAGCTCGTAGGGGAACTCAGTTCTCTAAACGTTAATCCATTTCGTCATTCGAAAACCTTTGGAATGCCTGAAGTTCTTGGAAAAGACCTCGGGCATTTCTTATTTGTTGAGGCATCATGAAGTCTAAAACTGTTTCTGAAATCAGTCGTATTTTTCTAGATTATTTTAAAGAAAAGGGTCATACTATCGTACCATCTTCTTCTTTGTTACCTGCAGGAGATCCGACACTCTTATTCACTACTGCCGGAATGGTGCAGTTTAAACCGCTCTTTACAGGAGCAGTGGATCTTCCTTATACAAGAGCTACTTCCGTACAAAAATGTCTAAGAACGACGGATTTGGAGAATGTCGGAAAAACCGAAAGGCATTGCACTTTCTTTGAAATGCTCGGAAATTTCAGCTTTGGAGATTACTTTAAAGAAGAAGCCATCGAATACGCGTTAGACTGTTCTGTAAATTATCTGGGATTTCCCAAGGAAAAGATCTGGGTTAGCGTATATGAAAACGACGATGAATCTGAAAAAATTTGGATCGCAAAGGGAATTCCTTTAGAGAGAATCACTCGTCTCGGCAAGAAAGACAATTTTTGGGGTCCCGCTGGAGATAGCGGAGCCTGCGGACCTTGTTCTGAACTGTATTTGGATCGTGGACCTGAAAAAGGCTTTCCAGATTGTGGAACCAAGAATACTTGCAGACCCGGTTGCGACTGCGATCGATATTTAGAATTTTGGAATATAGTATTTAATCAATTCAATCAGGATACGGAAGGCAATCTTCATCCGTTAAAACAAACCGGAATCGATACAGGTTCGGGTTTGGAGAGAATGGCTCTGCTTCTACAAAAAGTAGACTCTGTTTATGATACCGATGAACTTAGAAAAATCATCACTCAGGTAGAAGCAGTCTCGGGCAAAAAATATGCGGAAGATACTAAGGTTCCGTTCCGAGTAATCACGGATCATATTCGCTCGGTATTGTTTGCGATTTCGGATGGGATTTTTCCGGACAGAACCGGCAGAGGCTATGTAATCAGAAGATTGATCAGAAGGGCGGTTCTTTTTGCCAGAAGACTGAATCTTACCAAGCCATTCCTGTTCGAACTAGTGAAACCTGTGATCGAAATCTATCAGGATCGTTATCCAGATCTAAAAAAACACTCCGCTTCGATAGAAAGGACGTTATTTAGCGAAGAAGAATTATTCCTAAAAACTTTGGAGCTCGGGCTGCAAAAAATTGAAGAGCTCGTTGCTAAAACCAAAGCTTTGGGGAAAAATACTTTCTCCGGAAAAGATAGTTTTCTGCTCTATGGAACCTATGGATTTCCTCCGGAAATGACCGAGGAAATTGTCGCAGAACAAGGGTTAACCTTTGATCGAATTGGATTCGAGGAAGAGCTCGAAAAAGATCGCCAGTTTTCCAGAGACACATGGAAAGCGAACAAAGGATCTCTTCTAACTGGCATAAAAATAGACAGAACCGAATTTTTGGGCTACGAGACTTTGGAAGCCGAGTCCGAAATCGCGAGCGCATTTTTAGAGAACAAGCAGGTCGCCAGTCTTTCCGAAGGACAATCGGGGATTTTGGTTTTCAAAGCCTCTCCCTTTTACCCAGAAGGAGGAGGACAAATCGGTGATACTGGATTTATCCGAAAGCAAAATGGAATATTCAAAGTTCTTGATACTCAAAAAGAGAACGATGTAATCTTACATATCGGGACAGTTCTGTCCGGGAGTTTCTCTTCCGGTGAAAAGGCAAGACTCGAAGTCGAAAAGGATAGGCGAGAAAAGTTGCGCTTTCATCATTCTGGGACCCACCTTTTGAACGGTGCTCTCAGATCCTTATTGGGACCACATGTGCTCCAAAAAGGATCGATCGTTTCTCCCGAATACTTGAGATTCGACTTTTCTCATCCTGCTCCCTTGAGTGGTGAGGAAATTAGAAAAATTGAATCTTGGGTGAACGAGAGTATTAGCGAATCGATCCGAGTAGAAACCAAATTGCTTCCGATTGAAGAGGCTAAAAAAACCGGAGCTGTCGCTGCTTTTGATGAAAAGTACGGCGATTCAGTGAGAGTCCTTCAGATGGGAAACCGCTCCTTAGAATTTTGCGGAGGAACTCACGTTTCCAATACGCAAGAGATCGGGTATTTCTTGATAAAAAAAGAATCCAGTCCTGGGGCAGGAAATCGAAGAATCGAGGCGGTCGCGGGGCCGGTGGTAATCGAAACGTTCCAAGCTAGGTTTGCTGAACTTACAGAAGCATCTCAAAATCTGAATTTGAAGATTAGAGAAAGCCTTGGACAGGAAGGTTCCCCTCTGCTAATTCAAACTCATATCCCGGATCCTGACGAGATTCGAAACTTGTTCGAGCAAAAATCAGCAAAGGCGGTTGCCGAATTAAGGGATTTATCCGAAAAACTTTCTTTAGAATTAGAAGAGACTCAGGCAAAGTATCTGAAGGAGAAAAAAACTAGAGAAAGTAGAGATTTCGAAAGTAATCCGGAAATTCTAAAATCGGTACTCGATCAGGGAAAATTCATCGGCTCTGTAAAGATCGTGTCAGCGATATTCGATTCCAAAGATGCAAAATCCTTGAAAGGACTTTCCGATAACTTAAAGGTGAAAGAAAAAGAGCTGATAGCAGTTCTCGCAAGTAAAAATGTTGAGGATGCAAGTATTGTAGTCACCTGTTCGAATTCTTTGGCAGGAAAAAAAGTTCATTGCGGAGAGCTAGTTAAGGCCGCATGCGAAGTGTTAGGTGGAAAGGGAGGCGGAAAGCCAGACATGGCCCAAGGCGGAGGAAAGGAAAAGGAAAAGATTCAGCAAGCCGTAGAGCTTGCGGTTTCCATGGCGATCAAAGGTTTAAACGGAGAAAATTAGGATGAGTGATCCATCATTTGACGTAGTTTCTGAGGTTGATAAACCTGAACTGCAAAACGCAGTCAGCCAGGCTATTGCCGAAATCAAGAATCGATTTGATTTTAAGGGCTCCAAATCCGAGATTCAATTGGAAACGGAGAATCTGATTTTGACTTCGGACAATGAGGCAAAATTAGAAAGCGTCATTGACGTATTGATCAACAAGATGGCGAAAAGAGGGATTGGATTGAAATCCTTCGATTTTAAGTCCAAGGTGGAACCTGCTTCTGGTGGGACGGTCCGCATGAAGGTGAAAATTCGAAACGGACTCGAAAAGGAACAAACAAAGGAGATCACTCGAATCGTAAAGGACTCAAAGTTAAAAGTCATTGCTACGATTATGGGGACTAGTGTTCGGATTCAAGGAAAGAAAAAAGATGATCTCCAAGAGATCATGAAGCAATTGAAATCTGCAGATCTACCCTTCGATGTACAATTTCAGAATTTCAAGTAAGCAAAAGCTGAACCATTCATTTCACTTAAAATAGGTATTCCGTAAACCCAGATTGACTGAGAAATTGTCAGCCTGAAAATGAAAGAACTTAAAGAATCAAACACTGTCTAATTACCGATGAAAAAACGAATTGCTATCTTCTTATTTTTTGCCTTCGCAACTCAGGTAAGTTCGGAGAGTCCGATCCATTTTAAATTAGAAAAAGGAATTGGAGATACTTACTTTTTGAAATTGGAACACGCCAAGAATTTTGGAGTTCAAAAAGACGCTCCGCATAAAATTTTACTGAATCCGAGCGCAGGCTTATCGATAGAATCCGCAGACCTGAAACTCAAAGGAAAAGCTTCTATAAAGAAAAAGGAATACTTCGAATCAGTTTCTCCCATGCCGATTACTTTGAAGGGCACCGGGCAACTCACAATAGACGCAAAGATTTTTTATTGCGATTACGATCGGAATATTTGCATTCCTGGAAAAATCCAACAAACAGAGAATATTCGATAGGGGAAGTTTTCCCTATCTCTTGATCTGAGTCTTAAGATCCGTTTCTACTACATGGAACAAGTAGTAGGTCTTTCCGTGGATCGGCTTGGATGTTTTTACGATCTTGCCTTTATTCTCCACAATTTCCTTTAAATGTTTTCGATCATTCGGCTTGAAAAGATCTCCACGTTCTGCGATGAACAAATTCAAAGCTCTTTTTCTGGCTAATTCAAGTGCATCGCCTTCATTACTTTCCAAGGACGAAACCACCACCTGGTAGGTCGACGAATCCAAAAATCCTTCTGTCGCTTTCACAAATTGATCTTCTGCGGTGTGATCTGATTCTTGTACTACGGATTTTTGCTCTTGGACCTCTACCCTATTTCCGCCGCTACTGCAGTAGAAAAAGGCTGAAATCAGCGCAAGGATGGATAACGTTCTTAAAAACATAACAGTTCCTTCGGGCCAAGTTTATGGAGCTTCTAGATCCCTTAAGTCGGTATCGGTGATTCGTTTGAACAGATCTGTCTGGACAATCCGATAGACGAATCGGCAACGGTTTGGGTCAGTATAATCTTCCCTATACAATGATAGACCATCTAAAAACCAAGAAAACGTCGCCCTATATGCTAAAAATTCGGAACTGGCTTGGTTAACCTTTAATTGTACTTTGGAATCTTTGTTTTTTTCCGATGCATCAGTACTTGCATTCGAGTCTTTTGGATCCGTCGCAGTTTGAGTTTGGGGGCTGGGTTGGGTCATTCCTCCCATTTGAGTAACAACTCCAGCTCTAGCAATCTGCGGTGGTTTCGGAGGTGGTTCGTAAGGTGGAACCTTGGATCCGATTCCCACTCCTATTTTGGATTTTCTTTCTTCTTGGATCTGCGCAAGCAATAGTGGGATAGAAATCTGATCCTTCATTCGTAGAGAAAGAGTCTTGCACTCCTTTCTTAATTCTAAAATTGGTTTTTCTTCCTTTGGGATCGGAACATTGACCACAACTTGAAAAAAATCCCTAGAGATAAAGCCGCTGTCGGAAGTATTTTCCCAAGCTTTTCTTCGATATCCTGGATCAGCAGGTACGCAAGAGATCAGATAGAAAACGAGCATTAGGTAGACCCGTTCGATACGGAACATTCATCCATGTTGAAAGCATGCTTTCCAAAAATCAGCCGGATTTTTTCCAGGTGACACCCTCGCATTTCGAGGAAATCTTGCAGGTATATGTCCAAACAGCCGCTTCCTTTGCAGAAAAGAGTATTTCGGATCCTTCTATTGATCCTTTTCTTGGGAAACCCGTTCATAAGCTTAGTCGCTGAAGAAGAAACTTTCGAAAAAATTCGAATCAATTTAGAATCTAGAATCCGAAAAATCGTTCTTAAGAACGGAATCCGGCTACTAATGATGAAGAGAGAAGGATCTCCTACTGTAGCGATTTATACTAAGTTTTTAGTCGGCTCTGTGGACGAGACTCCTGAGATTGCAGGAACTGCCCACTTGTTAGAACACATGTTGTTTAAAGGGACCAAGAATATCGGAACCAATGACTACCAAAACGAAAGAATTTATTTGGATCAAATTCGAGTCTGGGGAAAGCGTCTCGACGAGTATCGCTTAAAGGAAAGAGAATATATCTCTAAAGGCGAAAGTATTCCTGAGTCGTTTCTCAAAGAAAAATCGAAATTGGAAGGGCGGCTCAAGAGCTTAATCGAATACCATCGAAAGTTTATCGTTTCCAATGAGGATTCTTATATCTATGATAAGAACGGTGGTACTGGATTCAACGCGTACACTACGAACGATGTGACGAACTATCAGATTTTATTGCCAGCGAACAGGATCGAAATTTGGGCCAAGTTAGAATCGGACCGACTTAAGAATCCGATTCTGCGAGAATATTATACCGAGAGAGACGTTGTATTGGAAGAAAGAAGGATGAGGGTGGAGAATCGCGGGATCGGAATTCTAAGAGAAAGTTTTCTAGGAGCCGCATATTCTGGACATCCATATCGAATGCCGGTGATCGGTTACGAAGCAAATCTGCCTTATCTCGATATAGACGAGACCGAGGCCTTCTTTCGCAAAAACTATCGGCCGAGCAATATGACTGTAGCAATCGTCGGAGATCTAGACTTTAACTCTACTGAATCGATTGTTCGCAAATATTTTGAAGATATTCCAGATGGAAAAACTTCCCCTTCGATCAGAGTGCAGGAAGGATTTAATTCTGGATTAAAAAGAACCACGGTTCGCCACGCTTCTGGGCCTATGAAGGCAATGGGTTGGCTCAAGCCTTCCTTTCCACACCCGGACAATGCAGTTTTTGACGTAATCGATGCAGTGCTTTCTCAAGGAGAAACGAGCAGGTTATACAAGAGGTTGGTGTTAAAGGAGAAAATGGCTCAGAACGTTTCGTGTTGGAACGGGGACCCGGGGGATCGGTATACGAATCTGTTCTCCATCTATATTACGAATACTAGAAATGCAAATCCGGATGTGATCGAGAAGGTGGTTCTCGAAGAGATAGAGGCTCTGAAAAACGAACCTGTTACTAAAGAAGAGTTGGCTCGTATTAAGAACCAGTTGATCGCGGACTATATCCGCGGACTGGACAGTAATTCCAAGCTTGCCGATGTATTAACATATTATGAATTAATTGCAAAGGATTGGAAAGCTCTGTTTGAAGGCTATTCTCAGTTGAATGGAGTTACTCCAGAGGATATCAAACAGGTGGCCAAAAAATACTTCGTCGCAAATAACATGACTGTAACGGATCTGATTAGCTCAGAAGGGAATTCCAAGTGAAGAAAGCGACTAACAAGACCTATCTTTTTATTCTATTATTTGTTTCTTACGGCATTCTTTCGGCTCCGGGAGACTTCGTAAAAGATATCAAGCTTCCTGAACTGGAATTTCATTTTCCGGAAGTGAAGGAAAGCTTTGCGGATCCGAACACGAGAGTTCTATTTCTACCGAACTCGGAATTTCCTGTACGGACGATAGAGATTCATTTCTATTCTGGATCGGAATATTATCCAAATATACCACCGGAACTGCCGGAAATCTTTGCAGAGTCCTGGAAAAAAGGTGGCACAAGGTCTCTTCCGGGCGAGAAGTTTGCGGAAGTCTGGGAATCCTACGGATCAAAACTAAGCGTAGATTCCGATTTTGATTCGATCGTGGTCACTTTTTCTTGGCTCTCTAAGTATGATAAAGAGTCCAGAAAATTGATATCTGACTTTTTAAAGGAGCCAGAATTAGGACAAGAGGCTTTCGAATTTTCTAAGTTACAACTTTCGGAACAGATTAAGAGGAGAAATGAAAACATTTCTTCCTTGGCCTACAGAAAAGCGAGGGAAGTAGCGTACAAAGGAAAAGTAAGGGGCAACTCTCTTTCAATTCGGAGGTTGGATGCGCTTTCTCCTGAATCTCTTTCTTCTTTCTATAAGGATAATGTCCGCAAATCAAGCAGAGCAGTATTGATCACCGGAGAATGGAACGAGTCGGAACTTTCTGAGTTTGTTGGTGAGATATTACCAAAAATAGACGGAAAGCCAGCTTCGGAGTTTCAGGATTCTTCCCAGGAGGCTCTAGAAAAGTCCTTAAAATCTTTAGAATATAAGAATTTAATTATAGATAAAGACAATACTCAAAATGTGGTTCTGTTTTTGGGAATTGGCCCGTCTCACAATCACCCCGATTTTTTTGCGATTCAGCTTCTGAATTATATTATTGGTGGTGGAGGTTTTAATTCCTATTTCATGTCTAAAATTCGCTCGGACAAGGGCCTGGCCTATTCATCTTCGAGCTATCCGATGTTTGAGAGTGATCATTCGGTTTTGTACTTCGCCACGCAAACAAAAGCTGCGTCTACAATGGAAGTTTATGATTTGATGGGAGAGATTCTGAGTGACGAAACCTTTTCTAATATATCCGAAGAAGAATTAAGGGATGCGAAGGAAGCGATTTTGAATAAGTTTATATTCTTATTTACTGATTCGATGGAGATACTGAAAAACGAGCTTAGATTCAGAGAACATGATATGCCTAAAGACTACCTTCGGACTTACCGCGATAAAATTCTCTCGGTGAGTTTGAACGATCTAAGGCGGATTGGGAAAGTCTATTTCCGCAGGGATCGCTTGTTCGCATTAATCGCCGGACCGCAATCTTCGAGCCGTAAGAATTTACCTACCGTAAAGAAGATCGGGCCGGAGGATAGCGTTCCTTAAAATGTACACGAAATTCGAATATAAGCAATATGCGTTCGAAGGAATTTCAGAGGGAGGAATTCGAACCTCTATAACAATGCCGAGCTTGAATTTGATGTTCGATATCGGGCATCAGAATCCTAGTAAAATTCACATTGATCGATTATTGCTCACACATTCGCATTTAGATCATTCTGCAGGAGTTCCTTACTACGTATCTCAACGTTCTTTAAAAAAACTGAAACCTCCTAAAATTTACGTCCCTATAGAATTAGAAAAGCCACTGGATGAAATTCTGCAACTCTATTCAAAAATTGAGGACTTCCCTTATCATTACGAATTAAAAGGAGTGGCAGAGGGAGAAGAGATAGAGTTAGATAATCATCACGTTTTCAAAGCCATGCGAACTTTTCATAGAGTGCCTTCACAAGGTTATACGATCTATGAAAAGCGCAAAAAGCTAAAACCCGAATTTCAGGGACTTTCGACAGAAGAATTGGCGATCAAGAAAAAAGAGTCGATAGCAATCGACGAACTGGTGACAAGACCTGTCGTGAGTTTCTCGGGAGATACGAAGATCGAATATGTTCTGACGCATAAGGACGTAGCGGAATCAGATGTTCTGTTTCTGGAATGCACTTACATTGATGAGGAAAGAAATGTTGAGAAGGCAAGAGAATGGGGCCATATTCATCTGAACGAAATCATTCATAATCTTTCTGCATTCAAAAACAAAAAGATCGTATTGATACATTTCTCCAAACGGTATCCTTTGTCGTACATCAGAAGCGAACTCGCGAAGCGGATCCCTCCTTCGGAAAAAGAAAGATTTCATCTATTTCTGCCTACGGTTTGAAATTGTAGGAGCTCCTACAAGGACGGGCATGCAAAAAGCAGCTTGAAGAAGCAGCCCGTTTGTGATACGTGGGCTTTTGCCGGGGCGCGCGTTCCCACCACCATCCCCCCACCCACGAGGGTGGGGCCCTCTGAAATCCACCACCTCAAATAAAACCAAGTTGCCTGGTGCGCAGGGTAGACAAAATCTGGAAGAGTATTGGAACCGGTTCACTATTCTGTTTTGTACCGGGAGATCTTATCCTTCTTCCAGGAAGTTTTCTCCAAAGACCAGGAACTCCTATTCCTAGACGGTACTGCTGGAGAAGGCGGACATAGTCTTCATCTTTTAGAACAATTCCCAAACTCTAAAGTGGTCTTGCTGGACCGAGATTTAGTCATGCTAAACCGAGCTATGACAAGACTGAATTCTTTCCGAGATCGTATCATTCCGATAGAGGCAAACTTTTCCGAAGTAGGTCCCGAATTTTTAACCAAACACGGAGTGACCAATCGTCCGGATGGAATCGTGCTAGACTTAGGCATTTCCACTTTCCATTTGTTGCATGCGGGAAGGGGATTTAGTTTTCGAGAAAACGAGCCTCTCGATATGAGGCTTTCTAGAGAAGGCGGAATTTCTGCAGAGGATGTAGTGAACACGTATCCGGATCGGGCGCTGAGCAAGATATTCTACGAATATGGGGAAGAGCGTTGGACCAAGAAAATCGTAGAAGCAATTCTGGAAAAGAGAAGGCACGGAAGGATCTCCTACACCGGGGACCTAGCGCAATTAGTTTCGAGGGTTATTCCTCGTAAATTTTGGCCTCCAGGAAGACACCCAGCCACTCGTGTATTCCAAGCATTGAGAATTGAAGTAAATCAGGAGCTAATACATTTAGAAGTCGGGTTGGATCATTTGATGGAGCTGCTCGCGGTCGGAGGCAGGCTGCAAGTGATTTCATTTCATTCTCTAGAGGATAGGATCGTAAAAAATAAATTTCGAGATTATGCGAAAGAACACCAGGCCAAGGTGGTCACAAAAAAGCCGATTTTACCGAGCGAAGAAGAAATGAAAGAAAATCAAGCTTCAAGATCCGCAAAATTGAGAGTATTAGGAAAGCCAACTCTATCCGATAATGATAAGGAAGAAGAGTCTGAGGAAGAATTTTGAGTAAGATAGGACAACTGGTAAATTTGCGGATTTGGAAAGATTTACGCTTCTTAGCTGCAGTTTTTCTAAAATTGGCTTTTCCATGTTCCATTTTCTTTTTGTTCGTATGGCAGAATGTTCAAGTCGCTCGACTCAATCGAGAGTTGTCTTTGGCTAGTCAGGAAAAGGAACAATTGCTCAAGAAAAACGACGATTTGAAAATCGGAATGGCGACCTATACGTCAGCGCGAAGAATCGAAGCATTATATCGAAAAACATATCATTACTTGCCGATTACAGTCGGCGATAGAATTATCACTGTTACACTTCCTCCAGAAAGAAACGAGACCGAACTTGAAACTTTCCACTCTCCTTGAACAATTTTCCGAACTAGAGCTCGGTTCCGAGTTTCCGAAAGAAAAATTAGAAAAAGTTAATATATCTTATATTCGCACCGACTCCCGAAAAGTCCAAGATGCGGATATTTTTTGTATTCCGGATAGCCTAGGAGAAGCCGGATTGAAATACGCCTTCGAATCGAAGGCGAAAGTAATTTTACTGAGAAAATGGTCATCTGAGCCTAAGATTCCAGGCAAGATTATTCTTTATACCCCAGCAGATGCCGAGGCGTATTCAGGAAAGATCGCCTCTTTTTTGTTAGGTGACCCTTCCAAGAAAATCAAGGTAATCGGTGTCACTGGAACAAACGGTAAAACCTCTCTAACTCATATTCTTTATTCCTTAGGCCAAGCTTGCGGAAAATCTTGCGGACTGATCGGAACCGTCGGAGTTAAGTTTGGTGGAAAATTTTTAGATACCGGATACACAACTCCGGACGGCCCTCAACTTCAGGAAATTCTAAAGCAGATGGCGGATTCCGATATCGAATACGTATTTATGGAAGCCAGCTCTCATGGACTCAAATTGGGTAGAACCGGCGGAGTAGATTTTAGTGCTGGAATCTTTACGAATCTTACGCAAGATCACTTGGACTTCCATCTATCCATGCAGGATTATTTGGAGAGCAAGGCGATTCTCTTCTCTTCAATGGAAAGGAATTCGAATGCATTTGCAGTGATCGATTCTGAATCTCCGGGAGGAGGAGAGATGCGATCTCTTATCTCTGCTTCTCTACCAAAACTTAGAACGATTTCCATCGGACGGGATCCTAAGTCTCTTCAAATCGAGGGCATAGAATTTTCTTTGCAAGGAACAAAGTATCGAATTGCTCTCGATTCGAAATTCGCCAGTAGTGCAGAAATTCACACGAATCTATTAGGTAGATTTAATGTTCGAAATACTGCTTTGGCATTCTTGACTGCGCTTGAATTGGGCTGGGATAAAGAAACTTCCATCAAAGCGCTTCGGAATATTCCTCAGATTCCAGGAAGATTCGAAATCTATTATAGTCCCGACAAATCCAGAATGGCAGTCGTGGATTACGCGCACACTCCTGACGCGCTGGAAAATATACTTCTGAGTGTCCGAGATTCCAAACCGACCGAATTGATTACTCTATTCGGATGCGGGGGAGATCGTGATAGAACGAAAAGACCAAAAATGGCGAAAATTGCAGAACAACTTTCGGATAAGGTGATTCTGACCTCAGATAATCCTAGGACCGAAGATCCGGATCGAATTCTAGACGAGATCGAAAAAGGTTTTTCCCAAGACTATAAGCCGATTCTAAGAGAAAGAGATCGATCTGTGGCAATCCAAAGTGGAATCGCCATATTACCGGCTGGTGGCTGCCTGTTGGTGGCTGGAAAAGGCCATGAAAATTACCAAATTATCGGTCGGGAAAAACGGCATTTTGACGATGGGGAAGAGATACAAAAAGCTTGGCGATTCTCAGCGACAAGTCGATAGGGTAAAGAGAACCTCAAATTCGAGACCAAGGGGAATATGTTCTATTTCATCTATGAACACTTCTTTAGAGAATTAGATTCTCTTCGCATTTTTAGCTACGTCACATTCCGGGCTTTAATGGCCGGACTTACTTCCATGCTGATTACGTTTTGGCTCGGCCGAAGAGTGATCGATTTTTTGTACGGGCTGAAATTCCGAGAAAGTGTAAGGGATGACGGACCCAAATCCCATAGCGCCAAAATGGGTACTCCTACCATGGGAGGCCTATTGATAATCGGTGCACTCGCAATCTCCGTTTTGCTTTGGGGAAATTTAAAAAATCAGAATATTCTGTTATTACTCGTCGGAGCACTTCTTTTTTCTGCCTTAGGTTTTGCGGATGACTATAGTAAATCCGTTAAAAAGGTAAAAGGTGGAATGAGAGCCAGAACTAAGTTCCTAATTTCGATACTACTCTCCGCAGGATTTTGCTTTGTCTATTTTTATTATACGGGAGAAGCTCCTAAAGGAACATCCGGTCGAATTTTATTTCATTTGACCGACTTATTTATCCCGTTCGTAAAAGGACCGATTTTGGCACTTGGAATTCTTGCGATTCCATTTTCCATTCTTGTAATATTAGGTTCTTGTCATGGAGTAAATTTGACCGACGGTTTGGACGGACTCGCCGCCGGAACCGCCGGAATCGCGGTGATCACACTAGCGATCATTTCCTATGTTTCAGGTACTCCGATCGCTGCAAATTATCTGAACATTCCTTATTTACCGGGAGCACACGAATACAGTGTTTTCCTTTCCGCTTTAGCAGGAGCTTTGATCGGATTTCTTTGGTTTAATAGTCATCCGGCTCAGGTATTTATGGGAGATACTGGCTCCTTGTTTCTGGGCGCTACTCTCGGAATGATTTCCGTAATGTTAAAAAAGGAAATTCTACTTCTTATCTTGGGAGGAATCTTTGTCGCGGAGGCACTCTCAGTAATTTTGCAAGTAGGCTCCTTTAAGCTGACCCAGAAACGAATTTTTAAAATGGCTCCCTTGCATCACCACTTCGAACTTGGTGGATTATCCGAAACAAAAATAGTGATTCGTTTTTGGATCATCGCAGTGATACTCGCGATTATTTCTCTTTCCAGTTTGAAAATCCAATGAAAGCACTCGGCCAGAAATGGAAGGAGTTCTGGGAGTCTACCGGGACTCCCTTTGACCTTCCCTTGGTCGGTACGATTTTCTTACTCATGATGCTTGGAATCTGCGTGATGTATTCCAGCTCCGCAATCACCGCCTGGAGAGATTTTCAGGATTCCGAATTTTTTTTGAAAAAACAGGTTTTATGGGCACTCTTAGGTTTCTTCTCTTTTGTGTTCTTCGCAAATTTCGATTACAAGAGATTGGAGAAGTTTGCTCTTTTCGGAATACTCGGTTCAATTTTTCTGCTCATCTTGGTCTTCATTCCAGGCATAGGAAAGTCGGTCAGCACTTATTACGGAAGAAATTTTCACAGATGGATCAGTATCGGACCTTATCAATTGCAACCTTCCGAGGTGGCAAAGCTAGCTGTAGTCATTTATCTTTCTGCTACGATTCATAAATTTACGGAAAAACAAAATCGGGATTCTAGAAAACTGATTGTGCCGGGAGCTTTACTCGTTACGCTTCTCGTGCTCATTCTGGCCGAACCTGCATTCGGTACTACGATTGAAATTCTATTTGTAGTTTTGGGTTTCGTGTTCCTGTTCGGATTCCCGTTTAAGAATCTGCTTTTGATCGGACTGGTTTCTCTCCCTCTGATCTATCTTTTGATCGACAGAGTCGGGTACCGAAAAAAGAGGATGGAAGTCTGGCTAGACCCGTACAAATTCCGGTACGACGAAGGCCATCAGCTGGTGACCTCTTTTCGGGCATTTTTAGACGGTGGTTGGTTCGGGAATAAACTAGCAAGCGGATATGCTCACCGTTACTTAACGTACAGTCATACGGATTTTGTCTTGGCCACTTTTGTGGAAGATTTCGGTTATATCGGTTTCTTAATATTCTTATCTTTCATATTGTTTTTGCTTTTCCGCACCTATCTGCTTTTGAGAAAAGTCAGCGATCCCTTCGGATTCTATCTGGGTGCCGGGTTATTATTCATTATCGGGACCCAATTCATTATCAACTCTTATGTAGTGACCGGAATTTTTCCGATTACGGGGATCAGTTTGCCCTTCGTGAGCTATGGAGGTTCTTCTCTTTTAGTGGTGCTCACTTCTTTTGGAATTCTTGTCAATATAACCAGAAGAGAAAATCTGGGCGTATGAGATCCATTGTAATTGCTGCAGGGGGGACGGGAGGACATATTTCCCCGGGGGTCGCGTTAGCGGAAAACTTAGTCGCATTTAAAAAAGAATATGGAATTGAAAAAGTTTATATTCATTCACTCAAGCGTAATAAGGACAATCCCGACTTAGCACAAGCTCCTTGCGAAGTGATCTGGCACAACACTCCATCCTTTTCCGGAAATATACTTTTACTTCCGTTTCGATATATTTATCAGCTCATTCATACTTGGATCGTATTCAAGAAATTGCAAGTAGACTCCGTGGTCGGAATGGGCGGATACTCCAGCGTTCCTGCAATACTCTATGCGGTTTTGTTCCGCAAAAAACTTTTTCTCTGCGAGCAAAATTGCGTTCCAGGAAAGGTAAATCGTATCTTCTTCAAGTTCGCTTCTAAGGTAGCGTTCAGTTTTCCACCCAAGAATACCAATATTCCGACCGATTGGGAAGTTTTAGGAAATCCTCTCCGTGAGAAAATTGTACCAAAATTGGCGCTAAAGTTCGGAGAAAAATGGGATCCGAAAAAGAAAAAGCAATTTAACGTTTTAGTAATGGGCGGATCTCAAGGCGCAAGACAGATCAACAATATGGTAGTCGCGCTGCTGAAGCACGAGATGATTCAGGCTCGATTCAGGTTTCGGATGTTAACCGGTGCCGCTTTGTATGACGAAGTTTCCAAAAAGACAAAGGAGGCGGATTTGTTTTCATATTCTGAGAATATGGCGGAACACTATGAATGGGCAAATCTTGTGATCGCAAGATCCGGCTCTGGAGTTGTCTCCGAATGCGCTGCGTATGCTCTTCCGATGATTCTCATTCCTTATCCGTTTGCAAAAGACGACCACCAAACTGCGAACGCAAAGTATATGGAATTGAACGGAGCCGCAGTGACTTTGGAGCAAAAGGACGAAGACGAAAGTAGATTGTTCCAAATTTTAGATGGATTCGCGGAGAATCCATCTAGCCTAAACGAGATGTCCGTAAAATCTCTGGAATGCTCCCACGTAGAGGCTTCCCAAGAGACCGGTAAATATTTTTTCGGAAAAGGGTAATGTCGAGAATAGAAGATTCTCAGAAGGATCCCGTTTCCAAAACGAAGACCCCTTTTTCCAAGCCATTTTTTCTCGGGATCGGCGGTTCCGGTATGTCCAGCTTGGCGCATATCCTTTGCGGAATGGGATATTCTGTTTCCGGATACGATGGGAAAAAAAGTGATACGATTAGAATATTAGAAAATGAAGGAATTCGAATCTTCACCAAGGCGACCGAACTTCCGGATAACTTTGATTACGATGCAGCGATTTATTCTTCTGCGATCCGTTTAGAAACTCACCCGATTGCAAAACTTTTTCGTGAAAAGGGGATCGCATTTTACCATCGTTCCGAAGTTCTACACGATATTTTTTCGGATACGAACAGCATCGCGGTCGCAGGTTCTCATGGAAAGACTACTACAACCGCTATGGTAGGTTATATTCTTCATTCAGCTGGAATGGATCCTTCCATTATGGTAGGCGGTGAAGTCGCATATTTAAAGGGCTTAGGGGGAAACTTTGGAAAAGGATCCTGGTCCGTATTCGAATCGGACGAGTCTGACGGAACTTTTTTAAAGCACGAAGCACAAGTTCGCGTCGTCACGAATATCGATGATGATCATTTAGATTTTTATAAAACAAAAGACAAGTTACTCGAGGCCTTTGCAGAGTACATCTCAGAAGCAAGGCAGAAAGTTGTTCTGAATCTGGACGATATCGGGATCAAGGAATGTCTCACGCTGGTATCTTCTAAAGTCAAAATCGAAGGCTTTTTTCAGGTGGAAAAGATGGAAGAACTAAATGAAACTTCCAAGATTTCTAAGGAAAAGCAATTATCTTCTCTGAATTTGTCCGCTATTCCCTTTCTTATATTCGGCGGTACATTATTCTTTTATTATGCAGGAAAAAGCCTTCAAATTCGCTCTAAGTTTCCAGGGGATCATTATTTGAAGAATTCTTTAGCCGCCGTACTTGCTGCGACCCAAACCGGATTGAGCTCCGACAAAGCCGCAGCGTATGTTTCGGAATATACCGGAGTCAAACGCAGGCTGGAATACTTAGGCACCAAGAATGGAGTGGAAGTGTATGATGATTACGGACATCATCCTACAGAAGTAATGGCAGTGCTTTCTTCCATGTCGAAGCTCGCGGGAGATCATGGAAGGGTGGTCATCTTATTTCAACCTCATAGATATACTCGGACACAGAATCTGTATAAGGAGTTTGCAAAGGTCTTGGATCACGCCGAGTTGGTGTTCCTTCTTCCGATTTATTCGGCTGGAGAAGATCCGATCGAAGGAGTGAATAGCAGCCTGATCGCGGACTCCATGATTCGAAAGCCCAAAATTCTTTCTTCGATTCAAAAAGAATCCGTATCAGAATTGAGGAGCGAATTGAAACCCGGAGATCGTTTGGTGAGCGTAGGTGCCGGGAATGTTAGAGACTGGGCACTCGAGTATCTCTCTTAATCTCCTTTCAAATTGCAGAGTATATCTGATCTCTGGGCCGACTTTTTACTGGAATCAAAATTAGCATTTTGAGATAACTTACTTTATTCTAAAGTTTATGGCAGATTCCAAGAGCAGCAAACATTCCAAAAGAGGAACTTCGATTTATAAAGAAGGAATCGAAGCCTGGATAGATTCTGATTTGGTAAAGCGTCCTTTCTCCTGGTTATACGAATTGGAAGCAAAAGCAAAGATGGACGAAATTCCTGTGCTCGGTCCGGCCTCAGGTGCAGTTTTGGCTTTTTTGGCCTCTTCTTGGATCCCGGATCGGATTCTAGAATTAGGAACAGGCTACGGAGTTTCTCTGATTTGGGTTCTCTCCGGCCTGAGCAATTCTCCTGAATCGATTCAAAGTGTGGACCGAGAGATACAATTTATTGAAGTAGCTCAATCCTATCTGGATCGGATTCAGAATTATTCGAATCAAATTCTATTCAAAGAAGGCGAATGCCTCGAGTCTCTTAGAATATTCTTAAATCGTGATATAGAGAACAAGAAGGAGTTCCTATTCGTGGACTGTGATAAGATACGTTATCCCGAAATCCTAAGGATGCTGTTACAGTTCGGAAAGGGCAGGCGGCTTAGAGTCGTCTTTGATAATGTACTATGGCATGGCAGACCCATGGATCCGGAATGGAAAGCTCCTTCAGATCTGGCTATTCGAGAATTCTGGACAGAACTAAGGAAAACGGATCTTAATTATACTCTCTTTCCCGTAGGAGACGGTCTCTTATCTTTAGATTTTTCTAAGTAAAAAGCTTGTTGCCCTTCTCAAGTGTATGCTATACTGCTATCCTGCCGTGAGGGGCAAAACATGAAAAAAAATTCTTTCCTAAAAATGATAGCGGTAGGGGGACTCATGGTGGCCGCTTGTTTCGGGATCTATTCGCAGGAAAAATCGAGCGCTAACGAAGGTAAATCGGTTCAGCTCGCAAATGCTGCGGATGACCCGAAATACCAAGGTGATTACTTGGAGGAATTTCATTACGCAAGAACTTTGGATTCCACTAAGAGTAGATTATTGGATCAAATTCATGCGTTGAATATTATCGTTAAAAATTTCGGAAGCCAGGTTCAAGGTTCTCCAGAAGAACTAGAATCAGTGAAGAAAATGTACACCGATGCACTCCGCTATTATTATCGCAGACAATACATTGTAGCTGGTCGTAAGATGAAGGAGACCGAAAAATCTTTGGATAAACTTTTTGGAAGATTCTCGGACCAGTACAACCAAAGAGCAGACCAACTTTTAGGAGAATGTGCGGATACGATCGTAGGTCTGGAACAGATGTCGATGGGTTCTCAGGATGCAAAAGCAGTACGGGGAAGGGATATTGCATCGAATCACCACAAGCTTCAGATCGCTTATTACCAGATGATCCAAGCAGATAGAATGAGAAGAGATTATAGATTCAAGGATTCTCTTATTCATTTAAGGTTAGCGAAAGAATATGGAATTTCTATCTTAAGCGGGTTGAAGTCGGAAGAAGAAGGTAAGAATATCCGCGAAAAATATAAAATAGATCTGAGTGATAATCGAAATATGGTGTACTCAGAAGGACCAGCGAAAGGAAACTAGGAAAATCTATATTTCGACTGTCTTTGTGTTTTTACGAATTTCTATCCTTTAGAAATTTCTTTCTAAATCAAAAGAGCTCCGGAAACTTCGGGGCTCTTTGTTTTTGGGAAAGTTCTTTAACTTCTGGAAAGATTTTTCAGAAAGATTCACTTCAAAAAAGAGCCTAGAGTAAATTCAGTGTGACGGCTAACTGATTCCCTTGACTCTATTTCCCTGGCTTTCAATCTAGTTTATTTCTACACAACAAAGATCAAAAATTTTCATTCTATAGGAATTCTCTTTTCAGTGAAAAAGACAGCTTTCATATTCTCCATTCTTCTGGCCTTTGGGGTCTCCAATATTTTTGGACAGGACTTACCACAAGAGTCACCCGAAAAGACTTACAATATCATCATCGATCCCGGGCACGGAGGAATCGATCTAAAGCCAAAGGAAGAGCACGGTGATAAGTATGACCCGATTTCGCAAAAATATTTGGAGCCATACAAGGCAGGCGCAAAGGGCAGAGGAAAGAGAGAGAGTGAAATCGTACTCGCTTTGGCAAAAGAAGTACAGGCAATTCTAAATCTTACAAAAACCAAAGAAGGCTTTGCGGAGTTTTCTAAATTAGCCGGCAATTTTACGAAGGACCCATTGCCTTGGATTCGAATCGATTCCGATCTGACTCGAGAGGTTACCGCTTCCGAAACAGATACTTCCTCCGATCCGAATGCAAAATATCGTCTGTATGATTATCCCGAAAGAAGTACGGGGAAAATTGTACCCGGGAGAATTTCTAGGATCAATGCATTTCGTCCGTATCTGGTACTGTCACTCCATTTGAATCCATCTTGGAAAGGACATCCTGGTGGAATGGCCGCGGTTATCTCTCCTTCCTATCGAACTTTTTATCTTTTGAAAAGAATCTCGGAAGGTCAGTCTTCTAAATCGTTTTTGGAATCACCTTGGAATGACTGGATGAGATTTCGTTTGGATTGGTCCAAATTGCAGAATGCGGTTGCGGATGCTTGGATTTATTTCAACGGGTATTGGCCGGATAAAACAGGGAAAAAGACAGACTTGTCTTCCTTCGAAGGATTTCGTCAAAACATGATCCAGTGGAAGTATGGCGATCCGCTCGGCTGGGTAGAAAAAGCAAAACTAGATGAGCCAGGACCTTATGCAAAAAAACATTCTGAGTATTCAGCGATCGGTCCGTTTTGGGAGAGGGAAAAATCCAAAGCCGAGTTATGGAGAAGGGAAGATGGGAGGGAAGGCTTTGGAGGAGACAATTATTACGCCTCCTCTGAGTTGATGCGATTTGTACAATATGGATTGCGAGCTTTGCCCTATGAAGGGAAGGAGTTGGCAGAACCTGGTCCTATCCAAAAGCCGTACATCTCCACTTACAGTGTTCCTACATTCATGAATGCGATCTCGGCCTATTTAGAAATCGGTTATATAGACCAAGAAAAAGATGTTCGAATTTTAACCGAAAGAAGAAGGGACGTCGCGGTCTCTTTGGCGATCGGTATTTACTCCTTGTTTCACGGCCTAAAACCGAAAACATTAGATTCTCCTTATGTACCAAAAGGAAAACGATTGCAATGGGAAAGGTACGAGAATCTCAAAGAAGGAAATTACTTTAGGATTGTGAGAGAGGATTGAGGTCATATTTCAAAATAATAAAATGAATCGACTTATCCAAATATATAGAAATAAATACATTGGATTTGAAATTATGCTTACAGTTGCCTTGCTTTATTGGCATTGCTGCGTAATTCGTGTAAGAAGAAGCTAGGGATAGTCAAATGTTAAAACAGGCTTTTGAAATAGAAGTATTAGAAGATTCCACTTCGGATAAGAGATATTCTCGAATTACTCAAGCCTTTGTTTATTCATTTTACGAGCAAATAGGTGTACTAAAATTATATCGAGTAATTCTTTTTGAGTTAGAAGATGCCTTTAGTGAATTTTCCATTCCGAAAGAAATTGGTTACGGAATTATAGAGGGGGAAGCTAAAGATCAACGAATTCGCTTTCACCATAACCTACGTGATATTCCGATTTACGAGCAGGACAAGCGAAACTGGCAAGCGGTATTCAAAATCGCGAAGCAAATGGTAGATGCTTTAGACACTCGTGCAACGTATGACGCCCTATCCAAGCTTTTGCCGGAAGTAACGAGAATAGCGGCCATCGAGAAATTGGATAGGCGGCTCAGTAAAATCAGTAGTCGTAATGAATTAGATTTTTTTAAGATTGAAGAGCTTAATAAAATTAAGAAACCAAAATTGATTATCTACCTGTTGTTGACGGCCCTACTCGGGGCTATCAATTTCCTAAACTTAAAAATTTTTCCGATTCTTGAAATATTTGCATTAGTGTTGTACTTCGTAGAACGAAGAAAATTTTCATCTGCAATTAAGGAAGTAAAAGAAAGGGAAAGAAAGATTCAGCAGCGAAATTCTCCTTTTTCTTTAGGGGTTCTCGACGGTAATAAAACAGAGGTATTGAATAAAATTTCTAAAATTAAGCAGCAAATTTTAGATTCTAAAGAATCGAAATGCTATTTTGATTTTAATACTGAGGCGTTGCTTGACGAAAGCCGGGGAGAGGGCCTGTACATGATTTGTATTAAAGCCGAAATCTTTGAAAAGACTATTCAATATTCTCTCGTGATTCCTTTCCATCCGTCAGCAGATAGAGAGGGATATTGCCTTTTTTGGGAATGTAGTTTGATGATGATTGATGAAGAGCCTTACCCTACCTAACTTCCGGCCCTGAGGCTTCTGAATTGCTTACTCTCACTTCAACAAAAAGACGACCTTAAGACTCAAAGCAACCCTCGGTAAGGACAGACCCGAATTCGATCTTTTGGGGCAATAAGAGACCAATAAATTCTTGTGTCTGCAATTGATTTACGATAATCAGGCTCTGCTAGAGTGACCTATTTTGACTTTTGTTTAGATAGTAATAAAGTAGGGGAATGATATGAATACAAATCAAATGAACCGAAAGTTTAGAATTCGCATTTTTACAGCATTTCTATTAATTCAGTTGGCACCTTTTTCTTCCTCCTGGAGTTTCGAAGAAAAGGATATGACGAAAGTTGTTGGAAGGATCGGCTCAGTGGTTGTCTTTTCTGATCGAGCACTCGTTCGTAGAAACCAAGAAGTCAAAATCGATTCAGAATCTACAAAGATTCGATTTGTAAACTTGCCTGCTTCTATTATTCCAGATTCGATTCGCACCTCTGCCGAAGGTCTAAATATTTCCTCTGTTTCTGTGCGATCTAAACCAACGGACGAAAGTGCAGAATCAGAGGACGATCCATTCAAAAAGAAAATGGATTTGATTCAAAAAGAAATACGATCCGAGAACGACAAAAAAGCGAACTATCAGGAACAGTTAAAAGTCCTCAACTCCATGAGCAAGTTAACGACTGCTGAAACTGACAAGCAGGTTCGTGTAAATGCAATCGATCTAAAAATTTGGGGATCTAGTCTAGATTTTTTGGAGCAAAGGCGCAGCGAATACCAGAGCAAAATTCGAAAATCCGATGAAAGGATAGAACAATTAAATAAAGATTATGAAGTTGCGAACTCTGCCTTTCTTAGATCAACAAACTCTAAACGTTGGTCCGACAACGAAGTTGAAGTAATTTGTTCTGGAAAGCCTAATACCAGAGGAACCGTATCGATCGAGTATTTGGTGACGAACGTATCCTGGAAAGGAATTTACGATTTGCACGGTTCTTCCGAAGGAGGAGAGTTTCGTTTAGAATCTCGCGCTGCTATAAGGCAGTATACAGGTGAAGACTGGAACAATGTGGAAATTACGATCTCGGGTGCAAAACCTTCCGTAGGACTTTTCCTACCACCTTTGAGGCCCTGGAGAGTTCGTCCCGGAAAACTGAGTGCACAAGGAAATGCAAATAAAGCAGATACCGTGTCGGATGAGGAAAACGCAGTAGGTAGCGAAAGCACTGAAGGGGAAGATTTAGTAAATTTTGTTTTTCGCTTATCAAACCGAGAAACTATCATAAGCGATAATTCCGATCATGGAGTTGCAATCGATAGTGCAAAACTGAAAGGCACAGTTCATCATATTGCAATTCCGCTTCTTTCTAATTTTGTTTTCTTAAGGGCGAAGATTAAGAATACTTCCAAGTTCCCCTTAGTCTGGAATGACGTGAAAGTTTTTATGGACGGTAGCTTTATCGGAAGTTCCACTCTCGGGACCCGAGCTGCGGTAGGGCAGGAGTTCGAAATGTACTTGGGACCGGATCCAAGGATGGAACTGAAGCGAACTCTTTTAAAAGGAGAAGTTACTGAAGGCGGATTGCTTAGTAAAACTGTGCAAATCGAAAATCAATGGCAGATCGAAGTATCAAACTATACAAAGCGGCCAAGACAAGTGACTGTTTACGATCAGTATCCGGTTTCTGCGGATCCGAATATTTCTACAAAGTTTTTGGGCTCTAACAACGCGAGTTTGAAGAAAGATGAAAACGGAATTCTGGTCTGGACCTTAAATCTAAAGCCGAGCGAAAAAGAAAAATTTGATTTCACTTATTCGATGGATATTCCGCAAACAATGTGGGCAAGCTTGGAAAGTATGAACGATGACAGGAAATCAGTGAACGATCTTCCTGCATCACCTCAGAATGCTCCTTATAAGCAAAAGAAAGTATATAATATCGAAAGAATGATGAAGTAGAGGATATTATAGGAATTAGGCAGCGAACCGGATCCAAAAAAAAACTGCACCGATACTAGGAAAAAGCTATTCTAGTATCGGTGCGAATTCGGTAGTTCAATCAAGGTCGTTAATACTCAATTTTAGATCAATGCATTCTACCTTTGAATCGGCGACCGTGCATTTCTCTACTCCATGGTACGGAAAATTATTTGTGCGTTTCTTCTTAATCACTGCGTATACTCTCAAGTATGTGTTTTCATTGATTTGAGCAACGGATAAGTTTGTTTTATAAGTAGCGCAATTCGTCAGGAGTAAAGTGAAAGTAATGATAATTTTTTTCATGACTATAAACCTTCTCTATTTGCAATTTAAATTGCTTTCGGAATCAGAAACACAAACTAGAACATCGGGTAAATACCATTCTGTCTTTTGCACTCCACCCAAGATTTGATGTTCTTCGGGAACTAGTCGTTTAACAATATACTGAGTCGGAGCAGTTTCCTTCTTCTCGTCTTTTGGCTTGACTTCCTTGACTTCCTTGATTTCCAGGAGCCAGTGACCAGTAACAGTCAAGCAATTGGAAATAAAGAAAATAGAAAGAAATAAGAATTGGATTAAGTATGTTTTCCTGATACTTTCCTTCATTTTAGATAACCGCCCTTCCAGTAATTTTCATCCACGGTAATCTTTATTTCCTTATCGCATTTTAGTTCTTCTCCTAAAACGGTACACGAAAAAGTCCTGTACTTAACATCGAATGCCCGACTGGTCCATGTAGACAAATAAACTCCTCCTTTTTTCGGATCTAACCGATAGATAAAATGTTTCGGTGCACAATTCATCGCGAATAATATAGCGACTGCCAATGGCACTCGGATCATTTTTTGTATTTTCATTTTTGGATCCTCCCTGATTGAAAAACCCGCCTTGTAAGAAAGGGCGGATTTTATTATCACTCAATGACTTGAGTGTATATAGTTTTTAAGAATCGGTCGTCCACCCGGACAACATTGGACACGAGAAAGCGAATTTTCCGTCGGCTGATTCGAGAGGATGATTTGTGAAAAAAGAGAATGGATTCAAAAATCAGATCAAGAATTCTTGATCCCGGTCAAAAGGTAGGTCTCGAGTTCCCCCTTTCCTTTCATGGAAATCTTTCCACGGAATTCAAAGTCAAAGGAATCATTTAGCTTCTCGTACACATCTTTGCTTACATTGATGCTTCCGCCTAGTCCGTGGGATTCCATTCGACTCGCAGTATTTACGCTATCTCCCCAGAGATCATAGGTGAATTTTCTTTGACCGATGATACCGGCGACCGCCGGGCCGGTGTGCATACCTATCCTTAATCGGATTCGATCTCCGTATTTGTTCCTCATAATCGTCTGCATCGAAAGTGCTAAATGAGCGATTTTTTTAAGGCTTTCTTCGTCCTCCGAAGGAATTCCTCCGGCGACCATATAAGCGTCTCCGATCGTTTTAATTTTTTCTAATCCGAATTTTTCCGATTCACGATCGAACTCGCTGAATATATCGTTCAAAAGATTTACGACTTGTTCCGGACTCATAGATTCTGCGAGTTCAGTAAAGCCCACGATGTCTGCGAATAGAATAGCCGCCTGATCGAATCGGTCTGCTATAAAGGTTTCTTTTCCCTTTAATCTTTCTGCGATCGATTTAGGTAAAATGTTCAGTAGTAGACCTTCTGATTTTGCTCTCTCCTGATCTAACTCTATTTCTGCACTCATGTAAGTATTATAAATATAGTAACTGAACCCTGTTACTAAAATTCCGAGTCCTACGTGCATTACCATTTTTGTAAAAGCCATTACTTCTTTTGGTGCGGCAAATTTATGGAAAGAATCATGGTCGATAAACCAGTACTCGATCGCAATAAACACCAAAAATGCAATTGCCACTAGGGTAAGGGTTGTTCTTTTTTCTTTCGGAGGTCCTATAAAATAGGTGAGTAGTGCAACCGTAAGCAAGTAAAGTTGGAAATCCATTTCTTTTCCTACTAGCAAGGACAGGGACGTAAGGAACAAAATGGAAATTGTTGCAAAGTATGCTCGAACGAAGGATAGTTTATTTTTGTAATTTAAGAAAAATACAAATAGCAAAAGAACTTCGTAGATAGCCCCGAGAAGCAGAATCGGTCCGTAGAATATCTCAATCGCTACGACCAGATTTAGGAACGCTGAAATCATTAACACCACCAAAGCCGAACTGTTAACGAGTATGATGTACTTCGTCTCCAGTGTCGATGTCTTTGGGGTCACACCCAAATGAGCGATTTTACTTAAGAATTTTTGTATCGATCGAAAAACTCCCATATTCATTCATATAGAGGAATTCAAGCGAAATACAACGATTAAACGAGAAATTCGGGAAATTAATCCAATGCTAAGATTACAGAAGATGCATTAAAAAAAGCGCAGACATCATTTCCGACGATCAGGTTCAGATCTTTCCTAGCTTCACTCGTAATGATCGAAGTCAGCTTATTTCCCCCGTTTACTTCAACCACTATTTCGTCGTTCACTGCTCCCTTTGAAATGGAGGAAACTTTTCCAATGAGGCGATTCTCCGAACTGATGGATTGCTCCAAATCTGTCGAAAGTAGCGCAAAGGAAGCTTTGATTAGAGCATACACATCACTTCCCGATTTTAGTCCTAGATTTATTACACTTTGGTTGGTAATCGTAGCTACAATTTCTTGATCACCTTTTAATAATATACTAATTGCTGAATTTACGGCTCCTTTCTGGATGCGTTTTACTTTCCCGTAAAATTGATTTCGCTCGATAGTTTTCATCGCCCAACTAGAGTGCAAAAGTAACTCTTCAATGTGTATCAGAAATTGCAAGTGAGATATAGACAGATGATTTTGCAGCGACCGACTAATTACTATTTACTGGTGGCAAATGTCCCGGATTTTTTAAGTCGCCTAGCATTGGTCCTGATTTCCTGACCTAATTGCAGAATAGACTTTAAATTTTCCGGCGGATCGGAAAGTGAATACTCCGCTGGAATCAACTGGAAGAATTGAGAAGAGGGGATCCTGACTCCTTTTCTATACCAGCTCGCTTGGACATAACCGATTGCTAAGAGTTTATTCTTTCTCATAAAAACCTGTTCGATCCAAAAATCATATTCATCCCACCATAGCACCTTAGTATGTAATTCCACTTGTTGAAACACAGAAATCGGCGCCTTATATTGAATGAATTGAGTGAGCACGATCGGTACCCAATTTTTTGCAAATATCTTCTTTAATACTCCTAGCCTCTGCATAAAATCGATCCTTCCAAGATCCATAAATGCAAAGTAGCGATCGTTTGTCATGATTCGAACATCTATATCGTTCGGTAATACGGGAATCCGCAGCAAGGCTCGATCGGAAAAGCGGATCGGTCTTTTCCAAAATCCGGAGATGATAATAAAAAATAGTCTCAATCGTAGTTTCATAAGTATATTAATAAATTATCAATGTTTCGAATCACGATTGAAATTTGGAAGATACGTGCAAACGAAATTTGCTGTAATTCAGGTATCAAATTGTTTAATCGATCGACAATCGGATGTTACGTGTTTGCATAAACGAAAGCTCGGAAAGCCTAAGATTTTTGTTATGCAAAAGATTATTGACGTTCTATCATTGATAAGTTACTTAAATTCTTCGTTTGAGGGGAGGTCCTCTTGAGAAAGATCCTTTTATTCATTTTCATTTTTCTATACTATTCGAACCAAGTGTTCGGACAAATGTACGAAGGAAGTCCTTGCACTAGTAAGCATAACCAAGTTCTAAAAAATCAGATCTTGGGCGGCCAAATTCAAAGACTTTATGGAGATGGAGCAGGGCATATTTTTCCGAGTAGCTACTATTTGTCTAAGGATTGGGCCACATCCATTTTGCTACCAACTTCCGGAATTCCGAAAGTACCCAAAGTAATGAATGAAGATAACATGGATTTATTCGTAGAAAGAGATGCCGCTACATGCAGATATTCTCCTTTTCATTTGAGAGACGGAGACACAAGCACAGCTTGGTCGGAAGGAGTAGAAGGTGACGGAATCGGAGAGTTTGTTCTCGCAAGGATCGATGTCCAGACTCCAATACAAATTTTTTCTGGCTACGGCAAATCCAAGGAATTGTATTTTGCCAATAATCGTCCCAAAGAAATCAATATTTACATTTTTGAGGCAGGAGAATATGGAGCCGCACAAATCGGTTCCGTATATGAAAATTTACAGCTGCGAGGAAAGAGCAAACAAACCCTGAAAGATACCTACGGTTACCAAGAATTAAAATTACCTAAAGTACCTTTGAAGGGCACAGCTCAGCCAGGAGTTGCAGAAACTGAAAAAGCTTTCTATACGTTCGTTGCAATTGAGATCGTATCGGTTTATAAAGGGTCAAAATATTCGGATACTTTAATTACGGAGATTAAGAACCAATCCAACTGAAAGGGGAAGGATTGGCTGGAGGCTTATCTTCTCACAGGTCCGAAAAATTCTTGATGGGATTTCTCAATCCATTTCTCTTTTAACAAATCATCCTGTCGAATCTGCCCTTTTTATGCGAAAGCTCTTATATATTATAATTTTGATTCTCACTGTGTCGTTGTTTGAATGTGGGCCTAGGAGAGAAGTATCTGTTGGAGTCCTACCAGGTACAGGCTTACTTTGCTGCGTTCCTGGACTGACTAAAAATATCATTTAATTACAGAAAGAGTCAGAATGCGTGAAAATGAAATCGGAGTGCATATATGTTTATAGGAAATGATCCTAGATCGGAATTGGAAATCGTAAAAGATTACTATGGAAAAACATTAAAATCGAATCTCGATCTTCAGACAAATGCATGCACAGTTTCCCAAAGCCCTCCCAAGTATTTGAAGGAAATCCTACAAAACATTCATGAAGAGGTGAAAGAAAAATTCTACGGATGCGGTTCTCCAATTCCGTACGATTTGGAAGGCAAAACAGTTTTAGATTTAGGGAGCGGTTCAGGAAGGGACTGTTTTGTTCTTTCGAAACTTGTAGGTGCAACCGGAAAAGTGATCGGAATTGACATGACGAAAGAACAGATCGAGGTCGCAAACAAATACAAAGAGTATCATTCAAAATTATTCGGATATTCTGAACTCAACATTAAATTCATAAACGGGTTCATTGAGGATTTGAGATCCTGCCAAGTTGGGGATTCTTCCATAGACATCGTGATTTCAAATTGCGTGATCAATCTTTCTCCCAGTAAGGAGAAAGTGTTTTCTGAAATTTTTAGGGTACTCAAACCGGGTGGTGAATTATTTTTTTCTGATATATTTTCGAACCGCAGGTTACCGAGAGAGATTTCTGAAGATTCTGTGCTTCTTGGCGAGTGCTTGGGTGGAGCAATGTATACTGAGGATTTTAGGAGACTTTTGAATCAGATCGGATGCAGCGATTTTAGAGTGCTTTCTAAGTCCAGAATCTTGGTCCAAAATCCAGAATTGGAGGAGAAAATCGGTAAGAATGAATTCTATGCGATGACGATTCGAGCTTTCAAATTAGATTTAGAGGATCGTTGCGAAGATTATGGTCAAACCGCGAAGTATCTCGGAACGATCGAACACTGCCCGAACGTGTTTGAATTAGACGACCACCACGCTTTTGAGAAAGGAAAATGGACTTCGGTTTGCGGAAACACTGCGATGATGCTCGAAGAAACCAGATATTCCAAACATTTCGAGGTTCTCGGGGAAAGGAAAGAGCATTTTGGTCTCTTTGATTGTACGGATACAGGGTCTGCAAATACTGAGAAGACGATATCCGGTTGTTGCTGACTTTTTCCTTTCGCAAGCGTTCTTTAATAGAAAGAAATTGACGTTATTCAGACTTTAAAATTGCAGTTTTCCATCGGAAAAAAATAATATTATAATTTAAGAATACTAAAAATTATATTTCCCTTTTTTAGATATTTTGCTTAGAATTCAGTACGCAAATCTATAAAATATTGAACCAACTGAATGAGTCAGCTCGAACTATCATTTGAAATTATAAACCAAGTGCTGGAAAAATGCGGGTTTTATGCCTGGGAATTTGACCAAAGTACCGAGACCGTATTTTGGTCACCTGGAATCCGGGGAATACTCGGATTGGACGAAACAAGAGCATCTGACAGTTTGGATACGATTAAGGAAAAAATCGTTCATCACCGAGACAAGGAAAAGTTTGAAAAGCTCCTGCAAGTGGGTGAAAGAGAGGGTATATTATTAAAGGAAGAAATTCGACTCCGAATGATTTCCGGCGAATTTGAGTATTTTGAAATACTTAGCCTCAAAGACAGAAAGATATCGGGCAGAGACACTAGGATCCTTGCCTGGATCATTAATATTAGTGGGCGCAAAAAATTATTGGAGGATGTTGCAAGACTCAACCAGCTTCTATCCAAATCCAAGCAGTTAGCTAATTTGATTTATTGGGAATATGATTTAGCTAGCGACAGCTTTCAATATTCCGATTTTAGATCCGAAGGTCTAGAAATGAACGAAGAGATCATGAGAGATATTTTTATCGGTCAAAGAGTTCATGTCTTAGAAGGATACAAGGAGCTTTTGGCGGTTACCGCGGACAGAGCATTCATACGAGGTATTCCTTACGATATCGAAATAGAAATCTTGGACGCCAAAAGACGTTCGAACTGGATTCGGTTAGTTGCCGAGCCTGTTTTGGACAATTTTAATACTACTATTGGTCAAAGGGGCTTGGTTCAGGACATTAGTATTCGGAAATACTTAGAACTCGAGCTTCGGACGTCGATAGATATACTCAGCGATCACAATCGGAGATTATTAAATTTTGCTCATATTGTTACTCACAATCTGAGGAACCACAGCGGAAATCTGAAGACCTTAAAAATGCTCATCAGTGTAGCTCAAGACGAAACCGAAAAGCAGGAATACTTGGAAAAGATTTTTCAAGTGATCGATCAGCTGCACGATACTATTTTCGATTTGTCTGAAGTAGTAAATATTAACGTTTCGCTAGATAAAAAGCAGCAGGATATAGTATTCGAAGAAATACTCCAAGGCACGATCCGTATCCTCCGTTCCGAAATAGAGGAGAAAAACCTGGAAATAGAATTCGATTTTTCTGAGGCCACTTACTCCAAATACGTGAAGTCTTACATGGAAAGTATTTTTCTGAACTTTATTTCAAACGCAATAAAGTATCGTGATCCGAATAAAGTACCATCTATTTTTATTAAAACTTTTCGAAAGGACAAGACTGTCGTTATTCGCTTTCAAGACAATGGGCGAGGTATCGATTTAAAAAAATGGGGAAAGGATTTATTCGGAATGTACATGACGTTCCACGGGAATAAAGACGCAAAGGGAATCGGCCTTTTTATCACTAAGAACCAAGTCGAATCCTTAGGAGGCCATATTGAAGTGCAGAGCGAAGTGGATAAAGGGTCTACCTTTGATGTATACCTCTAACTCAAGTAATAAGTTTTGATCTTATCACTTGTTGTACTCATCGAATCCGGAATCAGAAGTGAATGTGAATAGATTCATATTACTTAATGGAGATTGGATAGTATTCGAAGCACAGTTTCAAAATTCATAAATTTCCTTTTTGAAGTTTCTCGTAGTGACTTAAGTTCCAGATACGTCAGATAAAATACTTTTCCAAACTGGAAAAATCAAAATCAATTTCTCAAAATTCAGCAACTAAATATTTAAATACAAGCACCGTGTAAGATTCCATTCCTTCAAGGTGCTAAAACATAGCTCTAGTGTGCAGTACGAAACTAGGCGAGTGGTCGGATCGGAACGCTATGAATTATCAGGATGTCAGAATTTGGTCTAAAATAGACGGCGTTTTAATTAGAATTTTGGAGATAGAGGATTTCTTGATCGATTGTTGCTTTAAAAGGATTCGCTTGATTAAAATTACGACTTTCGATCATGAGTTATTAGAGGGTTGTTTTGAGACATGTATACTAGGTATCGACGAGTGCGAGGAATCTAAATTGGATAGAAAACTTTCTATCATCGAATTGAATGGAAAGAGGAGTGCTGTTTTTTTTGCGGATATTAAGAAAATTGAAATTATAAGGAATTAACGGTCGTTTAATCTCAAAAAATTTTCCTTAGATTTAAAATCAAACTTTAGTTGTTAAACCTGCCAAACCGCGAAAATTCGAGTTACGAGTCATTAGATACGCTTTATTTTTCCGTAAACTTCTAGTCCGAATATGATAACATTTAAGCCGGTTGTAAATTCTCGCTCGGGATTGCTTTCCCTGGCGGCATTTGCGATTTCGATCAAGCGAGGGTATTTCTCCTTTGGTAGAGATTGAAATCTGGAAATTACTTTCTTCATGTTTTCTTTCTTGGAGATCGAGAAAGGGCCTGCAAGTTCTGCCTGCGCAATTCCAGTGGCAAAACCGGAAACGGTTCTAAAGGAAACCAGCAAATCTCCGCCGGTAAGACCTCCTCTATAAAGTGCGTCCAAAAGTGCTTCGGTCGGATCCAACATCGCCGGCGCAAAACTTCTTCGAGTCAATATTAAGGGAATTACATGAGGATGAATTCTAGCGGCTTTCCACATCGCGAGAGCTATGTCTCTGACATCTTGTTTCCAATCCGCTCCAGGTCTAGGAGACCATTTAACTTCGCTCATCACCGCTTCGACTAACATCGATTCGAGTTCGGCACGATCGGAAACGTAGTTGTAGATTGTCATAGCGCCTGTTCCTACTGATGCAGCCAAATTCCGCATTGAAAGCGCTTCTAGTCCCTTTTTGTCCACCAGGGATAAGGCGGCTTTTTGCAATTGCTCTCGTGAAAATTTAGGATTTCTGGGCATTTTTTTCTTGATATACGTACATTGTACGTATATCAACCTCTTTAAACGTACTGCGTACGTATTTAGGGGATTGTATGACCACTAAGACAAGCTTTTTTTCTGGTGATAGTTATTGTGCCGCATGGCTGACTCTTCCTGAAGTCTCGGATATTCATAGTAAAAAGGGCGATCGCTTCCCCGCGATTATCCTGGTGCACGGGGGAGGGGCTACTCACGATATGATGCTCGAACAGTATGAAAGAAAATTTTCCGAGGCAGGAGTTGCAGTGCTCTCGTTTGATTTTCGTCATTTAGGAGACTCGGGTGGAACTCCAAGACAACTTCTAAGTATTCCCAGGTATTTGGAGGATATAGATTCAGCGATCCGGTTTTTGAAGTCGCATCCTAAAATTGATTCATCGCAAATCGCTCTTTGGGGAACATCCTTTGGAGCAAGTCACGTGATCGTATCTGCGGCCAGACATCCTGAGATCGCTGCGACAATCGTTCAATGTCCGGTACTCAAAGGAAGTTCACCTGCACTAAAATCCGGTTTTAGAAATTTGCTTCGATTAACCTTTCCGATTCTTTCAGAT
Source organism: Leptospira perolatii (assembly GCF_002811875.1). GTDB lineage: Bacteria > Spirochaetota > Leptospiria > Leptospirales > Leptospiraceae > Leptospira_B > Leptospira_B perolatii. The sequence goes on from NZ_NPDZ01000009.1 coordinate 132,906, forward strand.
CTACTGAGGTCCTTTCTAAAATTACCTAGGCTTTATGTGCCGATGGTAGGTAGACCCGGAGAGCTAGCTTTCGTGACGGTTCCGGGAGCTCTTGAGGGTTGGCACTCGGTTATGCCTGAGCGTTATCATTTTGACAACAGAGTGACCGCAGGCTCCGGAATTTGGGTCCTATTATACAACGCCTCTAGGAGTGCAAAAAAGATCCAATGCCCATTACTAGTTTGCGTAAGCGATCATGAAACTTTGATGGACCCATCAATCGCGGTCAAAGTGGGCAAAGACGCCAAGAGAGGAAAAGTGATCCACTATCCCGCGGATCATTTTGAAGTGTACCATCCTCCTGTTTTTCCAAAAATGATTCAGGACCAGATTTCATTTTTGAAGGAGCACCTTCGAACAAATGTGATTTGATCGAAACCCGCAAGGGATCGAAGCGATATCCTGCGCTGCATCTTCGTTTAATAAATAATATTAATCGATTTAATTTGGTAGGATGCGGCGCAGATACAAGCGGAGAGCCCGGCCCGCCTAGCGGGTGCGGCAAACATTCCATTCCTTCCTTAGCTAACTTAAAATCGTTCTAAAGAAAGATTGATAAATATTAATTAAATATAAAGCTTTTATCGCCCAATAATTTGATTTGGATCAAGTAGTTACCTTGATTTGGCTGCTATACTACTTTTCCGGTATTATGCAGCAGACAAAAAAAGAGAAATATTTTTCAGACGTGGCGATAATCGGCGGGGGTCTTGCTGGTATTGTTGCCGCTCTCGATTTGCTAGATGCGGATCGGAACGTAATCATTATAGATCGAGATTCCAGGGAAAGATTTGGCGGACTCGCCAAACTCTCCTTTGGTGGAATTTTTATGGTGAATACGCCTGTTCAGCGTAGGAATGGAATAAAAGACAACACAAGTCTTGCGTTTTCGGATTGGAATTCGACCGCCGAATTCGGCTCTAAGGACTTGCTTCCAAAAGCGTGGGCGGAAGCTTATGTGCACAATTCTCTAAATGATATCTATTATTATTTAACCAAACATTCGGTTGGCTTTTTTCCTGTTGTTCATTGGGTGGAAAGAGGCCTGCACCAGCCCGGCAATAGTGTCCCGAGATTTCATATGGTTTGGGGAACCGGTCACAGTCTGATTGAGACTTTAGCCCAAAAACTCTTGCATCATAAAAATCTAAATCGTCTTGGAATCGTATTCGATGCGAGAGTAAAAAGTCTTACTCGAACCAACGGAAGGATAGATGGCTGCATTGCGCAGGAAACAAAGACCGGACGAGAATTGATTTTCAAAGCTGACCATGTAGTGATCGCCTCTGGAGGAATCGCCGGTAACCTAATGCAGGTTAGGAAGCACTGGCCAAAGCATTTAGGTCAAACTCCAGAAACATTACTCAACGGATCTCATCCCTTTGCGATGGGGGACTTGCATGCTCAAGCCCAAAAATTCGGAGCTCAGGTAACTCACCTGGATAAAATGTGGAACTATGCAGCGGGCGTTCACCATCCGAATCCAAAAATGGAAAATCACGGATTGAGTCTAGTTCCTCCAAAGTCGGCGCTTTGGTTGGATTCGAATGGAGAAAGAATCGGACCTCAGCCTTTGGTGACCGGATTTGATACAAGATTTCTTGTAGAACAAGTCTGTAAACAGAAGGAAAAATATTCGTGGCAAGTGATGAATTGGAAAATCGCGGTCAAGGAACTAGCGGTATCCGGTTCAGAATTCAATGATGAGATACGTAATAAAAATCTAATAGGATTCTTAAAGACTGTCTGGTTTGGAAACGAAGGACTGGTAAAATTACTCACAAATGAATGTGTCGATTTCGTAATCGCAAATTCTGTCGGAGAACTGGCAGAAAAAATGAATCAACTCGCCGGTCGAAATTCAGTGCGACCTGAAGTCTTGGAAAAAACAATTCGGGCTTACGATGATCGGATAGATCGAGGAAAGAGTTTTAGAAACGATGATCAGTTGAGAAGGATCGCTCAACTCCGAGAATATCGAGGAGACAGAGTAAGAACTTGCAATTTTCAAAAGATTCTGGATCCGAAAGCGAAACCGCTTATCGCGATTCGAGAATTCATTTTGACTCGTAAATCCATGGGTGGGTTACAAACCGATTTGCGTTCCAGAGTGCTGGATACAAAGGGGAAGGTAATACCAGGACTTTATGCAGTAGGGGAAGCAGCCGGATTTGGCGGGGGAGGAATCCATGGAAAGGGCGCCTTGGAAGGTACCTTTCTAGGCGGGTGTGTTTTGACCTCTAGGTTTGCCGTTAGATCTATTTTAGAAAATTTATAAATTATAAAATATAGATGAGCTAAAGTAGAATTGAGCAAATATTTGAATTTATTTTTCATAAATTAAAAAGTTAGCAAATTTAACAATAGGGAAGAAATCGATATGAAACGGTCTGGCGCATCTCTTGCTGTATTTGCTTTGGAGCAAATCGGAGTGAAATATACTTTCGGAATTCCCGGAGTTCACAATACGGAGCTTTATGACGAATTAAATAATTCAAAAAGCATTACTCCAGTTTTAGTCACTCACGAATGCGGTGCTGCCTTCATGGCGGATGCAGTTAGCAGGTCGTCTGATTCGATCGGTACTCTGGTAATTGTACCAGCAGCGGGTACAACCCATGCGCTAAGCGGTATCGGAGAAGCCTTTTTAGACGGTATTCCTATGCTGATCATTTCTGGAGGTGTTCGTACAGATTCTGGAAAAAAATACCAACTCCACCAACTGGACCAGATGCTTCTGTTAAAAGGCATTACAAAAAAAGCATATTACGTTAAAGAGCACAGAGAGATTATTCCAACGATCTACGAGGCCTACAAGACGGCGACAACCGACGAATGTGGTCCAGTTTTCATAGAAATACCGGTTAACATTCAGTTATTTCAAGGCACTGTGGATTCTCTTCCTAAATTTCAGCCCGAAACAAGAAAAGCTGAAATCGATAAGAAATCTATTTCAAGAGCTTGCACATTGCTGAGTGAATCTAAATCACCAGGAATTTTCGTAGGGTGGGGCGCACGGGAAGCGACAGATGAGTTAATTAGAATATCCGAATTATTGAATGCTCCGGTTGCGACTACTTTGCAAGGTCTAAGCGTCTTTCCTGCAAATCATCCGAATCATGTAGGTATGGGATTTGGAGCTTATTCGGTTCCTGCAGGAGAGGCTGCGTTTTCCGACTGCGACTGTTTGCTCGCCATCGGAACTAGATTTTCTGAAATTCCTACAGGAAGTTTCAGCATGAAGGTTCCGAAGAATTTGATTCATGTCGATATACAACCGGAAGTATTTTCCAAAAACTATCCCGCAACAGAAGCGATCGAAGGAGATGCAAAAGCGGTTTTAGAGAAGTTGATCGCCGAATTGGAAAAAGACAAAAGCCTTCCTAAAAAGAAGGATTCGGTCGGGAATCTGATTCGAGATAAAAAAGAGAATTATTCCAGAGAATGGAAATCGCATAACGTACCGGACAGAATCAATCCGTATCTATTCTTTCGTGGGCTTCGGGCTCAGATGCAAGAGAGCGATACCTTGATTGTGGATGACGGGAACCACACTTTTTTGGCGGCGGAGTTGTATCCCGTTTATTATCCAAAGACCTTTTTTTCTCCTACGGATTTTAACAGTATGGGTTACTGCGTTCCGGCTGCGATCGGAGCGAAAATGGCAGCTCCGAAAAAGAAAGTAGCAGGAGTCGTCGGAGACGGTGCATTTTTGATGACGGGACTAGAATTGATCACTGCCACCGTACATTCGTTAGGTGTGGTTCTATTCGTTTTTTATGATGGAGAGCTCTCACAGATTTCCCAAGGTCAGGAAATCCCTTATAGTAGGAAAACGTGCACGATTCTGGGAGAGTTGAAGCTGGAAGGAATTGCAACAGCCACAGGCGCCGCTTACTTTTCCTTGAATTCAAACGATTCTATCGAAAAGACGATACGAGAAGCGTTTCAGCTTGCAGAGACTGGTCGTCCGGTCATCGTAGATGTAAAAATTGATTACTCAAAGAGAACTCGATTTACGCAAGGTGTAGTGAAAGCAAATCTTGGAAGATTTCCCCTAGGAGAAAAATTCCGCTTTATCGGGCGAGCACTTTTGAGAAAAATTACCGGTTAGTTTCTGGGTTCCGATCTAAAATCTACTCTTGGTTGTATTAGAATATTCGTATATTGCATCAAAAATAGAGCGAATGAGAGTATCCAAAATATAGCCGAGAGCAGATAACCTTCTCTATTCAGATTTATTAAGGGAAAGAATACCCTTGCGAGTACCGCTAAATTGATCGAAATATATCCGACTATGATAAGTTTTGAAGCTCGAATCGGTCTACCTGTATGGCCTAGAGAGACTCTAGTGATCATTCCATAAATAAATACTCCGATCCCTCCTGTTGTAAAAATATGCAAAGCCGAAGAAACCTGCATAATTTCTAAATGGGAAAATCCGTAAGCAAAGAAGCCCAGAACCAACCAAAAATAACTGAGGTGTAAAATCCAAAGTATAGGTATTGATCTAGATTTCCAGGGTTCCCACATTTTCCAACGAACCAAATTTGCAATTCCGAACAGGATCGAAAAGGAAGCCGCGAGCGGCTTGATGTCTGGGGTCCAGTAAAGTAAACTTTCTATAAATAAGAAAAGAAATCCGAGGTACTGAATCGTATTTTCGAGAGCTTGTACTTTGTTGGGATTCGAATTGGGAACCGCGACGGAAGTGAAAAAGGGAAGAATTCTACCGGCGATTATGATTACAAAGATTAGAACTAAAAAAATCGATAAATGGACAAAATGTAAACTCCAGAAAACCGGAAGCACATTTAGAAAAGAAATAGCGGTCAACACGTGAAGTAGAAAAAAAATGAAGTAGGTAATTGCAATGATCCGGTTGCGTTCTTGGCCTTCTTTGAATAAAGCTGGAATCAAATGGTAGAGAACCATTAGATCGCAAAACATATCAAGAACGATCGCTACGGTACCAATATATCCGAAAGATAGAAAACCAACTCTTCCTACTAGCCAAAGCAGAAACATAAAAAATAACTGTTTTTCTTTGATCAGTACTGTCTTTGTCCAGTACTGGCCCGCAGTGAACAGAAACCCGATGATGGTTGCCCTTGCGAATCCAAAAACCATTTCGTAAGAGTGTATTTGAACTCCTCCCACTGAAAACGGAGAAGTAAATCCAAACAGTAGAATCAATATCCAGAGTAAGATCGATGCTACTGCATGTATCGCCGAAGCTAAGAAGAAAGGACGAAACGCCATAGACCAAAGATGTGGAAGAAAACGCCGAAATAATATCATATCGCTCACGTTACGCGAATTCTGCGCATTTGTCTTTGATCCGAATCAACAATAGGGATTCAGATTTTATTCAAAAACTTTAATAATCCTTCTCGATCCAATATTTTGATCTGTCCAGGTTTAGGATCAATAATTTGGAGGTCTTTTAATTGCCTCAACGCGCGTGACAAGGTTTCGGGTCTGAGGAATAGCATCGATGCGATTTGAATTTGGTTTAAAGGAGGATAATTGTCTGGAAGGTGATACAAAAAGTGCGCGACCCTTTGTTGCGCCTCCATCGTTAATCCTCGGCTTATAGTCATATTTAATATTTGAATTTTCTGGTACAGTGACTGGATCAATAGATGACAAATTGAAATATTATTTTCGATTTTTTGCTTAAACATACCCATTGGCATTCGCAGAATCGTAGAATCCGCGAAAAATCGTCCTGAAGCAGGGTATTGTATCCCATTCAAAAATGCCAGCTCGGCTATCAAGGAATAAGGCAGAAAGAAGTTTAACGTTACTTCACTTGAGTTAGAATCGTATTTAAAAATCTGTAATCCACCTTCTATCAAAAGGTCCAGAGATTCAGGCTCGTCACCTTGGTGAAAAAGAAATTCCCCTTTTTTATACTGTAGTTTTTTGCCTTCAGAGAAAATGTTTTCCATTTTCTCGTTTGTGATTTCATCGAAGATCTTCAAGCTCATTTTCCCCTCCGTTTTATTATAAGACCTTTTTTCTCGAGTGCTCATCCTAGTTGCATATATTTTTGAGAATCATGGGTTTGATAATTATCAGCGGAGGATTCTTGCAAAACTTGATTCAAATCAAGGCGACAAGACCTTAAATGAGATTTGATTTTATAGAAAGAGCAATGGTCTGCAAAGAACAGCTCATCGCAGGATTTAAGGAGTAGCAGAGTCATGAATCGAAAGTCAGTGGATGTCTTTTTACATAGGAGATTAAAGGAATTCTTTGTATTAGTTTTTCTTTTATCAACCACCCTTCTTTTCTGCGGAAAGGAAAAAGAAGGCCAAGCAGAATCGACTACAAGCGAAAACAAAGGGATCGGCCCTATTAGTTCGGTTACTATCGGACCGATAGACGGTGCCTCAGCGGAAAGAGGAAAGAAACAGTTCGAAATGAAGTGCAGTGCTTGTCACAAATTCGAAGAGAAAGTGGTAGGCCCAGCATTAAAGGGAGTCACCGAAAGGAGAACTCCAGAATGGATAATGAATATGATTCTGAATCCTGTAGAGATGACCCAAAAGGATCCGATTGCAAAGGAACTCCTCGCGGAACATCTCACACAGATGACTTTTCAGAACGTCCAAGAATCGGAGGCTAGGGACATACTAGAGTACTTTAGAAAAACAGATAAAAGGTAATTAACAAATATGAATATAAGAATATTTAAATTAACCAGCATATTCGTTTTAGCCGCGGCCGTTTTAGTAGCTTCTTGTAAAGGGGGAGCTTCCACAGCGACCTTGGCTTCGGATTCCGCAAAGAAAGTTTACGTAGCACCGGGGGAAAAGGACGAGGTCTACGCGTTCTTGTCGGGAGGATTTAGCGGGCAGATGTCCGTCTACGGAATCCCTTCTGCAAGGTTGTTCAAGATTATTCCGGTTTTTTCAGTGTTTCCAGAAAATGGATACGGATACGACGAAGAAACTAAGAATATGTTAAGAACTACTCGAGGATTTATTCCTTGGGATGACAGTCACCACGTCGAAACATCTATGACCGACGGTAAACAAGATGGTCGGTGGGTTTTCTTAAACGCAAATAACACTCCTAGGATTGCTAGGATTGATTTGAGTTACATGGAAACCAAAGAAATCATAGAGATTCCAAACAGCGCAGGAAATCACGCGTCACCCTTTGCTACAGAAAACACTGAGTATCTGATGGCGGCGACAAGGTTCTCCATTCCGATTCCTCAGCGTAGTGTTCCTGTGGAAAATTTTTCGAAAGGAGAATTTCAAGGAACGATCACTATGGTGAAGGTCGATCCAAAAACCGGAAGACTCTCTATCGAGCTTCAAGTTTTAGTTCCAGGTTTCGACTACGATCTTTCTCGTTGCGGAAAAGGCAAGTCTCACGACTGGTGTTTCTTCACTTCTTACAACTCTGAACAAGCGTATAAGATGTTAGAAGTAGGAGCTTCCAAAAACGATAAGGACTATATCTTGGCATTCAACTGGGTTCGCGCAAAAGAATGTCTAGACCAAGGAAAGGCGAGCAACTACAGCGGAGAATACTACAGAAATTACCTTCCTGAGAATAAACCTGTAGTTTCCGAAAAACTCAGCGGAGTCAAGATGCTCCTTCCTAAAAATTGCTCTGGCATGATGTACTATATGCCAACTCCGAAGAGTCCGCACGGAACTGACGTGGATCCTACCGGTGAATATATAGTCGGCGGAGGAAAGTTAGCATCAGTAATTCCAGTTCACTCGTTCTCCAAATTGAAAGATGTAAAGGACAAGCCTGAACATAGAACGGGAGAAATACAGGGAATTCCTATACTCAAATATGAGTCAACCTTAGCTGGTGAAGTTCAAAAACCTTGCTTGGGTCCTCTGCACACAGAGTTTGACGGAAAGGGATACGCTTACACTTCTTGCTTCGTAAGTTCAGAGGTAGTAAAATGGGACATTGAAAAAAGGGAAGTGGTTCAACACTTGCCTGCCTATTATAGCGTTGGTCACTTGACAATCGTGGGAGGAAGTTCCAAGGAACCTTACGGTAAATACTTGATCGCTCTGAACAAGATTACTAAAGATCGTTACCTACCTGTGGGAATGGAATTGCCACAAAGTGCGCAGCTCTACGATATCTCCGGCGGAAAGGCAGAATTACTTTCAGACTTCCCGACTGTAGGTGAACCTCACTACTCACAGATGTTCCCTGCAAAATTGTTAATGGACAAGGCTGCAAAGATCTATCCATTAGAAGAAAATAAACATCCTTACGCGGTTAAGAGCGAGAAAGAAGCTAGGATCGTCAGAGAAGGTAATGTAGTTCGCGTGTATATGGCTCAAATCAGATCCCACTTCAAACCGGATACGATTGAAGTCAGAAGAGGTGATACTGTCTACTTCCACGTGACCAACTTGGAACAAGACTACGATATTCCTCACGGATTTGCGGTAGGTGGAGCTCCTGAAATGCCCAACCTGCTCATTATGCCAGGTCAAACAAGGACCTTCAAATGGCAGGCAAGTCAACCAGGCGTCTATCCTTTCTACTGCACGGATTTCTGCTCTGCGCTTCACCAAGAAATGCAGCAGTACATAAGAGTGACTCCATAAGGCAATAGAAATGCAGAAACTTCTCCTTCAAAGACTGAAATCAGGAAATCGGTACCTGGTACTAGGAATCGCTTGTATTCTGATTTCGGTCTTCTTTTTACCCATATGGCAGATTTCTCTAGCTGCACCCCAATATCCTGAGGGATTAGGGATGCAGATCTGGATTCATCAAGTCAAAGGTTCAACCCCATATGATTTACAAAATATTAATTTGCTAAATCATTATATTGGAATGCACGAGATAGTGTCGGAGTCTATTCCGGAACTTTTGTTTATGCCTTACGTTCTTGGATATATGATTCTCGGCGCTTTCGTGACCCTTTTGCTTCCGAGAGTATATATGATCGCACTTGGAGTAATCAACTTCGTGATTCTCGGGATTGCGGGCTTGGCGGATTTTTGGAGATGGGAATACAATTACGGACACAATTTGAATCCCGAAGCCCCAATCATAGTGCCAGGAATGGCATACCAGCCTCCATTACTAGGATGCAAAGAAATGCTGAACATAACTGCATGCAGCTATCCGAATTACGGCGGTTGGATTCTTCTGATCTGTCTAGCTACACTGTTTGTGATACTTTGGTCCGAGAGGAAGAGAGTCCAAAATGAGGCTTTGTAAACTAATGCTAATCTTCTCTTTGATCGTGCTTCAGCAAATGGGCTGCACAAAAAATGAGCCTGTTACACCCGAACTTGGTCATGAAAAATGCGCTCATTGCGTCATGGCAATTACTGATCCTAAGTTTCATGCCCAGATTCTAACTCAAAAAGGCCGGAGAGTATACTTTGATTCCTTGGAATGCCTTCGGTCTTATTTAAAGGAAAATCAGATTTCGCTTCATCTGGGTTGGGTTGCTCTCTTCGATATTCCCGGAAAAATGGTGAGTGTCCAAGAGGCAACTTATGTTCAATCTGAGGAAATTCGGTCTCCCATGGGAGGAGGATTAGCGGCCTTTTCCGATCTGCAAAATGCAAGGTCTTTCCTAGAAAAACATAAGGGAAAGATAATAGAGAATATATTAGAATAATCGGATGAATACTCGGAGAAGATTCACAGGTAAATATTTTCGCTCTCTTGTTCGAATCTTGCTCAGTCTATGCTTGCTCCCGCTGATCAGTTTTTCACTCTCTTCCAGAGAGATCCAAGTCTGTAGAGATTGCAAGATCAATTCGGTCAAAGCTGCGGTCGCGACAGCCCAAAACGGGGATTCTATTCTGATTCAATCAGGAATTTATAAGGAAGGAAGTATTCCGATCGAAAGGAGAATTTCTATCCAGGGCTCATCGGATACTTTGGTAGACGGGCAAAAAATCGGGCACGTGTTCGATGTAAAATCGGACGGTGTTAGAATCCGAGGCGTAAAGATCGTCGGAAGTGGAATTTCAGACACGACTGAGTATGCCGGGATACATGCAGAAAATGTAAAGGACTGCAAATTTGAAGGGAATTCTTTCGAAGACACGGCATACGCGATTTATTTGGCAAACGTGGACGGATGTCTGGTCTCTCAAAACGAAACAACCGGAAACGCAAAAAACGAAGTATCAGGCGGGAACGGAGTCCATCTTTGGTCCTCAAAGAACGTGCAGATTTTGGAAAATAAAATCCAGAAGCATAGAGATGGAATTTACTTAGAGTTTTCCAGTAATTTGAAAATTGAAGATAATACTTCGAAGGATAATATTCGATACGGAATGCATTTTATGTTTTCCTCCGACAACGATTTTAGAAGAAACGAATTCTCCGGAAATTCTGCCGGCGTTGCGGTTATGTATAGCAAGAATATTCTGGTAGAAAGTAATATTTTCCGAAACAATTGGGGCGATAGCTCCTATGGACTTTTATTAAAGGAAATCTCGGAGAGTATTTTCACAAAGAATCAACTGGTCGAAAATACAGTCGCAATTTTTTCGGATGGATGTAATCGAAATTATTTTACACATAATAAAATTGAAAACAATGGTTGGGGAATTCGTTTATTAGGAAACAGTGATTCGAATATTTTTGCGAAAAATGATTTTGCGAATAATGTTTTCGATATTAGCACGAATGCGAAAAGAACCTCGAATCAGTTTCTAGAAAACTTTTGGGACCGTTACAGCGGATATGATCTGAACCGAGATGCGTTCGGGGACATTCCTTTCCGTCCTGTGCATTTTTTTGGGTACTGGGTAACTGAGTATCCGTTTCTCATGATACTCTACGAATCTCCCGTTGTCTTGTTCTTACAAGGATTGGAAAAAGCATTTCCGATTGTGATTCCAGTGGATTTTGAAGATAAAAAACCTTCCATGAAGGAAAATATATGATTACAGTGAATGATCTTGAAGTTGTATTCGGAAAATCTAAAGTGCTCCGAAATGTTTCTTTTGGTGCAGAGGCTGGAAATATTATCGCGGTAATCGGGCCAAATGGATCTGGAAAGAGCACTTTGCTCAAAAGCATACTCGGTCTAGTAAAGCCTTCTCACGGAAACATTCAGGTCGGAAAATCGAAGGAAGGCGAAAAAGCTAGCCTTTCGCAGATTGGGTACATGCCTCAGACGCCATCCTTTCCGAAGAATTTGGCAGTTTCAGAGCTGGTGGATTTCTTTAGAAAGTTGGAAACATTTGAAGAGGAAGTTTTTCACTATCTGTTTGAGATTCTAGGATTAAAGTTTGATAATGATAAGAAATTCGGTTCTCTCTCTGGAGGAACTAAACAAAAAGTGAATATACTCCAGTGCTTTTCTGTGAGAAAACCGGTGTATATAGTAGACGAGCCAACTGCAAGTTTGGATCCGTACGTCTCTCACATCTTAAAGGAAGTTTTACTAAAGAAAAAAAAGGAAGGCGCGCTGCTTCTTTTTGCGACTCATATTTTAAGCGACGTCGAGGAAGTATCGGATCGTTTTCTGTTGCTTTCGGAAGGATCTTTGTTGATCGATGACACTCCCCGTAAATTTTTAGAAAAAGGGAAATTTCCGAACCTTCAATCTTCCTTGATGGAATTTTGGAATCAGGAATACGAGAAACACAGATGAAGGAAATCCTACTTTTTGAAATTAGGGAAAACATTCGAAACAAGTGGATTTTTGTATTTTCCGGATTCTTGGCGATCAGCGTAGGTTTGTTGAACTATTTCGGGGACGAAAGCGGGACTCGCTTCATCACTAGTCTAATGAATTTAATTCTATTGATCGTACCTTTGTTTGCGATCACCTTTGCGGGATTATCTTTTTTGGAATCTTTTCCGTTTGCGGAAGTGCTTTTGTCTAAATCAGTTACTAGATCCCAGTATTTTTTGGGGAAATATCTAGGTATCTCTCTCTCGTTGTCTCTTGGATTAATTGCTGGGATCGGAGTTCCAGGGATATTTACCTTTTATTCGGATGCCGCATCTGCACTTTTGTTTTTGGAACTGATTTTCTTTGGAATTGTACTGATTCTGATTTTTGTTTCCCTTGCTTTTTTGCTCAGCTCCTACTTTAAAAAAGGAGAATTGATCATCTCCGGCGCGTTGTTGATCTGGCTCTATTTCTTTATCTTCTTCGATGCTCTAGTGTTCGTGCTCAGTTTGTATTTGGGGGAATATCCCATAGAAATTCCGATTTTATTTATAGTATTGATGAATCCGATCGATTTGGTCCGGATTACCTTGATCCTTCAGACAAAAGCATCTGTTCTTTTAGGATTTTCCGGCGCGTTCCTGATTAAAACATTGGGAATCATTCCCGTAGTCATACTTTGCATTCTTTTCTTGTTCGCTTGGATTGCCGGGCCTTTATTTCTTTCTTATCGCCAGTTCATGAAAAAGAACTTCTGACAATTGTAAATTCTTTGGATGTGCCACTAATTCAATTTTCGTTTCAGTTAGATTGATCCAGGTCATTGCAATTTCTCCTATACCGGTGCTATGTTTCAGTTAGGAGAAGGAAATGTGAGAAGAAAATTTAACCAGTCTTTTTTCGAAGTGTTCCGGTCGGAAAAAGGATATTCCGAAATAAGTATTTTATTAAAAACTAATTTATGTAAATATAATATAATCAATTTTTTTAAGAGCCGGGAGAGAATGAGTCTCGGAATTGGTATCCTTCGTTCCGAGGCAAAATTCAATTTTACCCGAGGCTTTCATTTTTGGCTGCTGTGTTGCATTTTCTTTTCTTCCAGGCCCGTGTTTTCTTTTCAAGGGATCTAGCAGACAGCCTTCGGAGCAAGACAGGCTGGAATGGGCGGGGCTTTTCAGGCAATAGGAGGGTCAGTAATGGATTTGGAATCGAATCCATCTCATTTAGGCAGGCTGACCGCTTCTAAATGGGAACTCGGAACCGCTTTGCATTTTCCTAAAATCGTTTATGAAGATGAATTTTATGGTTCAGATCCAAGCCGATCGTATAACAACAATATTACGGAGACTCCCAAGGCGGTTCTTCCTTATATGGGCTTTATCGCTCCTCTTAAGCAGAATCTAGGAATCGGATTTGCGGTATACTCTCAGGGAGGCGGAGGAGGAAACTTTGAAAACCTGCAAAGGCTTTCTCAAGGAGGTAAAACGATCAATGAAATTCTGCATACGGATATTCCTGTGATAGGGACGGAGAAAAGAATTCAGGAAAGCATAATGTGCAGATTTATGACCGTGAAGCTTACTTCCGGCATAGGTGCAAGATTCGGAAATCTTTCGGTTGGCGCCGGAATCGATCTAGTTTATGCATTTATGAAACTTCAAAAGACAAACCTAGATCCGACCGGATCTTTCCGGCTTCCAGAGAGCTTCGATTATAAGAGCGATTCTGCATATTCGTACGGAGGCAAAATCGGAATGTCTTACGAATTGACCGAAAAAATCCGATTTGCATATTCTTACACGACAGCCAACAAGCTCCCGTTAGACGGAAATATTCAAGTCATCTCTGGGGGAGGATTTCCGGATCAATCTAGGGTTTCTCGGTTTATGATTTGGCCCGATCGACATATCGCAGGAATTTCTTATAGAACATCTTCCTGGATATTGGATTTCGATATTAAGTACGTGCCTTGGTCTCATGGGTTTACCTCTAGTAAATTTATTTTGGAACATCCCATGCTCACCACTCCTTTGGGAACCCAAACCAACGTTCTGCAAATGAATCTGCGCTGGAGGGATCAATGGATCTACAGCATCGGTGGAGAGTATTCTTGGAGCGACTCCTTTAGAACAAGAATAGGTTATAGCTACGGTCGAACTCCGTTGACGCCGCAAAGTGTAAGCCCTATCTTAGGGACAACGACGGAACATCATCTCTCTGCGGGAATCGGGTATTACCTAGGACAATATGCTTTTCATGCGGCATTAGAATACGGTTTTCCAAAATCTTTGAAGGGTGCTAAGAATTCAGACTGGGCGCTATCGCATTCTGATTTTCTAATAAAAGGGAGCGAGCCGTATAGACTCGATTTCAAAAAAAGCACTTCGGTAATTAGTTTGTACATTGGAATCGAGAAACAAATATGAATGCACAGATGTACAGAAGAATCAGTGAGCGACTGATAGTGCAAAGACGAAAAAAGAAATACGTGACAGATTAGGTGTGAGGTTATTCAGATGGTTCAGAAAAAATTTTCCTGGGGATTGGTTTCCTTTTTATTGTGGGCGGTGACGTTCTCCTGTTTGGTTTACTTTTTTGTATTTGGGCAAACAACTAAGTCGAAAGATGGAAGAACTGCAATCCATCTGACCGAAGACGAAAAGCTATTAGTCTTAACAGAAATGAGAGGGTTGCTAACCTCTTTAAATGGAATTCTTGGCTCCCTATCGGAAGGAGATTACGTCAACGCGGCAAAGTTTTCTTCTGCCTCAGGGATGTCCCTAGTTCAGAGTTTAGAAAACGAAGAGAAGAAAATTCTAATCAAGCTTCCGATTGAATTTAAACAACTAGGCTTTGGAACTCATCGCCAGTTCGATGTACTCGCTGGCCTTCTCAAAGAAAAGAAAGACATGAAAATCATATTGAAGGAAATGGATTCGCTTACCAAAAAATGCGTGGCCTGTCACGCAGCGTATAAGATTGCTCAATAGAAATTTAAATCTAATAATACTTCAGAATCTAAGTTGCGGAGTGAAAGAAGCGATTCTGTTTTAGAGGGAAGTTTCTTAAAAGCTCCAATATCCACCGACCTAAAGGGGCTGGAAGATATTGAAGCAAGTGTTCCAACCTTACTTGAAATGAATCAAGGTGAGGTTGCGACGCCGAATTTGCTTGGGGAAGTTCCAATTCCGAACTTGCTAGGAGAAGTTCCGATTCCGAATGTACTTGGAGAAGTTCCAATTCCATCTTTGCTCGGAGAAGTCCCTATTCCTTCGGCTGATGCATCGCCATTCTGTAGCAGCTGCTCTAGTGCTTGCGCATTTTGAGCTTTTGGAGAGGTCGCGACTCCCATTAACAAAGCCGCTTCGTCAACGCTTTCGCTAGATCCTTTCGATGAAGAACAGGAAATGGAAAGCATGAAGATTGTAGTTAACGCTAGTGTCTTTTTCATTTGGTACTTTTGTAATCCTCACTTGGCGTCAGCCTGATGAAATGAAGCATCTTGTCGATTTATTTTGGAATTTTGAAGGATAAAGTAACGTTATCGGAAACAGATACATATAATTCGTATTAACGCTAGATATTAAGTATTATGAAGTTTATGGGAGAGAATAAATATTATAAAAATATAATATTTATGGAAATACGGATAGTTGTTTTTTGTCGGGTATTTGTAGCGTTCGGTAGATAAATCAACCCTTGCTTTTTTCTGGTGAATTCCAATAATAGGTTAAATCGGAAAGCTTGATCACTTTCTGTAGCACAGCGAAGGTACAGAAATAAATGTCCAGAAAAAAGAAAAGATACTCTGTTGTGAAATCGAGTGGAGAGGTGTCCGAGTTTTCGGAAGAGAAGATCAGAAATTCTCTTAAGAAAACAGGAGCCGACCAACAAACGATAGAAAAGATCGTGAATAAAATTAAGGAAAAGAAGCTAGATGAATTTCCTACGAAGAATATCTACAAAATAGCCTACCAGACGTTAAAGGAAAGTTCACGGACTTCTGCCTCAAAGTATCATCTCAAAAACGGAATTATGGAGCTGGGTCCATCTGGATATCCTTTCGAAGAATTTATATCCGAGATTCTTTCTCATCAAGGTTACATAACAGAAGTCGGTATAATCGTCGAAGGGTTTTGCGTGAGTCACGAAATTGATGTGATCGCCCAAAAAGAAAATAAGCATTTTATGATAGAGTGTAAGTATCATAATCTTCCGGGTATTGTATCGGATGTAAAAATTCCGTTATATATTTTCGCGAGATTTTTGGATGTAGAAAAGCAATGGAAAAAGTTGTCCGGCCATCAAAAGAAATTTCACCAAGGTTGGATCGTAACTAATACGAGGTTTACTTCGGACGCGATCAAATATGGTGCGTGCTCCGGATTACATTTGGTCAGTTGGGATTATCCGAAAGGGGATAGTTTAAGAGAGCAAATAGACCGCTTGGGATTGTATCCGATCACTTGCCTGACCACTTTATCAAAACATGAAAAGGAAATCTTACTTGGCATGAGGGTAGTTTTATGCAAAACCTTATGCGATAAACCGGAGCTCTTAGTGGAAGCAGGAATTCCTAAGGAAAGACGCATTCTGATAGAATCCGAAGCTCGGGCCCTTTGTGAGAAGCTAGGGACTTAGAGTTTTCCGGATTTATTTCGGATTTTTCTCGTTGAACCTTGGTTTTGATACGTCAATAACATTTGATACTCTTTTCTCTTTCGGTTCGGAGCAATGTCCAGGAAATCAGGTTTAAAAAATGGAATCGAAGCAGGCTTACCTCACTGGTTTAGTATAGTTTTTCGATCCAACGAAGACTTGTTTCGAGAATGGAATGAAGAGGAAGTTCGCACCTTTGTCTCCGGATTCGAAGTGCAGCGAATTCCATCGGGCAGGGTTCTTGTACGAACGGATAGACCTTCCGCAAAAATGTTTTTTTTGTTGGAAGGAATTTGCGAAGAGTTCGTTTCCAAATCGAAAAGCGAAACGTCCTTTTTGACCGAAATCGGACCGGGGAGTCACTTCGGAGAAGCGGGTTTTTTCGGTTGGCCGGAAGGCGGGTTAGGAATTCGCACAAAGGTGCAAGTTAGGGTCGCCTCGGTTTCAAAACTTTCCTGGAAAAGATTATCCGAAAAAATTCCGGAAGCATTGGAGACATTCTGCTCTCGCTTGAAAAGCCATCGATATTTTCGGATGGCAGCGGTCCGACCTGATCCAAAGGAACTCTTTAACTTCTTATCTAGCCTCGAAATTCTTTTTCACTTTGATAGAAAGAGAGTAATAGAACTTCAGAATTATATGCAATGGTTGTATGTTCCCGGTGGAGAAAGATTGATTCATCAGGGAGATCCAGGCAATTCTCTTTTCATTATTGTTTCAGGTAGATTCAGATTCGTGATCGAAGATGAAAAAGGAGAGAGGATTTCAGAGGGCGAATTCGGAAAGGGCGATATTATCGGAGAGATGTCCCTGCTTACAGGAGAACCGAGATCCGCATCCGTGTACGCCGTAAGATCCGGACAAGTAATTCGAATTTCGAGAGATGGGTTTAGGAAATTTATTTCCAGATCACCCGACGCTCTATTTCGCATAACAGAGACGATTGCAAGAAGACTCACGGAAAAAACCCGTGGCGGCGGAGAAACCGGCAGAAAAGTACATACGATTGCACTTGTTCCAGTTACTCGGAATTTTCCTCTAAAAGACTTTTCGAATAAACTTTCGAACGCTCTAAAAGCCTTCGGTTCTTCTCTAATAGCGACTAAGGAGAAATTCGAAAAGTATCACTCTTACAAGGCCTCTAAAAAGAAGGAGGTCCTATTCGATATTCCGGATATACTTTCCTGGTTAAACGGATTGGAAAGGGAATACGATAAAGTTATATTCGAAGTGGATCACGAAGATACTCTTTGGGTTGAGACCTGTCTTAGGCAGGCAGACAGAATTTTGTTTTTGATCGAACCAGGGAATCCGATTGAAGATACGAGTCATGCTTGGAAAGTGCTTAGAGGCAGCAGTCTTTCCGAAACGGTTCGGGAATCGATTTTCTATTTAGAAAACGAATTCTCCAACTGGAGTATATTAGAAGAATATTATAAAGAATTTCAAGGGCAAAGACATTTTGTAAGAAAAAACCGATCCGGAGAGTTCGAAAGAGTAGCCCGACGCATGGAGGGAAAAGCAGTCGGGATCGCGTTATCAGGCGGAGGCGCTAAGGGCTTTGCTCATTTAGGATTTCTGCGAAGTATACAAGAGCAAGGAATTCCTGTCGATTTAATCGGAGGTACTTCTGCAGGGTCCATCATGGCCGGGCTTTTTGCAATGGGATTCGATTTTGAAGAAATGCTTAGGCTAATTCGAGAAATCTGGATCAGAGGAAAGCTAACTCGAGATTATTCTATTCCTTTTATCTCTATTTTAACCGGAGGAAAATATTCCAGAGCAATCCGAGAATTTTTCGGAGAAAGGAAGATCGAAACTCTTTGGATTCCTTTTCTTGCAGTGGCTTGCAATTTGACAAAGTCAGAACCAGTTGTATTCGAAAAAGGTGAAATATGGAAGGCAATCCGCGCTAGCACTTCGATTCCAGGAATTTTCCCACCTTTCTATGATAATGGATCGCTCTACGTAGACGGAGGTTTATGGGATAATTTACCTGGTTCTGCTTTGAGAACAAAAGGCGCGGATATTCTGATTTCAGTAGATTTAGGCGCAGGAGCTCAACCTGGAAAAGATATTGCTTACGGATCCATGGTTTCTTCCAGGTTCCCGGGAGAAGGTCCGTCCGCTATTCAACTTTTAATGAACGGTTTCTTGCCTATGGAGAGAAGATCTCAATATCCGCATATCGGAGAGATATTGATGCGATCCTTACTCTTATCCTCCAGAAACAATTTGAAGCGAACAAAAGAGTCTTCCGATATTTTTGTCGAGATACCAGCGCGAGAGTTCTCAACATTCGATTGGGACGATTATCTAAGATTATACGAATTAGGGTATGAAACTTCCCAAAAAAATGTGAAGGAATGGGCTAGGAAAATTCGGGATAAAATTTATGGGTCAGGAAAATAAATTTTTTCCCTTAGATGAATGAATCGAATACTAGATTATTATTGAATAGCTTCGATTTCCTCGATAAACCTGGAGACCGATCGCAGCCGAATTATGTTCTCCAATTCTATAAATCTGGAACTTATTAAACTGAAATTGCCTGAATTCCAGGTAATGTTCGCAAGACTTTCCGAATGCCCTAAACTTTTTGTTTACAAAGTAAATTTCATCCAATATCTATCCTCCGGTATTTCTAATATTACAGAATTACAGATCTATAATATGTCTTATTTATCGTCTATATTAGAAGAATTTTTATCGAAACGGCCTTTGCATCCGGTTTTCGCGAGATTAGGGACTAACGAATGATCGATTCCAGGCTAATAAAGATTCTTTTCATAGAGGATGACGAAAGCGAATACAATCTGATTCGCAGCCTTTTCGAAGGGATCGGTTCAGTAAGCGCAAATTTGATCCGGATCAAATCGGAGGATGTAAACTTATCCGTGCTGGATAAGTACGAGTTTGATCTGATTCTGATAGATCGACGACCGGAATCGGCAAATATCGAAGATTTTTTACAGGATTATCAAGGGGAAAAACCTAGAATTCACATCTTCACTCCGGACAAGAACGAGGCACATATCAAAAAATCCGAAAGGAATCGGTCGGAGTATCTTATCAAAGAAAATTTAACTTCCTCTCTGTTAGAAAAGAGTATACTGCATTTTATGGATAGAAACGGAGCAGAGCAGGGTACGGAAGCATCTGATCGCATGCAAAAGATCATTCAATTCAACTTGGAAATAGCTACGAACGAATTCGGTTTTGATGAGTTAATTGATTATATTGCGCAGAACATTCCGAAGATTATAAATTGCGACGGAGTCGTGATCGAGATTCCAGAAGGAGATGCTTTTGTTTCGGTTGCAGTTGCAGGAAATGCAATACCTTTGCTCGGAACCCACGTTTCAATTTCCAACAGTCTTTCTGGAAGGGCGATGCTGACTAAGTCGACGGTGTATTCGCCAGATACCGAAAAGGATCCGGTTGGAAACCTTGCATTGTGCAGACAAATCGATGCGCGATCTATTTTGATTTCACCTTTGCTATATGATAGAAAATGCGCTGGAATACTGAATATCATCTCCAGGAAACCATTTGCGTTTGATGAGAGCACTCTTAAGACTGTTGAACTTCTCTCTTCAATGGTCGGAGCGGTTCTATTTAGAAGGAAAATGGAGGAGGACCTTCTAAAGAGCAGAAAACTTTTGGAGAAGGCGATGAAAGTCGCTAAGCTCGGGAGTTGGCAGCTTTCCGCTAAAACTGGCGCAATGACATGGTCCGAAGAAGTGTATGAGATTTTTGGAATTTCTAAGGATCAATTTGCAAATACGTTAAGCTCCTTTTTGGATCATGTGCATCCTGATGATCAAGAATTTGTAATGACAAATTTAGAAAAATCTTATGAAGAAGGGTTATTTGCACCGTTCGAAAGTAGGATTGTAAGGGCAGACGGATCCACCAAGTTTGTTGTCATCACTGGAGAGGTCGCGAAAGACAAAAGCGGAAACTCGCTTGAATTAGTTGGCACGATTCAGGATATCACGGAAAGGAAGGAAACTGAGGAACGGCTAATTCAATCAAATAAAATGGAAGCTGTCGGCCAACTCGCAGGCGGAATGGCTCATGATTTTAATAATCTCTTAAACGTAATCTTGGCAAATCTAGATCTTCTGGAAATGAAATTGAAGGACTCTCCGGATACTTTAAAGAGAGTGCATTCCGCTCAGGAAGCAGTACAAAGAGGAGTGGAGGTAAATCGAAGACTATTATCCTTCTCCAGAAAACAAGCACTGAATCCGCAATCGTTCGAACTGAATTCGTTGTTAAAAGAATTTGTACCGATACTAAATCGGATAGAAACCGCGAGTATCCACATCGAATATGATCTGGAGGAGATCCCCTTAATTTGTGAAATTGAAAGAAGCGGCTTAGAAAATGCGCTATTGAACCTTTGCCTGAACTCTCGGGATTCCATCACGAATCAAGGAAAAATACTGATCTCTACTAGATACCTTCCCAACTCTAACAGATCGTCGCAGTATAGAGGATTGAGTCTTGGTGATTATTGCGCAATTACTATTTATGATAATGGGCACGGAATGGACGACTATACGAAGGCGAGGATGTTCGAACCGTTTTTTACTACCAAAGGATCCGTAAAGGGGACGGGAATGGGGTTACCAATGGTTTACGGATTCGTAAAACAGTCGAAAGGAATTATCCAGGTGCAAACACAGCAAGGAGCTGGAACGAGCGTCACTTTATTTCTTCCGATAACCTCAGAAGGTAAAAGCCATCTTCCTGATTTAAAGGGAGAATATGACAAATTCAGAATATTAGTTCTCGAAGCAGACGATATCGGAACTTCTGTGCTTTCCTATTATTTGGAGCATCTAGTCCATGACATTGTTTTTGTCACGGATGAGTCGCACGCGGTAAAAATAGTCCAGGAGGATAAGGAAATATCGATCGTGATTCTGGAATCCAACGCCGCTAAACTATCGGACATTAATGTGGCTTCTGAATTGTCCAAAAGATTTCCGAACAAAAGAATTGTTTTGACCTACGACTGGAATGTGGATGAAGAAGCAGTTCGCAAAAATTTGGAACCAGGAGTGTTGACTCTTAGAAAACCCTATTCCTGGAAGAAAATGCAAGAAATCTTAATGACGCATTTACCGCTAAAAACTGCGGATTGAATATGGACGGAAAGAAGTTGAAAAAGCTGCTGATTCTCGACGATGAAATAGAAATCGCTAAAATTTTGGGCGAGATCGGCGAGGAATGCGGTATGCATGTTTCGCTTACGTACGACGCACCTTCTTTCTTAAACAAACTAGATAACTCTTATGATTTTGTAATATTAGACTTAATGATACCTGGAATGGATGGAGTGGATGTAATACGTGCGCTCTCGGACAAGGATGTGGACCCGAGTGTCGTATTGATCTCCGGTGCCGATCGTAGAACACTTCATAGCGCTCAGACGCTTGCAAGAGAATACGGTTTGAGGATCGCTGCGGTGATGGAGAAACCGATCCGAGTCGGCGAATTTAGGTCTTTGTTAATTTCCCTCAGCGAGAGTGTGCGTTCAGAGAATCCTCCTGTTGTTAAGCCGAGCACAGCTGGCAAGTCTGTGCCTGGAAAGTTCACATACGAAGATCTGGAAGAAGCTGTTCGGTCCAACCAATTCGTTTTACATTACCAGCCAAAAATTGATTTAAAAACCGGTAAGGTCGAAGGATTTGAATCGTTGGTTCGGTGGAAACATCCAGAGTTGGGTCTCGTTTATCCAGATTCCTTTTTACCGATTATGGAAAAAGAGGCGAGCCTACTGAATGGAATGACTGAGAATATTATCGATATTGCATTGACCGAATGTTCTCGATGGCACGAAAAAGGCCGGAAGTTCCGGATGGCAGTGAATATCTCTCCGGTTACTTTGACTGAGTTGGACTTTCCGGAACAAATCTCCGCGAAAGTAAAGAACAAAGGGATTCTTCAGAGTCATTTCCAAATTGAAATTACTGAGACAAGTTTCTTGGAAAATATAAGATTTACGCAGGACATACTTACCAGACTTAGAATCCGAGGCATCGGACTTTCTATCGATGATTTTGGAACTGGATACTCTTCACTCAAGCAGCTCCATAGATTCCCATTTACAGAGCTAAAGATCGATCGTTCTTTTGTAATGGATTCTCCTCATGATCGGGAATCCTTATTTATTTGTCAGGCTTCCATTGACCTTGGGCACAAGCTTGGAATGGTAGTCGTGGCAGAAGGGATAGAGACCGCGGAAGTAGAAAGATTAATGAAAGACGCAGGATGTGATCTTGGACAAGGATATTATTATTCACGTCCTATCCCTTCAGAGCAAATGTCACAAATTTTTGAAATGTACGGTTAGAATAACTGTTCTGCTGTTTGAAAGTGTTTCGGTTTTTTTAATGAAAGAGCGTAAGTTTGAAAAAAATCCAAAGTATTCTTGATCCGGCCTTTATACTTCCGATTACGTTCCCACTAATTTTAGATTTTCCTAACTTTCTTCTTTTGTAATGAACCGGGATCTCTACAATATTTAGTCCTTTTTGAATGGAACGAATTTGCATTTCTATATTCCAACCCCAAGTCTTATCCTCTAGATTTAAAAGTCGAAGAGACTTCCACCGAATTACTCGAAATGGCCCTAAGTCTGTAAACTTTTGTCGATAGAAAATCTTCAGTAAGTAGCAAGTGAGTGAGTTTCCAAATTTCTGCAAGAAAGACAAGGAACCTTTTTCGGCGCCTCCTTGGGTACGGGTTCCGATTGCAATGTCAGTTTCTGGAAAATTTCGGAACTGTTGCAAAAGTTTAAATAGATCCTCTGAGTCATCCGAATCATCTCCGTCCGCGAAAACTATATATTCTGGTTCATGATCGGAGTTCTCCAAAAAATTGAGTCCTGCCAGGCAGGCGCTCCCATATCCGATTTTAGGTTCATAGAGCAATTTTGTACCCGAATGCCGGGCAACTGCCGACGAGTCATCCGTTGATCCGTTGTCCACGACGATGATATTACTAGAAGGAACTCCTTCTTTTATGAATCCGTGAATTACTTTTGCAAGAGATTCCTCTTCGTTTAAAACTGGGATGATGATATAAACCTTATCCAAATTTCTATTTGTTCGAGTTCGGATCTTAGCATTTGGATTGGATCGATTCATTTGGTATTGCTTTAAGCCCGGAAACTGAAATTCTTACAGGTATGCATAATTCTGCTTTTCGTAAATTCTCAAACGGTTTTCCTAGCACCTGATGGCTTCGTATCTAGATGAACCAGAATTTCCAAAATTAATTTCCGCTTACAGGTCTGCACTAGTAAGACGTTATTCGAAAGAAAATATACAGAAGTACCCCAAATTTTCGAATATTTCTTCGGATCAATCAGAGGTATTATTAAAATATTTCCTCGAGCTATTGTATCCGGAATATGAAGGAAGGAAGAGGTTAGACTCAGCCTTTTCAGCGTTGGCCGGCTTTGTGCATTCACCTTCCAAGGTATTCGGTCTACTCGGGTCCATAGGTTCTGCTATCTTTAAGCTTGGCAGATATCTTAAGTCGGCGTTTCAGGCTGGTTTTGCGGCCTTGCACTCTTATGTAACTGCGCATCGATTTGAGGGTTTAATGTTTTTGAGAGCCAGAGAGCTTTTGCAAGCAGGCATGGATATTGACGATCCGAGAGTATTCAATTTACTCTTAGCTTCGGTCCCTAAGAAAGATGCCGAAGTATTTCGAGAAGACGTGGTGCGCCTATTTGGTACTCTTTCGAATCGTGATTTGTTGCGCAGAATATTAGAATTAATGAATGCGGTTGTTTCCAAAATGAAATCCAAACCGAAGGTTTATACACCGGAAGATATCTTAGGGATAGAATTAGGTGCAAAGATACTGTCGAAAGGTGAGGAATTATTTAGGGGAATGACTGATGAGGAAATGAAATTGATCCTCGAGGCGATCGACACTATTGAAAAGGATTCGTTTGAAGATGCCTTGAGGGTAGCGATGGGTCACTAGGAGTGTGGCCCCGCCCTGGGTATGAACCGGAGACATGGGTAACAGAATAGACCGGGAACATAGGTAACACTAAACAAACGCAAAGGAGGACAA